>JAWKHI010000027.1:0-91920 GCA_041394885.1 Bryobacteraceae bacterium | reverse complement strand
GCCGCCAGTTCACGCGGCATGGGCCTTGCCTTCGCGGTACTGTCGCGCTTTGAGCGCTTCGGCGTGAACCACATCGAACTCGGGAATCGCTTCGTCCCATTCGAGCAGCGTGGCAACGCCGCCGAAGCGGCGATGAGCGCGGCGATAGAGCGCCCAGACCTCGTCGATCACGTAGTCGCTATGGGTGTCGAGGATGTGGGTCCCTTTGTTGGTGTGCCCCGCCAAGTGAATCTGGACGACGCGATCGGCGGGAATCCGGTCAATGTATGCATTCGCGTCGAAGCCATGGTTGAAGGCACTGACATAGACGTTGTTGACATCGAGGAGCAAACCGCAGTCGGCCTCTTCGGCGAGCGTGGCGATGAAATCCCATTCGTTCCAGTTGGAGGCATGGAACTCGAGGTAGGTGGACGGGTTCTCGAGCACGAGCGGACGTTCGAGGAAATCCGACACCGCGCGAACGCGCTCGATCGAATAGCGCAACGATTCGTCTGTGTACGGCATCGGCAGCAAATCATGCATGTTGAGGCCGCTCACCCCGGTCCAACAGAGATGATCCGACACCCAGCGCGCTTTGGTTCGTTCGGCGAGAGCTTTTAGCTTCTTCAGATAGTCGAAGTCGAGGGGATCGGTGGAGCCGATCGACATGGAGACGCCGTGCAGAACCACCGGGTAGCGCTCCGCCACCTGGTCCAGCACCTGCATCGGACGGCCGCCAGTGTCCATGAAGTTCTCCGAGAGCACCTCGAACCAGTCAATCCGCGGCCATTCCGAGAGAATGTGCGAGAAGTGGACGGTTCGGAGTCCGATGCCGAAGCCGAGGTCCGGGAGTTTCCAGCGATTGGCCATCTTGGGTTTCGAGCGTTTCGACGGGGCGGGCGGATCCGGGCCCGCCCCTGGGAAAATACTAGGCCACTCGAGTGCGGGAGCGGCGCAGGCGCAGCGCCGTACTGCGCGGAACCGAGCAGCCGCCCTTGCCCTTGCAGGAGTTCTTGCCGGCGCAGCCGTTGTCACCGGACTTGCATCCGCCCAGGCCCTTGCACTCGTTCTTGCCGGCGCAGTCATGCTTGGCCGTGGTGGCGCAACCGCCCTTGCCCTTGCAGGAGTTCTTGCCCGAGCAGCCATTGTCGCCGGCCTTGCAACCTCCCTGGCCCTTGCACTCATTCATGCCCTTGCAGGCGTGCTTGGCGGCGGCGCCTTTGGTGGCGCCTTTCTTACTCTGGGCGGAAGCCACTCCGGCCGCCAGACCCGCCACCGCGGCGCCAAGCGCCACATGGAAATTCCTTCGATTCATGCTTCAATCTCCTTGGATACGGATTGGTTTCGTGCTCTTGGCGGCCGGATGCGTCCATGCCGTCCTGCCTTCTATACGTTCGACGCCAGGCGGGTGGATGTTACGGCCGAATAGAATGTTACACCCGGTAGACTTAGGCCCAGTTCAGAATCCGGAGCGCGTTGTCGCGATAGAGAGCCTTCAACGCCGCTTCCGGGAGGTCCAGCCCGTAGTATCGCCACCACAAGCGTCCGGGGATGAATTCGTCTTCGGTTTCGAGCAGCCGCCACCAGCCGCGATACATTGCCGCGGCGTTACCCATGTCGGTGCCCCAGAGGAGGCGGTTGCTGTAGCGCTCGATGAAACGGCGCGCGGTGCGCGGCTGCCGGCCGAGCTCATAATCGCGGGCGGAGATGTCGAGGTAGGCGTTGGGGTACCGGTCCAGAAACGCGCTGAGCCTGGCCGTGTCGTTGGCCTGATTGCTCAGGTGGCAAAACAGAAACGTGGTCTTGGGATGCGCGGCGACCATGCGGTCCCGCGTGGCGAGCAGTTCCTCATAGGACGGCACGTCTTTGGTGGAGAGGTTGAAATGCTGGAAGTCCGGCGTGCGTTCCTGCTTCGGGCCGAGCGGTTTCCAACAGGACGGATGATCGGCGATGTGGATGTTCACGGGCAACCGCAGTTGGCCGCATTTTTCCCAGAACGGAGCGAGCTTGGCATGATCGAGATGGAACCGCCGCGCGCGAGGTAGAGCGCCTTTTTCACTCGCCTGGAGTCCCCAGCCTTTGTCGGTCAACTCGCCGACGCCGCGCGCGCCCTTGGCGTGGCAACGTTCGAGTTCGGCGACCGCGCGGTCCGTCCAGCCGGGCTCTTCCTGCCGCTGCATGTCGATGGCGCAGTAGAGGGCGAAGCGCTTCGGGTGGCTTGCGAACAGAGCCACCTGACGGTCGAAGTCCGCACCGACCGCGCCGGTGAACACGATGGAACGATCGACGCCGACCTCGTCCATGGTTTTCACCCAGGCGTCGACGTCAGCCGCCGCCCGGATATTGTTCATCGAAGTATGCGTATGGACGTCGATCGCGAGAAAGCGCGCCTTGGCGGGATGATGTTCTTCGACGACGAGTGAGGATTCAGGCGCGTAGTCCTTGGCCAGGATGGTATCCATGGGGCCGGGCTGCACCCGGATCCCGAACTTCGTCTCCTGCGCCAGGGCAGCCGCCGCCGGCAACGAAAGCAGTGCGCGCCGTCGCACGGGCCCTACTTTAGCGCCTTCACGCGGATGTTTTTGTAGTAGACAGTGGACCCGGGGTCATGGCCCTGCAGCGCGAAGGTGCCCGAGGAGAGAACGCGGCCCGGGGTGTTCTTGTTCGGACCCGTCCAGCCATCCGGCTGCGTCCAATCGACGACCTTCTTGCCGTCGACGAGCACGGTTACGTGATTGCCCTGGACGATGATATGTTCGGTGAACCAGGTCTTGTCCTGTGCGGCGCGGTCCATGTAGTCCTGCACCATGTAGAGGCTGCCGGTCTTGCGCGGATCGCGTTCAAAGGTGTTGTTGACCTGAACCTCGAAGCCCTTGTCGGGCCAGTTGGTTTCCTGCGCGGCGGTGTGAAAGTAAATGCCGCCGTTGGAGTTGGCCTCGGTCATCACGTCGACTTTGAGCTCGAAGTTTTTCCAATTATGGCCATGCACCTTGCCTGTGTAGTACAGGTGGCACCGGGGACCGTTGGCGACGATGGCGCCGTCTCTCACCGAGAACGTTCCCTCGTTCTCCTTGGCCTTGGTCCAGCCGTCGAGGTCCTTGCCATTGAACAGAGACGTGAAGCCTTTCTCAGGCTTGTCGGCCGCGAAGGCCAATGAGATCGCAGGCGAACAGGGCGACTTTACGCATAGCGACCTTTATTCTAGCTCGCGCGGGTTTATGATGCTTGTTGTGACTTGCAAGAATGTAGTGACTCGCAAACCGGCGGTGAACCGCCGAAACTTTCTCCGAACCCTGGCCGCCGCGCCGACCCTCGCCGCGGGTATCGCCCACGCGTCGCTGCCGAAGGCGAAGATCACGCGCATCCGGATCTGGCAGCCGCCGAACCTGAACCAAACGTTCAATCAGAGCACGATGCTGTGCACGGTGGAAACCGACATCGGCGTCACCGGCATCGGCGAGGGCGGCACCAAGGACACGCTCGAACAATGCGCGGGGACGCTGATCGGCAAGAACCCGTTTCTCATCGAGGCGCTGTGGCAGGAGATGTACATCGCGTGGTTCTATCCGCCAGGCCGCGAGAAAGTCCATGCCCTGGGCGCGCTGGACCTCGCCTTGTGGGACATCAAAGGCAAGGTGCTGAATCTCGCCGTGCATGAGCTGTTGGGCGGAGCGGTGCGCAATCATTGCGAGTGCTACGCCACCGGTGGGGCGCGTCCGGCGGGGGCCAATGCCAATGAGCGGCTGAGCCTGCGCGAACGCGCCCGCGCCACGATGGAAGCCGGATACCGCGCCTTTCGCATGGGCGCCGGCGACACGCGCGTGGGCGACGCCTTCAATACGCACGAGCGCGTGCGGAAGGTGGCCGCCGACTGCAAGGAAGCGCGCGAAGGAGTGGGCACCAACGGCGACTGGTGCATCGACTTCCATCAGCGGTTCGACTACAGCGACTCAGTCCGTGCGTGCCGCCTGATCGAGGAGTACGAGCCTTACTTCGTGGAAGATCCGGTGCGTGACGAGCATGCCCACCAGGACCTGCCTAAACTTCGCCAGATGACTTCCGTTCCGCTTACCCACGGTGAGGAGTGGGGCCAGCGGTGGGACTTCAACAAGCTGGTGGAAAACCACGATATCGACTACATCCGCGCCACTCTGCCCAACGTGGGCGGGATCACCGAGATGATGAAGATCGCGGCGATCTGCGAGACGCACGCGGTGGGCATCATCCCGCATTTCACGGGACCGGTTTCGACGGCCGCGCTGGTGAACTGTCTTTCGACGTTCCCGGGCCCGGTGATCATGGAGTACAACTACGGCGGACGCCCGATTGCGCATCTGCCGCAATGCCTCGATTTCGAAAAGGGCAAGGCGCTGCGGAATGACCGGCCGGGGTTGGGCGTGACGGCGGATATGAAGCTGCTGAAGCAGATCGGCGAGGTGACCGAGCCGGGGCGGGCGAACGTGTTCGTGCGTCCGGACGGGTCTCTGACGCACTGGTAGTCCGCAGGTGAGCGAGGTATCCCATCCCTGGCTTGACCAGGAGCCCGTGACCGGATATCGGTGGGTTCGTTTCGGAGAAAACGCGCACGGTGGCTTTGTTCCCGCAAACTGCCGGCGTTGGGTTCGTTTCTGCAAAATTCGCCAGCGGTGGCTTTGTTTGCGCAAAACACGGTTGGCAGTGCCGCTGGAAAAACTCGCTGGACAGCAGCCTGAGTTCGAAAGGTTCGTTGCAATTCCACGCCTTCGAGCATTTCACCGATGTCAACGCGAAGAGCAATATCGATTCGCGCAAGTCTCTTTCGAACGGGCACTTGCCGGTTTTCGGAGGCGCGTGATGGGGCTTCCCCTTCGCTGACGAAGCTACCGTCGATCGACCAGATTGAACGAGATCCGGACTTTCGCTTTGTAGGCCGCGGGCTTGCCTGCCTTGATTCCCGGCAAAAACCGCCAACTGCTTAGCGCCGCGATGGCACGCTGGTCGAGGTCCGGGTGAAGGGACTGAACTACGGCAATACCCTCCGCCGTTCCGCTGCGAGTAACCGTCAAGGACAGGACGACTGAACCCTCAATGCCGGCTTCCCGAGTGGCCCTCGTGTAAGAAGGCTCCGTGCGGGAGAGAATGACGGGCTGCCTGTCTGGCTCGGTAGGCTTTGAAACGACAGAACGACTCTGTGGGGCAGGTGGGAGCCCGGACGACCGTTGCGAGGGAAGGGCCGCGGCCAGGAACGCCAGCACGCTGTCCTGTTCCTGCCTTGACAATAGATCTCCAAACCCCCGCACCACTACCTGACCCGTTTCATCGCGAATCAGATGGTCCGCCAGAGCACGGGTCAAGGCGCCTGTAGTTGCTATTCTTTGGTCAGCGAAGCGACCCTGAGCCAGTCCCGCGAGACTCGGACCTCCCACGGCACCGCCGCGCCGCCCGGCAACCTTCAGATGGTGGCAGGCGCTACAGGATCTTTCGAAGATGGCTTTTCCTTGGCTAGGGTTCCCGCGCAAAGCCGCCTGCGGTGTCCAGGATGTGACCGCAGCCGCAGGGCCTTCAACCAGCTCCAAGACCTTCCCGCCAGGCAGCGTGATTCGCTTGCCGCTCATCTCGCGGGATCCATCCTTTTTAAGAAACCCCTCCACCCTGACCTTGTCCCCAATGGCAAAGACCTCCCGAACCCGAATGCCGCGTTCCTCCAGCACCGCGGGCTTGTCTCCCGAAACGCGCCAAAGCGTGCCTCCGGGGCCTGATTGCGGAGACGAGATGCTCAGCGACAGGGGATTGTTAGGGGAGTAGTGGATCTGTCGCAACTCACCGGTCAACACGATGGGAGCCTCCAGGGCATAACGATCGAAGTATGCATCGCTGGAAATGGCTACGGGAGGGGCGGGGGGTGTGAGCGCCTCCTCCGCCACCGGTGATCGAGCGGCGGGCACGACGGTGGAAGAAACGCCCATTACTGCCGGTAGGTACTTGTTCAGTCGAATGTTGTCGTAGTCCGCCCGGAGATTGAAGTTGATCCTATTCATCGGGTCGGGAGGATCAAAATAGGCGTAAGCGCTAACCGTTTGGTCGGTTGCCTCGATGAGGGCTTCCAACATTCGATCTCTCGATTGCGGGTCTCCCTTAAGCGATTCCATAGCCGTTGCGTAGGTGAGGGCCGGATCTTCCCGAAGACCAGTCATCCCGATTTGGCGGATAGCCATCATCCAGCGAAGCAGCAGATCTCGCCCGTCCAACTCCTTCTCTACGCCGTTCACGATGGTTTTGACTTTACCGATCTTGCCAATGCTCCCGAAGCGCTTGTTCCATTGAGTCGTCCTGAAGGCGTCGTTCAGCTCATTCCTTTTGTAACTGTTCGCGGCCCTCATTTCCGTATCGTCAGGGCGGTCGCCAAACCCGTAGAACGCCAGCTTGAGATCAACAACTGCCGGATTGAAGCGTCCTTCAAACAGAGCCTTCGTTATCCCACCTTCCGCGATGCCCTGCGCCGACGCCATGGAGACGAACTTCTGAAGCCCAATCCGCGCTACGTCACTGAACGTCAGTTGCTTTCCGGAATAAACGGCGCCGAGAAGGATGCCCGGGATCGTCCGGTCGGGGTCACCGCTCTCTGCCGGATCCAGTTGATAGGCTTCGGGGGGGAAGTACGAACTGGCTGGGGATTGTCCCCAGATGGGACTCGCGCTCAGTGCAACCGTTATCCAAAGCCGAACCATTTGAAAGCTCCAATCGAGAACGCAGTTAGTCTCCTCATCCTCTGGACGCTTAATTTTCCCACACGTGCTCGTAGAAGAATGTTTCGTAGCCGCCGGAAGGTGAACGAACAGGCTCCTCCGCCTTGACGTATTTCCGGCCCTGCGCGAGAATGTGAACGGGTGAGCTAAACTCGCGGGGTTGACCGAACGAGAGTTTTCCAGGATTCTGGACTGGCCGGGGTACCGTGTGTACCGGCATGCAATCGACGAGAAGGCACGGAAGCTGACGCTGTGGGTGCGCCGCAAGGGCGGCAACAAGGTGTTCGCGTGCACGGGTTGCGGGGGGCGCTGCGCCAAGATCGGCGAGGTCCGCGAACGGACTGTCCGCGACCTTCGGTGGCGGAAGTATCAGACGTTCGTGGTGGTGGAGTTCTACCGCGTCGACTGTCCGCGGTGCGGGTTGAAAGTCGAGGTGGTGCCGCAACTGCCAAGCAAGGCGCCTTACAGCAAGGACTTCGAGGATGCAGTGGGGCTGGCGTGCGAGTCGGCGGCGGCGCGTCAGGTGGCCCGCCAGTTCGGACTGGCGGCGTCGACGGTGCGGGCGATCGATCAGCGCTACCTGGAGCGATGGGCCAAGAGCCGGCGGAAGCCGGTGCTGCGGCAGATCGGCGTCGACGAGATCTATCTGGGCAAGACGCAGAAGTTCCTCACGGTGGTCAGCAACCTGGAGACCGGCGAGCCACTGTGGTTCCGGGCTGACCGGAAGCGGGAGACTCTGGACGAATTCTTCCGAACGGAGATGAGCGCTACAGCGGGGCCGCCTGGTGGCGGCGCGTGGACATGTGGGAACCCTTCACGGCGAGTATCTTGAGTTGGGCGCCGCAATGCCGGATCGTGTATGACAAGTTCCAGTGATGCAGCACGCTTCCCAAGCCGTGGACGAGGTGCGGCGGGCCGAATTTATCGCAAGGGCGGCAAGATGCGCGAGTGGTCAAGGGGAAGTGTGGCTGCTGCTGAGCCGGTGGGTCAACCTGGACGGCAAGAAGCGCCAGTTACTCAATGAGCTATTCCGGCTGAACTGCCGGATGATGAAGGCGTACCTGCTCAAGGAGAGCCTGGACCGGCTGTGGTCCTATCACTCCGAGTGGGCTGCGCTCCGGTACCTCAGCCAGTGGATCGATCAGTTGCGCTGGCAGCGGCTGGAGCCGTTCCGGAAACTCGCGGTGATGTTGCTGCCCCACCTGGAGGGAATCCTCAACTATTGCCACGTTCCGGTCCGGTTCGGCGTGGTCGAGGCGGTCAACGGCAACATCAAGGCCTTGATGCGTCGCGGCCGGGGATACAAGCACCTTCGCTATCTCCTGCTGAAGGTTCAGCGGCTGGCATCGCTCAAGACCGAATTCCTCGTTCTTCGGAAGGCGGCGTGATCAACATGGGCGTTCACATTCCTGCGCAGAGCCCTGTTTTCCGGTGGCGTCACTTTGTCAATTACCTCAAGGAACTTGAGCCACTCCTGATGCCGGCGCCGTTCCTCACACATCGAAATCACCGTGCCTTCCATGGTGTTGAGTACGGCAGGTTGCGGTCCCGTTTCGTTTGTAATCGTGGGTCATGGTCCCGCACCTGGCCTTCTTCAGGGGAAGGATGGGCTGAGTGCCGTCCAATGCCTCAAACTGGCTCTTGTCGTCGGCACACAACACCAAAGCGTGCTCGGGCAGGTTGAGATACACTCCGACAATCGCGTCCAGCTTTCCGCGAACTGCGGATCGCGGCTCACTTTGAATGTTCGAGTCAGGTGGGGTTTCAAGCCGTGCGCCTGCCAGATGCGGCGAATCGTGGCCTCACTCGGCCCACCGCCGCCGCCATCGTGCGAGTGTTTCAGTGGGTCGCATTGTCCGGCTTCCCCTCGGTGGCCATCTTCACCACCTTTGCCGTCTTCGCCGCCGGGATCGGACGCGGACGGCCAGTTCGCGGTGCATCGTGCGTCAGCGCTTCCCATCCGCCCTCCAGATACCGCCCACGCCAGCGCGCAACCTTCTCTGGGGTCAGCCCCATTCGCTCGGCTATGTCCTTGTTTTGGAGCCCCTTGGCAGCCAGAACCACGATTCAGTGCTCTTTCCACGATTCGCGCCGCTGTCCGTCGCCCGCGAGACTCTTCCTCCCAGCAACTACCGCTGATCATCAGCGAGAACAATAAGTTGGGCAACACGCATCGAACCGCCTCCTATCATCAAGGACGACCCGGAGGCGATAACAGCTACTATTTCAGACGCATTACACTAGCGCGACGCCGTTAATCGTGGCGGTGGGCGCGCTCCATTCGAGGCTGGTTCCCGGATACCGTCATGACGCTGGTTGAATCATTGATTACGGCGCTCACGTACGCCGATACTTCTGAGCCCGGTCCGGGGCATCCGGAGGCTCCCCGGGCGGTGCTTGCGCGTAACGCCAGCGCCCGAAAACAGAACTGTGATTTGAAGGGGACGAATCATGGGAGCCCGGGGCCTTGCACCCGTCCGAGAGGTGGTTTGTTTTCTTCATGAAGGAGAGTATGCGAGAGGATCGGGCCGGGCGCCATCGGCCAATTGGGCGACGCCGGCGGGCTGCCTGCTAAGAGGAGTCAAAACCAATCGAGCGGCGACGGGGGCAAGCGCCGCCGACGGAGACATCGCAACGATTACGCGCGTGTACTCAGCGTGCAGCAGGGAGTTTGAGGAGGAGACGGAGGAGATCGGTCTGGCCGCGTGTGCCCGTCTTGCCGAAGATGCTCTTCGATTGGGCACGAGCGGTGTGGTAGCTGACACCGAGTTCTTCGGCGGCCGCGCGGAGGTCACGGCCTTCGAGGAGTTCGCCTGCGAGACGGGACTCGGCCGGAGTAAGGCCGTAGAGGCGGCTCAAGAGGGCAGCGTCGGCATCCGTGGACGATTCGGGGTCGGTGACGAATACGGCGACTGCGGGAGAGTCGGCGAGTCCGGCCATGAGCGGTTCTCGCGCGGATGGTTAGCGCCAACGAACGGCGCATCGAAGGACGAGACAGCAGTATGGTCTCCACCTGGCGCGTGCCCCTTGCCGTTGGCGGTGCGCGCTGCGGCTGGATATGCGATGCGGCGGAGCGCGGTGGTCTCCAGGGAAGAGCGGCGTGAGGCCTTCGCGCGAAAAGCGGAGGCCGTCGTTGAGTGCCGCGATGCCGCTGGCAACGCGGTTCGCGAAGAGGATTCGGCCGGAGGCACTGAGCAGGATGTGAGCCCGGTGGAGAGGCGGTCAAGGAATCCGGCGAGGGCTTTGCGTCCAGCCTCAACGTGGGCAAGTTGACGTAGCGTTAAAAGCACTGCTCATGTGGGGGAGGAGCGTGCGGAGAAAGTGCAGGTCTTCGTCGCTGTAGGGTCCTTTGTGATTCTCGCGAAGGATGACGAGAACAGCAGGGCCCTCCTGGGTGGCGGGAATGGCGGCGCCCATGCCGTAGTGGAACTGGCGAGGTCCCAGGAACTCGTTGAAACAGTCGGTCGACCGCAGCTCGGAATCGCTGATGAGGTGATGGCTCGCGTCGGCGCCGCCATCACGCCAGTTGGCCATCAGCAGGCGGTCCAGCCAAGGGCAGGGGTAGCGATGATACCGCTCCATGTCGCTCATGTCGACGCCGGTGGCGAGGAAGAGCGATTGGGACAGGTCCGGAGAGGTGTAGCCGAGAGCGATGTTTCGGGCGGCCAGGATTTCCTGATACCGCCCGAGGAACGCGGGCCATCGAGCAGAGTCAGCCGCAGCGTCGTAGATCAGTTTTACCAGGTCAATGAGAGTGGATTCCTGATACATTGGTGCTCCGAAATCACCGAAAACTATATAACGAAGAGCAACCGCCGGGCAACACTGCGTTGGGACCGTTTTCGGCGAGGGAGTTTAGTCTCGCGACGCCGCGCGGCATTGCATCCCGGCGGCTAAGGGGCGGCGAGCCCCTTCCCTTAGTTGGAGCCGCCCGAGCCGCAGGCCTGCGGGGGAGGTGCGACTGCCGGGAGTAGTGGAGGGCTGCCGGCCGGGAGCAGGAAAGTGGAGTACCCTTCCGCGCTCTCAGTGGGGTGGTTGTTGACGGCGCGGTGGACGGTCTTGGGCTCTTCATACACGACGGCGGGCGCGGTATAGGCAGTAATGCAGCCGTTCGCGTGCTGGATGGTAAGCGTTCCCTTGGTGAGTATGTTGATGACCATGCCGTCGTGGGTGTGCCAGCCCAGGTCGGCTTTCGGACGGAGCACGACGCGAGCCTGGAAGACCTGTGTCGTGCCGTTGCCGAGAGGGATTACTTCGACACCGGGCGGAAACCCCGGGCCTTGCGCATGCACAGACCCGACGTACAGAAGCCCGGCGCCGAGAAGAGCGGCGGGAGCGAGGAAGATGATTGGGTTTGTTTTCAACATAAGGAGAGTATGGAGGTGGTCGGGCGGTGCGTCATCGCCCATTTGGGCTACGCGGCGGCTGTTTGCAAGAATCGATCCGACTGGGATATCTTGGACCTCTAACTTCTCGATGATTCTGAAAACAGCCGAGGGGTGCTGTTCAGGCTGATCGGCGGCGGGCGACTTTACCTCGGTTCCTCGATACTTCGAAGTTCGAACGACGTGTCCCGCCGAGTGCCCCCGACGGACCTTGCTCCTATGACACCCCATGCCGCCCAGGAGGCCCGAACCTGTTTTGGCATCGCTGGCCCGCGCTCCTCACAAACGCCAGGTAACACGCACACACGGCCGTCGACAAAGTTATCGATAAGAAGGTTGAGTATGTGGAGGAGGGCGAACCCGTCCGTACCGCTGAACGTCGACGTCCAGGTCGGCGAACCCGTCCGCTTCCGTGAGGGTGACTGTGAGCGTCCGCGCGGCCCTACGCCGCGCCACCTAACCGTGGCACCCCATGCAACGGAACCCTTTTCCGTGGCAGACTACGCACGACAGCTTGTTCAACCCCGCGCGTCCGGTGGAATGCTGATCCATGAAATCGCCCACCGCGTGCGACGCCGGCTTCAGATGCGAACCGGCATCGTGACACTTCTCGCACGAAAACGGAGCATCGATCTTCGGGTGGCACACCAGGCAATCCGGCATCGCCGGAAAATTCGTTCCATCGACGTGCTCGGATTGCTCGATGCCCCGGTGGCACGCCGCGCAGGCGCTGGCTGACGCCAACGCCGCTTCCAAGGCGGGGTCCGGCGGAACTCCCGTTGAGGAATGATGGTACGTCTTGGCCCTGAGCGCCGCCGCGATCACCGGACCTACGTTGCCGAGCCCGACATGCCGCTGATGGTTGAACCTGGTTACGATCCGGGCGCGAGGCTCACCCACCGGCATCGCCCGGTCATGACAGCGCGCGCACGCCGTCTGCGCCGGCAGCAGGTTGTCGGTAGCCGCCTTGCTCTCCGGCGCAGCCACATGGCACCCCACGCACTCGAGCTTCATCGCCAGGTGAAACTTGTGCGAAAAAGGCTTGTCCTGGCCGAAGGCGGCCGGAACGAGCATCGCCAGAATCGCTATTTTTTGTAGGAAATGCGCCAAATCTTATTCCCGCCGTCGTCGGTGACCAGCAGGCTGCCATCGGGCATTTGAAAGAAGCCCACCGGGCGGCCCCACACTTCGCGCTGTTCCGGTGACAGCATCCAGCCGGTGAGGAAATCCTCGGGCTGGCCGGCGATCTTGCCCTTCTCGAACGGTACGAACACCACGGAATAGCCGACACGCTTGGACCGGTTCCAGGAGCCGTGCAGCGCCAGAAACGCGCCGTTCTTGTACTTGGCCGGGAATTGGCTGCCGGTGTAAAACAGCGCGTCGAGCACCGCCGAATGCGCCTGCAGCGGAAGATCGGGCACGAGCGTCTTTTTCACCAGCGCGGGCTGCTCACCCTTGCGCCTCGGATCTTCGTTGGGGCCGATGTAGGCATAGGGCCATCCGTAGAATCCACCCTTCTTGATCTCGGTGAAGTAATCCGGCACCAGATCGTCGCCTAATCCATCGCGCTCCTGCACGGTCGCAAACAGACGCTCCGAACCCGGGTACCAGCGGATGCTCACCGGGTTGCGCGTTCCTTCGGCGATGTACTCTTTGCCGGAGCCGTCGGGGTTGAAGCGTAGAATCGCCGCGCGTTCCTTGGGTTCGCCGGCGTCGACGTTCGAGCCCGAGCCTACGGTCAGGTACATCTTGGAGCCCTTGGCGTCGAACAGCACCGCGCGCGTCGAGTGGCCCTTGTCCATGCCCTTCAGGGAAACAACTTCTTCGCCCGGGCCCACCGTCATCGCCGCTTTGTCGTATTTGTACCGCTTCAGCGACGTGGTCTCGGCTACGTACAAGTAGTCCTTCCACCAGGCCATTCCAAAAGGCCTGTCGAGATTCTCGATCAGCTTCTTGCGCGCTTCGGGTTTGCCGTCTTTGTCCTTGTCGAGCAGGATCAGGATGCTTCCGTTGGCCACGGTCTCCGACAACAGCAGCTCGCCCGATGGACCCGCCAGCATCAGCCGCGGCCGCTGGAATCCGCTCGCGTACTCCTCGATCGTGAATCCCTGGGGCAGTTGCAGCCGCGCCCCATCGGGACGATCCACCACCTGCGGGCGATTGTTGGCCGATGGCGTCGCGAACGGAGCCGGCAACTGGACCTTTTTCGCCTGGTCAGTCGCGGCAATCACGAGGCCGGCAAGCGTAAAAATAGACAGAACGGCAGATTTCTTCATGGTTGGAGTGAATCCTACGCTTGCCAGTGTACCGCAGTCAATCCCGCGGCTGGCTTGCCGAACCGCCCACCTCGACGGTGAGCATCGAGATCGAACCGCCTTCAATGCCGGTCACCGGAAAGTGGATCGGCTCACCCCGCTGCCGTGTTCCGATCACGTAGAGCAGCGGCAGGTAGTGGTCCGGTGTCGGAATGGAGAGGATCGCCTCCCGGCCGAGTTTCTCGTAACCGATCAGAGACACGTCGTCTTCCGCCATGAGCATCTGCTTCGCCTGCGTTTCGAAGTGTACGGCCCAATCATAAGGTTCGGCCGTCTCCTGTGCGTCCCAGCGGTACGCGCGCAAGTTGTGGACCAAGTTTCCGCTTCCGAGGATCAGGATGCCCTCCTCGCGAAGCGGCGCCAGCCTGCGGCCGATTTCGAAATGAAACGGCGCCGCCATAGACCGGTCGATGCTCAACTGCACCACCGGGACGTCCGCTTCCGGATAGACATGGCGCAGTACGGACCACGTTCCATGATCCAGTCCCCAGCCCTCGTCCATGTGCACCGGCAACGGCGCCAAAAGTTGCGCCACTCGCCGCGCCAGATTGGGGTCGCCGGGCGCGGCATACTCCACCGCATAGAGTTCTTTCGGGAAGCCGCCGAAGTCATGAATGGTTCGCGGAGCCGTCGCGATGGTTACACCGGTACCTGGAATGAACCAGTGAGCCGAAATCGCAAGAATCGCCTTCGGTTTGCCGATCTCGCGACCGATGCGCCGCCACGCCTCGGTGTAGATGTTGTTCGAAAGGGCATTCATCGGAGTGCCGTGCCCGAAGAAGATCGCCGGCAGAAGTTCAGCCATCGTCGCGCCTCATCCCTTCCATTGTCGGCGGGCTGGGCGTGCGAGGGTCCTCGCGGCAGCCGCCGCCAAGCCCCATAATGAATGCATGCGGCTCGCACTCATCATCATAGCCGGGGCCTTGGCCGCCGGAGCCCAGGACTGGAAGTCCGCCACCGAACTTCCCGGAGTCAACTTCACCGGTCTCGACGCCGCAAAGAAGGACCTGGTCCTCAACGTTCTGCGCGACTATGGCTGCACGTGTGGGTGCGCAATGAAGGTCGCCCAATGCCGCATTGAAGATCCCCCCTGCGGACAAAGCCAAGCCCTCGCCGCGATGGCGGTGCCCGCGGCGCGGCAGGGTGCATCCGCAGCCGATCTCCGCAAGCTTCTCGATGAATCCGAATACTCCCGCCGCGCCAAGATGCGAACACGCCTCCTCTGGGATCCGGTGGAAATTCCGATTCAGGGCGCGCCCGGCCGCGGACCCGCCGGCGCCAAAGTCACCCTCGTCGAGTTTTCCGATTTTCAATGTCCTTACTGCGCCGTGGCGGTCGGCCACTTGAACAAGGTGCTCGCAGCTTTCCCGAAGGACGTCCGGCTGGTTTATAAACAGTTCCCCCTCGACAGCCACTCCAACGCCCGGCTCGCCGCCGCCGCCTCACTCGCCGCTCATCGCCAAGGCAAGTTCTGGCCGCTGCACGATCGCATGTACGCCAATTTCAGAGCCATCGACCGGGATCGCATCCTGGCGTGGGCGCGCGAGATCGGAGTGGACGAAAAGCGCTTCATCGCCGACATGGACGCTCCCGGCACCGATGCGATCGTCAAGTCCGACATCGGCCACGGCTGGAAGGCCGGCGTCGAGGGTACGCCCACCGTGTTTGTGAACGGAAAGAAGTACCAGGGGTCGCTCGAGCCGGAAGCGCTCGGCAAGGTCATCCAGGCCGAATTGTCCGGCGCACCCGCGCAGTAGAGTCTACGCCGCCACCGTCCGCTCTTCGCGGACGTGGAACGAGCCGTCGAGCGAAGCCATCTTCTCGACGATTCCGGTGTATTCAAGCTCGTTCATCGGCAGCATCGCCGCGCCGAAGAACCCCTGCCGCCGCATCTCGATGGCTTTCTTCGAGACCTGGTCTCGCACCGTATCCCAGAACGGATGGGCGAACGCGTCCACCGCTTCCGTGAGATGACCGCTATGAGTGCAGTAGCCCGCGCAACTCACCAGCGGCGGCCCGTCGAAGTAGCTCGTCGGGGAGTTGAGCTTCACGGGCATCAGCGGCACTTGGTGCGATCCGCGCATGCCGCCGCCTACGTAGTGGCCGATGGCGTACGGCGCCAGTATCTCGCCCGTCGCCGGAAAGCTCATCTGCACCCGCACCAGCATCACGGGATCGTCCTTGCCCGTGTACTTGCCCGCGATGTTGTGCAGACGCGAAGTGGCCACCGACACCGCTTGCTCTCCGTTGCCGCGGGACCACACCGATTCCACCACGTACCGCTCCGGATCGCGCAGCAGAGCCGCGATGTCGTAGATCTGCTCGGGCGCGTTCAGTTCAATCACCCGATCCCCCGCGGTATGGCTCACGTCCATGATCACGAACCGGAACCCTTTCGACATTTTGGGCGAAAGGATCAGGCCCGGCGTGTTCATCGGATCCGCGAAGGCCAGATACAACGGCAGATTGAATGCGCCGGGATCGGTCTTGTCGGCGGCGAAGAACAGGAACGGTTCATTGGGACGCTCCTCCATCTCAATCTCGGCCACGGCCGGACCCATTCCCTTGACGTTGCCGGAGAAGGAGTCTTTCAACAAATCCTGCCCCGCGCCGTAGAGCCCCTGCGCGCGCGCCACCACGGTGCCGTTGCGGAAGGCGTCCCACGCCAGCCGATGGATGTCGGGGTCGCCGGCCGGATGGGTGTGGGTCATGAGAATGGCGATGTCGTCGCCAGTGTGGCTGATGGTGTGGTCGCGCAGCAATCCGCGCCCGTGCTCGCGGACGTGGTCGGCCACCGCGGCCACCAATTCCCGGGACGGCGCGATATGGCCGCCGATGGAGCCTATGTCAGCCTTGATGACCGAGAGTGTGATTCGCATAGCTACCTCCAGATGGGAAGAATGCACTCTGCTTTCCACAGAGAAAGCCGAACAAAACACGTGATTTACCTGTGAGGAGCGCACCCTCGGACAGGGTCAGTAGGGGCCCTTCGCGCCCCGGGGTGCGCCGGCGTGCGCACAATCGGCTCTCGCCGGAAGCACCTCCCGCGAGTGGCTACGGATTATTAACCAGACTGTAACCTTCGGCGCGTACAATTGGGATGCCTGCCATGGCTACCATTGACCGTGTTCTGCCCTCGATTCCGCAAAGGTTCAACGCTGCCGCTTCGCTGCAAAGCCTGGATCGCCTGAGTTCGGCTCGTAAGGGAGGCTCACGATCCGGCCGTTTCCTCGAACAACTCCGCGCCCAAGCCGAGGTCGGGACCATCGCCGCCCGTCTGCTCCGCGACGCGATCACGGCGGGTGATCCGCGCCTAGCGGCCGCGCCTCTCGACGAATGCCGCCGCAAAGCGCGCGAAATCGATCAGAGTCTTGTGCGGGAGGTGAGCGCGACCGTGATCACGCCATTCGACTGCGAGGACCTCCAGGGCATGTCGCGCCGGGTACGCCACATCATCGAGTCGGTGGCCGAAACCGGTGAGAGGCTGATGACGGCCGAGGCTTCCCACCGTCAGTGGCTGCCTCTGCAGCAAAAGGTGCTCGATACGGCAGAAGTACTCGCACGGGCGATGAACGAGTTTACACGGGATCAGGACATCGTCGACGCCACGCGCGCCCTTTGGGTGCACGGGCGCGAAATGCGCGAACTCCATCGCACCATCCACGTGGAACTGATCCGGACCGCGGCCGCACCCATATCGTTCTTGGCCGACGACTCGGTTTCGCGGCGATACTCGGTCGTAGGCGTCCGGTTCCGCGACGTCAACCTAGCGCTTCGCCGCGCGAAGCTCAAGAACGGCTAGCCGCCTCTATTCGCCACTCGCGCATCGCGCGCGCCGTCTGCTCCGGACTCGCCGTGGTGATGTACATCCCGGACCCGATCTCGAATCCGGCGATTTGCGTCAATCGCGGCACGATCTGCAGGTGCCAGCAAAAGTACTCTTCGTCTTCTTCGCCCACCGGCGCCGAGTGAATCACGAAGTTGAAGTCCGGGTCATTCAGTAGATCGGAAAGCCCCGCCAGCGTATCGCGCAGCACCGCGGCCAGCGCGGACAACTCTTCCTGGTCCACTTGGCCAAACGAGGGCCGGAAGCGCAGCGGCGCGATCCAGGTTTCGAACGGAGCGCGCGAGGCGAATGGGTGAAACACGAAGAAGTGGCCGTTTTCCGCGATCACGCGCGAGACGGCGTCCCGCTCGGCGGCGAAAATGTCGGCGTGCAGACATCGGCCTGTTGCGTCGTAATAGCGGAGTGACTCCTCGCATTTGCGCCGGACATAGGGAGGCACCACCGGCGAGGCGACGATCTGCGAATGCGGATGCACCAGGGACGTGCCGGCGCTCTCACCGTGATTCTTGAAGATCACGATCAGCTTCACGGCGCGATCCTCACGCAGCGAATTGTAGCGGTCCCGGTAGGCGACGAGCACGCGCGCCAGTTCGCCTACCTCCATGCGGGCAAAGAACCGGTTATGAGTAGGCGTCTCAATCACTACTTCGTGATGGCCAACGCCGGCCATCTGGCGGAAGAAACCGCCGGCCAATTCGCGATTCGTCTCCCCGCCAGGAACCAGCGCGGCGAATTTGTTGGGAACCACACGTACGGCCCAGCCACTTTCGCCCTGGACACTCAGCACTTCTCCGGGTGTCTTGGCTTCATTGCCACGGCAGAACGGACATCGCGGATCGTGCCCGGCCAGGAGCGGGCGGGGTTCGGCGCGCCGGAATTCGTGGGGACGCTTCATGCGCTCGGTGGCGACGATCACCCAATCCTTGGTGGCCGGATCCTGGCGCAATTCAGGCATGCTACCTTCATTGGGTGCAAGCCGAAGGCCATCCGCTGCCCGCGCCGCCGTCCCGGCTCCGCAAGGCGCTGCTGGCCTGGTACGCATCGGCCCAACGGGACCTCCCGTGGCGCCGCACGCAGGACCCCTATCGCATCTGGCTGTCGGAAACGATGCTCCAGCAAACTCGCGTGGCAGCCGTGCTTCCCTACTACGAGCGCTTCCTGGCGAAGTATCCGGCGGCAAACGATCTGGCGCAGGCGCCCGAACAGGAAGTGCTCGCGATGTGGGCCGGGCTCGGCTACTATTCGCGGGCGCGCAATCTCCACGCCGCGGCAAAGCTCATCGCCCGGGATGGTGAGTTTCCCCGCGGCTATGAGGCCATCCGTGCGCTGCCGGGCGTGGGCGAATACACCGCGGCGGCGGTGGCGTCGATCGCTTTCGGACTGCCGCACGCGGTGGTGGACGGCAACGTGCTGCGCGTGATGGCGCGGCTTACGGGCGATCCAGCCGACATCGGCAGTCAAATCACGCGGCGGCGGATTCGCGACACCGCGCAGCGCTTGCTCGATCGTTCTCGCCCCGGGGACTCGAATCAGGCGCTGATGGAGCTTGGGGCGACGGTTTGTATGCCTCGCGAACCGCTATGCCGGGCGTGCCCGTGGTCGCGCTGGTGCGTGGCGCATCAGCGGGGTCTCGAGTTTCAATTGCCGGTGAAGCTGCGCAAACAGAAACAGGTGCAAATTCAGCGAACCGTGCTGATCATCGCGCGACAGGGGGCGCTGCTGCTGCGCCAGCGATCGGAAGAGGACTCCTTGATGCCCGGATTCTGGGAGCTTCCGGAGCCGGACCAACTACCGGATGCCCGCGCGATCCGGCTGGCCGGAAGTTTCCGGCATTCCATCACGTTTCACAACTATCGCTTCGACGTTGTAGAATCCGAAATAGCATCCACGCCACAAGGATACGACTGGGTGAGTCGTGAGCGAATGGGTGCGATCCCGCTGAGCACGATCGCTCGCAAGGCGTTACGCGTTTTCCACGATGTCCGGAAATAAGCGTAACCTCTTTGTCCTTCGATATTTAACAACTGGAACAGCAATTTTTGAGTAGACTGTGGGAGATCTGGGTTATGAGTGGAATGAAGCAAAGCAATAAGATTCTCGGTATCAAAGTCGCTACAATTTTTTCGGTCATCCCGATTCTGATGATGGGCCACGACAGCGGCGCCGATCCTGGAAATACCGGTGCACCCGGCGACCAGACATGCGCTCAGTCGGGCTGCCATGTTGGAACCGCCACGCAGGGCAGCGGCGTCAGCATCGACTTTGGTTCGCAGGGCGCCACCTATCAGCCAGGCGTCGAGCAGACGTGGACCATCACTGTCAACGGCGCGCAAACGGCCGGCTACGGCTTCCAGGTATCGGCTCGCCTGGCGAGCGACGAGCGCAACGCGCAGGCTGGATCCTTCGCCGCCGTTGATGGCACGGTGCAAGTGATTTGCCGCGATGGCGTTATCAAGACCGCGACCCGAAGTTGCCGCGCTGACGCCGCGATCGAGTATCCCACGCACACGATGCCCAGCCGCACCGGGACTTTCATGTTGAAATGGACCCCGCCGGCGACGGCGTCGGGCGATGTGAAAGTCTATGTCGCCGGCAACGCCGTGAATCTGAACGGACAGCCCTCGGGAGACCGGATATTCACCAATAGTTTCACCCTCACCGCAGCGGCAGGTTTGCAATTCAAAGCGCCGCAGACGCGATCGAGTCAACCACTCCTGCAGGCGTTCGACAACAGCGGACGGCTGAGCGGCGGCACGTGGATCCAGGTGTTCGGCACGGACTTCGCGCCTGTGACGCGCTCGTGGCGTGGAGACGAGTTCAGCGGTGCGCAAGCGCCCACGTCGCTCGACGGCGTGCGTGTGAACGTGAACGGCAAGCCAGCCTATGTGGCGTTCATCAGCCCGACGCAGGTGAACGCGCAGGCGCCCACAGACGATTCCGTAGGTCCGGTGGAAGTGGAAGTGATCAACCCGGCCGGGTCGAGCAAGATCACGATGACCAAGACCAAGGTGAGCCCGGCGATGCTCGAGCATCCGCTCTGGCTTTCCGGGAGCACCAAGTATGTGGTGGCGCTGTTTCCCGACTTCGCCACCTTCGTGGGCCGCACCGGGCTGGTGCAAGGGGTGAGCACGCGTCCGGCGAAGCCGGGCGACACGATGATCATTTACGGCGTCGGTTGCGGAGCGCCGGGCGGCGAGGTCATCGCCGGGCAACGCAATATCACGCTGCCGGTCGAAGTCCGATTCGGGAACACCGTGGCTACGGCGCAAAGTTTCTTCGCGCCGGGGGCGGTAGGCCTTTGCCAATACAATGTGACCGTACCTAACCTGGGCGCCGGCGACGTCGCGATCGAGCTGAGCGTCGACGGGGTGGCCACCGGTCAAAACCTGTCTACAACCATACAACCGTAACTCCAAGGAGATTCTTGTGCAGATTCGTTCGAATCTTGTCCGATTGAGCGGCTTGGGAATCGCCGCTGTCCTGCTGCCTGTCACCATGCTCGGCTTTTCCGATGGCCCGCTTCCCATGCGGACCGGCGTGCCGGCCGACGGCGGCATCACTTGTAACGCTTGCCACCGCGGCGCCGACGTCAACTCCGATACTCGGGGAAAGCTCACGGTTATCGCCGGGAACTACAAGCCGGGAGTCAAACAAAAGATTCAGGTGATCCTCGAGCACACCGAAGCCAGCCGGTGGGGTTTTCAGTTGACGGCCCGTCTGGCTTCCGACGAAACCAAGCAGGCGGGCACGTTCACCCAAACCGACGTGATTCGGGTCCGCTGTGTCGGAGCTCTTCCGGACGGGGAATGCGCGGGTGGCCTGGAGTTCGCTTCTCATCGCGCCGTATCGACATTTCGCGACCAGCGGAATCGCGCGGTCTGGGAAGTCGAGTGGACCCCGCCGGCCGCCGGTTCCGGGCAGGTCGTCTTTTATGCGGCCGGCAACGCGGCCAACGCCAGCAACAACAACCAGGGCGACTTCATCTATAACGTCAATGTGCGCGCGGCCGAGGAAAGCTGCAACCTCACCACGACGCCAGTGATCACCAGCATCAAGAACGCCAGCTTCTCGGCTGCCGACACTTCGCCCTTCCAGGCGTCGGCGCCCAACACCCTGATCACGCTCGGGGGCAGAGGCTTCAACGCTCCGGGCGTGAACCGCGGAGTCACCGGCAGCGATATTACCGCCGGCCAGTTCCCCACCGAACTGGGCTGCGCGGCTGTCGAGATCGGGGGCAAACGCGCGCCGATGATCTTCACCAACCCGACCCAGATCAACGCGCAAGTGCCCTTCGACGCCGGCGAAGGAACGGTGCCCGTGCGTGTGATTCTCAATCCGGGGACACCGAATGAGATCCGCGGCGAAGCCGTGAATCTTCCGCTCACGGACTATTCGCCGGGCTTCTTCAAGCTGCTGCCCACGCCATGTATCGTGGCCACGTTCCAGGACGGTTCGCTTTCCGGCGACCCGTCGCTGTTCACTTCGCTCCCGGTGCGCGGCGCCAAGACGGGCGACATACTCACGCTCTACGCCACCGGACTCGGCTTCACCGAACCGGTGTACAAGTCCGGCGAAATCGTGGGCGCGGCCGCCAAAGCGCGCGACGCGGTGTCGATCGAGTGGAACGGGGTGGCGATGGCAGCCGCCGACATCCTCTACGTGGGATCTTCGCCGGGTTCGATCAGCGGATTGTTCCAAATCAATCTCCGCGTTCCGGGCGCGGTCCGGCCAAACGCGCATAACCAGATTCGGATCCGTGTGGGCGACAAAGTGTCCCAGGGCGACTCCACTCTGCTCGTGGTTCAGTAGGACATCGAGAAGCGGGCACAAGGGGGGGCAGCCATGGCGGGCTGCCCCTTTTTTCCGTTTCACGTATCATGTTGGTTCATGATCTGGCGGCTCCACTTTGCTTCCCTCGCGGTTCTGCTCTTGCTTTTCCCGCTCCACGCCCAGGAGTGGCGCCACTATGGCGGGGACGCGGGCGGCATGCGCTACTCGCCGCTCAAGCAGATCACGCCGGCCAATGCGAGCCGGTTGCGGGTGGCGTGGACGTTCAAGACAGGCGACGTTTCCGACGGCAAGACGCTCCCGATCCGGTCCGCCTTCGAGGCGACGCCGCTGGTGGTGGATGGCGTGATGTATGTGACCACGCCGTTCAATCGCCTGATCGCCCTTGACCCGGAGACCGGCAAGCAAATCTGGGCCTTCGATCCGAAGGTTGACCTCGAGCGTCCGTTCAATCTCTATATCAGCCGCGGGTCGGCTTATTGGACCGACGGGAAGAAGAAGCGGCTCTTTTACGGCACACTCGACGCCCGGCTGTTCTCCATCGACGCCGCCACGGGTGAACCGGACCCGGAGTTCGGCGACAAAGGCGTGGTCCCGTTGCGGCCCGGCGTGGCGGACAAGTTCCCCGGGCGGGGTTATGGGATGACGTCGCCGCCGGCGATCTACAAGAATCTGGTCATCTGCGGCGCATTGGCTTCCGACGGAGAGCCGCAGGGTCCGGCTGGCGACGTGCGGGCGTTCGACGCGGTCACGGGAAAACTGGTTTGGCAATTCCACACGATTCCGCGCGAAGGAGAATTCGGCAACGACACTTGGGAAGGCGATTCTTGGAAAGATCGCGGGGGGGCCAATGCATGGTCTATCCTTTCGGTGGACGCGGAACGCGGCATCGTGTATCTTCCGCTGACCTCGCCTTCGACCGATCTCTACGGCGGAGATCGCAAGGGGGCGAACCTGTTCGGCGATTCGATTGTCGCGCTGGACGCGGCCACGGGCGTGCGGCGCTGGCACTTCCAGACCATCCATCACAACATCTGGGACTATGATCTGCCGGCGCAGCCGACGCTGATCACGGTCCGGCGCGGAGGCAAGCCGGTGCCGGCGGTGGCGCAGATCACCAAGACCGGTTTCGTATTCACGTTTCACCGGGTGACCGGCGAGCCGCTGTTTCCGATCGAGGAACGCAAGGTTCCTCCGAGCGAGGTGCCGGGCGAGCAGGCGTGGCCGACGCAGCCCGTCCCGCTGAAGCCGCCGCCGCTGACGCGGCAATCGATGCGGCGCGAGGAGTTGAACGACCTGACGCCGGAGATCAAGGCGTTCTGCGAGGAAGTGGTAAAGGACGCTGTTTTCGGCGATCTTTATACGCCGATTGGGTTGAAACCCACGGTGCTGTTTCCCTCCACCAACGGCGGGGCCAACTGGGGAGGGGGCTCGTTCGATCCGGAGACGCAGACGCTCTATGTGAATACGATGGAGATCGGCTTCGTGCAGCGCATGGCGCCGCGCCCGGAGGGCTCGCTGATTCCCTACCGGGCGTCTGGCGCGCGGACGCCGAATTCGCGCTTCTGGACCCCGGAGTTGATTCCATGCCAGAAGCCGCCGTTCGGATTTCTGACGGCGATCGATATGAACACGGGCGAGTTCCGGTGGCGATCCGTCTTGGGAGTGATCGATTCGTTGACCGAAAAGGGCATTGCGCCCACCGGGACGGCGAACATCGGCGGATCTGTGGTGACGGCGGGTGGGCTGGTGTTCATCGGGGCGACCAACGACAGCCGGTTCCGGGCGTTCGACAAGCGCACGGGGCGCGAGGTATGGTCGGCACGGCTGGCGGCGAGCGCGCATGCGACGCCGAGCACCTACCGCGGGCGGAAAACGGGGAAGCAGTTCGTGGTGATCGCGGCCGGGGGCGGGAACAAGTACAACAGCACTTATTCGGACGAACTGGTGGCGTTCGCGCTGCCGTAAGATGAAGGCCCCTGTTTCAGCCATGGGAGGCACGCACATTCTTCTGGGCGCTCTGGACCTGTTGGTGCTCAAGACGCTGGACGGCGGTCCACAGCATGGCTTCGGGATCGCGCAGCATATCCAAACCGCGTCGGAGGGATTGCTGCGGGCCGAAGATGGGTCGTTGTATCCGGCGCTGCACCGGCTGGAGCGTGGCGGGTTGGTGGAGGCGGAGTGGACCCGGACCGAGGCGGGGCGTAGGGCGCGCGTGTACCGTCTAACCAAAGCTGGGAGGAAGGAGTTGGGCCGGCGGGTGGAGCATTGGGAGACGCTACGGCGCGGGGTGAAGCGGGTGTTGCGGTCCGGGTGAGCGGTGGGGGTGGGCGAATTCGGTGTGAAGTTTGGAATTGTGTCGAGTTTTGTTGATTGGCCTGCGCGTTTGTTGGCTTTTGGGGCTATCCGTCGAAGGCATCCAGTTCGTCGATTCGTCCCTGAATCCCGCGCGCTTGGCTTCTGGCGGCGAAATTGGCGAACGCGAAGCAGCCAATCGTACACAGCGCCGTGGGGAAGCCCTCCCCGCCCCGCTTAACAAGGAGGACAACCACAGTGGAAACAGCGATTGGCGCGATCTTCCAGTACCACAGGGTTCGCAGAAAGTCGCGGCGGCGGGCGAGTTCGCGCCGGTGAAAGGCGACCAGGTTCAGCAGGGAGTCTCCCTCGGGAACGGTTCGGGCCGATCCTCTGCGGTAGTGCTGGTGGAGAGTGAACAGGAAGACCGTAATGAGCGCCGCGCAGACCAGCCTCTCGAGCCAGAGGTCCGACGTGAACATCTTCCAGGCAAGCCTCACGGACACCAGCGTGCAAGCGCTCGAGTAGAACCGTAGCCCCCAGGAGTTCTCGCGTTGGAACTCCAGGACTTGCGCGCGGACTGTTGCGATACCGGAGCCGCCCTGGATCCGCCCCGGGACGCCGATTCCCGCGAACCAGGATCGCAACCGGGTGTAGAGAATCGCGGGTACAACGGTGGCGGCTTCGAACAGGTACCGCGGCAATGCCCGGGACGATGGGGCCGCGCGGAACCGCTCTTCCAGGTCACCGAGCACCGGCTCGCGCTGTCCCGGCGGGAGCAACCACGCCACCAGCGCCGCCAACAGCCTCGGGGGCGCTCCGGGGGATGTCCCGCTCATGCGCTTTCCCATCCGTTCTCAGCGACGCCCCAGACGGCGCGGAGCGAATCGTCCATCCGGCGCGCGGTGGCCACCGCTTCTTTCAAGGCCCGTTCGCCCGCCGCCACCAGGGTGTAGCATCGCTTGCTGCGTCCGCCCCGTTCGGCTGTGGGTGCGGAGAGCCGGGAGGAGACCAAGCCCTTGTGCTCCAACCGGTCGAGCGTCACATAAACAGCTGCGAGTGTGACTTTCCTGCCCCCGGATAACTGCTCCACGCGGGTGTGGATCGTGACGCCATAGGCGTTGTCTTCCAGACCGGCGATCGCGGCAAGAACCAACTGTTCGAACTGCCCCAACGATTCGCTTTTCGGCATTACTCTAACAACGTATCATAAAAGAACCGCGTAGGAAAGCAGATGTGCGGATTGTCCTGCACAGAGCGGCCTGATCTTCTGGTCATTCGTGAGCATGGCGCCCTCTCCGGAGGACAGCTCTTCGCCGCGGCGCAGCGCGAAGAGAGCGCGCCGCAGCCGGGCGACATCGTTGCGATCCGGCCGGGCGAGTTGGGCAGGCCGGTGGTGATGCTCGAGTCCTGACCGGTTCGTTGTCCGGCGCAGAAGTCTACGACCGGGCTGGGGTTAAGGTGCTGAGCAGGCGAAAATCGCCTCGACTCTCGTCCGGAAATACCGCATCCCGCGGTCTTCAACATCGGAAATACGATCTCGTTTGCGAACGACATCGCCGCCAACCTGCGGACCTCAAGATCTACTTTCACCGCGAGCAACTTCACGACGGTTCCCGAACCGGGCACGTTCAGCCTGGTTCCACTCGCTCTAGCCGGACTCGCCCTCCGCAAACGGCGCCGAGCGCCGGGTCGCCGCTGAACCGGCGCACCCGACACGATCGGCTTGGTGACGAACGGCGCGCGGCCGGCTAGTCAGGGCTGCAACCGCTTAGCCTTACGCCCGATGCGTGCCAGAACCAAGCCGGCATAACAGCCTCTAGGCCTGCCCAGGCACCTCGGAAGACCTCATACCGCTCAATTCTCCGGCCAGCCAGGCTTTCGCCAGTCCCCATTGCCGTATGACCGTCCGCTCGGACAGTCCCATGAACTGCGCCACCTCTTTCACAGACAAGCCGCCAAAGAAGCGGAGTTCCACAACGCGAGCCTGGACCGGCTCCAGCTTCCCAAGCGCGGTCAAGGCGTCATCGAGCGTTGCGGCGTCTAAGCCAGGGCTGAATACCGGGTGGGCAGACTCGTCGAACCCGATCGGGCGGACGTTCGCGCCCCTCTTGGCGGCGCTGCGCCGGCGGGCGTGGGCACTCATCAGCCTCCGCATGACGGTGGCGGTGAATGCGAAGAACTGGACACGATCCCGCCAGTCGGTCTTTGGATCCGCGGCCAGTTCCAGAAAGGCCTCATTGATCAGCACCGTGGGGGTGAGTGTGATTCCAGGCCGCGTGCGCAGGTGGTGCTTGGCTAAGAGTCGCAATTGGCCGTAGATGGCGTGAAACAGATCGTCCGAGACCGACTCGTCCCCCGATCCCCACGCGCGCAGAAGAACCGTGACATCTCCTCCCATGCTGCTCGCATGATAGCAAAGGGGGGGCGGGAACGGAGTGTCCCACTTTTGGGATGTCCCACTTTGGCGCCCAGCGATCGAGTTGCCGCTACCGATCCGGATTGCGCCCCCGGTCCGGCCACGGTCAAACGATTACTCCTCTTTTCCCACGCCTGGGCGCACCGTCCGCCACCTGTTCGCGCTTCCGCCTCTCCCAGAGGGTCGCCAAAATCAGGGAACAGTCCAAAGGACCTTTTTGGACGCGATGTGGCGGAGTTCTAGTTTGCCGCCGTCGGTCGCGACCAGACTCGAGGGCCCCGGGTTGAAGTTGATCGCACCCCACATGAAATCTCCCTTGGCCTCGCCGCCGCGCGCGACGAAATTGCCGTCGGGCTGAAGCCGCAGGATCTTGATGTAACTGAAGTCTTTTCTGACCAGGTTCATTCCCCACCGGAATTCACCATTGGCCGTCTTTTTGACAACGAAATTGCCGTCCGGTTGCCACTCGAAATAGTACTGGCCGTTGTTGGAATAGTATTTCACGCCGCGCGTCAGGTCCACATTGCTCTCTCCACCCGTCAAGCCGCCAAAAGCGCCGTCCTTCTTGAAGTTCACGGCATCGCCGGCTTGGAGGTGCGTGGCGGTAGGAATGATCTTCACAGCGTCGGGGCCAACGTACTCGATCTTGTAGTTCTCTGACGCCTGCGCCGTCTTCACCCCTCTCCGAATCGTTTTGGGGTCCGGCCTCATATATTGTCCGCCTCCCACAAACGCGAATTTGACAGCGAAGACCAGATGGTATGCCGTGCCATCCACCATGATCTTCTCGTCGTTTTCCGTCAGCGGTTCGTGGAGGTCCTGAATATCCTGGTACCAACGTATTTCATCGCTTGCAATGTGCATCCGCCAACCTTTGTGGGGATTTTGACCGGCCCACGTGCCCGTGATCAGAGCTTTGAAGTCCTCCAGGCTCTTTGGTTTGGAAGCGTCCGCCTTGGGCCCCTGGGCGAGGGCGATGGATGTGACACCGCTCATCAAGGCCACAGCCGCCATGGTCAGCAACCAGCCAGATCGCGAAGTGGCTTTTGATCTCTGCCACGGGCTGCACATCTCAGATCTTGTTTGATTCATAGGTCCTTTCCATCCTGGTACTTTGATTCAATACGGAGTTGTGACACGCCATGGAGGCTTCGGTCTTCATCGGCTGGCCCACAAAGTGGCGCCGGTTTTGCCGGACACCAGCCGCAGCGCGCCGTCAGGGGTCAGGGTGAGGTACGCGCTCGCGTCGGGGTTCCTGGTCAGCGCCGACCAGATGTAAACACGATTCGGGCCATGGACAACCAGATTGCCGTCCGCCTGCAAGGCGACGGTCTTCGCCTGATTGAATTTGGGAGTGATCGTGTTCAAGCCCCAAACGAACTGATTGGCCGCGGTGTAGACAACGACGTTCCCGTCCGGCTGGAAGACGAGATAGTGGTTGCCGGACTCAGAGCGATACTTGCGATTCTGAACAAACGTTGTGCCGGCGCGCAGTGGAAAGCCATCCCCTTGCGCGGGTTGTACCGGGGGAGCCGGTTGCACCGAGGGAGCCGGTTGGGTCGCCCGGGCGGACGGCGTCGGCGACCCGGAGGGCTTGTCTTCCCAGGAGACCACCGCCGCAAAGTACCAGTTGCCGTCCGATCCCTTGGCCACGCCGTAGCCGATGGAGGGATAAAATTTGTCAACGTTGAACCATGGCCGGAAGTGAGTATCGCCCGACATCCAGCGGTGTGGGAAGTCACCGAGTGCGCCGTATCCGGCCGCTTCCACCACGTTGTAGATACCGGCGAAGAATTTGGAGCGATCGCCAAGGCCGGAAAGGTTAACCACGCTGCCGCTCTTGGGATCTTTGAACCGGGAGGGGCCGTCGTGCCCCTGCCTCGTAATGGAGGCTTGATACTCCGCCTGAAGCTGCGCCGCTTCATTGAGCTTGGAGTCCATGACCAGGTCTTTGAAGTAAGGCGGGACGGGGCTGTCCTTGTTCACTTTTTCGGCACTGTTCTTGAGCGTCGCGACCGTCGCCGGGGCCAGGCTGGTGGCCGTTTTCGCGCCGTTATTCTTTCGGAAATCAGGGTCGCGGCGGCCGGCATTTCCGTATGCCAACATGAGCGAACGGACCTGATCCAGATTGGTGGGAACCTGGACCGAGGGGAAGTAGGCCGCCGGTTTGGTTGGCCCGTCGTTGAAGCTGGCCAGCTTGTTCCGAAGCTGCATGATTTCGGAAATCTTCTCGCTATACTTCAGCCCGGGAGCACCGGTGCCTTCCCAGCGCAGCGCCAGAAGGTCCGCTTGGCGCCAGGGGCTGCCGGGGCTCGAAGGCGTTGCCGCCGAATCCAACACGCCGATCAACGTCTGATCAGACTTCAGCTTCTGGTCACTTTTCCACGCGCCGTTCAGGCGGTTGTTGCTGTTGTCCACACGGATCTGTCCGGTCCGCACCGGTGCGGATCCGTTGGTATCCCAACTGAAGAACTGGGGAACGAAGGTATACTTTTTGCCATCGACAGTCTTGCTGATGGGGCGGCCGCCGCCGCGTTCGTTCGCCTCGAGCAGCCAAGCCACGAAGAAGTCCGGCGCCTTCACGTTGTAGGTATAGGTAGTAGCGGTTGGCGTCCTTTCGACGGTCGCAAGCCAGTAACTGGGAGTCTGGGCGTGGATACTGAGCCCTGAGAGGCCGATCGCGAGGAAAACAGCAATACGCAAGTTCATGAAGCGAATCCTTAAATTCCATGTGCGGCTTTGGTTAACCCCGACTTCTTCTCCTGGATCTTAACCATGGCCTGCCCAGGGGACCCGGAACACCCCGGTCCCCTGTTGTTCTCACAACCTAATGTTGGCGAGCGGTGACGCGGCGCGCCGCTATTTCAGGATCGGAATCCAGAGATTCTCACCCTGGCCAAAATGCGAGTTGGAGGTGTAGACCAAATTGCGCGCTCCGTAGCTCTTGAACTTGGGCAACTCTTGCGCGAGGAAACCGGCCCTGAGGAAATGACCGGGGTGAGATGCGGCCTCGAGGGTGATCCACTCTCCCGCCTTGACCACGGCGCCACTCTTGACGTTGGGACGGCCCCCAACGATCCAGGTTTCCGAGTTGTCCTTTGCTACGTTCGCGGTGAACACGGGGTAGTCATTGATCTCGCGACCCCTTCGCTTGAAAAGCGGGCCATATTCATCCGCCCACATGTCATCCCCTTCATCGAGGTATCCAGCGTTGGGATGCATGTTCTGCAAGCTGATCCTATCGCCATAGGCAAGCGGTTCTCCCTCTTTCTTGCTGTGCGAGATCACCTTCCAACTGCCCGAGCCCTTGTCGCGATCCTTGCTGGAGTTGGTCAACACGAACAAGTTGTGCTGCTGTTTGTCCTTGTGGTTGTCCTTGACGCGGCCTTGGGTGTCGAGAAAGTGGTCCCGGCCGCCAGCTGAAAATTTGTTCTGCAGGTAGATTACGGAGCCGATCTTGATCTCCTGCGCATTGGCTGTGATGGCGCCGGTCGCCAGCAGGACTGTGGCCAGGATTTGGCCGGTGAATCGATGCATATGAAACTATCCTCCTTGACTGGTATAGTCGATATTTAGAAGGCCCTCGCGGTTGAGAATCGCAATTCAAGCCTTGGAAGAGCGGCTTGCGGGTGGCGGACTGCTCTGCCTGGAGCTGCTCAGGCGCGGCGGCAGTCGAAGCTCCTCCTCCTCTTTGAATACTGGCAGGAAGCCCGCAAAAAGTGACACTCAACCGGAATTTCTTGCAGAAGCTCACAAGTCTTCTGAATTCAACGCAATAGCGGCCTTCAGTTAGGCCCGGAGCGCCCGGAGTAGGCTCTAACCCGCGATCGTTCAGCGGGGGTCCGTGCTTTTATCCTTTGTAAATCTTCTAATCCAGTTCTTGGGCCTACCGATTGAGAAGGAAGAGCCATCACGCAAAGGACCCGGTTGGGTTGCAGCGATACGGGCCCATAGTGGATACTGAAAACAATCCGGAGGAGGGTGCCACGCACCCAGAGTTCTTTGAGGGAGGGGAGACAATCGAGTGGTTGCGGCACTCCACACGAGTGAGCGTTGGAAGCGCGTTTGCGCGGTATCCTCCCAACTGCTCGATGCGACGCCCGAACAGTGGGATACGATTCTGGCGCGGGAATGCGCTGGTGACGGTAGACTGCGGGCTGAGGTGCTCGTGGTCTGTAAGGATTATTCCGAAACAGACGATTTGTTCGGTGCCCCTGCGCTCGCGCCGCTGGCCCCCGAGGATTCTCGGATCGGACAACGGATTGGTCGCTGGGAAATCCTGAAGCTGCTCGGTGAGGGCGGGATGGGGCGCGTGTATCTGGTGAGACGCCGCGATGGCAGCTTCACCCAGTACGCCGCGCTCAAATTGCACCGGACGTGTTGCGATCCGGAGGCGATGTCGCGGCTTGGTGCCGAGCGGCGGATCCTTACGATGCTCGAACACCCGTCGATTCCCCGAGCCATCGACGGCGGGGCGACAGCGGATGGGGCTCCGTACCTAGTGATGGAGTATGTCGAGGGTGGGAAGGCTATCGACGAGTTCCAGCCCGGACGCCCGGTCAGCGACCGGATCCGGCTCTTTCTGCAGGCAGTGGAAGCCGTGGCGGCGGCGCACCGGAATCAAGTCGCACACCGGGATCTCAAGCCCTCCAACATTCTGGTCGCCTCCGACGGACGGGTGAAGGTCATCGACTTTGGAATCGCCGAACTGCAACCGATGGAACCGGCCGCTGCCGGGCTGGCCGCATTGACTCCCAGCTACGCAAGCCCGGAACAACTGTTGCGCGGGCCTTCGTCGCTCTCGAGCGACGTCTACTCTTTGGGCGCTGTGCTCTACAAGATGCTCACCGGCAGGGCGCCGCACGATCTGTCGAATCTTAATCTGCTCGAGTCGATCGAGCTGGTGTCGGAGTCGGATCCGGTGGCGCCGAGTGCGTTAGCCAGCGACCTCGACGCTGATGTGGATGCGATTGTACGGAAGGCTTTGGATCGCGACCCGGCGCGGCGTTACGATTCAGCGGCGGAATTCGCCGCCGATCTCCGGTTCTATCTCGAGGGTCTTCCGGTGAAAGCGCGACACGGGAGACCGTGCCGTGACTGCGCAAGGCGGGCGGAGACCTAAGACGGTCGCCGGATGTCAACGACCGTGCAAGCTAGCGTTGGCGAGTCTGCCGCTGGCTTCCTGTGCCGCGGAAGTTCTTCCCATGCCGGAAGATGTATTCGCGGAGCAGGCGATTGGGGGATCGACCATGCTCCACATCACCGATGGGGAGTCCGTAGCGGGGACGCTGAGGGACTCCGCGATACCTGGCGTTGTTTCAACGTATGGGGACTTGATGTACGAAGGGCCGGCACCCGCTGATCTTGACGATCAAGCATGGTTCGAGATCCGTGCCCACTTCGTCGCCGAGGCCGGCTATGCCAATCTGGAGGACGCACGGCAGTTCCTGAAAGCATGTGAGAATGCACTCGCTGCCTTCTCCGAGCACGACGAAGTCGTCATCTGGCTAGACAATAAGTTATCCAACCAGTTGATCCTTATAAAAATACTCGACTGGTTCAGCCGCCGGAACTTAGGCATGGTAACGTTGAGCCTCATATGCATCGGGCAATACCCGGGCCTGGAACATTTTCGGGGGCTTGGAGCATTGACTGCGAACCAACTCGCCTCGTTGGCGGACACGCGTCTGGGAGTGGACGACGCCCAATATCGAACCGCACAGTCGGCGTGGAATGCGTTCACATCCCCGGATCCCACGGAAATCCAGCATTTGCTCGCAACCGATACTTCCGCGTTACCGTTTCTCGCCGCCGCGCTGCGACGGCATCTGGAACAGTTTCCTTCCGTCGACAACGGCTTGTCCCGCACAGAGCAGCAGGCTCTTTCGGTCATTCGCGAGCATGGCGCCGTTTCCGGCAGACAGCTCTTCGCCGCGGTGCAGCACCAGGAGCAGCAAGTCTTCATGGGTGACCGGTCCTTTTATCGGATGATGGCGGATCTGTCCCGAGCCCGGTGTCCGCTCATTCACGTATCAGACCGGTGCCAAGTGGGCCTGGGTGACGTCTCGATCACGGAAGCCGGACGTGAAGTCATTGAGGGCCGAGCAGACCACATCGACTTGAACGGTATCGATCGATGGATCGGCGGAGTCCATCTGAAGGGCGACAAGGCGGCATGGCGCTGGGATCGCACCTCCGAATGGATTGTAAGCCATCAATAATTCAATCGCCTTGCTGCAGAGTGATCATAACGTTGTCCAGCTTCCGGTCGCGATGGATGATGCCTTTCTCATGCGCAGCCTCGAACGCCTCGGCGATTTGTCGCGTGATCTCCAGGCCCCATCAAGTGGGAGTGCACCTCGCTCTGGGAGGCACCGAGTCCCAAAGGAGAAGCGACGGCTCCCGGTTGCGTGACAACCGCGGTAGGCGATGACGGCGCCGGGTCAGACTTCAGCCGGCCGAGCACTGGGAGTACCAGCGAAGGCCATCCCACGGCTGCTTGGGGTCAAAGTCCGGGTTCGGCTGTGGCATTTGCGCGCCTACGTCCGCGCGCCATGCCTTCAGCCTGGCGTGCAGCGCGGTAGTCCGCTCCGGCATCGAAGCCGCGAGGTTATTTCGTTCGCCGGGGTCGGCGGCCACATTGTAGAGCTCCAGCTTGCCGTCGGCGAAGAACTCGATCAGCTTCCAGTCGCCCTGGCGGATCGCGCCGGCGGGAACGCCGAGTTGATTGGCGTAATGCGGATAGTGCCAGAAAATCGCATCGCGGTTCACGGTTGCGCCGCCTTGGAGCAGCGGCATGAGGTTGACGCCGTCGGTGGGGTTGCCCGCGCCCTGCACTCCGGCGGCGGCGGCGAATGTGGGAAAGAAGTCCGTGCTGGTGACGGGCGTGCCGCACTCGGAGCCGGGCTGTACCACTCCGGGCCAGCGGACCAGGAGCGGCTCCCGCACGCCCCCTTCGTAGAGGTGGCCTTTGCCTTCGCGGTACGGACCATTAGAGGTGGGGATCTGGCACTGCCATTCCGGGACGGTGAGGCCGCCGTTGTCGGAAAAGAACGCGACGAGTGTGTCGTTGGTGAGCCCGTGGCGGTCCAGTTCCTGGAGCACGGCGCCAACCGCATCGTCGACGCTTTGGATCATGGCGGCATAGACGGGATGATTCTGCGCCGCTCCGGGCCATGAGTTGAGCGCATCGCCCGGCTTGACGCTCATCGACCGGAGCTTCGCCTCATACTTGGCGACATAGTCGGGCCGGCCCACCAAAGGGATATGGGGATTGTGAAATGGCAGGTAGAGAAAGAGGGGCTTGTCTTTGTTGTCGCGAACGAATTTGACGGCTGTTTTGGCGAAGCGATCGGTCATATATTCGCCGGGTGCGCCTTCGAGGTTCGGGCCACCGGTGAAGGAACCGTCTTTGTTCCTCGAGCCGCGCGTGGCGTAGAGGTCGAACCCCTGCCGGGGCGCATCGGATTCGTCGCCACCCAAGTGCCACTTGCCGATGCAGGCGGTCGCGTAGCCGGCGGTCTTGAGGGCTTCGGCGATGGTAACTTCGGCTGGATCCATCGCTAACTTGTTGGTGACTGCCTTCATCGGCGCGTGCGGGAAATTCTGGTTGCCGGGTATGAAGCTGGTTACTCCGGTGCGGGCGGGATACTTACCGGTCATGATGCTGATGCGCGTCGGCGAGCAGACGGGACAAGCGGCGTAGGCTTGGGTGAACTTCATGCCCTGGGAGGCCAGGCGGTCTATGTTGGGAGTCTCGTGAAACCGGTTGCCGTATACGCCGAGGTCGGCGATGCCGAGATCGTCGGCGAGAAACATCACGATATTGGTTTTCCGTCTGGCTGAGCTACACGCGTTGAACCATGGTGCTGCCGCGGCCGCTCCGGCGCCGGCCAGGAATTGCCGCCGGCCGATGTCTATTCTTGATTGCACAAAGCACCTCCCATTCCACTTGCCGACGGTCTTATCGCCGGTAGACGACATGCACGGCGACGCCGTCGGGCCGCATCCATTGGTTGCCGTTGCCGACCCAGCCGACCTGGTTGCCGGCGTACACGCCGAAGGCGCCGGCCGTGTTGATCTGAGACCGTCCGGTTCCGACGCCGAAGGTGCCGGCGTTATTGGCGGAAAACCATATTGTCGGAGTTTCGGCGATCAGCGAGTGCCCGAGCGCGGGCGGATTGGGCGCCGGCAGCACGGTAAACATGGCGACGATGTCGCCCGCTTGCACCTGCATGACGCCGCCGGCGCGGGCCGCCGGATAGCCGTTGAAGCCGAGCGGGTAAAGAACAGGCGTCATGTTCTGGGCGTTGAACGCCGTCACGCCGGTGGTGGGGACCAAGGGATTCTCAGCGATTCTGCCGGCCGCGATGGCCCATCGGTACGCAAAGCCGTGGCAGATTTCCACTTGTCCCTCACCAGGTGGGACGTACACGCCGAGGATGGTGTCGCCCGGACAGTTCGGGGGAATGGGCGGATTGGCGCCGGGGTAATTCTGATGGAAACGGTTGGCCAGCATCTGCTTGGCTTCCATCCAAAGGCGGTAGTACACGCCGTCGGTTCCACCGCGGGTGGTGTATTCGGCGGGCTCGCCGGTGCGCCAGGCGTTCATCGTATTCAAGAGATTCAGTAGGGTGGCGGCGCTGGGCACTTTCTGCGCGGTCTCGAGAGCCTGAATCACCTGCTTCAAGCGATCGGTTTGGAAGCGCGGGTTCATGCGCTCGACAGCGGCGGCGAATATCCTGTTGCCTGGAGCCAGCATTACTGCATACATTCGATTCTCCTCTGGGTTCGATGGACCCGTACAGTCCGTAGGGGAAATACTATCACGCACGCCGGACGCGCGCGTTTCTGATACCTATATAGGGATGCGAATCGTCCTCACCATCCTGCTGGCCGCCTTGCCCGTGCTGGCGCAGCACCCCTCGCTGCGGATCGGACAGCGGTTGTTCGTCCGCAAATGTTCGGCTTGCCACGGCGCCAACGCGAAGGGTGGGCGCGCGCCGGACCTCACGACAGGACAGTGGAAGCATGGCGGGGCCGACGATGACCTGGTTCGCAATATCACGAAAGGCATCCCGAATACGCAGATGCCCGCCTTCGCGATGGCCGACGCCGACGCACTGGCGATTGTCGCGTGGCTGCGTTCCATCGGCGAGAGCGCGGCGTCGTTGAGCGGCGACGCGGCGCGCGGACGGGAGATGTTTTTTGGCGCGGCGCAATGCGCGACCTGTCACATGTTCTCGGGGCGCGGGGGCCGGCGCGGTCCGGACTTATCACGGCTCGCGGGCCGCAGACAGCCCGCCGATATCGAAAAGGCCTTGGCGAAGCCGCTCGAAGCGGTGACGGCGGTGGTACGCGGGGACGGACCGGTGACGGGATTCGCGAGGAACGAAGACAGCTTCACGGTGCATCTGATGGACGCCTCGGAACGCTGGCACTTCATCGCCAAGAACGACGCGAAGATCACGCGAACGGAAACGCCGCACGGACGGGCCGCCGGAGGCCAGATTCCGGACATCACGGCGTTCCTGTTCAAGACGGACGCCAACGCCGAGCCGGCCCCGCCGTGGAAGCCGTCTCCGGACTTCGACGTCAGCTACCGCCGGCTGGCGGAATCCGCCCGTGAGCCGGCCAATTGGTTGACCTACTGGGGCGATTATCAGGGCACGCATTCCTCGGGGCTGAAGCAGATCACACCGGCCAACGCGAGCCGTCTGGCGGCGCGATGGACGTACCAATTCGGCGGGGACCGCAACGAGACCACGCCACTGGTGGTGGACGGGCTGATGTTCGTAACGGGTCCCTTGAACAACGCGGCCGCGCTCGACGCGCGTACGGGGAAGCCGGTGTGGAAGTATACGCGGCGGCTGCCGGATGTGGCGTCGCATTGCACGGTGATGACCAACCGCGGGTTCGCAATCCTGGGCGACCGGTTGTACATGGCGACACTCGATATGAAGCTGGTGGCGCTCGACGCCAAGACCGGCAACGTGATTTGGGAGAGCGAGGTGGACGACTATAAGAAAGGCTTCTCGATCACGCACGCACCACTGGCCATCGACGGGAAGATCATCGTGGGAGTGACATCGGGCGAGTGCGCGCTCACGGGATTCGTGGATGCCTTCGACGCCACGACGGGGAAGAAGCTGTGGCGCACGCACACGATCGCCCAGCCCGGGGATCCGAACCGAAAGACTTGGGTGCCGGAGCAATCCGCCGACTATGGCGGGTCGCCGACATGGACGACGGGCACCTACGATCCGGAGACGAAGACGATCTTCTGGCCGACGGGCAATCCGGGACCCGACTACGACGGGCGGGTGCGCGAAGGCGACAATCTGTATTCCTGCAGCGTGCTCGCGCTCGACGCGGCCACCGGGCGGATGAAATGGTGGTTCCAATACACCCCGCACGATGTGCATGACTGGGACGGCAACGAGACGCCGGTGCTGATCGAAGGCGTGATCCGGGGGAAGAAGCGGAAGCTACTGGTTTCGGCGCAGCGCAACGCGTTCTACTATGTGCTCGATCGGGAGACAGGCGAGTTTCTGGCCGGACGCGCGTTCGCCAAGCAGACGTGGGCGAAGGGTCTGGACGACAAGGGCCGCCCGATCGTACTGCCGGATACGACGCCGACCCCGGAGGGCAACTACGTATGCCCGGACGCGTCCGGGGCGGCGAACTGGGGAGCGCCTTCCTACGATCCGGCAACGGGATTTCTCTTGGTGAGCGTGCGGGAAGCGTGCGCGACGTATTTCGCCATCACGAAATCGCCGGTGCCGGGCGAGGGGTTCACGGGGGGCGGCCAGGAGGTGGATGCCAAGGTGGGCACGCCAGGGTTCGTGCGGGCCTTGGACGCCCTGACGGGTGTGAAGAAGTGGGAGTTTCCGCTGCAGACAGGATCGGCCGCGACGGGTGTGTTGGCGACCGCGGGCGGGGTGGTGTTCGCGGCGAGCTACGACGGCAATCTGGTGGCGCTCAACGCGGCAACGGGCAAGTACCTGTGGCACTACAACACAGGGGCGGCGATCGTGAGCGGGCCGATCAGCTACGAGGTGAACGGGACACAGTATGTGGCGATTTCGGCGCAGGGGGCGCTGTTCGCCTTCGCGGTGCGGTAGGCCGGGTGGCGCCTACAGAGAGGCGGACTTGCCCGGCGCCGCGTTCTCGGCCGGATTCTTCATCTTGTACTGGCCGGGCTTGGCTTCGTACTTCGAGGCGCACTTGGCCTGGATCTTGGACGCGTGGAAGACGCCATCGCGTTCGAGCTTTCCGTCGGCCACGGCCTGGGAACCATCCTTGAAGGTGTCGGGCAAAGGCTCGATCCCGTTGTAGACCACCGCGAGTGTTTCGGCTTCCTGCTTCAGGAGAAACTTGACCTCACGTCCGTTGCGTTCGATGGTGCCCTCGGCGACGTCGCCCGCTACGCGCAGGCGTTTCTCATGGGCGTCTGGCATTTGCTTCAGCTCCGCCACCGTCTTGTAATAAGTGGCTGTCTCGCTGATCCCGTCCGACGCGAGCCAGGCAAGGGTGCCGACGATTACCGCGACGAGGAAGCCGAACTTGAGGTAGGTATTCATTGCGGAAGTCTCCTTCTTTGAGTATAGACCCCGGTTGAGGCGAATAAAATAGAGGAATCGGTGAACCCGGCGCCTCCAAACTATCGCGGCCGCTTTGCGCCATCGCCCACCGGGCCGCTGCACTTCGGATCGCTAGTCGCCGCGGCGGCGAGCTATCTCGACGCCAAGGCGCATGGCGGGACGTGGATCGTACGAATGGAGGACGTCGATACCGGCCGTGAACAGCCGGGCGCCGCCGCGGCGATCCTGGCCGATCTGGAGAATTTCGGACTGTATTCCGATGAGCCGATCATCCGCCAGAGCGAGCGCACGGAAGTCTACCGTAAGGCGCTTCAACGGCTGCAATCAGGCGGGCTGGTGTATCCATGCGGTTGCACGCGGAAGGAGATCCAGGACTCGCTGGTTCGTGGCGAGAGCCAATGGGAACCGGCGATGGAGCCGCGATATCCCGGCACTTGCAGCGCTGGGCTCGCACCGGGGCGGTCTCCGCGATCCTGGCGGGTGCGTTCGGCCGGCGCGGCGGTGGTTCTCGAAGACCGGCTGCACGGGGTCCGGAGCGAGATCGTAGCCGATTCAATCGGCGATTTCGTGCTGCTGCGCGCCGACGGCGTCTTTGCTTACCAGCTTGCGGTGGTGGTGGACGATGCAGACCAGGGCATCACCGACGTGGTGCGCGGGGCGGACCTGCTCGGGTCCACACCGCGCCAGATCCATCTGCAGCGGCTTCTCGGCCTGGGGACGCCGCGCTACCTGCACATCCCCGTGGCGACGGATGCGCAGGGCTACAAGCTCAGCAAGCAGACGGGTGCACTGCCGCTGGACGCTCGAGATTCCGGTACTCTCATTACGCAGGCGCTTGCCTTTCTGGGGCAGGCGCCGCCGGCGGGACTGGAAAGGGCTCCGGTGGCTGAGATCTGGGAATGGGCGGTGGCGGCGTGGAAGCCTGAGCGCCTGGGCGCTCAGGGCTGGATATCCAACTCGAGGACGTGAACATCGGCGATGGAGCTGACGGTTTGACTGTAGAGAAAAGACCGTCCGTCGCCCCGAGCGGAAAATCCGGTCCAGGCCCCAAGATCCGGAGAGGGCACGTCCGCCACGCGCTCAGGTTCTCCCGCACCGTCAGGCAGCCGCCATAGGGCAAGACCAGGTTTGGATCGCAGATAGAAGATCGCAGCTTTGGCCGGGCTCCACCAGCCTTCCCGTACTCGTTCGGCGACGAGCTCTTCCCGCCCTCCTTCCACCGGAATCCGCCAGAGGCCCGGTTGGAGCCGATTCCTGGTGTAGTAGAGCCAGCGGCCATCCAGGCTCTCGAAGGCTTCGTATCCGCCAGCGCTGGTCATCTGCCGGGCAGTTCCTCCTCCAGCGGCCGCGGTCTTCCAGATCTGTTGGCTGCCGCTGCGATCGGACCGGAACCAGATCCACAGCCCGTCTCTGGACCAACTGGGGCGCCCCTCTTCCGATGGTTCGGTAGTGAGGCGGCGCATCGGTCCGCCGGCGGCGGGGACGATATACACATCCCGGTTGTCGTCCACGGCGGTGGTGAACACGATGTGCGATCCGTCGGGAGACCAACGGGGAGAATCGGTCTGGGCGCCGACAAGATTGGTAAGCGCCCGCGGCGAGGAGCCGTCTGCTCCAGCCAACCAGATCTCGCGGTTCCCGCCGCGATTGCTCACAAACGCAACTTTGGAACCATCCGGAGAATACTGGACCGCCACATCTGTAAAATTGGATGGCGCGATGGCCGCGGGCTGGGCTCCCGGCTGCGAAGGGTCATCCCAGCGTAGAATGTTCACCGTGGTCGCGGTGCGTTGGAAGGCGATCCGCAGGCGGGGACCAACGCGCGCCACCGACGGCCAAGTGGCGTCGCGATCCACGCCCGCGATCAACTCCGGCTCTTGGTTTCCGGTAACCGCAATTCTCCAGAGCCGGCCCGCGGCCCCGAGACGATTGGAGTGAAAAACGATATGCTCGCTGTCCGGTTCCCAGGCGTTTCCGTCGACGTAAGTGGAGTCGTTGGTGAGACTTCGTTCGATGCCGGATTCGAAGCTGGAGACGAACAAGTCGCCCTCTGAGCCCCGGTGGTAACGGGTGAATGAGAACATCCTCCCGTCTGGCGAGCAGGCGGGCGCGGTGTCGCCGACCGAGCCTTTCGGGGGATACGTGAGGCGGACGCGCGTGCCGGTGGTGAGATCCATCCGGAACAAGGGCCACGGACCGTCACCGTCCGGATAAGAGAAGACGACCGCGTGGCCGTCCGCAGTCCAAGCCGCCGATTTGGCCAACTGCGGCGGGGAGGTTAGGCGCAACAGGAGTCTGGGCTGGCCACCGGAGGCGGGGATCACCATCAACTCCCGCTGCGGGCCGGCGGCTCGCCAGAAAAGGATGGTCTTGCCGTCGGGCGACCAACGCGGGAATTGGTCGTGGCTGGTGGTTCCCGTGATAAGGTTGGCCATACCACCAAGGGCGGGTTGGATGAAAAGGCCGCCGTCCGGTCCGGCGACCGAATAGGCCACGCGGGTTCCGTCCGCGGAGAGATCGGGGGGACCTTCGGCAGCCGGGCTGCCCGCGAGAGTGATCACGCGCGTCACATGAATGGAAGAGCCGGAGCGGCGACTGGCCAGCGCCAATAGGACAACGGCGACGGCGGCTATCGCGCCCGCGGCGACGAGGGCCCAGCGCCCGCCGTTGTCGCTTCGCACTGCGGCCGGAGGGTCGGCCGTCCTAGATGCCCGCCAAGCATCCAACTCGGACCGGTACGCCACCACGGATCCGCGCAACGCGTGTTCCTGGCGATGGACGGGCAGACCCTCTTCGCGCTCCCACCTCCGAACGGTGGTGACTCCCTTGCCCAGGTAGTCGGCGATCTGCTTCCAGGATTCGAGACGCTCTTGGGGCCCCTCTCCAGTCCTCTCGCCGGATCCCTCTCTATTCGCCATGGAGATCGATGTAGTTAAGATTACTCCTTCCGGAATGAAACCGAAAGTGTCCATGGTTGTCCAAAAGTGTCCATCTCAATGGAATCAGTGACTCAGGCGTTGATCGCGGGCTGAACTGACCGTAAGATTGATCACGCTCTGATCTTGAAGCGAGGGAAGGTTCGTTCTGCGATGCGGCTATCGGTTGTGGTGTGCCTGGGATTGGTGGAGATGGCGGCGGTGGGGGCAGTTGGACGTTTTGACCCTCCGGCGGTGTTCGAACCAAACCAGGGTCAGGCGCCGGCGGAGTTCGCGTTTGTGTTGCGGGGCGAAGGCTACGCGGTTGGGATCGGCGACCGAAGCGCGACCATTCTCCCCGCCGGAGCGTCCGAAGGCCGAACCTGGAAGGTGCGGCTTGTAGACGCGGCCGCCGTCAGGGGGTCGGAGGCGAGACCCGCGCGCCCAGCGGGTCTCGATCCCCTGGCAGGCCGGAGTCACTACTTTCTTGGGGGGCGGCGCGCCATCAACGTGCCGCACTACCGAGCAGTCCGGCAGGCGGGGGTATACCCGGGTGTGGACCTGGTCTGGCACTCGGAAGGCCGGCTTCTGGAATACGACTTCCGTGTGAGCCCCGGCGCCAGCGTATCGGAGATCGGCCTGCGCTTTGACGGGGTCGACCAAGTCAGCCTGTCGGGTGGTGACTTGATCCTCACGACCGGCCAAGGCCAGTACCGCCAGCCGAGGCCGTTGCTCTACCAGGAAACGGCGGCCGCCCGCCGTATCATCGTGGGGGGGTACCGGCTTCGCGACGGCGTGGTGAGTTTCGAGGTTGGCGAGTATGACCGGACGAGGGAGTTGGTGATTGACCCTGTCCTCGCATGGTCGGCGGTAGTGGGTGGGTCCGGGGAGGACACACCGAACGCAATGGCACTGGATGCATCCGGCAACATCTACCTCACCGGCCGGACCGCGTCGCTCGATTTTCCGGTGCAGAACCCGCGGCAGGCCAGTTCGGGAGGAGGGGGCGACGTGTTCGTCACCAAGCTCAACGCGGCGGGCACGGCGGTGATCTACTCCACCTACCTGGGTGGGTCCGGGAAGGATGAAGGGCTGGGAATCGCCCTAGACACGGCGGGCAACGCCTATGTCACAGGGACCACGGAATCGTCGAACTTCCCGGTGCAGAGCCCGGTCAAAGCGACTCTCGGCGGCAGTTCCGACGCGTTTATTGCGAAATTGAATCCGTCGGGCAACACGCTGGTCTACTCGACGTATTTCGGAGGGACGTCGTTCGACGGCGGCGGCGATATCGCGGTGGACTCCGCGGGAAACGTGTATGCCACCGGCTGGACCTGGGGCGGGCTGGCCACGACGAATGCGTTCCAAAACACGTTCGGCGGCGGCGAAGACGTATTCGTCACCAAGCTCAATGCGGCGGGGACCGCGCACCTGTACACGACGTATCTCGGCGCCAACGGGTGGGAACGCGGTCTGGCGATCGCGCTGGCGCCGGGAGACCAAGCCACCGTCGCCGGCTATACCGGATCGGACGCGTTTCCGTTGCTGAATGCCAAGCAGGCCAACAGGGCCGCCATCTTCGACGCTGCTTTCGTCACAAGGCTGAACGCGACCGGGAACGGCTTGATCTTCTCTACCTTTCTGGCAGGCGGCGTGAATCAGAGGGCGTACGATCTGGCGGTGGACTCGTCGGGCAAGACCTATGTGACGGGGTACACCAATTCCTCAGACTTTCCTTTAAAGAACGCCGTTCAGACAACGCCGCACCTGGACGCCGCCTTCGTGACCGTGTACACGGCCAACGGCAGCGACTACGTCTATTCCACCTACCTGGATGGCATCGGGGCCGACAGCGGACGTTCGATTGCGGTTGACGCTGCCGGTGGAGTTGCCGTCGCGGGTGAGACGGCGTCTCCAGATTTTCCGGTTCTAGGTTCACTGCGCCCGCCATACCCGGCGTACGTGCACCGGTCCGCGAATGGGGCTGGGGCTTGGTCGCCGTCGGGATTCCAGACGTCCATCGTCGCCATGGCCGCGGACCCCACGAATGCAAATATCGCGTACTTGGCCACCGCGGGCCAAATTCACAAGACGACCGACGGAGGCGCCATCTGGTCTCCAGTCCTGACCGCGCCGCTCGGCACCAGCTTCAACTCGCTCACTGTTGCCTCGAATGCGCCTTGCACCGTGATCGCGGGGTTGACCGGCTACTACATATACGCGGGGGGACTGCTGACACGCAATGGTCCTACGGGGGAGCGGTCCACCGACTGCGGCGTCACGTGGTCGTTCCCGAGCCTCGCCACCGAATACTACCGCAGCGCAGTCCACTTGGCACCCACCACGCCGCCCACGGCCTACTGGGTGCATGGATTCGTTCAGCCCGGTCAGTTCAGTGCATCGGAACTGCCGGGCATCTGTCGCGGCCCGACATTGTCCACGTTTGAGTGCGCGTCTGGCTTTGCGTTTCAGGTGAGCGCGGGAATCACGTCGGACCCGGCCAATCCGTGCACCACGTTCTATGGCACGAACAACGGCGACGTGATGCGGAACACATCCTGCTTCGGAACGGCACCGGCATACACCAGCTTCGGCAGTCTGCCCGTGGCGGTCCGCTCGCTGGCGCATCACCCCACGGATGGCCAAACGCTGTTTGCCGGCCTCGCCAACGGCCAGATCCACAAGAAGATCGGGGCGGGTGGGTGGACTTTGGCGGCGACTCTGGATGGCGCGGTGAGCGCTCTGGCGTTCGCGCCCGGCAATGGCTCGCTCCTGTACGCGGGCACCGGCGGCGGATCCATCTACAAGAGCGTCGATGGCGGATTGACTTTCACCAAGAGCGGATACAGCGGCCCCTACGCAGGGAAGGTGGCCGTGAGTGGAAATACCGTTCTTGCCGGAGGCGCCATCCGTACCGACGCATTCGTCACGACGCTCAACAGCGTGGGCGCGATCACCTTCTCTACCCTGCACGGCGAAGCCGACGATGAGGCGGCGCGGGCGGTGGCGATCCGGCCGAATGGAGAAATCCTGTTCGCGGGCACAACGATCTCCGGGAACTATCCGATTACCGGCGGCGGCTATGGATCCAATCATACCGGGGTCAACAGCGCCTTCGTGGCCCGGCTGGATCCGATTTCCTGCACGTACACGATCAACCCGGGGTCGGTGAGCCCGGGATCGGCCGGCGGTCCAGGGTCGGTCGGTGTGACGGCTCCGGGTGGCTGCGCCTGGACGGCGGTATCCAACGCCGCGTGGATCACGGTGACGGGCGGGGCGTCGGGGTCAGGCAACGGTACGGTGTCGTACACGGTGGCCGCGAACGCCACACCGTCTTCGCGGAGCGGATCGATCACGATCGCGGGGAAGACATTCACCGTGACGCAGAGCGGTTTGGCATGCACGTACACGATCAGCCCGGGGTCGGCGAGCCTGGGATCGGCTGGAGGACCGGGGTCGTTCGGTGTGACGGCTCCGGGTGGCTGCGCCTGGACAGCCATTTCCAACGCAGCGTGGATCACGGTGACCGGTGGAGCGTCGGGGTCAGGCAACGGTACGGTGTCGTATACGGTGGCCGGGAATGCCGCGGGAACACCGCGCAGCGGCACGATCACGATCGGGGGGCAGATCTACAACGTCACGCAGTCCGGCGTGCCGTGCACCTATTCGATCAATCCGTCTTCGGCAACGCCCACTTCGTCGGGTGGCCCGGGTTCGTTCGCGATCACGGCCCCGACCGGATGCCCATGGACGGCAGTCACGAATGCCGTGTGGATAAGCACGTCGAGTTCCGGGACAGGCTCGGGAACGGTGAACTATTCCCTGCTTCCGAACCTGGGAAGCGTCACACGCAACGGGGCGGTTCTGGTAGCCGGACTCACCTACAGCATCACGCAGCCAGGAGCCGGGAACGTCGTCAACCCCACGCCGACCGTAGGCGTCCCGAACCCGTCGAGCGGGTCCGGGTTCGTTCGCGCGTTCACCTTCACGTTTTCCGATCAGAACGGCGCGGCGGACCTGGCCGTGCTCAACGTGCTGATCCATTCCGCCATCGACGGCCGGACGTCGTGTTACCTCGCCTACGTTCCCTCCGGACCCACGACGGGGACTCTGTATCTGGTGAACGACGCGGGCGACGCCGGCGGTCCCTTCGCCGGGTCGCTTTCCCTTCCCGGCAGCGGCAGCATCGGCAACAGCCAATGCATGATCAATGGCGCGGGCTCGTCGTCGTCGATGAGCGGGAACACCCTCACTCTCAACCTCGCTTTTTCCTTCTCCAACACTTACTCGGGCAACAAGATTGTCTACACCGCCGCGCGGGACACTGGCGGGCATAACTCGGGATGGGTGGCCAAGGGACTGTGGACGGTACCCGGGACGCCGGCGCAGCCCACCGCGGTTACGAGCCTGAGCCCGACCCGCGCGACGTCGAGCACGGTTGCCCTGACGGCGCAGTTCTTCGACGACGGCGGATTCGCGGACCTGAGCGTGTTGAACATCCTGATCAACAGCGCCATTGACGGACGCATGGGTTGCTACATCGCGTTCGTGCAGTCCGGCGGAACGCTGTTTCTGGTGAATGACGCCGGTGAGGCGGGAGGACCGTTCGCGGGATCGATTCCGATACCGGGCGCCGGCATCGCGGCGAATTCGCAGTGCTCGATCAACGCCAGCGGATCGGCGGTGAGCAAAGCGGGCAACGTGCTCACGCTGACACTGAACCTCACGTTTTCCGCCGCGTTCTCCGGAGACCGTATTGTCTACGCCGCCGCGCGGGACAACGGCGGAAACAACTCCGGGTGGCAGGCGATGGGGACGATCACGGTGCCGTGACATGAAAGCCAGCCGGGCCGCCGCGGTTTCGTTCTTCCTGGCCCTAGGCGCCGCGAATGCTCAGGTTTACACAACCGCGGTGAGCACAGACGCCGGCGCCAATTGGACAGCCCGCGGCCTGGCGTCGGAAATCCTGACAATCGCCGTCGATCCAGTGAATCCGTCGATCGTTTATGCCTCCGATCTCAACGGGATTCACAAGAGCACGAACGGCGGTGCGGACTGGACGGCGCTCCCCGGCTCTCCCGGGAAAGTGAACTCGCTGGCCATCAATCCCGCCAATCCGAATATCATCCACGCCGGCATCGATGGGCATGTGACCCGAACTCCTGCCTACTACAGCGTGTCGGGGCTTTCGAGCTCGGTGAGTGTGGATCAGGGTGTCACGTGGACTTCCACGTCGGCATCGAGCTACCAATTCGCGCTGCAATCCATGATGTACCTGGCCGGGTCGCCCGCCACACGATACTGGATCCACGAGCAGATCGACTCCTGTTATTGGAACCTTCTTGGGGGACGCTGCACTTACTCCCACTTGATTTGCCGTGATCGAGGGGGCACGGATTGCGTGGCGACTCCCAATGTGTCCCAAATCGCTCCGGCGCCGCTCGACCCCTGTACCGTCTACGCGGGAACCTGGAGCGGCGAAGTGCTACGCAGCACCGATTGCGGATCCCTTGCATTCACGGACCTTTCCGCAAATCTTCCCAATGGCGTAAATGCGTTGGCGGCAAGCCCCGTCGATACCGGTACGCTTGTGGCCGGCCTGACCAACGGACAAATCTACCGGAAATCCGGCCCTGGCCCCTGGACGCTGTCGGCCACACTGGCCAGCCAGATTACGGCTGTCGTCTTTCAGCCCGGGAGCGGCCAAGTGATCTATGCCGGGACGGAAGGAGGGATCCACAAGAGCACGAATGGAGGCCTCAGCTTCAGCCCCACCAGCTTCGCCAACGGCAAGCTTCGCGCACTCGCCATCGGCACGGGGGCGCCGACGACGATACACGCCGGATCGGCGTGCTCGTACACGTACACGCCGCAGTCGGCGAATCTCGCCAATGCGGCCGGGGCCGCGTCTGTCAGCGTGGCCGCGCCGGCCCAATGCGAATGGTTCGCGAACTCATACGAAGATTGGATTACGATTACTTCCGGCCCTTCGGGCAGCGGGACGGGCACAGTGACCTATACATTCACAACGAATCCGAACCCGACGCCGCGGTATGGCCGGATCTACCTCGGCGGCGGCACGTTCGAGATCGTACAGGCTGGACAACCCTGCCCAGTGACGCTCACCCCTAGCGGCTCGAACACCGCGGCGGGAGGCACTCTGGCCGTCTCGGCGTCCCTCGGCTGCGCCTGGACGGCTTCCTCCGACGCGCCTTGGATCCTGGTGACGGCCGGCGCGTCCGGCACCGGAAGCGGTAGCGTCACCTTCAAATTGTTGCCGAATGCGAGCCCATCCGGGCGATCCGGCGCCATTACGGTGGCAGGGCAGGCGTTCACCATCACTCAGGGACCGGTGTGCCCCAACACGGCCACGCCGTCCGCGGTGAATGTGGGCAGCAACGGCGGTCCGGGATCGGTTCACATCACGGCGGGGTGCGCGTGGTACGCCGTCTCCAACGTGGCCTGGATCACGACGGCGGCCTCGGGTAACGGAAACGGCGACCTTGCGTACACGGTGCAGCCCAACACGAGCACTTCGCCGAGAACCGGGACGCTCACTACGGGGGGAGCCACCATTACCGTCAATCAAGCCGAGTCCACCGGCATCCCTACGGTGGGAGTGCCGAACCCCTCGGCTGGATCCGGCATGGCACGAACGTTCGCCTTCCCTTTCTCCGACGAGAACGGCGCCTTCGATCTGGCGGTGCTGAACGTACTGATCAACTCCGCCATCGACGGACGCAATGCGTGCTACCTCGCCTACGTTCCATCCGGTGGAGGCGGCACCGTGTTTCTGGTGAACAACGCCGGCGATGCGGGCGGACCATTTGCCGGGTCACTGACGATTCCCGGGGGCGGCAGTATCGCCAACGGCCAATGCACGATCCATGGCACCGGATCATCGGCGACGATGAGCGGGAACACGCTTACCCTGGTCCTGAGCATTTCGTTCTCGAATACCTTCTGGGGCAACCGGATCCTCTACACGGCGGCGCGGGACACCGCCGGACACAACTCCGGTTGGGTGGCCAAAGGCGTCTGGACGGTTCCCGGTGTGTTGACGCCGTCCACCGCGGTTACAAGCTTGAGCCCGACGCGCGCTACAACGAGCACGGCCGCTTTGACGCTGCAGTTTTTCGACGACACCGGCTTCGCGGATCTGAGCGTCCTCAATGTCCTGATCAACAATGCCATCGACGGGCGCAACGCGTGCTATCTCGCATTCGTTCGGTCCGGCGGGACGCTGTATCTGGTGAACGACGCCGGGGAGGCGGGAGGTCCCTTTGCCGGTTCGATTCCGATCCCAGGGTCCGGCATCGCGGCAAACTCGCAGTGCTCGATCAATGCCAGCGGATCGTGGGTGAGCGGCGCGGGAAACGTGCTGACGCTGTCTCTGAACGTCACGTTCAAGGCGGTGTTCGCCGGCGACCGCATCGTCTACGCCGCGGCGCGGGACAACGCCGGCAACAATTCCGGGTGGCAGGCCATGGGGACGATTACGGCGCCGTAGGCTGCGCGCCGCGGCGGATCATCGAAAACACTACCGGGGTGATTACCAGCGATAGCACCACCGAGACCGTCACGCCGCCGATCACGGCGATAGCCAGAGGACGTAATAGCTGCGCGCCGGAACCGGCGCCGAGAGCCAACGGCAACATCCCGAACACGGTAGCGAGCGCGGTCATCAAGATCGGTCGCAGCCTGCGGCGTCCGGCCTGATAGACGGCTTCTCGCAGCGGGAGGCCAGTCGCGGAGAAATGCTGCTCGGAGTCCAGCATGAGGATGCCGTTCTTATGCACGATGCCGATTACCATGATGATGCCCATGAACGATGAGATGTTGAGGGTCTGGCCGGAAATCAGCAGTGCGAGGAGCGAACCGAACGTACACAAGATCGTGGCGAGCAGAATCGCGAACGGATGGGCAAACGACCGGAACTCGAACACGAGGATGATAAAGATCAGCAGCATCGACATGAGTAATACGCGTGTTAGTGCCTGGAACGATTCCTGTTGCACCTGATAGAGCCCGCCGTACTCGATGTCGGTGCCGGCGGGGAGCTTCACTTCTTTTGGCAGACGCTCCTGAATCTCTTTCATCGCGGTTCCGAGATCGCGGCGTTCGAGACGGGCGGTGACGGCGGCGAGGTTGCGGAGATTTTCGCGGCGGATTTCGGTTTGGCCTTCCTGCATTTCCACGCTGGCGATGCTGGCCAGGGGAACCGTCGCGCCGCTGGGTGAGGTGAGCAGCAGGGAGCGGAGCTGGTCCGCGCTTTTGCGGCTTTCCGCGGGGTAGCGGACGCGAATCCCAATGCGCCGGTCACCGCGGATCATCGTCGACGCCAATTGCCCGTCGAGCACGGCGGCCTCGAGATTGGCGACATCGGTGGTGTTGAAGCCGGCTCGCAGCGCCTTGGCGGTGTCCACGCGGAAGTTGATCGCGGGGCCGATGACGATCGTCTGGTTCACGATGTCGACCACGCCGTTGATCTTGGAGAGCCACTGCTCCACGTCATTGGCCACCGCCGTGAACACGGCCTCATCGCGATGTGTGATCTTTATTTCGATCGGTTGCGGCGCCCACGCAAGGTCGCCGACGAGATCCTCGAGAACGTGCGGGAACTCGAGTTCTGCGAGCGCGGGCCCTTCCGACGACAGGATCTTTTGCCGGAGTTCCGAAGTGACCTCTTCCACCGAACGGTTGCGGCGCTGTTTGAGTTTGACCAGGAAATCGCCGGTGTTGGGTTCGGCAATCGCGAGCGCCAGGCGGGCTCCGGTGCGCCGGGAGTAGCTTTCGATCTCGGGTGTGTCTACCAGGATGCGCTCGATCTTGCGCAGCACGCGGTCGGTCTCCTGTAAAGATGTCCCAGCCGGTGTTCGATAGTCCAACACGAAGGCGCCTTCGTCCATTTCTGGAAGAAAGCCGCTTCCCAACTGCAAATACAAACCCCCGATGCCGCTGAGAACAACCGCCACCAGGAATGCGATGAAGCGCGGGTGCCCGAGACACCACCGGAGCGAGGCCTCGTAGCGGGCGGTGAGGAATCGCATCCAGCGTCCTTCGCCGGCAACCTCGGCCTGCGCCAGATCGAGCGGCCGCGCACGGGAAGGCTCGAGCAGCCACGCCGCCAGGACGGGAGTGAATACCAGCGCCAGGATGAGCGAGGCCAACAGGGAGGCGACCAGGGTAAGCGCCAGGGCGCGGAAGAACACGGCCGTGATGCCGCCCAGAAACACCAGCGGCACGAAAACGACAATCGGCGTGAGCGTGGACCCGATCAACGCAGGCGTGAGCTCGGTGATGGCGCTGCGCGCCGCAAGATCCGGCGCCTGACCCATGTTCAGATGCACGGCGATGTTTTCCACCATCACGATGGCGTCGTCTATCACCACGCCGATACAGGCCGCGATTCCACCCAGAGTCATCAGATCGAAGTTCATGTGGAACAACTTCATGCAGACGACGGCCATGAGTACCGCAACGGGAATGACGGCCGCCGCCACCAGGGTGGACCGCCAGCTCTTGAGAAAAACAAGCAGCACACAGACCGACAAGACAAGTCCGATGAGGATGCTCTCGACTACGCCGGAGATAGATTCGCGCACCAGGATCGACTGGTCATAGTAAGTGGAGAGTTCGATATCTTTCGGTAGCGTTTTGCGGATGTCGGCAAGCTCCGCATTCACCGCCCCGGCCACCTGTATCGCGTTTCCGTCGGGCTGTTGAAGCACGTTGATGAGCACGGCGGGACGTCCGTTGGCGGTGACGATGTTGTAGGTTGGCTTTTCGCCCGGCACGACTTCGGCGATATCTTTCACGAGCACCGGAGTGCCCTTGACCACGTCGACGGCCGTATTTTCGATCTGTTCCGGCCGTTCCATGAGACCCGTGACGTTGGTGAGATACAGATGGTAGTTCTCCTGCAACATGCCGGCCGGAACGAGGATGTTACTGTTGCGGATGGCGTCGACGACGCGGGTCAGCGGCATGTCGAGCGCGTTGAGGCGATTGGGGTCCACGACGACGTGATACTCGGGGTTGCGACCACCCACGATACGGGTTTCGGCTACTCCAGGTAAACGATAGAGGCGCGGCGAAATCTCGTAGTAAGCCAGTTCCCACAACTCGGAAGGCTTTCGAGAAGGGGACGTGATACTGAAGCCCACCATCGGGAACACGGAGAACGTCAACCGGTTGATGTAGAAACGGCACTCCGGCGGAAGCGTCGGTGTTATCTGTGAGATACGCCCCTGCACCAGATGCAGGGCATTGAGGATGTCGACATCCCAGCGGAAGAACACGCTGATCTCGGTGGACCCACGCGCGGTCGTGGATCGAACAGTGGTGATACCGGGAACGAGGCGAACCGCTTCTTCAATCGGGCGGGTCACCGTATTCATCTGGATATTGGGCGGCGCGATGCCGTTGTCCACCAGAATCACGATTCGTGGAAAGTCGGTCTGCGGAAAGATCGAAACGGGGATTCCGGGTATGAGGAGGATGCCGGCCAGCGCGAAACTCAATGCCACGAGCACGAGCGCCCGGCCGTTTCGAAGCGCGAAGCCGGCCAGGCCGGAGCTCACTGGCCGGGCCCCTCGCGGCTGCCCTGGATGGAGACGGTGGATTCATCGGGAAGTTCGTAGCCGCCCTCAACGACGATGGTTTCTCCCGCCTGGAGCCCGGACAGCACGACACGCTTGTCACCGGTAACCTCGCCGACTTCCACATCACGCCGGTGCGCGATCCGCCTGGCATCGACAACGAGCGCGGTTCCCCTATTCGTTCCTTCCCGCAGTTGCAGCGCCGCCACCGGAACAAGCACGGCGTGTTGGAGGCGGCCGGTCTGAAACGCGACGCTGCCGAAGGCGCCGGCCCGCAGGGAGGCGGGGGGGCGCGCGATCTCACACCAGACTTCGACTGTGCGGCGTTGCGGATCCACGGCGCGATTGACTACGCTCACCCGTCCCGGGACCGGCGCGGCATCGCTTTCGCCGCTCGAGAACCGGCACGGCTGCCGAAGGGCGACGCGTCCGGCGTCGGCCTCGGGAACTTGGGCGCGGGCCGTAACCACCGCGAGATCGACGAGCGTGAAGATCGGCGAACTAGGCTGGCCGAGGTCACCCGCGTACTGGAACTGCTCGGTAATCACGCCGGAGAATGGCGCCCGCAACTCAGAGAACTGAAATTGCGCGGTGACGGTTGCCAGGCGGCTTCGGGCCTGCTCCACCCGCGCTTCCGCCATGCGGATGTCGAGACCCTGCGATTGTTGCTCGAGAAGCGCAAGCGAGCGCGTGGCGACGTCGAAGTTAGTTTTGGCGGTGGCAAGATCGGTTTCGCTCACCAATAGATCGCGCTGCGGGATCGCGCCCTGGTCAAACAGAGCCTTGCGGCGATCGTAGATCTTCTGCGCCTGATTGAGTATGGCGCGCGTGGTGTCCACCTGTCCGCGCGCACGCTCCAAATCCGTGGGCAGGGTACCGCGCCGAACCTTGTCGAGGTTTGCCTCTGCGTCGGTCAGCATGGCCTGCGCCTCCGCGCGTTGTGCCGTGAGATCACGATTGTCGATGGTTGCGAGCAGCGCGCCGGAGAATACGGTGTCACCTTTGCGCGCTTTCAATTCACGGATTACGCCAGTGAGCCGCGGCGTGATGTTGGCCTGCTCACGCGGAAAAATGGTGGCGGGCGCGCGCAACGTCAGTTCGACAGTCGCGTCCTCGGCGACGCCAGTCCGCACCTCGACCACGGGCTTGGGTGCTTCCGCTTCTTCCCCGGACCCGCCACTGCAGGCCGCCATGAGCAGGCACACCGTTACCAGCAGAAAGGTCCTCATCGTCCAGCCGCGACCTCCAGATCCGCACGGGCGCTCGCATAGAGAAACAGCGTGTTGAAGTAGTTGGCGCGTGCCTGCTGCAACTGAGTCTGCGCCAGGACGACATCGAGAGCGGGGCCCTCGCCGCCCTCGTAGCGCACCTGCGAAAGGCTCAGATTTTCCTCGAACAGTTTCACCTGGTCTCCAGCCACCTTCACCTGCTCGAACACCGAAGCCACCCGGGCCTTGGCGTTGGCGTATTCGCGCGAAAAAGCACGTTCCGTCAACTGCCGCGCGTTGTCCACCTGTTGCGCACGGGTGGTGAATTGCGCCGCCAGGCTGCGGGCCTTGAACCAGTCGAAGATCGGAACGTTGAGGCTGGCGATCACGGCCGAACCGCGCTCCTGCCACGAGTAGCGATTGACATCGAGGCCATACAGATACCCGAGCGAGATCTGGGGCAGCAGCATCGCGCGTTCGCGCTTGGCATCGAGGGAGAAGCCGCGCTTCTGCAGATCGAACAGGCGGAACTCAAACCTCCCGAGAAACGCTCCCGAGGGGGCATCGGGGGGAGGCTCGGCGGCGGGTTGGTCGAGCGTGTCTTCGAGGTTGAGCGGCGTATCGACATCGGCGGTCCAATAGGCGGCGAGTTCCTGATTGGCGAGGCGAGCATCGAGGTCCGCGGCGCGATGCCATTGATCGAAGGCGGCCACCTGCGCGGAGGCTTTGACCAGGTCCGCACGCGCCGCTTCGCCGCCGCCGAGGAGAGCTCTCACTCGCGTCTCGAAGGCGAGCGCCTCGGTGAGGCTCGCCTGGGACGCGGCGGCGAGCTTGCGGGTCACCAGGACACGGTAAAACGCAATGGTGACGGCGCGCCGCAGGTCGCGTTCGGTGAGTTGCGCGGCGGTCTGAGCAAGGTCCTGATCTACTTTGGCGCGCGCATAGGCGGCGCGGAGCCGTCCGGATGTGTCGACTTCGAGGGAGAGCCCCGCTTGAGTAATGTATTCGCGCGAGCCGTTGTAGGATACGAACGACTGGCGGTTGGCCGTTGGCGAGTTGTAGATGACACCGCCGGTCAGGTTCGCCTGGGGAAGAAAGCTGGACTTGGCGGCGGTGACACCGAGCGCGGCGATCCGTGCCTCCTGGCGTGCGACCGTAACGGCGGATGGGACAGAGTTGGCGAGCCGGATGCAGTCGGCGAGTGTGAGCGGAGCGTCGGCAGGCTGCGCAAGGCAAGCGCTGGCGAACAAGAAAGCGCAACCGGCGGTCTTTCTCCGCAACCTACATAATCGCACCGCGGACAACTCGGCGCTCCCGGTCGGCTAGACTTGGCCTATGGCTCGATACGCTGCTTTGTTGGCAGGGCTGGTCTGCGGCATCTTCATGCCTGCACTCGATGGGCAGAGCTACGCCGGTTCAGCGGCCTGCAAGAGCTGCCACCCGGACACCTACCAACGATGGTCGAAGACACGGATGGCCAACGTGGTGCTTGACCAAACAACATCCCGAAGCGATCCTACCTGATTTTTCGAAGCCCGACCCTGCTGACGTTCACCAAGAGCGACATCGCGTTCGTCTACGGCAGCAAGTGGAAGCAGCAGTACTTCACCAAGGTGGGCGACGATTACTTTCCGCTGCCGGCGCAATGGGATGTGGAAAACCGCGTTTGGCGGGCCTATGGTGCGCGGCCGAACACGGATTGGTGGGTGCCGCACTACGGTCCGAAGTACACAGACCGGCCGACGGGTCCACTTTGCGACGGTTGCCACTCGGTGAACTACGATGTCCAAACGAAGACGGTACCCGGAATGGAACGTAGGATGCGAGAAATGCCATGGTCCAGGTGCGTCTCACGCAGCGTAGCCGTCACGAGCAACATCGTGAACCCGGCGCGGTTGAGCTTTGTGCGCGCCAACGATGTGTGCATGCAGTGCCACACGCAAGGCAAGCCGCTGGTGAACCCGGTGAACGGCCGCTACTACGACTGGCCGGTGGGATTCGACGTCACAAAGAACCTCGGCGACTACTGGGAACTCGAGGAGCACAAGTTGGGCGAGACCACGTTCACGCACTTCGCTGACGGCACCGGGCACAAGAATCGCATGCAAGGCAACGATTTCGTGCAAAGCGCCATGTACGCGAAGGGCGTAACTTGTTCGAGCTGCCACGACGCTCATGGCACTGCCAACAACGCCGACTTGCTCAAACCGGCCAGCACGATTTGCCTGAGCTGCCACGGGCCGGCGTCGCCGAACGGTCCGCATGCGCCGTCGATCGAGGCGCACACGCACCACAAGACGGGGTCGGCAGGCAATGAATGCGTGGGTTGCCACATGCCCAAGATCGAGAAGACGATCGCCGAGGTCAGCGTCCGCAGCCATACGTTCAAATTCATCCCGCCGGCGATGACGGACATGTATCAGATCCCGAACTCATGCACCAGTTGTCACACGGACAAGCCGGCCAAGTGGGCGGCGGAAGAGTTGAAGAAATGGCCCGAGGTGTCGCACTGGCGGGTGGCGTCGAAATGAAGATACAGGCGCTGCTGGTGTGCCTGTCGTGCGCAAGCCCGGCGGCGTATGGAGAGGTCCTTTTCCGGGCTGGGTTCGAAACCGGCGATCTGAGTGAGTGGAGCAGCACAGGCACGCGCAGCCAGAACGCCACCGCGCGCAACGTTCAGGTGGTGGGCGACGTTGCTCATGAGGGCAAGTACGCGGTGAAGGTCACCATTCACGAAGACGACGTGTTCAACGCGCGGCAACTGCGCGCGCAGCTCGGCGGACCCAGAGTCACGGTGGAAGAAGGTTCGGATACTTACCTGTCGTTTTCGATCTACATGGCCGAGCCGCCGCAGGACCGGGATAACTTTTTCTATTGGGAAGGAACGCCGCCGCCGCGGTACAACAACGTGATGACCTGGTGGGTGGAGCCCGGGGAAACCGGTGGAACCCGGATCAGGTATGGGACGGGGAATCTCGGCCGCAATGGAACGGAGTGGGACGCGGAATTCAGCATCGGCAAATGGCACAGGCTGGCGATGCACATTCATTGGTCAGAGGACGCCGAGCGGGGGAACACGCGTTTGTGGTTCGACGGCGCACTGGTGTTGGACAAGAAGCTGAAGACCAAGGGGCCGGAATCGGTGTATTTTTGTCAGCCGGGGATTCATCGCAGTCCGCACCGGCGGTCGGTGGACAGCATCTACTTCGACGACTTCATTCTCGCCACGACTCTGGATGAGGTTCTGCAGAAGCGGTAGACCGGGGCCTGTCCAGAAGGCGGGCTGTTTCGCCCAGGATCGCAAAGGCGCGATCAGGTTCGGTCTCGCTTCCGCGGTCCGCCGCACCCGCCGCCCAAACGATGAACCCGGCCACACAGAGCGCCCCGAAGATCATCCACTCCACCGGCCATCGCAGCGACGCGGGGCTCGCCGGAATCAGCAACGCTCCGAGGACGATCGCGGCTCCGGCGAAGGCCGCCGCGATCACGGTGCGGCCAGCTGGGATTCGGTAGGGGCGATCGAGCTTGGGGAGCCGTGTCCGAAGCGTGGACGTGGACGCGCACACGCCGAGGAAGGCGAGGGCGATTGACAGCGAACCGACATTGACAAATGCCAGCATCGCGCCCGGGCCCAGGGCCGCGCCGGTGAGCGTGGCGATCGCGGTGAACACTACCGCCACCGACGGCGAGCCATATCGCGGATGAACGGCGCCGAATCGTTTACTGATCACCGCTCCGCGGCCAAGTGAGAACAGGACGCGGGAGCCGGCGAGGAAGAATCCGTTCCAACTCGTCAATAGGCCGAACAGCGCGGCCATCAGGACGAACCGCGCCGCCGATTCCGAATCGAGTGCCATGCGGAAGGCTTCCGCCGTGGCCAAGGGGGACGAAGCGATCTGCCGCCAATCACCGAGCAGGGCGACGGCGAAGATCAACAGGGCGTAGAATACCGTGGCGGCCACGATCGAGACTACGATCAATCCGGCGAGCTGGCGCGACGACACGCGGCTCGAGGCTTCTTCCGCGCTCTGCGGAATGGTGTCGAACCCCACGAACCAGAACGGCGCGGTGACGAAGACACTGAGCGTTCCCGCCAACGGCCCGGAAGCCGATTCGCCGAACCAACTGGGGACGGCGCCGGCGGTTCCGCGCGTGAGGCCGAAGACGACGAGGCAGCCGGTCATGAGCAGGAACGCGGCCAGAAGGATCGTTTGCAGCCGCGCCGCGGTGCTTCCGCCGCGATAGTTGAACCAGGCGATGAGACCGGTAAGCGATGCCGCCAGAGCGAGGTGAGTCGCGAAAACGGGGGAGCCGCCGAGTTCGTAGAGGGGCCAGCGGTCGATTCCTGGCACGAGGTAGCCGAGCACGCGAGCGATCGAGATTGCCTCGAACGCCGACACCGACAGGTATCCGAACGCGAGAAACCATCCCACCAGGAACGCCCGGCCGGAGCCGTGCGCCGCGTATGCGAACGCCACCTCGCCGCCGGCAACGGGAATGGCGGCGGTGAGCTCGGCGTAGCAAAGTCCGATCGGGATCATGACGGCCCCGCCAAGGGCAAACGCCAGGATCGCGCCCCCAGGGCCGGCGAGCCGGAGCCAACTCCCAAGCGCTGTTACCCACCCGATGCCGATCATCGAACCGAGGGCGATCGAAAAGAACCCCACGGCGGACAGGCTGCCGGTGAGAGTGGGGCGGCTCCTCTCTCCCGCGGGCTCCACTCAGGAGGCCACCGGCTTGCCGTATGGGACAGTCATCCAACCTTCCTCGAAATCAGAGAACGACTGTTGCCATCGACGGTTCTTCCAGACGTAGTCGACGACGCCTTCTCGAGGATTGTAGATTGCCGTGTACAGGGTCCCGAAACTGCTTCCGTACCGGTCACTGAACACGGGCGGCTCGAGAAAGCGAGAAACAAACCCATGCTCATCCACCGAGTCATCGGCAATGCCGGCCGTGAGGAGATGCCAGCGCTCGAGGGTGGAGACAGCTTGCGCATACCGGTGCCATTCGACCGAGTCCTGATGATTGGTGGCCACCGGTGACTCGTGGAACCGGACGGGACGATCGGGCGCGACGTGCGCGGTGAACCAGTCCCCATCGCGGTCGACTCCAGAAACGTTGTAGCTCATGTGGGTGGGGACGCGGGCGAGCGCTCGGCGCGCCTCATCGCAGTCGCGGCATGTCTCGAGGATGTATCGCAGCAGGAGAGGGATTCCAAAACCGTCTCCCACCTTGGACCGGCCGCCGAACGAGAGCGACACCGCGACACCGTGCTCGTTCATCCCGTCGAGTGCGCCCCAGAGGCAATCGGACTGGACGATGGTCCTTACGCCGCTCCACGCCGACATCAGTATGGTGCCTTCGAGCAGCCGCGGATGATAGTCGTAGTTGCGAATCAACAGAGGACGATCGCCTTTGGTCCACACCGCCTGCGAGCATCCCGACAGGTAGGGCGCCGGACAGTACAAGCTGAGGAAGCGAGCGGCCATGTCGCCGCCGCCGGCCAGATCGACCAGAGTTTCCCAGGTGCGGACGAGCTCCGGCAGGTGTCGCTCGAGCGCGGCCTTGCAGGTGAGATAACCCGGCCGGCGGGCGTCTCCCTCCTGGAGAAACCAAGCGCGGTAGGAGTCCCAGGAGGAGGTGAACAGCGTCTGCCAAGCCACGCCTGGGTCGAACTCGCGAACGCTCCGGAACGTGGCCTGCATGATCTCCAGATTACAGGAACTTGAACCCGGCCACTTCCGCCACGCGCTCCACCTGCTGGGTCTCTCCGCCATGGAGGGGCCGGGCCTGGTATTGCGCGCGGATAGCCGCGATCCAGCTCTTGGCTCGATCGGTTAGCTGAAAATCGTCGGTCATGAGGCGGCCGGGTGTCACCAGGATGCCGAGGTCGGCGCCTTCGTAGAAGTAGTCGCCCGTGCCTGCGATGCGCAGAAAGAAGGCCCGGGACTCCACCTGAACGGTGCGGCGATGCGTCTGGACGCGGACGAAATGGGCTGCGCCATCGGCGCCGAGTTCCCAAACGCCGCTTCGCGGAGCGTGCGTGATGTACTCCACCGAGTCGCCGGTGTGTTTGATCACCATCTGAGACCAGCTATCTATGTTGAGCGGGTCCGCCCAGCGCGCATTGAGCGCCTCCACGTCGAGCTCGAAATCGACGCCGGAGAATTCGAGCAGGTGAAACAGGAACAAGGGAGCATCGGCATGAGCGAACGAGGCGAGGTTGGTCATGGAACTGGCGCCGGTGATACGTGGGTTGACCTCGCCCAGATAAAGTTCGCCGCTGTCGAGATCGTGCAGATAGTCGACCTCGAAGTAGCCGCGGTAGCCGCGTTTCCGCAGCGCTTCGCCATACTGAAACGTCATCTTGCGCGCCTTGTCCCGCAGGTCCGCGGAGAAAGCGCCGGAGAAGACTTCATTGCCGCACCAGCCGCCGCGATAGGGTGTCAGCTCCTTGAATCCGACGAGTTCGGTCATCAGCGGACCGACGATGGTGCCATGGCTGGTGACGCAGGCTTCCAGCGCCGATCCGCGGGGGCGGATGCGCTTCATCACCTTCACTTCGGGCTCGGCCTCGATCTCTTCGGCGTGTTTTGCGTAGTCGTCCTTGCCGCTGATAAAGAATGTGGTGTGGCCGGAGTCGCCGAAAGCGGTCTGCACCACCCAGTCATTGCCCAGCTTTGCCGCGGCGGCGAGTTGGACGAGGTCGTCCCAGTTGCCAACCTTGCCCAGGGTGTTGGGAACGCTGGGGACGCCGGCTTCATCGCCGATGCGGGTGGCTATCACCTTGTTGTCCACTTCCTCGCGCAGGCGGGCGGGCGGAAAACAAAGCTCGAGGTTGAGCTGTTTGCACAGCTCTTCGGTGCGCTCGTCGAAGAAGAGGAACACGGCGCGGCCGGGTCCGCGCGCCAGGATCTGGTCCGCGATTTCCTTGTGTTCGAGCAGGTAGTTGGTAATTTCTTCGATGCTATTGAACACGCGGTCAGTCTTGGCCGATGGGGTGATGGTGTTCGGATGGGCGCCATCGAAGCAATCGATGTAGCTGATGAACCTAAAGTCACGGACCCACTCGTCCATGCCGAGCAGGTTGAAGCAGGTGGCGCTGACGAAGTAAGTCGGCACGGTGTTGCGATAGAAATAGCGCCGGATATCGGAAATGCCTTTCAAGGTTGCCATTCGGTCAGAATCTTCCCTTCGTTGGTTGTATTAGGCCCGCGCGATCGCTTCCTCGCGCGCAGCCGCCGCTTGGTCAAGCGCCTCACGCCGGAACACACGGAAGCCGAATTTCGGGTTGTAGCCGTGGATCTCTTTTACGTCCAGGGCCTTCATGTAACTGAGAATCTCCTCGCTGACCACTTGTCCGGGCACGAGGATGGGAAAGCCGGGCGGATAGGGCGTGACAAACGACGCTGAAACCACTTCGCGCCCCGCTTGCATCTCCGCCTCGATAGGACCGTTCATCGGCAGAAATTCGCAATTATCCTCGTTGTAGGAAAGGAAGAAAGCTTTCCTGAGATTGCCTTCGGGAGTCCCCGAATCCGGATCGGGCTGAAAGCTCCGATGGAAACGGCTGAAGTTCGGAAGGGGCGGCATCTCCTCGGTAAGCGCATGGATGCGTGCGGCGTGCTGCTTGTCTTCGAGGGGGCTGCGGTCCTCGGACTTGTCTTCGATCTCCTGCGCCAACTTCATCAGCACTTCAAGCAGATAGGCGATTGCACCGCGCGTGGTGCCGATGTTGACCATGAACAAGAGCGTGTTGCGCGAGGTCTTGTTGATCTGGATGTCGAAGCGGTCGATGAGCATGTTGCGCAGCGTGTCGCCCTCGATGCCGGTGGCGCCCACGTGCACGGTGACGCGCTGCGGCTCGAGCACGAATTCGTCCGTGCGCCAGGCTTCGGCCATGGTCCGGTAGCCGTCTTTCGGGTCGTAGTAACGGGTGAGCTTGGAAGCGCGGTATTCCGGCGGGATCAGATCTTCGATGCGCAGCAGCGCGAAGTGCTTGGAAAGCAGCGGGTGCTCCTCCAGGCGTTGGCGCAGCGTCATGGCGAGTTCCACTGACTTGGACACGAGCTCGTAGCCTTCCAGCTCCACTTGCCGCCGGCCGACGTCGAGCGAGGCCAGAATCTGATAGTTGGGCGAAGTGGAGGTGTGCGTCATGTACGCTTCCTCGAATGCGTCGTGCACCTGACGGGCGAAGTCCTGATCGCGGACGTGAATCACCGAGCCCTGGCGGAGCGACGTGAGCGTCTTGTGGGTGGATTGAGTGGCGTAGACGCGCACGCGCACGGCGTCGGGGTCCGGCAGCAGCTCGTTTTTGGTCCAGGTATCTTCGTCGTCCGGATCCAACATGTCGAACTCGGCTTTCCACTCGCGGTATTTCGCGCGGTAGGACTCGGTGCTGAATGCGGCGCGCAAGTGCTGGGCGGACTCCATCCCGGTGCGGCCGCGGTAGGTGACGGTGAAACGGGCGAACGCAAACCATGCTTCATCCCAAACGAAGATCATGTCGGGCTTGATGGCCAGCACTTCGCGCATGATGCGTTCGGGGTGATAGACAATGCCGTCGAAAGTGCAGTTGGTGAGCAGCAGCATGCGCACCTGATCCAGTTTGCCGGCCTGCTTCAGGCGGAACAAAGTACGTTTGATCTCGGCCAGCGGCACGCCGCCGTACATGGAGTAACGTTGGCGCGGATAGGCGTCGAGGTAGATGGGCATCGATCCGGCGAGCATCAGGGCGTAATGGTGTGACTTGTGGCAGTCGTGGGCCACCAGGACGATGTCTCCCGGGCGGCATAGCGCCTGCATCACGATCTTGTTCGCCGTGGAGGTGCCGTTGGTGACGAAATAGCTCCGCCGTGCTCCGTAGGCGCGCGCCATCTTGTCCTGCGCTTCCTTCAGCGGGCCGGTGGGCTGCAGCAGGGAGTCCAGGCCGCCGGTGGTGGACGATGTTTCCGCAAGGAAAATGTTGGGGCCGTAAAACTCGCCCATATCCTTGATCCAGTGCGATTTGTTGATCGATTTGCCGCGCGATATTGGGAGCGCGTGGAACACGCCGGTGGGTTTCAGGCTATATTGGCGGAGCGCGTCGAAGAAGGGCGATTCAAAGCGGTCGTGGATGCCCTTGAGGATACTGAGATGCAGCTCGAGATAGTCTTCCTGGCGGTAAAAGACGCGCCGGAAGATTCCGCCCGTTCTGCCGGCAATATTTTCGATCGGATCATCGGTGACGATGAACAAGTCGAGTTCGGGCCGCGCCGATTTGAGAATGCGGCCGAGAGCTACGCTCGGGTCGGGAGCGTCGAGCCCAGCGAGCAGTTCCTGGTCCGGGAGAGAAAGATAGTCCCGTAACTCACCGAGCTTGACTCTCGACTCACGGGGAAAGTTATATCGGAGCACACAGGTTTGGACGTTGTGATTGAAGAGGGCGGCGATGACAGCGTCTTCGCAACTGGGGGCGAAAACAAGGTCGTAGATGAACTCGTCCTCGGCCCGGCGCATGTTGAGCATGGCCGACCGGACGCCGTCTTCTTCCTCCTGCGAGAGGGTATCGACAACCAGCACTTCGAAATAAGGCCGTTTTTCATAGGAGGCCGCTTCGGAAAACGGTTGCGTCGTGGGTTCGGTGGACGTGGAATCATCGAGCTCACGTGCAATTTCACGGACACCGCGGCGGCGGTAATCGTCGCTTTCGAGCATCCGCGACAAGTGCGCGGTCTGGTCCGACAGCGCGCGGTACCAACCCTTTTCAGCGAGACGGCGCAGATAGCGGCAGGCGCGCTCGCCGGGAAAAGCCCAATACGCTTCGATCTGACCGACGACAGCCAGAGTGTCGAGGACCACTTGGCGGAGGCTGCCAAGTTCCGCCTGCCCGGCATCGGCGCTGCGAGCGAGCGCTGCGGTGGCCATCTTCATTTCGTTCCAGACATCGGCACGAAACTGGGAACCGTCGTAGTAGGCTCTGAATTCGCGATCTCCGACCTTCTTTCTCACTTTGCCTCTCTTTCGGTTTTGGCTGATTTCAATCCGGCGAGCGTACCGCGGAGCGGCTTCTGCAGCGGCCCCAGACCGGCGAGTGCGGGCACTTTGGAGGGATCCTGATCGTAGATCGAGAAATGGACACCGCGGTCGCGGAAGCTCTTCAGCGGCTGGCCCAATCCGCGCAACCCCACCTCGCGGCTGCGCCGTACGCGGTCGACGTCGATCTCGAGCGGAATCATTTCCTCGGAGTGGCCGGCTTGGTGGAGGACGTCGCCGTACGGCCCCACCACGATCGAGCGGCCGTTGCCGCCGTCACCGGCTCCATTGATGTCGAAGACGAAGCACTGCTGCTGTGCCGCGGTGGCGCGCGCGATCGATAGTTCGACGTCGCGATCGATGGTCGCCGTCATGGAAGGATGCAGGATGACTTCGGCTCCCATCGCGGCGAGCGTGCGCGAAGTTTCCGGAAACCACATGTCGTAGCAGATCGACACGCCGAAGCGCGCTACGCCAGGCACATCGAAAACGAAGAACTCGTCTCCCGCCGTGACCCCCATTTCGTATGGGCGGAATGGAAACATCTTCCGGAAGCGGCCGACGACTTCGCCGAGCGGGTTAATCACGGAGAGCGTGTTGTAGACATGCGCGCCCGACTTTTCAAACATCGTGCCGGGCAGCAGCCAGATCTGATGTTTGGCGGCCATCTCGCGAAACGCGTCTTCGGCGGGTCCCGGAAGCGGCTGTGCGTGCCGTGGAGACACTCCAAATGCGGCCAACTCGCTGAACACAACCATTTGTATCCAGGGATAGATTTCCATGGCCAGATCCAGGCGAGCGCGCATATATCCCACGTTGTCTTGCAGCGCGCTGAGGTTAAGCTGAATTCCCGCAATGGCGAAGGGTGTCAAGCAGTCACCCCCGCCGCAACGGCGTAAACGGATTCGGCAACCACGTCGAGAGCGCGGCCGAGTTGGGCATCGTCGATCACCAGCGGCGACAGGACGCGGATGACATTGCCGTGGGTGCCGGCCGGCAGCACGAGGACGCCCTGGTCACGGCAGCGCTCGAGCACCGAGGAGACCACGGCTCCGGCTGGTTCCGAGGGGTCGCCGCCGTAGCAGAACTCCATGCCGATCATGGCCCCGAGTCCGCGGACATCGGCGACGAGATCGCATTTCTTCTGGATGGCCTCGAACCGGGCTCGCACGCGCCGCCCCACCTCTTCGCCGCGGGCGTTGAGATTCCCGGCTTCCATGAAAGCGATGGTGGCGAGCGAGGCCACACAGGCGAGGGGGTTGCCGCCGTAGGTGCCGCCGATGGTGCCCGGAGCGGCGGCGTCCATCACGTCGGCCTTGCCCACCACCGCGCCGATGGGGAGCCCGCTACCCATCGATTTGGCCCAGGTGGAGAGGTCGGGGACGATTCCGGAATGCTCGTAAGCGGCCCAGCGTCCGGTTCGGCAGAACCCGGACTGCACTTCGTCGCAAATGAGCAGAATGCCGTGTTCGTCGCAGATGGATCGCAAGCCGCGCATGTATTCGGGCGGCACGGGGATGAAGCCACCTTCGCCGCACACGGGTTCGACAATCACCGCCGCTGTCTGGTCAGCCCGCACGTAGGTGAGAAACGCCTCCCGCAAACGGTCCAACTCGCGCCTGACAAAGCGTTCCATGGTGAGGCCGTCGCCGTGATGAAAGTAGCTCGGAAAGGGAAGGCGGTAGATTTCGGGAGCGTAGGGTCCGCAGCCGGCTTTGTAGCCCGTTTTCGAGGTGAGCGACATGCCCATCATCGTTCGCCCGTGGAAGCCGCCGGTGTAGCAGAGGATCGCGGCGCGGCCCGTGGCTTGACGCGCAATCTTGATGGCGTTCTCCACCGCTTCGGCGCCGCTGTTGACGAGCATCGTCTTCGTGCGCCCACCGTGCGGTAGCAGGGAGTTCAGCTTCTCGCACAGCGCAACGTACGGTTCGTAGGTGGCGACATGCATGCAGATGTGGAGCAGTTTGGCCGCCTGGTCCTGAATCGCTTTCACCACGCCCGGAGGACAGTGTCCGGCGTTCACCACGCCGATGCCCCCGGACAGGTCGATCCACTCCTTGCCATCGGCGTCGATGAGCGACGCGCCCGATGCGCTGGCCGCCGACATTTCTCCGGCGAACATGCCGACCCCGCGCGGGACAGCGGCTCTTCTTCTTGCGATCAACTCAGTCGTTCCAGCCATGAATGCCCTCCCGCTAACTCCTGGATTCCGGTGTCTCCAGACCCCAGGAGACGTATTTCGTCTCTAGGTACTCTTCCATCACATACTTACCGCCCTCGCGTCCGAATCCGGAGTGCTTCACGCCTCCGAATGGCGCTTGGGCAGTAGAAGGCGCTCCGTCGTTGGCGCCCACGATGCCGTATTCGAGGCGTTCGGCAACCCGCATGAGGCGTGAGGCGTCGCGCGTGTAGAAGTAAGCCGCCAAGCCGAACTCGGAATCATTCGCCAGCTCGATGGCCTCGTCTTCGTGATGGAAAACCTTCAGCGGACTCACCGGACCGAACGTCTCTTCCCTGGCGATCAGCATGGTGTGATCGAAGCCTTCGAGAATGGTGGGCGCGAAGAAGCGATCCGTCAGGCCGGGTCCGGGCTTCACGCGATGCCCACCTTGGCGCACGGTGGCTCCCTTGGCGCGCGCATCTTCGATGTGCGCTTCCACTTTGGCCACCGCGCTGTCGTCAATCAATGGGCCAATGCTGACGCCCTCGTCGGTGCCACGTCCTACTTTCATTTGCGCCACCGCGGCGGACAACTCGGCGGCAAACCGGGCATAGACGCCGGCTTGGATGTAGAACCGGTTGGCGCAGACGCAAGTTTGGCCTGCGTTTCGGTACTTACTCATGATTGCGCCGCGTACGGCCGCGCTCACGTCGGCATCGTCGAACACCAGGAAAGGGGCATGGCCGCCCAACTCCATCGACAGACGAATCAGGTTCTGCGAGGCCTTGCTCATGAGCACCCGCCCCACTTCCGTGGATCCGGTGAAGCTGAGCTTTCGCACCCGGGGATCGGAGAGCCAGGCATCGCCGATGGCGCGGGAATTTCCCGTCAGGATGTTGACCACGCCCGGCGGGATGCCCGCGTCGAGCGCCAGTTTGCCAAGCGCATAGGCGGAAAGGGGCGTCTGATTGGCGGGCTTGATGACCACCGTGCATCCGGCAGCCAGAGCCGGGCCCAGCTTGCGTGCGATCATCGCGGACGGAAAATTCCAGGGCGTGATGATCGCGGCGATGCCCACCGGTTGCTTCAGAACGAGTATGCGCTTGTCACGATGGGACGCCGGCACGGTTTCTCCGTATACGCGCTTGGCCTCTTCAGCGGCCCAGTCGATGAAGGACGCGGCGTAGGCGATCTCCCCACGCGCTTCCGCGAGCGGCTTTCCCTGCTCGGCCGTCAGTAGCTGCGCCAGTTGCTCTTTCTTTTCCAGCATCAATCCGGCGAGCGTCCGCAGCAGCGCGGCACGCTCCTGCGCGGGACGCTCACGCCATTCAGCCGCCGCGGCCCAAGCCGCGTCCACGGCGCCCAGTGCCTCGTTGGTGGAGCCGTTTCGGACCGCGGTCAGGACCTCTCCGGTCGCCGGATCGGCCACCGCCAAGCCGCCGGCGGTAGCCGCGGAGTCGATAAGATCAGCAAAGACAGGTCTGGTAGTTGCCACGGATTGCATTCCTTTGTCAAGAATCGGAGCGGAAGAACCGGGGCTACGAACTGAGTGATAGAACGCCACGGAGCCGGTAAAGTTTCCTGGTGACCGGGCTGTCCGGGTGGTGTTACTAGAGTGCCGCGTGAACCAAGCGCATCCCCCCAGGATGGCTTTTTGAGCACATTCGTGCTCCGGTCCGCAAGATTAATGTACATATAGTATACCATGAGTCGGCGCCAGCGGGACGGTCGATTTTCATTAAGGTTCGGCGACTGCCGGCTGGTAGCGTACACTGGGAGGCAGCCAAACCGCCGATCCTGCGGGTTGTCAATACATGAATCTTCGTGAACTATCAGATGCTCTGACCACGGCCGCTACCGGCCAGATACAGCGAATCGTCTCCTACGTTCCCAATATCGCGGTTGCGCTGCTGCTGCTGGGCGCCGGGTGGCTGTTTGCGCGACTGGTCCGCACGCTGGCCTTTCGAATCACGGTGGCGGCGCTCGAGAGGATCGCGCGGCGCGGCATCATCGAGCGGGGGCTTTCGCATGGCTCGCTGCAAACGCGGATCCCCGTGCTTGTGCGGGAAGCCGCATTTTGGGCGGTGATGCTGGCCTTCGTGGCGGCGGCCATGGAGCGGCTGGAGATTCCCGCGCTGTCGAGCCCGATGACCGCTCTTACCTTCTATGCACCGATGCTGCTGACGGGTATGCTGATCGCCGTGCTCGGCTTCGTCGCGGCCAACATCGCCCGGGATTGGACTACAACGGCATTGATGCCCATCGGGGCTACTCAGGCGTTGGTGCTTGGCCGAGTGGCTCAGGTAGCCACACTGGCGACGGCCTTGGTAATGGCGGCCGACCAGGTGGGCATCCGGAGCACGATTCTGATGCTAGCGCTCGGAATCGTTCTTACCGTGACGCTGGGGGCGGTGGCGCTCGCGTTTTCGATCGGCTGCGCGCCGATGGTAGGCAACCTGATAGCCTCCCACTATGTGGCCAAACGGCTCTCCAAGGGCCAGACCGCGAGGCTGGGCGATCACACCGGTGTTGTGGCGGAGATCACGGCCGCGTTCGTCGTGCTGGCGACCGCGGAAGGTGAGATCCTGATTCCGGCCAAACGGTTCATGGAGGAGTGCACGGTGATAGCCGATCCGGAGACGAACTGAAATGAACCTCGCGCTGGCGATGCTCCGTCATTTCCTCCGGGAGCACCCCGGCGAAGCGGCGCGCGAGTTGGAGTGCATCGATGCGGGCGAAGCGGCGGCGATTCTGGCGGACTCGCCACCCGAGGAATCGGTCCGCATTCTCAGGTCGATGGCGGCGGTCGCGTCCACCGAGACGCTCGAACTCATGGAGGCTCCCTCGGCGGTGGCATTGTTGTGCCGCCTGCATCCGGCGCTGGCCGCCATGCTGTTGCGGCGGATGAGCCTTCCATCGCGGGAGAACTTGCTGCAAGCCTGTCCGGCGCCGTGGAACGACGCGATTCGCGACGCGCTGCGAGCGCCCGTGTTTTCGGCGGGAGCACTGATGGAGCCGCGGCCCTTGGTGTTTCCGGACGACTGGAAGGCCGGCGCGGTGACCGGGCTGCTGGCAAGGCGTCCGGGCCTGATGGCGGGCGATCTTTTCGTTGTCGGGCGGGACCATCGGCTGCGGGGCAGGCTCGAACTGCGCCGAGTCTACGAGCATCAGCCGGCGCGAACGCTCTCCGGCATCCTGCTTCCGGATCCGCCTCATCTGCCCATCCACGCCACGGCGCGCTTCTTGCATGACGATCCGCTTTGGCGGCGCTTCGACGTTCTGCCCGTCGTCGACCGCCATGGCTACTTCGTGGGAGCGCTTTCCCATCGCGCGCTGCGGTCGCTTGATCCGCAGGGGCAGGGTTCCGCGGTGGAGGCTCCGGCGGGTCTTGTCGTGGAAGCGGCCGAACTCGCCTGGACCGGTTGCCTGGCGGCCCTGGACGTGGCCGCGTCGCTGGCCAGGGGCGTTTCGGAACCCCAAGGGACGAAGGAGTAGTTACGTGCGCAGGATTCAGGCTAAGACGCTGGCGAAACTGGTCACCCGCTACGTGACGGCTTTTCCGGGCGAAGCGGTCGACATCGCGCAAGCCGCCGAGCCGGAGGATGGCGCTGAAGCTTTGGTCCTGCTGCCGGAGCACGCTGCGTGGACGCTTTTGAGCGGCATCGACAGCCGCGCGGCTGCCCGATGGCTGCTCGAATGCGACGACGATACGCTGCGCCGGCTCACCCGCGAGCCTACGTCGAAATCCCGGGAAATCCTCGCGGCCGGCGGCGCCGCGCTCGCCGACAGGATCGCTGCCTTTTCCGGGCAACGCTTCGGCTCAGTCCTGCTTTCTCCAGCCGATATTGATCCATCCCTTGCGCTGGAAGAACAGAACTAGCCCGGCCGCGGTGATCAACATCACGGCCCAGACGAGCGGATAGCCATAGGGACTATGCAACTCGGGCATGTTGTCGAAGTTCATTCCGTAGATGCCGGCAATGAAAGTGAGCGGGATAAACACCGTCGCCATGATTGTCAACACACGCATTACTTCGTTGGTGCGATTTCCGAGCACCGACAGATAGGTGCCGTTGACGGCGCCGAGCAGTTCGCGGTAGGAATCGACGGTTTCCGCTACCTGGAGGCAATGGTCGTAGCAATCGCGTAGGGGGCCCTGGAGTTCGGTTGGGAAATAGCCGTTCTCGTTGCGGGCCAGCCGCTGAATGGCTTCCCGCTGCGGCCAGCTCACGCGCCGGAGGCTTACCAATTCCGTGCGGACGTCGTTCACCTCTCCCAGCAGCCCCTCGTCGAACGACTCCATCACGCGATCCTCCAGCTCTTCCAGATGGTCGCCGAGCTGTTCGAGCGCGGGATAGTAACGATCGACGACACAGTCGACGATTGCGAAACACAGATGCGCCGGGCCTGCATTGCGGATCGATCCATGGCCCTGAAGAATACGATCCCAGACGGGCCGCACGAGATCGGAGTGGGTCTCCTGGACGGTCAGTACGAAGTCTTTGCCGGCCACGATGCATATTTGTTCCAGGCCGCTCTTTTGGCGCGCTGCGAGATGGGGCGCGCGCAACACTACCACGAGAGTGTCGTCGATCCAATCCGTTTTGGGCCGCTGCCGGCTCTCCCCGAGCCCCTCGATCACCGGATCGGTCAGGCCAAGCGAGCCCGCGACGGCATCGATTGACTTGGGATCCGCCATGCCCTGGATATGAATCCAGCGGCAGCCGTCGCCGCCGGCGGCCGTCTGGTCCGGAGCCGACACGGCGCGCTCCAGTGCGCCGTGTGGATCGAAGGAGAGAATAGTCACCCTCGTCGGCAAGTGGTCCGGTTGCACGGTAAGAGTCCCGAGACGAAAGCCGCCGGGTGGTTGGGGTTGCTTGGCGATCGGCACACGGGAATTCTAACGCAGGTGCGCGCGGAGAGGTCCGTATCAGTCTTCCGAACCGGGATCGCCGCAGGAATGTACAGTGAGGTGGACCACCGTGGCCCGTTTGCCCTCCACTTCCTTCACCTCCGCCACCGCGCTGCCAAAATCCACAACGTCGCCGGGTTTCGGGAAACGGCCGAGCTCGCTCACCAACAAACCGGAAAGCGTGTTGACGCGGGCCGCATTCAGGTCGAGACTCAGCTCGCGATTCAGCTTGTCCAGAGAAACACGGCCTGGAACCAGATACGCGCCCGATTGCTGGGGTACGATGTCGGGGATTTCCATGTCGAACTCGTCCTCCACGGACCCGAGAATCTGCTCCATCAGGATTTCGTGCGTGACGATTCCCACCGGCGTCCCGAATTCATTCACAACGAAGGCCATGTGCTGCCGGGTGACGTTCATCTGGCGGAACAGCTTATCGATCGGCATGCTCTCGGGCACGTACCGGGGCGGGCGGGCGATCTTGCGCAGGCTGAGCGATTCCTGCGCCGCCCCGGCGAGCATGTCCTTGATGTGCACCACGCCCACCACCTCGTCGAGGGACCCCTCGCACAGTGGATACCGGGTGTGCTTGGTTTCCTGGGCGATGGAAATTGCCTCCTGGTAGGTCATGTCCACGTCGAAGAAAACCACCTCATCGCGAGGCAGCATCACCTGCCGGCAGAACAGCCGCTTGAACCGCAGGACCGCTTCGATCAACTCATGCTCGGCGGTGCTCAATTCGCCGGAGTTGGCTCCGACCTTGACCATGGCGCGGATTTCCTCCTGCGTGATCACCGGAGCGACGTGTCCGTGGAGGAACAACTTGGTGAACCACTCCGTGAGGAAGATCATGGGGCGGAGCAACGTCTCCATGGCCGACAGCGGATAGACAATGTATGGCCACAGCGTCTTCCAATGCACGGCGCCGAACGTCTTTGGAAGGATCTCGGCCAGGAAGAGAATCGCCAGCGTCAACACGGCGGAAAACAGCGGCACCCATACCGGACCGAGCACCTGGGATGAGTACATGCCGGCGAGCGTCGCCCCGGCCGTATTGGCGACGGTATTGAGAATGAGAATCGCGGCGGTGGGGACCGAGATGTGCTCTTTCATCAGCAGGAAGCGCACAGCCGCGGCTGCCTTGGGGCCACCGGCGCGCTCTGCCTCGACGGCCGCGGTGCGGGTGGAAAACAGCGTCGCCTCGAAAAGCGAACAGGCGGCCGATATCGCCAGAGTGGCGCAAACGACGATGATCAGAATAGTCATGGTTGTTCCTCGAACGGTGCCAAAGCTGCGCCCGTTCGTGTGCGAGTTCCGATAGGTATCATTTTCCAGCAGGATCGGCAACCGGTTCGCACGGCGTGTCGCACGGCTCCGGCGCACCGGCCGGTAGCCGAATCGGCTTCTGGTGAGACCGGGAGCGCGGAGTTCGCTCCCGGCCATGCCGGCACGGTTTATCGTCCGCCCGTCAGACTGTTCTGCCCTTCGCTATTGGTCAAAGTGACTGAAACACCGGTGATCCGGCTGGTGTCGCCGTCGACGGTGAATGGGATCCGCAATTGGAACCGGCTTCCATTGGCCCGGCCGTCGGCCGAGTTGAAGAAGTTCTGGAACACGGTTTGCAGCGGTACGTTGAAGGTGGTGGACCCATCCACGTCGGTCTGGGCGGCGATGGTAAACGCGATGGTCGCGCTGGTCATGTCGCGCCCGGGCGAGTAGCCCTGCACCTGGACGGTAACTCCGCCCGCCGAGTCAGTGAGCCTCACGCTGCCGGCGGTAAGCGACGGCGCCGCGCGCGGCACTTCGATACGCACCGGCGGCGGCAGCGAGGCCGCCGGTTGGCCGGCCGAGTTGAGCGAAGCGAGCCGCAGAACCACGACACCCGCGACGGTGCCGACGTTGATGCGTCCGCTCTCGGCGAGCGGAGCCTGCGTTTGTCCCGCCGGTATGGTGAAATCGAGTGTCCTTGCCCCGCCGCCAACGAACATCATGGCCGGGTCAAGGAACCCCGCCACCGATCCGCTGGCATTGGGCTCGAAGGTCAACTCGAGCCGCCCGTTAACGGGAACTTGCGCCGCGCTGCTCAGCGTCACTTGCGCGGTTGTGTTCCCGCCCGGGGCTACGGTCAGGGTTGCCGAGGAAAGCGCCGCCGGCGGGATCGCCACCGTGACATTGAACGTGGAGGAAGCGGTGTTGCCGGCCACGGTCACCTCCACGGTTTTCGGCCCGCCCTGCTGCACCAGCGCGCCAGGCACGCGCACGACCACGGTGGTGATCGAAGGCGTGCCCACAAGCGGAACGACTGTTCCGGCGAAGGTGACGCGCGGAGTCGGCAGCATGTTGGTTCCGGTGAGGGTCAGGTCAAAGTCGCCGCTCCCGGCCGGACGCGACGTTGGGTTGAGTGAGGTCAGCGTCACCGCCGTGGGCGCGGTCACCTCGAAGATCGCCTCGTTGGACTCCCCGGCGCTGGAAGTCACCTTCACCGGAATCCGTCCCGCGACGGTGATGGCGTCCGCCGGCACGGAGATGCGGATCTGGGTGAGGCCGATGCTGGTGGGGATCAGCCGCCGGGATCCGAACAACACGGCCGATCCGTCCCCGAAGCCTCTGCCGTCGACGATGAGCGTGAACGTGCCCGATCCAGCGGGACGGCTGGGCGGCGTCAACGAAACGATCACCGGCGCCGCGGCCACCCTGAAGTCCACCGTGTTGGTCTCGACGCCGTCGCTCGCGCGTACCTTCACGCCGATCAGGCCCGGCGTGGCGATGGCGTCGGCGGGAATGGTGACGCCGATCCGGTCCGGCGTCAGGTTCGACGGGAAAAACTCCCTTGTTCCGAAGATCACGCGGGACCCGCTGGCGAATCCGCTGCCGAGGATCGTGAGCGCGAACGCCCCCGAGCCAGCCGGCCGCGTGCTCGGGTCGAGCGAACTGATCAAGCTGCGCGTGCTGACGATGAAATCCACCGTGTTGGTTTCGGCGCCGTCGGCGGCGCGCACCTTCACGCCGATGGTGCCGGGGTTGGCGATGGCGTCGGCGGGAACAGGCACCAGAATGCGGCCTGCCGCGATGTCGGAGGGGAACAGTTCCCGCAATCCGAAAATCACGCGCGCGCCGGGGGAGAAGCCGCTCCCGTTCACCGCCAGGGTGAAAGCGCCCGAACCTGCAATGCGGCTGGGCGGGTCGAGCGAGGAGATCAGGGCCCGGGCCGAGACGGTGAAGTTCAGCGAATTCGATTCGTTGCCCTGCAAACTGCGCACCTTCACCGGAACGATCGCGGGCTCGGCGATGGCGTCGGCGGGTACGGAGACGTCGATTCGGTCTATGGTCACACTCACCGGGATCAGCTCCCGCGTTCCGAACAGCACCCGCGAACCGGCCGTGAAACCCGACCCGGCGATGGTGAGCGGGAACGCCGTCGAACCCGCCACGCGCGTGGAAGGAGTGAGCGAGGTGAGTCTTATTCCGGGAGTGACGGTGAACGGCAACGCATTACTGACACGGGTCGGAATGCCGGGATCGAAGGCGACCACGTCGTAGGTGATGGGCGTTGTAAGCAGGCCGGCGGGCAGGGTGGCCCGGATCCGGCCGAGCGACGGATCGAAGATCTGTCCGGCCGGCACCACCGCCGGGACGCCGGGCGCCTGGAGGCGAATACGGATCCCGTCCGTGAGCCCCAAGCCGAACACGCTCAAGACCGTATCGAGACTGCCCGCGGGCACCGACAGTGGATCGAGCCGGGTAATAGAAAGGCCCTGTTCGATCACGAACAGCAATTCGTTGCTCGTTTCATCGGATTCGCCGAGCGGTCCCGGATTGCGCACCGAGATGAAGGCCGTGCCCGGCGCTGTCAGCAGACTTGCCGGAATCGACGCCATGAGTTCTTTGTCGGAGACGAAACTCGACAGCAGTTCTATGACGCGCGGTCCGGCCCGCCATAAGACCTTGGCGTTGCGCGCGAAGCCGATTCCGGCAAGCAGGATGTCCTGATTGGGGCCGTCGGCCGGTCGTGTAGAGGCGCGGTTCGGCGTGATACTTAGCAACTGCAAGTCCGTAGTGATTCGGAAGATCAGTGAGTTTGACCGGGGACAGGGACCGGAGCACTCGGTCCCATTGACGACGAAGATCTCGGCCGAACCGGCCGGCGTGAGTAGCGACGCCGGGATCGTGGTTCGAATCTCGGTCGGATCGGCCAGCCCGATCGTCGACAACCGAATTTCCATGTTGTTGCGCCGCCAGACCAGATACGCGTCCAGGTCGAAGCCGGTGCCGCTGGCGGCGAGCGTGACTGATTTCCCCACCATGGCGCTGCTCGGGTTGAGCGCCAAAAGGCGGAGTGGAGCCGTTAGCAGCAGTGTCAGCGGCGCCGTCCGGCAGCCGCGTGAACAGTCGCCGCCCCGGATATAGGAAATACGGACGCTGGCCAATCCGGCGGTGGCCGTCAGGTTCGACGGCACGGTGGCTCGCATTTCTCCCGGCGAGACCACCAATGTCGACAAAAGCACACCGGACTGGGAGTTAGGCGGGGTCCATTCGATTTGATCGCCCTGCAGGAATCCCGTACCGAAGACACTGAGGTTGATGCTGGTTCCCGTTTCGGCGGAGGTTGGGCTCAGGCGCGACGGGTTGGGCGAGGGAGCTGTTTGTGCCGCCGCCGGCGCGACTGTGATCGCTCCCAGAACCAGGGCAGCGAAGCCCGTCAGTGTGGATTTCCAGTTGATGGCGCCCATCCTATTGCTGCTCCCCTTCGCCGGTTACCTCGAGCGTCCTCGAGATCGGCACATAACTGACGGCGGACTCGGCGCCGGGTTGCGGCGCGAAGATGCGCGATGCCGCGCCCTCCAGTCCCGACAGCAGCAAGCTTCCCTGCCATCGCAGAGGGCGGGCTTCGGAAAAAGCTCCGGCCTCTGAGAACTCGACCGACTGCGTCTCCAGAACGATTTTCGCTACTCGGCCGGTTTCGGAATCGGCCACGAGAACACCGTCAGGGACGGACAGCAACCGCGCCGCGGCGCTCCACGCCGATCCCGTCTCGGGCAGCAACACCAGCGCGCCGGTTCCCTGCTCCGGCGCTTCCACCGTCAACACGCGCCCGGCCGTCCGGTCGAGAATCAATAGCCGGCCACTGCCGCGGTCAAAGGCGATCGAAGCCGCCGGGAGGCCGTCGGCGAGCAGCCGATGTGCCGGCTGCCCGTTCGCCGCCAGTAGCCAAACGCCACCCTGGCGAGTACAGGCAGTCAGCAGTTTTCCGTCGCGGGAAATGGCCAACCCGGCGATATCGGCGGGCCAATCGGCGGCGGAAAGGTCCGCGGCCATTTCCGGCTCGTTCGGCAGCCCCGTGAAGACATAGGCGCGGCCGGTGGACGGCACGAGGAAAAGCGCGGACTCGCCGCCGCCGCTGAACTCGACGCTCCAATCGGCGCCTCGCACGACGCCGAGTTCGCGCTCCAACCCCTGTTCGGGAATCCAGGCCGAGGCGGCTTCGTTCTCGCCGCGTACCGCGAGCAGCCAGCCATGGCCGGGGGCGATGCGAACGTCGCGCACTCCCTCGGGAAGCGTGAACGGCGCATCGGCGTAGTGGATCGCTCCCGGCGCGCCCAACAGGCCGCGCACCGAAAGCGGAGATTGCGTGACGGCATATCCGGCCACCGGCGCCGACACCGATTGCGTCTCTTCGGCCAGAGCTCTCTGTGGTGAATTTACCTTCGGCGCGGCTGTGGGAGTGATTCGAACCTCACCCGCCCAGATGCAGCTCGCCGTCATTAAAAGAATTACGGTTCTCATTGGCAAGTCCTCACGTTCGGGTGCGGCTACTGCGGTCCGGTAACGGTGGGCGTGCCTGCCCCGCCGATGCGAATTCGCGGGTTGGCAGCCGGAGGAGGTCCGGAAGTGGGCGGAGGCGTGCTGCCGCCACCGCCGCCTAGCGTTTTCGCTGCCACGACGGCCGCTGCGGCGCCCGCGGCCACAACCACGCCGATCACGGCTCCGGAAACGCCGGCTCCGGCGCCGGCCGCGCCACCCGCGGCGGCTCCACCGGCGGCGCCGCCGGCTACCGCGGTCGCCATGTTGACCGGGATAGTGGCCGTAACGGGCGCCTGGCCCGGCACCGATGCGCTTACGCCGATACTGAACGAGCTGGTGGCACTGGCCGTCATGTTACCCGTTGCCGCCACACCCGCTGCATTGGTGGTGACGATGGTCGATGTCGCTCCGTTGGCGAAGGCCGCCGAGCCGCCGGAAAGATTGGACAGGGAGAACATCACGGCGATGCCGGCCACCGGCACATCGTTGGAATCCGTCACCCGGATCACTGACTCGGAGCTCACCATGTTCTTACGCCGCCGCGGCTTGCCGGCTGCGGACAGGATCTCGATCTTGTACATTTTCTGCGCGGCGCCGGGTTGGCCACCTCCCTGGGCGTCTGGTTGCGCCACTACCTGGCCTGGTACCGCGGGTCTCGGCGCGGCGGCAGAAGCGGCGATGAGGCTGAGCGCAAGGCCCGCCCCGATCAGTCTGCTAGTGCCTCTCGAACCGGCACCGAATCTCTCAACTGACATGAGTGCTCCTCTCCATCCTGCTGTTCGACAGCATTCGGGTTCTAGGACTGATAATACTAAAGTCCCTTTAAGGGTTGCGCGCGCAGCGAAAACCGATGTCCTGGCGGCGGGCGCGTTCGGGGATTAAACTGAAGTCCGCGGTCAGCCGGGCTGCCTCCTCCGGAGTCGGCGCGAAACGATAGCTGGCGCCGCGCACTTGCCGGAAACCGTCGCCGCGGGTGAGCGGTGGAGCAAGGTCCTTGAACATCTGGGCGTATCGGGGGAAATTTTCGCCGGCGTCTCCGGATGTCGCGGTCCATTCCCAAACGTTGCCCACCATGTGAAGCGGACCGTACGGGCTCGCACCGCTCGCGAAGGAATCCACCGGAACCGCTTCTACGGATTTGCCCGCGGAACTACCGAGATTCGCACGGCCAGGGTCATAGACTTCACCCCACGGGAACACCTGTCCGGAGGCGCCGCGCGCCGCCTTCTCCCACTCGTCCCCTGTCGGCAGCCGCTTTCCGGCCCAGGCGGCGAACGCGGATGCCTCTGCCCAGGTGACGTTGGTAACGGGTAGCTTGGAGTCCGTGGCGATGCCCGCGGGAAGAGCCCTTCCTGTGGCTTCGCAAAAGCGCCGGTAGGCGTCGACCGAAACTTCGGTCTTGTCGATGTAGAACGCGCCGAGACTGGCCAGATGCTTGTCCGGGCCCAGACGAGCCTCGCCGCCGGGAACGAGCATCATCGCTCCCGTGGTGGTTTCGATGAGCGCGGCGGGTCCGGATACAACCGGCGGCGGCAAAGGATCCGGATCCTTGTTGACCGGAGTGGCCGGATCGAGCCAGCCCGAAAGCCAGACACCGAGCGCCAGCACGGCTCCGGCTGCCACACCGGCCCCGGCCGCCTTCAGGCTTCTGGACGGTGTCGCCGGCTCGCCTATCGGCTCGACGCGGGTCGGTGCATCCGGGCCCGGGGCATGTGGCGCGGGGGGCGGCGGCGTTGGCGCCCCGGACCGGTAGGCGGAAAGCAGCGCGGCGGTGAAGCCGGAACAGTCGGAAAACCGCTGGTCTGGGGATTTCGCCAGGACGCGCTGCAGCACTTGGCTGGCGGTTGACGGCAGCGACGGGTTCAAACGCGTGGGGTCCGGCGTCGGCTCGTTGCAGATCTTGTAGGCGACTGCCTGCCAGTCACCGCCCTGGAACGGGCGCTGGCCGGTGAGCGCCTCGAATGCGGTGACGCCGAGCGCCCAGATGTCTGTGGAGCGGGTGCTGTCGTCGCCGAGAAAGCGCTCCGGCGGCATGTATGCGGGGCTTCCGACCAGCATGCCCACCTGCGTGGCGGACGTACCGCCGGAGCTCATCTTGGCGATGCCGAAATCGAGAATCTTCGCCGTGCCGTCGCTCTGCACCAAAATGTTGGCGGGCTTGAGGTCGCGATGGATCACGCCGCGCTGATGCGCGTAGTCCACGCCGCTCGCCACCTGCGACAGAACGTTCAGCACGCCGGAGTGATCGAGCCCGCCCTGGCGCAGCAACTGGTCCAGCGTGACGCCTTCCACCAATTCCATCACCAGATAGGGTAGGCCGTTCCACTCGCCGCGATCGTAAATGGTGACGATCGAATGGTGCTTCAACTGGCCCGCGGCCTTGGCCTCGCGATCAAAGCGTTCGAGCGCGTCGTCTTCGCCGCCGAGCGCCTCGCGCCGGATCACCTTGATGGCCACCTCGCGCATCAATTCGGAGTCGAGCGCGCGATAAACCACGCCCATGCCGCCTTCCCCGAGCTTGTCCTTGATCTCGTAGCGGCCGATTCGGTTTGCGTCTGGATTCACGGTGACTGTTTCCGCAGACTCATTATCCTAGGTTTCACGGTCCGGGTGGCTGTGATCGAAACGGGAACCTGGAATCACGAAATGGAAATGTACTCGGCTGCGCGCACGAACAGGATGTCCTTCAAGCCGGTGAACCGGTCAGCGGAATCCCAGGGAACACGGCCGTTTTCCGGCAATCCCAGAATCAACAGATCCGCATTGCCCGACATCGCCACCGCGGCGGCTTCCACTCCGCGTTCTCCGTCGTAAGGCACGGCGGTGACATTCTTTGTCGATACCGGCAGCCGGCCCTCCGCGATCATGCCGTGCAGTTTTCCTAGTTCGCACTCCATTTCGCTGGACCGGTAGCAGGCGAAGATGTCGATCTCGGCCTCATGCCACTCCGGATGTCCGACCAATATGTAGGCAAGCAGAATCATCAAAGGCGCGTTCGAATAGTCGTCTTCGGTCAGCCAGATATGCACGTGCCGCCGATATCCGAACCGCGCCGGAGTGGATCGCAGAATGGCCACGTTGAGACCGAGGGACTCCACCAAAGCCGCCCCTTGCGTGACCTCGCTCACATCGCCGTCGCCGGTGGCGTATTCAAACAGCACCGTGTTATTCGGTAGTCCGGAAACTCCGGGCATCTGCACGATCGACGAGAGTGCGCTATCGAAAGACGGCGCGATCATCGTGTCGACGTAGATCCCGGCTTTACTCACTTCGGTCCGCTGAATCAGCCTCTCCGCGATCCGCCCGGCCAATGCTTCGGAATCCCTCGACAGTTTCCCCTCCACATACTGCACGAACTGCCCGAATCCCTGTTGGTGACACAACCATCGCAGAAGATCGAATTGGCCAAGCCGGTCTTCCGAGTGCCGGGTGATGGCGAGGATCGAAGGGCGCCAGTCGCCGAGCGTCTCGCCGGCTCGCGCTTTCTGAATGCTGATCTGGAGGCGCCGCGTAAGCTGGAACATCACCCCTTGTAGGATCGAGGAAAGACTGCGCTCGCCCTTTCGCGTCCACCCCAGGCCTTGGTAGATCAGGAACATGATAGTCAGCGAAAACAGCGCGTAGGCCGGGCTCATCTGGAACATCATCATGAAGCACATGATGGCGCCGAGCAGCGAGATGTACCATCGGGAACGGAACGACGGCCGGTAGGATGGGTTACCGGCGAAATGCTCGAGAAATGAAATCGAGCAAATGGATCCGTAGGTCACCATGAAGAACATGCTGATCACCTGGGATACCGTGTCGACGTCACCCATCAGGACAAAAGCGAGCGCCAACAGGCCCGAGACGAGTGTGGCGGCAACCGGCTCATTCTGGCGGCCATAACCTCGCGACAGCAGGTCACTCAGCCGCTGGCTCGGAAGCACCCGGTCGCGCGCGAGAGCCTGTAGCGTGCGCGGCGCGATCAGTATCGAACCGAGGGCCGACGATAGCGTGGCCGCGGCCAGCCCGATCGGGATGATCGGCCCCCAAAGCGCGATGTCGCTCATGATGAGCTGATTCGCCGCTAGGTCCTGCGGCAACGCATTCGCGGCCAGCTTGAATACCAATGCCAGGTACATGATCATGCCCACCGCTGTTGCCAGCAGTGTGCCGAGGGGAATCGACCGGCCCGGATTCTTGAGGTCGCCGGAGAGACCCACTCCCGCCGTCATACCGGTGAACGCTGGGAAGCAGATGGCGAATACGAGCGCGAAGCTGTGTGGGTTCTCAATATGATTGGTAAGCTGTAACGACTCGACAGAACCCGCCTCCGGCCCTTTGCCGAGAAAAAACAGCGTTAGCGAGACCGCCAGGATCGTCACCACCACCCATAGGACTCGAACGCCGAGATCCGCGCCCCTCTTCAGAATCACGAACAGAAGCGCCACCGTGGCCGGGAGACTGATCACGCGGGGATCGAGAGCGACGCCGTAAGAGGCGTTGATCCAATCGAGAATGGGCCGGAACGCTTCCGCGAATGCGATCATGTAGAAGGCCACCGACACTGCCTGCGAGAGATACAACGACACTCCGATCGCGCCGCCGATGGCGGACCCGAAAGACCGGCTGATCATGAAGTATTCGCCGCCCCCCTCCACGCGGCGATTGGTTGCGATCTCCGATACCGCCATCGCCGTGGGAATGGTGACCAGGTGTCCGAGGAGGATCAGCAACACTGCGCCGGAAAGCCCCAAGTGCCCCACGGCGTAGCCGAAGCGCAGGAACATAATGGCGCCAAGGATGGTGCTGATCGCGGCCAGGAACACCGGTGCCGTGCCGAAATTGTGGCCTCCGGGGGGCAACACTCGTTGAGCGGAATGAATTTCCGGTGCGGCCGGCACCATCACGGCCTCGGCCGCGCTGACGGCGGCATTCTGGAGCCGGGATAGAATGGGTACCACTACAGTTCCCCTATAGCAATCATAGGTTAACCGGCGCCGGATGTTAATGGTGCGGTTTGGGCCGCGTGCCGCCAGACACAGCGGGGACAGCAATAAGCCCGGGCTCGGGAGCCCGGGCTTATCATTTGTCTGGGAAAGTGACTGTCCGCTTAACGCGCGGCGAGCAGCGCCCGCAGATGCCGTGCCCGTTCCGGCGACCGCAACTGACGCAACGCTTTGGCCTCGATCTGGCGGATCCGCTCGCGCGTGACATCGAACTGCTGTCCGATTTCCTCGAGCGTATGTTCGCGATCGCAGCCGATGCCGAACCGCAGCCGGATCACCTTCTCCTCTTTCGGCGACAGTGTCTTGAGGATATTGGCTGTTTCGTCACGGACGTTAGTGTCGATGACGGCGTCGACCGGCGACCCCACCCAGCGGTCTTCGATCAGATCGCCGAGCGCGGACTCTCCGTCGCGGCCCACCGGGGTCTCGAGCGACACAGGATCCCGCGAAATCGTCTTCAGCTTCTGGACCTTCTCCACCGGAATGTCCATTCGCCGCGATATTTCTTCGTTGGTCGGAGCACGGCCCAATTCCTTCTCGAGCTCACGCGTGGCCCGTAGGAATTTGTTCATGCTCTCGTTCATGTGCACCGGGATTCGTATGGTCCGGCTCTGATCGGCGATGGCGCGCGTGATCGCTTGGCGGATCCACCAGGTGGCGTAGGTCGAGAACTTGTAGCCGCGACGGTATTCGAACTTGTCGGCCGCGCGCATCAGGCCGATGTTGCCTTCCTGGATCAGATCCAGCAGGTGGAGACCGCGGTTGACGTATTTCTTGGCCACCGAGACCACCAGGCGCAAATTCGCCTCGACGAGGTCTTTCTTCGCGCGTTCGGCTTCGAGCTCACCGTGGCGGATCACCGACATGGTGTGGCGCAAATCAACCAAAGTGGCGCCCACCTGCTGTTCCCGCTTTCGAAGCTCGCGCTTCAACTCACGGTTCCGGGACTGCGCCGTGGGGCTCGAACGCCCTTCGAGCTTCTTCAGTTCTTCGTCGAGTTGCGACATTTCCTCGAGCGCCCGTTCGAGCTCGCGGGAAAGATCGCGCCAGCGGCTGGATATCCAGGGGATCTCGCGAATGGCCCGGGACAGTTCCACCCGGGAGCGCTGCGCCTTCCAGGCCCACTTACGCCGTAGCTTCTTGTTAGACCCGGGTACCTCGGCCAGCTTGGCCGCCGTCTGTTCCACCTTCTTGTTGAGGGTGGCGTAGTCGGCGAACTGTTGGAGAACTTCCTTGCGGCGTTTCTCGTCGGCGGTGGTGCCGTCTTCCACATCGCCCAGATCGGCGACCGTATCGAGATCGGCCGGGTTCTTTTTGACCAGTTCCGTTGTTTGTAGTACGAGCAATTGCACGAGTGCGGAACGGCTAACCGCCTTCTGCATCCGCAACTTGCCCCGCTCCATCTTGCGGGCCAGGTTGACCTCGCCTTCGCGCGTCAAAAGCGGAACGGCGCCCATTTCCCGCAGATACACACGGACCGGATCGTCGGTGTAAATCGACTCTTCCTGAGGAGCGGCGGCGAATTCCCCGCCTTCATGTGCGTCCTCAGGATGGAAAAATTGTCCTTCTTCGTCGAAGGGAATGTTCAACGGCGCATGGGCATCGCCGAGATAGTGATCTTCGTAGTGGTCCACTTTAGAAACCCACCTCCTACTTCATAGAAACGAAACTCCGACAGAGCTAGGATCGTTCCTAGTGGGCATTGAGCGGCACCCGGTGTTCGCCACACAGACGCTCGCTTTCAGGCAACTGATCCGCAATACAATCCCGTTACCGGGCACTGTCAGGCAGTATAGCATCCCGACATCGGTTTGAAAAGAACAAAATGAACTTAACCCCAACAAAACGCAAGAGAATCGCCCAATTCCCCCTGTCCGGCCCTTTCACGCGACTTTCCCTACGGAATACGACCGCATACCTACACTCCCTTGGATGCTACCTAAGAGTCCAAAGTTACAGAACGTAAGATTCGTTACCTACGAACCCTCTCCTCCGCCGCTGCGCTCTCTCTCCCAGGCCCGCTTCTGCTTCATGAGCGCCTCCAACTCTCCAAAGAAAGCCTCCACATCTTGAAAGTCCCTGTAGACCGACGCAAATCTCACATAAGCTACTTTATCCAAAGTGGCGAGGCGCTCCATCAGGAATTCCCCTACTTCAGTAGTAGATAGCTCCCGATCCACCGACTCCGATAGCCGGCTCTCCACCTCATCGACGATTTCGGCGAGTTTTCCCATACTCACCGGCCTCTTTTCGCACGCACGGAGCAGTCCCGAAAGCACCTTCTGCCGCTCGAACTTTTCCCTCCGGCCTCCCTTTTTGACAACCATGTAGGGAATCTCGTCGATTCGCTCATAGGTCGTGAACCGGCGTGCGCACTTCAAGCACTCTCGCCGGCGGCGCACAACATCGGCTTCCTTGCTCTCGCGCGAATCGATCACTTTGTCCTCGCGATGTTGGCAGTACGGACAAGTCATTCTTTATCTCCTACGTTTGTAGCATTTGTCGATCAAAGCCCCGTGCCTGCCTCCACTTCGGCGATGCTCTCCAAGTGCCCCAGCTTCTTCCATTGCAAGCCTTCGTGAAAGGCCAGCATCAATCCGATCGGAACAATTACTACAAATGTAACAATCCAGGAAATCAGCGCAACCCCCGTCGAGGAGTCGAGCGGCAGCCCGAACAGCTCCGTCAGCACCACCACCGCCACGATCTGCATTCCTCCTCCGACGCCCGGTATCTGCACCACTGACCCGAAGGCGACAAAGCCAAGATAGATAAGGACGTCGGTGGTCCGCATGCCCGCCGTGGCCGGTATGGCGTGGAACAAACAGATGTTGCAGGCCACGATCAACACCCACTCGAGAACCGAATACGCCAGCACCTCGCCCACCGCGCTCCAGCTTTTGGTGGACTCCACGCCGTGGCGGAACGCCATCACCGCGGCGCCGAGCCAGCTACGATACCGCTCGGGAAGAACCGCGAGCCCATCCAGGATGCGCCGCTCGCTGCGGTCGCCATACTGGCGCAGTGCCAGAAACACCGCGACACAGATCAACCCAATCACGCCGACGAAGTAGCCGCCGGCCTCGAGGACCCAATGCATCCGCTCTCCAACTTGAACCCCGGACGCGCGCACGCTCGACAACGCGTATCCGAAGATCAGCAGCGCCATCACGAGGTCGTAGATTCGCTCGAGCAGCCAGGCCGCCATCTGCGAAGAAAAAGATAGCCGTTCCTTCAGAGCCACCAGATACGGACGGGCCATTTCGCCCGGTCGCCCGAACAGAACCAGGGCCGTGAAACCGACCGCAGTTGCGGTGAACAGCCCCCACAAACTAGGATGCCTCTTTTGGGGACGAATCAAAACCCGCCACCGGAATGCGCGCCCCACGTATGTGGAAAACGCCAACAGCAGCGCAGCGGCGAACCAGCCCGGACGCAGATCGCGGAACGTGGCTGCAAAACGCGTCCAGTCAAACTCCTCCTCGCCCCAGACCCGCCAGGCGATCCACCCGGCAAGCAGCAGCAGGGCCACCAACGCGGTAACCCAAAGCTTCGTCTTACCCCCTCGAAAGCGGGTGGAGCCGCGAATGGGACCGAGGCGCGACGACTCTCTCCCATAGGGCGCGCGAACGTTGCGCGGGCGGGCCTTGTGCGGGTCGATGACCTCCACCTCCCTAAACTAAACCCAAAAAGAGTCCAGCAGGACTAGAATAGGCACATTGACATCCCAAGGCCAAACCCGTCGATCGATATTTGCGCGAAAGACGCATCTGGTGTGAACTTCTCATGATAGATCTTCGTTGGAATTTATGGAACAAGCGATTGAACGGTGTGGCCAAGGTCTCCGGTTCCCGGTACTGGAACCCTTGCGGTACGCCGGTTGCGAGCTGGTTCCGCGAAATCTTCGACGAGGGTGAAAATGAGTTCCGCCGTCCTGCCATTTCCGCTGATCCTACAAGGTCCGTCGCGGGCCAAGTCGATGGCGGGATCCCCTGGCTTCACCGCTTGGAATAACCGATCTTTGGATAGCGACTCCCAACTCGTCGACCGGTGCCTGAACGGAGACGACTCCGCATGGGAGGATCTCGTGCGGACGCATACGAGGCGGGTTTATGCAATCTGCCTGCGGTTTACGGGCTCGGAAGGCGAAGCGCAGGACATCACGCAGGAGGTGTTCCTCCGGGTGTTTCAAACCATTCGCAGCTTTCGCGCCGGAGAGGGTTCCTTCGTCGTATGGCTCTCGCGTTTGACGCGGAACCTGCTGATCGACAATTACCGGCGATCCAAGCTGCAGCGCGCCTCTGACTCGATCGACGACCAACTGCCGATGATCGAAGCCCGTCCGATGGCGGGCACCAGCACCGATGGCATGCTGGCCAAGCGGGAAGCCAACGAAGTGCTGCGATCCGCTCTCACACGCCTGTCGCCGGAGTTGCGCGAAGCGGTGATCCTGCGCGACCTCGAAGAACTCGAATACCGCGAGATCGCCGGAGTACTTCAGATACCGGAAGGCACCGTGAAATCGCGGCTCAATCGCGGCCGCGCCGAACTGGCGCGTGTGCTCCGGCAAAGAAAGATATTGATCTGACCGATTCGAGAATGAACATGGACCCAGAGCGGCCCAATTCGATATCCTGCGCGGAAGCCGAAGCGCTGCTGGCCGACGAACTCGACGGTGTGTTGAGCGCGGCCGGGCAAGCCCAACTGGAATTCCATCGCGCCGGGTGCCCCGAGTGCGTCACTCTGGCGCAGGACGCCGGCGCCGCGGTTGGATTTCTCGGTGAAGCGGAACGGGTGGAGCCGCCGCCGGCGCTGGTGAACCGGATTCTGTTTCACACCGCCGAGCAAATGCGCCTCGCCGGCGGGCCGCCCATGGCGCCGATGCAGGCCGCGTCGCCGCGCTCGTGGTGGCGGATGCTGTTCGAACCGATTCTGCGGCCCCGCCTGGCGATGGGAATGGCCATGACGCTGCTCTCTTTCTCGATGATCGGAAGGCTGGCTGGCGTCCCGCAGCGGGCGCTCACCGCCGATGACCTGCAGCCGGCCCGGGTTTGGGCCACCATCGACACGCGGCTCCACCGGGTCTGGGACCGCGCAGTGAAACACTACGAAAACCTTCGCCTCGTGTACGAGGTGCAGGATCGACTTCGGGAATGGTCCGAGCAGGACGAAAAGGATGCCCGGGAGCGCCGCCGCGCGCAACCGGTGCTGCCTGACCAGGTAGAACCATCCCAGCAAAAGCAGTTACCGATCCAGGGGAATTCCGGACGAGGAGACCAGCCATGAACGAAGCCGCGCTCTATTGCAGATCCTGCGGAAAGGCGTTGACAGAAGAAGAAAAAGGACCCGGCAACGTGCAGTGCGCGGCTTGCAAGGTGGCGGCGCCGCCCCCTCCATTGGATTCGGGTCGACCCTATTCCCCCTATTCCGCGCCGGCCGCGCCCCCCGTCGCCAACGCGCCTTCCCCCGGCCTGGCGTTTCTCTTGGGGCTCATCCCTGGAGTGGGCGCCATTTACAACGGACAATACGCCAAGGGCCTGGTGCACGTGTTCGTGATGGGAATGCTCGCCACCATCGCGGACTCATCCCGCGGCGCGGGCGAAGCCCTCTTCACGATGCTCATCATCGCCTGGGTGGCCTACATGGCCTTCGAGGCCTACCACACGGCGAACAAGCGCGTTCTCGGCCAGGAGGTGGACGAATTCTCCTCCCTCATCCAGTTCAAAGGAGGCTCGCTCCTGGTCCCCATCGTCCTGATCGGGACCGGCGTCGTTTTCCTGCTGCATAACTTCAATGTATTGCGCATCCCGGACATGGCTCGCTTCTGGCCGTTGATTCCGATTGGCATCGGCGTATTCATGCTTTACCAGCGTCTGGGCGCCGGGGAACCACCTCAGGACAAATTCAGCGGCGGAGTAGGGCAGGAACAGCGCCATGAACACCGATAGTTACTTCCGCTCCATTCGCGGACCGGTGATGCTCATGACGCTCGGCATCCTAATGATGTTCGACCACGCGGACTCGTTCCCGATCGGCAACACGTGGCCCGTGCTGGTGGTGGTGTTCGGATTGCTCGTCCTCGCCGAACGCCTCACCCAGCCCGCGCGCCCTCCGATGGGGCCTCCGCCGCAGCCCCCGGCTCCGTTCACTCCAGGAGGATTCGAGTCATGAGACGAGGCTCCTTTATCGGCCCCATCCTGCTGATCCTGATCGGCGTCGCGTTCCTGCTGCACAACCTGCGCGCGGATCTCAACGTACTCGAATTCCTCGCCAACTATTGGCCCGCGATTCTGATCGTGTGGGGCGCGGTGCGGGTCGCGGAAATCACCTTCTGGAAGGTCAGCGGCAAACCAATACCCCGCCATGGCGTTTCCGGCGGCGAATGGGCGTTGATCGTGCTGCTGTTCTTCCTCGGAAACGGACTCTTTTTCGCGCACCGGTACGCGGACCGGTTCCCTTCCTCGCGCATACACATGCGCGGTCTCGAAATCCTCGGCGACAGCTTCGACTTTCCCCATGACGACAAGACCGTGGAAGCAGGCCTCGCGCCCCGCATCGTGATCGAAAAATTCACCGGCAATGCACGCATCCACGGCGAAGAGGGCGCTCAGGCGCGAATCTCGGGCCGAACTTCGGTGCGCGCCTATAACCGTGACGAAGCCGAAGCCGCGCACAAGCAATGTCCTCTCGAAGTGATCCAGAGCGGCGACACATGGATCATCCGCACCAATCAGCAGCGGGCCTCGTCCAACAAACCGCCGCGTCTCGGCCGAATTGGATATCGCCGTCCCCAAAGGCGCCTCGATCGAGGCCCACGGACGCTACGGCGATTTCGACATCACCGGCGTGAGCGGGAACATCAGCATCGAAAGCGACAACGCCGGGGTGCGTCTTTCCGACATCGGCGGCAGCGTGTCGGTGGAAACTCGGCGCTCCGACATCGTCCGGGTGGTCGGCGTGAAGGGAAACGTCGAACTCCGCGGCGCCGGCTGGGACATCGAGCTCGACACCATTCAGGGCCTGGCCACCGTGAACGGTACATACACCGGCGACAAGCTGTTTCGCCGCCTGGCCCAGCCCCTCCGCTACGACACCCCGACCACGGAACTGCGCGTGGAACGGACGCCCGGACAGATCAGCATCTCCCGGGGCGACTTCACCGCCTCCGGCCTCGCCGGGCCCTTCCTGTTGAAGACCCGATCCACGGACGTGGAACTGTATGATTTCCAGGGGCCCGCCGAAGTCAACCTCGAGCACGGCGACATCGAGATTCGCCCGGCGGCGGCGTTGGGAGGCAAGTTCGACTTGCGCACGCGGGCCGGCGATATCCGCCTATCGCTGCCCGAAACGGCGCAGTTTGACTTGCGCGCCGAAACCCGGCGCGGCGAAATCGATAACGAATGGAATGGCTCGGCCCGCGTGACCGAAGAGGGCCGCCGCCGCACGATCGCGCTGCAGGTGGGAACCGGTCCGGTCGTGAATGCGGTGACCGACCGGGGGTCCGTGGTCCTGCGCAAGGGATCCGCCAGCGAACCTCCGCCGCCTCCGAAGCCGCCCAAAGCCCCAAGCCGCCGTCGTTCAAAGGTCCGGTGGAGGAGCTGTAGGGGGCAAGCGCATTTCCCACCGGCACGCGGCGATCGCCTCCACGCCAAGTGAACTTCCACGCGTGATCGCAGGCGGCTAGTAGCGCGATGCCAAATCTCAGCACGGGAGCCTGCGTCGTGAGTCCCAGTGGACGCCCTCTCCGGCAATACGCTCTGGCCGGTAGTGCAGCCCCTTGCAATCGCCACGGCACTCGATCACATCCAGCTTCGTTCCGGACTGCCGGGCGTGTGCAACTCCCTCATTGGCTCGCCAGACGACGACGTCGGCGACCCCATTCGTAGCTTTGCGGCACGAACCACTCGCCCTTGGCCAAGCCCAGCCCAACCCTCCTCTGCCGCACGGTAGCGCGGCACCGTCGACTCGCCGAGTTCAGCAGCGAGCCCCGATGCGCAGTGTGCCGATATTGGTGAGGGCCGACCGGTCCGCCACCAGCGAGCGAACTCATCACTGGTGTGTGCAAAGCCCGACCGAATACAAGGCCCGTCCCGCTCATCACCGGCTGAAACTTCCGCGGTTGCGGCATCCAAGCCATGCGCGATGCCCCTTCCACCAGACCGATACCACGGCGTCTACCGGTCGCTAGCCTCGCCGCGTCGTCCCTCGCGAGACTCAACGTTCTGCCATCCCTCTTGCTCGTTTCGCGCCCGCGCGACGTCCAGCATGCCTCGCGGGCAGTCCACGCCAAGGATGCGTCCCCCGCACCCATACCGCGGACCAGAAAGGGAAAATTTCGCCCAGTGTCACAATCGACGTCGAGCACCATCTTGTCGTCGATGTCCCCGAGTGGTCGATCCTGTAGTCCCGAAACCTCTTTACGCCGAGTAGTCGACCGAAGACGAGGTCTGTCCACATGGCGCAGCACTTTGCGCCCGAAACAATCCTTGTGCTATCGTAATGATCGTGCGGGGCCGTTACCACAGCCTTTGCGATCATGGCGCATTTCACAGGGCGCTGATTGCTTTCGCCTGTGTTGCGATAGTTCTCGTCAGCGGTAGCCCTCCGACTCGGCGGGCAAGCACTGGTTGGCTTACTCGACAGATCGATGATCGCGTCGAGCAAATCGACGTGTTAAACCATACGGCTCTGCCGATGGTCCGCCTCGACATCCGTTTTCCGGAGGATCGCCGCAAGGATGTGGCTGATCTTGCCGAGCCCGCGGATGACGACGACACTAAGCACAGCCTCCTACGAACAGAGACAGTCCTATCTTTCGACGTACCCGCCTTTGGAAGCCAAACGCGCCTTTCCGAATTGTCGGCCGACCGAGCGCCTACCCTGTTTCGACTGCGTGCGTTTTCCAGCCGCGGCTCCCCTTCTGCCTAGCCTACCCAATCTCCACCTGATACTGCCGTACTGACGGCAGCGAGCTGATTCCCATCCCGCATCCCCTCCGCTGGATGTCGCCGGGAATTGTGTGATGTCCTGATTGCCGACCCACGAGCCGATGGCACGCCGTGGTCCATCGGCCGGCCAGGACCGGATGGACGAAAGTTTGTGAGGAGTTTCTGTCAAAAATGAGCGAAATTCTGGAGAGAGAGTCCGGAGCCAGGGACAGGCGGATGGGGCGCGCGCTCGCCGCAGCATTCCTTGTCCTGGTTGTCATGATGGCGCCCGGGTGCGTTCGCGTTCTCAAGCCCCCGATGGCAACGGTCCGCCCCCCGGACCGCACAGTGCCCGACACTTTTGGCGGACTCAGCGATACGCGAAGTTCCGGTCTAATCCCCTGGCGCGACTTCTTCACCGACGCCCACTTGGTGGCGCTGGTCGAGGCTGCGCTGCAACATAATCAGGAGCTCAACATCGCCATTCAGGAGACGGTGGTCGCCAACGCCGAAATCATGGCCCGGCGTGGTGAGTACCTGCCGAAAGTGGGCTTTGGTGCTACCGGCGGGCAGGACCACGTAGGAAAGTTCACAAGCCAGGGCCAAGCCGACGAGAGGTCCGAAATCGGACCGAACCTCCATAAATACGAGGCCGGGCTCTACGCGTCGTGGGAACTCGACGTGTGGAAACGTCTCCGCACACTGGCCAACGCGGCCTCCCATCGATACCTGGCGAGCATCGAAGGCCGGAACTTCATGGTCACGCGTCTGGTCGCCGAGATCGCCAGCAGCTACTACGAGCTATTGGCTCTCGACCGGCAACTCAAGGTAGTAACCGACAACATCGCACTCCAGGAGCGCGCACTCGAGCTCGCGCGAGCGCAGTTCCAGGCGGGCCGCGCCACCTCGGCGGCCCCGGCACGGTTCGAGGCCAACCTACGGGCCATGCAGAGCTCCCAGTACAGTATCCAGCAGCGGATCGTCGAGACCGAGAACGAGCTGAGCTTCCTGGCTGGCCGCTTTCCCCAGCCGGCCGACCGGTCGAGCGCCGACTTTCTCGCCCAACAGCCGGCCGCCATGGCGGTGGGCGTCCCCGCTGACCTTCTGGCGAATCGCCCCGACGTTCGCCAGGCCGAACTAGAGCTTGCCGCGGCGGGCCTCGACGTCCAGGCCGCCAGAAAAGCCTTCTATCCGTCTCTCGGCATCGAAGCCGTGATCGGCTACCAGTCCTTCGACCTCACCAAGCTGGTGAATACGCCCGACTCGCTGCTCTTCGACGCCATCGGCAGAGCGCTTACGCCTCTGCTCAACCGGAAGGGACTCACCGCGGACTACATTTCGGCGAATTCCCGTGAGATGCAGGCCGTTCTCCACTACGAGCGAGCCGTCCTGGTCGCCTTCATCGAGGTCAGCAACCGCGTCAGCCTCACACGAAATCTCAGCCAGGGCTATCGGCTCAAGCAACAACAGATCGGCCGCCTCGCCCAGGCCGTCGATATCTCAACCGAACTCTTCAATTTGAATCGAGCCGACTACCTGGAAGTACTGACAGCCCGGCGCGAATTGCTCGAGGCACAGCAGGAGCTCGTTGAAATGAAGCAACGGCAAATGGTTGCCACTGTAACGCTGTATCAGGCCCTTGGGGGCGGCTGGCGCGGCACCGGTCTGGAGCCTCCCGACGGAACCGACGCCGATCATCAATTTACGCAGAGGGTACATCCATGAAGCTGCAGCAGCATCTACGGGCTACGCTCATCGTGGCCGGCCTGGGCCTCCTTGCCGGCGCTTGCACAAAAAAGCAGGCAGATAGTGGCCACCAGGAACAGGCGCCGCGGACTACCGCAAAACAGTCCGGCGAAAAAGAGGCGCCGCCCTCCGGCGAAAAACAGTCTGGCGAAAAGGTGTCCGGTGAAGAGGCGCCGCAAACCGTCGTACTCACCACTCCCAGCGTCATGAGCGTACCCACGACGCAGGCCTACGTCTGCCGGCTGCAATCCCGGCGTCACATCGAGATCCGCGCCTTGAATGAG
>JAWKHI010000026.1:0-94531 GCA_041394885.1 Bryobacteraceae bacterium | reverse complement strand
TCGCCGCGACGCCGAACTCGCCGACCTACGCGCCCGCCTCGCTCACGGACACAGCCTTTGACACCGGTTCCGTGCGCACATAACCTGTGCATATGAATGTGACCCTCTCCGTTGACGAGGAAGTTCTCGCCCGCGCCCGCCAGCGCGCGGAGGTGTTGGGCACCAGCGTCAACCAACTGGTCCGGGCATACCTCGAGGAACTCGCCGGCTGCAGCGACGCGCCGGCTGAGGTGGCCGAATTCGAACGGCTCTCGCTGCGTTCCGGCGGCGACTCGCGCGGCTGGAAATTCAATCGGGAAGAATTGCACCAGCGGGGATGAAGGGCTCGCGTTTTTCGACACCGACATCCTCGTCTACACCGGCGGCGGCGCAGCGCCGAAAAAGCAACGCATCGCCATTGACCTGTTCGCCCGGCACCGCGCCGCCGGCACGGCCGTACTATCGCTGCAGGTCTTGCAAGAGTAATTCGCGGCCGCCACCGGAGCTCCACCGGCTCTCGGGAGTTTCCTTCTGGGACGCGATGATTGTCCATGCCGCCCGATTGTCCGCCGCCGGCATTCTCTACTCGGAAGATAGGCAGCGTGGAGGGACCATCGGCGGCGTCCGCGTCGTTGACCCCTTCCACTAGCCCCCCTACCGCACCTCCCCCACCAGAGCCGCCAGCAGCGCCACCCGGTCCGCGATGCGGTCCACCAAAATGCTCTCGTTCACCGCATGCGCCCCCTCACCCACCGCGCCCAGCCCGTCGAGCGTCGGCACGCCGATCGCCCCGGTGAAATTCCCGTCGGATCCGCCGCCGGTGGCCGACTCCTCCAGGTCCACGCCGAGCGCCTTGGCAAGCCGTTTCGCCGTCGCGAACAGCGCCGCGACGGCAGGCGTGCGTTCGAACGGCGGCCGGTTCAACTCCCCCGTGATCGTCAGGCTGCATCGCGAATCGCGCGGCGTGAGCCCAGCGAATTTCGCCGCCAGCGGCTCATAGTCGGAAAGCCGCGGGATGCGGTAGTCGATTTCGGCGAAGGCCTCGGCGGGGACGACGTTGGTCCGCGTGCCGCCGCCGATCACGCCCACGTTCACCGTCACGCCGCGCTTCAGGTTCGTGAACCGCCGGATCTTCTCGATCTGCCACGCCAGTTCATGCACCGCGCTCGCCCCCGCCGCGATGTCGATCCCCGCGTGGGACGACACCCCGCGCACGTCGATGCGGAAGCTCCCCACGCCCTTCCGCGCCGTCTTGAGCTTGCCCTGGAGGCCGGTACCGGGTTCGAGCACCAGCACCGCGTCACTGCTCTTGGCGTTCGTCTCGGTGAGCGCGCGCGAGGAGTGGCTGCCCACCTCTTCGTCGGCGTTGATCTGCAGCACCACCTCCGCGGCCACCGGCACGTCCAGGTCGCGAAGCGCGCGCATGGCCTGCACGAAGAACACCAGCCCCGCCTTCATGTCCAGCACCCCCGGTCCCCACAGGCGACCCTTTTCCTCCCGCCACGGCATCGTCCGCAGCGTCCCCATCGGCCACACCGTGTCGGCGTGCCCCAGCGCGAGGATGCGCTTCGAGCGCCGCCGCCCGCCCGGCAGCCGGAACCGGCACAGTAGATGGCTCCCGTACGCTCCCGCCTTCACTCGCTTCACCGTCGCAATATCGGCCACGCGGGCGGCGAACAAATCGTGAAAACGGTTGATCGCCGCGCCGTCATGGCTCGGCGATTCGCACTCCACCAGTTCACGCAGAAAGGCGATGGTCGCCGGTTGGGCCTTGCGGGCATGTTCCAGAAACATATGGTTGTTATAATAACGGGAATCCATGCCAGAGCTCGATATCCAGGCCATTTGCGACATTCTTCCCCACCGCTATCCCATGTTGATGGTGGACAAAATCGTGGAGATGGAAGAAAAGCGGATCGTGGGAATCAAGAACGTCACCTTCAATGAGCCGTTCTTCACCGGACACTTCCCCGACAACCCGGTGATGCCCGGCGTGCTCATCGTGGAAGCCCTGGCCCAGGTGGCCGGCGTCCTCGTGCTCCATGCCATGGAAGACCGCAAGAGCAAGGTGATCTTCATGGCCCGCATTGAAGACGCCAGTTTCCGCCGCCCCGTCCGCCCTGGCGATCAGCTCAAGCTCGAAGTGGAGCTGCTCCACGGCCGGCCAACCCGCGCGCGCATGAAAGGCACCGCCACCGTCGACGGCGATCTGTGCGCGGAAGCCACCGTCATGTGCGTGTTGAAGTAAGCGGCGCGGGCGAATGGCGATCCATCCGGCAGCGATTGTCGACGCGGCAGCGAAGGTCGACGAGTCCGCCGAGATCGGCCCGTTTTGCGTCGTTGGCCCAGAAGTGGAGATCGGCCCGGGCACCCGCCTGGTCGGCCACGTCTGGGTGGAAGGGCCCACCCGCATCGGGCGCGACAACATTTTCTATCCCTTCTGTTCCATCGGCGCCGCGTCCCAGGACCTCAAGTATCAGGGCGAGCGCGCCGAAACCGTCATCGGAAACGGCAATAAGATCCGCGAGTACGTCACCGTCCACCGCGGCACCGCCGGCGGCGGCGCGGTTACTTCCGTCGGGGACGACAACTTACTCATGGCATCCGTGCACGTCGCCCACGATTGCCGCGTCGGCAGCCATACCGTCCTCGCCAACGCCGCCACGCTCGGTGGGCATGTCACCGTCGGCGATTGGGCCCGCATCGGTGCTTTTTCCGGCGTCCACCAGTTCTGCCGGATCGGCGCGCACGCCATGATCGGCGGCTACAGCGTCGTCACGCGCGACGTCCTGCCTTTCGCTCTCGTCTCGGAAGAACGCGAGGCGAAGTTATACCGCACCAACTCGGTGGGTCTCGAACGCCGCGGCTTCGCTCCCGAATCGATCGAACGCCTGAACCGCGCTTTTCGATACTTGCGCGATCCCAAGACGAACACCGCGCAGGCCGTCGGACGCATCCGCGAGGAGCCCCTCACGCCGGAGCTCGAGGAACTGATCGCCTTCATCGAATCGTCGGAGCGGGGTTTCATCAAGTGAACCGCTACGCCGTGCTGTGCGGCAACGGCCGATTCCCGGTCCTGGCGCTCGAGGAGGCGCGCAAGCTGGGGCACGACGTAGTGGCGGTGGGCGTCAAAGGCGAAGCAGGCCCGGAGATCGAATCCCTCGCCGCGCGCACCTACTGGATCACCATCGCCGAACTCGGCAAACTCATCGACATCCTCCAAAAAGAGTCCATCACGGAACTGATCTTTTGCGGCCAGGTCAAGCACGCCAGCCTGTTTTCGAGCCTCCGGCCGGACTGGCGCATGGCCAAGATGCTTTTCGGTCTCAAGGAACGCAACACCGACGCGCTCATCGGCGGGGTAATCGACGTTCTGGCGGGAGAGGGAATCCGCGTCCTCGATTCCACCACCCTCCTCAAGCCCTTGCTGGCGGCGGAGGGCAAGCTTACCCGCCGCGCGCCCACGCCGGACGAAGAGAAGGAGATCGGCTACGGCCGGCGCATCGCAGCCGCGCTCTCGGGCTTCGACGTCGGCCAAAGCGTGGTCATTTGCGAGCGGGCCTGCGTGGCCCTGGAAGCCATGGAAGGCACCGACGCCATGCTGCGCCGCGCCGCCGGGCTCGCCAACGGGCGACGGCTGACGCTCGTGAAAGGATCGCGCCGGCGCGGGCATTTGTTGTTTGACGTGCCCGTTGCTGGCCCCGGCACGATCGCCACGATGCGCGAAACCGGCGCCTCCGTGCTCGCCGTCGACGCGGGCCGCACGCTGCTCCTCGATCGCGCTGAGATGCTGGCGGCGGCCGATGCGGCGGGTTTGGCCGTGGCCGGCTACCCCGTCGAGGACCTCCAGGGGATCCAAACAGAGGAGGTGCGGCAATGAGAATAGCCGTGATCGGCTGCGGCGGATTTGGCAAGAACCACCTCCGGGTCGCGGCCGAGAGCGGGGCGGAACTCGCCTTCGCCGTCGACATTGACTTGGATCGTGCCCGCGCCGCTGGCCTGCTGCAGGTGCGCGGCCTCGGGCGATTGGCGCGAGATCATCAGTAAGGTGGATGCGGCCATCGTCGCCACGCCCACCGTAACCCATGCCGAAATCGGCACTGGACTGCTCGAGGCCGGCATCGACCTACTCATCGAAAAACCCCTCGCCGCCACCTCCGCCGAGGCCGCTGCCCTGATCGGCGCCGCCCGCGCCCACAACCGCATCCTGCAGGTCGGCCACCTCGAACGCTTCAATCCGGCCATCCTCGCGCTCGACGGCGTGGTGAACCTTCCCCTGTTTTTCGAGATTCACCGCATGAACGCGTTCGCGCCTCGCAGCCTCGACGTCGATGTCGTCCTGGACCTCATGATCCACGACATCGACCTTGTGCTCCATTTCATGCAAGGCGCTGAGCCGGAAGAGATCCGTGCCGCCGGGATCCGAATTTTGTCCGAGAAGGTCGACATCGCCAACGTCCGCCTCGCCTTCCCCGGCGGCTGCGTCGCCAACATCACCGCCAGCCGCGTGTCCACCGAACGAATCCGGAAACTGCGCCTGTTCCAGCCCCATCAATATATTTCGGTAGACTATGGACGGCAGGACGGCGTCGTGATATCGGTGGACGAACGGCAACAGATCGGGTTCCGGCAACTGGGCGCGTCGAGCAAGCGCGAACCGCTGGCGGCGCAGTTGGACGCTTTCCTGCGCGCGGTTACCGATCGGAGTGAGCCTGTGGTCACCGGCGCCGACGGCGCGCGGGCGCTGGCGGTGTGCGAGGGCATCCTGGCGCGGATCGAAGAGCACGGGGCGGTGGTGCGGCGGGCGCTGCAATCTCACGAAATGGGATCGCACGGAGCGGCGGATCATGGGCCGGGATCCTGAGTACGGGCAGTGGCTCAGCGACGGCGGCGGGCAGCTCGAGCTTCCGAAACGGGAGTGGGCGGCGGTTGGTTCCCTGGTGGTGCACCTACTACTGGGCCTGTTGATTCTCGTGGCCCCCTGGGGTCCCCCGGAAATTCGTCATGCACGGGACTTGTCGATCCGCCCCGTGATCGTGCCCCTGATACTCCCGCCCGAGCTCACGCAAAAGGATCCCAACACCAAGAAACCGAGCCTCGAGGTCAACCTGCAGGGTCTGTTGAGCGAGGCGCAGCCACCCAAGCCGGTGGAAATCGCTGGGTCCACGCGACCCGCCGCGCCGAAAGCGTTCGAGTCTCCCAAGGCGGCTCCAGCGGCTCCGGCGCCCAAGCCGATGATCGAGGCGCCGAAGGTGGATGCGGGACCCAGGGAGGTCGGGCAACTCGATGAGCGCAACCTTCCCGGCGTAGGGGTGCCCTCACCGGCGGCGCCTCCCCCCCAAATACAGGAACAGGAAAAGCCGAAGTTGGCATTCGAGAAGCCGGGCGCCGACATGGGACGGCGCACTGATTCGGGGGTAGGGAGAAGCCGCATTCCAACGCCGCAAAGGTCCCCGGTGGAGGAGGCGGCACGACAACTAGCCCGGGGCGGTGGGGGCGGGATTACGGTGGGAGACCTTGGTGAAGGGACCGGGGGATTAGGTGAAAGCCTCAATTCGCCCGCGCGGCCGCAACGGGTCGAGCCTGGAACTGCTCAGTGACCCCCAGGGAGTAGACTCAAGCCCTACCTGATCCGGATTCTGTCGACGGTGAGGCGCAACTGGGTGGCGGTGATCCCTGAAAGCGCACGGCTCGGACGGCGCGGTAAAGTATTGATTCAATTTGCGATCTCGAAGGATGGTGCGGTTCCGAAGCTGGTCATCGCCAGCCCGAGCGGCACCGAGGCGCTGGACCGCGCGGCGGTGGCCGGCATCAGCGCATCCAACCCGTTCCCTCCCTTGCCAGACGAGTTCAAAGGCCAACAGATCCGCCTTCAGTTCACATTCCTCTACAACGCAGGGCGGCCTTGACGGCGGGCCGTCTGCGGAACTCGCTGATCGGGTACGCCGTGCTGGGCGCGGTCGGGGTCGCCACTCTCGACGGCGATATCCGGTTGGTTCTACTTGTCTTTCTCGGCGGGTTGGCGGTGAAAAGTTATATCGCTTTTCTCCGGACGCGGGCCGAAGAAGGCGGAGATCCGCAGAGGGAAAAAGACCGAGACCACCCTTCCAGGCCCTGAGGTGATTTGCCCTAGGCGGGTTAAGGTGTCTTGCGAAGATACTTTGCCGGCCCAACATGGTCAAATCGCAACAGGACATACGAACGAAGCGAAAACGTAGAACCGGGTGTTCCATAACGGAACCCGATCTGACACCCGCTTTCAAAGTGGAACAGGGTAAGAGCAGCGTAAGAGCAAGACCGGTCCCAATCGTGATTTAGTACTACCGGTCCGGTAACCGTGCGGCCAGTACGAACTTAGCGTCATTCTGGGGGCCGTGCCGATCGAAGCCGTAGGTTCATTTTCGGATGGCCTTCGGCATGCATAGCAAGGGATCACCCGGATCAAGTCCTATCCGGCGCAAAAAGCGAGCTTCTGCTGAAAGAGAGAGCAGCACCAGCATCCGCTTCCTGTCGAGACAACTTGAAGAGGAGAAGTTGAAACCACATGCCAGCTAAGCGTGCATCTACTGCCGCGGCGGTTCGTATCAGTATCGCCACCCCGGTTGTTGTCACCCCCTGCGAAGCCGAGCCGAAACGGTCCGCCCACCGTCCGGCGAATCGGATTCACGGGGAAAGAACGGAAGTCTGTGAGATCGAGTCGACCCTCGCCGCGGACCTCCCCTTTGACGGGGATATCGTCGAAGTAGAGCCGATTGCCGCCGGACAGCCCGCCTATGCCGTGGGCTTCGCCGAGGCATTCGAGTCGCGGCCGGCGGCAGCCCCCACCGGCGCGCTGCGCGACAAAGTGATCCTCGAGCATCTGCCGCTGGTCAAAGCCATTGCGGTGCGTGTCCATGAGAATCTCCCCGTGCATGTGGATCTCGACGACCTCGTTCATGCTGGCATTCTGGGCCTGTTCGACGCGGTGAACAAGTACGATCCCGAAAAGCAGGTTGCCTTTTCGAGCTACGCCAAGCATCGCATCAAAGGCGCGATCCTCGACAGCCTCCGCCAACTCGACTGGGCGTCGCGCGATCTGCGCCGGCGGCACAAGCAGGTGGAGGCCGCCACGCGCGATCTCACGGCGGAATTGCAGCGCGCTCCCACAGACACCGAGGTGGCCCAGAAGCTGGGCGTCGACGAATCTCGCTGGCGGCAGATGATGGTGGACCTCCGCAACGTCGGACTGATTTCGGCATCCACCCGCGGGCACGAAGGCGAGGACCTTCCTCCTCCGGACTTCCCGTCGAGCCCCGAGTTCCAGCCTGACCTGATGTGCGCCAGGGAGCAGATGCGGCTCATGCTGTCGGAAGCGATGCACACCCTGCCGGAGCGGTACCAGAAAGTGGTGATGCTCTACTACAAGAACGAGATGACGATGAAGGAAATCGGCGGCGTGCTCGGCATCAACGAAAGCCGCGTGTCGCAGATCCACAAGTCCGCGCTCGAAAAAATGGCCGTCGCGCTCGAGGCGCTGGCATCACCTCCGCCTACGCGTTCGCCGAGTAAGTCCGGCGATACGCGCCGGCGGCCACGGGGCAGCTTCAGGCGATCCGGTAACACGCTAGACTACCAGCCATGGACAACCGGCCGCTGACGATGCTCAGCGAAGAAGAGGAAATGTTTCGCGCCACCGTGGCGCGCTTTGCCCGCGAGCAGATCGGTCCCCACGTCAGGCAGATGGACGAGGAAGCGAACTTCCGGCCTGACCTGCTGAAGCAGATGTTTGACCTAGGGCTCATGGGCATCGAGATCCCGGAGGAATACGGGGGCCAAGGCGGATCGTTCTTCCAAGCCGTCCTCGCCATCGAGGAACTGGCCGTCGTCGACCCCACTGCGGCAGTGATCGTCGATGTCCAGAACACCCTTGTCATCAATGCCCTCCTGCGCTGGGGCAACGAGGCGCAGAAGCGGGAATGGCTCCCCAGACTGGCGGCCAACACACTCGGTTCCTATGCACTGTCTGAGGCGGGCTCCGGCTCCGATGCGTTTTCGCTGCAGACTCGCGCGGTAGCCGACGGCGGCCACTTCCGCATCACGGGCCGCAAGTTGTGGATCACCAACGCCGCACAATCCGGGCTCTTTCTCGTCTTCGCCACCCTGGACCCCGCCGCGGGCTACCGCGGCATCACCGCCTTTCTGGTGGACCGCGACTCGCCCGGCTTTCAGGTTGGACGGAAAGAAGACAAGCTGGGCATCCGCGCTTCTTCCACCTGCGAGCTGATCTTCGACGATTGCTCCGTCCCTGCTTCCTCCGTGCTCGGCGAGCCTGGCAAAGGATACAAGATCGCCATTGAGACCCTGAACGAAGGGCGAATCGCCATCGGCGGGCAGATGCTCGGCCTCGCCCGCGGCGCGCTCGGTCACGCCATCGCCTACGCGCGCCAGCGGAAACAGTTCGGCAAGCCGATCGCGGAGTTCCAGGCCGTGCAACTCGATCTGGCCGAAATGGCTACCTCCGTGGAAGCAGCCCGGCTGCTCGTCTACAACGCGGCGCGGCTCAAAGAAGCGGGCAAGCCGTTTCTCACCGAGGCCGCGATGGCAAAATACTTTTCGTCCCAGATCGCCGAAACCGTGGCCTCGCAGGCGCTGGAGGTGCTCGGCGGAGTCGGATTCACCAAGGACTATCCGGTCGAAAAGCTCTACCGCGACGCGAAAATCGGTAGAATCTACGAAGGGACCAGTAACATGCAGCGGTTGACGATCGCGAAACAGATTCTGTCTCCCACGCGTCCAACCGGGAAGGAGTAGGTTTTCCACCATGATGCGTCTCTTCACGATTGCCGCCATCGCCGGCGTGCTCGCCCCTGCCGCCTCCTGGGCCGCGCGCGAGAATCCGTCCGAATCCGAGATCCAGGAAATCATCACGAAATTCGCAGCCAAGGAGGCTGAGTTCGCCGCCGCTCGCGAGAACTACACCTACCACCAGACCGTCCGCGTCCAGGAGTTCACCGAAGACGGGACTCCGGGCGGGCGGTTCGACGTCGAGTCCGACATCGTGTTCACCTCAGACGGCAAGCGGAACGAGAGAATTGCACGCGCCCCGGTGCCCACTCTGCATCTCGTGAACCTGTCGCCGGAAGACGAACAGGATCTGCGCAGCGTACAGCCGTTCGTGCTCACGAGCAAGGATATCGACAAATACGACGTGCGTTACCTCGGCAAGGAGACCCTGGACGAGATCCCCACCTACGCATTCGCCGTAAAGCCGAAGAAGATGGAAAGCGGGCAGCGCTACTTCGCCGGCGTCATCTGGGTGGACGACCGGGACCTTCAGATCGTGAAGACCTATGGACGCGGCACCGGCGTACAGAAAAAGGGTCAGGACCAGCAGTTTCCCAAGTTCGAAACCTACCGCGAGCAAATCGACAAGAAATTCTGGTTCCCCACCTATACCTTCGCCAATGACCTGCTGGAGTTCGACTCCGGGCAGCGCGTGCGGATCAAAATGACCGTGAAGTACGAGGACTACAAGCAGTTCAAGAGCGACGTCAAGATCACGTTTGGCGATACGGTGGCCGGGGAAGAGAAGCCGAAAGAAGGCGAGCCGCCCAAAAAACCCTGATACCGCGCTGTTCAAGCGGCGAAACCGGCCACTGGCCGCGTGGTGCTCGGAGAGTGCCCTGCGTCTGTGCTCTAATGGAGCTTTATCAGGGCCATGGCATCGAATTCCCTACAGTGGCGGCGCAGGTGGATTGCTGCGGCCCGGCGAGCCCGCGAGCTGAAAATGATCGCCAAGGGCTTGGCCTCCACCAGCCATCCCATCCTGGCACACCTCATTCCCATGCGGCGCTGCAACCTTGCCTGCGCCTATTGCAATGAGTACGATGACGTCTCCAAGCCCGTCCCGCTCGATACCATGCTCGGCCGGGTCGACCGGTTGGCGGATCTCGGCACCACCATCGTCACCATTTCGGGCGGTGAGCCCCTGTTACATCCCGAATTGGACGACATCGTGGCGCGGATCCGGAAGCGCGGCATGCTCGCCGGTATGATCACCAACGGTTACCTGCTGATGCCGGATCGCATCCAGCGGCTCAACCAGGCCGGCCTCGGTCACCAGATCTCCATCGATAACGTCATGCCCGACGACGTGTCGAAAAAAGCCTCAAGGTGCTCGACAAGAAACTCCAGATGCTCGCCGAGTACGCGCTGTTTCACGTCAATATTAACTCCGTCGTCGGCGGCGGGACGCGCAATCCCGAAGACGCGCTCACCATCTCGCGCCGCGCCCTGGACCTCGGCTTCACCTCCACGGTGGGAATTATCCACGATGGCGACGGGCAGATGCAGCCGCTCGCGGCCCGTGAACGCGAAGTGTACCGCGAGATCAAGACGGCGGAAAAGTCCAGCTATTCTCAGATCAACGGCTTTCAGGAAGCCATCGCGGACGGGCGGCCCAATCAATGGCGCTGCCGCGCCGGCGGCCGCTATCTCTACATCTGCGAAGACGGCCTGGTCCACTATTGCTCGCAGCAGCGCGGGTACCCCGGCCGCCCACTCCTCGAATATACTCGCGAAGATATCAGGCGAGAATATGGCACCGTGAAGACTTGCGCTCCGCACTGCACCGTTTCCTGCGTGCATCAGATCTCGATTATCGATTCTTGGCGAGACCCGCAAACGATCGCTCCGGCGATGGATCCCGCATCGCTCGAGCCGCCGCTCGTGAAAATCGAAGGCACCCACCGGTAGAGGCGGGCTTCGTCATCGAAACACGAACCTGGAACGGTATACTGGGCCTCTTGAACGCATGATGCAGGACTCCGCCGCCGAGAAGGCCAAATGGGACGATTTCTACCGCGACCTGCCTCTCGTGGATCCCGATCCCGAGACTGAAGTGTTCAACCGGCGCTTTGTCACGCTGGTGGACGAGTTGCTCCCTGGGGGCGGCAAGGTGCTCGAGGCCGGGAGCGGGGCCGGGTGGCAGAGTCTCGCCCTTTCACAGACCGGCCGCTTCGACGTCACTCTGCTCGACTTTTCCCCACTGGCGCTTGACTACGCCCGCCGCGCATTCGCCGCCGCGGGCGCCCAGGCGCGTTTCGAACCGGGTGATCTGGCCGAGTCCGCTCACCCCGAATACGATCTCGTATTCAACGCCGGTGTCTTCGAGCACTATTCCCTGGACGAGCAGGCGCGCCTGCTGCGAGGCATGGCCAGCCGGAGCCGAAACTACGTCATGGTGCTGGTGCCGAACCGGCGCTGTTACTGGTATTGGGTCTGGCGTGGCCACATGGCGTCCTCTGGGCAGTGGCCTTGGGGCCGGGAGACGCCGCTCGCGGACCTCGGAGAGGTCTTTGCCGCCGCGGGCCTCCAATTGCTCGGCCATTGCACCCTCGGCGAAGCCACCACCGAGTACTTCATCCGCACGTTGGCCGGGGTGGGGTCGCCGCTTTCTGAGGAGATCCTGGCCGTGCACCGGTCGCCTGTGGTGCCGGTGGAGGAGAAGGGGTATCTGACCGCCGCGCTCGGGTGTGTCGGCGACGCCGTGGCCCCGCCCGGCGATTCCTGGACACGTCCCCGCGGCAACGGGGCCGGCGCCATTGCCAGTGACGAAATGCGGTCCGCATTGATGGATGCGTTGTCGTTGCGTCTCGCCGCCGAACGCCGGCTTACCGCGGCACTGGAGCGGGAAAAGGCGGCCGATGCGGCCCGGTCCTCTGTGGAGGCGGCTTTGGCGGCTGAGCGCGCCGCGCGGGAAGCGCTCGACATCCGGCTCGGAGAACATCAACGCGGGCTCGATACCGGCTTCGCGGCGCTCGGTGCTCAATTGACGGCCCTCGAACGCGTGGAGCAGCAACTGGGAGGCTTGCAGGCGGCGGCGTCCGAGACGGAACAGGCGCGGGCGAGTCTCGCCGCCAGCGAATCGCGTTTGAGCGAGGCCGAGAACAGACTCACCGCCGCCGAAGCCCGCGAGCGAGACACGGCAGCCCGCTTGCTCGCCTCCGACGCCAAGCTGCGCCAGACCGAGGCTGGCCTTGCGGAAACCGCCCAGCGGTTGCGCGCCGCCGAATCGAACCTGAGCCAGGCAGAAGACCAATTGGCCGCGGTGCGCCAGGAACTGGCGGCGCATCAGGAGCAAGCCCGGCAACTCGCCGCCGAAGCCGAGGCCGAACGGGACCGGGTAAGCGAGCGCGAAGCGGCGTGGAACAAGCGGCGCGAAGATCTCGTGCAGACACGGGACGATGCCATCCGGAGCGCGTCGGAATGGGCTTATCAGAACGAGCGCCTCACCGCCAAGCTCCTCGAGGCGGTCGAGCACTCGACCGATTTGGAGAGCCAGTTGCGGGAGGCCCGCAACGCGCATGCCACTCTACTTAGCCGGGCGGACTCGTTGCGCAAGCAGACTCTCGCGGGCCTGGCAACCTTGAGTGCGGACCTGGACGCCAAGCTCGCCGCCTACCGCTCGCAACGGGCCTGGCGCGTCATGCTCGGCATTCGCGAAGCTTACTCGAAACTGATACGCGGCGAAGGTGGCGGCGCGCTGGCGGCCCTTCGCCTTCCCTTTCAGTGGCTGTCCGGTTCGCATGACCTCTCCAAGTACGAACTGCCATTTCCGGATCCGTGGCGCTTCGCTCCCGACGGCCTCCAGCGTCCCCTCGGCGAAGCGCTACCCGCGGCTGTCGCTCCAGTGAAGCCACGCAAGTTCGACATCGTGATTTTGTCGATCGTCGATTTCGAGTTCCGTTTCCAGCGCCCGCAGCAGATCGCGGTTCGGATGGCCGAGCGCGGGCATCGCGTTTATTGGCTCAGCCCCACCCGGCAACCCACGCCCGGTGGGCCCCCGTTCGAAATCATGCCGCTGCGCGAAGGGCTGTGGGAGCTTCACATCCCGGGTGTGCCCGTCGACCTGTACGGTGGTCACCTGACCAACGAAATTGTGGACCGGATGATGAGCGGCCTTGAACCGTTCTTTCGGGAGCATCGGATCTCGGAAAGCTTTGCCTATCTCCAATTTCCATTCTGGCGTCGGCTGGCGTTGCGGATGCGGGAACGGTTGGGCTCCCTGGTGCTGTACGACATGATGGACGACTGGCAGCATTGGTCGACGCCGCCACTCATTGGCGAGCCCGTGCTGGCCGACGAGCGGAAGCTCATCGGGGAAACCGACGTGTTTGTCGTCACCTCGCGAGCCTTCGCCGAGCGCCACAAGGAGAACCAGCCCCCACCGTTGCTGGCGCCCAACGGCGCCGACTTTGACTTTTTTCATCAGGGCGAATCCGCGGGTTGGCTCAGCACCAAGCCCCGCCCCATCATCGGCTATTTCGGCGCCATCTCCACGTGGTTCGACGTGGAGCTGATGACCGCGGTGGTGAAACTGCGCCCGAGCTATTCATTCATCTTCATTGGGCAGGTGCATGAGGTGGATCCGGCCGAGATGCGCGCCGCCCCGAATGCGGAATTCCTCGGTGAGCGAAACTACCGCGAACTACCGTCATACCTCGCCGACTTCGATGTGTGCCTGATCCCGTTCCGCATCAATAAAGTGGTGGAAGGCGTGGATCCGGTCAAGATGTACGAATACTTCAGTCAGGGTAAGCCCGTAGTGGCTACGCCGATGCGCGAGCTGGAACACCTGCATGACATCCTCTATCTGGCCGGGACGCCCGAGGAGTTCGCCCAGGCGCTCGACCGCGCCTTGAGCGAGCCACCCGGATTGGCGTCGAAACGCATCGACTTCGCGAAAAAGAATACCTGGGCCGCCCGCACCAGCCTCCTGCTCGATGCCGTCGAGAAGGCCACTCCGATGGTATCCATACTCGTAGTCACCTACAACAGCGAAGAGTTTCTGGACCCCTTCCTCGATTCGATCGAACGCAATACCACCTATCCGAACTACGAGGTGGTTCTGGTGGACAACAACTCCACCGATGGGTCCGCGCGCCTGCTTCGGCAGCGCGCCTCGGCCGACACCCGGCTCCGCGTCTTTGATTTGAAAGAGAATCTCGGTTTCGCCGGCGGCAACAATCTCGCGGCCCGCGAGGCCCGCGGAGAATGGCTGCTCATTCTGAATCCGGACACCATCGTGACGCCGGGTTGGATCGGGCGCCTGATGGCGCCGTTCCGCGCACAGAACCCCTCGGCCGGGCCCATCGGAATGACGGCGCCTGTAACCAATTTCTCCGGTAACGAAACCAAAATCGACTACTCTTACGGTGATCTCGCCGGCATGGAAGCCTTCGCGCTCACCTTGGCGCGGGACAAGCGGGGAGAAACGATGCCGCTCGACTGCGTTCCCCTGCTGTGCAGCCTGTTCCCCAGAAAGTTGTGGGACGAGGTCGGCGAGCTCGACGAGCGCTACACCGTGGGCATGTTCGAGGACGATGATTTCTGTCTTCGCGTGCGCCGGGCCGGCTACGGGATCGTGACGGCCGAGGATTGCTTCCTGCATCATTTCGGCAACGGATCTTTCAAGAAGCTCGATCCGGCCGAGTCGCTGCGCATTTTCAATCAGAATCGAGCGCGGTTCGAGAGCAAATGGGGCGTGGAATGGCAGCCGCACCGGCTCCGCCCCGGTGTGCGTCCGGTGAGCGAGGAGCCGCCGATGCTGGTCAGGGAATTCATCGCAGCCGGAGCCATGCCGCAGGAAGACGCCCCCTGGGCGCCGGTGCTCACTAAACTGCACCCGCCGCGCGCCCGCGCCGGCGAACCGTTCCAGTTGCAGCCGAACGGCCACTACGCGATCGCCGTCGAGTGCGAGCGGGCCACGCCGTACACGTTCATCCAGTTCGGCGTCGAGAAGCTGCCTACTTCCTACGCCGGGCCGCGAATGTTGACCGCGCTGGTCAGGCCGGAACTCACCGTGCACGCCGGTGAGGTGCCCGTGCGTCTGGTGAGCGATTTGGGCGCCTCCGAGCCGCTGCCGTTTACCATCGAGTAGTGCACCTGATCCCGGGCGAAATGCAATGCGCGCGGAATTCATTCGATCCCGGAACGCGCTACCATGTGTTCTGGAGAAATTCGATCCATGATTTCTGCGTGGCAGGCTATTAAGGAGCGTGTCCGCCCTTATTACCTGCGTGGCGCCTATTTTCCCCTGGTCCCGGCCGCCCGGCCGGATGAGTTTCGAGCCTGCTGGGAGAATCCCGTCCAGGCGCTAACCCCGGGTGGTTTTCTCTCCCCCGCCAGATCAAGCCAACCGGTGTTCCTGTTCCTCCCGATGATTGACTGGCACTCGCGCATTCAGCGCAGCCAGCAACTGGCGCGCGCGTTGTCGGCCTCCGGCAGCCGCTGCTTCTACCTGAATCCGAACATGGGCCGGCAGTTTCCGACACTGTACCGGTTCGATCGGGGTCCGAAGGCATCGCGGATCGGAGATGCCATTTTCGAGCTGCATGTGCGGCTGCCGCGAGAGCCCGTCTTTCACCACCGGATCCTCAGCGACCTCGAATCGTCGCTGCTGGCGGGCCAACTGGCGAGGCTCCGCGCGCTGTGTCCCGGGCCGGTGGTCCAGGTCCTGAGTCTGCCGACGTGGCTCGGCGCGGCCCAACAGCTTCGTACGCGCTTCGGATGGCCGATCCTATACGACTGCCATGATCTGCTTGCCGGTTTCGACACAACTTCCCGGTCGGTCGTCCAATCGGAGCCGAAACTGCTCGAAGAGGCCGCGCACGTCCTGTTCGCTTCTACTCATCTGGCCAATCTCACACTCGAACGATTTCCCGGCCTCGAGAGCAAATGCTCGGTGATCCACAACGCCGCCGATTTCGATCATTTCGCTCCTGCCGCTGACCGCCCCGCCCCCGGTCCCTCGCCCGTGGCCGGTTACGTTGGCGCGATTGAGGACTGGTTCGACGCCGAAGCCATCCGGCTGGCCGCCGAGCGCAACCCGCGGTTCCGTTTCCGCCTGATCGGCCGCGTGGACAACCGCCGCGTGGCCGCGTTGCGGTCGCTTCCCAACGTCGAACTGCTTGGCGAGATCCCATACGCCAAACTGCCCGCCCACTTGGCCAATTTCGATCTGGGGTTGCTTCCCTTTCGCGATACTCCCCTAACACGGTCCGCAAGCCCGATCAAGATTTTCGAATACTTCGCCGCCGGTTTGCCCGTCGTGGCGCGGCGATTGCCGGAGACGGCTCGCCTGGATCCTCTCCTGGTGCTGGCCCAAAATTCGGCGCACTTTGCCGACTGCATCGAGCCGGCTCTGGCGTCCGATTCCTCCTCGGCCCGCCAAGCCCGCATGGAATGGGCGCAGCGGGAATCCTGGAGTGAGCGAGCCGCCAGCCTCCAGGCGATCGCGGATGTGCTTGCCTTCGATTCATCGCGCGCGGGATCTCCCGCGCGGGTCCGGCCGCTCGATCCGCTGTAACCCTTCCGGGCCGCCGTTCACCCTATACGTAATATGATGAAGGACGGACCCCGATGATGACAGCCTTCCCATTTCGCATTTTCACCCTCTCCCTGTCGGCGTTCCTGGCTCTGAACCTGGCTCCCCAAGGATTCGCCGCCGATTGGACCGATTACCGCGGTCCCCTCCGCGATGGCCACTCCCCGGAGAAAAATCTACCCGTGAAGTGGTCCCCCGATGGCGCCGGCTTGGCTTGGAAAGCGCCCTTCGGAGGCCGCTCCACGCCGGTGGTCTTTAACGGACGCGTCTATGTGCTCAACACCGCGGGCGAAGACATCACACTCCAGGAGCGGCTGATGTGTCTGGATGCCGATTCGGGCAAAGTGCTATGGGAGTACAAGTACAACGTCTATTCGAGCGATGTTCCGCCACATCGCATCGCGTGGTCGTCGCCGTCGGTGGATCCGGAAACCGGCAACGTCTATGTGTTCGGCGCCGGCGGCACTCTTCTGGCGGTCTCCCCGCAAGGCAAGAAGGTGTGGGAGCGGACGATGGTGGAGGATTTCGGCATCGTCACCACTCACGGCGGACGTACCGTCTCCCCAATCCTCGAACAGAATCTCGTTATCGTCAGCGGCGTCACCACCGCTTGGGGTGAAACCGCCCGGGCGGCGCACCGCTTCATGGCCTTCGACAAAAAGACCGGCGAGACCGTTTACGTCAGCACGCCCGGCGGCCGGCCGTTCGACACTACCTATTCGCCTCCCACCATCGTCACCCACAACGGAACCCGCCTGTTGATTGCCGGCGGCGGCGACGGCACCATCCACGCCATCAAGGCCCACACCGGAGAGCCGGTTTGGAAGTTCTACATGTCCAAGCGCGGCGTGAACACCGGCGTTGCCGTCTACAAGAACAATGTCGTGGTGAGCCACTCGGAAGAAAATCTCGAATCGAACGAGATGGGGTTGCTGGCGGCCGTCGACATCGATTCCAAGGGTGAGATCAAGCCGCAGCAGATGAAGTGGTCCATCACCGGCGTGCAATACGGCTTTTCCTCGCCGGTCCTCGATGGCGATGTGCTCTACATTATCGACAACGGCAGCAACCTGTTTGCGTATGAGGTGACCACCGGCAAGCAGCTCTGGAAAAAGAACCTTGGGACGATCCAAAAAGCGTCGCCGGTGCTGGCCGACGGCAAGCTCTATGTCGGCAACGAGAACGGGAGCTTCTACATCCTGAAGCCCTCGCGGGAAGGCGTCGAGGTGCTCGATCATGTGAAGCTCGGCCAGGGCGAAATCGAACAGATCACCGCGTCGCCGGCGATTTCCAATGGCCGCGTCTACGTCGTGTCTCAGAAGGCGATCTACTGTTTCGGCAAAAAGCAGGTCACCAAGTCCGCGGTTGCTCCCTCGCGCGTAACCCCCGGCGCCCCGGTGTCGGCGCTGGTCGTGCCCGCCGAAGCCAATCTCAAACCCGGCGAGAAAGTTCGTTTCCGCGTTCGGCTGTTTGACGCGAACGCGAACTTCGTCCGCGAGGAGAAGGCTGAGTTCAAACTCGAAGGCCTGGGCGGCGCCATTGCCGCCGACGGCGTCTACACCGCTCCTGCCTCGGGTGCGCATGCCGGCGTGATCAAAGCCACCGCGGCCGGCATCACGGCCTCAGCGCGGGCCCGTGTGCTCCCTGTGATCCCGATCTCCGAGGACTTCGAATCGGCCGCTCCCGGCGCTCCGCCCCGGCACTGGATCAACACCACCGGCAAGTATCAGATTCGCGATCTGGAAGGCAACAAAGTCTTGGTGAAACTGGCTGACAACCCCTTTACCAAGCGCGCTCGTTCGGTGTTCGGCAACAACGACGAGCACGACTATACCATTCAGGCCGACGTCCGCGCCATCGAAAAGCGCCGTCAGATGGGCGACGCCGGGGTTGTAGCCCAGCGCTACCAACTCGTCATTTCCGGCAACCACCAACGCATTGAGCTCGATTCCTGGCAGCCGGAGACCAAGCGAAGCGTCGCGAAGAAATTTGCGTTCAACAAGGACACCTGGTACCGGCTCAAGCTCCGCGTCGAGAATCTTCCCGATGGAAAAACAAAGGCGCAAGGCAAGGCATGGCCCGCGGCCGATCCCGAGCCCGCCGAGTGGACCATCGAGACCATCGACCCGATCGGAAACCGCGAAGGTGCTCCCGGCGTCTATGCCGATGCGCCCTTCGAAGTCTTTATCGACAACATTAAGGTGACCAGCAACCAATGACCAAAATGACCGCTCGCCCGATTTGCGCCGCGCTCACCGCGCTGTGTCTCGTTGCACCGCTCCCCGCCGGAGACCCCGGCACCGGTGACTGGCCGATGTGGGGCGGCACGCCGGACCGCAACATGGTCTCCGGAATGAAGAATGCCCCCGCTTCCTGGGACATGCAAACCAAGCGAAACATCGCCTGGGTGGCTGCCCTCGGCTCGCAAAGCTATGGCAACCCGACCGTGGCTGGCGGCAAAGTCTTCGTCGGCACCAACAACGAGGGTTTGCGCGATCCCAAACAGCCCGGTGACCGCGGCGTCCTCATGGCTTTCGACGAAAAGACCGGCGAGTTCCTCTGGCAGGACACCAACGAAAAACTGGCGGCCGGGCGCGTCAATGACTGGCCCTTCCAAGGCGTGGCGTCATCGCCCCTGGTGGAAGGCGACAAGCTCTACTACGTAAACAATCGGGCCGAAGTCGTGTGTCTCGACACCGAAGGCTTTCGCGACAAGGAGAACGACGGTCCGTACAAAGACGAGAAGCTCACCGGCGAGCAGAACTCCGACATCGTCTGGAAGCTCGACATGATGGAAGAGCTCGGCGTGTTCCCACACAACCTCGCCAATTCGTCTCCCGTCTCCCATGGCGACCTCCTGTTCGTAATGACCGCCAATGGCCACGACGAAAGCCACGTCAATATCCCCTCGCCGCGCGCCCCCGCCATCATCGCCATCGACAAGAAGACCGGCCAAGTCAAGTGGGAAGACAACTCGGTGGGCGAGAACATTCTGCACGGGCAATGGTCTTCGCCTTCGGTGGGGACCATCGGTGGCGTGCTCCAGGTGGTGTCGGCGCAAGGCGACGGCTGGGTCCGCGGCTACGAGGCCCTCACAGGCAAGAAGCTCTGGGAGTTCGACCTCAACCCGAAAGATTCGGTTTGGCCCAAGACCCGCAACGAAGTCATCTCGACGCCGGTCATCTTCGAGAACAAGGTCTATCTGGCCAACGGACAGGACCCCGAACACGGCGAAGGCGTCGGGCACCTCTACTGCATCGACGGGACCAAGCGTGGCGACATCACCCAATCCGGGCTCGTGTGGCACTACGGCGACATCCGCCGGTCGATTTCCACCGGTGCGATCAAAGATGGCATCCTCTACTATGCCGATTTTTCCGGCTTCCTCCACGCTCTCGACGCTGCCACCGGTAAGCCCTACTGGAAGCACGACATGCTGGCCGCCGTCTGGTCCTCACCCTACGTCGTCGACGGCAAGGTGTATCTCGGTGACGAGGACGGCGACGTCGTGGTCCTCAAGGAGGGCAAGACCAAGGAAGTGCTCTTCGAGGGGAACATGGGGAGCTCGGTGTATGGCTCCGTCGTGGCGGCTAACGGCAGTTTGTTCATCGCCAACCGAAATCAGTTGATCCGCATCTCGTCGAAGTAATCGCGGATTCCGAGTTGTCCCGAGAGACTCGAACCCGAGCCTGCACTAACACCTCGTAGCTCGCGCGGACCGGTGAGGTGGCGCGGCGGCGAGGAGGTCCGTGGGCAGGTACGATATTTCTTTCAAGTCATTGGCGGAGACCAGTCCCCTGACGCTGCTGCGGCTGTTCGGAAGCACGCCGATCGAACCCGGAACCCGCGTGTCGCCGGTGGACCGTGAACTCGTGATGTCCATCAAGACCGTGGATCACGCCTTTCTGCTGGAAGGCCCACGCGGGCGTTGGCTCGAGCACTTCGAGGCCGAATCCGCGTTGTCTGCCGACGACCTTGTCCGGATTTGCCGGCGCGCCACGCTGCTTTCGATGAAGAACGACGCTCCGGTATGGACGACCATCGTGCTCCTGTCGCGCCGCCATGCTCCCACCGGTCTTGGCGGCGATATCACCGAAGAGCGTGGATGCGTCACGCTGCAGGCGAGGCCGAGATTCGTCAAGCTTTGGGAGCAGAGTCCGAAGGCGGTGCTGGCGGCGTCCCCCGTGGAAGCGCTGCCGCTGGTGGGTGGAATGAAGGCGACCCGCGAAGAACTCCTCGAAGCGATCCGCAAACTGAGTGAGGTGCCGGACCGTGAACTCCGCACCCGCCTGTTCGCCGAACTGGCTACCTGGAGTAGTCTCCAGTACAATGAAATCGAGATTGAGGAGATCCGCGCGAGAATGAGCATGACACTCAAGGAATTGATGCTGATTTCGCCCGCCGGCGAGGAACTAGCCAAAGAGAAGCTCGTCGAGGGCGAGGAGCGTGGCATGGCAGCCGGCCGGGCGAAGGGCCGCGAGGAAGGGCAACTCGTAGCCGCGCGCCGGGACCTTTGCGACGTGGTCGACAACTGCTTCCCAGGGATCGTCCCGCCAGAGCGCATCGACCAGCTTGATGACTACGGTCAGGTCCGTGCCCTCTTCATCGCTCTCCTCCGCGCGAAAGATCGCGCTTCCGCCGAAGCTGCCGTCCGCGACATCCTCGGTTCGTAACTCCTCGCCAGCCAACGGCCCACCGATTGCCCAAATAAGGGCGATGCCACTGTTCGTTCGAGGAGCTTTGTGGTTGGGCCTCTATGCCCACTTGGTCCTGCTGCCGCTCATTGTGGCCGGTCACGCGATGCCCCTCGGCGTCGCCTGCGGTTACCTGGGCTTCACGATCATGGCCCTCGAGTTCTCCCTGATCTCCAAGGTCCATTCCGTGTCGAGCGCCTTCGGACAGGACGCTTTGCAGCGTTTCCACCGCATGATGGGCCTCGTCGCCACCCTGCTCATCGCCATTCACGTCGCCCTCATGCTTCGGGCCGGCTACCCGTTCGCATGGGTGAATCCGATCGACGCGGAGTCGCCTTGGGCGATGCGGGCCGGCGCCGTGGCGATGTGGGCCGTCTTTCTGCTGATCCTGCTCTCCCTTTGCCGCCGCCTGCTCGCAATCCCCTATCAATGGTGGCAATTCACCCATGGCTTGCTCGCCGACGCCGCCATACTGCTCGGTCTGGCGCACCTCATCCTGTTCGGCGGATTCGCAGCCGCTGCTCCCATGCGTGTCGTCCTGGCTGGCTACGCCGCCCTCACCGTCGGAATGCGGCTGTGGTTCAAAGTGGCGAAGCCACTGCGGCTATGGTCGCGGCCATGGACTCTGGTCGCCAACATCGCCGAACTGGGCGACTCCCGGACGCTCGTCCTCGAACCCGCCGGTCATCGCGGGTTCGTCTTCGAGCCCGGGCAGTTCGCTTGGCTCAACACCGGCCGCACGCCCTTTCATCGCGACCGCCACCCGATCTCGATGTCCTCACCCGCCTACGACGAACCGGGCCACCCCGTGGCCTTCACGATCAAGGATTTCGGCGACTGGTCCGGCCAAGTCGTGCCTACCCTCGAGCCAGGCGCGCGCATTTGGGTCGACGGGCCCTATGGTGTCTTCTCTCCCGATCGTGACGAAGGGCCCGCTTTCGTCTTCATCGGAGGCGGCGCTGGTATCACACCGCTCTACTCCATGTGCAGGACCATGGCGCTCCGTGAAGACCGGCGGCCCGTGCTTCTGCTTTTCGGCGGGCGCGACGCCGCGAGCCTGACCTTCCGGTCGCAACTGGACGAGTTGAGCACCCAGATGAATCTCCGCGTCATCTACGTTCTCGAGCATCCGCCGGCGAATTGGACCGGCGAAACCGGCTACATCGACGCCGCGCTGCTCCGGCGCTACCTGCCTCCCCGCTACCAGCGGTGTCAGTATTTCGTCTGCGGACCCGAAGCCATGATGGACGCAATCGAACAGGTGCTGCCCGCGATCGGCGTCCCGCGAAGCCGCGTCCACACCGAACGTTTCGTCATCATCTAGCCCGTCTGGAGGCCGGTTACCAGACCCGGCAGGCGTTCTCGCGGACCATTGCCTGTCCTGCCTTGCACGAGAACGCATTGTGGAATTCGGGCAGATTCGAGAACACCCCGTTCACCCGGTACTCGCCCGGGGCATGCGGGTCCGTCTCGGCGCGCAGCCGGGCCGCATCGTCGGTGGTGTTGCTGCACCAACCCTGCGCCCATCCGAGAAACAGCCGCTGCTCGGGAGTGAATCCGTCGATCTTCTCCCGCGGCTTTCCGTCGAGTGTGTCCATCAATGCCATGAACGCCACGCGGACGCCGCCGGCGTCGGCCATGTTTTCCCCGAGCGTCAGCTTGCCGTTCAGGTGTGTGCCGCCGGCCACCGTGTAAGACGAATACTGATCAATGAAGCACTGTGCGCGTTTCTCGAACTCGCGGGCGTCGTCGGCGGTCCACCAGTCGCGCAGGTTGCCGTCGGGGGCGAACTTGCGCCCCTGATCGTCAAACCCGTGCGAAAGCTCGTGGCCAATCACGCCGCCGATGCCGCCCAGGTTCACCGCGTCGTCCATGGTGGGGTCGAACAACGGAGGCTGCAGGATCCCGGCCGGGAAATTGATGTTGTTCTCGAGCGGGCTGTAGTAGGCGTTCACCGTCGGCGGAGACATGCGCCATTCCGCCGGATCCACCTTGCCCCCAATCCGGGCGATGTGCTGGCGTTCGCGGAACTCGGCCGCGCGGAAGGCATTGCCCAGCACGTCCCCTCGCCGGATGGTGAGCTGTGAATAGTCGCGCCAACGGTCCGGATAGCCGATCTTGTTCGCGATGGCGTGCAGTTTTTCGAGCGCGCGCGTTTTCGTCGCCGGCGTCATCCACTCGATCTGCTTGATGTCGGTCTCGAACGCCTGTTCCACCGCCGCCACCAGCTTCAGCATGCGCTGCTTGCTGTCGGCCGGGAAGTACTTCTCGACGTAGCGCCGTCCCAGCCCTTCCGGGATCTGGCGGTCGGCCAACTGCGCGCAGCGCCGGGCGCGGGGCAGCATTTCCTGGGTGCCGCGGAGGGTACGCTCGTGAAAGTCGAAATTGGCCTGCACGAATGAGCGCGAGAGCTGCGGCGCGGCCTCGTCCGCCAGACGGAGGGTCAGGTACGCCTTCCATTGATCGAGCGGCGCCTCGCCAATCAGCCGGTTCACCTCACGGAGGAAGTCCGGTTGGGGCGCGCTCAGGACGGTAATCTCCGGAACGCGGCGCGCTTTGAAATAGGCGGCCCAGTCGAGCGAAGGAGCGATGCCGCGAAGCTCGTCGACGGTGGTGCGGCGATAGCGATTCTTGGGATCCCGCAGCGCCACGCGCTCGAGCGACGCCTTGGCGAGCGCCGTCTCGAGATCGATCGCCTGGCGGGCTCGCGCCGCCGCGCGGGATTCGGAATCGCCCAGCAGGGTGAACAGACGCGTCACGTAATCCACGTAACGGGCGCGGATCTCCTCGGAGCGCGCGCCTGGTTTGAGATAGTAGTCGCGGTCGGGCAGTGTCAGCCCGCCTTGGCTCGCTTCGGCGATGAACGTGGTGGAGTTTTCGAAGTCCGGCGTCGAGTCGAAATCGAACGCGGCGGAGACGCCGATCGAATGCAGACCCGCCAGTACGCCCGCGAGCTGCCCGGTGTTCCGCAGCCGTTCGATGGGTCGAAGGTGCGGCGCCAACGGCTTCGAGCCTTTCGCGTCGATGGCGGGTTCGTCCATGCAGGCGGCGTAGTGGTCGCCGATTCGCTGGTCGATCGCGTCGCGCGTAGCCGACGGCTTGGCGGCTTGCTCCAGGATCTGGCGCAAGCGCAGTTGCGTCTCCTCCGAGAGCGCGTTGAACCGGCTCCAGCGTGACTGGTCCGCTGGCACCGGATTCTTGTCGATCCAGAGCCCGCAGGAAAACCGGTAGAAGTTTTCGCACGGATCCGCCGAGCGGTCAATCCATTGTGTGGAAAACCCGAGCGGTTGGTCGGTGCTCACCGTTTGCGCGCACGCCGCGGTTGCCGCCAGCGCGACCCACAATAGCCTCATAGCCGCATGATAGCGCGGCTGCGATCGGGTTTGCCCGCTAATTGGAGGCTTTTGCCTTCTTCTTTTTGGGAGGCGACTTCTTATCCGCTACCAGATTGTTGGTCACCTTGAACACGCCCGGAACTCCGTTGGCCTGCAGCCCAGCGACTGTCTTTTCCGATTCCAGTCCCACGGCGCCCTCCAGGATCACTTCGCCGTTTTTCACAAGAATATGAATCGGCGAATTCTGCCCCCGAATCGCGTACCGTGTCATCGACGGATGCCGGAAGATCGCGTTCGCTGTGGCAATGCGAATCCGGTCATCGCTCGGCGACAACGGCAGCACCTCGATCTCATTGGTGACGCCTTCCACTCCCTCGATCTTCTTGGTGACCTGCTCGGCGCCACTCTTCAATGTCGGCCGCGACACCATGCCATTGAGGGTCACATTGTAGCCGTCGACGCGGAAAGTGATCCAATCATAAACACCATAGAAAGGCAGCGTGAGGATCTCTTTCCGTACTTCTTTTTCAATTCGCTCTCGTCCCCGCTCCGGTGGGGCCTGCGAGAACAGCACAACAGGGACGAATAGAAGCGCACAAGCCGCCCGGCGCGGCACCGATCCTGGAGAGAAACTCGCGCATTCCGGCGCGCCCGGCGTGTCTGTTGTGCGCGAGTTCCCCAAAAGCGCACAAGCCGCCGGGCGCCGCGCCGATCCTGGAGAGAAACTCGCGCATTCTGGCGCGCACGGCGTCTCTGTTGTGCGCGAGTTCCCCAAAAGACGAAGTAGTTTTCTCATCGGTTTTCGCTCCTGTGGGCACCTTAGCATAGAGCAGGATCGTTCGGTGTTACTCTGGTCGCGATGCAACGCCGTCATATCATGGGCGCTCTGGCCGCCGCGCCCGCTACTACACTCTCCGCGGCCGGCAGCGGATGGAGCGACCCCTTTGCCAAGTCGTTTCGAGACAGCTTCGCCGAACATTGGCGCGACACCCGCGAATACACCCTCGCCGTTCTCGACGCTATGCCAGGGGACGCATTCGATTCCAAGCCACATCCGGCCCAGCGCAGCTTCGCCGATCAGCTCACACATCTCGGAATGGCCAACGTCGCCTACTTTCGCGCTTTTGGGATCGGTGAACCGCCGCCGCGTTCGGAGGCGAAAAGCAAAGAAGACGTCCGTGCCCACGCCGTCGCCTGCTTTGATTATGTCGCCATGGTGCTCGGCAAGCTCACCGAGAAAGACCTGCTTCGCACGGACATCAAGTTCTCGCCCCGGCTTCCCCCGCACTCGGGAACCGATCTCTGCATGCGCGCCTACATGCACACCGCGCACCATCGCGGCCAATTGGTGGTGTATCTAAGGGTGAACGGAATCGTGCCGCCGGCCTGGAAGTTCGAGCCCACGGCAGGGTAAAAATGACGTTTCTAAATCAACCGTGAGCTGTATGTATACGAATTAACCTGGCGCGGCGCCATGTGCGCCCGCCCCGTCGCGACTTGCGGCTCTCACCTCTGTGGGGTACGATGACCGGGTGCATACGTCCAGTTCCGTCTGGATCCTCGCCGTAGCGATCACCCCCTTGATGATGCCTCCGCCCCTGGCAGCGCAGAGCTGCCCGCTGGTTCAGGTGGAGGTTCGTTTGAATAGTATTTCCCTCGCCTGGAAGGAGTGCGTCGGAGTGGAGTTTTCACGGCTCCGCATGCAGGGGCCGAGCGGGACATTCCGTGTCGTCTACGATGGACCCGGTCAGGAGTACACGGCCTCCGGTCTCGCGCCGAACACGGATTACCGTTTCCGCCTTCAGGTTCGCAACGCCGGAGGATGGGGGCGAGTGGGCGAGATCGTTACTTTCCACACGACCGGGACTCCGCCCTGCCCGGCGATGCCGGCCCAATGCCCGGTCGCCGCTTGCGCCTTCGCTCCGATCGAACTGAAACCGGGATCGGCACCCGATTGTGCTGCGAGGCAGCAACTCGTCAGCGCTGCTTCCACCGGTCTGGCGCGCATTGAGGCGTCCATCAAAGCGGCCTACGCTGAGTTTCGCCGCCGCCGCGGCGCCGGCGCCTCCCCGGCCGAACTGCAGGCGGATGTTGACACCGCGCGCGCCCGCCTTGTTCCAGCCACCGCGCCATCGGGTGGCGTCACCGGAGATAGCGTCGCTGCATTCTACCTGGATGCCTTCGGCTTCGAAAGCATGGACGCTTACTTCGCGAAAACCACAACCACGGATTTCGCGACGCAGGCTGGGCAGGGCCGGCTTCGCGACATGACGGAAGATCAGATCTACGACGCGCTCGATGACCAGTGGACCGCACTGGTGGCGCAATCGGTGTTGCACCAGGCCCGTCAGGGAGACTCCGCGCGATGCCCCGCCGAGGTGTCAGCCGCTCAGGCCGATGCCAGCCGCGAGCAAGCGGAGGAATCGGCCCAGGTTCCCGGCTACACATCCTGCGCGCAAAGCTGGAACGCCAAATGGCAAGTCTGCGCCGATTTTGCCCGCGCTGCCTGGGAACACGTTCTCGAGTACAAGCTGGACCCGGTTGCCGACTGCGGCTACCCGGCCGATGGTGGTGCGGGATGGCGCTAGCTCGCTGGATCCCGGCCCTCGGCCTGTTGGCGCTCGCCGCCGCGCCTCTCATGCCTCAACAAAAGGCGCAGCATACGCCCTGCAACGTGCCGCCGCCGCCACCCAACTGCCCCCCCGCCGCGTGCGCAAGTCCGGGCGTGCAACCGGAATGGCCCTGCGGGGCCATGGACCAGCGGCGTCGCGAACTGGAACGCCAGCTCGAGCAATTGGCAGGCAACATACGCGCCGTGGAACGGGCGCTGCAAAACCAGCATGGGCGGGCGGTTACCGCCGCGGAACTCGAATATTTTGACCGCATTACGTTGGCCGCGTCGTTTTCCAAAGCGGTCGTGACGGGAACCGGATCCCTGGCGCTCCGCATCGCGAAATGGGCGGCCGCGGAGCTCGCTCAGAGTGCCGCGATCGCGGCCGCCTCGGCCGGAGTCTCGGCGCTCATCGATCCGATGGAGCGGAGCGCTCTGGAGATGATGAGCATCGACGCACTGGAGAATCTCGCCAACGCTCTTGCACAGGCCCGGTTCGCGGCGCGGCAGGAACTCGGGGCGCTGCGCGAGGAACTCAAGGAATGCAACGATGCCTTCAACAAGGCGCATGATGAATGGTCCGCCAAGAGGGACGCATACGAATCGTGCGAGTTCAAATACAAAGAAGATCTGGCGGAATGCAATCGCTACAACCGCCGGTATCACCAGGACTGTTCGAAATAGCTCCGGGGTGGGCGTAGAATCGAAGGATGCCCACCCATCGCCGCGTTGTCCTCGCCGCCCGCCCTTCCGGCGTCCCAACTGAGTCCGATTTCCGCCTTGAGGAATCGCCCGTTCCCGATCCGGCCGACGGCGAGTTCCTCATCGAATCCGTTTACCTCTCAGTGGACCCCTACATGCGCGGCCGCATGCGCGACGTTGCCTCCTACGCCGCGCCGCTCCAGTTAGGAGAAGTGATGACAGGCGGCGGCGTTGGCCGCGTGGCCGCCTCCCGCAATCCACGCTACGCGGTGGGCGACTGGGTGGAGGGGATGACCGGCTGGCAAACGCATCTCGTCACCCGCGGCGCGGGCTTCCGCAAGATAGACCCTACCCTCGCGCCTCCATCCACCGCGCTCGGTGTTCTCGGCATGCCTGGGCTCACGGCCTACTTCGGCCTTCTGGAGGTGGGCGCCGCACGCGCCGGCGATACCGTCGTTGTCTCCGGCGCGGCCGGCGCGGTGGGTTCGGCCGTTGGCCAGATCGCCAAGATCGCCGGATGCCGCGTGGTGGGTATCGCAGGCTCCGACGACAAAGTCGCCTGGCTCACCGGGGACCTTGGCTTCGACGCCGCTTTCAACTACAAGACCGAATCCGACTACCGCGCGCGTATCCGCGACCTTTGCCCCTCCGGCGTCGACGTCTACTTCGATAACGTCGGCGGGCCCATCTCCGATGCCGTGATGCCGTCGCTCGCGCAGGGCGCCCGAGTCGCTGTGTGCGGCCAGATCTCGCAGTACAACAATGAGCAGGCCGAACAAGGTCCGCGCCAGTGGTTTCACCTCATCGTGAAGCGCGCCCGCGTGGAAGGCTTCCTGGTTTTTGACTTCGCCAACCGCTACGACGAAGGCCGCGAGCGTCTCACTGGCTGGGTGCGCGCCGGTCGCATTCAATACCGCGAACACTTCGAGGATGGCATCGAACGCATGCCGGCCGCGTTTATCGGAATGCTGGGCGGAGCAAACACCGGCAAGATGCTGGTTCGCGTGAGGCCGGAGTAACGTCGCCATGCCGCGCGATGACCGCTTCATCGAATTCGTCAAGGAACAAACCGCCATCCTGGGCGAGATCACCTCGCGCATCATGTTCGGCGGCGCCTGTCTCTACTGCGACGGCCTCGTCTTTGCTCTGGTGGCCGACGGCGCGGTGTTCCTCAAGGCGGATAAGCAGAGTGTGGCGGAGTTCCAGCAGCGCGGGTTGAAGCCCTTCAAGCCTTTCCCGGATAGGGACGTAACGATGAGCTACTACGAGTCGCCACCCGAGATCTTCGAGGACGGTGAAGCGCTGCGGCACTGGTGCGGCTTGGCGCTGGAGGCTTCCCGCCGCGCGGCCAAGCCGAAGAAAAAGCGCAAAGCGAAGAAGTAAGTTACCGGTCCAGCAGCATATAAGTTACGATCGCCACCGCCGCGAGCTTACGCTGCTCGTTACGGATCTCCACTTGGCTTACGCACAGCGTCCGGCCCGCGCGCAGTACGTGGGAACGCGCCGTTACCCGACTGCCAGTTACTGGCAGGAAGTAGTTTAGCTTCAATTCCACGGTGGTGAGCGGCCGGTCGCCATAGTGGGCCAGTGCGGCGAATCCTCCGGCCACATCGGCCAACGTGGCGGTGATGCCGCCATGGAGCGTCCCGGCGAGATTCGCCGAATCCGGACGAATCGGGCACTCGATGGTAACGCCATCGGCATGACGGCGCTTGAGGCGGATCCCCAGTAGGTTATTGAATGGCGCCCGTTGCATGATCTTCCGGAGCGCGGCGATGGCGAGTGGCAAGTGGGTGTCTAGTCCTTGGTCTTGGAGGCTTCGGGCTTTCGCGTGGTGGCGATCAGCATCAGAAACAGTACGGCCAGAGAGCCGAACGTAGCCAGGGTTCCAATCACCAGATAGTCGGTATCCTTGCGCGGCATCGGCATCAGGCGCAGCAGCACGCCCGCAATCACTCCGAACGAAATCGCCATGGCAAGCCCCAGTAGAGCTATCCGGCCGGCTCGAATCTCCATTGCTCTGATTGTACCGGTTGCAGGATCTCGAGGACCGGTTACGCGATCTCTGGCAACGGTCCCGGCGGCCTTAGCCCCCCGCCCGTTCCTCCATCCCCAGCTTCCGCCGGCCCTCGCTCGTCAGCCGGTTGCTTGACCATGCTGGTTCCCAGGTTTGCTCCACCACCACCTTCCGCACGCCCGCGACGCGCATCAATCGCTGCCGCACCGGCATCGAATTCCCGCCGGAACCGTACTCGAAATAACCCAGCCGCGGCCGCCCGCGATGCGGCATCTGCATCACCACCGTCACCACGTCGCCGCGCACGCGGATGTCCCTGATCAAACCCAGTTCCACCACGCTGATATCGGCGCGATAGAGCTGTTCGTCCTTGCACTCGCGCAGCGCCTCCCACAGCGCCTGCTTCGCCACGGGAGCGTCGCCGGCCTCGCCCGGCCGCGCCAATCTCCCCGGGCCGCTCCGCGCGGCCACCCCGCGCGGCAGCTCCCCGGCCGACGCAGCCAAAGGATTCGTCAGCCGGTGCCGGAGCGCCTCCACCATCGCCGCTCCGTCTTCCCGGTAATGCATCGCCACATACGCGTTGCGCTGATGCAGCACCGCGCCCGCCGGCACGGTCGTCTTCAACGGCAGCGGATAACGGCTCCACACGTGCCCATGCCACTTGTAGAACATCAGCGGCGCGCCGGAATGCCGCAACTCCGGCAGGTTCTCGCCGCGATGCTCGAGGAACAGCGCCAGAAACGCATCCCCCGCCGTCTTGTTCACGAACCCGACACCCCACAACTGATCGGCGAGCGCCTTATCCACGGCGCCGGTCCGCAGCTTGCCGTCAGGGCCCATCCATACCGAATCGGTGAAAGACTGTCCGGAAAACACCCATTCGTCATCGCGCATCGCATCGGCTTCCACGTCGCGAATCACGTCGATCCGCCCCGTCTTGTGGAACCACGGCAGGCCCGCGTAAAAACGGTACTCCACGAACATATGCACGCGGCTGGGCGAAAACACCGGATGTACAGGTGAATAGGGGAACCCCCAGCGCCGTACGATGGTGGCTACGGGGCCGCGAATCACCTCATAGTCCGGGCACGTGTCCCAAAGAGTAATCCGCAGCTTTTGGAAGTTACCCGAACTTACATAGTCATGCGCCCAGTCGATCCCCGGAGGCTCGCCGTGTCCTTCGCCGCCCGCGAACAACTCCAGTCCGTGCTCGCGCTTGAACGTCAGCCGTTCGAGTTGTCCCATCTGCCGCGATAGCGACGCCCGGAAGAAATCGTTCTCCACGTCGAGCGCGAAGCCTTCTCCCGTCGCGCGCAGATCGCTCGGGTAATCGGGCAGTTCCGCGTCCGGATTGCCATAGAAAACCAGCCACGTGGATCGCGTGTGCGCCGGCGACGCCGCCAAAAACAGCAGCCGGCAGGCGCGATAGTCCCGCCGCGCCACCTCGCCATGCACCTGACATGCCGTCTCCACCAACGCTCCGTTGTCGACCCTCGCCAGGCGAATCTCGCGTGACAGGTCCACCGTCTCGCCGATCGGGAAGCGCAACGCCACCTCCACCGGTTCTGGCGGGCGCGCCTGGCCCGTGGTCTCGTCGAGGTGAATCACCAGAAACCGGCGCCACCCGCGCGCCCACTCGCGCCATGCCGCTGGCAGATCCTCCACGCGCCCGTGCGCGGGTATGGGAGCCAGCGGCGTTTCGTCGGGCGTATGCTCCTGCTCCTGTTGCAGCACGGTGTTGCGCAGCGACGCGGTGAGCGCGCGCGCCAGACGGTAGTCACGCCGCGCCCACGCCGTCTCGAGCAGTTTCAGCTTCTCTTCAAAACGATCGGTCTTGTCCCAGTATCCTGTCTCCGGCATAGCTTGCTCGACCAGCTATTGCATCACATAGGTGGGGCCGTCTGCGACTCGGTGCTATTTTGGGTTCATGAGTCCAATGGACCCGCCCGGTATCCGGGAGGCCCTTGTTCAGGCGATCCAGCAGGCGCAATCCCCGCTGTCGGCCGCGCAACTGGCGCGCGCCTTCGCCGGAACGAAAGTGGATGGGAAGAAGCTCGCCGCGAAGCACATCGCGCCGATGCTCGCCGGCGACGTCGATTCCGGCCGCCTGTTCGCATGGGGAAAGAATTACTGGAATCGCGACCCGGAAACGCTCGCCCGCGAACGTCTGTTGGCCGCCGCGAGTGAGATGCTTGGCAAGACTGGACTTGCCACACGCGCCGCCGCCGGCGATCCCAAGCTCCAGAAAGGGCTGGTCAACAAGGTTCGCGACGCGCTGTTGCGCGAGGGCCGGTTGCGCGAGATGCCCGCGGCCGCGGGCTCGAAAAGCAAGCGAGTGATTGACACCGCCCATCCCTGGCCGTTCCTCGAATCGGAAATCGCGGCGCTGCTCGCCTCGTTCGGCATCGAGCGGCCGGCGTCTCAAATCCGCACTCTGCTCGGGGGCGCCCAGGGTACGCCGGTGCCCGCGCCCTCGCCGGTCACCGCGTCCACGCCCGCCATCGGTGCCATCGCCACCCGCCTGTTCGATGCGATGACTCGCATCGCCTTCTCTCCCGGCGCCAGCGTCACCTTCCAGCGTCTCCGCACCCAGCCGGAGCTGGCCGCCCTGGATAAGCGGACTTTCGATGAAGCAGCTCTCCTCCTGCAGAAGGAGGCGAAGGTGTTCCTAAACGCCCATGGTTTCGCCAAGGCGATCGCCGAGCAGGAACGCGAACAACTGGTAACCGACGGATACGGCAACTACTATGTCTCCATTTTCGCGCGGTAGGGCCGTCCGGATTCCGTTTCAGGCGAACCCATTCGCCAGCGCCGCCCTCGAGTCGGCGTGGACCGGCCTTGGCGTCGATGTGGGCAGCATCAACGACGACGCCTTCCTGCGCATCCGGGGTGAGATCCGTCAGCTTGAACTCGGCGCCAAGGGCGCCGTGCTCGTAACCGGTCCTCCAGGCAGCGGCAAAACCCACCTTCTTGGGCGTCTCCGCAATCGCCTGGATCTCAATCGCCGCGAGGGCGTCGCGGACACCGTCTTCCTCTACGTCCGCTGCAACGCCAGCGGAGCCACCCTCTGGCGCCATCTCCGCATGACCATCGCTGCCGATCTGCTCAAGCCGGTCGAGGGCGCCCGTAGCCGCGCCGATTTGCTGCTTGCGGAACCGGGCAACCGGCTGGATCGCGTCGAGGCCATGCACCTGGCCGCCGGCCGGGTCCTGCGCGCGCTGGCCGCCGGCCGTCACCGTCGCGTGGCCGGGGCCTGGCTGCGCGGCGAAGCGCTGCGGGCGGAGGACCTCGAGTCGCTCGGCGTCGAAGGCGACCTCGACGATGCCGACGTCAGCCGGGAGATGGAAGCCGCTCAGGCCGTGCACGCCCTGCTCGAATTCATCGCGCCCACTCCCACCGTGCTTTGCTTCGATCAAGTGGAAGGGCTGGAACGCTACACCGGCGACAACACTGGGTACCACGCCTTGGGTCGCGCCGTATCGGAGTTGCACGCCCGTCACCAGCATCTGTTCTTCCTTTCCTGCGTCGTGTCGGAGTTCGAGCCCCGCCTGGAAGACGCCATGCTCAGGGCCGATTGGGACCGCTTCCGGCAGGACCAGATTCAGCTTCGCCCCATCGATCTCGCCATGGCGCACGAGTTGGTCAAGGCGCGCCTCGACGCCGCTCCCGGTCTCGCTTCGCTGCGCCAGGCGCATCCCGGCGAACCCCTCTGGCCGCTGAGCGACGCCGATCTCGAGCCTCTGTTCGCAACCACCGGGGCATGCCTGCCGCGCGCCCTTCTGCAGCATGGCAAGGCATTGTTCGCCAGCCTGATGGGAGAGGCTCCTTCCTCGGCGCCACGGCGCACGAATGAAGAGGTGCTGCGCGAGGAGTATGAGAACAATCTCCGCCGTGCGCGCCAGTCTTCGGCCGGACGTCCCGGCGAGAAGAAGGTGGCCGAGGGGCTGCCTTGGCTGCTCGGCGGTAGTGGGGCGAAGTTCAATGGCCCCCGCCCCGATATCGACTCCTGGGCCCAACTCGCTTTCCGCGGCCCCCGCGGTCATACAGCCGCGGTGTTCTGCTTCGAAGGCGGCAATGCCTTCACCAACCGCCTGAAGAAAGTGAACCAGGCCTGGGACTCCAACGCCGCCCGGCTCATCCTGGTGTGCGATCCCTCCATTCGGCCCGGCGCGAAAGGCGCGCAGTTGCTGGCCGGGCTCGAGCAGCGCGGCGCGGTTCGCGTCACCCCGCTGCCGGAGGCGGTGGCCGCGCTCCAGGCTATTCGCGACATGGTCACCGCGGCGCGCGCCGGCGAACTCGCCAACGACGGCGATCCGATAGGCGAAGAGGAAGTAACACGGTGGGCGCTCGATAACCTGCCGCCGCAATTGGAACAATTTCGCGATCAATTATTTGAAACATCTCCCGCCGATCCGTTATTGGCGGGCCTCTCGGAACTGGTCTACCGGGAAAGGGTGATCAGCGCGGAGCAGGCCGCCCTCCGGATCTCTCATTCGCTCGAGGAAGTAGCCAGATGTGCGCTTAGTCATCCAATGCAGTTCGGAGTTTTGGAAGGGCCTCCGTTGGTTCTTTTCCAGCCGGTGGAAGGATCTCCGCCGGAGGCCGCCGATGCCTGAACCCGTCCGCGTCCCCGTTTCCGGTGTGCGGCGCGAGATCTGGCGCGCCGCGGGCGGTCAACCCGGGACGGGCGAACCGAGCACGGCAATGCTCGGGTCTCTGTTTCATCGATCCTTCCGCGTCCTCATGGGGCCGGACCCGCTGCGCAACTGGCAAGCCGTGCTCGACCCCGACGACGTCAATCATCCGGACCGGCTCGCCGCTCACGTCTACGAAACCATCCTCGGGCCGAGGTTGCGCGAGAGCCAAGCCTCGCTCCACGGCTCCGCTTCGCAGGTGCTGTCGCTGTGGGAAGCCACCGGTCACCTTTGCGGTTGGGTCTGCCAGATGCTTGCCAACGGGATGAAGGATCGCGATGCGCTGTCGGTGGAAGAACAACTCGAGTGGCGGATTGAGGATCCCTCCTGGCCCGCGCCCGTTCTCGTCACCGGCGCCGTCGACGCCGTTTGGCGGAACCCGGCCAGCAGGCGCTGGTGCGTGATTGACCTCAAGCTCGGCGCCGGAGCGCCCGAAGCGGACCTGGCCCAGTTGTGCCTCTACCATGAAATGCTGCGGGCGCGGCCGGAGGAAGGGCTTGGCGAAATCGGATTGTTCCACTTTCGGCCGGCGCTCGAACGGTCCACTCTCAGCGAGGAACAGATCGCTCCGGTGCGGCCGAAGCTGGTCGCCTTGATTGGGCGCATCGCCGGGTTCGGGCGGCCCGGGGCTCCATCGCCCTCCTACGCCCATCGCGAACTCGGAACGCGGTTGGTCCAGGTGCTCGAACAATTCGGGCCCATGGTGACCTTGGAAAACGATCCCGTGGTGGGCCCATCGTTTCTGCGATTCCACCTGATGCCGGGCCCAGGCGTGAAGGTGGGACGGATACTCCCGCTCGGCTCCGACATCGGGGTCCAATTGCGGCTGTCGCGCCCGGCGCTCATCCGGGTGGAGAATGGCATGCTCGTCGTCGACCTGGAGCGGCCCGATCGCCAGACGCTGCACTTTGCCGAAGTCCGCCCAAGCCTCCCGCAAGCGGCCGGCAACTCCTCCGTGCTGGTGGGCGTCGATCTGCAACGGAGCCCGCACTTCGCCGACCTCCGCACCGACTGTCCCCACATGCTCGTGGCCGGAACCTCCGGCAGCGGAAAAAGCGAGTGGCTCCGGACCGCCATCGCGAGCATGGTGGCGGTGAATACGCCGCGAACGCTGCGCCTGATGCTGATCGATCCCAAGCGGGTCACGTTCCAGGAATTGTCCGGGTCGCCTTTTTTGCTCGATGGATTCCCGATCCTGAGCACGCCCGGCGAGGCCATCTCCGGACTCGAACGCCTCATCGCCGAAATGGAGAGGCGCTACCGTCTCTTCGCGAGCAACTACGCCACCGACCTCGACCTACTCAATCGCACCCTTGGCGAGCGCGCGCTGCCGCGGATCGTCTGCTTCTGTGACGAGTACGGCAATTTGGTGGCGCACAAAAAACACCGCGAGCCGATGGAACGCGCCATCGTCCAGTTGGGTGCAAAGGCCCGCGCGGCGGGCATTCATCTGGTGCTGGCGACGCAGGATCCGCGCGCCCAGATCCTCTCGCCGGCCTTGAAGGCGAACCTCGCCGGACGGGTGTGCCTGAAGACGACCTCGGCCACGCAATCCCGGATGGTGCTCGAGGAGAACGGAGCCGAGGCTTTGCTCGGGCACGGGGATCTGCTGTTCAAGACGACAGGGGAGGCGGTGCGTCTGCAGGCCCCGCTGCTCGCGGAGCAGGACCGGGCAGAGCTATTCGGAGGGCGCGGGTAGCGCTACCACTCCTCCACGCGCAGCCCCACCACCCGGACGAACTCGTTGACGTTGCGCGTCACCATCACCACATCGCGGGACCGCGCGATCGAGGCGATCATCAGGTCCGCCGCACCGATCGGCGTCCCAGCCCGCTCCAGATCCGCGCGGATCATCCCGTAGTGATCCGCCGCCAGGTCGTCGAACGCGAGCGAGTCCACCGGATCGAGCAGGCGCTGGAATCCGACCAGGTTCTTCTCCACCTGCCTGCTCTTCCGGGCGCCGTAGGCCAACTCAGCCCGCACCACGCTGCAGGTGACGATCTGAGGCGGCTCCATCAGCCGGATGCGTTCCAGCAGGGACTCGTCGCCGCGCGCCATGCCGATCCAGATGTTGGAGTCGAGCAGATAGCGGGTCAAACCGATGCCTGCGCCGCCCGGCCATCACTGGCTTCCAACGGCTCCACTTCTTCCGGCAAGGTATCGGGAATGTCCGGGAAGTCATCCGTCAGGAACCCGCAAGCGCTGTTGAAATAGTCCTTGGGCCAACTGGTTGACCGATCATGCTTGGCAATCAAATCAACGATATAGCGCGAGAGTGGCACTCCCGCCTGTTCGGCCTCCGCCCGCAGCCGGGTGGCCATATCATCTCCAACATACATATTAACTTGTGCCATTCCACACACACTATACCACACACATCCCCTCCTTACAACTACCTTCTCCTCACAACGCCGGGACCCCTTGATTTTGCCGCCGGACTCTTGTACACATCGAACAGGATGCGCGCACTGGCAGCAGCGCCGCCCGAACTGACCGGGAAGCCGCTCGAACGGCTCGGCGAGGGAATCGGCAAGGTGGTGTACGCCTCCGAGCACTGGGTGGTGAAGAGGGAGCGGTCGCCGTTGGCGATGGTTTCCCTAATCGTTCTTTGGCGCTGGCTGAAGCGGATCGAGCCGTGGGTTCCCAAGTCGTGGTGGCTCCGCATGACGGCGCGTCCATCGCGGCGCGTTCGCCTGCTGAGCCTCATCACGCAAGCGGCTCTGGCGGTAATCCCGCGGAGCCTTTGGTACAAGGGCCCGGTCCGCCAGATATGGCGCACTTGGGTGACGCGGGACCGCCGCGGCGAGACTCTGGCGCGGCGGGAATTGACGGGATCGGGACTGGTGCCCGAGCGGATCGTGTTCCCGCCCACCCAAGTCCGCGTGCGCGGATGGCCGCGCAAGATGACGGTGGAGGAAGCGGCCGAGCGTGTGGACTGCACTCTTTACGAGCGGCTGGCGGAGGCGGCGCAGCGCAACGATCCGGCGGCGCTCGAGCTATGGCTGGATCGGTTCCTGGAACTGCGTCTCCGCGGGTGGTCCTATGGGCTGTTCTCGGTCGATCCGCACGCAAAGAACTTCGGCGTCATCGGCGAGCGTCTGGTGCTGCTCGATCCGGGTGGGCTCACCGATCGTTGGCAGGACGTGGAACAGCGTCTCGATCTCGAGGATGTGGTGGCGCAGCCGCATATTCAGTTGGGGCTCGGTCCGGTGCTGGCGTCGCATCCGGAAGTGGCGGCGCGGTTTGACCGGCGGTGGCGGGAGGTGGTGAACCGGGGCGAGGTGCGGTCGCGTTGGACGGCCGCGGGTTAGTGGAAAATGCTCTCGGTCAGGCACTCAGCGCAACAGCCTCCGTCCGCCTGGTGCGAGACCTCAAAACCAGTTGGCTCACCGCCTGCGCCCAAACGCGCCCCGACGCCGCTGTTCGGTAATCGAAAATAAATATCTCTTGCACCTGCAACAGCTTGCCCAGATCAATTTCGCGGGCGCCCCCAAGCCGCCCCGCACACTGGGACAGGAGCAAAAAAATGACCTTGCCATTCTCAATCCAGGGTCTTTTGGAAGCGCATCGTGCTTGCGCCCAGAATCGCCACGCCGAGGGCGGCCATTGCGGCCAGTTGCATCCACAACACCGACGCGTCGGACCCCTTCAGGAACACTCCGCGCAGCACTTCGATGAAGTAGCGCTGCGGGTTAGCGTAACTGATCCATTGCGCCAGGGCCGGCATGTTGCGCACGGGGAAGGCGAAGCCGCTCAGCATGAAGGCCGGCATGAAGAAGAAGAACGAAGACATGAGGGCCTGTTGCTGGGTACGCGAAACGGTCGAGATGAACAGGCCCATGCCGAGCGTGGTCATCAGAAACAGCAGCGATGCGCCTAGCAGCAGAAGCGGGCTGCCGCGGAACGGGATGCCGAACACGAGACGGGCGGCGGCCGTGACCAGGAAGAGGTCGAAGAGCCCGATGGCGACAAAGGGCAGCGTCTTGCCGAGGATCAATTCGAAGGGGCGTATGGGCGTCACCATCAACTGCTCCATGGTGCCGATCTCTTTCTCCCGCACGATCGCCATCGCCGTCAGCATCAGCGTGATGAGCGTGATGATGTTCATCAGCACGCCGGGGACGAAGTAGTAGCGGCTCTTGAGCTCGGGGTTGAACCAGACGCGGGGCGCCGCCAGCGCGGGAGCCGGGCGCTGGCGAAAGCTGGCGGCAATCCGGTTGGCGTAGCCGCTCACCAGGTTCGCGTTATTCGAATTCGATCCGTCCACCAGAATCTGCACCGCGGCCGGGCTGCCGCGCAGCAGGTCTCGCGCGAAGCCGGGCAGGATGCGGACGACAGCGATACCTCCGCCGCCATCGAGATAGTCGCGGACGGCGTCTTCGGATCCGGCGCTCGAGTTGATCTCGAAGTAGCCCGACGACACGAACGCGTCGCGGAGCGCGCGGCTTTCCGGCGTGCGGTCGGCGTCGCTCCAGGCGATGCGGGCGTGGTCGACGTCCAGGTTGACGGCGAATCCGAACACGAGCAACTGCACAACCGGCGGCACGATGATCATCACGCGCAGGCGCGGCTCGCGCAGCACCTGGCGGAGTTCCTTGCCGATGATGGTGCGGATGCGCTCCCAGGAATTCATGATGCGTCAGGCCACCTCGGTGCGGAGTTTGCGGACGGCGAGCGTGGAAACGGCCGCGGCGTAGATCGAGAGGAATACGACCGAAGGCCAAAGCACTTCGAGGCCGACGCCTTTGAGGAAGCTCGCCTTGAGAATCGTCACGAAGTATTTGGCCGGGAAGATGTAGCTGAGCATGCGGATCGGGAGCGGCATGTTTTCGACGGCGTAGATGAATCCCGAGAGCAGGAACGCGGGAAGAAACGTGCTGAGCAGGCCCATCTGGTAGGCGAGCAATTGTGAGCCGGCGATAGAGCTGATGAAGATGCCCCACGAGAAAGCGCCGAACAGGAAAATGCAGGTGGCGGCTCCGAGAAAGAGAAGGCTGCCGCGGAAGGGGACATCGAAGATCCAGACGGCGGCGGCGATGGCGATGATCGCGTCGGCGACGCCGAGGACGAAGAACGCGGCCAGCTTCCCGAATACGATCTCGGCGGGGCGGAGCGGTGTGGAGAGCAACTGCTCCATGGTTCCCGATTCCCATTCGCGCGCGACGGTGAGCGATGTCAGCAGTGCCGCGATGATCATGAGGATGACAGCCACCAGCCCGGGGACGATGAAATTGCGCGAGACAAGCGAGCTGTTGTACCAGACGCGGAGTTGGGGGTCGACGGACGGGGACACGTGGAAGCGTTCGGCCGCGAAGGCGCTGACGACGTTCAGTGCGTAGACCTGGGCGATGGAGGCGGTGTTCGAGTCCGCGCCGTCGAGGATCAACTGAACGGGCTCGGGATGGCGGGCCAGGAGGCGCGCGGCGAACCGGGGCGGAATGACGACGGCGAGCATGGCGCTGCCGGAGACGATGGCACGGTCCACTTCCCGCAGGTTCGCGGCGTTTTGCACGATGTCGAAGTAGCGCGAGGCGGCGAGGCGTTCGATCAGTTCCCGGGATTCGGGGGACCGGTCCTGGTCGTAGACGCAGGTTTGGATGCGGTCGACATCGAGCGAGAGAGCGTAGCAGAACAGCAGCAGAAGGAGGAAGGGGACGCCGAGTGCCATGACGAGGCTGCGGCGGTCGCGGACGATGTGCAGGAGTTCCTTCCTGGTAATGGCCCAGGTTCGGGTAAAGCTCATGCGGCAGCCTCTTCCTTTTCGATGCTGGCGATGAAGGCCTCTTCCATCGTGGCGACGCCAGAGGCGCGCTTCAACTCTGTGGGGGTTCCGAGGGCGATCACTTTGCCGCGGTACATGAGCGCCAGGCGGTTGCAGTACTCGGCTTCTTCCATGTAGTGGGTGGTGACGAAGACGGTGTGGCCGGCGGCGGAGAGGTCGTAGATGAGATCCCAGAACTGGCGGCGGGCGACCGGGTCGACGCCGGAGGTAGGTTCGTCGAGGAAGAGCACGGGCGGTTCGTGCAGGATGGCGCAGCCGAGCGCGAGGCGCTGTTTCCATCCGCCGGCGAGGCGGGCGGTGAGATCGCCGCGGCGGCCGGTCAGGCCGGCCATCGTTAGCGCGTAGTCCTTGCGTTGACCGCGCTTGGCGTGGGGGACGCCATAGATGCCAGCGAAGAAATCGATGTTCTCCTCGACGGTGAGGTCATCGTAGAGAGAGAAGCGCTGGGACATGTATCCGATGCTGCTCTTGATCTGTTCCGACTGCGGACCGACCTCGAAGCCCACGACTTTCGCCGCGCCGGATGAGGGTGCTAGCAGGCCGCAGAGGATGCGAATGGTGGTCGACTTACCCGCGCCGTTGGGTCCCAGAAAACCGAAGACCTCGCCGCGGGCGACGTCGAGGGTGACGTCATCGACGGCGACGAAATCGCCGAAGCGGCGGGTTAGCCCGACGATGGAAACGGCGGGTGTGCTCATGCGCCTGCCTCGAGCGTCGCGACGAACACGTCTTCGAGCGACGGCGTGATCTTCTTCCAGGCCGGCTCGGGCGCCGCGTCCGGTTCGAGAAAAACGTGGAGGACGCTGCCGGCCGGGCGAACCGCGGTGACACCGGGCAAGGTGGCCAGACGGCGCCGGTCCGCCTGCTGATTGGCGGTCTCGACTTCGTAGCATGTCTCCGGGAGAGACTCGCGCAGTTGGCGCGGCGGCGCGCACCGGATGATGCGCCCCTCGCTCATCAGGGCCACGCGATCGCAGCGTTCGGCTTCGTCCATGTAGGCGGTGGTGAGCAGCAGTGTGAGTCCGTCTTCGACGAGATCGCGGAGGATGGCCCAGAAGTCGCGGCGGGAAACCGGATCGACGCCGTTGGTGGGCTCGTCGAGCAGGAGCACGCGCGGGTGATGGAGCAGGGTGCACATGAGGGCGAGCTTCTGCTTCATGCCGCCGGAGAGCTTGGCGGCGGGCCGGTCGAGGAATGGCTCCATGCGGGTCATGGCGAGCAGGCGCGGAGCAAGGCGGTCCCGTTCGGCGGCGTCGATTCCGAACAGGTCCGCGTAGAAACGCATGTTCTCGCCGACGGTGAGATCGCCGTAGAGGCCGAAGCGCTGGGCCATGTAGCCGATGGAATCCTTGACGGCTTGCGTTGCCCGGGCGACATCGTGCCCGGCGACACGGGCCGAACCGGCGGTGATGCCGGCGACTCCGGCGAGCATACGGAGCGTGGTGGTCTTGCCCGCGCCGTCGGGCCCGACGATGCCGAAGACCTCGCCTTCGGCTACGTCGAAGGTCAAGGCATCGACGGCGGTCAGGGGGCCGAATTGCTTGGTCAGAGCCCGGGCTTGGATCATGAGCGGCCTATCACCGCGTCGACGGGCATGTTGATCTTCAGTTCCTGATTCGGATTGTCGACTTCGACCTTGATGCGGTAGACGAGCTTGACGCGTTCTTCGGCGGTCTGGATCTGCTTGGGCGTGAATTCGGCTTCCGAGGCGATGAAGGTCACCTTTCCGTTGTAGGTCTTGCCGGGAAAAGAGTCCGTGGTGATTTGGACGGAGTCGCCGAGTTTGACGCGGCCGAGTTGCTGTTCGGAGATGTATGCCCGGAGCCAGGGGCGGGCGAGATCGCCGATGGTGACCACGGGAAGCCCGGCGCCGAGCACTTCGCCGGGCTCGGCGGCTTTGACGAGCACGACGCCGTCGATGGGTGCGGTGAGTGTGGCGTCGTCGAGTTGGCGGTCGACGACGGAAACTTGGGCACGGGCGCGTTCGAGGTCCGCTCGGCGGGTGACGAGTTCCTGCTCTTTGCGCCGCACTTCGAGCCGGTTGACTTCGCTGAGCTTCAGCGCGGCCTGGGCGCGCGAGAGGGCGGCGCGGGCGGCTTCGATCTCCTGTTTTCGCGGGCCTTCCTTCACCAGGGCGAGGCGCTCGGAGGAGGCGCGCATGGCCTCGGAGGCGGCGTCGAAACGGGAGCGGAACTGATCGAATTGCTGGGTGGAGATGTCCTCGTTCTTGTAAAGGGTCTGGGCTCGATCCCAGTCCGCTTTGGCGCGGGTGTGCTCGGTGCGGGCTTGCTCGAGCGCGGCTTCGGCCTGGGCGACTTCCTGGGGACGGGCGCCGGCTTCGAGATCGCGAAGACGGGCCTCGGCCTGGCGTATCTCGGCCTGGCGAAGATCCCGATCGCGATCGACCGTCTGGCGCTGCCAGTCAATCATCGTTCTCACCTGCGCGAGGACACCTTCAGCGCCATCGGCGGCCGATTGCTCGCGCAGCTTCTGGCGTTCGAGAATTTCCGGGTCGAGCCGGGCGACGACCATGCCTTTGCGAACCGCGTCGCCCTCGCGCACCTCGATGGCGACGACCTTGCCCGGCATGGGAAAGGAGACGTCCACCTGCGTGGCTTCGATGTTGCCCGAAAGATGAATGGAGCCATTCGGATCGGCCGCGCCGTTGAAGAATCGCCAGGCGAGGAATCCGGCTGTGGCGAGAACGAGGACGATGGGGATGAGTTTCTTCATGGATGCACCTTACTGGATCACCTTTCGGATGGTTCCGGTGGCGGCGGCCAGTTCGATTTTGGCGAGGTTGTGGAGATAGAGCGCGTCGTCTCGATTGGCGCGGGCGCGGGCGACGCGTGTTTGCGCGTCGATGGGTTCGATTCCGGGAGCCACGCCCGCGTCGAAGCGGCGGCGCGCCTGTTCGAGCTCGCGGTTGGCCAGTGTAAGGCCTTCTTCGGCGACCTTCACCTGGCCGCCCGCGGAGGCCAGATCTTCGAATGCGGATCGAACTTCGAGTTCGATCTGGCGGCGGATGTCGCGCTCACGAATCGCTTCCTGGCGGATGGCGATGGAGGCTTCCGCGCGCCGTGCATCGCGGCGGCCGCCATCGAAAAGAGGCACCCGGAGTGAGAGGCCGAGAGTGCGTGTGAACCGCGTCTCGCCGAGCGACAGGCCGATGTTGCCGGCGTCGGCGAAAGCGGCGATGGATGGGTAGCGTTCGGCGCGAATGGCGTCATAGGAGAGCGCGGCGGCGGTCTGGCGCCGGCGTTGGACACGAAGGTCGGCACGGGCGTCGAGGGCGACGCCGATGGCCTCGTCGACCGGGACGGGGTCTGGCGGAGTGTATTGCAGGGTGTCGGTGAGATCGACCACGGCGACCTCCATCCCGGCGCCGATCGCTCGGAGGAGGACGAGCTCGGCGCGGCGGCGGACATGCGTGGCGGCGAGGAGACGCTGGCGATCGTTGGCGGCCTGGACCTGGGCTCGGGTCACGTCGATGCCGGTGGCTGTGCCGGCGTTCTTGCGGCGTTCTGCGAGAGCGGCGTTGGCCTCGGAAAGATCCAGATTGGCGCGGGCGGCGTCCAGGGCCGCGGAAGCGCGCAGTGTGGCCATATAGGCGCGAGCCACTTGCTCCGCGGTGTCGTTGCGGGCCGCCTCTTCTTCGGAACGAGCCGTATCGATAGCAGCTTTGGCGGCTTTCCATCGAGTGATGGCAGCGAAATCGAAGACGGTCTGAGTGAGTGTGGCGCGGCCATCGAAGACGGTGAGTGGCCCGACGATTTCGGGGAAGGCGACGCCGGGGACCGGCGACCGTACGCCGAAGGCCGCGAGGTTGCGGGTGAAGTTCTGGCCAGCGACGGTGGCGTCGACATTGGGGAGGAGGGCCGCGCGGGCTTGGTTGGCACGGGTGCGGGACTGCTCGATGAGCTGATTTGCGAGGTCGATGCGGGCTGAGGCGTCCGGTGCGAGGGCGAGGTCGACCGCCTGTTTGAGGCTCAGGCGGATGGGTTCGGGTGACTGCGCGAGCAGAAGAATTGGGTTTGCTGCGATGGCGAATAAAAGGTGTAAGCGTTTCATCCTGCGGCCTTTAATTGGCTTTGTTGCTGCAAATTCGACTTTGCGGCCGGGGCGAGAAGCGCCGCTCGCGTATGGGTGACCCATTGGAGCAGAGCCGTTTCGACGTCGGGTGTTTGGAAAATGCCGTTGGAGATTTCGCAAATGAAGTCACTCGCGGCGAGGAGGTGGAACATGGCGCCGATGGACAGGTGGATCCGCCAGATCAGGTCGACGGGCGGCAGGTCAGGGAGCGCGAGGGCGAAGGCGCGGAAGAAACGATGCGCAACGGGCCGTATATGTTCGAATGCCAACTTACGGAGAGAGTCGCCGGGTTCGCTGGAGATACGGCCGGCGAGGCGGGCGAAGGCAGGGTTAGCCTCAAGGCCGAAGGCAGCCTCGAAGATGGGCCGGGCAAAGGCGTGGAGGATGCCGTCGAGATCCGGGGGGGCGCCGTCGGACTGGGCGAGAATGGCGTCGAGCATGGAGAGGCGGGTGTCGTTGACGGGGTCGAGGCGGCGGGCGAGAACGGCGTGGATGAGAGTCTCTTTGGACTGGAAATGGTAGTTGACGGCGGCGAGGTTGGCGCCAGCGGCGGCGGTGATGGCGCGGATGGAGGTGGATTCGAAGCCTTGCTCGGCGAAGAGGGCTTCGGCGGCGTCGAGGATCCGGTCGTGTGTGGTGGCTTCCGATTGCATCGTACGTTCGATTTAAACGAACGTTTGTATTTTAGTCGATAACCGATGCTCGCGTCAAGCTCGAGGGCGTTCACAAATCTTTACCGGAACGAGCCTCGCGGTGGCGTCATTGCTAGCGAGGACGACTCACTAACTATGAAACACATGATTGCTGCTTTTGCGCTCTCGGCGGCCACGATGCTGGCGGCCGAGGTGACGGGAAAATGGGTTGCCACGATGGAGAGTCCACGTGGCGAGATGAAGATCAACTTCGATCTGAAGGCGGACGGGGACAAGCTCACCGGCACCATTGGAAACGAAATGATGGGCGATTCCGAGATTCAGGACGGAAAGGTCGACGGCGACTCGATCGAGTTCAAGCAGGTGATGAAACGGGGCGACCGTGAGATGAAGTTCGTCTATATCGGGCAAAGTATCGGGTGACGAGATCGCGTTACCCGGAAGATGGAGCGCCGGGCCCGGCGGCGGCCAAGGCAGGCAGGGCGGCGGCGAGGGCAAGCAAGGCCGGAAAGGTGGCGGCCGCGGCTTCGGCGGCCCGCAGGAGTTCAAGGCCGTTCGCGAGAAGTAGCCGGCACGGGGCGGGGCGGCCGCGAGACCGAAAGACATCGCTGCCCCGGCTCCGTTGTGCCGGAGAGAGACCTGGGAGACGGGAGCGGGGAACTATCGTTCCCCGTCCACCGACGTCGATTCGCTGAAGGGATTGGCGGTGCCCCAGGCGACGTTGGATCCCCACACAACGTTATAGCCGCTGACGCTGCTGGTTCCCCACACCAGATTGGTGCCCCACGCGACGTTGGTGCCCCAGATTACATTGGTTCCCCACACGACATTGGTCCCCCAGACGACATTGGTGCCCCAGGCGACGTTAGTCGCTCCCGTGGTGTCGTTGACGATCAGGACCTGCCCGTTCTTCACCACCGCGCGCGGCGACATGGCCGATTGCGTGGAGCCGATCGTCTCGTTGCTGGCGAGGGCGGCTCTGATGTCGAGGTAGCCTGCGCCGACGGTGAAGATGTCCGGTACGGCGGTGTAGGTGACGCGATTCCGGGTGTCGACCCATACGCTTTGCGCGGGGAAGGACTTGGACGCGGTCTTCATCAGCCGCGCCTTCACCTGATCCGGCTTGAGGGTGGGTTCGTCCTGAAGCAGCAGCACCGCCGCGCCGCTGACCATCGGCGCGGCCATGCTGGTTCCGCTGAGAAAGAAGTACGATTCGTAGGGTACGCCGGTGGCCCAATCGCCGGGGACGGTGTTGGCGGGGTAGGCGCTTTGCAGATACGTGCCCCATGGCTTGACGGAGTTGATGCTGTTGCCGGGGGCCACCAGGTCCGGTTTGACGAAGTGGTCGAGCAGCGTGGGCCCTTTGGAGGAAAACGTTGCGATCTGGTCATCGCTCTTGGAGGCGGTTCCCATGTCGCGCATGGCACCGACGGTGATGACGAAGGGGTCGTTGCCGGGCGAGGTGACGGTGGCATAGCCGGCGGTTTTCATGGAGTTGTCGCGGCCATTGTTGCCCGCGGCCACCACGACGACGATACCGGCCTTCCAGGCGCGCTCGACGGCCTGGCAGAGCGGATCCTTGGTGTAGGACTCCTTCACGACGCGGCCCATCGACAGATTGATCACCGCGATCTTGAAGCGGGTTTTCAGCGCAATGGCGCGGTCAATGGCGGCGATGACCGAACTGTCTCTGCCGACGCCGCTGTTGTCGAGCGCCCGCAGCGAGACGATGTTCACCTGCGGAGCGACGCCGGGCAGACCTTTGTAGCTCGATCCGCCGTTTTTGGCGGCGCAGACGCCATTGCCGCCGATGATGCCGGCGACGTGAGTGCCGTGGCCGTAGGGGTCCCAGCCGTTGGGGTCCCAGGTGGCGAAGTTTTCGGTATAGACGACGCGAGAGGTGGAGCAGGTGGCGGAGTCCCGGAGGTCGAACGAGCCCTGATCGACGCCGCTGTCGATGACGGCAACGGAGAACCCACGCCCGTTGTAGCCGCTTTTTTGGGCCGCCAGGGCGCCGATTGTGGCCATCGAATAGTCGAGCGGGCTGGAGCCTGAGCCGCTGGAGCCGGTGACGCGCACTTCTCGATCGGGGGAGATGTAGAGCACGTTGGGATCGCCGGCCAACTGCACCAGCGTCGCCCGGAGCAACCGGTGGCGGGCGGCGCGCGCGGCTGGGCGGGCGTCGCGATTGGCCGCGCCGACGAGGCGGAATCCGCCTATGCGATCTTCAGCCATCGCTCTCTCGGGAGGCGGTGCATATTGTACGATCACGTCCTGAGGCTCGCCGGAGTCGCCGGAAAGCAACTCCGGCGCAAGCTTTTCGTCTCCGGCCATCAGGGGGGCGGCTAGCGCCAGCAGGCCGATAACGGATAGCTTATGAACTCTGTGCATCGGTTCCATGTCCTGTCGTAGGGCACGTCTTGGCCCAAAGGTCGTCCACTTTCAACTGATTGCAAGCGAAAGACTAAGAACACTTGTAAGATTCTGGTGTCCGGACATTTTGTCCGTCCGTGGACAAAATGGCGTCTCCGAGAAGGGGAAGACTGGAGCGCCGCAAAAGGTAGTACGCTGATCGGTGTGAACCGATCCAATTCCATGACGCGGCGTACCGCGTTCGGTGCGCTGGTGGCGGCTGCCGCCGCCGGGGCGGCCGGGCGTCCGATCCGGCTTGGGGGACCGGTCTTTCTCAAGTCCGACGATCCGCGGGAACTGGCGCGGGAGCACCGGCGACTGGGTTACAGCGCGGCTTATTGTCCGCCGGCGGAGGCGGGCGATGCGGTGCGGGTGCGTGCGATCCGGGACGCCTACGCAGCCGAGAATGTTGTCATCGCCGAGGTGGGTGCGTGGAAGAACATGCTCGATCCGGATGCGGCCAAGCGGAAGGCGAACCTTGATTATGTAGCGGCGCGGCTCCAGCTGGCGGACGAGGTTCACGCGCGATGCTGCGTGGATATCGCGGGTTCGTTCCACCCCGACGTATGGTACGGACCGCATCCGAAGAACTTGTCGGATGAATTTCTGGAAGCGACGGTGTCCAATTGCCGGCGTGTGATCGATGCGGTGAAGCCGACGCGTACGGTGTTCACGATCGAGATGATGGGATGGAATCTTCCGGACGGGCCGGATAGCTATCTACGGTTGATCAGGGCCGTGGACCGGAAGGGCTTCGGGGTTCACATGGACGTCTGTAACGGCGTGAACAGCCCGGCGCGGTTTTACGGCAATGCCGATTTCATCGGGGAGTGCTTCTCGAAGCTGGGGCGGTGGATTGCTTCGTGCCACGCGAAGGACCTGCAGTGGATCCCGGAGATGAACGTGCATTTCGTGGAGGTGGTTCCGGGGCGGGGGTCGATCGACTATGGAGCGTATCTGCGGTCGGTGGCGGGGTTGGGAGTGGATGCTCCGCTGATGCTGGAGCATTTGAAGACAGCGGCGGAGTATGAAGAGGGGAAGCGGTACATATTGCGGACGGGAGCGGAGGCGGGTGTCGGGTTTGCGTGATTGGCGGCGGTAGGCCGGGGCGGCTGCTTCCGCTGGATTTGCGAAAAGGGGCGGTGAGCCTCAGGCGTTGCGCACGGGGTTGCGCAGGATGCCGACGCCTTGAATTTCGACTTCGGCGACATCGCCGGCCTTCATCGGGGAGGTCTTGCCGGGGGTGCCGGTGAAGATCAGGTCGCCGGGCATGAGTGTGACGTACTGGCTGATGAAGCTGACGACGGTGGGGCAATCGTGGACGAGGTGGGAGGTGGAATCCTTTTGGATGACCTTCCCGTTGAGACGGGTCTGGATTTCGAGATTGCCGTAGTCTAGGCCGCGGGCGATGGCGGGGCCGACGGGGCCGAAGGTATCGGCGCCCTTGGCGCGCCACCATTGGACGTCTTTGACCTTGGCGTCGTTTTGCCAGATGCGCTCGGAGACGTCGTTGCCGCAGGTGACGCCGAAGATATGGTCACGCGCCTGGGCGGCGGTGACGGCTTTGGCGCGTTTGCCGATGACGATGACCAACTCGCATTCGGAATGAACGTTGGTGGCGTCCTTGGGGAGGCGGATGGGGTCGCCGGGGTTTTGGAGGCAGGTGAGGGGTTTGTAGAAGGGTTCGGGATTGGAGCGGGGCGGCGCGGCGCCGAGGTGGCTTTGGTAGTTGCCGGCGAGGGCGAGGATCTTGGTGGGGCGGACGGGGTAGAGGAGCTTGACATCGGCGAGTTTGTGTTTGGCGCCGGTTTCGGCGGGATCCTCGAACAGGTTGCCCTTGAGTTCGCGAATGGTTTCCCCGTCGAGGATGCCGTAGACGGGGCCGGAGGTGCCAATCCGGAACCGCACATACCGGGTGACGCCGGCGCGGCCGGCTTGGGCGAGGGCAGGGGCGGGCCGGAGAGAGTGCGCGGCGGCGAGGCCGGGGAGTGTGAGGAGTTGGCGTCGATTCATAGCAATTGATAATACAGCACCATTGAGAGATTTGTTGGACCCGGGTGCCGCAGAGGTAAGCTGTTGGGTGAAAAGAGGGGCATTGCCTGATCGGGCCAAATAGGTGGATAATGGAATTTCACGGATTGGCCTCGATGCCGGTTGTTCAGTTGAACCAGTTCCGTGCCAAGTCTCGCGACTTGCCGCGCCGAAAGGCGTTTCCGGTTGCCCCAGGGAGGAGTCTCGCTTGAAGCGCTCCGGTTCAGACGAATCACTTCGTTGTTCGTTTTGCCACAAAAGCCAGGACGTCGTGGGGAAGCTGATTTCTTCTCCGAGCGACTATCCGAGGGCGTACATCTGCGACGAGTGCATCTCGGTCTGCAACTCCATTCTTGAAGACGACCGCGCCGAGCCCACGCAAGGGCTGCCGAACAAACTTCCGAAGCCTTTAGAGTTGAAGGAATACCTGGATCAGTATGTCGTGGGCCAGGACATGACCAAGCGCAAGCTGGCCGTGGCGGTCTACAACCACTACAAGCGGATCCAGATGAACAAACGGTCGACCACCGATGTGGAGCTCACCAAGAGCAACATCATGCTGATCGGGCCGACGGGGACGGGCAAGACTCTGCTGGCGCAGACGCTGGCGCGGATTCTGGACGTTCCGTTCGCTATCGCCGATGCGACCACGCTCACCGAGGCGGGATACGTGGGCGAGGACGTGGAAAACATCGTGCTGCGGCTGCTGCAAAACGCCGATTGGGACGTGCAGCGCTGCCAGCAAGGGATTATCTATATCGATGAGATCGACAAGATCGCGCGGAAGGACGAGAATCCGTCGATTACGCGCGATGTGTCGGGGGAAGGCGTGCAGCAGGCGCTGTTGAAGATCCTGGAGGGCACGGTGGCCAACGTTCCGCCGCAGGGCGGGCGCAAGCATCCGCACCAGGAATTCACGCCGGTGGACACGTCGAACATCCTGTTTATTTGCGGGGGTGCGTTCGTCGGGTTGGAGCGTGTGATCGCGCGGCGGCTGGGCAAGTCATCGATGGGGTTCCAGAAGTCGGAAGAAGACGGCAAGAAGGTGATCCGGCGGGATGCGCATCTGCTGGCCGAGGCACAGCCGATCGATCTGATCCGGTTCGGATTCATTCCCGAGTTCATCGGCCGATTGCCGGTGATGGGGGTGCTGGACGAGCTGGACCGGGACGCGCTGGTGCAGATCCTGACGAAGCCGAAAAACGCCATCAGCCGGCAGTATCAACGTCTTTTCGAGTTCGAAAACGTGCGGCTGCGGTTCACCGACGATGCGCTCGAAGCCATCGCGCAGTTGGCGATGGAGCGCAAGCTGGGGGCGCGCGGGTTGCGGATGATCCTCGAGGACCTGATGCTCGACCTGATGTATTACGTGCCTTCGTACAAGAAGGTGCGCGAATTCGTGGTGACCAAGGAAATGGTGGTCACGCAAAAGATCAACCTGGCGATTCTCGAGAAGGCCGGCTAGGTTTACGGCGAGGTTCGCCGGGAAAATCCGGTCAAAACCGGGGCGAACGGCATCGAACGGGAATCGTTCGGCGTACTCCCATCATCTGGTAAATAAGGACCCGCAGAAGGGTATTCGCGGGCCACTGGCGTCCGAATCACGGTATTCTGGAACAAGGTCCTACCGAAACAAATGCTCACTTCGAAAGACAAGCCCGAAACACGCCGCCTTCCGATGATGCCCATCCGGGACGTGGTTATCTTCCCGCACATGATGACTCCGTTCGTGGTGGGACGGGAATCGAGCGTGCGGGCGCTCGAGGAAGCGCTGGCGGGCGACAAGAAGATTTTTCTGGCCACGCAGCACGACGCCTCGGTGGACGAGCCGAGTCCGGAAGAGATCTACACGGTGGGAACGGTGGCCAACATCGTGCAGAGCCTGAAGCTGCAGGACGGCAATATCAAGGTCCTGGTGGAGGGTGTGAGCGTGGGAAGGTGGTGTCGATCACCGACGACGACGGCTATTTCCGGGTGGTGAAGACGATGGCGTTCAAAATCGAGCAGGGTCCGCAGCTCGAGGCGCTGACGGGCGGGTGACGACGCTGTTCGAGCAGTATGTGAAGCTCAGCCAGAATCTGAACTACGAGACGATGATCGCGGCGATCCGGGTGGGACGATCCGGGCAAGCTGGCCGATACCGTGGGCGCGAACCTGCTGCTGACGATCGAGGAAAACAGGAACTGCTCGAGATCTTCGATCCGGTGGACCGGCTGATGCGGGTAGCCGAGATGCTCGACATCGAGATCGAGAAGCTGAACATGGATCTGCACGATCCAGGGACGCGTGAAGCGCCAGATGGAGCGGGCGCAGAAGGAATACTATCTCAACGAGAAAAAATCAAGGCGATCCAGAAGGAACTGGGGCGCGGTGAGAAGAGCGAATACGACGATCTGAAGAAGAAGATCGAGGCGGCGGGGATGACGCCGGAGGCCAAGGAAAAAGCGATCACCGAGTTGAAGCGGCTGAGCAGATGCTGCCGCCGATGTCGGCGGAGTCGACGGTTTCGCGCAATTACCTCGAATGGCCGCTGGCGGTGCCGTGGAAGAAGAATGAAAGAGATCCGCGACTTGAGCTTCGCCGAGAAAGGTGCTCGAGCAGGATCACCATGGCCTCGAGAAGATCAAAGAGCGAATCATCGAGTTTTTAGGCACGTGTGCGGCGGCTGGTGAAGAATCCGAAGGGTTCGATCTTATGCTTCGTTGTGGGGCCTCCGGGCGTGGGCAAGACCTCGCTCGGGATGTCGATTGCCAAGGCGACTGGGCGTAAGTTCGTGCGGATGTCGCTGGGCGGGGTCCGGGACGAGGCCGAGATCCGCGGTCACCGGCGCACCTACATCGCAGCGCTGCCTGGCAGGTGATTCAGTACATGAAGAAGGCGGGGACGAAGAACCCGGTGTTCATGCTGGACGAGATCGACAAGATGTCGATGGATTTCCGGGGAGACCCGTCGGCGGCGCTGCTGGAGGTGCTCGATCCGGAACAGAACTGGATGTTCATCGATCACTACCTGGACGTCGAGTATGACTTGAGCCAGGTGTTCTTCATCGCCACGGCGAACGTGCTGCATACGATTCCGGCGGCGCTGCAGGACCGCATGGAAGTGATCCGGCTGTCGGGCTACACGGAACTCGAAAAGCTCGAGATCGCCAAGCGGTTCCTGGTGAACAAGCAGATCGAGCAGACCGGTGTGACGGCCAACGATATCGAGTTCACCGATGAGGGTTTGCAGACGTTGATCCAGAGCTATACGCGCGAAGCCGGAGTCCGGAACCTGGAGCGGGAGATCGGCAATGTGTGCCGCAAAATCGCGCGCAAGGTAGTGGCCGGACAGACGGCGCCGGCCGAAGTGGAAGCGGCCGAAGGCAGCGGCAAGGGCTCCAAGAAGACATCGGCCAAGGCGGCGGCGAAGACGGAGAAGTCCGTCGAGCGGCTGGCCGGGAAGCTGGCCAAGGCGGTGGTGAACAGCGCCAAGGTGCAGGAACTGCTGGGTCCGCTGCGGTTCCGGGATTTGCAGGCGGATAAGAAGAACGAGATCGGCGCCACGGTGGGGCTTGCCTGGACGGAAGTGGGCGGGCAGATCCTGGCCACGGAAGTGTCGGTGATGGAGGGGCGCGGCAAGCTGACGATTACGGGCAAGCTGGGCGACGTGATGCAGGAATCGGCGCAGGCGGCGATGAGCTATGTGCGATCGCGTGCGCTGTCGCTCGGGCTGGCGCGGGACTTCTATCGCCATATCGACATCCACGTGCATGTGCCGGAAGGTGCGATCCCGAAAGACGGTCCGTCGGCGGGCATCACGATCGGGACGAGCATTTGCAGCGCGCTGACGCAAATACCGGTTCGCGGCGACGTCGCGATGACGGGCGAGATTACGCTGCGCGGGAAGGTGCTGCCGATCGGCGGCTTGAAGGAAAAGCTGCTGGCGGCGCACCGGCACGGGATCCACGAGGCGATCCTGCCGCGAGACAACGAAAAGGATCTTCCGGACATTCCGGAAAACATCCGGAAGGAAATGAAGCTGCACTTCGTCGACTCGATGGACGAGGTGTTGCGGCTGGCGTTGGAGCGGCCGATCGAGGCTGCGCCGATTGCGGCGACAGCGCTCGAAGCACCGCCGGCGGCCGCCGATGACAAGCTAACGCACTAACCCGCGGGCGTCCGGGTGGGCTCCATTTCTCCTTGCGACCGAGGGGAGATCGGGCCCCCCGGGATGCCACCTCCGTTGACCGATCGACCCCCCCCCATGCAAAATCCGGACGCACGATTTATAATGAGTGCAGTACAGCCGGACCAGTTCCCTGGAGAGGACCTACCGGAGATCGCCTTTCTGGGCCGGAGCAACGTTGGCAAGTCCAGCTTGCTGAACGCCGTGACCGGCGCACCGGGGCTGGCAAAAACCAGTGCAACACCGGGCCGGACGCAGGCGGTGAACTTTTTCCGAGTCGCCGACCGCTACCTGTTCGCGGATCTGCCTGGATACGGATACGCACGGGTTCCCAAGGAGATCGTTCAAACCTGGAAATTCCTGGTTGAGAGCTATTTGCAACGCCGTACGTCTTTGGCGCTGTGTCTATTGTTGCTGGACGCGCGCCGGGGATGGATGGAGAAAGATCTGGAGCTGCGAGCCTGGCTCGAGTTCCACCAACGCCGTTACATCGTGATAGCCACGAAGTTCGACAAACTGAAGTCGCAGAAGGAACGTCATTCCGGACTGGCCCGGCTGGACCGCTACCGTGGCGATCAGCCGGCAATACCTTTCTCGGCCGTTACCGGCCAGGGAGTGAGGGAAATTTGGCAAACGATATCGAAGACACCAACCAACCACCCGTAGAGGAAACCTCTACCCCCGCCACAGCGGCCACCGAGGCGCCCGCCTCGGAAGCCGCATCGACAGACTCGCCCAAGCCGGAAGGAAAACCCGCCGAATCGCGGCGATCCCGATCGCGCGACCGGGACTCGTCGAGCCGCGATAACGCGAGCAAGGACCGGGAGCAGGCGGCAAAGGACAGCGGAGCGAAGCCGGAGGCGCCACCGAAGGAAGCGGCCGCGCCACCAGCGCCACCACCCGCGGCGCCACCCGCGCCGGCAGCCGCGCCGGTTCCTCCACCGGCGGCACAGCCCGCGCAACGAGAGGCGCAGAGAGACCCGGCACCGGGTGAGCTGCGCGATTCCGACCTGCCTCCGGGCACGACGCGGCGCAAGCAGGGCGGACGCGATGTGATCAGCCTCGACCTGGTCGAGCTGAAAGACATGAGCATCGTGAAGCTCAACCAGATCGCGAAGGAACTGGGCGTGGCCGGGATGGCGGGCATGCGCAAACAGGATCTGATCTTCAAGATCCTGCAGGTGCAAGCGGAAAAGTCAGGCCTGATCTTCGCCGAGGGCGTTCTCGAATGCCTGCCGGACGGATTTGGGTTCCTACGCGCGCCGGAATACAATTACCTTCCGGGCCCAGACGACGTGTACGTGTCACCGTCGCAGATCCGGCGGTTCGATCTTCGGACCGGCGACACCATTTCCGGCCAAATTCGCCCACCCAAGGAAGGCGAGCGCTATTTCGCGTTGATCAAGGTAGACGCGATCAACTTCGAGCCGCCGGAAGAGGCGCGCAACAAGATCTTCTTCGACAACCTGACGCCCCTGTATCCGCAGGAGCGGATCAAGCTCGAGACGGCGCGGGACAACTATTCCGGCCGGGTGATGGACATGCTGACCCCGATCGGCAAGGGGCAGCGCGGATTGATCGTGGCGCCGCCGCGGACCGGCAAAACGATGCTGCTGCAGGCGATCGCGAATTCGATCACGACCAATCATCCCGAGATCAACCTGATCGTGCTTCTGATCGATGAGCGGCCCGAAGAGGTGACCGACATGCAGCGATCGGTGAAGGGCGAAGTGATCGCTTCGACTTTCGATGAGCCGGCGTCGCGGCACGTGCAGGTGGCCGAAATGGTGATCGAGAAGGCGAAGCGTCTGGTGGAGCACCGCCGCGACGTGGTGATCCTGCTCGATTCGATCACGCGTCTGGCGCGTGCGTACAACTCGGTGGTTCCCCCGTCCGGGAAAGTGCTTTCGGGCGGTGTGGATTCCAACGCGCTGCAGCGCCCGAAGCGGTTTTTCGGGGCGGCGCGCAACATCGAAGAGGGCGGGTCACTGACGATCATGGCGACGGCGCTGATCGATACCGGCTCACGAATGGACGATGTGATCTTCGAGGAGTTCAAGGGCACCGGCAACATGGAAGTGCACCTGGACCGGAAGATGGTGGACAAGCGAATCTTCCCGGCCATCGACATCCACAAGAGCGGCACGCGCAAGGACGAACTGCTGGTTCCGAAAGAGGACCTGAACCGGATTTGGGTGTTGCGGAAGGTGATGAGTCCGCTATCGCCGGTGGAGTCGATCGAACTGCTGCTTGACCGGTTATCGAAGAGCCGGAGCAATGCGGAGTTCCTGGCGTCGATGAACGGCTAACCGGCGCCAAGCCGGTAAACTGCTTCGAATCATTACGATTATCGATGGGCGGGGCAAGGGCGCCGGCAGCCGGCCGGGCCTTGCGCCGTGGTGGGCGCGCGCGCGACCGGTCCGTTTCGCAAAACTTTACGCGGGGCATAACCGGTTGCATTACAATAGCGTCAGTACCATCAGAGACTTGCGACCAAGGGCTCGGCGTGTCGCTACGCCCGAAGGTTGCGGAGCAGAGGTGATCCATGCAGCTACCGAATAGCGGAAGGCAGCCGGACCCGAATCCGGCGCCGAGCCAGACGCCCGCGTCCGAGCCCGAACACGTGCGCCCGCCGCGCAGTTGGGGTCTTTGGATTTTCCTGCTGCTGGTTGTGGCGGCGGTGGCCGGAGGCTTCTGGTACAGGCAGGCGCAGGCCACGGCGAAGACGCAGGCGACGTTCGCGCAGTTGCGTACGCACGTGGTAAAGGCGGGTCCGCTCGAGCGAACGCTGCGGCTGACCGGGACCACGTCGGCGGAAAAATACGCATCGCTGCTGGCGCCGCAACTGCGCGGCAGCCGGGGAGGATTCGGAAGAGATGCGCGGAGCTTCCGATCGAGCACGCAGGGATCGAACGTGTCTGCGAACACGGGCACGGGCGGAAGCGGGCAGACGGCGGCGAGCATGGCGGGTGGATCCTCGGGGCAACAGCAGGGCGGAGTAGCCGGATCGCGGGCCGCGACGGGCGTGCAGAATATGACTTCGCGGGTGTCGTCGTCCCGAGGCAGCAGTGGAGGTTCACACGATCGTCGGGCGGGCAATCGGCGGCTTCGTCGGCGGCGATGGGCGCCGAGGGCACAGGTTCGACATCGAACAGTTTGTCGGGCGGATCAGGCGGACCGGGAGCGATCGGATCATCGAGCGGCGGAGGCGGAGGTGGCGGCGGCCGAAGCCGGGGCGGCGGCGGCGGCGAGTTTTCTCTCGTGCTGCAGAACGCCGCGGTGCCAGGCGCACTGGTGAAAAAGGGGATGTGATCGCGGAGTTCGACCGTCAGTACATGCTGACGCGTTTGGACGATTATCGGGCGGCTGTGTCGCAGACCGAGGCGAACTTCAAGAAGCTGCTCTCCGATCTGGATCTGACCAAGAAGGTTCACGATCAAACGATCGACGTGGCGAAAGCAAATTTCGAAAAAGCGCAGCTCGATATGAAAACGCTGCCGGTGCGCGGGGCGATGGACGCGGAGCGATACCGGCTGGCCCTGGAAGAATCGGAAGCGCAGTTGAAGCAGGTGCGCCAGGAGATCCGGTTCATGGATGCGGGATTGGCGGCCGACAGGAAGGTGGCCGAACTCGAAGTCCGGCAATCGCAGCTCGAATTGCAGCGGAATGAGCGCAATGTGGACCGGATGGTGATCAAGGCTCCGATCGACGGGCTGGTGGTGATGATGACCACATTCCGCGGGGCGGAGTTCGATCAGATCAAGGTGGGCGATGAAGTGCGGTCCGGGATGCGGTTCATGCAGATCGTGGATCCGTCTTCGATGGTGGTGAACGCGACGGTGAGCCAGGCCGATATCGAGTCGGTGCGGTATGGGCAGAAAGCCAAGGTCCGGTTCGATGCGTTCCCGGGGCTGGAACTGCGGGCGCACGTATCGGCGATCGGCACGGTAGCGTCGTCGAGCCGGTACCGTCCGGACTGGGTGCGGGATGTGCCGGTGGTGCTGAAGCTCGACGAGATGGACCGCCGCGTGATTCCGGATTTGTCGGTGAGCGCGGATGTGATCCTGGAAATAGACGAGGCGCCAGCGCTGGCGCCGCTCGAGGCGGTGTCGACGGTGGAATCGGCCGGGGCCGCGCCGCGTCACTATGTATGGGTGCGCGACGCCAAGGGGGCGTGGCAGCGCCGCGAGGTGGAAGTGGGCGCGGAGAACTACATCCGGGTAGCGGTCAAGAGCGGCTTGAAGCCGGGCGAGGTGATCGCGATCGATCCGCCGGCGCAGGCAACAGGCAAAACGGTGAGTTGGAACCGGGTTGGGAACCCCGGGGTTTGAGCCGGGCGATCCGGACCGGTGTCGAGTAAGGGCAGAAAGAGGAGATCGTAGCCGATGGCATCGAAGGACGTAAAACCGAAGACTCGCATTGGACAAGGCGGCAAGTCCAAGGCGCGCAAGGCCATAACGTGGGGCCTGCTGGCGGTGCTGGCGGGCGGCGGCGGCTATGCTGCTTACCGGTATACGAGTAAGACGGTGGTGGAGATCCCGACGTCGAAAGTACGGAGCGGCGAGTTCATCATCGCGGTGCGGACGCGCGGCGAGGTGCGGAGCAACAACTCGGTGGTGTTAACGGCGCCGCAGGTGCCGGATCCACAGATCACGAAGCTGGCCGAATCGGGAAAGCCGGTGAGGGCGGGCGAAGTGGTGGTGGAGTTCGACCAGGCGCAGCAGGAGCAGTATCTGCTCGAGCGGTCAACGAGCGTGCGGACGGTGGACAGCGAAATCGTGCAACTGAAGGCGTCGCACAAGATCACCGATGAGCAGGATTCGATGAACCTGATGACGACGCAGTACGACGTGGAGCGGGCCAAGCTCGAGGCGAGCAAGTCCGAGGTGATTTCGGAGATCGAAGGCGCGAAGGCGCGCATCGACGTGGGCGTGTCGGAAGGCAGCCTGGGTCAGGTGAAGACGACGATCAAATCGCACACCATCGCGCAGGAGGCGGACGTATTCCGCCTGCAGCAGAAGAAAGACAAGACGGTCCGGGATATGGATCGGGCGAAGGGATATCTGTCGAAGATGGAGATTCGGGCGCCGATTTCGGGCATCGTGAACATTTTGCCCAATTTCCGGGCGTCGGGATCCTTCGGATCGACGCCGCCGGCGTTCAAGGAAGGCGACCGTGCGTGGACGGGCGCGGCCATCGCCGAGATTCCCGATCTGACGAGCATGCGTGTGGAACTGAAGCTGGACGAAGTGGATCGCGGCCGGCTGCAATTGGGGCAGCAGGTGCGGCTGCGCGTGGATGCGCTGCCGGAGAAGGAGCTGACGGCGGAGATGGACTGGATCAGCCCGATTGCGCAGCTGGTGTGGAAGGGCATGGGGTCCACGGAGAAGACGTTCCCGGCGCGCGCGACGCTGAAGACGCTGGATGAACGGCTGAGGCCGGGGATGAGCTCGAGCGTGGACATCATCATCGAGAAGCAGGACAACGTTGTGATGATCCCGGCGCGGGCGAGTTTCGTGATCCGCGGCAAGCCGTCTGTTTACGTGCAAAAGGGCTCCGGTTTCGAGATCCGGCAGATTGAAGTGGGCAAGCGCAACGAGACCGACATCGTGGTGCTGTCCGGGGTGAAGGCGGGCGAGACGGTGTACCTCGAGAATCCGATCGAGGCGGCGCGCCGGGCGAAGAAACTGTAAGGCGAAGCGACATGAAAAAATTGATTGGACGGCTGTTGATCGTACTGGCTGTAGCGGCCATCGGCTGGGGGGGCTACACGGCGCTGAAGAGGCTGCCGGAGGCGCGGCAATCGAGTCTACCGTCGGCGAAGGTGCGGCAGGGCGACGTAATCGTGAAGACGTATGCGCGGGGCGAACTGCGCGCGGTCCGGTCGGCGACGTTGACGGCTCCGAACCTGTTCGGAACGGTGCAGGTAACCAAGCTCGCTCCGTTGGGCGCGTTCGCGCGGGAGAAAGACCTTGTGGTGGAGTTCGACGACGCCGAACTGCAGTCCCGCATCGAGGAGAAGCAGCTCGAACTCGATCAGCTCGACGAGCAGATTAAGAAGTCAAGGGCGGATCTGGCGATTCGCGACAACCAGGATCAGGTGGAATTGCTGCGCGCGCGCTATTCGGTGCGGCGGTCCGAGCTCGAGGTGAAGCGGAATGAGTTGATCTCGAAGATCGACGCGCGGAAGAACGAACTGACGCTCGAGGAATCCGAACGGCGGCTGAAGCAGCTCGAAAGCGACATCAAGAGCCGGCGGGAGCAGGCACAGGCGGAATTGGCGGTGTTGGCGGAGAAGAAGACGAAGGCGGATCAGGAAATGAACCGCGAGCGGTCCCGTCTGCGGCAGGTGAAGCTGCTGTCGCCGATGAGCGGGCTGGTGGCGATCCGGCAGAATCGCGGATTCGGTTTCTTCTCGTTTGGGCAGCAGGCGCCCGATATTCGTGAGGGCGACCAGTTGCAGCCCGGTATGCAGGTGGCCGATATTCTGGACCTTTCCGAGCTGGAGATCGTAGCGCGCGTGGGCGAACTCGACCGCGCCAACCTGCACGAAGGGCAGGATGTGGAATTCACGCTCGATGCGTTGGCCGACAAGCGGCTGGTAGGCAAAATCAAGTCCTTGAGCGGCACGGCCAGTTCGAACGTATTCTCGAGCGATCCGGCGAAGAAGTTCGACGTGTTGTTCTCGGTGGACATGCGGCAATTGATGACGGCGCTCGGCGCGAAGCCGGAGCAGATCGTTCGTGTGATGGCGCAGGCGGAGGCGAATCGTAAGAAAGCACCCGTGGGCGGCGGCATGGGGATGATGGGCGGCATGGCGATGATGGGTGGCCCGGGAATGATGGGCGGGCGAGGCGGCGGCGGTTTTGGCGGCGGCGCTGGCGGACCTGGTGGCGGTGTCGGTGGACCCGGCGCTGGCGGACCAGGCGGCGGCCCTGGCGGTGAGGGCGGCGGCGGTGGGCGAGCGTTCGGCTTCCAACGTCCGGGCGGCGCTGGCGGCGCTGGTGGAGCCGGCGGTGGCGGTGGGATGACCCCCGAGCAGCAGCAGAAGATGCGCGCGGCGATGCAGAAAGCGTTGGGCGGCAAGAATATGCAGGATCTGACTGCCGAGGAACGTACGGAAATGTTCGCCAAGGTGCGGGCCGAGATGGAGAAGGAAGGCATCACGATGCCAGCGCGTGGCGGCCGTAAGGGCGGCGACGCCAAGGGCGGCGAGGCTAAGGGCGGCAACGGAAGTGAGCGTCCTACCCGGACCGCGGGCCCCGGCGGAGAAGCAGTGGCCGCGGGTGGAGAAGGCGGCGGCCGTCGTGGTGGAAACCGCGGCGGACAGGGCGGACCCGGCGGACCCGGCGGACCCGGCGGCGGCGGCCGGCCCGGTGCGGGCGGACTGAGCGACGCCGATCTGGCCAACGCAAAGCTTCCTCCCCCTCCGGAAGAAGACAGCAATCTCGAAGTCCTGCTGCGGCCGGGCCTGCTGGCCGACGTCGAGATCATCGTCGAGAAAATTCCCAACGCCATCAACGTGCCGATGCAGGCGATCTTTCAAAAAGAAGGCAAGACGGTGGTTTACGTGAAAGAAGGGAGCCGCTTCGTGCAGCGGGTGGTGAAGCCGCTCAAGCGCAGCGAGAGCGTGATGATCATCGCCGAAGGGCTGAAGCCAGGCGAGGAAGTGTCGCTGCAGGATCCGGAAGCCGCGCCTGGCGAAGGGAAGAAGGGCGGAAAGAAGGGTGGCGGCGGAGGCGGCGGCGGTGGATCTCCGATGATGCCCGGACCGGGCGGCGGCGGTAAGAGAGGTTAATTCGATGGCGATTCTATCCGGCGTACTGCCTGAAATACAGATGGGGCTGGCCAGCCTTCTGGTCCACAAGCTTCGTACGATGCTCACGATGCTGGGCATGATTTTCGGCGTTGGCGCGGTGGTGGCGATGCTATCCATCACGGCGGGCGCGCAGAAAGAGATGCTGGCGTCGATTGACCTGTTGGGTGTGAACAACATCCTGATCGAAGCCAAGGAAGCGGTGGACCGCAACGAGTTGCAGGCGCGCCGCGAGATTTCGCCGGGCCTGACTTTCCGCGACTTCCGGGCCATCGCGGAGAACGTGCCGGGATTGGCGGCGTTGACGCCGCGCAAGCGGTTCAAGCCGCAGAAGGTAGTGCCGAAGACGACGCAGGAAGCGCCGACGCTGATCGGGGTGGAGCCCTCGTACCTGGAGATCCAGAGCGTGAAGGTAGTAGAAGGACGTTGGTTCACCGATCAGGAGAACCGCGAATCGAGGCCGGTGTGCGTGCTGGGGGAATCCGCGAAGGTGAACCTGCTCGGGTTCGACCCTGCGGTGGGTAAGTACGTGAAGATCAACGACACGTGGCTGCAGGTGGTGGGAGTGCTGGCGCCGACCGCGTCCGCGGATACGGAAGTGGAGGGGCTGGAAGTGGTGAACCGGAACAATCTGGTGATTGCTCCGATGAACACGGTGATGCGCCGGTTTGAAGACAGCAACAGCTATCTGAAGGACGAGATCGACGGGATCTACATCAAGGTGGCCAACGGCACCGATTCGGTGGAGACGGCCGGTGTTGTGAGCGCGATTCTGGATGCGACCCACAAGGACGCGGGCGACTACACGGTGGTGGTGCCGGCGGGATTGCTGGAACAGAAAGAGCGTACGCTTCGCATCTTCAACATCGTGATGATTTCGATTGCAGGCATTTCGCTGCTTGTGGGCGGCATCGGCATCATGAACATCATGCTGGCGACGGTGCTCGAACGAACCCGCGAGATCGGGATCCGGCGCGCCATCGGAGCGCGGCAGGCCGACATCGTGCGGCAGTTCCTCACCGAAGCGACGATGATCTCGATGCTCGGCGGGCTGATGGGGGTGGTGTTCGGGGTGGCGCTGGCGTGGATCATCGGCGCCGCAGCGGGATATCCAACGGAAGTAACCACGAGCTCCATTGTTGTCGCCTTCTCTGTTTCGGTCGGTATCGGACTGATGTTCGGGATCTATCCCGCCATGCAGGCCGCGAAACTGGATCCGATCGAAGCGATCCGCTACGAATAACGTCTAACTCATCAACATCGCCATGAACCGGAACTTGATTCGTCTTTTCTTCGCGCTGGGCGCGTCTACTTTTCTTGCCGCGCAGCCGGACCCACAGCGGTTGGTGCCGCCCTCCACGAGCCCGCTGCTGCAAGCGCCGACTTTCCCGAAGAAGGCCTTCTTCCGTCAGTACTTCGGCAAGGAGCTGCCGCGGGTGGATCTGCTGCCTCCAGTGCGGTTTCAGGACTTCGTGATCGGGGACAAGCTGGAGCTTTCGCTGCGATCGTACCTGGAACTGGTGCTGGCCAACAACACCGACGTGCAGGTGCAGCGGCTGAGCGTGGAGCGCTTCAAGAACGCGATCACGCGATCGTATGGGCGGTTCGATCCGTCGGTGTTCGCGTCATTCAGCGCGGTGAGGGCGAAGCAACAGTCGAACTCGCTGATCCAGGGCGCGAACGTGCTCAGCACGCTGAATCAGCCGTTCGCGGCGAACTACTCGCAGACGCTCGAATCGGGCACTGACGTCCAGGTGGGCTTCAACGCGCGCAAAAACTCCACCAACGACGCCTTTGCGACGTTCAATCCGACGATCACAAGCGGGCTGAACGTGAACTTCACCCAGCCGTTGTGGCGCAACCGGGGCAACTATGTGAACCGGATCCCGATCATGATCGCGACAAGCCGGCTGCGGCGGAGCGAATACGACATGCGGGATCAGCTTTTGCAGATTCTGCAGCGAGCCGAACTGGCCTACTGGCAGGTGATCCAGGCGCGGGAATCGCTTCGCGTACAGGAGGGGTCACTCCAGGTGTCGGGGGAGTTTCTCAAGCGCAGCCAGCGCGAGTTGGAATTGGGCGCGATTTCCGCTCTCGATATTTACCAGCCGCAGCAGAACTACGCCAACGCCGAAGTGCGCGTGACGCAGGCGCGGTATCAGCTTCAACAAGCGGAGGACCAACTGCGGCGGCAGATGGCCGCGGACCTCGATCCGGACATCCGGACGCTGCCGATCACTTTGACTGAAACGGTGCAAGCGCCGTCGGACGACCGGCCGCTCGACAAGGAACAGTACGTGGAGCTAGCTTTTCAGAAGCGTCCCGATCTGCGCGCGCAGCTTCAGGATCTGGATGTGGACGACCTTAGCTACCAGCAGGCGAAAAACCGTCTGAAGCCGGATTTCGCGCTCACCGGAGCGTTCACCTCCAACGGACGCGGCGGCAACTTCATCCCGCGCACGAACACGCTCGGCACCGGCGTCACCACGGCGAGCCAGTTGATTCCGGGTGGATTCGGCGACGCGTTGAACTACGTGTTCGGGTTCGACTTCCCGACCTACCAGATGGGCCTTCAGCTTCGGTTCCCACTGCGCGACCGCGCGGCGCAGGCCGATCTGGCCGACGCGGTGGTGAGCAAGCGGATCAACTCGCTGCGGGCGCGCAACATCCAGCAGACGATCCGGCAGGACGTACTGAATGCGGCAACGCGGGTGGAATCGAGCCGGGCGGGCGTGAAGCTGGCGCAAGTGGCGCTGGACTTTTCGCTGAAGCGTCTGGACGCGGAACAGAAGCGGTACGATCTCGGCGTCAGCACAATCTTCCTGTTGATTCAGGCGCAGCAGGATCTGATCACGGCGCAGTCCGAGGTGGTCACGCAGTCGGTGCAATACCGGCGCGACCTTCTGAACCTGGAACGTGTGACGGGGAATCTGCTCGAAGCGCGCGGCGTAGTCGTAGAATAGCGGTTTGGGCCGCATCCGGGTTCTTTCCGACGTCGTCGCCAACAAGATCGCAGCGGGCGAGGTGGTGGAGCGTCCGGCGTCTGTGGTGAAGGAACTCCTCGAAAACTCACTCGACGCCCGAGCCACGCGGGTCCGATTGGACGTGGAAGCAGGGGGACGGCGGCTGATTCGCATCGCCGACGACGGCCACGGCATGATGCGGGACGACGCTCTGCTCGCCTTCGAGCGGCATGCGACGTCGAAGCTGAGCGACGTGAAGCAACTGTTTTCGATCGAAACGCTGGGTTTTCGCGGGGAAGCGCTGCCGTCGATCGCGTCGGTGTCCCGCCTGCTGCTTGAAACCCGTTCCGACGACGAGCCGACGGGGACGGCTGTGGAGTTCGCGGGAGGGAAACTGCTGCGGTGCGAGGAAATGGCGCTGGCCACCGGCACCACGATCACGGTGCGGGATCTTTTCTACAACGTGCCGGTGCGGCGTAAGTTTCTGCGCTCGGAGCAGACCGAGTTGGCGCACATCGCATCGCTGGTCACGCACTACTCGCTGGCATATCCGGAAAAGTCATTCGAGCTGCGGCACAACGGAAACGAATTGCTGGCGGTGACGCCGGTGGCGCGGATCGCCGAGCGGGTATTCCAGGTGTTCGGGTCTCAGACGGCGGAGGAACTGATGGAGATCCCCGAGCGGGTGCACGAGACGCCGGGCGAGGACGGTGCGGGTGCGGGTGCGTTTCGCCTGCATGGATTCGCGTCGCGTCCGCAGGTGCAGAAATTCAATCGGAATTCGATCTATTTGTTCGTGAACGGCCGTCTGATTCGCGACCGTGTGCTGCTGCATGCGCTGTCGGCGGCGTACCGGAATCTGATTCCGCCGGACGCGTATCCGTTCGCGCTGTTGTTTCTGGAATGCCCGGCCGAGGCGGTGGATGTGAACGTGCATCCGTCGAAGACCGAAGTACGGTTCCGGCATTCTAGCTTCGTGCACGACTTCGTCCGGGACACGGTGCGGGAGCGGCTGGTGGAGGCGCGGCCGGTGTCGTCCTTGCCGGTAGCGCCGCCGGCACAGGCGGCCGCGGGGCTGCCGTACTCCGAGTTCACACAGCAGATGGAGAATCGCGACTATCGGGCCGCGGCGGCTCCATGGGGGCCGCCCGCTCCATCGCCTTCCGGGGCCGGGGAAAACCTGCCGCATTTCACGTTGCGCGGGACGACGGTGTTTACTCCTCCGAAGCTCGATTTTTCGGGTGCGCCGATGGCGTTCGGGGGCGCTCCGGGCCCGGCGATGGCGCCGCCTCCTTCGCCGCCGCGCGGGACGTCGCGCGTTCCCGATACGCACGGGGCGCTGCCGCCGGAACTGGTGGGAGAGCAGGGCGCGAGCCTGGAGGCGCTGCGGGATCTGCGTCCCCTGGGCCAATTGCACGACAGCTTTATTCTGGCGGTAGGCGCCGACGGGTTGTGGATCATTGACCAGCATGTGGCGCATGAGCGGATTCTGTTCGAACGCGTACTGCGGCAGATGGCGGCGGGCACGGTGGAAAAGCAGCAGTTGCTGATGCCGATCGTGCTCGAGCTGAGCGCGGGCCAGCAGGTGGAATACTCACGGGTGGCCGACGATCTGCAAGCGGTAGGCTTCGAGATCGAGCCGTTCGGGCCACGGGCGATCGCCGTGAATGCGTCGCCCGCGGATTTGAGCGCGGCGGAAGTGGAGCGAGTGATTTTCGAGATCCTGGAGATCGCCGACAAGGAGATGCGGCGGACGTCGGTCGAAGAGATCCGGGCGGACATGGCGGCGTCGATCGCGTGCCGGGCGGCGATCAAGATCAATACGCCGCTCGATTTGCCGAAGATGCGGTGGATGTTGTCGGAATTGGCGGCGACGGAGTTTCCGATGAGTTGTCCGCATGGGCGGCCGATCGCGCTACGGTATGGGACGCGGGAGATATTGAAGGGCTTTCACCGGATCTGAGGCGGGAGGGAGTGGGCCGCGGCTACAAACGGTCCAGCAGCGCGTACAGGGGAACCGCCACGGCGGCGTTGAGCACGCCATAAAGCAGGGTTTCCAGAAACCCGAGCGCGAACGGCTGCGAGAGGAGGCTGCTGACGAGCACCCAGAACGTGAACTGGTGGAAGAAATAGAAAAAGCTCGCGACCATGAATCGCACAGCGCCGTTTTCCACGTCGACGCGCTGGCTGAGCGAAGCCGCGAAGTATCCGACCAGCGTTTTGGAGATGCCGAAGACTCCGAGCGGATTATGGGAGAGCACGTCCTGGGCCAGGCCGACAAAGCAACCGATCAGGAGTCCGGTCACCGGCTCGCGGCGCAAAAGGGCAAAGTAGACGGTGACCAGCAGCGGGAGTTCCAAGAAACCCAATTGCCATGCAAACCGTGGGGCGTAGACCTGGAATAGGATGGCGAACAGGGGCGCGATGAGGAACGCGATGGGACGGATGCGGCGCCGCCGGGGCCGGCCGCGCTGGCCCAGCAAGTGGTCGGAAAACTCGGTCATCGCCGTGGGGGCTGCGCGGGAGCGGGCGTTGGGGCCGTTGGGGAGGCGGGAGCCGGTTCGGGAATCGGATCGGGAGGGACGGCTTTGGGAGCGGGCGCACCCGATCGCGCGGCCTTGTAGCGTGCGAGGATCTCGTCGGCGTCGGTGTCGATTCCGGCCGGGGTCACCGGTTGCGCTTCCGGCGCGGCCGGTTCATCCATCGGAGGCGGCTCGAGGGTGTGGAAGGGCTGCTCGACTTCCTGCTGTTCCGGAACCGGCTGATGCACACCTTCGATCACCACCAGGACTTCTTCGAGTCCGTTGTGCAGGCCGCTCGGCGTGAGGAAGACTTCCTGGAAAAACATCTTGCCGGGGCGGACGAGATGGACACGCCCCACGGGAAGTCCTTTCGGAAAGACCCTGTCATCGCCGGAGGTGAAGAACCACTCTCCGACTGCGACCGGCTGTTCGTTGGGGATGTATTCGACCAGAACCGAGCCGTGACCCTGTCCTTTGACGGTTCCGTGGATGCGGCTCTTGGTGGAGATAACGCCGGCTCCGAAACTGGGATCGGTGAGCAGAAGCACCTGCGCCCCGGATGAATAGGCGGCGGTGATTTTGCCCGCGATGCCGTCGGGGGTGATGACGGCCATGCCTTTTTGGATGCCGTCTTTGGAGCCGCGGTCAATGAAGACCTCGCGTGCGCCGCCGGTGACCATGCCCACTACGCGCGCGGCAAGCAACCGGCTGGGGCTCCGCTGCTGGAACAGCGAAAGGGCTTTGGCGCGGTCCGCGGTGGCGAGTTCGGTTTTGAGGAACTGGTTTTCGAGCCTGAGGCGCTCGACTTCGCGATTGAGATTGCGATTGCGATCCTGTGCGTGCAACAGATCGGAATATCGATCGAGGAGGCCGAGGGTGTTGGAGCGAACGCCTTCGAGGATCTTCGCCACGGGGACATAGGCGGCGACGGCCCAGCCGCGGATGGCGGGCACCTCCTGGCGGCTCTTGACCTGATAGGCCAGCAGGAGCAGTTGTGCCCCGAGCACGATCACCAGGACCGTGATGTTGCGGTATCGATTGAGGATCGATTCCATTCAATTCCCGGGTCAAAGCGGTAGGGGAGCCGCCAAGCGCGGTTCCCCCTGCCGCCAGTCTACTCGATCGCGATCCTGCGCAGCAGCTTGAATTCAGTGAGCATGCGGCCGGTACCGAGCACGACGCTGGCGAGCGGGTCCTCGGCGATGGAAACCGGGAGCCCGGTTTCCTCGCGGATCCGTTTGTCGAGGTTCTTCAGCATCGCCCCGCCGCCGGTGAGCACGATGCCGCGATCGCTGATGTCGGCGCTGAGCTCGGGGGGCGTCCGCTCGAGGGCCACACGAATGGCGTTCAGGATGGTGGCCACGCATTCCGAGATCGACTCGCGGATCTCGCTGTCGTCGATGGTGATGGTGCGCGGCACGCCTTCGATGAGGTTTCGTCCCTTGATCTCCATGGTGAGCGGCTTCTCGAGCGGATACGCGGAGCCGACCTGCATCTTGATCTGCTCGGCGGTGCGTTCCCCGATCAGGAGGTTGTACTTGCGCTTGAGATACTGGATGATCGCTTCGTCAATCTCATTGCCGGCCACGCGCACCGAGCGCGAATAGACGATGCCGGAGAGCGAGATCACGGCAACGTCGGTGGTGCCACCGCCGATATCGACGACCATGTTTCCGGAGGGTTCCGTGATGGGCAGTCCAGCGCCGATAGCGGCCACCATCGCCTGCTCCACCAGATGGACTTCGCTGGCCTTGGCGCGATAGGCGGAATCAATGACGGCGCGCTTTTCCACCTGCGTGATTTCGCTCGGGACGCCGATGACGATGCGGGGATGGACGAGCATCTTGCGCCCGTGGGCCTTCTGGATGAAATAGTTCAACATCCGCTCGGTGACCTTGAAGTCGGCGATGACGCCGTCTTTCATCGGTCGAATGGCGACGATGTTGCCTGGGGTTCGTCCGAGCATCTCCTTGGCTTCGCGGCCGACGGCTTCGACTTCGCCGTTGGTCTTGTTGATGGCGACGATGGAGGGTTCGTTGACAACGATGCCGCGGCCTTTGGCGTAGACGAGGGTATTGGCCGTTCCGAGGTCGATGGCGAGATCGGACGAGAAAAGACTAAAGATGGACCGAAGATTCATTGCTCCGTGCGAAGGGCCCCCGCGAGACCGTAAGTGCTTGAATTATAGCCAGAACGAGTCCTTATCAAGGTAGCACAGGCGGGGGGAGGGGGCAAGCAATCCACGGGGCAATGTCCGGGGGGGCGCGGTCGAAGGTCCGTGTGTGTACACGGAGACGGCGCCCCCTGCTTCCGTTGCTACCCTTTTTGCGCGATCTTGGCCCAGGTGTCGCGCAGCCCGATGGTCCGGTTGAATACGGGACGCTCGGGGGTGGATGAGGGGTCCACGCAGAAGTAGCCGACGCGCTCGAACTGGTAGAAAGCGCCGAGAGCGGCGTCGCGAATGGCACGTTCGCCCATGGCGGGACGGAGTTCGAGCGAATTCGGATTGAGGAGCGCGGTGAAGTCAGTCTGGGAATCGGCGGCGGAGGGATCGGTCTGAAAGAGGTTGTCGTAGAGGCGGGCCTCGAAGCCGACGCAATGGTCCGCGGCGACCCAGTGGATGGTGGATTTGACCTTGCGCCCATCGGGGGTGGTGCCGCCGCGCGTGGCCGGGTCGTAGGTGCAGTGGATCTCGGTGACTTCGCCAGCGTCGTTCTTGACGACGCCGGTGCAGGTGATCAGGTAGGCATAGCGGAGGCGGACTTCGCGGCCGGGCGAGAGGCGGTAGTACTGTTTCGGCGGATCTTCGCGGAAATCGTCGCGCTCGATGTAGAGGACCTTTGCGAAGGGGACGGTGCGGGTTCCGGCGGCGGGGTCCTCCGGGTTGTTGACGGCCTCCATCTCCTCGACCTGGTTATCGGGGTAATTGGTGACGATGACCTTGACGGGATCCAGCACGGCCATGACGCGCAGGGCGCGCCTATTGAGGTCTTCGCGGAGGGCGTGTTCGAGTTGGCCCAACTCGATCATGCCGTTGGTTTTCGAAAGGCCGATGCGGCCACAGAAAGTGCGAATGGCTTCCGGCGTGTAGCCGCGGCGCCGCATGCCGCTGAGGGTAGGCATGCGAGGGTCGTCCCAACCGGCGACGTAGCCTTTCTGGACGAGGGTGAGCAGCTTGCGTTTGCTGAGGACGGTGTTGGTGAGATTGAGGCGGTCAAACTCGATCTGGCGGGGAGCGTAGATCTCGAGGTTCTGGAGGAACCAGTCATAGAGCGGGCGATGGTCTTCAAACTCGAGCGTGCAGATGGAGTGGGTGATGCCTTCGATCGAATCGGACTGGCCGTGGGCGAAATCGTACATCGGGTAGATGCACCACTTGTCGCCGGTGCGGTGGTGATGGGCGCGGAGGATGCGGTAGAGGACGGGGTCGCGCATGTTGAAGTTGGGCGAAGCCATGTCGATTTTGGCGCGGAGGGTGCGGGAGCCGTCGGGGAATTCGCCGGCGCGCATGCGTGCAAACAGGTCGAGGTTTTCGTCGACGGAGCGGTCCCGCCAGGGGCTGTTGACGCCGGGCTCGGTGGGTGTGCCGCGATGTTCGCGGACCTGGTCGCCGGTGAGGTCGCACACGAAGGCTTTGCCGCGCTCGATGAGAAGCACGGCCCAGTCATAGAGCTGGTCGAAATAATCGGAGGCGTAGAAGAGCCGGTCTTCCCAATCGAAGCCGAGCCAGTGCACGTCGCGGATGATGGAATCGACGTATTCAGTTTCTTCCTTGGAGGGATTGGTGTCGTCGAAGCGGAGGTTGCATTTGCCGCCAAATTCCTGGGCGAGTCCGAAATTGAGGCAGATGGATTTGGCGTGGCCGATGTGGAGATAGCCATTGGGCTCGGGAGGGAAGCGGGTGTGGACGCGTCCGCCGTATTTGCCGGTGCGGAGGTCCTCACGAATGATTTCGCGGACGAAGTTCGAGGCCCGTCCGGGGTCGGCAGCGTTGTCTCCGCCGCGTTCTTCAGGAAGCATCTATCCAGTATAGAGACAGGTCAGTATATAGAGACAGGTCAGTACGGAGGCCGGATGTGGGGGCAGCCGGCGTCCATCGAGCGTGGGAAAGCGCTGGTGGACGATAATAAAGATAGCCTCAGTCACGCCAATGAAATCTGGAACGTTGTACCTGCCTGCCGCCGCTGTCATTGCGGCTAGTGTGTTCGCCGGACTGCAAGGAAGCGTCGCTTCCGCACAAGACAGGGGTGCTCCGGATAAGAGCGGCCAAACCAATCCGATGACGACGCGGCCGGTATCGGGCACGCCGCCGATCATGAAAGCCGCCGATGTGAAGCCGGGAATGAAGGCAGTGGCATGGACCGTCTTCGAAGGCTCCGAGCCGGAAGCGATTCCGATCGAAATTATCGGCCGGCTGCGCAATGCGTGGGGTCCGAAGCAGGACATCATCGTGGGCAAGATGGGCGGGCGGGCGATCCGCACCAACGTCGCGGGCGGGATGAGCGGAAGCCCTGTGTATATTGACGGGAAGCTGATTGGAGCGGTGGCGCTGCGGTTGAGCGTGTTTTCGCCGGATTCGATTTGCGGCATCACGCCGATCGAGCTGATGCTCGAGATCAACGATTATGACCAGTCGCGTCCGGCCGAGGCGCGAACGCCGGACAAGGCGGTGAAGCAGGCCATGATTCCGCTGGAAGGCGATCTTCCGATTCCGGTTTCGAGCGGCATGGCGTTGACGCCGATCGACACGCCGATGGTGCTTTCCGGCTTCACCGAGACGACGCTTCGCGAATTCGGGCCGATGTTCCGCAGCATGGGTATTCAGGCGGCCCAGGGCGGGGCATCGTCGACGCTTCACTCGGCCAAGCCCGAGGCTGGATGGCGAGACTCGCTGCGGCCGGGCGACGCGGTGTCGGGGGTGCTGGTGTCGGGCGATATGAGCATGACGGCGATGGGGACGGTGACCTATAACGACGGCAAGCGAGTGCTGGCGTTCGGCCATCCGTTTCTGAGCCTGGGTCCGGTGAGCATGCCGATGGCGAAGAGCGAAGTGCTGATGACGCTCGCCTCGGCGTTCCAGCCGAACAAGATGGGCAACGCGACCGGGATCGTGGGCACGCTGCGGCAGGACCGGCACTCGGGCATCATGGGCCTGTTGGGGGAAGAGGCGGAGATGATCCCGTGCCACGTGAAGGTCCGCAGCTACGGCGGCGATGGGAAGGTGCAGAAGGATCGCGACCTGCGGTTTCAGATTTTCGTGCAGCAGAAATGGACCCCGTTCCTGATGATGCTGACGTTGTTCAACGCGCTGAACGGCTTGAACGATTTCGCCGAGGAGGCGACCTACCGGCTTTCAGGCACGGTGGACGTGGAAGGGAACGACCGTATCTCGCTCGACAACATGTTCGCGCCGAGCGGGGCGCAGATCCCGACGCCGATGGAAATGGCATTCTGGTGGGGCGAGAAATTCAATCGGCTCTTTCTCAACGAGATCCGCACGCCGCGACTGAAGAGCGTGGATGTGACGCTGGACCTGTTGCCGGAGCGGCGGCTGGCGTCGATCGAGAGCGCGTTCGCGGCCACGAGCGAAGTCCGCGCGGGGGAGGATCTACCGGTGCGTGTGTTCCTACGGCCTTGGCGCGGGGGACGCATCGAGAAAGAAGTGGTGGTGAAGATCCCGCCGGCTTTTCCCAAGGGCCGGCACCGGATTTTGCTGAGCGACGCGGCGACACTGAATCGCATGCAGGCGATGGCCGGGATGCTGCAGCGCAGCAGCATGGATCTGCCGCAGACGGTGTCGCTGATCAATCAGGAGCGAACCAACAATCGTCTTTACGTATCTCTGGTGCAGGCCAAGCCTACGGTCTTTTACGAAGACAAGACGCTGCCCAACCTTCCCGCGTCGGTCGCCAACGTGATGCAGAACGGCCGCAGCGCGACGCGCGCGGTGTTCACGGTGCCGGAGACGGCCGAGGAGCAGGCGGCGGTTCCCTTCGATATGCAAGTGAGCGGAAGCTACTCGCTCCGCATTCAAGTCAACTAAGAAACAACCATTCATGCTTCTTCGCCGATTTCTCTTTCTTGCAGCGCCCTGTCTCGCCGTTGGGACCATTGGGCTGCTTTGGGCCGTCGAGACCGACACATGGCAGCACGCCTCACAAGCGGACTTCGAAAAGGGCCGGCTCGACAAGCTGTCTCTGCGGGGCGACGGGCGGTTGACGCTGGCGCCGGTGTTCACGGAACTGCACGACGCTTCGTCAAACTACTTGTGGGCCGTGGCCGAGAATTCCAAGGGCGTGGTGTACGCCGGCGGCAGCGGCCAGGACGGCAAGGCGCCGCTGTATCGCATCGAGGCGGGCAAGCCCGCGCGCACGGTGGCCGAACTCGAGGGTCTCGAGATCCATGCGCTGGCGATCGACAAGCAGGACCGTGTGTACGCGGCAACCGCGCCCGACGGCAAAGTGTACCGCGTGTCCGACGGCGGAGCGGTGGAGACCTACTATGATCCTAAGGCGAAGTACATCTGGGCTCTCGCGTTGGGTGCGCAAGGCGAGTTGTATGTGGGCACAGGCGGCAACGGCGAGATCCACAAGGTAACCGCCGCGGGAACGGGAGCACTTTTCTACAAGACGGAAGAGGCACACGCGCGGTCACTGGCGGTGGACCGGCAGGGGAACCTGATTGCCGGCACCGAGCCGGGGGGGCTGGTGATCCGGATCTCGCCGCGCGCCGAAGGCTTCGTGCTGTATCAGACGTCGAAGCGCGAGGTGACGGCGGTGGCCGTCGACGCCAAGGGTGTGATTTACGGGGCGTCGGTGGGCACCAAGCAGAGCACCGGCGCCAGCGCGCCTCCTCCGCCCCCGCCGGCTCCGGCTCCGAAGCCGCAGGCGGCGGCGGGAATGATCGTGACCAGCACCACTTCCGCACCGGCGGCGCAGACGCCTCGTCCGGCTGCGACGGCGCCGGGCGCGATCGGAGGCGGATCCGAAGTGGTTCGCATCGAGCCGGACGGGTATCCGCGGCAGGTGTGGAGCCACTCCACCGACATCGTGTACGCCATCGCGATCGACGATCAGGGGCGGGCGGTGCTCGGGACCGGGAATAAGGGCAACGTATACCGGCTGGAAAGCGACACCCTCTCCACGCTGTTACTGTCGGCCAAGCCGACGCAGATTACGGCGCTCATCGCCGCGCGCGGCGGGAGCATGCTCGCGGCCACCGGCAACATCGGCAAGGTGTACCGGCTGGGACCGGGGCTCGAGCGAGAGGGAAGCTACGAGAGCCCCGCGCTCGACGCGGGGTCATTCAGCTACTGGGGCCGTGCGGTTTATCGCGCCAAGCTCAACGGCGGAACGGTATCGATGGCCAGCCGCAGCGGGAATCTCGACACGCCGCAAAGCAACTGGAGCGCTTGGGCAGAAATCGATGCGAAGGCTTCCGGGGCGGACCGCGCGGGCGGCCGGTCGTCCTCTCCGGCGGCGCGGTTCGCGCAGTACCGAGTGACGCTGCGGAGTTCGCCGCAGGGAGGGTCGCCGGATGTGCAGGAAGTAGAATTGGCGTATCTGCCAAAGAACGTTCCTCCGGTGGCGGAACTGATCGAAGCGACGCCCGCTAACTACCGGTTCCCGGCGCAATCGCTGACGTTGACGCCGTCGCGGAACATCACGCTGCCGGCGCTGGCGCGCGCTCCGCGTCCGGCGAAGTCCACGTTCACGCCATCGACGACTTCTTCGACGACGATGAGCTACGTGAAGGGACACATCGGGGCGCGGTGGCTGGCCAGTGACGCCAACGGTGACGATCTGCGATCGAAGCTCGAGATCCGCGGCGTGAACGAAAGAGAGTGGAAGCTCCTCAAAGACGACTTGAGCGATCGCACCTACAGTTGGGACTCGACGGCATTCCCCGACGGCGAATACGTGGTACGTGTGACGGTGAGCGACGCGCCGGACAATCCTCCCGCGCAGGCTCTCACGGCGCAAGTGGAAAGCGAACCGTTCGTGATCGACAATACGGCGCCGCGGATCACGGGGCTCACGGCGTCACGGAACGGCAATCGGGTGGAAGTGAAATGGAACGCCGCCGATGCGGTGAACGTGATTTCGCTGGCCGAATACTCGATCGACGGCGGTGAGTGGATGGTGGCGGAACCGACGACGCGGCTATCGGATTCGAGCGAACATTCCTATGTACTCGGGTTGGATGCGATCGCGGCCGGGGAGCACACGATCGCGGTCCGGGTGAGCGATCGTTTCGACAATCAGGCGGTGGATAAGACGGTGATCCGGTAGGGGGGGCGCTCGCTACGCTACGCGGCGCCGGGCACCACCGAATGCCGAATGTGCGTGGTGCCGGCCGCCGGGCGGCAGGCTTCGTGTGCTCGTCGAATTTCTGTTTCGACATCGCTTTGGCCCACGTCGATTAGCGATTCCAGGATGATGGGCACATGCTCGGGGATGTCTGTCATCACGGGGCTGAATGCCATGACGGCGTTCGCGGACAACGGATCGTGCCGGCTGGCCGTGTTGACTTCGCTCATGTGTACTTCCGCCAGCCTGTGTTGAAAGGCGCGCAAAAGAAGAGCCGCTTCGGTCATACTTGGGTCGACTTGTCTGGCATGGCCGATGTCGAAGCAGAATCGCGCCTCTGGCAGGGCGAGGAAGAAGCTCTCGAGTTCGCGGGCAGTGCGTCCAACCGGTTTCCGCTTGTCCATGTTTTCGATGAGCAGGCGGTCGCCGAGAACGCCCCATTCGCGGGTGTTGAAGATGGTGTCGGGATGCGCGACGATACAGAACCCTTGGCGGGCCAGGAGTTGGAGTGAGGCCAACACGCCAGCTTCCTCCGCCGTCGAAAACTTGCTGGGAGCGTGGATCGATACGAAGTGGAAGGCTGTGAGATCGAGCTCGGGGATCGCCTGGACCAGTGGCGGCAATTCGCCGACCCTAAGGGCGGACAACTCCACGACGTCGAGGTTGTGTTTCCGCATTAATTGGAGAGCGGAGCGAAAATCTCCGCGGGCGATTGCTCCCGTCGAAAAGCCGATGCGCCGCATTAGAATACTCCGTACTTCATCGTAAGGTCTGTCAGATCTTTGTGACTGCCAAAAAAGAGCGTGACCAGCCCCTCGTGAAACGGCGCGCTTATGTCCCGGATCTCTCGCCATGCCGTCGACTCTCTCAGTTCGGAGTGGCTCTTCGCCCGCGCCAGATCCTCTCGCTTGTTCCTGTCGTCGAGTATTCCGAGGAAGCGATCGTAGTTGTCGAAGATCTTCGCCACTGCCGCATCGCCGATGTCAATTTGGTTGCAGATCTTGGCGAGAGTTTCGAGCGGCGGCATAGTCAAAGACTCCGACAGGTATTCCGTCAGAAGCCCGACGTCCTGCCTGGCCTTCAAGGCCGCGCGGGCTGGTTCCGCGACCGGATCCAGGTTGCAGAAAAATACGTGGGCCAAGCCGGCCGCGAAAATGAGCTTCCGCGACATCCGCAGTTTGGCGTTGCGAAGAGCCCACTTCCGATCGTTGTCCGCTCGCTGCTTGTAGACGAAGTCGACCGTGACTGTCCGCCAATAGCGCGTGAGGTCGTTGAGGAGAAAACGGGGAATGCGCACATCCATTCCGCCATGCGTCAATCCACGGTCGTCGCAGAGGTACCGCCGAACGATTTGACGGCGAACGCGATCGTAGGCCTCACGATTTCCCACTGGATGCGACTCGAGAAGCAGCAGCACCCGCCTGGTGGTATTCGAGTTTGAGTCGTCCTCTCCGCCGATGTTATGGACCAAGCCGTGGCTACCCACCATTCGCCCGAAAACACCACTGGAGCCGGGCGAAGTGAGTTCCAGGCCGACGAGAAGGCGCTCGATTTCGCGCTCTTGATCCTTGTGCTCGGGCACCGACTGCCCGTCGATCAGCAGGATCCAGTCAAGATCGCTGCCGGACGTCACCTCTTGCCGTGCGACAGATCCGAAGACGACCAAACTGGTGTCTGGCGACCCGTGCTGGGAGAACTTGTGGGCGAGGCTTTCGCGCAGCGTCAGTGTCTGGCGCTGCGCCTTCCGAATCGACTGCCAGGAGGCCCCGAGGCGTGACTCCAGTCGATCCAGGTGCGGGAACACGCTGTGCGTCGAGGACATACCGGGTCTCACCATGGTACGACGGGGCCGACCAGAGACCCCTTCAAACACATCTCAGCCTCCGACGTGCCCTGCTCAATCAACCCATTTCCGTTCGTCAACGCGCCCAAAGAGCTACGCGGCGCCGGCCGCCTGAAACGCACGCGGCCGGAACAGGAACTCGACGATGTTGCCTTCGTGCGGCTGGAGCCAATCGAGCTTGATGGTGGGGATGGCGCCGATATTCAGCCGGTCAATGTGATGGGCGTCGATCAACTGGCGCTTCCACTGCGCGTCGTTGGTGATGGCGGAGCCCACGAGCGTTTGCCCGATCTTTTCGATCATCTGCTCCTGCGGACACTTGACGACGGTGACAAACGGATACATGAACTCGGTGTTGGCGAGCGCCTTTTCCGGAGAGTCGCAATGGATGACGGTGGGACGCAGATAGCCGCAGCGGGGCTTTTCGACGAGCCGCGAGCCAAACTTCGCGGTCACGTGCTGCACGCCGGGCTCATCGAGCCGGGACTCGATCATGTTCCAGATGGCCTTGGCGGCGCCGGGAATGGTGAACGCGGCGAGCGTGCTTTCGGGATCCTCGGGTGGCTTGGGTTCAATGGGGCCGAGCCGCTCGGCTAGAGCCTGGGCGATCTCTTCCGTATGGCGCGAAGCCCAGACGCCAGAGGTATTGATGCAGCCGCGGCCGCTGTTGAGGAAGACGCCGTCGGCGATGATGTCGATGTATTTTTCCCACTGGTCGACAACGTCGTCGCCGATGAGGACCTTGCTGAAACCGGGGCCGTGGACCTGGACGCGGGGATCGCCCTTGTAGCGGTCCACGGTGGCGGTGCCGCCGAAGATCATGCACCGGCCTGTGCGCTGGACCACGGCCGCACCGACGTCGGCGCCGCCCGGGTAAATGGCGATGGCTTCGCGCGGCACGCCCGCGGCAAAGAACGCTTCCGCCATGCGGTAGGGCGTCCAGGGCTCCTGCGGGCCGGGCTTCAGCAGCAAGCCGACCTGCATCGGTACGACGGGGAGCCAGAGTGTGTGCACGCCGGGTGAATTGGAAGGCAGCACCAAGCCGAGCACCGGTGACTGCACCTGATAGCTCACGGTGACGCCGCGGGATTCGACGCCATAGCCTTGGGTAAGGATGTTGAGATCGAGGCCGCGGGTGAGCGCGTCGAGGATCTGGTCCATGTGCGAGAGGACGAAGTGGTTCTTGGCCATGTTGCCTTTGCACATGTGCTCGGGCAATCCGGTTGAGGCCGATTGCTGGCGGGCGAAGTCGTCCGGAGTCTGTTCGCCATCGCCCATGGGTAGCGTGGCGTGCTGGTAGAGCTCGCCGGCCTTTTTCATCATGGCGATGAGCTCGGCGACGGGGATTTCGGTGAGGACGTTGCGTGCACGCTGGGCGTGCTTCATGTCGCGGCCGAGCAGTCCGGTATTGGCCTGGCTGACTTTGGCGAGCGTGTCGCCGGTGAGGAAGTGCACCACGGAGTCCTGTTCGAGGCTCTGATACGGTGTCCCCCAGCGGAGGATCGGTAAGTTCAACATGGTTTAGTAAACTCCTACAGTGGTGCCGCCGGCCAATTTGCGGAAGGGGCGCACGCCGCTGACGCCGTCCCACGGATACTTCTCGTAGGGTAGCTCGCGTTCGCCCTCATCGCGTTCGAGGAAGCCGGGGATGAAGGTCTCGCGGGTCAACGTGGTGAGTTTCACGCGGCCGGTTTCGCCATAGCCGACGAGGCGGTTGGGATCGTCGAAGGCGACCACCTCAATCACGGCCCGGGGTTGGGGGGCATAGTAGCTGATCTTGAAGCCGTCGGCGGCGGTGACGGGCTTTGAGCACGCCAGGCCCATCAGCGTGTTGCCGTAGGTGGGCGTGAGATAGACGCCTTCGCCGAGGAGTTCTTCGGTGGCGAAACGCGTGTACTGGGGTGTGAACTCGGTGCCACCGGCAAAGATCCCAGTGATGCCTGCCTGCCGGATGCTGGACCCGCGCTTGTCGAGGGCTTCGGCGAGGGCTTCGAGCAGCTTGGGGGTGGTGAACATGCAGCGGATGTCGTGCCCGGCGCCGAGCACGGTGAGCGCCTGATCGATCACGTGCTCCTTGTACTTTTCCATCATGTCCATGTCGCCGGACTTGATGAGTTTGACCACCCAGCGGGGATCGAGGTCGACGCAGAAGCAGACGCCTCCGCGATGCTGGCACAGATGCTCGACGGCGAGGCGCAGGCGGCGCGGACCGGAAGGACCGAGCATGAGCCAGTTGGAACCTTTGGGAAAGTATTGTTCCGGGAGAGTCTCGCCGAACATTTCGTAGTCCGTGCGGAAGTCCTCAATTTGCACGCGGCTCTTGGGGATGCCGGTGGTGCCGCCGGTTTCGAACACGTAGGCGGGCTTACCGGCGAGTCCCTTGGGGATCCAGCGGCGGACAGGACCGCCACGGAGCCATTCGTCTTCGAAGGGGGGGAACTTGCGGAGGTCCTCGAAGGAATTCACTTCCTGGCGGGGATCCCAGCCGAGACCGGCGGCGAACTGGAGCCAGAAGGGAGAGCCAGTCTCAGGGTCAAAGTGCCATTGCACCATGGCGCGAACATGGGCATCGAGCTGCTCTTTGGCGGCGGCGACGCCAGTCAGATCATTTACGGATTGCACTGAATCAGCATACCCTCTCGCTCCGCCGTCCTGCCAGCGCCTCGTTGCTGAGGGGCGATCAGTGGGCGTTGAGCGCTTTCTCGATGGCGTCGACGAGCTCTTTGGCGTCTGGCTCGACGCCGGAGTCGAACTTCGCGATCACCTTGCCATCCTTACCGGCGAGGTACTTGGTGAAGTTCCAACCCGGGGCGCCGGCAGCCTCCGTGAGGTGCTTGTAGAGGGGCACACGGGCAGCGCCTTTTACGGCGACCTTTTTCGTCATCGGGAAGGTGACGTGATAGGTCCGGGAACAGAACTGTTTGATCTCGGCTTCGCTGCCGGGCTCCTGGCCACCGAAGTCGTTGGAGGGGACGCCGAGCACGACCAGGCCACGATCCTTATACTGCTTGTAGATTGACTCCAGACCGGAGTACTGAGGGGTGTAGCCTCATTGACTGGCCGTGTTCACGATGAGCACGACCTTGCCTTTGAAGGAGGAGAGCGGCAGATCACCGCCGTCAATGGAGGAGAGGGTGAAATCGTGGATTCCGCCCGCGAGCATCGGTGTTGCCATGAGGATTCCTATTGCGCCGAAGGTGCGCCCTGTGGTGGTGAGCATGGTGTCTTGACCTCGAGCCTATCACTTCCTAACGATGCTGCGGTTTTGGGTTTCGCTTCTTTTTTCTGCAGCCGTTCTATCGGTACGATGTGAGTCCATGGACAACACAAGAGTATTCCGGATGGCGTTCGCTGGCGTCTACCCGCACTATGTCGCCAAGGCGGAGAAGAAGGGGCGTACGAGGGAGGAGGTGCATGCCGTCATCCACTGGCTGACGGGCTACGATGAACAGGCGCTGCAGCAGCAGATCGACGCCCGAGTGGACTTCGAGACCTTCTTCGCACAGGCGCCGCGGATGAACCCGAACGCCTCCAAGATCACGGGCGTAATCTGCGGCTATCGGGTTGAGGAGATCGAGGATCCGCTCATGCGAAAGATCCGTTACCTGGACAAGCTGGTGGATGAACTGGCCAAGGGAAAGGCCATGGAGAAGATCCTGCGGAAGTGAACACGCGGCGCCGACCGAATACACTATCAGTTACAGCCGATGCTCTGGTTCCTTGTTCCGCTTCTTTCTTCCGCGATCCTCGCCGCGGCCACGCCTGTCATTGAACAGCGGGGTAACTCGGCTTGGCCCAACGCGAACCATTTCCGCTTCCTTCACGAGAGTGACGCGGCGGCGGGAGCGCCGATCTGGGTGGACGCGGAACTGCGCGGCGGCTTGAACCCGGACTCGGTCCGGGTGACGGACGTAGCGGGCCGCCTAGCGCGTGCGAAGGTGGACTGGCGGACGCCGCATGCGCGCATCAGTTGGCTGGCGACGCGCGGACCCTACCAGGTCTATTTCGACACGGGCCGCAACGGGGAGACGGAGCGTCTGGCTGAACCGGCGATGACGGGGGCCGGAGACCGATTGGCGTATGGGCGGGCGGGGGTTCGAGGGAAGCTCGCCGTGGGCCTTTGGGCGCATCCGGTGGCGGTGGATCTCGATCGTGACGGCAACCCGGACCTGATCGTTGGCTGTCCCGATCGTCCTTACAACGGCATCTGGTTTTTCCGGAATCTGGGCAGCGCGGCCGATCCGTTGTTCGATCGCGCCGAGTGGCTGGGGCCCGGCAAGAAGGATCTGGTGGCGGCGGATTTCAATGGCGACGGCGCGGTCGACTTGGTGGCGAGCGGCGGCTATTACGACGACGTGGCGGCGAACCGGCTCGCGCGATGGGTGAAGGTGGACCTTCCGCGCGACTATCACATCGGCCGCGACGATCTCTGGCAGCCGGTGGACTGGGATGGCGACGGCGCCATCGACGTGCTGGCCGGGGTAAGCGACTGGCGGGACTACGGCTGGGACGATGCGTACGATGCCCAGGGCCGGTGGACGCGCGGTCCGCTGCACGGCTACGTCTACTTCCACCGCAACACAGGGACCAACCGCGAGCCCCGGTACGCGTCGCCGGTGAAGATCGAAGCGGCGGGGCAGGCGATCGACCGCTATGGCAGCCCGATTCCGAATCCTGTGGATTGGGCCGGCGACGGACGGCTCAGCCTGCTGGCGTCGAACTTCATCGACACGGTGGATCTGTATCGTGGGACCGGGCAGCGTCCGCCGGTGCTGGCGGCGGCGGAACCGGTGCGCGCGAACGGCGTGCCGATCCGGATGGAGTTGTGCATGATCCAACCGCGGACGGCGCGGTGGCATCGCGATGGACGGACGTCGCTGCTGGTTGGCGAGGAAGACGGAACGGTAAGTCTTTTCGAGAACATGGCGCCCAAGGGGCAAGAGCCGCGGCTCGGGGCGGGCCGTTTTCTCGAGCAAGTGGATCCTTACGTCAAGAGCGGCGCATTGTCACGGCCGGCGGCGGCGGATTGGAACGGCGACGGGCTGCTCGACATCATCGCCGGGAATTCGGCGGGCTTCCTGCAATATTTCGAGAACACGGGCACGCGCGCCGAGCCGGTTTTCACCGATCGCGGCCACTTGACCGCGGGCGGCGCGGTGATCCGCAAGATGGCGGGGGGGAACGGATCGGTGCAAGGCCCGGCGGAAGAAAAGTGGGGCTACACGAATCCATCGGTGGCGGACTGGGACATGGACGGCAAGCTGGATCTGGTTGTGAACGACATCTGGGGCGAGGTGCTGTGGTACCGCAACGAAGGGTCCGCGAAGCAGCCGCAACTGGCCGCGGCGACGCCGATCGAAGTGGAGTGGCCGGGGCGTACGCCGAAGCCGGATTGGGTTTGGTGGGAGCCCAAGGGAAAAGAACTCGTGACGCAGTGGCGGACTACGCCGAAGGTGGTGGACTGGGACGGCGACGGACTGCCGGACCTGGTGATGCTGAATCACCAGGGCTACCTGTGCCTGTTCCGGCGGGCGCGGCGGAACGGCACGCTGGTGCTGCTTGCGCCCGAGAAGATCTTCGTGGACGAGCGCGGCCGGTTCCTGCTGTTGTCCGCCGGGCGAGCCGGACGCAGCGGGCGGCGTAAGATCGACATCGCCGATTGGGACGGCGACGGGGACCTGGACCTGATCTGCGATTCCGACGGCGGCCCGGTCTGGTACGAAAATACAGGGTCGCAGGCGAAGCCCACGATGCGGCTGCGCGGGGCGCTGGTGCGGGATCCGCGTCTGGCCGGCCACAGCCCGACGCCGAATGCGGCGGACTGGAACGGCGACGGGCGGCTGGACCTGCTGATCGGAGCCGAGGACGGATTCTTCTACTATTTCGACCGCCGCTACATCGACCAGGCAATCCGCTAAATCCACATGCACAAGATCGTCTCTCTCGAAACCATCGACATCCGGTACCCGACCGTCCGTCTGGGGATGGCCGGTTCGGATCCGCGCCATTTGGCGCCGAACTATTCCTGCGCGGTGACCGTGCTTCGCACCGACAGCGGGCTCGAAGGCCGGTCACTCGTGTTCACCGTCGGCGACGGAACGCAGATCGAAACGGCGGCCATCGAGACGCTGCGGCCATACGTGGTGGGGCGGGATCTGGACGAGTTCATCGCCGAGCCGGGTCTTTACGCGCAAGCGCTGACTGAGCATCATCAACTGCGGTGGCTCGCGCTGGGCGTATACCGGATGGCGGTGGGCGGGGTGATCAACGCTCTATGGGACCTGTGGGCGAAGAGCGAAGGCGTGCCGATGTGGCGGCTGCTGGCGAGCCTTTCTCCGCAGCGCATCGTCGAGTGCATCGACTTCCATCACTTGCGGGATGTGCTTACCGAGGACGAATTGCTGGCGATGCTCGAATCGCGGGTGGCGGACCGGGACGCGAATCTGGCGCGGCTGGAGCGCGACGGGGTTCGGGTGTACAGCACGGCGGGATGGTCCGGGCGTCCGTTGGATGAGGTCCGCAAGATCTGCGCCGGCCTTTACGCGCGGGGGACGCGGGCGTTCAAGGCGAAGGTGGGGCGCGGGCAGCAGTACGATCGCGGGCGGGCATTGGAGGAAGACCGGCGGATGTTGGAGGCGATCCGGGAGTCCACGGGGGGCGATGCGCTGCTGCTGACCGACGCGAACCAGAATCTGGGGGATTGGCGGAACGCGGCCTCGTACATGGCCGAACTCGCCGAGTTCAAGCTGCTGTTCATCGAAGAAGCGATCGCCTACAACGACGTGCTCGGCTACATCGAGTTACGGAAAGCGCTGGAGCCGTTGGGGATCGGGGTGGCGGGGGGTGAGCAAGCGCCGGATGCGATCACCTTCAAGCAGTTGCTGGCGGGCGGGGGACTGACGCACTGCCAGATCGACGGGGCTCGTGTGGGCGGGGTGAACGAACTATTCGCCATCGTGGCGATGGCGGCGAAGTTCGGCGTGCCGGTGTGCCCGCACAGCGGCGGCATCGGGCTGGGACAACTGGTTGGACCGATGTCGGCGTTCGATCAGGCGTGGTTCGGGAGTGAAGGGCGATGGCTCGAGTATTTGGAGTTTCTGCAAGAGGGGGTTTTCGTTAGCCCGCTCGAGGTCCGCAATGGGGCGTGGGCGTTGCCGCGGGCTGCGGGATGGGGACTGGAAATGGAGGAAGAGTTCGTGGCGCGGTATCGCTACCCCGATGGTCCCGACTGCGCCGATTCCGGGGAGGCGGACCGGATTGCGGCGGCGCAGCCGGGTGCGCCTCCCTATGTCAAATTCTGGCGGTAGGGCGGGCCACTATTTCTTGTGGGCGGCGTGACAGCCCTTGCAGGAGCCCAACACCTTGGCGAACTCGGTATTGGCCTGGGCGCTGTTCTTGGCCTCGATGGCCTTGAGCGTGGCTTCCGATCCCTCGCGAAGATCTTTGGACGCATTGGCCCAGGTGGAATCCGGGCAGCGGCCATCGGCCATAAGGACATGGCCGGACTCGGCGAGCATTTCCGCATGCACCTTGGCTTCGGCCCATCCGGCATCGTCGCTGATGCCTGCCTTCAGCATCTTGGCCAAGGCGCCGCAGTGGGGCTGATTGACGGTCTTCATCCAGACTTTGGTTTCGAGCGGCCGGCTCTTGCCTTTCTGCACCTGGGCGAAGGCGAATCCGGCCATTGCGAGGATCGCGACAGCAACGAGGATACGTTTCATGGTTCGAGTCTCCTTTCGATTATTTATCTTAGAGTGCGTTCGAAGAACTGCTCCATACGTTCGAGCGTGGGGGCGAACCACGGCGGACGGTTGAAGAAGCCGTGGGCGGCGCCAGGAGCCTTCATGATTTCGGCATACACGCCCACCGCCTTCAACTTGTCCATCATATCGAGCGACTGCTGGATCGGAACGGTGGTGTCGGCTTCGCCGTGGAGGAACAGGAATTGCGCGGAGCCCTTGGAAACGTGGGTGATCGGGGTGGCCAGCTCCCAGATCTCCTTGCGCTCGGCGTAGGATCCGCCCAGGAACGCCGACACGCTGCCGGTGGCGTTGGGGCTCGCCTTCTTTCCGAACGCGACGAGGTCCACGGCAGGGTTGAACCCGGCGACGGCTACTACTCTGCTCGAGTAGCCGGTGCTCCCGCCGTCGCCTTCGAGCGACTTGACCTCGCCGGTGACGCCGAGCATCGCATCCAAATGCCCGCCGGCGGATCCGCCCGCCGCCCCGATGTGGCGGGCGTCCACTTTGTACTGCGCGGCGTTGGCGCGCAACCAGCGGACGGCGGCCTTGGCGTCATTCATCGCGGCGGGCCAGGTGGCTTCGCCACTCAGCCGGTATTCGATCGATGCGCCCACGAAGCCTTTCGAAGCCATGTGGGCGGCCTGGCGCGCGAAGGCATTCTTGTTTCCGTTGCGCCATCCGCCGCCGTGAATATAGACCACCGCCGGGTAGGGGACTTTGGCGGAGGCGGGCGGGAGGTAGAGATCCAGGTGCATCTTGCGCGCGCCGTAGGTGGCGTAGACGATGTCGTGCTTGACAGTAACGCCGTCCGGGATGGTGAGCGGCGGGTCCATCTTTGGGGCTTGCTTTGCCGCCTGCTTCGGGGATTGGGCGGTCATCGCAGCCGCCGCCAGAACCGTCAATATCACGAGCCGCATTGTCGTCACGCTCCTTTACGAGGCCGCCGCGGCACGTTGGCCGGCGGGGCGCCCGGAATCTCTTCGCCATCGTACAAGCTTTGGATGATCCATGGATCCTTGGTTTCGACGCGCCATTGCTGGACGCGTTTCCGCATCGATTCGAGCGTGGCGCGATGGGCGGCCGATCCGGCGAGGTTGTTCAGTTCGTCGGGGTCCGCGGCAATGTCGTAGAGCTCTTCCTTGTTGCGGTGGAGATAGGCGCCCACGGCGCGTCCGCCCACCTTGGCGCGCTCGCCATCGCCCAGCACGCTCTGCCAGGTCTTGGACGCCCACAAGTCACTGGCGTGCGGGTACGACAATTCGGGGAACAGGTTCCGGATGTACTTATACTGGCGGCTGCGCATGCCGCGCATCGGGTAGTACATGGTGATTTCGTGGAAGGTGTGTGAGAAGAAGACCTCGTCGCGGCCGGCGGGGTTTTCCTGTTCGAGGATGGGCATGAGGCTGCGGCCTTGCAGGGGATAGGCGGGGCCTTTGGCGCCGGACCATTCGAGGAAGGTCGGCACCAGATCGACCCAACTCACCATGGCGTTGTTGACTATGCCGCGGCGCGCCGTGCCGGGGGCGCGCACGATCATGGGGAGGTGGAGGCCGGCGTCGTAGCAGTTGGTCTTGGCGTTGGCGAAGGGCATGCCGTTGTCGCTGATGAACACGACGAGCGTGTTGTCGAGTTGGTTAGCCTCGCGCAGTACGTCGAAGACCATGCCGATGCCCTGGTCCAACCGGTTGGCGGCCTCGTAGTATTCTGCGACTTCCTCGCGTGTGGGCCGGTTGTCTGGCAGGTAGGACGGCACTTTGACTTTGGCCGGATCGAAGCGGTTGCGGGTGACTCCGGGATAATCGCGATTGGCGAAGCCATCTCCGGCACGGTGGGGATCGGTGAACCCGACATGAAGATAGAAGGGACTGCCGCCGGAGGCCTGGACGAATTCGCGGGCGCGCCGTGCAACGGCCTGGACGTCGCGGCCGGTTTCGCGGGTGGCGTTCATGTCCCAGGGGAACTTGTCGAGCGGGTTGACGTGCAGTTTGGCGATGACGCCGGTCTTGTAGCCGTGGGCGCGCAGCAGTTGCGGCGTGGATTGGATCGAGGGCAGGTAGGACTGGTTGTGCGGGGCGTGGGCGTGGCCGAAGTGGCCGGTGGTGTGATTCTGGAGGCCGCTGAGGATGACGCTGCGGCTGGCGCTGCAGGAGGCGGTGGTACAGAAGGCGTTTGTGAAGCGGACGCCATCGGCGGCCATGCGGTCGAGGTTCGGGGTCTTCGCGGTGGAGTCGCCGTAGGCTCCGGTGTGGAGGCCGAGGTCGTCGGCGATGAGCAGAACGATGTTTTTCGGTTTGGACGCCGTTTGCAGGAATGCGGGCGCGGCTCCGAGCAGGTCTCTCCGTCTCAGCATCGCCCCTGATAATACCATCGGTTCCAGGGGCGGCCGGTCCGCGCGAAAAGCGCGCGAAGGATCGGCTCTGGCCGGCGACGATATCCAGATAGCGGCGCCGGTAGTGACGGGAGGTCAAGATATCCCGCCTGCAGGACAATTTGCCGGTTTCCTGCTACGCTGAAGGCCTAGGCGCCGTGAGGGGCGCCTTGCCCGGGAAAGAGGATCTCACCCTCACTGTTTTTCCCACTCGCATGGGTTTTGCTCCATGTGGAACGCCGCTGCAACCGGGCTCGAGCGGCACACACGCAACACAAGGAGAATCCCAATGCGGAATCGACCTGATTTCCCCGCTTTGGTTCGCGAAGCGCGCATTCGCGCGACGCGGCTACTGAAACAATTGGAACAACCGGAGCCGGCGGCGGATGCGGCGCGGCGGTTGGCGGGGCTACCCTATTGGCGCGCCGGTGGCCCGGAAGCGGTGCTGGCGCATCGCAACGGGATCCGGCGCAAGCACGCGCTGGACGCGGTGGCGATGGAGATGGGCTTCGAGCACTGGCTGCATTTGAAGATGGCGGCCGGGGCACAAGCGGTCTTTGACACCGAGCGACTGTTCGCTCCGCCGGCGTCGGCGTTTTGGAATGTCTGGGTGAAGAAGTACGACGAGGCCCGAAGCGTGCTGGCCGGTGGCCCAGAACGGCGCTTCCTGTTTCCGTTCCGGCAGCACTATGTGCTGTGCGAGGAGGGTTTTCTGACTGCCCGCGGCGTGGATACGACGGACCCGGACTGGGAACGAATCGGGCGGGATTGGGCGCGGGCCTCGGACAAGGCGGCCTGGTTGCGTCTGGCGGCCCGGCTCGACACCTGCATTCGTTAGGTCAAGCCGGCGCGCGCCAAGGCAGGCATACGCGAAGAGGCCGCCCTCGGCCCGATCCGGGGCGGCCTTTTCGCTGCCAGACTCAGGAACTGTGACGGGTTCCTATTGATTGCCGCCGGACTGGGTGGAATCGCCGTCCTTCTTTTTCTTCTTCTTACCTTTGCCCCGCTTCTTGGTTTTTTCTTCCTGCTTGGGCTCATCCTGGGCAAAGGTCAGCGCCACGGTGGAGGTGAGCATGGCCAGCCCGAGAAAAATCGCGAATAGTCTCTTCATATCGGAAACATGTCTCCTTGGAAGGCGCGTCTACTCACCGCCTTCCCCACCATTGAACACCGCGCGGAAGACGCTGTCACGCATCCAGCCGATTATTTTTCTGTCATTGGTTTCCCTTTAGTTACATTTATTTACAAGGCGAGGACGGTGGCGGACCGTGTTGCCGGATTTGCCTGCGGCGGCGGGCGCGAGGGTAGGTTCGGAGTGCCATGAGGAAGTCCGATCTTATCCTCCGTCTCGCCGAAGACGGCCACACATCGCCCGGGGAAGCGGCGGACCAGTTGGATGCGATGGTGCATGCGACGCTGATGCGTCTTCGGGACGGCAAGCCCGCGGTCTGGCCGGGGCTGGGATCGTTCCAGCCGATAGCCGGCAAACCGTTGATCCGATTCAAGCCAGCGGATGAACGCGCCGCGGGGTCGCCTGTGGCTGTGCGGAAGCCGCGAAAGGGGAAGAACGCTTGAGCCGGGCGCATTCGAATCCTTACACGGCATCGCGGCTGGCGCGCAAGATTCTGGATTGTCTGGCCGAGGGGGCAAGCGTGGAGATCGACGGGCTTGGCGTGTTTCGACCGGATGGCCAAGGGCGATTCACGTTCGTGCCGCAGACGCGGCCCCAGATCTTTATCGCTTACGCGGTGGAGGACGCCGTGCTGGCGGACCGATTGGCGGATGAACTCGAAGCGCGTGGCTTTGACCCGTGGCTGGACCGGCGCAAGCTGCTGCCAGGGCAGAATTGGCCACGGTCGATCGAGCGCGCCATCGCCACCGCGCACTGCGTCATTGCGTGCTTGAGCAAGCGCAGCGTGGGCAAGCGCGGATTTTTCCAGGCGGAAATGAGGCATGCGCTGCAGTGCGCGGCGCTCGTTCCTCCCGGCGACATCTTCTTCATCCCGGTGCGATTCGACGACTGTGTGGCGCCGCCGGAAATCCAGGGGAGCATACAATACATCGATCTGTTTCCGGATTGGGTGCGCGGGTTCGAGCGGATTGTAGAGGCGGCGCGGCGTCCCAGGCAGGCGGCATAAAGGAAGAGCGTTGTTGGCACGGTAAGATGAAGATAAAGGCAGGAGGACGCTACCTTTTCGTGATTCGCCCAGGCACAGATGCCGCAACCCAGACTCCGGCGGGGACACCAGCCGGCCATCAGCCGGAATTCGCGCCACAGCTCCGGCCCGCCGGCGGTCAGCCCGCGGTGGAGGAGCCGGCCGGAAGTGGACCGCCGCGACACGGATGGAATCGCGTGGCCTTTCTGCTGCTGCTGGTTTGGGTGGCGTTGATCGTGGGACGGCGCTGGACGGCGAACGAGGCCGGGCCCACGATACCAGGCCGGCTTCTCCATGCGCGCAAGGGCCGTCTGGAAGACGTGCTGCGAGTGAGCGGCACTCTGAGCGCCGATCGCGCGGTGACGTTGCTCGCGCCTCGGATGAGCGGAAGACGGAGCCGCAGCAGTGGATCGCGCAGCGATTTTCAGATCATTCTGCAGCGGATGGCGCGGCCGGGCGAGATGGTGAAACCGGGCGACTTTCTGGCCGAGTTCGATCGCCAATACATGCTCTCGCGGCTGGACGATTATCGCGCCGACCGGGATCAACGGGTGCAGTCAATGAAACGCGTGGAGGCGAACATCGCGATCCGGCGAAAAGTGCTGGATCAGCGGATGCTGGTGGCCAAGGGCAACGTGGAGAAAGCGCGCCTGAATATGAAAACCCTGCCGGTGCGTTCGGCGATCCAGGCCGAGCACTTCCGGCTGCAGTTGGAGGAGGCCGAAGCACAACTGCGGGAGATCGGGGTGGAGGCGCGCTACTTCGACGCCTCCGAACGCGCGGAGCTACGGCGGCAGCAGTTGCTGCTTGCCGAGGAAAGTCTGGAGTTGCGCCGCGCGGAAGCGAACGCGGCGCGCATGCTGTTTGCGGCGCCGATGGGTGGGATCGTGGTGCCGGCGCGTATTCGCCGAGGGCAGGAGTACGGCGAGGTGGAGCCGGGCGACGAGGTTCGATCGGGGTATCCGTTTCTCCAAGTGATGGACCCGGCCTCATTGGTTCTGAATGCTTCGTTGAACCAGGTGGACGCCGACCGCGTTCAAATCGGGATGAAGGCGCGGATTTACGTGGATGCGATTGCGGGGGTGACGATGCCGGCGCGAGTGACGGCGATCGGGTCATTGGCGGTGGCGACGCGCTACCGGCCGGATTGGGTACGGTCGGTTGCCATTAAGGTGACGCCGGAGCGGCAGGACCCGCGCGTGTTTCCGAACTTCAGCGGCAGCGCGGACCTGATCCTGCGCGCATCGGGCGGGCCCGAGGGCGATGGAGGAGTGATCGTTGCGCGCGAGTGCGTGGCGCGGAACGCCACGGAGGGCGGACGCGTCCGCGTGTGGGACGGGGAGCGCGCGCATGCGGTGGATGTGGGGCTGGGCATGGCGTCTGCGACCGAGGTAGCGGTGACGGAGGGATTGCGGGGCGACGAGCGTCTACTTTGCGGTCAGGCGGAGTGAGAGTGTGTGGCGCGGGCGCGAGTAATACAATCGAAGGGAATCCACATCCAGCGAGGTGAACCCAACGATGAAGAAGGCACGTAGACAATTCCTGGCGGCGGCTGGTATCGGAGCCGCGGCAGCCGCACCGGTGGCGGCGGCGCCTCCCACGGCGGCTAAAGTAAAGGCGCCGGGCGGGTACAAAGTGGGCAACATGTATTACAGTTCCGGCCTTGCGGGCGTGCGTCCGGAAGCGCGGAAGGACCCGTTCGCTTTCGGCGGCGACATCAAGGAGCAGACGCACAACACGCTGCAGGCGCACAAGAAGAACCTGGAGGCCATGGGGTCATCGCTCGACAACGTGATCAAGGTGACGGCGTTTCTGGCCGATGTGAAGACGCAGAAACCGGCGTTCAACGAAGTCTACGCGCAGTACTTCAAGGAAAACGCGCCGGCGCGCACGGCGCTCGGGGCGATCTTTCCGGACACGCAGACGCTGGTGGAGATCGAACTGGTGGCGTGGGTGCCGTAGCGTTGCCGATAGCAAGACGCGAGCTTTTGCTTGGTCCGGCGGCGCTGCTACTGCCATGGCGCGCGGCCGGCCAGAGCGGTTGGGAGCCGCGCGTGGCGGAGAACATCGGGGACCTCAATGACGCGACGCTGCGATGGCTGGCGCAGATGGGCCACCGGTGGGTGGTGCTGCAAGGGACCGATGAGGTAGACCGGGACGGCAAAGGCTACTGGTCACGCGGCGACATCGAAGGGGTGCAGCAACGATGCGCCGCGCACGGCTTGCGTCTGCATTCTCTGATGCTCCCGATCGCGTGGCTCACCGGACCGATGCTTGGCAAGGCAGACCGGGACGCGAGCATCGCCGCCATCGGCCGCAGCATCGCCGCGGCGGGGTCGGCCGGAGTGACGGTGATCGAGTGGCGATGGTCACCGGACTTCAAGTGGGGAGCGGATGCCGGATACAAAGACGTGGAGGGACGGGGCGGCGCGATCTACAAGGCGTTCGATTATGACATCGTGGCGGGGAAGCCGCCCTTCGAGGACCTGGGGCCGATATCCCGTGAGCAGCTATGGGAACGGCTGGAGTATTTTCTGCGGCGGGTGCTGCCGGAAGCCGAACGCGCCGGGGTGCGGCTCTCGTTGCATCCGAAGGATCCGCCGGTGCGATCGATGCGGGGGATCGAACGCCTGCTCACCAACACCGGGGAGATCGAGCGGTTCGTGGACGCGTTTCCGGGCAAGGCCAACGGCTTCACGTTTTGCCAGGGCACGGTGACCGAGATGGGCGTGGACGTCGTCGATGCCATCCGGCGGGTGGGCGGGCGCGGCCGCATCCACCACATTCACTTTCGGGGCGTCCGCGGCAAGGTGCCGCGCTATACCGAGGTGTTCATCGACGAGGGCGACGTGGACATGCTGGCGGCGATGCGAGCCTACAAGACGGTGAACTACCGCGATGCTCTGGTGTCCGATCACACGCCGCGGATTCCGGGCGACGCGGGCGGACGCATCGGACGGTCCTTTTCGCACGGATATATCCGGGGATTGATTCAAGCTGCGAACGCACCGGTGCGCAAGGGCGGTCCGCACCGGTTGCACGTTGCTCACGGGCCGAGTGACGTCGCGCCCGCCACGCTCGCCTTTGTGAAGCAAATGGGAGTGAAGCGGATCGCGATGCCGGCGGCGCTCAATACGCGTGTTTCGCGCCGGCCGCTGATTCCGGCCACCGATGGGGGGCCGCGGGAAGGGCAGGCGTATCGCGCGTGGAAAGCCGCGGATCTGATTGCGGTGAAGAGCCACGTGGAGAGCCACCGCTTGGAGGCCACGTTGGTGCATCTGCCGCCGTTCCACAAGATCCTGCATGGGCGGGCGGGCGCCGACGCGGAACTGGAAGCCGTGAAGCAATCGATCCGCGCGGCGGGCGAAGCCGGGATCGCGGTGGTGGAGTACAACTTCACGGGGCTGCGGGCGTCGGAAGGCTACGGGCGGACGACCGGGCGCGGGGGCGTGGGGCTGCGGGATTTCGATGCGTCGCGGATTGCGAACCTGGCTCCGCTGGCCAACACAGGAACGCACGATCGCGAGACGATGTGGGCGCGGCTGGAGGCGTTTCTGCGCGAGGTGATCCCGGTGGCCGAACGCGCGGGAGTGAAAATGGCCCTGCACCCCAACGATCCCCCGGTGGAGGCCTATCGCGGCGTCGCGCAACCGGTGCGCACGCTGGCCGATCTGCGCCGGCTGATCGAGACCGTCGATAGCCCGTCGAACGGCATCACCTTCGACACGGGAGTGGTGACCGAAATGGGCGAAGACGCGATCGCGGCGATTGGCTATTTCGGGTCCCGCGGGCGCATCCATCACGTTCACTTCCGCAATGTGCGCGTGGCGAAGCCGTATGAGCGGTATACGGAGACTTTTCACGACGAAGGCGAGTGCGACATGGCGGCGTGCATGCGGGCGCTGTGGGAGGTGAACTATGCGGGGCTGGCGATACCCGATCACACGCCGGAGTTCGCGGGCGACGATGAGGGGTCGCGGATGGGGTGGGCGTTCGCCCTCGGATATATGCGGGCGCTGGCGCATGGGGCGGAGCGGGGCTAAGCCGGTACACTGAAGGCGATGTCAATTTCCGGCTTCCATCCACTGGTGGCGGAATGGTTCGCCGAACGGCTGGGTGAGCCCACGGCGCCGCAACGGATGGGTTGGCCGCTGATCGCCCAAGGGCGGGATGTCTTGATCTCGGCGCCGACGGGATCGGGAAAAACCCTGGCGGCGTTTCTTACCGCGATCGACGGCTTGGTGCGCGAGGCGGTGGGCGGTCCGCTACCGGATGAAACACGCGTCTTGTATGTGTCGCCGCTGAAGGCTCTCTCAACAGACGTACATCGCAATCTCGACCTGCCGCTGGCGGGAACGGCTGAAATGGCCGCGCGCCAAGGCGCGGTGCTGCATCCCATCCGGGCGGCGATCCGGACGGGGGACACGCCGGCAGCGGACCGGCGAAAGCTTGTGACGCGGCCGCCGCACATATTGGTGACCACGCCCGAGTCACTGTATCTGTTGCTGACGGCAGAGTCATCCCGGAAGGCGCTCGGGAGCGTACGGACGCTGATTGTGGACGAGATTCACGCGGTGGCGGGCAGCAAACGCGGGTCGCACCTGGCATTGTCGATCGAGCGGCTGGAGCAACTGGCGGGACGGCGGCTGCAGCGGATCGGATTGTCGGCGACGGTGAGCCCGATCGAGGAAGTGGCGCGATTTTTGTCGCCGGATGCGGACGTGGTGAATACGGGCCACCGGCGGGTGATGGACCTGGCGATCGAGATTCCAGACGATGAACTGGGGCCTGTGGCGTCGAACGAATTGTGGGCCGAGATCTACGATCGCGTCGCGCGGATGATCGGGGAGCATCGCACGACGCTGGTGTTCGTGAACACGCGGCGTCTGGCCGAACGGGTGGCGCACGCGCTGCAGCAGCGGTGCGGGGAGGAGGCGATCCTGGCGCACCACGGGTCCCTCTCGCTGGCGGCGCGCCAGAATGCAGAGCGGCGGTTGAAGCAAGGCGAATTGCGGGCCGTGGTGGCGACGGCGTCGCTCGAATTGGGGATCGACATCGGGACGGTGGATCTGGTTTGCCAACTGGGGACGCCGCGGTCTATTCATGTGGCGCTGCAGCGGGTGGGGAGGTCCGGCCACGCGGTGGGCGCGACGCCCAAGGGCCGGTTCTTCCCTACTACGCGGGACGAACTGATCGAGTGCGGCGCGCTGGTGGCGGGCATCCGGCGCGGCTCGCTCGAGAAACTGGAGATCCCGGCGAATGCGCTCGACATACTGG
>JAWKHI010000025.1:0-106156 GCA_041394885.1 Bryobacteraceae bacterium | reverse complement strand
CCAGCGAAGGCGAGGATCCGCGCGCCATAGACGCGCTGCTGCGCGGCGTCAATTCGCGAAACAACAGCGTGCGCGCGGCGATTTACCCACGCGGAGTCGGCGAGATTTCCTGGGATAAGTCCTTTTGGAAAGACACACTCCGGAACGCGATGCACACCGGCCTGACAGTGGACATGATGCGGCTGTGGGACGTGCAGCGCGGGATCGAAGCGCTACGGGCGGAGAGCCAGGTGGATCCGGCGCGGATCATGGTGATGGGCAGCGGCGTCTCCGGCGCGCTGGCCCTGTACGCGGCGATTCTCGATCCGGCGGTGGCCCAGGTGACGCTCATCGACCCTCCCGAGAGCCATCTGCACGGCCCCGTGTTTCTCAACGTGATGCGGCACACCGATCTCCCCGAGGCCGCCGCGCTGCTGGCTCCGCGCCGCCTCAACTTCTACGCGCGCATGCCGGCCGCGTACGAGCTCACCCGGCGCCTCTATGCGCTGCAAGGCAAGCCGGACCATGTGTTCCTGACGATGCAGATCGAGGGGGTGCTCGAAGGGCGCTACGATCACGGCTACGCGTCCGGATTCTAGGATGGGCGAGTGAACTTTCAACCACTGGCCTTTGAACGGGTGGCCGAGCCCGAACAGGTCCGCCGCGCGGCCGCGTTCCGGCAGGCGCTATCCGCGCGCCGGTCCGTGCGCCACTTCGCTCCGGACCCTGTGCCCTACGAGGCGATCGAGAACGCCATTGCCGCGGCAGCGTCGGCCCCTTCGGGCGCCAACCAACAGCCGTGGCGATTCGTAGTGGTTTCCGATCCCGCGCTCAAACGGGCCATCCGTATCGCCGCCGAGCAGGAGGAAAAGGAAAACTACGAGCGGCGCTTCCCCGACGAATGGCTGGAAGCGCTCGCGCCGTTCGGCACCGACTGGCACAAGGACTTTCTCGAGGTGGCGCCCTACCTGATCGTTGTCTTCCGGATCGACTACGGCCTGGACAGCCAGGGTGGAAGGCGCAAGCACTACTATGTGTCGGAATCGGTCGGCATCGCCACCGGCTTCCTGCTCGCCGCGCTGCACCTGGCCGGCCTGGCGACCCTCACCCACACCCCCAGCCCAATGGGTTTTCTGCAGAAAATCCTGGAGCGCCCGGCCAATGAAAGGCCATTTCTGCTGATCCCGGTGGGCTATCCCGCCGCGGACGCCGCCGTGCCCGCGATCGCGAAGAAGCCGCTCGAGGAAGTGCTCGTCCGCCGCTCCTAAGCCGTCGCCGGCAACGACGGAGCTGGGGCGGCGCCGACTTTGCTGCCTCGAGGGCGCAGCGCCCCGTGCCAGCTAGCTAAACAGGGCGTGGATCGGCTCCACGCCGCGATCCACCAGCGGGATCGGCCGCCCTTGCGCGCCAGGCAGCTCGGTCTCGAGATCGATCCCCAAGCCCTTGTAGATCGTCGCGGCCACCATCGCCGGCGTCACTGGATTGTCCCTCGGATACGCACCGATCTCATCGGAGGAACCCACCGTCTGCCCGCCCTTGATGCCGCCGCCGGCCATCAGGATGGACCAGCACTGCGGCCAATGGTCGCGTCCGCCGGCCGGGTTCACCTTGGGCGTCCGTCCGAATTCGCCAACGCCCGAGATCATCGTCGATTCGAGCAACCGCCGGTCCTGCAGATCCTCGAGCAGCGCCGAGTACGCCATGTCGAACATCGGGCCCACCAGGTCGCTGTAACAGGAGATCGGGCTGAACGGCTTCGATCCATGGATGTCCCACGTGATTTCGTCGAACACCGTCTCGAACATGTTGATGGTGACGAAGCGCACGCCGGCTTCGATCAACCGCCGTGCCAGCAGGCACGATTGGCCAAAGCGGTTGAGCCCATACTTCTCGCGCACCGCTTGCGGCTCGCGATGCAGTTCGAACGCCGCCCGCGCCTTCTCGGAGCTCATCAGCGTATAGGCTTGCTGGAAGGTGGAATCGAGCAGCCGGGCTTCCTGCGACGTCTCGAACTTGCTCACCGCGCGGTCCACCATCTCGCGCCAGTTGCGGCGCCGGTCCACCCGTAGCGGCGTCAGGTAATCCGGCGGCAGCATGTCCGGCACGCGAAAGTTCGGATCCGCGGGGTCCGCATTCAGCACGAACGGATCGAACGTCTTGCCCAGATATCCGGCGCTCTGCCCGTGCGGCATGTTGCCGCCGGTGTTGCCGATGGGGCGCGGCAGCAGAACGTGCGGCGGAACGTCGCCCTTGGGTCCTTTGAGTTTGCCCAGCACGCATCCGAAGTGAGGGTGCTCCACGCCGCCCTGGAAAAGACGCCCCGTCTGCATCATCTGGTGGCCGGTGTCATGCACAGCGGCGGCGGTGTGATACACGCTGCGGACGATGGCGTATTTGTCGGCGTGACGCGCCATGCGCGGGAAGTTTTCTGAAATCTCGATGCCGGGCACATTCGTCTTGATCGGCTTGAACGGACCGCGGATCTCCACCGGGGCATCCGGCTTCATGTCCCAGGTGTCGAGTTGCGACGGGCCGCCGACAAGCATCAGCAGAATGCAGTTCTTGTCGGATGCCTTGCTGTCCACGGCGCCATTGGCACGCAGGCCAAACATGTGGCCCAGACTCAGGCCAAGGGCCGGAATCGATCCGGCGTGCAGGAAGTCGCGGCGGCGCAGGCCATCGCAAAAAGTAACAGGGCGGTCGGCGTCAAGTCGGATCATTAGCTAAACCTCGGTCATTGCGGGTCTGCCTGCATCTTATCTTAGTTCCCGGCTGCGATGCCTCGGATCGCCGCCTCGCGCCGGCGGCAAAAAAGAAAACGGCGCGCTCACCGGAGAGGGGCGCGCCGTCTTTTGTTCGCTCGAAGCGCTGGGTGCTACTGCACCGCGATGCCGAGCCGGAACGCCACCGAACGCAGCAGGGCCGAGGTGGCATCCACCGCGCTCTGCAACGCACCGAGGGCCTTGTCGGTGGCATCCAGCCGCGTGTTCAAGCTGGAGATGGACGCAGCCGAGGCCGGGCCGTCACCCAACTGGCCGCGCATGATGCCGCCCGGGTTGTTCTGGCTGTGAATGTTGGCATAGTATCCGGCCGGATTCGCCATGATCGCCGCGAGAATGGCGAGCTGGGCCGGATCGGTCACCTCCACCTGGTAGAACACCGAAGTGTTTCCCGCCGCGGCCGCCACCGGACCCCGCAGCCCGGAGTTGATCACCACCGGACCCGACACGCCTTCCGCGCCGCGGTGAATGTGCAGTCCGGTGAAGTTCTCCGCCTGTCCCAGGTAGCCGTCGATCCGGAAGTCGACATACGCTGACAGGATGTTGTTGTCGGCGTCACGCCGGGCCGTGATCTCAATCTGGCCCGATCCCATCGCGGTGGTCTTGACAGCCGGCGCTTCCTTGGACGGGCTCATTAGAAAATGTAGCGTGCGGACCGTGGTCCGCTCACCCTGGGCTAACAGCAGTGACGGGGCCACCGCGAGCACGGCAAGGGCTAGGGCAGTGTTTTTCATAGATTAGTAGTCTCCTTTTGATGCAGATACGAAGTCTGGATCCACTCACGATCCTATGTTTCCCGCGATGCCAGAGCAACCCTTGCCGGGCTCATTTAACACCATTGCAACGCCTTGTTGATGAGTGTTAACTCTTGCCGCGGCTCGCTATTGGAACCGTTTCAGCCGTTCCGTCTGCAGCTCGTTGAGAAGCCGCATGACGTTGTAAGCGCTTAGCTCGATCAACAGCTGCGTCACTTTGGCGTGCTGTGTGTCGTCGAGCGTTCCCTCCACTTCCTTCATCACCGCAACCAGACTCGATTGCTGCGCCTCCAACTCCTGCCGGCTGATGATGCCGTCCGCCATCGCCTGCGTAAATGATTCGAGCTTGTGGATCTGTTCCTCGATCACCGGCAGATCCGTATCGTCGTCAAACCAACTAATTCGAGCCACGCATAGTCTCCTTCGCTGCAAAGCCATGTTCAAAGTAATTCGATGAGGCGGCGCAGAGCCGCGTATCTTTCTTCCACTTTCGCGCGGCCGCCCAATGCATCCACGCGCGCCACCACGTCGTCCGGAAGAAACTGCCGGTCCGTGCACTCGAGGATCGCCGCCAACTCCTGCAGCTCTTTTTCCGCGCTCTCGGTCGACGGTAGAAAATCGGCCGCCACCGCGGCCAGGGACTCCGCGGTGATGCCCTCGCTTCCGGCCAGCAACGATTGCCGCAGCGCCCGCCCCACCATTCCTTCGATGTCGGCGCCCGACAACTTGCCGCGATAAGGCATCGCCGGCACGTGCGACGGATCCAGCTTCGCGCCCAGCTTGCGCGCCATCGCCACGAACATCGCGCGCAGTTCCTCATCGGTGGAGGGATAAAACAGCGGGATGTGCACTTCGGCTCTGCCCTGCCGCTTGATGTCGATAGGAAGCAGATCCGGACGGCATGTGAGCAGCATCCAGAGGATCTGGCCGCGGTAACGCGTATCGCCCATCTGCGCGGCGATCATCGAAAACACGCGGCTGGATGTGCCCGAGTCCCCGCTTTGATCGCGGTCGCCGAGCGCGGCGTCGGCCTCATCGATGATCACCACCACCGGGCCCATCGCGCGCAGCACCGTCAACACGCGTTCCAGATTCCCTTCGGTTTCGCCCACGTACTTCGAGCGGAAATTCTTCAGCACCACGGACGGTATGCCGATCTCGCCCGCCGTGCACTGCGCCAGAAACGTCTTGCCCGTGCCCACCGGTCCGCAGATCAGGTACCCCATCGGGAGCATTGCGGAGGCGCCGCGCTTGAGCAGGGATGCGTCGTCGCGGAGACGCTGCTTCACCGGCTCGTGACCCACCATCGCATCGAGATTCCACTTCGGCTCCACGAATTCGAGCAGCCCCAGGCACTGGCGTTCGATCAGTTGCTTCTTCAGCACGCGCATGCGCTGCGAGTCCAGCCGGCCGGACGTGTCACCGCCATTGGCGCGTTGGGAGCCTTCGAACGCCGTCTGCACCATCACGTTGAGGTCCACCAGCGTGATGCCGGCGGTGAGGCGCGCCAACTCCGGCGGCGCATAGTCGGACGCCTTCGCGAAGTCGCGCCCGTTGATCGCGAACCCGAGAAATCGCTCGCGCTCGGAGACTTCAGGCAAACCCACTTCGATGGTGGCCACGTGCGGACTCCCGGTGATCCGTTCGCTCACCGCCGATGACTTTTCGTCGATCAGCACGAAAGCCATGTTCAGGCGCTTCACGTGCAGACTCGACGCCCAGTTGAGCAGCGTCACCAGGTTGGTGGCGGCGGCCATGTTCAACCGGCCAGGGTCGCCGGCGGGCGCGACGAACGAGGCCCCGTCCAGGATGATGGCTGCGCTCAGCCGGTCTCCCTCGGCCGCCATGATGTTGTTCATCACGAACCGGTCCAGCAGCGCCAGCGCCGACGGTGGATCCTTGCGCGCGGCGGCGAGATCGCCCACGCGGCGGTTGGCCAGCACCACCATCTCCTTCAGCCGTGCGCCGTCGCGCCCGGCGAACACACGCAACCCGCGCGCCAGGTCGTAGTGCAACACCAAATCCCAACGGCCGAAAATGCGTTCGGCCAGAAAATCCACCAGTGGCACGTAGCTGTTTTCTTCGCCGCCATTCACGAAATCGTGCACGGCCCCATGCAGCACGAACATCGACGTGGTGCCGGAAAAATAAAGGCCGGAAAGATGGTTCGCCCAGGCGGGCAGCGCTTCGGTCACGGTCGCCGCGGATCGGTTGGCTTCCATTGTCTAACCCCGCCCTCCGCCGCCGAACTCGGCCGACAGAATCGCCGGCGGCTCCTCCATCTCGTCCACCATGCCCGTAATCTGCTGCATCTCGCTCAGTGCTTTCTCGGTCACTTCCATGCTTTCGGCCACCGAATCGATCTGGGTGGAAAGATACCCGGCGTCCTGCCGGTTCACAGACGCTTCGGTGAGCGCGTGGATCTTGGCCTCGATACGGTCCAGTTCCACGCGGACGAATTCGGCGTTCGACGCCGCCTTGGTGTAGTTTTCCAAACGCCCCTGCTGCACCGCCACGCTATCTTCGAGCGATCGCACCAGCCGCTCATCGGCCGCGCTGGCGTCCTTCAATCGGGCCTGCGCCTGTTCGAGCTGGCTCAGAATCTGATCCTGGCGCGTGGCTCGCAGGAACCGCGCCAGCGCTTCCTGGGAAACCAACAACCGCAAAAACGCCCATAGCAACCGGTCTAGCGCGGCCGTGCTCGCGTTGTCACCCTCGGCCGCATCGAAGCCGCCCCCGCGCACACCGCTCGCGATGGACCGCATCTCCAGGCACCGGTCCCGCAACCGCTGGAAACGCTCGCGCGAAGGCAGCGGAAGATTGTAAATCGTGTCCTGCAATGTGCGCTGGTGCTGCGCCACTTGCGGCTTGCGCTCTTCGAAGTAAACGGCGGCGTCGGTGGCGCGGCGGAACTTGTCGGAGGAAACCATCCCGCTCAGGTACACCGCCTCGGCCGCGCCCACCAGCGGCAGCAGCGCGTCGGGCCACGGCGTGAGCACCGCCGCCAATGCGGCGCCGCCGAACAGCAGCAGGTTCCAGCGATAGAGAAACGCCGCTTTCAGATAGTCCTTGAGATTCGCGCGCCTGGCGCCCAAGGGCGGCTGTGGTTCGTTAGGAGTCGCCATCGCGATCGGGCTTGGATTCCAGCTTTTCTATTATGTCGCGGATCTCGAAGACGATTTCATTGAACGACGCTTCCCGCTGCATCTCTCGCGCGGGGCGATCCGGCGGCGGCACTGGCATTTCGCGATACAGCCGGCCGGGCGATGGCGACAGGATATAGACGCGGTCTCCCAGGTAGACCGATTCCTCCACCGAGTGGGTGACGAAGAACACTGTCGCCTCCACATCCCGCCACAACGACACCAGTTGATCCTGCATGTTCAACCGCGTGTTGGGGTCGAGCGCGCCGAACGGCTCGTCCATCAGGATGATGCGCGGCTTCAGGATCAGCGTCCGCGCAATCGCGACGCGCTGCCGCATCCCGCCCGAAAGCTGATGCGGATACTTGTGCGCGTCGCGGTCCACGTCCAGGCCCACCTTGGCGATCCAGGCCCGCGTCCGCTCGCGCCGTTCCTCCGGCGCCACGCCCTGGCACTCCAGCCCGAACGCGATATTGTCTTCCACGGTGCGGTTGTCGAACGAGGTGTAGTCTTGAAACACCATGCCCCGGTCCGCGCCCGGCCCCTCCACCGGGGCGCCCATCGCCAACACCTGGCCCGACGTGGGCGGGAAGTGCGGACGCAACCCCGCGATCATGCGCAGGATGGTGGACTTGCCGCACCCCGACGGTCCGATGATCGTGATGAACTCCCCGTGGCCAGGACGATTCTCCACACAAAAATTGATGTCGTCGATCGCCTGGGTGGATCCGAACGTCTTGCTGACGTTCTTGAATTCGACAATCGGCCCGTCCGCGCTCATGTTTCGTTCTCCCGGTAAGGAAACAAGCCGCGCTGCAGCCATCCGAGGAAGCGATCGATCAGGAACGCGAGCGAGGCGATCACCAGCAGGATCAGGATGATGTGCTCGGACAACCCGCGGCGTTGGCTGGTGCTGAGCAGGTACCCCAACCCATGCTCGGCGTTGATCAACTCGGCCAGCATGATGTAGCCGAAAGCCATGCCGAACAATCCGCGGAGGCTCTTATAGATGTCGGGCATCGCGAGCGGCACCAGCACCTTGGTCACGATCTGCACCGGGCGCGCGCCTAGGGTTTGCGCGGTTTCCACATAGCGGTCCGGCAGCGACGTAACGGCGCGTACCGCGTCGGAAAAGATGAACGGGAAGCAGGCGATGAAGATGAACATCACCTTTTGCGTCTCTTCGATGCCGAACCACAGTATGGTGAGCGGGATCAGCGCCGCTACGGGCACGTTCCGGCCGAACAACGCCAAGGGCGCGGCCGCGGCGTCGAACACCCGCCACGATCCGGCCACGATGCCGAGCGGCACCCCCACCGCCACAGCCAGCCCGAAGCCGATCAGCACCCGCTGCAGTGTGGCCGCGATGCTCGCCGCCAGCGCGCGCTCGGTCCATAGCGATCCCATGCTACGGACCACTTCGCCCGGTGACGGCAAAATCACCGGCGACACGATTCTCGTTTCCGGCGTCGCGCCGCGCGTAACCACCCACCACACCACGAACACCACCGCCACGGTGGCCAATCCGAGCAACCGCCCGGTGAGCGGCGGTGGCGGCACGCGGAGATCGAACAGGCGCGGACGATTCATGCGATCTCTCCGCCGCGGCCTAGGGCGCTTCCGCCGGGTAGACCTTGATTTCCACTCGGCGATTCTTGGCGTTGTTCAAAGGATCGGTGGCGTCGGCAGGCCGGTCCCAGCCCATCCCCGACGCCGCGAACTGGTTCGGCTGCAACGTCGGAAACTTCCGTACGATCGCCTCCTTCACCGAGTTCGCCCTGTTGTAGCTGAGCTCATGCACCGCGCTTTCCGGAACACGGCCCTTCATCGAAGAGTCCGTGTGGCCCTCCACCACGATGCGCGCCGCGCCATACTGCCCGGCGAGCTTCCCCACTTCCTCCACCACGAAATTCACGTTGGGGTCGTACATCTCCTCCACCGTCTTGCCGTTGACGTTCTTGGTGATCTTCTTGCTCAGGTCCCACGAGTTCGGGAAGAAATGGATCACCACCGTCTTGGTGAGAATCTCAGGACTCTCGCCCTGGATCGCCGCCGCGGCCACCGGCGCGAACTGCACGTTGTATTCGTCCTTCTGGCTCGAGTACTTGGCTTCTTTCGACAGCTTCTGGATCAGCGAGAAGTCCATCACCTGATCGAACGGAACCTTCTCACCCACCACGCCCACGCGTTTGTACAGGTAGTACGCCATGTCCCACGTACGTTCGAAATTGGTGGGGTTGTTCTGGTTCAGGAAGAACTCGCGGTTTTCGGCGACATTGGTCGAGTGCGCGTCGCCCATCATGCCGAGCGCGTCGGTTTCAGGAATCGAATAACCCCCGGCCATCAGCTTCGCCGCGGTCTGCTTGTTGGCCTGTTCTTTCAGGTCCGTCATCGCGTCGAAGATGCCGCGCGTCAAGCCTTCCATGATGTCGGCGTTGTCTTTGGCGAAATCGGCGCGCGCGAACCACACGTCGGCGATCAGCTTGTTCGCCGTCGCGGTGCTCACCAGCAGCCGGTTGCCTTTCACCTTGGAGAGATTGTAGATATCCGGCGCCCAACTCACCGCCCCGGCGATGGACTTGTCGGCGTTGAACGCCGCCGCGGCCTGAAACGCGTCCTGCGTGAACTTGAACTTCACCTCCGCCGGCTGCACGCCCGCGTTGATGAGGGCGTTCAGAGCGAAAAAGTGCGACGGCGAATTCTGCGCCAAAACGAGCGTCTGGCCGCGCAGATCCGCCACCGTCTTGATGTTTTCCCGAACCACGATCCCGTCGCCGCCGTTGGACCAGTCGACCTGCTGGTAGATCCGGGGCATCACACGCGAATCGCGCCGCAGGCTTTCGAGAAACAGCGGAACCATGTCGAGCGTGCCCCATCCCACGTGGACGCTGCCGGCGGCATAGGCGTCGCGCATCGCCACCGGGTCGTCGATGAGCGTCAGCTCCACTTTGAAGTCCTTGCCGGAGGGGCTCTTCCACAACTTGCCCGCCTTGAAGCCACCGTTGGCGAAAATGATCGGGGCCCATCCGGCCCAGACGTTGATGGCGAACCGCACCGTGCGGTCCTGCATCGGCTTGTAGCTCGAGATGCCCTGGACTTCCGGCAGCTTCTGCGCCGGGACGTAGGCGTAATCCTTCGCCGTGGTGATGCCTTGGGAATCAGGCGACTCCACGGGACTTTCCGAGATCGCACCGCCACCGCCATTGCTCACGCCCGGCAGCGCGCCGAAGCGCCACAATCCCAAACCGACCAGTCCCAGTACGACAACCAGAACAGCAAGATAAAAAGCGGGCTTTGGGTTTCCGTTCGCCATGTTCTCTCCTAAATAAAAACTACGTCGCGTGCGCCGGGCTTGTTCGATCTATCGGCCGGCTCCTGCGGTGGGATCAGTTCTTTTCGGTGGCAATGTCTTTGGCCGAGACGGCCGGCCCGAGATCCTTGGCCGTTTCCGCCATTGCCGAAGTTTCCGGCGACCGCAACCCGAGTTCGACTTCGAACTGAGCCAGCGCTTCATCGGCCATCGCTTTCTCCATTCGTTCCTCGGCCTCGATCTCGGCCAGGCCCTCCGACGACAGGTCCGACGCCACGCGGGCGCGGCCCCGGTTCCTGTCGATCTTACCCTGAATCACCTGCTCGAGTTGGCCGAAGTCGGTGGTGACGTCGAGGTTGAAGCTCTGGGAAAGGGCCGCCACTTCGGCCTCCGCCGCGCTCATCTTCAATTCCGCGTCGTATTTCTGAATACGCTCGCGCACCTCGCCCAGCTTGTGCGCGGCGTGTTTGATCTTCTTCAGATTGTTCTCGTAGGCGGTCTCGTGCATCCGCAGTTGCTCTTCGTAGGATCCGAGTTCCCCCTTGGCCTTCTGCAGCTCCAGCGCGAACTTCGCCGCCGTCTCCCGCTCGCCGGCCTTGAGGTAGGCCTTGGTTTCCGCTTCGAGTTTCTTCACGTGGCCGCGCGCGTTGGCCACCCGCCGGCTGACGGTTTCCACCAGCCCGCGATAGGTCTCCAAACCCTTGCGCCCTTCCTTCAATTGCTCCACCGCCTGATCGTGCTCGTACTGCATCTGCGCGATCGGATCCGCTTCCCAAAACAGGTTCGCCACTTTGTTGATTTGGGCGCGCAAGGCACCCCAAAACTTGCCAAGAATCATATAAAGGACTCCAGTTGGGAGTTTACTACAGCCCACGAGAGTCGCGGCTCCACGCTTCCAGGTACCAGGGGTTTCCCCGAGTACCGCCTATCGCATTTCCCGAGTTGGTCCCGGGACGTACATACCGCATGCTGGAACTGACCAAGGAGGTCCCATGCGAACAACTCATCGATCGCGGCCCGGCGCCCGGCTGAGTTGGCTGGCGGCGTTGTCGCTGGCCACGGCTGCGGCTCCTGCCTACGGGGGAATAGTGGTTTTCGAGCACCTCCCGGAAGCAAACTCGACCTTCATCTCCCATCACAGCGTCGGTGGACCAGTCCTCGCCGACGATTTCGACCCCATCATGAGTGGTGGCGTCGTTCGAGCCGAGTGGTGGGGCTCACTCTCCACGTCAACTTCCTGGGAGCTCACCCTTCATACAGGCACTCTCAACGCGGGAGTCGGCGAACCGGCCGTCAATCCCGCCTCCACCGGCGGTATCAAGTACTTCGTGACCGCGGCCGGCACCGACCCCGACGGCGACGGCATCTACTACTACTCCACGCCGCTGCCGGGAGACTTCCTGGTAACTCAGGGCCCACTCCCGGCCGGGAGCGAGTTCTGGTTCAGCATCGCCAATTTTGATGACGCTTGGACCTGGGCCTTCGCCGGCGCCGGCCCGACCGTGGGCGATGAACACTGGTACGCGGTCCAGTCCACCGGGGCGCTCTGCGGCGATGGCGGACCTCACTGCGGCCCTTGGGTCGAGCTGCCCGGGCGCGACTTCGCGTTCCGCCTGGAAGCGGTTCCGGAACCGGCCACCTTCCTGCTGGTTGGTTTGGGCGGGATCCTGCTCGGCCTCCGCCGGCGCAGGTAGCGGTCGCTCTCACTAACCGGCACAGGGCGGGGCGCCTTCGAGGCAGCACCCTCAGAGCAGCAAGGGATCCGCCGCCCCAGTTCCAATGTGCCGGGGAGGGCTTAGAAGCTGCCTGATCCTTCCAGCCAGCCACCGGACGTTCCGGTACTCATTCCTGCCCAGCCCTGGCTTGACGCCCGCCGGGTGCGCTGCTGGGGTGTAAAATATAGGCCAGCATGATCCGAGCGTCCCACTTTCTGGCCGTACTGTCTCTGCCGGCTTGTCTGCCGCTGGCCGCTCAGGCCCCGTCGGCTGGCGCTCGGCAAGCCGCGTCTGGCGCAAGCGCCAACGATGCGGTGGCGCAGTTTGAGGCGAGCGTGCGCCCCGTGCTACGCACCAATTGTCTCCCTTGTCACTCCGACAAGAAGTTCACTTCCGGACTCTCGCTCGAGTCGCTCGAATCCATCCAAAGGGCGGCAACCGCGGACCCGCCGCCGAAAACATCATCGCCGCCATCAGGCAGGAGGGCGACGCGGGACTCAAGATGCCGCCCGGCCGCAAGCTGAAACCCGAGCAGATCGCCGCCATCGAGCATTGGGTGTCCCAGGGTTTCCCGATGCCTGAGTCCATGCACAAGGCCAAGCGCCCCGGCGCCGACCACTGGGCATTCCAACCCGTCCGGCGCCCAGACCCGCCCAAGGTAACCGCCGAGAATCGCGTTCGGACGCCGATCGATCGCTTCATCCTCGCCAGGATCGAGTCCGCCGGTCTCCGGATGTCCCCCGAAGCCGACAAGCCAACCCTGTTGCGGCGCGTCCATCTGGACCTCACGGGTCTGCCGCCCACCCGAGAGGAGCTCGATGCGTTCCTTGCCGACTCCCATCCCGAGGCCTATGAGCACGTCGTCGAGAAGCTGCTCGCTTCGCCCCACTATGGCGAGCGTTGGGGCCGCCACTGGCTGGACCTCGCCCGCTACGCCGATTCCGACGGCTACACCATCGACGCGCCGCGCGAAATGTGGCCCTATCGCGACTGGGTGATCCAGGCCGTCAATCGCGACATGCCGTTTGACCGCTTCGTGGTCGAACAGTTCGCCGGCGACCTGCTCCCCGGCTCCACGGTGGAACAGAAAATCGCCACCGGCTTCCACCGCAATACGCCTTCCAACTACGAAGGCGGCATCGATTTCGAACAGTACCGCGTCGAGGCCGTCGCCGATCGCGTTCAAACCACCGGCGCCGTCTTCCTCGGCCTCACCGTCGGCTGCGCCCGCTGCCACGATCACAAGTACGATCCGATTTCTCAACGCGAGTTCTACCAGATGTTCGCGTTCCTCAACAATGTGGACGAAGTGGACAAGGAAGCGGACCGGAAAGAGTTCAACCGGCCCTTCCTCGAACTGGCCACGCCAGAGGAGATCGCCCGCCGCGATGCGCACAAAGCGCAGGTGAAGGCGCTGCAGGCTGAACTGGAGGCATACAAGAAGGCTCTCGGGCCCGAAAAAGTGAGTGCCGCTAAAGACGATGCCACCAAGGACGATGCCGGCAAGATCGACCCCGGCCTTGCCGAACGTACCGCCAATCTCCGCAATCTCCGTTCGCGCGCTCCGAAAGTTACTTCCACGCTCGTGATGCGCGAACTCGATCAGCCACGCCAAAGTTATATCCATCTCAACGGAGACTTCACCCGCAAGGGAAGCAACGTCGAACCGGGCGTACCATCCATCCTGCCGCCGATGGAGAACGCCTCGGCCAAGCCCACCCGGCTGGACTTCGCGCGATGGCTGGTGAGCAAGCGGCAGCCCCTCACCCCGCGCGTCACGATGAACCGCTTCTGGCAGCGTTACTTCGGCGCGGGTCTCGTCGGCACCGAGAACGACTTCGGCGCCGTGGGCGACAAACCCACGCATCCCGAACTGCTCGATTGGCTGGCCGCCGAATTCATCGAGTCCGGATGGAGCATGAAGGCCATGCACCGGCTGATCGTCCTGTCATCGGTCTACCGGCAGGACTCGCGCCTGCGCGACGATCTCCAGGCCGCCGATCCGGAAAACAAACTCCTCGCCCGCCAAAACCGCATCCGGCTGGACGCCGAGATCGTGCGCGACGCGTCCCTCATCGCCAGCGGGCTCTACGCTCCCAAAGTCGGCGGCCCGAGCGTCTACCCGCCGCTGCCGCCCGGCGTTTATCAAGTGACCCAGGTTCGCCGCGAATGGAAAACCTCCACCGGGGAAGACCGCTACCGCCGGGGCATGTACACTTTCTTCCAGCGCTCGGCCGCGCATCCGTCCCTGATCGTGTTCGACGCACCCGATTCCACGGTCACCTGCACCCGCCGCGTGCGATCCAATACGCCGCTCCAGGCGCTGACTCAGCTCAATGACGAGGCTGTCGTCGAGTTCTCTGAAGCCCTGGGCAAACGCATCGAAGCCGTCCATGGCGCCGACACCGATAAGCTGCGCGCCGGTTATCTTCTGGCGCTCGGCCGCGAACCCCGCCCCGCCGAGCAGGATCGACTGCTCCGCTTTCTGCAAGTCCAAAAGGACTCGCGCATCGCAAGTCCCTGGGCCGCGGTGTCGCGTGTCCTGCTCAACCTCGATGAATTCGTAACCAGGCCTTGAGCATCGGGCCTCGAGAATGGAAATGACACTCGAACAAAAGATCACCCGCGCCCGCACCCGCCGCCACTTCTTCCAGGATTGCGGCGTCGGCGTCGGCAAGATGGCCCTCGCCTCCCTGATGGGCGGCGCGGCCTTCGGCGGTAAGCTCAACCACCCCGCCAAGGTCGATCACGTCATCTACCTGTTCCAATGCGGCGGCCCCAGTCAGCTCGAGCTGTTCGACTACAAGCCAGAGTTGCAGAAGTATGACGGCAAAGTGGCCCCGGAGTCGCTTCTCAAGGGAAAGCGGTTCGCGTTCATGGACACCTTCGCCAAGGATCCCCCGAAGCTACTCGGCTCGCGGCGCAAGTTCACGCGGCATGGCAAGAACGGTATCTATTTCTCCGAATTACTCCCTAACATCGCCGGCGTGGCCGACGACATCTCGTTCGTCCGCGGCCTCTCTACCGAGAACTTCAACCATGGCCCGGCGAAGCTGTTCCTTAACACAGGTTCCGTGCGGACCGGGCGGCCCAGTATCGGATCGTGGGTCACCTATGGCATCGGCAGCGAATCGCAGGATCTGCCCGGGTTCGTCGTGCTGCAGTCGGGCCCGCGCGGCCCCAGAGGCGGCGCGGCGCTGTGGTCAAGCGGATTCCTGCCCACTGCGTTTCAAGGCGTCCCGTTCCGCTCCACCGGCGATCCCATTCTCAATTTGTCCACGCCGCCATCGATCAAGCCCGAACAGCAAAGCCAGACCATCGAAGCCATCAAGGATCTGAACGAACTCCTCTATCAGGACACGAAGGACCCGGAAATCCACACCCGGATCTCGCAATACGAGATGGCGTTCCGCATGCAAACCAGCGGTCCTGAGCTGATCGATTTTGCCAAGGAGTCTCCCAAGACGCTCGAGATGTACGGCGTGGAGCCGGGCAAGGGATCCTTCGCCAACAACTGTCTGCTCGCCCGCCGCCTGGTGGAACGCGGCGTTCGATTCGTGCAGCTCTACCACGCCGATTGGGACCATCACAACGACATCACCAAACCGCTCGACGAGGTCTGCGCCGAAATCGATAAAGCGACCGCTGCGCTCATCACCGATCTCAAGCAGCGCGGCCTGCTGGATCGCACACTCCTCATCTGGGGAGGAGAATTTGGCCGTACGCCGATGGGCGAGGTGCGCGATGCCGGCAAGATCGGGCGTAACCACCACATCGATGCCTATACCGTCTTCATGACCGGCGGAGGCATTCATCATGGCATCGAAGTAGGCGGTACCGACGAGCTTGGATTCTCTCCTGAGAAGAAGATCGACATCCATGACTTACAGGCCACCATCCTGCATCTCCTGGGGATTGACCACACTAAGCTGACCTTCCGGTTCCAGGGCCGCGATTTTCGGCTTACCGATGTGGGCGGTAATCTGATCGAACCGCTGCTCGCTTAGAGCGAATATCCGCCGGTGCAGAGGGCGGGCCCTTTCAAACCGACCAACGCAGTCGCTACTTTTCCGTAGTGCTGGCGAGTCACTACTAGCACTGATCCAAGAGTACTGGGTCTTGCTCTTACTTCGACTCCGGGCTATCCTTACCAGAATACTAGTGGCCAACCAAGGCCACATCAGTCCTCGCGTCGACTCTGTTACCAGGAGATGCCATGAACGCTGCCATGCGGCTCTTACTCATTCCCGTTTTTTGCCTGCCCTTGCTTCAGGGCGGTGTTGTACTCACCTTCGATCAAGCGGCCGGCGGTCCGTCCGTGGACCAGGCCTACGGAGATAACGTCAGCACGAATCCCCAGGGAGGGAACAGCTACGGAACCGTTGCCAACGGCTTCGGCTTCACACCGAACATCACGGTCACTTACGGCGCCCCCGGCGAAGCGCTGAACATTTTCGGATCCGACTATGGGGACCTTACCAACGTCGCCTACAACGAAAACGACGGCGACACCTCTCTGACCATTACCTTCGACGCCGCTGGCGGCTTCAACGTAATCTTGTTCGGATTCGACTTGGGCGGCTGGAACCGTACCGACTACACTCTGCAAAATATCAGCGTCTTCGACGGCGGCGCAGCCACGCTTTTTTCACAAAACAACGTAGCGGTCAACGGCGCGGCCGGACATTCGTCCATTAGCTTCGGCGCTGGTCTCCAGGCTTCCACTCTGCGCCTGGTTCTCGACCTCAGCGGTCTCGGGAGTAGTAGTGACAACATTGGCATCGATAACATTCATTTCGGCCAAGTTAGCGTAACTTCAACGCCCCCCGCTCCGTCCGGCGTCCCAGAGCCGGCCAGCTTTTTGTTGATCGGCGCCGGGCTGCTCGCAATCGCCTACAAACGCCGGAAGTAACTAGCGCGGGCCCAGGTTCGCGTACCACTTCAGGTTGGTCGTCGCCGACCCGATACAGGCAATATCCGGACGCCCGTCGCCATTGAGATCAGCCGTCGCGCAGGCAGCGGCCGCTATCCCGCCATCGTCCAGCTTCGTGCGCTCCCAACGCGACCCCGCCGCTCCGGTTGCGCGGTAAATGTGGACGCTGCGCCCCGAACCGCGATACCCGGCCACCACTTCGTCCCTGCCGTCGCCGTCCAAATCGGCCGCGACGATCGTATGCCCGTCATTCAACTCCGTATCGATCACGGTACGCGTCCATTGCCGCGAACTCTCCTGGTAGATCACTACCTGGTTACCATGCCAGGGCTCGATCGAAGCGATAAAGCGCCGCTTGTTCAGGTGTCCCACCGCGATATCGCTGGCGCCGCTCTTCGGCTTCGGGGCCGGATCCCCTTTGGATATTTCGGTTCGTGTCCACTTGCCCTTGGAGATGCAATAGGCGTGGATGCCCGAAAAGCTCGCCGTCAAGATGCAATCCCGCTTCCCACCCATCCAGGGGAAAATGTAGATTCCGTGCATCACGCCCTCGTTTTCGTTGCCGACCGTGATACGCTTCCACTCGCCCGGCACGTAGTAAGTGAGCGGAACGTGATCCTCATAGTCAGGGGCCGCCGCTTTGGATCCGGCCAAAGGCGCGTTCACAAAGACCCGCTTGCCGTTGCCCTCGATGTCCGCGCACCGGATGCGATGCGAGGTGGTCAGACGGTCAATTTCGGTCACAGTCCAGGGCGCCGTCCGGTCTGCTCCCGGCGAGATCCGCGATACGATCCCGATGCTGTTTTTGGGCTCGTTCGCGAATGCGTGCGCCACCAGGAGGTCATCGACGCCAGGACAGAAGCCCACGTTGATCATGCGGGGCAACCCCGCCGCCAGCACGTGACGCCGCCAGGCGCCGCCGGCCGCCGCGGGGCCCGGATTTTCAAACCACAGCAGGTCCGGCATTCCGCTGGCGAGCGCGATCAAGTCCGTTCGTCCGTCTTTGTTGACGTCGTAGGGAACCACCTGGTAGCCGCCTTTCAGGTCGTCCGCCAGCAGGTGTTCCTGAAAACGCGGCCCCTCGGCCCGCAGCATCGAAACACCGAAGAGAAGTGCTATCGCGCATCTGAACATACAATAGGAAGTTTATGCCGATTCTCACCACCGTTGTTGGAAGCTACCCCGTGCCGCACTGGCTGCTCGGCGACGCGAGCCGTGTCACGCTCCGCGACGCCATCATGGTCGTACTCAAGACGCAGGAACTCGCGCGCATCGACGTCGTCGCCGACGGCGAACTGAATCGCTTCGATCCGAGCCACCCGGAGACCAACGGGATGATCGACTATTTTGTGTCGCGCATGGACGGCATTCGCACCCGGTTCTCGGTCACCGATATCGAGCGATTCCGGGCCGACGCAGGCCTTGGCTATCGCACCGATCCCGCCGGTATCGTCACCGGCGATGTGGGCGAAGGCACTCTGAACCTTCCGCGTGACTTCGAGTTCACGCGCGCGCTCACCCATCAACCGCTCAAGTTCACTTGCACCGGGCCGCACATGCTCACCAAAGTGCTGACGGACCGCCACTACAGGGATCGTCCCCAACTGGCGATGGCGATCGCCCAGGTCCTGCGGCGGCAACTGGAGCGTATCGACGCTTCGGTGGTGCAAATCGACGAGGCCAATATCAGCGGGCACCCCGAAGACCGCGAGTGGGCGCTCGAAGCCATGAACCACGTGCTTGACGGCATCTCAGCCAAACGCGGCGTCCACATCTGTTTCGGCAACTACGGCGGCCAAAGCGTCCAGCGCGGATTCTGGAAGAACCTGATGCCGTTCCTCAACGGACTCCACTGCGATCACCTGATTCTCGAATTCGCGCGCCGCGGCTACGACGAACTCGAGGCCTTCAGGGATCTCGACCCCAAAATCGGCATGGGTCTCAGCGTGATCGACATCAAGGACAACCAGATCGAGACCAAGGAATTGATCGCCCGCCGCATCGACAAAGCCGCCGAGATCCTCGGAGCCAACCGTATTCCGTTCGTCCATCCCGATTGCGGCTTCTGGATGCTGCAGCGATCGGTGGCCGACGGCAAGATGCGGGCGCTGGTGGAGGGCCGCAATCTGTTCGAGGGCCGCGCATGAGAATCGCTCTCCTGCTTCTGGCCGCGGCGGCCTTGCACGCAGAACCCGCTCACCTAACCAACATCCGCCAGCTCACGCACGGGGGCCAAAACGCCGAAGCGTACTGGTCGCCCGACGGGAAGCGCCTGGTGTTCCAATCGACGCGCGAGGGAGTGGCCTGCGACCAGATCTTCATCATGAACGCCGATGGCTCCGATCAGCGCATGGTCTCGACCGGCAAAGGCCGGACGACATGCGGGTACTTCCTGGCCGACAACAAACACATCGTCTACGGGTCCACGCACGAAGGCGGCGACGCTTGCCCGCCGCCTGCCGATCGAAGCAAGGGTTATGTCTGGGCAGTCTATCCCACCTACGATATCTTTCTCGCCACCGACAAAGGCAAACTGGTCAAGAAACTGACCGATGCTCCAGGCTACGACGCCGAAGCCACGGTGAATTTCAAGACCAGGCGGATCGTCTACACGTCGATGGCTTCCGGCGACCTTGACTTGTGGACCATGAAATCCGATGGTTCCGGCAAGAAGCGGATTACCATCGGAGACGGCTACGACGGCGGTGCGGTGTTTTCCCGGGACGGCAAGCGTCTGGTGTGGCGCGCCAATCATCCGGAGACGGCGGATCTCCGCTCGCGCTACAAAGACCTGCTTGCCCAGAATCTGACTTCGCCGATGAAAATGGAGATCTTCGTCTCCGACGCCGACGGCCGCGGCGTGAAGCAGTTGACCAACTTCGGCTGCGCGAGCTTCGCACCCACATTCACACCCGACGGAAGCCGGATTTTGTTCTCTTCCAACAAGCACGAATGCGACGGACGGAAGTTCGAATTGTTCATCATGAACGCCGATGGCAGCGGGCTCGAGCAAGTGACGGATTTCGGAGGATTCACCTCCTTCCCCGAGTTCTCTCCGGACGGGCGCACGTTGGTGTTCGCCTCGGACAAAGACTCGAAGTCCCGATACGAGTTCAACATATTCACCGCCACATGGACTGATTGAGCCGCCGCTTGCGCCCTCCCCGTCCGGGTGGTAAAAGGGAGAGCGTCATGCGTGACCGGAAAACGTTCGCTCTCATGGCCGCCGTCGGCTTACTCGGCGGGGCCGGATGCAGCCGCGATGCGGGAGAGCCGGGCGCCACAACTCGCGACGGGCGCCTCGCGCCGGTTCTCGCCAATCTCGGCAGCTATCACCGTCAGGTAACCACGAAGTCCCAGGACGCCCAGCGTTTCTTTGACCAAGGCTTGATTCTCGTCTACGGCTTCAATCACGCCGAGGCGATCCGGTCTTTTCAAGAAGCGGCGCGGATTGACCCGGACTGCGCTATGGCCTACTGGGGCCAAGCTCTCGCACTCGCGCCGAATATCAACGATCCGGCGATCGGCCCCGATCGCGAGAAGCAAGGCGCCGAAGCCATCCAGAAGGCCGGGCAGCACAAGGCCGGCGTAACGCCCGTGGAGGCGGGGCTTATCGATGCACTGACTGCGCGCTTCACCCCCGCCGGCGAGCCGGACCGCAAACAGCTCAACCAAGCCTACGCGGACGCGATGAAGGCGCTGTACGCGCGATTCCCGGCAGACGCCGACGTTGGCACTCTCTACGCCGACGCGGTAATGAACACCATGCCCTGGGACTACTGGTCCCGCGCCGATGGTACGCCACGCCCTGGAATCGCCGAAGCCATCGCCGCGATCGAGGCGGCCATGAAGGTCGCGCCGGACCATCCGGGCGCGAACCACATCTACATCCACGCCGTCGAAGCCTCGCCGAATCCGGACCGGGCCGTGGCGTCGGCCGACAAACTCGGCGCATTGGTTCCTGGCGCGGGACACCTGGTCCACATGCCGGCGCACATCTACATACGCGTGGGCCGCTATGCCGATGGCACCGAAGTGAACCGCAAGGCCATCGCCGCCGACGAAAGTTACATTACACAGTGCCGAGCGCAAGGAATTTACCCAGCCGCATACTATCCGCACAATATCCATTTCATGTTCGCCACGCTGGCGATGGAGGGCCGCTCCAAGGAAACGCTCGAAGCCGCGCGCAAGGTGGCATCGCGGCACAACCACGATCAGTTCCAGGACCTCGGCTTCGGCTTCCCGCACCTGCTGCGGGCCATGCCGCTGTTCGCGCAGGTCCGGTTCGGGAAGTGGGATGACATTCTCGCCGAGCCCAAGCCCGATGCCGAGTATCGGTTTCATACCGTGATCTGGCACTTCGCCCGCGGATACGCGCATCTGGCAAGGAAGGCCATGGAGCCTGCGGCCGCGGAACTGGCCGAGTTGCGGCAGGCCGCCGCCGATCCCGCCCTTACCGCGATGAAGATCTTCGAGCTGAATGACCTGGCTACGCTCGCCTCGATTGCTGAGCACATGCTGGCCGCCGAGATCGCCGCCGCCGGAAAGAACACGCGCGAGGCGGTGCGTCTGATGACGCGGGCCGTCGCACTCGAAGACGGGCTGCTCTACTCGGAGCCTCCCGATTGGCCGCTCCCGCCGCGCCAGTTTCTCGGCGCGCTCCTGCTCAGCGCGGGCCGGGCCCGCGACGCCGAACAGGCCTTCCGTGCCGACCTCGAACGCCACCGCGACAACGGCTGGTCACTGCGCGGACTCGCGCTGAGCCTGGCGGCGCAGCGCAAGAAGGCGGAGGCCGCCGCTGCCGAGGAGCGCTTCACCAAGGCCTGGAGCCGCGCCGATATCCCGCTCGCCACAGCCCGCCTCTGATAAACTCCCGAGAGGGAAACCCGTTTCATGAGAACGATCAAACGCGTGGCGGTGCTCGGCGCCGGCACCATGGGGAGCCGTATCGCCGCGCACTTCGCCAACGCCGGCATTCCGGCTCTGTTGCTGGACCTGGCAGGGCCCGCCCCCGACCGCAGCGCCGCCGCCCGCCGTGGCTTGGACAGCGCCGCCAAACAAAAACCAGGACCTTTTTTCACCGCGGCCGCGCGGTCCCGCATCGAGGCCGGCAACTTCGAGGACCACATGGGAGCACTCGCCAAGTGCGACTGGGTGATCGAAGCCGTCACAGAGAATCTCGACATCAAGCGTGACTTGTGGAGCAAGGTGGAGGCAGCGGCCGCGCCGGACGCCATCCTATCCACCAACACCAGCGGCATTCCACTGCACCGGATCGCCGATGGATTTCCCGGCTCGTTCCGCTCGCGCTTTCTCGGCACGCACTTCTTCAACCCGCCCCGGTATCTGCACTTGGTGGAAGTGATCCCGACGCCGCAGACCGATCACGACCTCGTGGGGTTCGTGTCGCACTTCTGCGACGCGCGGCTGGGTAAAGGCGTGGTGCTGTGCAAGGACACACCGAATTTCATCGCCAACCGGATCGGCAGCTTTTTCGGCGGCACGGTACACAAGCTGACGCTCGAGATGGGGTTGAGCGTGGAGGAAGTGGACGCGCTGACCGGATCGCTCATCGGCCTCCCCAACAGCGCCAGTTTCCGGCTGCTCGACATCGTGGGCATCGACGTATGGGCATTCGTGGGCCGAAACCTGTATGACCTGACGCCGCTCGACCGGTGGCGCGACCGGTTCCTGCCCGTGCCGTTCGTCGAAGAGATGCTGCGGCGGGATTGGCTTGGCGAGAAGTCCGGCCAGGGTTTCTACCGGCGTGTGGGCGCCGGGGCCAAGCGGGTGATCGAGGCGATCGATCTCCAGACGTTCGAATACCATCCGGCAAACAAGGTTTCGTTTCCGGCTGTGGAGCAAGCCAGGCTGATCGAAGACCTGCCCTCGCGCCTGCGGGCCCTCGTTGCCGATACAGGCAAGCCGGGCACGTTCCTGTGGACATTGTTCCGCGATCTGCTGATCTACAGCGCCGAGCGGATCCCGGAGATCTCGGATCGCGTGGTGGAGATCGATCGCGCGATGCGTTGGGGCTACGCCAATACGCTCGGGCCGTTCGAACTATGGGACGCTTTGGGGCTGGAAGACACGGCGCACCGCATGGAACGCGATGGGTGCGAGGTGCCGCACGCGGTGCAGGCGATGATGCGCAACGGCGCGCGGTCTTTCTATCAGCATTCGGCTCCGGGCTCGCATCCGCGTACGGAGTACTTCGACCTTGGGCGGCAAAGTTACGAAGATCTCGAATCGCGCACCGGCATCGTGCGGCTGACGGACGTGAAGCGCTCGGGCGGAGTGATCCGGTCCAACGCGGGCGCGTCGTTGCTTGACTTGGGCGACGGCGTGTTCTGTCTGGAGTTTCATTCGAAGATGAATACTCTGGGCGAGGATATCTTCTCGATGATGTACTCGTCGATCGCCGAGACGGCGGCCAATGGGCAGGCGCTGGTGATCGCCAATCAGGGCGCCGATTTCAGCGTGGGCGCCAACCTGATGCTGGTGCTGCTGGCGGCGCAGGAAGAAGAGTGGGACGATCTGTCGCTCGGGATCCAGCGGTTCCAGCAGGCAAACATGGCGATCAAGACGGCGCCGAAGCCGGTAGTGGTGGCGCCTTTCGCGCGCACGCTCGGCGGGGGCGCCGAGATCTCGCTGCATGCGGCGCGGGTGCAGGCATCGGCGGAGCTGTACATGGGGCTGGTGGAAGTGGGCGTCGGTGTGATACCGGCCGGGGGCGGCTGCAAAGAGCTGATCCTGCGATGGCAGGATCCGAAGAGAGCATTCGAGACGATCGGGTTCGCGAAGGTGTCGTCGAGCGCCGAAGACGCGCGCGATATCGGATTCCTCGCCGAGGCCGACGGCATAACGATGAATCAGGAACGGCTGGTGGCCGACGCCAAGGCGCTGGCGCTTTCGCTGGTACCGCACTATGTGCCAGCCACGCCGCGCGATGACGTGGCGGTGACGGGGGAATCCGGGTACGCGCTCATGAAGGTAGGCGCGTGGATGGCGCGGCAGGGCAACTACATCAGCGACTACGATCTGGTGGTGGCCGAAAAGTTAGCCAGCGTGCTGAGCGGCGGGCGGCTCACCGGGCAGCAGACCGTGAGCGAGCAGTACCTGCTGGATCTGGAACGCGAGGCGTTCCTGAGCCTGTGCGGAAACCCGCAAACGCAGCAGCGGATGCAACACATGCTCAAGACCGGGAAGCCTTTGCGAAACTAAGGAACGGAGACACGAACATGCAGGAAGCGGTTATTGTCGATTGCCTCCGAACCGCGGTGGGCAAGGCCCCGCGCGGAACGCTGAAGAATACGCGGCCCGACGATCTGGCCGCCACGGTGATGAAGGCGCTGCTCGAGCGCTACCCTTCGGTTCCCGCCGATGAGATCGACGATGTAATCCTAGGGTGCGCGATGCCGGAAGCCGAGAGCGGCATGAACATGGCGCGGGTGGCGGCGCTGCGTGCGGGCATCCCCGACATCGTGCCGGCGATGACGATCAACCGGTTTTGCTCGTCGGGCCTGCAGGCGATCGCGATGGCCGCCGAACGGATTCGGAGCGGCGCCGCCGATATCGTGATCGCGGGCGGCGCGGAATCGATGAGTATCATTCCGCGGGCCGGGAATAAGTTCGCGCCAAATCCGTGGATGGTGGATCATCAGCCGGAGATCTATATCAACATGGGGCTAACGGCGGAGAACGTCGCCACACGGTATCAGATATCGCGGGAGCGCGCCGATGGGTTCGCTTTGCGCAGCCACACCAATGCTCTGCAGGCGCAGGCCGAGGGTAAGTTCGACGGAGAGATCGTGCCAGTGCGGGTGGAGACGACGACGTTGCGCAACGGCAAACCCGAGACGGCGGTGACGGAGTTCAAGGCCGATGAAGGTCCGCGGGCCGATACGTCGGCGGAAGCGCTGGCGAAACTGAAACCCGTGTTCCACGCCAACGGCAGCATTACGGCCGGGAACTCGTCGCAAACCAGCGACGGGGCGGCGGCGGCGCTGGTGATGTCGGAACGGCGGGCGCGGGCACTGGGATTGAAGCCGATGGCCCGGTTCGTCAGTTTCGCGGTGGGCGGCGTGCCGCCGGAGATCATGGGCATCGGACCGGTAGTGGCGATCCCGAAGGCGCTGGCGGCGGCCGGACTGAAGGTGGATCAGCTCGGAGTGATCGAGTTAAATGAGGCATTCTCGGCACAGGCGCTGGCGGTGATGGATCGTGCCGGCCTGGATCCGGAGAAGGTGAATGTCAACGGAGGCGCTGTGGCGCTCGGGCACCCGCTCGGCTGCACGGGCGCCAAACTGACGGCCACGCTGTTACGCGAAATGCGCCGTCGAGGTGAACGCTACGGACTCTGCACGATGTGCATCGGCGGAGGCCAAGGCGCGGCGGGAATTTTCGAACGGTTGTAAGGGGAGTTACTAAATGGCCGCACCAGCAATTGAGAATAAGCAAACCGGCGGGGGGTTCCTGCTGCGCGAAAGCACGGCTGAGGAGATCTTCACGCCGGAAGATTTCACTCCCGAGCATCTGGCGATCGCGCGCACCACGGACGATTTCTATGCCAACGAGGTGGCCCCGAAACTGGACGCGATTCTGCAGCACGAACCGGGCGCGGCGGTGGGCGTGTTGCGCAAGTCCGCCGAGCTCGGGCTGACGGCGGTGGTGGTGCCGGAACGGTTCGGCGGGATGGAGATGGACTTCACCTCGGCGATGGTGGTAGCCGAGCATCTGGCGCGCGATGGATCTTATTCGGGGTGGCATGGCGGCCACAGCGGCATCGGCACTCTGCCACTGCTGCTGTTCGGCACCGAAGAACAAAAGCAGCGGTATCTTCCGCGCCTGGCGAAAGCGGAGATGGTGGGCGCGTACTGCCTGAGCGAGCCGCAGGCAGGATCGGATGCGCTGGCGATCCGGACGCGGGCGGACCTGAGCGAGGACGGGACGCACTATGTGCTCAAGGGCCAGAAGATGTGGATCACCAATGGCGGCGGGGCGGATCTGTACACGGTCTTCGCGAAGGTGGGCGGGGAGCACTTCAGCGCGTTTCTGGTGGAGCGGGCATGGGAAGGCGTCTCGGCGGGCCACGAAGAAAAGAAGATGGGCATCAAGGGCAGCTCGACGACGGCCGTCTATTTCGACAATGTCCGGGTGCCAAAAGAGAACTTACTCGGCGAAATCGGCCGGGGCCATATCATCGCTTTCAACATTCTGAATATCGGGCGGCTGAAGCTGGGGCCGGGCACGGTGGGCGGAGCGAAACAGATTTTGTCGGTGAGCTTGAAGTACGCCAAGGAGCGCAAGGCGTTCGGGAAATCGATCGGCGAGTTCGGGATGATCCGGCACAAGCTGGCGGAGATGGCGATCCGGATCTACGCGTCGGAGACGATGAGTTATCGCGTGAACGGGATGATCGAGAGCCGCCTGGACGACTTCGGATGGGACATGCCGGACGCATCGACGGTGATCATGAAAGCGGTGGAGGAGTTCGCCGCCGAGTGCTCTTTCGTGAAGGTATTCGCAAGCGAAGTGCTGGACTACGTGGCCGATGAAGGGGTTCAGATTCACGGCGGCTACGGGTTCCATCAAGACTACCTGGTGGAGCGTGCGTATCGCGACTCACGGATCAACCGGATCTTCGAAGGCACCAACGAAATCAACCGGATGCTCGCCACGGGAATGTTACTCAAGCGGGCGACGCGCGGGCGGCTGGGTCTTGTGGAAGCGGTGAAGAAGTTACAGGGCGAGATACTGGCTGGACCGTCGATGAGCGATTCGTCCAACCGGGGACTGGTGGCGAACGCGAAGAAGACCGCGCTTTTCTGCCTGGGCGTAGCCTACCAACGATATCTGGCAGCGCTCGACGAAGAGCAGGAAGTGCTGGCCGCGATCGCCGATATCTGTATTCAGACGTTCGCAATGGAAAGCTGCGTGCTGCGTGCGGAGCGACTGGAGAAAGCCGGCAAGGGCGAGATGGCCGGCGAGATGACCGCGGTGTTCGCACGCGAGGCGATGGAGACGATCGAGCAGGCCGGCCGCGCGGTGATCGCCGCTTGCAGCGAAGGCGACGATCTGCGGATGAACATGACGCTGCTGAAGCGGTTCACCCGGTTCGAGCCGGTGAACGCGATCGCGATCCGGCGGCGGTTGGCGGAACGATTGTTACAGGCGGAGAAGTATACGATCTGAAGCTGCCGAAAGTTATTCTGTTAGTGGGACTGCCGGGGTCGGGCAAGTCGACATGGGCGGCGTCGCGGGGGCTGCCCGTGCTTTCCTCGGACACGGTGCGGTGGCTGCTGGCCGACGATGAACGGGACCAATCGATTCACAAGCAGGTGTTCGCGACGATCCGGTATTTGCTGCGGCAGAGGATCGCGGTGGGGCGTCCGGTGACGTGCATCGACGCCACGCATCTGACTCCGAAGGAACGGCGGCCCTACTTGCGGATGCCGGGGGTCCGGGTGGAGGCGGTCTGGTTCGACGTTCCGGTGGAGGTGTGCAAGGAGCGGAACCGGGGCCGGGCGCGCGTGGTGCCGGAGGCGGCGATCGACGCGATGGCGGCGCGCATGGTGCGGCCGACGCGGGCGGAAGGCTTCGAACGGGTTCGTGTGGTGCGGTAGAGGCCAGTAATCGGGTTTGTCCGGGGAACAAAGCCGATCGCCGCGACGGCGTTCCGGTTCCGTTTCAGCTATTTTCCGGACTTCGCATTGGCTTTGTTCCGTTTTTTTCGCGGATTTCCAATCAGAGGCCCGGATGCTTCCCGACACCACCATCATGGCATGGCGTGTCAAGCCGGGGAGGTGCTACGAGCGCAGGGCGGCGGCGTTCTTCTCGGCGAATTCGGCGTATGGGCCCCGGAAATCCTCGATTTCGCCGGGGCGAACATACCAGACGCGGGTGGCGACTTCGTCGAGGAGGTCTTCGTCGTGGGTGACCAGGAGCACGGTTCCCTGATACTGCTGGAGGGCGATATTGAGGGCGTTGATGGATTCGAGATCGAGGTGGTTGGTGGGCTCGTCGAGGATCAGGATATTGGGCTTTTCGAGCATGATGCGGCAAAAGATGAGCCGGGCCGCCTCACCGCCGCTGAGCGCGGATGTGGGTTTGAGGGCTTCTTCACGGGCGAACAGCATCTGGCCGAGCAGGCCGCGTAGTTCCTGTTCCGACGATTGCGGGTCAAAGGTGCGGAGCCACTCCATGGCGCGGGTGTCGGTGGGGATGGAATGCTTGTGGTCCTGCGAGAAGTAGCCAGGGGCGGCTTCGTGACCCCAAGTGACGGATCCGGAGTCGGGTGGAAGGAGCCCTTCGACGGCGGCATCGACGTTACCGGAGTTGGCGAGAATGCTGCGAAGGAGAGTGGTCTTACCGGCGCCGTTGCGGCCCATGATAGCGATCTTTTCGCCCCGGGTAATATTGGCGGAGAAATCGCGGATGACGGGTGGAGCACCGTCGTAGCCACGGGTGAGGCCCTTGATCTCGAGGACGTGCTTGCCGGAGGGGCGCTTCATTTCGAAGCGAATGTAGGGGCGCTGGATGTTGGACTTGGCGAGATCGGAGGTTTGCAGGCGCTCGACTTCCTTCTTGCGCGAGGTGACCTGGCTGGAACGGGTGCCGGCGGCGAAGCGGGCGATGAACTCATTGAGCTGGGCGATTTTCTTTTCGCGTTGTGCGTTCTCGCTTTCGATGCGGGAGCGGACCTGCGTTTTGAACATCACCATGTCGTCGTAGCCGCCGGTGTAGGTGATGATGGTGCTGTAGTCGATGTCGGCGGTGTGGGTACAGACGTTGTTGAGGAAATGGCGATCGTGCGAGATGACGATGAGGATGCCGTCATAGCGGCCGAGGTAGTCTTCGAGCCAGTGCACCGAGTCAAGGTCAAGGTGGTTGGTGGGCTCATCAAGGAGAAGGGCGTCGGGCGAGCCGAACAGGGCCTGGGCAAGGAGCACACGGACCTTCTGTCCGCCTTGCAGTTCACCCATCTTCCGTTCGTGCAGCCCGGGATCGACGTCGAGCCCGCTGAGGAGGATGGCGGCGTCGCTTTCGGCTTCGTAGCCGCCTTCTTCGCCGATGATGCCTTCGAGTTCCCCGAGGCGCATGCCGTCGTCGTCGGTGAGGTCCGCGGGATCCTTTTCGTAGAGGACATCGCGCTCACAGAGAGCCTTCCAGAGGCCGGCGTTGCCCATGATGACAGTGTCGATGACACGATGAGCGTCGAAGGCGAACTGATCCTGGCGGAGAACGCCGAGCTTCCTGGGGCGCGTGACGCTGCCTTTGGCGGGCTCCTCCTCGCCGGTGAGGATCTTCATGAAGGTGGACTTGCCGGACCCGTTGGGTCCGGTAAGCGCGTAGCGACGCCCCGGGAGGAACGACGTGGTCACGTCTTCAAACAAAATCTTGGCGCCGAAGCGCATGGATACATCAGTAACGGAGATCAAGGTGGGAGCTTTTATTATAGCGGGTTTGACTCGGCTGCAATCGCGGCCGGAACGCCCTGGCGGTAGCCGGGGTAGCGGAGTTCGACACCGAGGAGGCGGCGGATTGCCTGGCCGTCGACGTGGCGGTTGGCGGAGCGAGTATCTTCGGGCGGTAGGGTTCCCATGGGCTTCGGCGGGTGGATTCCCAGCAAATCCGCGCAGAAGCGAGTGATCTCGATCGCGGCGCAGGGATCGTCGTCGGCAACGGGGAAGGCGCCGGTGAGATCGGAGGCGAGGGCGGCGGCGGCGATGGCAGCAAGATCGTCGACGTGGATTCTGGAGATGACGTTGGAACCGTCGCCCCACAACTTGTGGCGGCCTTGGCGGAGCGAGACGTGGACGCCGCGTCCGGGGCCGTAGATGGCGGCTGGACGGAGAATCAGGGTGGACGGACACGCGGCGGCGATCTGGAGCTCCTCTTCCACGCGCATCCGTTCCCGTGCGATGCGCGGAGCGGGGGCAGTGGTTTCGTCGACGATGTGCTGCGCGCCGTAGACACCGGTGGTGGACAGGTAGACGACGCGTTCGGCGCGTTCGAGCACGGGCGCGAGCATCGGCGTGGGGCGGAGCGTGGGAGGAACAGGGGCGGAGGGAGCCCCTGAGTCCAATGGAGCGGCGGAGACCAGGGGAATCGAGTGCAGCAGCCGGGCGTTGGAAGGGATCGACTGAGCGAGTCGGCTCACGAGAGCGGGATCGGAGGCGTCGAAGTGGATGGATTCGACGCCGGGGATGGCGAGATCCGCGCGGTGTTGTGTGGCCAGTACACGGTGTCCGGCGGCGGCCATGATTCGAGCCACCCGCCGGCCGGTATAGCCGCAGCCGAGAATTACGATCACTTTGATATAGTCTGCTGCATGAGGCACCTGTTTGTCGCGCTGACGATGGCGGCCTGCATGGAGGCGGCGGAATGGCCGTCGTTCCGGGGCGATAATGGCTCGGGCGTGGGTGCGGGGACGATCCCGGCGCAGTTGGGTCCTGAGGAGGGGGTGCGGTGGAAGACGGCGACCCCGCCGGGGACCTCGTCGCCGATCGTTGCCGGGGATCGCATTTATCTGACGGGCGCGGAAGGAAACGAGTTGTTCACGCTCGCCATCGATGCCGGGTCCGGCCGTGTGCGGTGGAAGCGCGCAGTGGAGCGCGGACGGCAAGAAGCGCTGCACAAGCTGAACAGCCCGGCGTCGCCAACGCCGGTGACCGATGGTGAGAACGTGTATGCCTTCTTCGCCGATTTCGGGCTGGTGTCGTACGGACCGGACGGGAATGAGCGGTGGCGGGTAGCGCTCGGCCCTTTCGAGAATCTGCATGGGATGGCGGCGTCTCCGGTGCTGGCCGGGGACCGGTTGATTCTGGTCTGCGATCAGGACACGGCGTCGTATGTGATCGCATTCCACAAGGACTCGGGCAAGGTGGCGTGGAAGACGCCGCGTCCGGCGGTAGTACACGGGTTCGCGACGCCGACGCTGTACACGACGCCGAAGGGCGAACACCAGGTGGTGGTGCCAGGATCCTACCTGATGACGGGGTACAGCGCGGAGACGGGCGAAGAGCGGTGGAGCGTGGCGGGACTGAGCTGGCAGATCAAGACGACGGCGATCACGAGCGATGGGGTGATTTACGCGACGGGTTGGGCGCCGGGCGCCGATCCTGGCCAGAACCGGCCCCTGCCGCCGTTTGAACAAGTGCTGAGCGAGATCGATGCAAACAAGGACGGCAAATTGGCGCCGGAGGAACTCAACCCATCTACGTACAAACATTCCGGGAGCTGGCGGGCGATCGATCTCAACGCCGACCAGTTCATCGATGCGAGGGAGTTCGGATTCTATAGCGCGCGGCGATCGGCGCGGAACGTGACGCTGGCGGTGCGTCCGGGCGATGGGCTGGGAGATCTGACGGAGAAGGCGGTGCTGTGGCGCAACGAGCGGTTCGTGCCGCAGGTGTCGTCGCCGCTGCTGTATGACGGTGTGCTGTACACGATCAAGGACGGCGGCATCCTGACGTCGATGGATCCGGCAACGGGCGCGATCCACAAAACGGCACGGATTCCGGGCGCGATCGATCCCTACTACTCGTCCCCGGTGGCAGCGGGCGGACGGATGATGATCGCGAGCGAGCATGGAAAGGTGACCGTGATCCGGCCGGGCGCCGATTGGGAGCCGCTGGCAGTGTACGACTTCGAGGACAACATCTACGCCACGCCTGCGATCACGGAGCGGGGACTCTATCTGCGCACCGGATCCGCGCTCTATGCGTTCGGAGGGGCGAAAGCGAAGTGATACACTCCAAGCAATGAGCAGCAGCATTCACCTGCCGATTCTGGGACAAGACTATAGCGGCGGCCCGATGACGGATCAGTTGGGTCCTGTGCCGCGAATTACGTCGTTGCTGATCAAGCCTGCATCGGCGGTGTGCAATCTGGATTGCTCGTATTGCTTTTACCTGGACCGGGAAGCGGATCCGTACAAGTCACTACCGGCGCGGCGCATGACGTTCGATACGCTCGAGCGCCTGGTGGACACCTACCTGTTCTATTCGTATCCGAACTCGACGTTCGCGTTTCAAGGCGGTGAGCCGACGTTGGCCGGACTGGACTTCTTCACAAAGCTGGTGGAGTTGCAGCAGCGGTTCGGGCGGGACGGGCAAAACGTGAGCAACGCGCTGCAGACCAACGGCATGTTGCTGGACGACAACTGGGCGCAATTGTTCCACTCCTACAACTGGCTGCTGGGGGTGTCGCTCGACGGGCCGGAAGACATTAACGACATGTACCGGTTCAACAAGGCGGGCCGGGGGACGTGGAAGCAGGTGATGAAGGGCATCGAGTGCCTGAACAAGAACAAGGTGGACTTCAACATCCTGTGCGTGCTGAGCCAGGCGAACGTAGAAAAGCCGAAGGAAATCTACAACTTTTACAAGTCGATCGGGATCGACAACATCCAGTACATCCCGCTGGCGGAGTTCAACAAAGACGGGACGCGGATGCCGTTTACGATCACGGCGGAGCAGTACGGCCGATTTCTGGTGGAGACATTCGATCTGTGGTGGCCGGATAGGCGGAAGGTGCGGATCCGGTTTTTCGACAACATCGCGGAGGCGGTGGCGGGGATGCGTCCGGGGAGTTGCACGATGCATGAGACGTGCGACAGCTACGTGGTGGTGGAATATAACGGAGACGTGTATCCGTGCGATTTTTTTGTGGAATCCGGATGGAAGCTGGGGAACGCGGGACTGGATTCCTGGTCTGAGATTGCGCGGCGGACGCGGCGGTACAACTTCGCGCAGAAGAAGACGCTGTCGCATCCGGAATGCCAGGTGTGCGACTACCAGTCGATTTGCCATGGAGGATGCCCGAAGTTCCGAGAGGGTCCGCATGGGCAGTTCGAGGATCTGGATTACTTCTGCCAGGCGTACAAGATGATTTATGCGCGGTCGGTGGGTCCGCTGCGGAAGGAAGTGGAGAAGTTACTGGGGCGAAAGGCTCCGGAGTTGACGCGGCATTCGATCAGTCCTTATTGAGGGGGGAAGCTGGGCAGAACGATGAAGCATACTCTGGACCGCCGTCATTTTCTTATCGCGGCCTCCGCCGGGGCGGTATTCGCCGAAGCGCCGCCAGCGAACTTTTCCTGGATCAATCCGATGCCGAAGAACGCACCGGCGGGGGTTCGCCATGGGACGTTCCGGAGCCGGAAGCATGGGACCGACATCGGATATTGCATCTACCTGCCTCCCGATTACGAGGGTTCTTCGCGGCGGTACCCGGTGGTTTATTATCTGCATGGCGGGCGCCCCGGGGGGGAAACGAAATCGATCGGCATCGCGAAGTTCGCCGATCGTGCGATGCGCGACGGGAAGGCTCCGGGGATGATCTATGTGTTCAGCAACGGCGGAGCGGTGAGCCACTACGACTACCCGAGTTTTCAGTCGTACGGGGAAACGGCGTTCATCGGCGAACTGATTCCGCATATCGACGCGACTTATCGCACGATCGGGCGGCGGGAAGGGCGCGGATTGGAGGGCTTCTCCCAGGGCGGACGGGGCACGGCGCGATTGATGTTCAAGTATCCGGAACTGTTTGTTTCGGCGGCACCGATGGGCGGCGGGCATCAGCATGAGAAGCACATCCGCGATCACGGCGGGCTGGAAGACGGTGAGCCGGGATATCGGTTTCCGGTGCATCACAACACGTACGATCTGGCGGCGGGATACGCGAAGAAGAAGAATGGGTTGTCGATCCTGGTAGTGGTAGGCACGAAGGACTTCAACTACGAGGCCAACCTGGACTGGATGCGGCACCTCGATTCGCTCTCGATTCCTTACCAGAAGATCATCGTGCCCGACGTTCCGCACAACGCGTCGCAGGTGTATGAGCGAATCGGGACGGCGGCTCCGGAGTTTCACGCGGCAAATTTCCGGAGAGCGCTCGGTACGGACTGGCAGGCGGTGCGGTAGTCTTATTGGGTATGTCTGAGCAAGAGTCCCTGGTCACGGTTTACCGGTCCGCCGATCCATCCGCAAGCGAGGACGCGGCAGCGGTCACCGATCTCCTTACCGACGCCGGCCTGAATCCGGCGTTATTCAACGACGATGCCATCGGTGTGCCGGTGGGCGCGGTGGAAGTCCGCGTGCCGCCGGGCGAAGAGGCGATGGCGCTCGAGGTGATCGCGCAACGCGACAATGCGCCACGCGAGCCGGGCGACCCGGGGCATGGGCTGGATTTGATCGAGGTCTTCACGGGCGTCGGCTCGGCGGGCGAGTTGGAAGCGATGGGGATCCGTTCGGTGTTGGACGCGAACGACATTCCGAACGTGGTGGTGGGAACTTCGCAGATTCCGAATCTGCCGTTCGTTGTGAAAGTGCCGGCCAATGTGGCGGAGCAGGCGCGCGCGGCGATCGTGGCGGCGCGGCAGGCGGGTCCGGAAGCGGCGGAGGCAGCCGAGGCGGCGGAGCAGGCCGGCGAGTCCTAGAACGGTGCGGCCGACGACACCCGCCGGAACACCCGCGTTGACGCTGGAGGTTCTGCGGGCGCAGGTGCGGCGAATCCCTCGCGGGAAGGTGGCGACGTACGGCCAGGTGGCCGCCGCCGCAGGATATCCGGGAAGGGCACGGCAGGTGGTTTGGGCTCTGCGCGACTCCTCGCAGCGTGGATTGCCATGGCATCGCGTGGTGGGCGCGGGCGGGAGGATACGGCTTCCAGGCGAGAGCGGGCTGGAGCAGCGGCTACGGCTGGAGACCGAGAAGGTGCGGTTCACGGGCAATCGGGTGGATTTGAGAGCGCACCAGTTTCATTTTCCGGAATCGGCCGATTCCCAATAGCGATCGATCTCCCAGCGGCGTCCGTTGGTCCTGATGCGGATCAAACCGTTGCGATCCGTCCGGAGGAGTCGGACGCCGGCGTCCCCGAGGCGCTGGACAACGGAGGGGTGGGGGTGACCGAACTGATTGGCGGCGCCATCGGAGATGAGGGCCCACCGGGGCCGGGCGGCATCGAGGAACTCGGCGGTGGTGGAGGTCTTGCTGCCATGATGGGCCACCTTGAGGACGTCGACCGGGCGGATGCGGCCGTCTTCCACCATTCGATACTCCATCTGTTTTTCGACGTCACCGGTAAGCAGGAACGACCGGTCGCCATAGTCGACCCGGAAGGTGAGGGAGTCGTTGTTGCGATTCCGGCCGGGCTGGTGACCGGGTGGCGGCGAGAGGATGTCAATGCGCGCACCTCCCCAGAGGAAACGCTCGCCGGCGCGGCGGGAGACAACGGCCACGCCCATGCGCTCCAGTTGCCGGCGGATGGCGGGCCAGGGACTGTCGCCGGCGTTGTCTTCGCCGCCGATCCAGACTTCGCGCGGAGAGAAGTTGCGGGCTACGGCGATCAGTCCTCCGATGTGGTCCTCATGGGCGTGGGTGGCGACGAGGACGTCGAGCTTGCGGATGGAGCGGCTCAGCAGGTAGGGAGTGACAACGTCCTCGCCGATATCGAGCGAAGGCGGCTTGCCGCGGCGGGCGCCGAAAACGGGGAATCCGCCGGCATCGACGAGCATGACGCTGCCATCGGGAGCGACCATCAGCAGGCTGTCGCCTTGACCGACGTCGATGGCGGTGAGTTCGAGCCAGCGGGAATCGAGGCCGGGGGAAAAGGGGTGCAGGATCAGGGCAGCGAACGCCGGCGTGAACAAGGCGGCGGCGAAGGCAGCAGTGCGTCCGCTTCGGCGGAACCCCAGAATGACGAGGACGACGGCGCCGGCAAGCAGGATCGCGAGCCAGAGGGGAGGGTCCGGAACGCGGGCCGCGGGTTCGAGTGCGGCAAACCATCGAGCCGTTTCGCGATTGAGCGTGAGGAGTCGGGCCGTGAGCCAGGCGGCCGGCGCCCATCCGGTGAACACGGCGACGAAACCGACGGGAACGAGAATGGCCATGGTGGGCACGATGAGAAGATTGGCGCCAAGCCCGGTGACGGAGGCGCGATGGAAGTAGAACACCATGGGGAGGGCGAGACCGAGTTGGACGACCGCGGAGACCATGAGCAGATCGGTGACGAAGAAGACGGCACGGGCGGCGATCTGCATGAGTGCGAATGCGGCCTTTTCGGGAAGACGGAGGGTCCAGTACATGGTCTCCGCGATGAGGCGGGCTTCGACGCGAACGGCGGCCACGCGAGGGGGAAGAAGAGGGTCCCACGCGCGCTTGGCGAGACGGCGACAACCGGCCGCATAGGGATGGGTGGTGCGTTCGATCCATGGGACGGCGATCCCCCCGATGAGCGCGACGGCGGAGAAGGAGAACTGGAAGCTTGTGTCGAACAACTGGTCCGGGTCCGCGAGAATGAAGGCCAGCGCCACCGCGGCGAGCAAGTTCATGACGCGGGGAGTGCGATAGAACCATCGCCCAAGCCAATAGAGCGTCAACCCGGCGGAGGCGCGAACGACGGGGGCGCCAGCGCCGGTGAGCAGCGCGTAGAGCCAGGCGGCGGTGGATGTAAAGAGGAGTGTCCAGCCGGGGCCGAGCCCGGCGAGGCGGAGGATGGCGACGAAGCAGACGGTGAGGGTGGTGAGGTGGAGCCCGGAGATGACCAGCGCATGGTAGGAGCCGGTACTTCGAAAATCCTCGGCCCACTCGGGATCGAGCCGGGCGGTGTCGCCGAGCAGGACGGCTCGCGCCATTCCGAGGGCAAAGGGGTCAGAACCGAACAGGCGGTCCGCCCGGGCGACGGCGTTTTCTCGCCAGCCGTAGACAACGCGGAGCAAGGGCGATCCGCAGGGGGCGGAGGCGACATGGAGCTTCGAGTGGGAGTTGGCGGAGGCGAGCCAGTGAATGTGGCCGCGGGCGAGGAAGCGAACAAAATCAAACGCGCCGGGATTGCCGTAGTTGCGGGGCTTGCGGAGGCGGGCTTCGAGTTCGATGTTCTGGCCGTAGTGCAGCGCGGGCGGGGTGTCGCCTTCGCGGACATACCAGGTGACGCGAACGCGGGCCCCGGGGTCGAGTTCGATGACGAACTGTTCGCGATCTTCGCTTAGCGCGGGCGGCTCGACGACGCATCCGGCGAGGATCATGGTCTCACCGGGGTCGAATTCAATGCGGGGCGGCGGCCCGGGGCGCCAGACGTTTTCGACGAGGGCCCCGGTGAAAGCCAGTGCGGCGATGGACGCCCATCGAACAGCGCGTGGGGATGCCCATCGCCGGGCGGCGAGGGCGAGGAGGGACAATGCGGCCCATGCGGCGAGCGAAGGCGCGCGTTCGAATTGAAGGAATCGCGAGGCGGCGATGCCGGCCGCGACTGCGATGAAGACCACGAGCAGCGGATCGCGGCGGCACGGTTTTCGGCTCAATCAAGAAAGTGGCAGGAGGGGGGCGGGAATCTCAGGCATCGAGCGCGCGGAGCATGGCTTTCTCGAGGTCTTCCTTGGAGAGCGCGGTGCTGATGAACAATTCCTGGCGGGCACCGGCGGCAAGGGCGATGCCCTTCCAACCGTTGGAGGTGGGCACGGTGACGTGGAGCTTGACGGCCCCCTTGGCGTCGCGCACGCGGCGAATGACACCGGGCACGATGCTGCGGATGGCGGGGTTGTCCCGGAGGAGGCGTTCGAGGACGGGGCGCAGCCCGCCGATGATGCTGTGCTCGATCTTGAGGCGGTCCTGAGCGGCGCGGAGCTTCATTTAGGGATTCCTCATTTGAACCGCTTCCTCCAGAAGAAGTCGACGCCGAAGATGCCATTCTCATCGCGCACGGCGAGGACGGAGAACTCGCGTGAGAAGTCCCATTGGAGGCGTACGATTTGCTGCTGGGTGCGATTGAGATTGGTGATGTAGGTGACGGTGATGTCGCGCGAAAGCTGCTGCTCAATGGTGAGGCGGGCCTGAGGAGTGTTGGTGACGCCGGTGAGGTCGGGATCGATTTTGAGCCGGCTTACCCCGAACAGGCGTTGGAGACTGCCGCTGAAGGGCGCGGTGATGGCTTGGCCGAGGAGGGAATTGTTGCCGGGCTGGGTGAAGAGCTGGTTCTGCTGGCTGGGCAGGTTGGGTGTGATGCCGGAACCGGGAGTGCGGCCGACGGCGAGGAGCGCGACGATTTCGGCCGGTTGCAGAGGCGGGTCCGACCGGTAGGAGACGCCGAGTTTGTTGACGGGTCCTGAGAAATTGATGGTGACCACGATGCCGCGGACGCGCGTCTCGAGGTCCATATCGAGGACGGGTTCGTTCTTGACGGGATTGGCGAAGGAGACATCGCCGCGGATGATGGTGTACTGATTTCCGAAGAACTGGATCTCGCCCTGGGTGACGGCGACGTTGCCGAGCAGGACGGGACGGACGCCGGTGCCGCGGACGCGGAAGTTGGCTTCGGGCTGAATGTCGCGGGCGAGGGAGGTCTGGAGTTCGGCGTCTGGGGAGGTGACCAGCTTGAGGTCAATTTGCATGTTGCGGAGAAAGTCATTCGGGGCGACCGACCCGACCGAGGAGCGTCCGGCTTCGGCGAGGAGGCTGCCGATATCGGTGCGCGGTGTGATGCCCATCTTACCGACGGTCACCTCGCCCGCGAGGAGGCTGCGGGAGGCGGTGCCGGTGAGGCTCATGTTGGCGTTGAAGGTGGTGCTGACGGCTTCCGGATAGCGGACGCGGACGCGATCGGCCGCGGCCTGGAGGCGGTAGAGCAGTTGGGATCCGCCGAAGTCGACGAACCCGGAGAGACGGAGGTCGCCGCCGCCGGTTTGGGCGGTGAGTTTCTCAATATTGGCGCGGGTACGGTCAAACACGACAGCGCCGGTGAGTTTCTCGAGCCCATTGGGCACATTGCGAAGATAGATGGACGCATCGTTGAGTTCCATGCGCCCGGTAACGTTGGGCTGCTGGAGAGATCCGCGGATGGTGGCGTCGAGTGTGGAGACGCCGGTGGCGACAAGGTCCGGCTCGAAGGTGCTGAGCGCGGGCAGGTTCAACTTGCCGCGCAGACGGAGATTCCAGGGGCTACGGGCGCGCCAGGCGACGGTGCCGGTGGCTTCGAGATCGGTACCCTCGGTGACCAGGCGCACGGACTGGAGGTTGGCTCCAGCGCCGTCCAGGTGGACCATCAGCGCTTCGCGATTGCGGAGAATCAGGCGCTGGCCGTTGGGAGCGACGTCGCGGTTGGGCTCGACCTCGAGACGGGTGACTTTGGCGAGGCCGGTCCACTGATCGGGGCGGGTGACCGGACCGGAGAAGCCGACCTCGGCGTCGAAGCTGCCGCGCAGGGGAAGGGGGCGCTCGGGATCGCCAAACAGGCCGAGGTCATGGAGGGCGGCGAAGGTCATGCGGGGAAAGCGCAACTGTCCGAGCCCGTAGGTGGAGCCGGAGAGATTCCATTCGGCGACGCCGCTGACTTCGGAGTCCCGGACGCGACCGCTGATCTCGGCGTTGACCAGGCGACCCGTAGTTTTGGCGGAAGCGGCCAACTCGCCGATGGGGCGTTCATTGACGGTCATCTCCTTGACTTCCAGGTTTCCATCGACCTGCGTGGCTTGGAGGGCGCCGCGCACGATGCGGCCGGCGAGGACGCCTTTGCCGCTGACGGCACCGTCGAGTTGGGACTGGCGGGAAGCGACCCAATCCCATTCGCGCAGCCTGGTGTTGCGGACGCGGACCTCGGCGCTCAGGTCGTCCCCTTCCTTGGTTCCTGAGAATTCGACGACGCCGGCGCCCTTGCGGGCGAGACCATTGACGACCTCGATTCTGCTTTCGTTGACACGAAAGTCCGCCTCCATCGATTTAAACTTTTCTCCTGCTGCTTCGACGCCGGTGGCGGTGGCGCGTCCGAGCACACGAGGGGCTGCGTAGGTACCGCCGAGATCCACCTGCGCTTCGGCGCGGCCCTGTAAAGGCCAGTCGAGTTTGGCTTCGGCGAGGAGCGCCTGGATGGCGGCTTCCTTCAACGTGAGCTTCGCGCTGAGAGGGCTGGAATCGGCGAGCCGCCAACTGGTGAGCCCGGCACTTCCGTAGCCGCCGGCTTCGATGGCACCCATGGCGACGGTGACATTGGTTCCGGTGACTTTTTCGCCGTTGGCTTCGACATCGGCGGACAGGCGATCAAAGTTGCGCCCCTCCACAGTGAAGGCGTCCATGTCGAGATGGCCTTTAAAGCGGGGCTGCGAGAAGCCGCCGTACCAGAATCCGGTGAACCGGGCCTGGCCGCGTCCGAGGGTGGCGGGCATGGCGGCGATACGGAGCGCGGGGGCAATCTCACGCAGATCACGGGACACGGCGCCCACCTCCACGCCCTGATCGATGGATCCGCGGAAGTGCGCGGTTGTGGCAGGCAGTTCGATGTGCGATTGCTCGAAGCCGATGAAGCCATCGGCCTGGCGATAGGTGACGCCGACCTCGCCGGTGAGCGGCGTTCCGGCTTCGGTATCAGGCGCGGCGGCCAGGGTGACGCGGGCGGTCATCTCGAACTCGGGGCCGCGGACTTCGACAGGGCCGTTGACGACGGCGGCCCACTTGCCGCGATCCTGTTTCGCCAGCTCCATCAGACGGTTGACGGGGAAGCCTTTCGCTTCGCCGCGGGCGGAGTAGAATTTCCATTCGCGCAACTCGGCCGTTCCCTGGAAGACGCCGCCCAGGGCGCGGCCTTCGAGGGAGGGGAGGACGACTTTGCCGCCGGTCTTTTCGTAGCGTCCGACGACGGCGATGGGCGTGACGCCTTTATATTCGAGGCCTTCGGCGTGTAGCGATCCGCGACTGGTCCAGTCTTGCGCGGAGCGGATGGTGAAGCCGCCCTCGAGTTTGGCGTTGCCGCGCCGCTCCACCGGGAGGCGGAAGACGGGCACGAACTCGGCGATGGAGACGTTGGCGGTATAGGTTCCAGTGATACCGCTTCCGGCGCTCCACATGCCCTCGGCGGTGATTTTCGACGACGCGGTATCGAGCCGTGCGTCGTGGAAACGGAAGGCGTCTTTATCGAAGCGAAACGCGAACTTCGGATCGAAGTCGAGCGGGGATTTGAGCGGCGCGCCGATGCGTAACGACTTCGCCGCGAAGTCACCCAAGTAGGCTTGGCCCGCGTGATCGTAGGACATGGTGACATCGAGGTCGCGGCCTTCGATATCGACGGGCACCTTACGGTCCAGGTATTGAAATGCGCCGTCCGTGATGCGGTATCGATTCACGGCGAGGGCGAGGAATTGCTCGAGCGGGTCCGAGCCGGGCTGCCGCCGGAGCTTGGGCTTGGGGGCATTGCTGCCGTTGTAGTAGATGGCGGGACGATCGACCTCGATCAGTTCGAGGTCGACTTTCTTGGCCCACAGCGAGACGATCCTGAGGCCGAGTGCGATCCTTTCGGCGCGAAACAGCGGAGGCTCAGCAGGCGACTCGGATCCGTGGAGGGTGAGGTTGCGGAGTTCGGCGTGCATGGGCCGCCAAGCGTAGGAGAAGCTATCGAGTTCGACACGGGCTCCGGTGGCTTTTTCGACCTCGGCCACGATGCGAGCGTGAACTTTCTTCTCAAACCAGGCGCTGCGGAGCGTGAGGAGGAGCGCGGCGCCGCCGCCGAGCAGCAGCAGGACCAGAGCCGCGAACAGGATAATGAGCTTCCGTTTCATGCCGGTCCGAAAGCCTCCTCGACGAAGCGGACGCGGGCCTGTTCCCGGGCCTGGCGCAACCAGGCATCGAGGGCGAGTTCGACTTTTTGCTCGAGAAGTTCAGCCTCGATGCGTTCGCGCACATCGTCGAGTTCGGGGGCTCGCTCACCCGCGGGGTGCGTGCGCTGCCACTCGGGGACGTAGTTTTCGCGGTAGTGGAGCGCGACTTCGCTATCGCCGACGGCGCTGCCGGGGCGAAATCGCAATTCGATGAATCGGATGGTTGCGAGCTGCCAAAGCAGGATGCGCTCGAGCGCCGCTTCATCAATGCCGTAGGTTTTGAGATCGGCGGCGAAATCGGGGCGACCGGTCCGCAGTTGCTTCAACAATGGCAGCGCCTCCGAGGGGAGCGGAGACTTGTACCCGGTGATCTGCATTTCGTTCCGCAACAATACCTGCTCAACGAGGCGTTCGGCGGTGCGGCGCAGTTGCGCGGGCGAGCGGTCCAGCGGCGTGCGATTCAGGAACGCGGTGACACGAAGCTGCTCGTCGACCTCGCTGAGAGTGATCACGTGGCGATCGACAATCACCGCCGTGCGGTCGAGGAGACCAGAGGCGAGAGCGGCGATGAGGACCAGTGCATACATCAGAATGTCTGCCCCAGGGAGAAATGAAACTGAAAGCGGCTGATGCGATCCGTGACGATAGGACCGACGGCTCCCGGTGGAAGGTCCGTCGTCTTCTGAAACTGAAACCGCGGCGGGTTGGCGCTGAATCCGAAATCGACGCGCACGGGGCCGACGGGGGTCTTGTAGCGGAACCCGATGCCGGCGGCGTGGACCATATAGTTAAAGTCAGAGAAATCGCGTTGGCGGACCCGAAGACTGATATCGCTGACGCTGCGGTAGACGTTACCGGCGTCATGAAACAGTACGGCGCCGATGTTGTCGCCATAGAGTGGAAACCGCAGCTCGAGGTTATTCATCAGGACACCGCTGCCGCCGAGGGGAAAGCCGGTGCGTAAGTCACGGGGGCCAGCCTGATTGTCGGGGAAGCCGCGATGGGTGGTGGCGCCGCCGGAGAAATACCGTTCCGGGAGCGGGACCTGATCGGGCCCGAGACCGGAGGCGGTGTTGAATAGCCAGCCGAGCATGGTGCTACGGGCAAAGACGAGGTCCCGTCCGAGGCGATGGTAGGTGGAGTTACGAGCGAGAAGGCGGAAGAAATTGGTTTGCGATGCGAAGACCTTGGAGGCGAGGCCGAAGTCGACGGAGTTGTAGTAGCCGCGATGAGAGTCGACGGGATCATCGCGATGGTCCTGAAACAGGGTGCTCGAAACGATGCCAACGCGAACCGGGCGTGAGTAGATGGGAATCAGATCCGGATCGATGGCGAGATTGGCGACGGTGGTGCGGCGATAGGTGAATCGTGTTTGCAGCGTGCTGGCACGAGAAAGGCGCTGGGAAATCTGGAGGGAGCCTTCCTGGCGGCGGCCTTCGAAGGTACGGATATCGCGGGCAAGATCATAGAGGCCGCTAATGGTAAGCGAAGTATTTTCGTTTCCCTTGAAATAGGGCGCGAGATAAGTTACCAGGGCACGCCGTTGAATGTTGGACAACCGCCCCTGAATGCTACCGGTGTGGCCGGTGCCCCACAAGTTGGACCGCGTGAGCCCGAGGGAAACGCGGGGACTGAAGCCGGGCTCACCGGCGGGGGCGTCGAAATTGGGAGTACCACCGCCGATGCGGGCGATTTCCGCGCCGAGACCGAAACTTACGGAATACTTGCGAGCTTCTTCAATCTGATAGAGAAGATACTTCGCCTCTTCGGAGCCCTCGGGATTCTGAACAGCCATATCGACGCGGGCGAAGATACCGAGGTCATAGAGACGCCGCTGGCTTTCCACCATGCGGGACTGAGAAAGAGGGTCGCCGGCCGAGAGGCGGATGCGTTCAAACACCATTTCGGCATCGCTGGTTTCGAGCCCGCCGACGAGCAGTCCCCGAACGAACTGTTGCCTTCCTTCGGTGACGCGAAGTTTGACATCCATGCGATTGGGTTCTACCGACGGGATCGCTTCCCAATCGAAATTGGCCTCGGGGAAGCCGCGATTGTAATAGAAGTTGAGGACGTTGTCGCGATCGGTGGCGAGCGTAGCAGTGCTGTAGGGCTGGTCTTCGACCGAACCGATCAGGGGTTCGACTTCGTCCAGGCGCTCCGGATCGACACCTTCGATCGTCCGCGCACCCACCAGCCATTGGGGACCTTCCTCGATATCGATCCAGACCGCCAACTGATCGGCTTTGCCCTGGAAGTTGCGCTCCACGCGCGAATTGACCTTCACGTCGAGGAATCCGTTGGACTGGTAGAGGTCCTTGATGGAAGCGATATCGGAAGCGAGCAGCGCTTCGCTGAAACGGCCGTACCGGTAGCGGATGTGGGTGGCGGGCAGCATGTTCAACCGCTCGCGCACGGTCTCGGCTGGAAAGTAGGCGTTGCCACGGACGGTAAGCTGTGCCAGCTTGTAGCGCTCTCCGGGACTAATCGAATAGATGACAGACTGAGTGCCGTCACTCTCCTGTTGGGTGCGGAAGGCGGCGTCGGCTTCAAAATAGCCTTGGGCTTGAAAATAGCTGACGAGGTTGCGCTGGCCTTCCATTAAAAGATCGCGATCGAGGGATTGCTCCTGGTAGACGGGAATGAGTTGGCGGAGGCGGCCCTGTGAAACTTTAGCGCCCTCGGTCCGGATACGCACTTGGGGACCGGGCACGACCGCAAGGACCGGCTGGGCGCGGGCCGATTCATGTTTGTAGTTCATCGACTCGAGTTTCACCTGGCTGAGCAGATAGTCGCGTTTGGTGTAGGAGCGGCGGGCGCGATCCAGGCCGCTCTGGACACGGGATTCGGTGACGTGACGCCATCCGAGGATTCCCCAGAGGCGGCGCCATCGAGTGGTGTTGATGAGGTGGTTGATCTGATCGGGCTCGAGCCCGTCGACTTGGGGCCGTGAAAACATGGCGCGAGGACCAGGATCAATGCGGAACTCGATGTTGGCCTGCTGGGTACCGAGATCGTATTCCACCTTCGGGTCCACGCGCGCCTCAAAAAACCCGTTGGCTTCCAGCTTGGCGCGGAGGCGTTCGACGGCGTCCCTCACGTCTTCGGTAAAGAACTCGCGGCCCAACTCGAGCTTGGTGGCATTGATCAACTGTCCGCGATTGGGCGGCTCCGGGACGCCATCCACGGACACGCGACCGATAAACCACGTTCCCTTGGTTTCAAACCGCAGTGCGACGCCGTGGTCCTTCTCTTCGACGTAGACATCGACCTGGCTGTACCGGCCAGTTTCATGAAGGCGTTCGATGGCGGCGCGGACTTCCAGGGGATCGAGGGGGTCTCCGGTATGGATGGGGAGGATGGCGGCGAGTTCATCGTCGGGAAGAGGCTGGAGTTCGGGGAGGAAGCGGATCTCCACGATGGGTTTGCCGGAGTTGCCAGGGGCATTGGCCGGCCCGACGCCGGGCGAGCCCTGGGGCGCCGCGGCGGCTGACAGGAACAAAGGGGTAACCCAAAGCCACACCGCCGCTCGATGCGCCAAACAGCGGAGTCGCGCAAAACCGGCCGATCGGCTCACTGTTTGCCATAATAACAAGCGTTGGACCGCTACTCCCGCCAGATCCGCTTCGCACCGTTCGGAGAAGACGGCCAGCAACGGCTCGCCACCGCGACGGTCGCCATTGCCGGGTGCGGGGCGTTGGGAACCGTCCATGCCTCTATTTTGGCGCGTGCGGGGGCCGGGGTCGTCCGGCTGATCGACCGCGACTATGTAGAGTTAAACAATCTGCAGCGGCAATGGCTGTTTGAGGAGGCGGACGCGGCGGAATCGATGCCGAAGGCGATCGCGGCGGCGCGGCATTTGCGGGCGGCCAATTCGACAATCACGATCGAGCCGGTGGTGGCGGATCTGACAGCGGCCAATGCGGCGGAACTTTTCGAAGGCGTGAGCCTGATTCTGGACGCGACCGACAACTTCGAGGCGCGGTATCTGATCAACGACTACGCGGTTTCAGCGGGGATCCCGTGGATTTACGGAGCGGCGGTGGGGAGCTACGGGATCGTGATGCCGGTGATCCCGGGAGAGACGGCGTGCCTGGCGTGCGTGTATCCGGAACCACCGGCAGGCGCGCAGCCGACGTGCGAGACGGCGGGGGTGCTGGGGCCGGTAACGTCGACGGTGGCGTCGATACAGGCGGCGGCGGCGTTGCAGATTTTATCCGGCCACGCCGAAGCGGTGGCGCGGAAGATCACGACGATGGATTTGTGGACGGGGGAGATCCGCCAAGTGCGGGAACCGGGGCCCGATGAACAGTGCCGTGCATGCGGGCATCGGGATTTCATTTGGCTGGACGGGCGGCGCCGAAATCCGATTTCGCTGTGCGGGCGCAATGCGGTGCAGATCCACGAGCGGGCGCGTCCGGTGGATTTGGGTGCGCTGGCCCGGCAACTGGAGCCGTTGGGCCGGGTGCGGCACAACGAGTTCGCGCTGCGGTTTTTTCTGGACGCCTACGAGATGACGGTTTTCCCGGATGGGAGAGCGATTATCAAGGGGACGCAGGACACGGCGGTGGCGCGGGGACTTTACGCGCGCTATATCGGGGCTTGAGCTGGGTCCGCGGGCCGGGAGTGTAAGATAGCGCCATGCGCATCCTCGCGAGCTTCGCACTGCCATTGTTCTTCACGGTGGGGCTTTTGCGGGCTCAGCCGGCGTTGGGGCCGGATGTGGAATTTCGCCCGGGCCCGATCAATACGGTGCGGGTAGGGGACACGGCGATTTACGGCGTGCCGCCGGGGGCAGCGGTTCGGCGGGTTCTGCTAACGCACGCGCGCCGGGATGTGTTTGGGCAACGCGACGGCAAGGCGGGCGAGGAGATTATCGTCCCAGCCGCCGAGCGGACGCTGTTCGAGGATCCGCAGGCCTTCTGGAAGGCCATGGAGACGGCGCGATTCCACGACTACGCGCAGCGCGACACGAAGGTACCGACGGCCCCGGTGCAGGTGTCGCGGGCCGTCGAGGGCGGGGACCGGATTGGGGGACGGATCCGTGTCATCGACACGCCGGGATACACGCGGGGCGCGGTTTCGTACCTGATCGAGAGCGGCGGCAAGCGGATCGCGTGCACGGGGGACCTGATTTACGGAGACGGGCAACTGTTCGATCTTTACAGCCTGCAGGACGCGGTACCGGACGCGCGGGCGCGGGGGTATCACGGGTACGCCTCGCGGGCGCATCAACTGATCGGGAGCCTGCGGCGGATCGAGGCGGCGAATCCGGATGTGATTCTACCGGCGCGCGGGCCGGCGATCGAGAAGCCGAAGGAGGCCATCGCCCGATTGATCGGGCGGCTGCAGGCATTTCTGGCGAGCCATTTCGAGACCGATGCGCTGCGATGGTATTGGGGCGATGACAACCACACGGTCCGTTCGTCGGCGGTGGAGCGCTCGATGGACATCCTGCCGATGGCCGAACAAGCGAAGCTGCCGGACAACATCATCGCCATCGGCAACTCGCGGCTGATCGTTTCAAGGACCGGCGCGGCGTTTCTGGTGGACGCGGGTTACCGGAACCTATTGGGCGAACTGCGCAAGCTGCGGGCCGAAGGGAAGATCAAGAGCGTGGACGGGATCTGGATCACGCACTATCACGACGACCACACCGACTACATCAATGACATCGTGGCGGAGTTCGATTCGCGAGTCTACTTCTCAGACCGGATGGCGGAGGTGATGGGAGCTCCCGGGTCATTCCGGCTGCCGTGCCTGACGACGCGTCCGGCGCCGGTGAAGGATGCCAAGCGGGATGGGGAGACGCTCCAGTGGAACGAGTGGCAATTGACGTTCTGGTATTTTCCGGGGCAGACGCTGTATCACGGCGGATTGGTAGCGCGTAACGACGCGGGCCAGACTTATCTGTTCGCGGGGGACTCGTTTACGCCTTCCGGGATGGACGACTATTGCATGCAGAACCGGGTGATTTTGCGTGAAGGAGAAGGCTACGACTACTGCCTGCGGCGAATCGCGTCGCTTCCCAAAGATACGTGGGTTTTGAACCAGCATGTGGCGCCGATGTTTCGATACACGGCAGCGGAAGTGGAACGGATGCGCGCCGAGTTGCGCGAGCGCACGGCGGTATTGAAAGAGCTGACGCCGTGGCCCGACGTGAACTACATGGTGGACGAATCGTGGGCGCGGGTTCATCCGTATGGATCCGAGGCGGCGGCGGGGGCGACGGTGGAATTGGAGTTGCGCATCACCAACCATGGCGCGAAGCCGGAGCGCTACGGAATCACGTGGAACGTTCCGGCGGGGTGGAAGGTGCTGGAAGCAGGGGACGCGGTGACGATCGAGGCGCGCAAGGAGGGTCGCGTACGGGCGCGGCTTCGGGCAGGGTCGCCGGGGCTGCATGTGGTGACGGCGGGTATTGCGTTCGCGGGATTCGAATTGCGGGAATGGACAGAGGCGCTGGTGCGGGTGCGGTAGCCTGTTCAGCCTTCAGTTGGCGGGGAACGGGCGGGCCTGGGCGGCTTCGAGCACTTCGGGATTTTCGCGCCGCAAGCGGACGGACGTTTCCTTGGCCTGGCGGGCGCGGTCTTCGTCGCCCATGCGGAAATAGACCTGGGAGAGCATGACCCACGGCTGGGCGTTGTGCGGATCAAGCTTCGCGGCCTGTTCGAGTTCGGCGACCGCGGCGGGGAGTTGATTGAGATTCATCAGCGCACGAGCGAGGGCGACGCGGGCGGGCGAGTATTCGGGGCGGATGGCGAGGGACTTTTTGAGCGGCTCGAGGGCTTCGTTCCACTTTCCCTGCTTGACGAGCAGGTCCCCGTAGAAGAAGAACGACTCTTCGTATCGCGGGTCAAGCTCCATGGCCTTGGAAAGATGGACGAGGGCCTGAGCGGTGTCGCCGCGCTTTTGCAGGTAGAAGCCGTGCTCGAACTGAGCGCGGGCCGAGGAAGGGAATCTGGCGACGGCGGCGGCGGACAGTTCGGCGGCCTGTTCTTCTTCTCCCGCGTCGTCGTGGGCTTTGATGGCGATCAGGTAGAGGTTCTCGGCATCGGGCTGGAGTTTCAGCGCTTCGCGTGTAATGGCGGCGGCCTCATGGAAGTAGCGGCCCTTGCTGTACTCGATGCTGAGCACCTGCATGAGTTTCAGATTGCGGGGCTGGAAGGCGAGGGCATCGCGCCAGGCGCGAATGGTATCTTCCCGGCGATCGAGTTTCTGGAAGTTCATACCGCGCAGCAGGTGCACCTGATAGCCCGGTTCCAAGGCCGCGGCACGATCGAGATACTCCACGGCTTCCCCGCCCCTCGCGCCGCGATGGAGAAACAGGCCGTAGTTGAACAGCGCGGGATAACTTTTGGGATCGGCGCGGATGGCGGCGCGCCACAGCCTTTCGGCCTCAATGGGATTGCCGTTCTGGGCGGCCGCCATCGCCTGTTCCGACAGGGCAGCGGCGGACTGCATGAGCAGAGCAGCGAGCAGCAGCGTCACGGAGGGCTCCCGCCGCCTTCCTCGAGGCGCAAGGTGGATCCGGCGGGGGCGCCGGGGAATTGCTCCATCTGGCCGGAGGGCCAACGCACAAGAATGCGATCGGCCCTGGCGGCGGATCCGAGCCCGAAATGCAAGCGGCTCTCACTCTGGGAAAGAAAGCTTGACTGGCTGAGGACGGGGAGGGTTTGTTTGGAGCCACCGGCTTCCACGGTGACGACGGCGCCGATCGCGGAGCGATTGGACCTGACGCCCTGGACCATCACCTTGATCCATTTGGAGCCGGGAGGGAGGGCGTTGATGAGGAGCGAGGGGGGCTCACCCATGTTCATGACCGCGACGTCGATGTCGCCGTCGTTATCGAAGTCAGCGAAGGCGGCGCCACGGCTGGAATGTGTGGCGGCGATACCGGGGCCGGCGAGCGTGCTCACATCCTCGAACTTGCCGCCGCCGAGATTGCGGTAGACGAGACGAGGCTGGCGGTAGGTCTCGGCGCGTTTCTCGCGATCGAGTTCCGGGTAGACATGTCCGTTCACCTGGAGGATGTCCTGCCAACCGTCGTTGTCGAGATCGACGAGGGCGACGCCCCAACCGACGTATTGGGGGTTCACGGCCAAGCCGGCCGAGAGTACGGCGTCTTCAAAAATGCCGCCACCGGAGTTGCGGTAGAGATTGGGGTGATCGCCAGCGAAGTTGGTTTTCACGAGATCGAGCAAACCGTCGCGATCGTAGTCCCCTACCCCGACGCCCATGCCGCCCTGTTCGAAGCCATGTTCGTTGAAGGCGACGCCGGTTTCGGTGCCGATCTCTCGAAACTTGCCGTTTTTCTCATTGCGGAAGAGCATGCTGGGTGTGGAGTCACTGGCGAAGTAGATATCGGTCCAGCCGTCGCCGTTGAGGTCCGCGGCGATGGGGGTGAAAGCGTAGAAACTGCCGGCGCCGGCGATGCCGGCTGATTTGGAGACATCCTCGAACACGCCGGATTCGCGCTGGTGGTAGAGGGTGGCGCTGCCGTAGGGGAGCCCGCGGGGTCCGCAGAACACGGGCATGCCTTTCCATTCACAATTGGAGGACTTGCCTGGAGGAGGCGTAGTGGCGGGGTCAAATCGTTGGTAGCTGGTGACGAACAAGTCGAGGCGGCCGTCGCGATCGTAGTCGAGGAAAGTGCAGCCGGAACTCCATTCTTTCTCCGGGCCGGCCACTCCGAGCGCGGCGGCGGTTTCTTCGAACTTACCGTCGCCAGAATTGCGGAACAGGGAGTTGGGTCCCCAGTAGGTGACGTAGAGGTCTTCGTCGCCATCGTTATCGATGTCGCCAGCGCAAACGCCGTTGCCCCAGCCGGCGCGGCCGACGCCGGAGGAAGCGGTGACGTCTTTGAATTTCCGATTGCCGAGGTTGCGATAGAGGCGGCTGACGGGAGCGGGCGACTTGGGGAAACCCTCGAGGCGCGAAGAGTTGACGACGAAGAGATCGACCCAACCGTCGTTGTCGAAATCGAGGGCCGCGAGGCCAGTGCCGTTGGCCTCAATGATGTAACTCTTGGCGTCGGGGTTTCCGACAGTGATGGGAGCGGTGAGGCCGGCGGCAGCGGCTTCATCGGTGAAGGTAGCCAGGAAGGGGCGGCCGGAAGGAGCCCCTCGCGCGGCGGCCTGGGCGTTGCGGGTTGCCACACCCTGCGCGGAGGCGATGGAGACAGCCACCAGCAAGCAGAAACAACGGGACACCGCCGTCATTATTGCCGTCAGGCGGTAGCTGTGTCAAACCGGGCGCGAGGCCCGCGGTGGCGTCCCTCGATAATGTAAGAATCGTTACCTTAATTTTGATCAATAAGCATTGAACCGGCGGGAATGGGGTGCTACGGTTATCCGAAGTATTCTGGGGCTCAACATTCATTCCAAGCTTAGGAGATTCCGAGTGAGACTCTCACCGCCTGCCAGCGGGGCTGCCGTATTGTGCACCCTCTCTCTTCTTTCCTTCAGCGCATTCGCGCAAACCAATGCGACGATCGTAGGGGACATTTCGGACCCAACCGGCGACGCAGTTCCCGGGGCTACGATTACGGTAACCAACGCCGGGCAGGGAGCCGCGCGCCAAGTGGTGGCGAACGCCACGGGCCAGTATCGCGTGACACCGCTGAATCCGGGGACGTACAACATCCAGGTAAAGGCGCCGGGCTTCAAGACGCAAGTGCGTTCCGGGGTGGTGCTGGAAGTGGCCGCGGTGCTCGAAGTGGACTTTTCGCTGCAACTGGGCGAGGTGACGGAAACCATCGAGGTGACTGGCGCGGCACCGGTGCTGCAGACGGAAGAAGCGTCGGTAGGAAACGTAGTGGCCGGCAAGGAATTGGAACGGCTACCGGTGAACCAACGCAACTACACGCGGCTCATGCTGTTGATGCCGGGCACGAGTTCGGTGACGCGGAGCCAGTCCCAGGGCACGGGGCAATCGGGCACTTCGCTGATTTCGGTGAACGGAGGGCGTCCGCAGGACAACAACTTTACTCTGGACGGCTTCGATTCGAACATGCAGATGATGAATTCGCCGGGCATCTCGCCGCCGATGGACGCGCTGCAGGAGTTCAAGGTGGCGACCAATACGGGGTCCGAGTTCGGGCGATCGATGGGCGCGAACGTGTCGATGGTGATCAAGAGCGGCACGAACCAACTGCACGGCACGTTGTATGAATTCCTGCGCAACAGCAAGTTCGACGCGAACGAGTTTTTCGCCAACCGGAGCGGGCTGCCGAAGACGCCGTTCCGGCTGAATCAGTACGGCGTGGCGATTGGAGGACCGGTTCCGAAGCTGGCATCGGGGAAGATGTTCTGGTTCGTGAGTTGGGAAGGCTTCCGGCGGCGGCGCGGGTCGACGCAACTGGGCAGCGTACCGACGGCGGAGTTCCGCAACGGCGATTTCTCGGCACTACTACCGGCGACGGTGATCCGGAATCCGTTCGCGAACAACGCGCCGTTTCCGAACAACGTGATTCCGCGGAACCTGATCAACCCGGCGATTCCGACGGCGATCGAGTTGACGACGCCGCTGCCGAACCGGCCGGGGCTAATCCAGAACTTCGCGGCCAACAACAGTCAGGCGAATAACCGCGACGGGCTGCACTGGCGTTATGACTACAACATCAACGAGACGAACACGTTCTTTTTCCGGTTCAGCTACCAGAACGCGGATTTGCTGAGCCCGGCGTTTCAGCCGAACTTCATCGGCCGGAGCGAATTCGACGTGGTGAACTACGGCGGATCCTGGACGCATATCTTCAGCCCGACGACGACGTTGGACGCGGGCTTCGGCACCAACCAGCCGAACGTACCAGGCATCACGTCGAAGGGCAGCCTGACGCGCGCGGAGTACCTGTCGAAGACCGGGATGCAGATGTATCAAAAGGAAGTATTCGGCGATCCGCTAGTGAACGTATCGTTCGGATCGTACTCGCTGCCGGGCGCCGGCGGCGGCGTGACGGGCGACAACATCTGGCAGTCCCGCGCGAACCTGAACACGGTGAAAGGCCGGCATTCGCTGAAGTTCGGGGGCCAGTATCACCACCGGCAGTTCTTCACCAACACGTCGAACCCGATGAACGGCGACGCGATCTTCCAGGGTCAGGTGACGGGGTTCCCAATGGCGGATGCTCTGCTCGGATACCCGGGCGAGGTCCGGCGGGGCGAAGGCAACACGCTCACCGACGGGATCGGGCATTTCATGATCGCGCACGTTCAGGATGACTTCCGGGTGAATTCGCGGCTGACGATCAATCTCGGCCTGATGTACCAGTTCGGAAGCCGCCCGTATGACTCGACGGACCGGCTAGGGAACCTATACGTGACGCGCGATCCGCAGACGGGCGCCTATTCGGGCCGGCTGCTGTGGGCGACAACGAATCCGCAGCCGAATCCGGACACCGGGGAACGGAACTCGCCGGCACGGACCGACGGGTTCGGGCGAGCGCTGGTGAAGAGCGACAAGAATGATTTCGCGCCCCGCGTCGGGATCGCCTATCGGGTGAGCGACAAGACCGTGGTCCGAACCGGCTTCGGTATGTTCTACAACTCGACGTTCGTGCAGGAGTTGCAAGACCTGCGGAAGTTCTGGCCGTTCACAGTGCAGCAGGTGTTCAGCCCGAATCGCGGCGGAGTGCTGGACCAATCGATCTCGGCGCCGGGACCTCCGTTTGAATCGACGTCAGCGATCGGGGGATGGCCGCAGAATCCGGGCAACCGGTCCCCGTATTCGTCGCAGTGGAACTTTTTCATCCAGCGGCAACTGCAGGATGACCTGACGTTGGACGTGGGCTACGTGGGGTCAGCGAGCCGGAAGCAGATCGGCTATTCGCCGTTCAACAATGCTCTGACGCCGGGACCGGGGCCGATTCAACCGCGGCGGCTGCTGCCGAACTTCGGCGATCTGGACGGCGGATCCAACCAATACAGCGGCAGCTACAACGGGCTGCAGACGACGTTGAAGAAGCGGTTTTCGCACGGGATGCAGTTCAACATGAACTACACGTGGCAGAAGTCGCTGGACAACCAATCGTCGCTGGCGGAAAACCAGAAGACGCAGGATCCGTTCAACCGGCGCGCGGACTGGAGCCGATCGTCGTGGGACATCAACCATGTGTTCGTGTTCTCGTACGTGTTCGAGCTGCCGTTCGGACGCGGGCGCAAGTTCGGCGGCGGGATGAGCCGGGCGGCGGATTTGATCGTGGGCGGCTGGTCCTTGGAGGGCATCGCGCGGCTGGAGAGCGGCCCGCCGTTCATGGTGTCGATCGGCCAGGACATCGCCAACACGGGGCGGAAGACGCAGCGTGTGAATCTGGTGGGCGACCCGAACGCGGGACCGAAGACGGCGGAGCAGTGGTTCAACACGTCGGCGTTTGCGAGACCGGCGGCGTTCACATTCGGGAACGCATCGCCCTACATCACCAACGCGGACCGGATCACGAGCCTGGACATCGCGGCGCAGAAGGTGTTCCGGGTGACGGAGCGTCATCAGTTCGAGTTCCGTGCGGAGTTTTTCAACTTCCCGAACACGGTGAACTTCGGGGATCCGGCGGGGGATATGAACAACGTGGGGTCATTCGGGCGGATCAGCGGCCAGCGGACGGACCCGCGCCAGATCCAGTTCGGGCTACGCTATCGGTTCTGACCGGGGCGGCGTTACAAGTGAGAAAACAGACCGCGCTGCTTCGGCAGCGCGGTTTTTTGCAGCACTCGTCAAATAATTATAGTTGATTAATTTATTGACGCGTGCTAACCTCTGAAGTCGACTGACTGGGTTACTACCATCAATCCCTTCCGAGGAGTTTCATCTTGAGCACTTCGTTTGTTCTCCGAGCCTTACTGTTGGCGACGCTGGTTATGGGCAGCGCTTTCGCGCAGACCAACGCGACCATCGTGGGCGACATCCTGGATCCATCGGGCAATGCGGTACCGGGCGCGGCGATCACCGTCACCAACACGGGCACGGGCTTTGCGCGCAATGTGGACGCCAACGAAACAGGGCAATACCGGGTGACGCCGTTGAACCCGGGCAACTACTCGATTCAGGTGAAGGCGCCGGGGTTCAAGACACAGGTCCGGTCCGGGGTGGTGCTGGAGGTGGCGGCGGTGCTGGAGGTGGACTTCGGGCTGGAACTGGGGCAGGTGACGGAAACCATCGAGGTGACGGGCGCGGCGCCGATTCTGCAAACCGAAGAAGCGTCGGTGGGCAACGTGGTTGCGGCGAAGGAGCTGGAGCGGCTGCCTGTGAACCAGCGCAATTACACGCGCCTGATGCTGCTGATGCCGGGGACAAGTTCGGTGCGCCGCAGCCAGGCCCGGGGTACGGGGGAATCGGGGACGCAGTTGTTTAGCGTGAACGGCGGGCGTCCGCAGGACAACAACTTCACGTTGGACGGATTCGATTCGAACATGCAGATGATGAACTCGCCGGGTATTTCGCCGCCGATGGACGCGCTGCAGGAGTTCAAGGTGGCAACGAACACGGGATCGGAATTCGGGCGCTCGATGGGCGCCAACGTGTCGATGGTGATCAAGAGCGGGACGAGCCAACTGCACGGGACGGTGTATGAGTATCTGCGGAACAGCAAGTTCGACGCGAACGAATTTTTCGCCAACCGCAGCGGGCTGCCGCAGACGCCATTCCGTCTGAATCAGTATGGCGTGGCGATCGGGGGGCCGATTCCGAAACTGGCCTCGGGGAAGATGTTCTGGTTTGTGAGCTGGGAAGGATTCCGGCGGCGGCGCGGGTCGACGCAGTTGGGGAGCGTACCGCCGGCGGAGTTTCGGAACGGCGACTTTTCGGCGCTGCTGCCGGCGACGGTGATCCGGAATCCGTTCAACAACAACGCTCCGTTTCCGAACAACGTGATACCGCGGAACCTGATCAATCCGGCGATTCCGACGGCGCTCGAGCTCACGACGCCACTGCCGAACCGAGGCGGCCTGGTGCAGAACTACATTGGAGCGCGGAGCCAGGCCAACGACCGGGACGGGCTGCACTGGCGGTATGACTACAACATCAACGAGCGGAACACGGTGTTCTTCCGGTTCAGCTATCAGAACGCAGACCTGCTGAATCCGGACTTCCGTCCGGGCTTTGTCAGCCGGAGCGAGTTCGACGTCACCAACTTCGGCGGATCGTGGACGCATATCTTCAGCCCGACGACAACGCTCGAAGCCGGCTTCGGCAGCAATCAACCGAACAACCCGGGCTTATCGGACAAGGGTGGTTTGACGCGGGCGGATTTTCTCTCGAAGACGGGCATGCAGATGTACCAGCAGGAAGTGTTCGGCGATCCGCTGGTGAACATTTCGTTCGGGGCGTACGGGACGCCGGGAGCGGGCGGGAGCGTGACGGGCGACAACGTGTGGCAGTGGCGCGGGAACCTCAACACGATCCGGGGACGGCATTCGCTGAAGATTGGCGGGCAGTACCATCACCGGCAGTTCTACACGAACACATCGAACCCGATGAACGGGGACGCCATTTTCCAGGGCGGTGTGACGGGGTTCCCGATGGCGGACGCACTGCTGGGCTATCCGGGCGAAGTCCGCCGTGGACAGGGCAACACGCTGACCGACGGCATCGGCCACTTCCTCCTCGGCTACGTTCAGGACGACTTCCGTGTGAACTCGCGACTCACGGTGAACCTCGGGCTGATGTATCAGTTCGGCAGCCGCCCCTATGACTCCACCGACCGGCTGGGAAACATGTATGTGATCCGGGATCCGCAGACGGGCGAATACTCGGGCCGGCTGTTGTGGGCGACGACGAACCCGCAGCCGAATCCGGACACGGGCGAACGGAATTCGCCGGCGCGGCAGGACGGGTTCGGGCGGGCATTGGTGAAGAGCGACAAGAACGATTTTGCGCCGCGGGTGGGCATCGCCTACAAGGTGAGCGACAAGACGGTGATCCGTACGGGATTCGGCATGTTCTACAACTCGACGTTCGTGCAGGAGTTGCAGGATCTGCGGAAGTTCTGGCCGTTCACCGTGCAGCAGGTATTCAGCCCGAACCGGGGCGGAGTGCTGGATCAATCGATCACGGCGCCGGGGCCGGCATTTGAATCGACGGCGGCGATCGGGGGATGGCCGCAGAACCCGGGGAACCGGTCGCCCTACTCGTCGCAATGGAACTTCTTCATCCAGCAGCAACTGCAGGACGATTTGACTCTGGACGTGGGATACGTGGGATCGGCGAGCCGGAAGCAGATCGGATATTCACCGTTCAACAACGCGCTTACGCCGGGACCGGGACCGATCCAGCCGCGGCGTCTGCTGCCGAACTTCGGCGATCTCGATGGGGGATCGAACCAGTTCAGCGGGAGCTATAACGCGATGCAGGTGACGCTCAAGAAGCGTTTCTCGCACGGGATGCAGTTCAACATGAACTACACGTGGCAGAAGTCGCTGGACAACCAGTCCTCGCTGGCGGAAAACCAGAAGACGCAGGATCCGTTCAACCGGCGGGCGGACTGGAGCCGGTCCTCCTGGGACATCAACCATGTATTCGTGTTCTCGTACGTGTATGAGCTGCCGTTTGGCCGTGGCAGGCAGTTCGGGGGAACCATGAGCCGGGCGGCGGATGCGCTGGTGGGCGGGTGGTCACTCGAAGGAATCGCGCGTCTGGAAACGGGTCCGCCGTTCATGGTGTTCACCAATCAGGACATCGCGAATACGGGACGCAAGACGCAGCGTGTGAATCTTGTGGGCGATCCGAACGCAGGACCGAAGACGGCCGAACAGTGGTTCAACACCGGGGCTTTCGCAAAGCCCGCGCCGTTCACGTTCGGGAACGCGTCGCCGTACATCACCAATGCCGACGGCATCGTGAGCCTGGACATCGCGGCGCAGAAAGTGTTCCGTGTGAACGAGCGGCACGCGTTCGAACTGCGCGGGGAGTTCTTCAACTTCCCCAACACGGTGAGCTTCGCGGATCCGCAGGGAAACCTGAACAATTCGGCATACGGACGCGTGAGCGGGCAGCGGGTCTCGTCGCGGCAAATCCAGTTGGGGCTGCGGTACCGGTTCTGAAGAGTATTTTGGGAGAAACCATTCCCCGGTCGCAATGTATGTAGTTTGCTAAATTTATTTGCGCCGTGCTAACCTCTGGAAGTTTGCTGGGGCTCAGCCCACAACTTCAGAGGAGTCTAATACGTGCGAACAACGTTTTCCACTCGCACGGCGCAGGTAGCCCTGTTTGCCGTCCTCTCCGCGGCCGCTTTCGCGCAGACCAACGCGACGATCGTCGGCGATGTTTATGACCCTTCCGGAGATGCCGTTCCCGGCGCATCCGTAACCGTAACCAACTCCGGAACGGGCTTCGCCCGCCAGGTGGAGGCCAACGCGACCGGCCAATACCGGGTGACTCCGCTCAACCCCGGCAACTATTCCATCCAGATCAAAGCACCTGGCTTCAAGACGCAAGTCCGCTCGGGCATCGTGCTGGAAGTGTCGGCGGTGCTCGAAGTCGACTTCACGCTGCAACTGGGCGAGGTGACCGAGACGATTGAGGTGAGCGGCGCGGCGCCGATCCTGCAAACCGAAGAAGCGTCGGTGGGCAATGTGGTGGCGGCGAAGGAACTGGAGCGACTACCGGTAAACCAGCGCAACTACACGCGGCTGATGCTGCTGATGCCGGGCACGAGTTCGGTGACGCGGAGCCAGTCCCGCGGGACGGGGCAATCGGGCACGTCGCTCGTATCTGTGAACGGCGGGCGTCCGCAGGACAACAACTTCACCCTTGACGGCTTCGATTCCAACATGCAGATGATGAACTCGCCGGGCATCTCACCGCCGATGGACGCGCTGCAGGAGTTCAAAGTGGCGACCAATACGGGATCGGAGTTCGGGCGATCGATGGGCGCGAACGTGTCGATGGTGATCAAGAGCGGAACGAGCCAGTTGCACGGGACGGTGTATGAGTACCTGCGGAACAGCAAGTTCGACGCGAACGAATTTTTCGCCAACCGGAGCGGGCTGCCGAAGACGCCGTTCCGTCTGAATCAGTATGGCGTGGCGATCGGCGGGCCGATTCCGAAGCTGGCGTCCGGGAAAATGTTCTGGTTTGTGAGCTGGGAAGGGTTCCGGCGGCGCCGCGGATCGACGCAATTGGGCAGCGTGCCGCCGGCGGAGTTCCGTAACGGGGATTTCTCGGCGCTGCTGACGGAAGCGCGTCCGACGGTGATCCGGAATCCGTTCGCCAACAACGCGCCGTTTCCAAACAACGTGATCCCGCGCCCGTTGATCAATCCGGCGATCCCGACGGCGCTCGAGTTGACGACGCCACTGCCGAACCGGTCCGGACTGGTGCAGAACTACATCGGGGCGCGGAGCCAGGCGAACGATCGCGACGGGCTGCACTGGCGGTATGACTACAACATCAACGAGACGAACACGTTCTTTTTCCGGTTCAGCTATCAGAACGCGGATCTTCTGAGCCCGGATTTCCGTCCGAACTTCATCGGGCGGAGCGAGTTCGACGTGGTGAACTACGGCGCGTCGTGGACGCACATCTTCAGCCCGACGACGACGCTCGAAGTTGGTTTCGGCACCAACCAGCCCAACGACCCCGGGATCACCGACAAGGGCGGACTGACGCGGGCGGACTTCCTTGCCAAGACGGGGATGCAGATGTACCAGAAGGAAGTATTCGGCGATCCGCTGGTGAACATCTCGTTCGGCTCCTACGGCACACCTGGAGCCGGCGGCGGCGTCACCGGCGACAATGTGTGGCAATGGCGCGGCAACCTGAACATGGTCAAAGGCCGTCATTCGTTGAAGGTGGGCGGCCAGTACCACCACCGGAACTTCTACACCAACACGTCGAACCCGATGAATGGGGATGCGATCTTCCAGGGCGGCGTTACGGGATTTCCGATGGCGGACGCACTGCTGGGCTACCCGGGCGAGGTGCGGCGCGGCGAGGGCAATACGCTCACCGACGGCATCGGCCATTTCCTGCTGGGCCATATCCAGGACGACTTCCGTGTGAACTCGCGGCTGACGGTGAACCTGGGATTGATGTACCAGTTCGGGAGCCGGCCGTATGATTCGACCGACCGGCTGGGGAACATGTATGTGATCCGCGATCCGCAGACAGGCGAGTACTCCGGCCGGCTGCTGTGGGCGACGACGAATCCGCAACCGAATCCGGACACCGGGGAGCGCAACTCACCCGCGCGCCAAGACGGCTTCGGGCGGGCGCTGGTGAAGAGCGACAAGAACGATTTCGCGCCGCGCGTGGGGATCGCGTACAAGGTGAGCGACAAGACGGTGATCCGCACGGGATTCGGGATGTTCTACAACTCGACGTTCGTGCAAGAGTTGCAGGATCTGCGCAAGTTCTGGCCGTTCACGGTGCAGCAGGTGTTCAGCCCGAATCGGGGCGGGGTGCTGGATCAATCGATCACGGCTCCTGGACCTCCCTTCGAATCGACGGCCGCCATCGGCGGATGGCCGCAGAATCCCGACAACCGGTCTCCCTATTCATCGCAGTGGAACTTCTTCGTGCAGCAGCAGTTGCAGGATGACCTGACGCTGGATGTGGGCTACGTCGGATCGGCGAGCCGGAAGCAGATCGGCTACTCGCCGTTCAACAACGCGCTTACGCCGGGTCCGGGTCCGATTCAACCGCGGCGGTTGCTGCCTAACTTTGGCGATTTGGACGGCGGATCGAACCAATTCAGCGGCAGCTACAACGCGCTGCAGACGACATTGAAGAAGCGGTTCTCTCACGGCATGCAGTTCAACATGAACTACACGTGGCAGAAGTCACTGGACAATCAGTCGTCGCTGGCGGAAAACCAGAAGACGCAGGATCCGTTCAACCGGCGCGCCGATTGGAGCCGGTCTTCGTGGGACATCAACCACGTGTTCGTATTCTCGTACGTGTATGAGCTGCCGTTCGGGCGAGGCCGCAAGTTCGGCGGCGATATGAGCCGGGTGGCGGACACGCTGGTGGGCGGATGGTCGCTCGAGGGCATCACGCGTTTGGAAACCGGTCCGCCGTTCATGGTGTTTATCGGCCAGGACATCGCGAACACGGGCCGGAAGACGCAGCGTGTCAACCTGGTGGGCGATCCCAACAACGGTCCGAAGACAGCCGAACAGTGGTTCAATACGGGCGGGTTCGCGCGCCCTGCGCAGTTCACGTTCGGCAATGCGTCGCCTTACATCACCAACGCCGACGGCATCATCAGTCTGGATATCGCGGTGCAAAAAGTGTTCCGGGTGAATGAGCGCCACGGATTCGAACTCCGGGGCGAGTTCTTCAACTTCCCGAACACGGTGAGCTTCGCGGATCCGAATGGGGATTTGAACAATGCCAACTTCGGCCGCATCGGCGGCCAGCGGGTTGGTTCGCGGCAGATCCAGCTTGGGCTCCGCTACCGGTTCTAGCACTGACTCCCGGTTGAACGGTTCAGGGCCGCGTCCACTAAGGACGCGGCCCTTTTTGCGCGTGCGCGATCATTGCACCACCGTGTTCGACGTGATGGACAGCGTCTGGCGTTGCGGACGCTCCGGCGGCGCCGTCTACGACGCCTTCCTACTGCAATCGGCGGAGCGGATGGGGATCGGAGTGCTCGTCACCTGGGATCTGCGGCATTTTCTTCCGCTCGCCGATGGCTGCCGGCGGCGCTTCAGAAGAACGCCCGTCCCACCCAAGTCCCCCACGTATCCACCGCGCTCGCGTACTCGCTGTAGAACCAGATCAACCGAGGATTCGCCGGATCCGCCGCCACGCCGTTATAATCCCCCCATCGATTGCGCCCGCCACTGTCGAGCCCCTGGTAGTGAGCCAGACCCTTCTTCAGCAGCTTGCTCCCTTGCAGTTGCCCCAGCGCATCGGTCGACCGTCGCCCCGTATACCGGATCGAGCCGAACTCGGATGGCCCGCACCGGCTGAACACCACCGTCAAATTCCCTTGGTTGTCCGGACACCCTGCCGGATAGAAGTAATGGAAACTGCGGTTCCCATAAACGCCCTCCTGCACCAGCGTTGACGACGCCGCGCGAACCTGGAACCAGTGGATCGCCGCGCGATTGCCGCTGCCGGACCAACTCCTCGCCGTTGTCAGCGCCGTCCAGATCGAATCGCCCCGAAACACCGCGTGCAGCAAACGGACATCCCCCGTGTTCAACGGCGGCCCCCCGCCCTTCTGGTCCGCATTCGGCGGAAGGCTGTACGGCGCAACGGCCACCGAACTCCGCGTTAGCACCGGAGACGTCGCCGGATTGTCGACGCGCCATATCGTGAGCGAACTGCCGCCGGGAAACAGCGAGTTCACCAGGTACTCCACCTGCGGCGCGCCGAAGGTGTGGCACGGCTGGATGGTGAACGCCAGCGTATCGTCGGGATTCTTCATCTTCACGAAATCGAAGAACGGCGCCGCGCTGCCGCTGTAAGGGCCGGCCTTGGGAATCACCCGGATCTTGGAGTGCCGAAACCCTCCTTGGAACGCGAACATGTTCGCCGTGATGTAGATGGCTTGGTTGTCCACGCCCAGGGCCGGGAAGTCCGCCCAGTTGCTGGTGGCGGTAGATCCATCCACCATCGCGTCGAAAGAATAGTTGCGCCAAGTCCCCATCGGGTTCGGCGACGTCGAGACCGACAGCAGGAATACGCTTCGGTTCGGATTGGTCCGGAACGCCACCGCCAGCAGCACCCAACGTCCGGCGTGCTGGTCGTACAGCGCCTTTGGATCGAAAACCGTGAGGTCTTGCGCCAATGCGCCGAACCATTGTGTAAGCGTGCGCTGGATCAATGCCGGTCCGCCCGCTTTCATGTGGATCGCAACCGACGAGTTGACCGAAAGCAGCACATGCTCGGGCCCGGTCGCCATCGTGCAATCGGGCGGGAGCCATCCCGTGGCGTCGATGCCCGCGAAGTTTCCCGCAGCCACCGGAGCCTCGGCCAATGCAGTTCCGATCGCCGGCGCCAGCGCCTCCAACTCCTCCGCCGCGTCCTCTTTGCCGCTCCCCGCGTCGGACTTCGCCTCCACCTCCCCTTTGGGGAGCTTCGCCTTTTCAGCCTTCTCCTTCAAGTCGCGAAAGCGTTCATCCGCGATCGGGTACCGCGTCGAGTAGGGCCGCCGCTCGCGCTTCTCCGGGGCGAGTACCGCCTCCAACTCCACCGAGGGGTCGATCTCGACGCCCTTGGCCGCCTTGCCTGCCCGCGGTTTCATCGTCACCGTGGGTGTAACTTTCCGCGCCGGGGCGCGCCGGGCGGATTTCTTTTTCGTGGCCATGGCTTACTCTCCTTCGCTCGTATCTTCCTGCCCCAAATCTTCCTGCCCCAAAGCTTCCTGCTCCAGATCTTCCTGCTCCAGATCTTCCTGCTCCAGATCTGCGGCCGGCCCCTTCGCCATCTCCGCCTGTTCCTTCAGACGCCGGTACTCCTCCTCGCTCACCGGCGTTCGCGGTGGAGGCGCAGTCCTTCCCTTCATGCGGGACTCTTGTTTCCCTTCACCGGATGGATCGAACGCCTCACCCGCGTCGCTCGCCCCCGGACGCGGCCGTTCCCATTTCTGTCTCTCGCCGCCGGGCACCGTTCACCGCACCGGCAGCCGTAGCTTGCAGGCCGCCGCCGCGCGGCTGAGGGCGTACCAAGTCGCCAGAAACGCGCCGCATTCCAGAGTAAAGCTGTGGAATTTGTAGAACATCTCCGCGGCCAGCAGCGAGGCCAACAGCGGACCCGCTTCGGCTGCCACCGCCTCCCGGATCCCGGCGTGTTGAATCAGCGTGTGCATCGGAGGTCCTCCTTTCAGTTGGATCGCGATCAGTACGGTCGTGACCGCAACGGTGTCCGCGTTTCACCTTGACCGGAAATTGTTTGCAATTCCGCCGGTGACAGTGTCCGGTAGGCCCCGGGCGCGAGCCCCGCGATCGTCAGGGTGCCGATCGCGGCCCGAACCAGGCGCAGCGTCGGATGTCCTACCGCGGCCGTCATTCGCCGCACTTGCCGGTTGCGCCCCTCCGTGAGAATCATTTCCAACCATGCCGACGGTACGTTCTTGCGATACCGGATGGGCGGGTCACGCGGAGGTAGATCCGGTTCGGCGTCGAGCACGCGCACCCGGCAGGGACGCGTCATATAGTCTTCGATCGCCACGCCGGTTCGTAGCCGGGCGACGGCTGCGGCGTCAGGAACGCGTTCCACCTGCGCCCAGTATTGCCGGGGATGCTCGAATCGCGGGTCGGTCAACCGATGCTGCAATTGCCCGTCATCGGTCAGCAACAGGAGCCCTTCACTGTCACGATCCAGCCGTCCCGCCGCGTAGACGCCCGGCACGCCGATGTAGTCGCGCAGCGCTGGCCCCTCGCCGGTGAACTGGCACAGTACTCCATACGGTTTGTGGAACAGCAGCACCCGCGGCGTTCGGCGCATAATTCAAACATGGCACGATCGGCATTCCGTTTCTCGCCCCTCACGCTCGACAACTTCGCCGACCTCGAGACGCTGTTTGGGCCGCGCGGAGCTTGCGGAGGCTGCTGGTGCATGACATGGCGTCTTCCGCGCGCTGCTTACGACGCTGGCAAGGGCGACGGTAACCGGGAAGCTCTCCGCTCGCTGGCGGCTTCAGGACAACCGGTGGGCGTGCTCGCCTATGACGGCATTCGCCCCGCCGGATGGATCTCCGTGGCGCCCCGCGAGCAGTATCACTATCTTGCCCGCACCCGCACCCTGCAGCCGCCCGACGATAAGCCCGTCTGGAGTGCTACCTGTTTCTTCATCCATAAGGACTATCGCCGCCGCGGCTTGTCCAACGCCCTGCTCGACGCCGCGGAAAAATGGGTGGCCTCGCAAGGCGGAACCATCCTTGAAGGTTACCCCTCCGTGCCTCGCACCGCCGAACTTCCGCCGGCCTTCGCCTGGACCGGCCTGCCGGTCATCTTCGAACGCGCCGGCTTCGCCGAATGCCCCTCCGCCGGACGCGGACGCAAGCTGATGCGCAAGGCTCTTCCGAAGCCAAAACGTTTGCGTTAAGCTAGGGGCTATGTTTCGTACCCTGCTGTTCGCCACCGTCGCATGCGGGCTGCTGTCGGCGCAATTACCGCCGCCGAACGCGCAAGGAATTTCGATGGGCCACCTCCACATGCTCGTGACCGATCCTGCCGTCCACGAGCGCATTTGGACCGAGGTGCTCGGCGCCAAGCCTGTGCAGTACGGGTCCCTTACGCTGTATTCCCTGCCCGACGTTGTCCTCGGTTTCCGCAAAGGGAAACCAACCGGAGGCACCGATGACTCCGCCGTCAATCACCTCGGCTTCAAGACGCAGGATCTCGATCGCACCAAGGCCGCACTGGTGGCCGCCGGGTGCAAGATCGCCAAGGAAATGCCAGACACCCGCCAAGCCTTCGTCATGTTTCCAGACGGCGTAAAAGTGGAATTCACCGAAGACAAGACCATCGCGCATCCCATCGTGCACCATCACATCCACTTCGCCTCGCAGCAGCAGGATGAAATGCGCGCCTGGTACGCCAGGATGTTCGGCGCCGTGCCGGGCATGCGCGGACGCTTCAAAGCCGCGGACCTTCCTGGCGTCAACTTGAGCTGGAATCCGGCCGACACCCCGCAAGCTCCCACCAAAGGCCGCTCGATGGACCATATCGGATTCGAAGTGGTCAACCTGGAGGCGTTCTGCAAGAAGCTCGAAGCCGAAGGCGTCAAGTTTGACCGGCCCTTCACCAAAGTCCCCTCCATCGGGCTGAGCATCGCTTTCCTCACCGATCCCTGGGGCGCCACCATCGAACTGACGGAAGGTCTGCGGCAGTAACCAGCCGCCTCATTTGGTCACTTACAGCTTCAAGGAAAGTCCGTACAGCAGCCACTCCAGGCTTCTCGCGATGTTGCCGGCGCCAGGCAATGGACGCCGCGTTCTCGACGCCGGCTGCGGCAATGGCGATTTGTCGCGGCTGCTCGCCGGGCGCGGCTATGCGGTAACCGCCCTCGAACGTCCCGGCGGCGTCACGGGTCAACTCCCGTCGGCGGTCCGGCTCATCGAACACGACCTCGAAACCGGCCTGCCCAAATTCGACGCACCGTTTGACTTCATCCTTTGCGCCGACATCCTGGAGCATCTGCGAGACCCGCTTTCGCTGCTCCGCCAGCTTCGATCCACGCTCGCACCCGGAGGCGAATTGGTCGCCTCCCTCCCCAACAGCGGCAACCTCTACTTCCGCCTGATCGTTCTCTCGGGCCGCTTCCCGCAAGAAGAAAAAGGATTGTTCGATCGCACCCACCTTCATTTCTATACATGGGACGGCTGGCGTCACTTATTTACCTCTGCCGGGTTTGCTATGGTAGAAGTCTGCCCGACGGGCGTCCCGGTGGGGCTCCGCTTTGCTTCGCACTCCGGCTCCTGGCCGGTCTTGGCTGCCGAGAGTCTTTCCTACAGGCTCGCGCGGGTATGGAAGCGGATGTTCGCCTACCAGTTCGTCGCTCGAATTCGCCCCGTATGAACCCGAAGCCCAAAATCGTTGTAGTAATGCCGGCCTTCAACGCCGAGAAGACGCTCCGCATGACCTACACCGAATTGCCGCACGATGTCGTAGACCTCGTCATCGTGGTGGACGACGGCAGCTCCGACAAGACCCTCCAGGTTGCCCGCGATCTCAAACTCGAGCTCTTCGTCCACAATCGCAACTACGGCTACGGCGCCAACCAGAAGACGTGCTACCGGGAAGCGCTCCGCGCCGGGGCCGACATCGTCGTCATGGTTCATCCCGACTATCAGTACGATCCCACCCTCCTGCCCCAGATCGTCGACCCCATTCGCCTCGGCGCCGCCGACGTGGTGCTCGGCTCCCGTCTCCTCGGCGGCAACCCGATGCAAGGGGGCATGCCCTGGTGGAAGTACATCTCCAACCGCTTCCTCACCTGGTGTGAGAACAAGGTCTTTCGCCATAACCTTGCCGAATACCACACGGGCTATCGCGCCTACACCCGCGAGATCCTGGAAGCCGTCAACGTCGAAATGAATTCCGACAAGTTCATCTTTGACCAGGAAATCATGGCGCAATTCGTCGAGGTAGGCGCCCGCGTCGCGGAAGTCCCCGTCCCCACGCGATACTTCCCGGCTGCTTCGTCGGCGTCGTTCATCGACAGTTCCATCTACGGTCTGTCGATCCTGTGGCTGCTGTTCCGCCTCCTGCTCCACCGCGCCGGCCTCATGCGCTCGCGCCAGTTCCAAAGCCTTCGCCGCCGGTACACCAACGTTCAGCATGCCTGATGGCCGCCGTTCCTGGCTTCTCGACTCGATCCTGATCTTCGCCCTCATCGCGATCCTCATCCTTCCTCTCTTCAAAACCGAGTACGTTGCCGACTGGGGCATTATCGAAGGCACTTTCATATCCGATGGCCGCTTCCTGCGCGATAACCTGCCCCACCCCCGCTGGCAGCCCAACTGGTATTGCGGTAACCGCACGGACTATATCTATCCCCCGGCCCTGCGCTACGGCACCGCCGTCGCCAGCCGATTGCTCAACGTGTCCCCGGCCCGCGGCTATCACATCTACGTGGCTCTGCTCTACTGCCTCGGCATCGCCGGCATCTACGTCCTGTTCCGCGCCGGTTCCGGTTCGCGCCGCTGGGCCTGGGCGGCGGCCATTCTTACGGCTCTCGTCTCGCCGTCTTTTCTCTTTATTGACTATTTCCGCGAAGGTTACCGCGAAGTGGAGATGATGCCCGTACGCTACGGCGTGCTCGTCCGCTACGGTGAGGGTCCGCACATGTCCGCCCTCGCCATCCTCGGTTTCATGCTCGCCGCCGCATGGTATGGGTTGCGGCGCGGCCACCCGCGGATGCTCGTCATCTCCGGCGTCCTTTGCGCGGCGTCGGTGCTGAATAACTTCTATGGCGCAACGGCCCTGGCCATGGTATTCCCCATCATGGTCTGGGTGCTCTGGGTCGCCGAAAAAGATTGGATGGTGCCCGTGCGCGCCGCCGTCATCGCAGCGCTTGCCTTGGCCCTCACCGCCTTCTGGCTCACCCCCTCTTACTTTGCTCTCACCCTCCGAAACATGCCGCTGGTATCGGAACGGGGCACGGCATGGTCTCTCTGGCTGGACCTGGCATTCCTGGCCGTCTTCTTCGCCATCGCCTACCTACTCGGACACGGACGCCCCAATCGCGCCTGGCCCTTGTTCGTCGCGGGAGCTTTCCTCCGCATGGCGCTCCATGTCCTCGGTAATCACCACTACGAATTCCGTGTCATCGGGGAACCCTTGCGCCTGGTGCCGGAGTTCGACATGCTCTTCCTGTTTGCGGCCATCCTGGTGCTCGCCTGGGCCGTCCCTCGCGTGCGCTGGGGACCGGCGCTCGCCGCTGCCGCCATCGCCGCCGCCGTTACTCCGTCGCTCGGCTGGGTCTGGCATTCGCGCCGCTATCCCGTCAAGGAGCCTGACTACAAGCAGCGCATCGAATACAAAGTTACCCGATGGATGCACGAGAACATGCCGGGCGAACGCGCCGTCGCCACCGGTTCGGTCCGCTTCTGGTACGACACATGGTTCGACCTCCCCCAACTCGGCGGCGTCTCCGAGCAGGGCATCCAGAACATCGTCACCAACTACGCGCACAACCAGATCCTCTATGGCACGGATCCGGATCTTGGCATCGCCTGGCTGCAGGCCATGGGCGTGGGCGCCGCCATCGTCCACGACGCGACCTCCCAGGAGGTGTACCATGACTGGACGTCGCCGAAGAAATTCGAGGGCAAGCTCGAAGCCGTGCATGATGACCACCAGGGCAACGTGATCTACCGCGTCCCCCGGCGCTATCCCGGGTTTGCCCGCGTTGTCACGGCCGGGTTTGACGCCGTGCCCGCCCCCGCCCACGCCGACGACGCCGAGGCCATCGTCCGCTATGCCGGCTTCGTCGAGGCAGGCTCGCCTCGTCCCGCCGCCTGGCGTCGCCAGGGGCCCGATGGCATGGCCGTCAGCGTGCACCTCGAGCCCGGCGAAAAACTCGTGGTTCAGGAAACGTATGATCGATACTGGAAGGCCACCGCCGCCGATGGCCGCCAGATCCCGGTGACCGCGGATCCCGTCGGGTTCCTCCTCCTCGATCCCGGGCCGGGCGATCATCAGATCGCGCTCCGCTTCGACATGCCATTCGAGAACCAGGCCGGTTGGGTCCTCACGCTGCTCTCCGCGGCGCTCTCAGGCTTCATCCTGGTCCGCCGGTCCGGCAAGGCGAGGTGACCCCACTGACCGCGCGCCACCGCACGATTCTCCTCGCCGTGATCGTTTTCGCGGTCAACCTCGGCCTGAACCGCTTCCTGTACCTTCCCGGCGAAGGCGTCTATCGCGAATCGATCGAAGACGGCTACGCCTCGATGGCCCGCTTCTTTTTGCAGCATCCCAGCCCCTTCGGTTGGAACCCTCTGCAGTACGAAGGCCTGCCCGCCCATATGTGGTATCTCCCGGTGGTGCCCTATTCGGCTGCCCTCGCGATGAAACTCCTGCCGATGTTCGACCACGTCCATGTCTATCGCATGGTGGTGGCCACGGGCGCTCTGCTCGGGCCCGTCAGTTTCTTCGCCTTTGTCCTCTTCTTTACCCGAAGCCGCAAGTGGGCCTTTCTTACCGCCATCACGTACTCCCTGTTCTCCGTGTCCTATCTTCTCTATGGCATCGTCGCCGATGACCGCGGACACGCCGCGCTGCCCTGGCGGCTGCAGTCGCTCGTCAAGTACGCCGAGGGGCCGCACAATGTGGGTCTGTTCCTGCTGCCCCTTGCCCTGATCGCCTGCTGGCGGGCCGCGGTCGGAAGACGGTTTCGCGAAGTCCTGATCGCGGCTGCGCTGCTTGCCCTGATTCCTCTCACGAACTGGGTCTCCGCGCTTGCTCTCGCCCTCTGCTGCCTCATGATGCTCCTCGCCGGTCTGGGTTCCGGTCCGCAAACCGGCTTTCTGGGGCGCCGCATCGTTTACGCCGGCGTGCTGGCATACTTATTCGCTGCTTTCTGGCTCACGCCCACCTTTGTCTATACGACTTTATTCAACTGGCCCGCTGACACCAACTATCGTGTCCGCCTGATACACTACGTCGTTCGCCTGGCTCTCGTTGCTGGTCCGGTTCTCATCCGTCTCCTGTTTCTGCGCTTCCCGCGCCACACTTACTTTTGCTTCGTTTCTCTCTGTCTGTATGTGTTCGGACTCTCCGTTTCGGCCTACTACTGGTACGGAGTGGGCGTGATGCCCGAGTCCTGGCGCTATGGTCCTGAACTCGAACTCTTCTTCGCGGCATTTCTCTTTGAAGCCGCCCGCCTCCTCTGGACCACGCGCACCCGATTCGGGCAGGCCGCCGCCGCCGCGCTTCCCACCGTCTTCATCTACGCCGCGTGGCCGCAGTTCACCGAGTTTGTTACCGACGCCAATCGTGTACTCCGCCCGCTGCAGCCCGAAAACACCGTCGAGTACCGCATGTCGCGCGCCATCGGTGAGCAGAAACCGCGCGGCCGCGTCTATGTCACCGGCGGCACCCGCTTCCGGTTCAACGCCTATCAGGACATCCCGCAACTCGGCGGCACCTTTGAATCCGGCCTCCGCAATCGAGTCCCGCTCGATTTCATCTATTTCGTCCGCAAACACGAAGCGCGCTCCGCCGCCACGCGAACCGCCGACGCCATCCTCGCCCTCCGCGCCGCCGGCGTCGAGTACGTCGGCGTCCACGGAACGAATTCCCGGGAGTTCTATCACGACATCACGGACCCCCTCGTCTTCGAGGGCACCCTCGAGCGTGTCTACACCGATGAGGACGATCGCCTCTACCGTTTGCCATTCACCGGCTGGGCGAATCTCGTGCGCGAATCGGAACTACCGCGGCACATCCCCAAGGGGAGGGACATTGAAGACGCCGTCCCTTACGTCGCCGCGATGGACGACACCGCGCGGCCGCCGCTGCTCAGCGTCTGGCGCGGCCCCGGCTCCATCGAGATCCGGGGCGCCACTCCCCCGAACTACTGGATCGCGGTCCGCGTGTCCTACGATGAAGGTTGGCGCGCCTATCAGGACGGCCGCCAGATCGAAGTGGTTCGTGACGTGATGGGACACATCGTACTCAAGCCGAACCCGGCTCCGTTTTCCACCATCGCTCTCGAGTTTCGCCCGCACCCGGAACAGGTGGCCTGCACTGTCCTCAGCGTGGGGGCCATCCTGTCGGCCCTGTGGTTGGCCCGGCGCCACCGCCTCCGCCGGAGTTCCCGCGCGTGACCGCTCTCGGGCGCCGCCTCCAGCGCGCGGCAGCCCTGCTCTACGAGAGCAACGTCCTGTCCATCGCGAAGGGTGCAGCCTACTCCGGCCTCGTCGCCCTGTTTCCGATTCTCACCATGACGGCGACGCTTCTGGTCCAATGGCGGGCCTCGCCCGTACTCGGCGTCCTGAACCGCTATCTCGCGCGCGTGCTGCCGCCCGGCGCCGATACCATCGTGCTCGATCAGATCGCCGTGGAAGGCGACAAACCCATCGGGCTTCTGATCACCGCCATCTTACTCGCCATCTGGGCCGGTACCGGATTTCAGTTGAGTCTCATGGAGGGATTCAACTCGGTCTATCGCGTGCCTTCCCGTTCTTTTTTGAACCAGCGCGCCGTGGCCACGCTGCTGGTGTTCACCACAACCATGCCCATGGTCGGCGCCTCCGCACTGATCGTCTTCGGCGATCGCACTGAGGCCACTTTGATCCGCTGGATGCAGAATCTCCCCGAAACCACGCCCCTTACCGTCGGCGTACTTTGGATCGGCGGCATCACCCGCCTGGTAATCGCCGTCAGTTCCGTCGTCCTGGTAACCGGACTCCTCTACTACATCGGCCCCAACCGCCGCGTGGATTGGCACTCGGTCTGGCCGGGCGCATGGCTCGCGACGCTGCTATGGACCCTGGCGACAGCCGGCTTTGCCTGGTATGTTCGCAATATCGCCGACTATAACGTAATGTACGGATCGATCGGCGCCGTGATTGCGCTCCTTGCGTGGATGTACTTACTCGCCATCATCGCCTGTTATGGCTGCGCCTTCAATGCCGCCGCTGTTACTCGTCAGAGACCCGCTGCCTAAATCTCGCGCGGTCCGCGCGTCGCCGGACCGGTTCAGCCACCACCATATGCCAAACCCAGCCGCCGGAAACAACGCCGCCAGTACGAACGCTTCCCGATACAACGCACGGTCGAACAGCCTCCCGAATACCGGCATCGCCAGTGCCACCCCCGCTCCCCATGCACCCGCGCCCAGCCCCGCGATCAGCCCCGCGTGACGCGCCGAGAGAACATGGGTCGCATAGCTTACCGGCACGATGACGAAACCGCAACTCACTAACATCGCGCTGAATAACAACAGCAAGACCATAGGATAACTTTCCGTTCGCGGCACCAGCGCCAGAAACAGGCTTAACACCATCGCCGTGACGAGCAGCCGGCGGTACACCGCGATCGGCCTGGCCGCGCCCTTCAACGCGCGATCGGTCAGCCAACCCCACACAAAGTATCCGATCTCCCACCCAAGCGGCGGAATCCACAGCACCGCGCCCACCTCGGCTTGCGTTTTCCCCAGCGCCCGGCTCAGATAAATCGCGGATTGGTACAGCACGAACGCCAGGGGGAACCCTCCCAGCGCGTATGCCGCCATGAAGCTCCACACGCGGCCGTCGCGCCAGGGGATGCGCGGCGCCGCGGTCCGCGTAAGCTCCGGCCGCTCGCGCATATCCGCCCGGCGGCTCACCACGGACCATAGCAGCAGCCACGCCACGCCCACCAGTCCCGTGAACCAGAACGCGCCGCGCCAGCCCCACCGCAATGCGATCGGCGTCACCAGAATCGGCGTAATGATCGCGCCCAGCGATCCGCCGCTGTAGGAAATCGCGATCCCGCGCGAGCGCAGATGACCAGGCAGCGACTGCACCGCCGCCCGCAGCCCTCCCGGAAACGTCGCGCCCTCTCCGAATCCCAGCGCCGCGCGCGCCGCCGCGAAACTCCAGAAGCCCTGCGCGAAGGCGTGCGCCGCCGACGAAAGGGTCCAGAAGCTCACCGCCGCGGTCATCCCCACCCGCAGCCCAACTCGATCCAGCGCCCGCCCCCAGACCGGATTGCTCACCATATAGGCGGTGGAGAATGCCGAGATCACCCAGCCGTATTGCTCCACCGTGAGCCCTGTCTCTTTGAGAATCGTCGGCGCCAGCAGCGCCAGCGTGTTGCGGTCCACATAGCTAATCAGCGAGACCAGCATCATCGTCAGCGAGGGTATCCAGCGGGTGAGCAAACCATTCAGTCTATCCGGTTCATCGCCCCATTCGCACGGTTCATCCGATGATCCGCCCACTCGTCCGATTACGGCTGAATGTAGACGCCTGTCGCCGCATACTGGCTTTCGAAAGGAGATTCACCAACTTGACTTCCCGAACGACTTTCTTCTATCTGGCGGCCGCCGCCGCGGCCGGACTCGCCCTCGGCATCGCCACCCGCCCAGCCTCCGCCGCCGACGCGGTCCGTTTCGATCATGTCGTCCGCAACGACTTTTTCTCCGGCTTCAGTGGCAACTCCGAGGCGCTCGATCGCGCCATGGCCGTCTGCGAAAAGGTGCTCGCCGCCGACCCCAACCACGCTGAAGCGCTTGTCTGGCACGGCGCCGGACTCTATTTCCGCGCGGGCCAGCACTTCATGAAAGGCGAGCCCGACAAAGGTATGCCGCTCGCCGGCCGCGGGCTCGCCGAGATGGACAAAGCCGTCGCGCTCGCCCCCGATAACATCGGCGTCCGCATTCCCCGCGGATCGGCCGTCGGCGCCGCCGCCCGCACCATGCCCGATAACCCCTACCGGAAAGAACTCTACGGCCGCGTTCTTGACGACCATCTCCACGTCTACGACATGCAGAAGGACCGGTTGGATCAACTCGGCGTCCATCCCCGCGGCGAATTGCTGTTCGCCATCGCCGACGCCTACAGCCGCACCGGCCAACCCGCCAAAGCCGAGGACTTCTTCACCAAACTGGCCGCCGTCAACCCTGGCACGCTCTACGCCCGGCGCGCCGCCAAATGGTTGGAGACCCGCCAGCCGCTCCCCCTCAATGAGTCCCAGTGCATCGGTTGCCACACCGCGAAATAGCCGCGCGTTAGGATCGATGAGTGGTGACCGCATTACCCAACCGCCAATCCAGCGGCCCAATCCGCTTTGCGCATGTCGCCGCAAGGGTATGGTCAGGAGCGCGCCCCTACGTGACGCTCCTGGCCTTCAACGTCGCCATCGCCGGCACGCTCACGTTGATCTTTGTCTGGACCGGCCGCAACCCCTCCTGGGCCGCCCTGCGCAGCGCGTTCGTTCCGAACTTCATTCTCTCGAGCGCCATCGGGTTCAGTTGCGCCCTCGTTCTGCCCCGCTTCGTACCCGCCGTCTGGCCCCTGCACCCGGTGCTACGCTGGACGGCGATCGTAGCCGCCCTGCTCGCCATCAACTTCGCGGGCGTCTGCGTGGGTGTCGCATCGCTTCTGTGGATCTACCGGCCCAATACCGGCTTCTGGCCGAACGTCTGGAGCATCTATCGCACCGCGGCCGTCGTGACGCTCCTCATCGGTATCTTCGCCACGCTGTACGAGTCATGGCGTAGGCGCATCGAAGAGGCCAATCTCGAAATCAAGAACAAGGAGATTCAGCGCGAGCGGGCTCAGAAACTGGCGGCCTCGGCGCAGTTGGCATCCATCGAATCCAGGATCCATCCGCATTTTCTCTTCAACGCCCTCAACTCGATTTCGGCCCTCATCCGGGAGGATCCCGTGCGCGCTGAAGAACTCGTGGAGCGATTGTCCCGCCTGCTGCGATCCTCGCTCGACACGCATCAGGAAAGCCTCATTCCGCTCGATCGGGAAATCAAACTCGTGCGTGACTATCTTGCGATTCAAGCCGCCCGCTTCGGGCCGCGCCTACGCTATCGCATCGATGCGGGAGATTTCTCCGATGCCACGATCCCGCCGTTCGCCATCCAGACGCTCGTGGAGAACAGCATCAAATACGCCGTCGCGGCGCGGCCAGCGGGTGGCGAAATCGCCGTCGGCGCGCGGCGCGAACAGGGCCGCCTGGTGGTGGAGGTGAGCGACGATGGTCCGGGTTTTGACGCCGCATCGATCCAGCCCGGCCATGGGCTCGACACGCTCCGGGCCCGCCTGGAAGCCCTGTTCGGCGATGCGTCGCTCGCCATCGTCCCCAGCAGCAGCGGCGTCTGTGTGCGCATCGCGATTCCGCAGCACTCTCACCGCGAGGCGCCGCGATGAACGTCTTTCTCCTCGATGATGAACCGCTCGCGGTGAAGCGGCTGGCACGGCTTCTCGAGGCCACCGGGCGTGTGCGCATCGCAGGTTCGGCCACGGATCCCGCCGATGCGCTCGGTCGCATCCCACACGTCGCCCCACCCATTGACGCTCTGTTTCTCGATATCGAAATGCCCGGACTCAACGGCTTCCAGTTTCTCGAGCAACTCAACGCCGATCCGCTCGTGGTGTTCACCACAGCGTACGACCGTTACGCGCTTCGCGCGTTCGAAGTTAACTCGATTGACTATCTCCTGAAGCCGGTGGAAACCGAAGCGCTCGATCGCGCGCTCGGCAAACTCGAGCGCATGCTCGGAGGCGTCGAGCCCCGCGCCGACCTCCGCGCGCTCGTTGACGAGATGACCAGGGCGCTCGGCCATGCCAGGACGGATTTCCTCACCCGCGTCCCGTCGCGCGTCGGGGACCGTATCGAGTTCGTCGACCTCCACACGGTTACTCATTTTTACGCCAAAGACAAGCTGACGTACGCGGCAACCGCACAGCGTCACCACGTGATCGATCAGACCGTCAGCGATCTGGAACAGCGTTTGGATGGCCGCCGCTTCGTCCGGATTCATCGCTCGACGCTCGTGAATCTCGATCATGTGCGGGAGTTGTACACCTGGTTCAACGGTCGTCTGATGGTTCGCCTGAAAGACGGCAAGACGGAGCTCCCAGTGGCCCGGGAACGCGCCGCGGAACTCCGCGAGCGGCTTGGATTGTAGAACGGGGAAAAGACGTCTCCAACTGGATTCACCGCCCAGTCATCCTCATTCGGTACAATCGCCCAACATGAGGCTTCTCTTCGCCGCCGCGGCCGCTGCTGCTTCCCTGCTCGCCCAGACCGTCGATCAGCCCGTACGGGCCGTCATTGACCCCGGTGTCGTCACTACCCGCCAGTCGATCACGCCCGCCGGCGTTCCCACCGTATTCCAGGGACGCGTCTACGGCGTCACCTTCGGCGCCTCCAGCGACGAAGTCTGGGTGCTGCACGCCACGCACGTCTACCGGCTGGACTGGCGGCAGAACCGCGTCCTTGACCGCGTCGCCCATCTGGGCGCCCCGGGACTGCAAGGGATCGTCTATGACGGTTCCGCGCGCCGCGCGTTAGTCTCCGGCGTCGACAAAGCCAAGAAAGGCCGGCTGCTTTCCCTCGCCCCCGGTGCGCTTCCCACCGCAGTCTGGCAGGGCATCGGCGCCAACATCGCCGGCGCGCCCTCGATCGGTGGTGGCGCAGCCGCGGTCCCACTCATCTTCGATGACAAAGTCGTCGTCTCCAAGCCCGGTGCGGAGCCCCAAACGGTAGATACCGGCATCGCGCCGTTCGCCGCCATCCTCAGCCGCGATGGCAGTCAGCTCTGGGTGAGCAACTGGGGCGGACGTCTCCCCACCGCACGTGACCTTACCGCGCCAACCGGGCTCGCCGAAAGCGCGGACCGTGTCGTGGTGGACCGGCGCGGTATTGCCTCCACAGGCACCGTAACCTGGTTCGACCTTACCGGTAAGTCCCAACCCGCCTCCGTCGCCGTTGGCCTGCATCCCACCGGGATGGCCTGGGACGAGAACGCGCACCGGCTCTACGTCGCCAACAACAACACCGATACGATCTCAGTGATCGACACCCGCTCCCGGCGCCTGCTCCGCAATATCGACCTACAGCCGTTCACCACCCGCGTGGCCGGCGTCGCGCCCACCGCCGCCGCCCTGTCGCAAGACGGCGCAACCTTGTGGGTGGCGTGCGGAGGCATCAACGCGATCTTGAAGATTCGCACTCGCGACGGCCGCATCGCCGGCATGATTCCCACCGCCTGGTACCCGAATGCGATCGCCCTCAGCCCGGATGGCAAGCAACTCGCGGTTTCCACTTTGCTGGGCGCCGGTTCGGCTTGGCGCGACGAGCCCAAGCAGCGCTTCGTCCACGCCTATCGCGGATCCGTGCATGTGATCGACATTCCCAGCGACTCTCAACTGGCCGGCTACACCGCCGCCGTCGCCGAGAACAACCATCTCGCCGCCGGAAGCCCCGTGGCAGGCGCGCCTCCGGTGCGCAACGTGGCGCCCATCCCGATTCCCGAGCGGGCCGGCGAACCCACGCCCATCGAACACGTGGTCTACATCGTGAAGGAAAATCGCACTTACGATCAGGTTTTCGGCGACATACCCAAAGGCAATGGGGACCCCTCGCTCGTGATGTTCGGCGCCGATGTGACTCCCAACCAGCACCGTCTGGCGGATCACTATGTCTTACTCGATAACTTCTACGCGTCCGGAGGGAATTCCGCCGATGGCCACCAATGGCTGACGCAGGCCAATGAAACAGCCTATTGTTTGTGGCCCGGGTACGCTGGGCGCAGTTATCCCTTCGACGGTTCGGATCCGATAGCCTATTCCGCCAAGGGTTTCCTCTGGGACCTGGCGCTGGCGCGCAACAAGACCGTCCGTATTTACGGCGAGTACGCCGGCCGCTTCAGTGAGGCGGACGCCGCCGGGCGCGTCGATCTCCTCAAGCAGTGGGAGCAGGGCGCGGACTTCACCGGCCGCTGGAAAACCCGCGCCCCCATCGAGCCTCTGAACAAGATCCTCGCGCCGGAGTATCCCGCCTACACCAACGCCATTCCCGATGTGGCGCGCGCGCAGATCCTCAGGGCCGATATCGCGAAATGGGTCCGCGCCGGAGCAATGCCCAATCTCGTGATCGCGCAGTTACCCTCCGATCACACCTACGGGACACGTCCCGGGGCCTCCACCCCCAAAGCCATGGTCGCCGACAATGACTACGCCGTCGGCCAGATCGTTGAGGCGCTCTCGAAGACACCCTTCTGGAAGAAGATGGCGATCTTCATCGTCGAAGACGATGCGCAGAACGGCGTGGATCACGTCGACGGCCACCGCACCACCGCCCTCGTCGTCAGCCCCTTCGCACGGCGCGGAGCCGTCGATTCCACCTTCTACTCCAATCAGAGCATGGTCAAAACGATCGAGCTGATTCTCGGCCTGCCCACCTTGTCGCTATTCGATCTGATCGCGCATGACATGCGCAATAGCTTTACCGGCGATCCCGACTTCACGCCTTATCAGGCTGTGCGTCCGCCGCAATCGCTCTACGATGTGAATCCCGCCGTGAAGGCGCTACGAGGTCCGGCACGCCAGGCAGCCATTGACTCTGCCCGGATGCGCTTCGAGGTTCCCGATGCCGCCCCCACAGACAAGTTGAACCGTATCCTTTGGCATAGTGTCCGCGGATGGAATACGCCCTATCCGGGAACCCGGCGGGGTGTCTTTGCGCCCCTGTCGCTCGATATTGACGACGACGATCGCGAATAGCGCGCCACACGAGGCGTGCCTTTCGAGATCTATGCTTCCAGTAACACGGCGGGGTTGCTGAGTTCGCCGATCTGCGGCACGCGAATCGTCACGATGTCTCCGGGCGCCAAGGCATGCTCTTCCTTGACGATGATCCCCGTTCCCGTGCACAGTACGGACCCGCTCGGCACGGTGTTCGCGCGGAAAAGATACTCAATCAGCGATTCGATTTTGCGGCTCAGCTTGGACGTATTGACCGACCCTGAGAAAATCTGTTCTCCGGCCCGCGTGATCGTGCAGGTCATATCCAGCGAGTAAGGGTCCGTCAGTTCGTCCGGAGTCACAATGACGGGTCCTAGGGAACAACAAGCGTTGTAGACCTTAGACTGTGGCAGATAAAGCGGATTCTCCCGCTCGATGTCCCAGGCCGATACGTCGTTGGCGAGCGTATAGCCAAGGATGTTCCCGCCCGCGCCCAGCACCACCGCCAATTCCGGTTCCGGCGCCGTGAATTTCGAATCCGGCCGAATCCCGATTCCTTGCCCCGGGCCCACGCACACGCGCGCCGTTCCCTTGAAGAAGCTCTCCGGCCGGTGGTCCTGGTTGTAGACGTAGGCGTAGAAGCCCTCGCGCGTGTTGTGCTCGGAATCCCGAAACTGCGCGCTCATCTCGTAGGTGCATCCACAGGCCCACACCTCACGCGGGTGAAGGGGAAGGATCGGCGCCAGTTGCTCGGCATGGGCCGAGGCCTGCCGCCGGGCAAGCGTGGCCAAATCGGTCTCGGTGATCTCGGATCGGCGGATCAACTCCTGCATCGTGTAATCCGGAATCGGGTAGACGAGGCCGCCTTCCCAGATCGCGGCGGTAACTTTGCTTCGCCAGTGAACTTGGGTCAGTTGCATTTCAATTCTTAGTACTTGAGGTAAACCGTCTTGTAGTCGCTGTAGAAATCCATGGCCGCCGGCCCCTGCTCTTTCGGGCCGAAGCTGGAATCCTTGGTTCCGCCGAATGGCAATTGGTATTCCACCCCAGCGCTGGGTAAGTTGACCGTGAGCAGGCCGGCTTCCATGCGGTAGATGTACTCGAACGTCCGGGACAGATTCGTCGTCTGAATCGACGCAGAGAGCCCGAACGGGATGTTGTTGGCGATCCGCATCGCATCCTCGAAATCGGACGCCCGCATCACCGCCAGCACCGGTCCGAAGATTTCTTCCTGCGCGATCCGCATGTCTTCGGTGACGTTGGCGAAGATAGTGGGCTCCACGAAGTAGCCCTTGTCATAGGCGCCGCCGGTGAGACGGTTGCCGCCCACGGCCGGAGCCCCCGCTTCCTTCCGCCCGATCTCGATGTAGTTCAGGTTGGTCTCGAGCTGCCCTTCGTCAATCGCCGGACCGATGTCGACGCCGGCCTCCATGCCGTTGCCCACCTTCAGTTTCTTCGTCCGCTCCACCAGCGCCTCCACGAACTTGTCGTAGATGGCGTCCTCAACGATCGCCCGGCTCGTTGCCGTGCACTTCTGTCCGGTGGAGAAGAATGCCGCATTCACCACGTTTTCCACCGACGCCTTGAAGTCGCAATCGGCCAGCACGATGGTCGGATTCTTGCCGCCCATCTCGAGCTGGATCCGGAGCCGCCGCTTGGATGCTTCCGCGTGCAGCCACTGGCCCACCTCGCACGATCCGGTGAACGACACCGCTTTGAGCGGCGCCGCGTTCACCAGGGCGCTGCCCAGCGTTCCGCCGGAGCCGGCCACGAAGTTGACCACGCCCTTCGGAATGCCCGCTTCATGGCACGCCTCCACGATGCGCCAGGCGCTCAGCGGCGACGCCGACGCCGGCTTCAGCACCACGGTGTTCCCGCAAACCAGCGCCGGCGCCAGCTTCCACGCCGGAATCGCACTCGGAAAGTTCCACGGCGTCACCAGGCCCACCACGCCGATCGGCTTGCGTAGCGCGAACATGTGAACCCGGTCCCGTTCGCTCGGTACCAGCATCCCCGGCATCCGCGAGCCTTCGCCCCCGAAATACCGGAAGATGTTGATCGCGCGCCGCACCTCGCCTTTGGCTTCCGGGAAGGTCTTGCCTTCCTCGCGCGTCATGTCCTCGCCGAGCTTCTCGAACTTGCTGTCCAGGATTTCCGCCACCCGCGTCAGCAATGCTCCACGCGCGGGCCCGTTCATCCCCGCCCATTTGGGCAGGGCCTCTTCGGCGGCTGCCGCCGCTGACGCCATGTCCGCGGCCGAGCCCTTCACGAACAACCCGACTACTTCGTCCGTATTGGCCGGATTCCTGTTCTCGAACGTGGGGCCGTCCGTCCATTCCCCATTGATATAGTTTTTGAAGACCGGTGTGCTCATGGTGAAACTTTGTACCGCACCATTCTAGCAGGCGCACACCACCTGGGGAGTACCGGAACCGATGGAGATCTACCGCGATCCTACTTCTTTTGCCGCGCTACCACCCGGTTCTTAATCTTCTCGTACGTCGATTCCGGGATCACTCCCTTCGCCACCAACTCGTCCTTGCGCTGGTACGGCCGCGCCGCGATGATCTTGGCCGCATAGGCGTCGCCGATCCCGGGCAGCCCTTCCAGTTCTTTCTCCGATGCCGTGTTGATGTCGAGCATTCCAACGCTCTTCACCGTCTTGCCCGCCTTTTCCAGACCGCCTCCCGTCGCTCCGGCTGCGGTCCGACCGGCCACTTCCGCACCGTCGGCCGTCTTGCCGGCCACCGTCTTGGCGCCCCCGGCCGTCGCCTTGGCTCCCGATACGGTCTTACCCGCCGCCGTCTTGGACGCATCGGCCGTCTTGCCCGCCGCCGTCTTCGATACCTCGGCCGTCTTGCCCGCCGCTGTCTTGGACGCATCGGCCGTCTTACCCGCCGCTGTCTTGGACACATCGGCGGTCTTGCCGGCTACGTCCTTGGTCGTGTCCACCGTCTTGTCCTTGGCTTTTTCGAGCGCTTGCCCAACCTTATCCACGGCGCCTCGAACCTTGCCCGGTTCCTTGGCCTTGGAGGCCGGGTCCTGGGCCAACAACAACAGCGCCGAAAGCGGGAGTATCCAGAGTAGGGGCTTCATACCTGGACGATAGCAGGCCGTTTGGCCTTCGGCAAGCCTACCGCCGCGGAATGCTATCCTACTCGTCGAGTTGAATCTACCGCCCTCATCGCCGGATCCTCCGCCCTCCCAGTCCGGTGGCCGCGCCGCCAATCTCGCACTGCTTTCCCTCACCGCGGCCGCACTCTACCTTTGCTATCTGCTCGCCCAGCCCTTCCTAACCGCCATCGCCGGCGCCGGAGTTCTCGCCATCGCCTTTTATCCTTTTCACAAGGCCCTGCAAAGTCGACTCGCCAATACATCCGCTGCCGCGCTCATCAGCACCACTGCCGTACTATTGCTTGTGCTCGTCCCCGCACTGCTCATTGGGCTGACGGCCGCCCGCGAACTCCGCGAAGGCTATGGCGAGCTCTCTCGCCGCGGCGCCGATGAAGGGGGACTCCTCGCCTACCTGGACACTCTGCTCGCCGCCCCGATCGCCCGCGTGGCGGACTGGGTCGGCATCCCGGAACAGGAAATCCGCGATGAACTGTTCGCCAGAATGGGCCAAATGGGCGCGGCCGCCGTGAAGTTCGTTACCCAGTCGCTCGCTTCGCTCGGCGAGGGGCTATTCCAGGGAATCGCCGCGTTCTTCACCTTATTCTTCCTGTTTCGCGATGGCGCCGGATGGTCCCGGCGGATCGCCCATTTGCTTCCGCTCGATACGGCCGTCACCGAGAGGATCTTCTCCCAAGCCACCCAGGCGATCATCGCCAACCTCTATGGAGTGGTCGCCGTAGCCGGGGCGCAAGGGTTTCTGCTGGCCGTTGGCTTCGTGATTGCCGGATTGCCGTCGCCCGTGTTGTGGGGCGTGGTCACCGCATTCACCAGTCTCATTCCCCTGGTAGGTTCCGGCGCGGTCTGGGCTCCGGCGGCAATCATCCTTCTGGCGTCCGGGTCCACCGGTAAAGCGATCTTCCTCGCTGCCTGGGGCGCCGGACTGGTGTCGATGTGCGATAACGTCGTCCGCCCACTCGTCATCGGCGGCCGGACACACCTCAACCCGCTGCTGATCTTCTTCAGTCTCCTCGGTGGTATCGGGCTGTTCGGCGTCGTCGGCCTGTTCCTCGGGCCCGTGATCGTGTCGGTGACGATCGTGCTGCTGCGGCTGGCCGAGGAACAGCGCCCGCCACGCGATTCAGACTAGCGCGGCTTGGCCCGGTTAGCGCGGGGGCGCCAGCCGCCGGATCTCATCCATCAACGGCTTGAGGCCCTTGCGCCGGTACAGATTCACCAGCCGTTGCTCTTCCGCCGACGAGATCCCCGTGTCGTGAATCGCGCTGCGCGATGGAACCCAGACGCTCCCATCCGCGAACTCCACCTGACTCACATACCCCGTCATTGCGCCGATGACCAACGGCGCTCCCTTGGCGTCTGCGAAACGCAGCGAGTTCTGCTCGAGAATTTCGGTCTTGGCGCCCGGGGCCAGATCGGCGCGCGCCGGCACCGAACCGGCCAGAAACTCGCGGCCACGCCCATCCTTCACCAGCCACCCGATCTCCAGATACCGCACCGCCTGGCGGGACCGGTTGACCACTTCCATCCGCGGACCCCGCGCCTCGGAACCCACCACGCGCGCCATTCCCGCCATCGGTTCCACCGGCGCGTCGGGAAATCGCAGGAACGCGAACTGAACGTCGCGGCCGCTGGCCGCTGCCGCCGTGGCGCGCCCGTTGTGTGCCAACTGCACGTCGATGCGCGGCGTCTCGGCCTGACGCGCCATCGCCTCCAGCATCTCGTTCTGCAGGCCGCTTGGCCCCTTGGCCTGCAACACTTCCAACAGGTAGCGGCGGTCCCGGCGCGCCTCCATTTCGAAGGCCGTCATCATACGGCGCGAATCCAGGTGATTGGGGCCATAGAAAGACAAATCGTCGAATAGCACGCCGTCGAGCGACATCTCCACCGCCGGTCCGCCACCGGGCGCCACCGGCCGCAGCAGCCGCAATTCCACCCGCAGCGGGAACGTCTCGTTCGGACCCACGTCGAGGCTCGCCTTGGTCACCGATGCCCTCCCACCCGGCGTGGCTTCGCGCGATTGCACCATCCACGTGATAGCACGGATCCGGCGCCCCGACGTGTTCTTCAACGACAATGCCGTGTTCAATTGGATCAGCACCGCGCTGCCGCGTTCCTGGCTGCGCGAATCGTCCCAGTCTGCCGACAACAGCGAAACCGGCGAATCCGCCGACAGATTCACTTTTACCGAACTGCGCTGCTGCGCCACCGCTGGCGCGAGGCTGAGGGCCAACAACGCGATCCCGGCCGCGGAGCTACTCCGTATAGACACGATGAATCGTAACCTCCGCCCCGTCCTCGTCCACATAGCGCGCGTTCATGGCGCCCACCAGACTTACCGTCACCCCGCGCGGCGCTGCCTCGTTTTCCGCCGCAAGCGCCATCGCTTGCCCATTCTGCTCCACGCCGATACCGCCGAGCGTCGCCTTCAGAACCACTTCGTCTTCCGCTCGCGCCGGCGCCTCGCTCAGAATCGCCAGCGGACCGCCTCGGAGCGCCATCGTCGTTTCCGGATTGTAGGTACGGTGATACCACCAGATCACGCTCGCCGCCAGCATCAGAACGCTGGCCATCACCACCGCCGCGCGCCACAAATGCGAAGGCGCCGCTTCCTCGCCCGATCGTACGATTTCGCCCGCCGCCAGCCCCAGCCGGATGTTCGCCGTCATCTCGCTCGATAGCTCGTCCCAGTCCACGTGCCCCGGCAGGCTCTCGCCACCGCCGCCCCGGACCCGCGCCCGCGCTTCGCCGTATCCCTGAATTTCCCGCTGGCACGCCGCGCACCGCCGAAGGTGCCATCGCACCGCCAGCCGCCGCGACACCGGCAGATCCCCGGAAATCGAAAGGGCCAGTTCGTCGCGGCCAGGATGCCGTTCGGTCTTCATGGCCGGTTCCTTTCGAGGTAACGCTTGAATTTCACGCGCGCGTTGGCGATGTGAGACCGTACGGTGGCCTTGGAGCACTGCAGCACCCGCGCCACTTCCTCCGCCGGCATGTCCTCCACGTCACGTAACACCAGCGCCACGCGCTCCCGCTCGCTCAAAACGCTCAGCCCGCCGCGCAAGTGATCGCGCTGCTCGGCACGCAGCACCCGCTGCTCGGCGCTTTCCAGCCCGGAAACCGCCACCGGCTCGGGTAGGTCTTCCAGTTCGCTGAAGCTCACGCGCCCATGCTTGCGCAGAAAATCGATGGCCGTATTGGTCGCCACCCGCGATAGCCAATGGGTCGCCTTGGCCGGATCCTTGATCTGCTCGGATCGTTGCAGCGCCTTGATAAACACGTCCTGTGTGAGATCCTGCGCGTCTTCCACGTTGCCCACCACCCGGTAGATCTGTAAGAAAATACGCCGCAGGTTGTCCTGGATGAACTGGCCGCGCCAATCTTCGGGGGCCTGCACATGGGGCCGCTGCTTTTCGCCCATTCGATCCTCGTCGTAACGGCTCGCGACCATCATCCTAACAGCTTTGACGCAGCAGGGCGAGCCGCCGTGCAGAACGAATTTCCAGCGTTCACCGCGCCCTGAGCCGTCTTGTCCACCCTCGCCGGGCCAACGCCGCCAACCCCAGGACTAACAGCGCCAGCGTTCCCGGCTCCGGAATGTCGGAAAACTCCACTTCGTCGGCGAAGATCCATTGGTTCGGCGCCATCGGGTCCGCTTCCGACAGAAAATGGAACCGCACCGTCAACGTGTCGCCCGCGAGGCCCGTCAGGTCGAGCGGGGCCGTCCATCCCACCACGTTCGACGGAAAGGCAGTCAACACCCGTACCAGCACGCCGTCAGTCACCTCCACCGACAGCGGCGTCCAGACGCTCCCCGCCGAGCATGCGCCGCACCCTCCCGGCCCGGTCGGGTCATTGAAGCTGCCGTGATAGCGAAACGCCCCGAACATTTGTGGACCGTTGAAGTGAAACACCAGTTCCACCGGACCCGCCCCGGGATTCGTCCCATTGATGCCCGGACACACCACGATCCCCAACGGTCCCGTCCCCAAACAGTAGTTGGGATCGGTCTGATCGTCGTCGAGCCACCCCACCCACGGCACGTTGTCCTGGTGCCAATGCAGCGACGTCACAACCCCATCGGTCAGGTCCCCCGTGCTGCCCGCCAGGGGCTCATAGGCGTGGGCGGCCAAGTCCGGCGTGATCGGCGCCAACCCGCCTCCGGGACATGTATTCGTGACTGCTCCTCCGTACCGGTCATCGAAATAGCAGTTCTGCTGGAACGGCGATCCGAAGCCCCCGTTCGGCATGTCGTAACTCGCCACCGGGATGATCGCCGCCGCGAGGGGGAGCGTCGAACCAATCAGGATCATGGGTAGACCGCGTCTCATGAGGAGGTACCTCCTCCAAACAGGACTGCAACTCGGGGGCCGCGTCCAGTTGCCGTTCTACCCGCCTCTCCATGCGCATGAGTGCCCGCTGCAGCGTGTTTTCACCCGTTTTCCCAACTTGCCCGGAGCGCAGGGGGCGTGGCATGAGTGGGCTACGGAACGGTGATCGTTCCGGCGGCTTGCCAGCCGCTGTTGCCGGCCGCGCCGCCGCGCGCCGCGGCATAGACGATGCGGTTCCCTCTGAATGCGCCGGAAAACGTCAAACGCAAGTTCAGAATAAGCGTATTGCCGGAAGCGAACACCGTAGAAGCGGCGGTGTCGAGTGAACACTGGCTGTTGGCGATGGGGGCAGCCCCGGGAATGGGTTGAGATCCGGCGTAAGGGCCACCGGCGTCTCCGGCGTCGTTGACGAGAACCATATTGTTGTCGGCGCGGACGTAGGCAAGGTAGCAGGCATGGCGTCCGTCAATGGCGTTGTTGATGAGCAGATTGAGAACGGTAAGGTCGGCGAAACCGAAGGCGTCAGTGAAGGTGGTGGAAATGTTCAGGGAGCTCGATTCGGCACGAGCCGGGCTGCTGGAGGCGACGGCGGGATTGGTGGCTGCCCCTGGGACGGTCCAGAGGCCCAGCGGAAGCCAACCGCTATTGTCGCCGGCGTTGCCGCGGGCGGCCAGATAGAAGAGACGCCGTCCGCGGAAGCCGGGCGAGAAAGCGATGTTCAGCACGAGCGTGACGTTATTACCAACGGCAGTGACAGAGGAACCGGCGCCGAGGATGGTGCATTGATTGTTGCCGATAGCGAGCGGGGTGGGGAAAGAGAGAGCACCGGCGAAGGGGCCGCCTGCATCTCCGGCGTCGTTGACCAGGAAAAGAGTGTTGATGGAGCGAGCGTAGGCGAGGTAGCAGGCGTTGCGGCCGTCGACCGCGTGGTTGATGAGGACGTTGAGGATGTCGAGGTCGGCGAAACCCTTGGTGTCGGTGAAAGTGAAGGTGAATAGCTGGCTGAATCCGGCGCCGGAACTGGGCGTGGCGGGCATGGCGTTGACGACGGGGGCTTGCTGGGTGATGGTCGCCACCGCGACTGCTGGCCAGGAAGCATCGCTCCCTGCATAGGATGCCTTCATGCGGAACGTACCGCTCGGCAGCGGAGCAAACTGAACATTGTAGGATCCGTTGGCGCTGGTGGTTGCACTGCCAAGCTCGATAGGTCCGGGCGAAAACGGGAAAATATGACGGGACACTTCCTTGTCAGTCAGAAAGATTAGAGCGAAGATACCGCTTTCTATCGAACCAGGTGAGATTCTGGCCCTTATTTTGAGGACGTAGTTGCTGCCGGGCGTGATGACGAATTCGGGAGCGTTCACGAAAGTCGATTGTTGCGGCGTTGCCATGACCCGAAGAAAGGACCCGCTGCCGTCGGAGCCGAGCCCAACCGACGCGGTTCCGTCACCCTTGACGCCCCAGCCGTTCAGACCCTTGGAAAAGTCGAGTGTCACTCCTCCGCCAGCGTCGAGATATTCGTACGAATAGACGCTCATGTTGTTAGGACCAGTGCCACCGCACAACTGCACGCAAAGTTGAATGGTAGCTTTGCTCGTGGTGGCCGGAACAGTACCGGTCATCGTATAGGTCGCTATTACCCCTTCGCCCGACGTTGGCTCGGCCGATACCGTCACCTGCTTCGATGCAAGCGGAGCGCCATGGCTGTCAGAAAGACTGCCCTGTGCGGACATCGAACCGGTGTTCAGTGAAAGTCTGCTACGATCCCGGAAGTACCTGTTAATCAGGTATGTGAATGTAGCTGGGCCCGACTCGGGAAGAACATGTTTTGGATAGTTGTGCCAAGACTGAAAAACGACCTGATCCGGCAAAACCCCGGCCCTTAGAATCTCGTAGTCAACGAAATTGGTTTCCGCTCTCTGCACCCATTCCGCGTCGCTCGAGTCTGTTCCTAAGCCGTTGTAGATCATCCCGAATGGAACCCCGCGCTGAACCAAAGCCCCACGCAGTGCCTCGACACCGGCTTGCCATTTGGGATTGTGCCAGTCTATGTCCATATGGAAGAAGGCTAACGGACTGCCGGATGCCACGCGCCATGCGTCTAACCAGGCCACATACCGATCAACCCAATCCGGAACGTTGAACGTGTCTGGCACTACTTCAATGTCTCCCACCAAGACCTCGGGAAATACGGCTCTCACTTGCGCGATCTGGGCAAGGGCGTTTGCCGCAACCTGTTGGGGCGTCCAAAGACAGGCGTCCGGCCCGCTATAGAGGCTCGCGTGCTGAAACGGCTCATCCATGGCGATGTACCGCAGGTTTCCACCCAGCGACTTGATCTTGTTGGCGATGTACGATGCGGAGAGCCCCGTGAAGCCCTCAATTCCTGCACCGCATCCCTGGGACACCAGTGGGCCCCATTCGATCGCCAGAGCGATGTTGCGGCGGTCCAGTTCCATGAAAACGGTGCGGAGTTCGTTATCGGATAGGGACCCGGGGAGAAGACTCGGAAAGAACAGGCTCGCGTAGAGCTTGAAAACGTGTACTCGCGAGGCCGCCACCGGCCAGGGGGCGGAGGGGCTGAATAGCTCCATAAAATCACCCGACCCACTTCGCGGATTCTCAATATCGAAGGTCCGAACCGCCGGATCGTGTGGCGCGAACCAGATGGTTTGTTGCGCCGGCAATCCAGTTAGGCCGATGCCAGCCGCCAAGCAATAGGTCAACGTCCGGCTTACGGCCGCGACGGCTCGTTTCCTCGAACTCTCAAACTTCACCGTTGACTCTCCCCCTGCTTGAGCCGTGTTGCCCATCGGGCTTCTCCGGTTCCGCTAAGTATACATCGACCCGGACGGTTCTCGGGCATCTTCGTGGCCTCCACCGCGAGCCACCCATCGCATACGATCATTAAGACAATGCCCCGAAAATCCCTGCCCCTCCTCCTGGCCGCCGCCGCGCTCCTCGCCGCCCAGACCGCCGCCCCCATCCGCCCGCCCGCCGTCCCCCTCATCGTTCACGATCCCTATTTCTCCATCTGGTCTTTCGCCGACACCCTCACCGAAGAACCCACCAAACATTGGACCGGCGCCGATCAGCCGCTCACCGGCATCCTCCAGATCGACGGCAAATCCTACCGCTTCCTCGGTACCATGCCGCGCCGCGCCGACCCGATTCCCGCCATGACGCAATCCGCGTTCCGCATCACCCCCACCCGCACCATCTACACCTTCCAGGCCGCCGGCATCCAACTCGACCTCACCTTTCTCACCCCGGCCCTCCCTCATGACCTCGACGTCCTCGCCCGCCCCCTCACCTACCTGCTCTACTCGGTACGCGCCATCGACGGCGCCCGTCACCGCGTCCGCTTCTACCTCGACGCCGATTCCCGCCTCGTCAACAACACCTCCGAACAGCAGGCCATGTGGTCCCGCTACCGCGCCGGGGAACTCGAAGTCATCCGCCTGGCCGGTCTCGAGCAGAATGTGCTCGCCAAGTCCGGGGACCGCCTCCGCATCGATTGGGGGCATTTCTATCTCGCCGCGCCCGCGCAGCCCGGCCGCGTCCGCACCCTCGGCGCAACCTCCCGCACTCGCGACGCCTATCTCGACAAGCTCGACACCCTCCCCGCCGAGTCCAATGACCTCGACATCCCCATGCAGAATTCCCGCATCCTCGCCACTGCCGCCCTCACCGCGGACCTGGGCGAAGTGGCCGCCGATGCCGTCTCGAGCTACGTTCTGGCCGCCTACGACGACCTCTACTCCATCGAGTACTTCCACCAGAAACTCCGGCCCTGGTGGCGGCGCTCCGGGCACGGCGCCGATTGGCTCTTGCGCACCGCCGCCGCTGAACTCGATGCTCTCCGCCAGCGCTCGGTCCAGTTCGATGAAGACCTCACCGCCGCGCTCGCCAAAACCGGCGGCGAAAAATACGCCGCGCTCTGCATCGTCGCCTATCGCCAGGCCATCGCCGCCCACAAGCTGGTGGCCGATTCGGCTGGCCGTCCCCTGCACCTGTCCAAGGAAAATGCTTCCAACGGCAGCATCGGCACCGTCGACGTCCTCTATCCCGGCGCACCTCTGTTTCTCCTGCTGAACCCCACGCTCGTCGAAGGCCAGTTGCGGCCTATTCTCGACTACGCCCAATCCGGCCGCTGGCCCTGGCCCTACGCGCCCCACGATCTCGGCCAGTACCCCATCGCTAACGGCCAAGGCTACGGCGGCGGCGAGGATAACGAAGACCGCCAGATGCCGGTCGAAGAGAGCGGCAACATGATCATCGCGCTCGCGGCGTTGACCCAGGCCAAAGGCGACGCCGCCATGGCCCGCGAATACTGGCCCCTGATCACACGGTGGGCCGAGTTCCTCCGCGACAAAGGGCTCGACCCCGACAATCAGCTCAATACCGACGATTTCGCGGGCCACACAGCCCACAACGCCAACCTCTCGCTCAAAGCCATTGTCGCCCTCGCCTGCTACAGCCGGTTGGCCGAAAAGGTTGGACGCCTCGACGTGAGCAAAGCCTATCGCGCCCTCGCCGAAGACATGGTCCGCCGCTGGGTCGCACTCGCCGATGACGGCGATCACTTCCGCCTTACTTTCGATCAGCCCGGCACTTGGAGCCAGAAATATAATCTCGTGTGGGACAAACTGTTGGACCTGAAGTTGTTTCCCCCCGAAGTGTCTCGCAAGGAAATCGCGTTCTACAAGACCAAACAAAATGCCTTCGGATTGCCCCTCGATTCCCGCTCCGGCTACACCAAGCTCGATTGGATTCTCTGGACCGCCACCATGGCCGAGTCCCCTGAGGACTTCGCCGCCTTGGCCGATCCCGCCTATCGCTTCGCCAACGAAACCCCCACCCGAGTCCCCCTCAGCGACTGGTATTGGACCGCCGACGGCAAACAGCGCGGCTTTCAGGCCCGCTCGGTCGTCGGTGGCCTTTTCATCCCGATGCTGGCCGATCCCGCCGTGTGGCGGCGATGGGTCGCCTATCGATGAGCCTCGCTTGTCAGTAGAATAGCGAAAGCATGCGTACCTTCAACATTGGCATTGTCGGCCTCGGCTGGGTGGCTGGCGCGCACATCGACACGTTTAAAAAGGTGACAGGCGCAAAAGTCACCGCCGTATGTTCTCGCCGCCAGTTGGATCCGGCCGCGCTCGAACAGCAGTTCGGAACCCCGTTGCGGGTCTATGGTAACTACGCCGAAATGCTGAGTGATCCCTCTATCGACGTCGTCGACATCTGCACCCCGCACCCCATGCACCCGGCTGAAGCGATCGCCGCCGCCGAAGCCGGCAAGCACCTGTTGATCGAAAAGCCTCTTGCCATCCGTTATGAGGATGCCGTCGACATGCGCAACGCCATCCGCAAGGCCGGCGTCCAGGCCGGCGTGTGTTTCGAGGTTCGTTACAGCCGCCAGGCGATGGCCATTCGCGAGTCGATCGACCGTGGCCTGCTCGGCGACATTCACTACGGCGAGTGCGACTATTATCACGGCATCGGTCCCTGGTACGGGCAATACTCCTGGAACATCAAGAAAGATATGGGCGGCTCCAGCCTGCTAACCGCCGGATGCCACGCCCTCGACCTCCTGCTCCATTTCATGCCCGGCAAGGTAGCCGAGGTGACCAGCTACGCCGTCAAGTCAAAGAGTAAGTACTTCGAGCCCTACGAGTATCCCACCAGTTCCGTTACGATACTCAAGTTCGAAGATGGCCGGATCGGGAAGGTCGCCTCGATTACAGACTGCCTCCAACCCTATTACTTCCATATGCATCTGGTGGGTAGCCAGGGTTCCGTGCTCGACGACAAATTCACCTCGCTCGGATGGGGCGGGCTCGAAAGAGACCGTTGGAGCCAGTTGGGCGTCCCCGTCGTCGATTCCGGCGACGTCAGTGACCATCCCTACCAGCCCCAGTTTCAAGCCTTCATCGACGCCCTGGCGGACAATCGACCCATGCCCCACACCGATTTCGAAACCGCGTTTGAGAGCCACCGTGTCGTGTTCGCCGCGGACCGCTCGGCCGCCGAAGGGCGTCCTGTACGCCTTTCCGAAATGCGCGTCTGAGGCTGTGGAAGGGACTTCCGGATCCCGTCCCACCATCGGAGTACACTGTCAATAACATGAAACTCGCGATCGCCTCGATGCTCCCGCTCTGCGCCCTTCTCGCTGGACAAGGCAGCGAAATCAAGTTATGGTCCAACGGCGCCCCCGGCCAAAACGGCTCCACGGCCAACGAAGTTTCCAAGCCCTCCGTCAACGCCAAATACGGCTCTCTCCCCGGTAACTACACCGTCGCCCATGAACCCTCGCTCTACGTCTTCCTTCCCCCCGAAGACAAGGCTACCGGCGTGGCCATGGTGGTGGCCCCCGGCGGCGGCCACCGCCAGCTCGTGATGGAGAAGGAAGGTTGGGAAATGGCGGACTGGTTGAACGAGCGTGGCATCGCCGCCTTCGTACTCAAGTACCGTCTCGCCCGCGTTAAGGACTCCACCTACACCCTCCAGGATCACGTCTTCGCCGACGCCACCCGCGCCATGCGCACCGTCCGCAGCCGCGCCGCCGAATGGCGCATTGACCCCAACCGCATCGGTTTCATCGGTTTTTCCGCCGGCGGCGAAGTGGCCGGCATGATCGGAACCAAGTTCGATGCCGGTGACCCTGGCGCCGCCGATCCCATCGACCGCGTCTCCTCGCGGCCGGACTTCAACGTCCTCATCTACCCCTGGTACCGCCCCGGCGCCAACCACCCGGAGAATCCGCCCCTGTTCCCCATCCCCGCCGACGCTCCGCCCGTCTTCATGGTCTGCACCGACGATGACCGCAGCCACGTCGAGCCCACCGTCAAGTTCTACATGGAGCTCGAAGCCCGCAAAATTCCCGCCGAAATGCATATCTATTCGAGCGGCGGGCACGGGTTCGCCCTTCGCCCCACCAAGACGCCTCTCCCCGTCAACCGCTGGCCCCAGCAGATGATGGAGTGGCTCGCCGAGCGCGGCATCCTCGCCCCCGCTACTTCCGCGTCTCCCGGACGTTGAACTCCAGCTTCCACCGCCGGCCGTCCCGCGCCACGCACCACAACTGCAGCAGACCCGTCTCGGTGATCTCCGTTTCGAGCGTCACCGGCACGGACTCGGCCTCCGCGCCCGGAAGCGTCACCTCGATCGGCGCCAGCTCTTCGATGTCGCTGCCGATGTCGTCGAGCATCGTGCCCGGCTCGTCCTCCCGCCGGTCCACCGAGGAGAAGAACCGGAAGTCGCATCGCTGCCCTACCCGCAGAGAAAACTCCCGTGTCGACGGTTGCAGCCGCGTTCCCTCTTCCATGCCCGCCTGCGCCACCGTCAAGGCCCGCAGCGGCGGACGGACGCCCGGGATCGCCGGCATCGCCGCCTGTATCCCGATGTAGTAGGATCGCGACACCCCGCCGCGGATCCGAATGCCGTGGCCCGCCCGCGCCAGTCCGTAGTAGGCCGCGCCGCGCGATACCGCGTGCATCAGGTCCTCGCCCTCCAGCGCCACCGCCGCCGGCTGATTTTCTCCCGCCAGCCATCCGTTCAGGATCTCGAGCAGCCGCGCGCGGATCGGCGCCGCCATGAATACCCCACCGTTGAACAGGACGTGCGTCGGCGCGGATGGCCCGCCCTTGCGCGATGCGGCGGCGTGACGCAGGAATCGCGACAGGTGCCGCGTCACCGCCGCGTCCGCCGCGTACGGGAGCCCGATTTCGTTGATCCCCGAGGTGCGCGGATCCTCCGGGTCAGCCGCATACGCCGTTTCCGGAAAAAACCCGTCCAACACGATCGACTCGAGTTGCGCCCGCCCAAGCTTCGCCTTGATCGCGCCTCCGATCACCCCAGATCCCCGCCCGAGTATCGTCACCGGATGTTCGTCGCGCCCCGCATCGGCGAACAAGGCTTCCTTCGCGGACCGCGCGCTTTGCCATAGGCCGTTCATCTGAAGCGTCGACAACCGCCGTCCCTCGAGCGACTGTGCGATCGCGTGCGCCAGCGCCAGGTCCATGTTGTCGCCGCCGAGGAGTATGTGTTCGCCCACCGCCACCCGGTCGAGCGCCAGATCCCCGTCCTCGTCGGTCACCGCGATCAGTGAGAAATCCGTGGTTCCGCCGCCGATGTCGATCACCAGCACCAGATCGCCCGGGCGGATGCGCTCGCGCCAGTCGGCATGACGCTCGATCCACGCATAGAACGCCGCTTGCGGCTCCTCGAGCAGCACCACGTCGGGGAATCCCGCGTCGGCGGCCGCGCGCAACGTCAGGTCCCGCGCCACGGCGTCGAACGACGCCGGTACGGTCACCAGCACCTGCTGCCACGCGCACCCGGCGTCGGGATGGGTGTGGTCCCACGCCTCGCGCAGATGCTCCAGGTAATGGCGCGACGCCTCCACCGGCGACACGCGCCGGACGCCTTCCGGGGCTTCCAGCGGCAACAGCGCGCTTGTGCGGTCGACGCTCGAATGCGACAGCCAGCTCTTGGCCGACGAAACCAGCCGCGACGGCACTTCGGCCCCCCGCGCTCGCGCCAACTCACCCGTCACCAAGGCCGGAGACGCGTTCCACGGCAGCCCCAGCGATTCGGGCGGAAAGTCCGCCTCGCCGTGAAGGAACAGGCACGAGGGCAGAAGTGGCAGCGGCCTTACGTCGTTGGGCCGCACCAGTTGCGGAACCTCGAACGGCTCGACGGTGGACGGCGCCCCCGCCTCCGTTCCCTCAGCGTATGGGAACGGGGCAAAGGCAAGCGCCGAATTTGTCGTGCCCAGATCGATACCGACGACAAAGGCGGGCGGGGCCGGGGCGCCCGCGCGGGGATGACTTGGATTTCATGGCCGGGAGACTCCCACCATTGTCTCGAAGTCCCCGCCGGAACGTCGACCGCTACATGCGTCCCGTCGAAACCGGCTTCGCCCAGTAGGCCCCTCGCTCCTCCACGATGATCGCCCCCGGCGCGATCGTCGCCTTCGGATCGGCCGGAACCAGGATCCCTTGCTTGACCACCTTCAGCCGCACCGGTTTCGCCGCCGCCGGTAACGAAGCCGGCGCGATGTCGAGCGGCTCCGCATCCTCAATCGCCTGCCGCTCGGCTTGTTCCCGCTCCCGCACCAGGATCGCCCGCACCAACCGCTCCGAAATCCCGTGCTTGGCCATGTAAACCAAGCCCTCCACCGACGTGTCGAACCGCGACGGCTTCGTGCGCACCAGTTCCGCCAGAAAGCGCTCATTGTAGCCGGCCCGCGCCAACAGCACCAGCCCTTCGTTGTTCAACATCCTTGACGACGGGCCGTGCTCGTCGCCGGCGTGTGCGTACAGCATGGCTGGTTGACCCGGCGCGTGCCCGGCGTCGCTCGCCCCCGCTCCGGCCGCGTAGAACAGGCAGGCGCTCGCGGCAAAACACCGCCTCGCCCAACCGTTGAAAAGAAGACTTTGTTGCAGCATGTGGATTGGCCTCCGGTATCTTATCGGCGAGACGGGGTGGGCTTTGAATTTGGTTTGCGCTCCCATTCGCCCCCCACGCCGATAAGAGCAGCGTGACCTCGATTCCCACCTCCCTGGCCGCCATTGTTTCGGCTCTTCCTCTGCTCATGGCCGCTCCGGCGGCGCTGACCTCACGCCCACGGAGCTTTCCACCGGCTACCTCGGCCGCCCCTACACCGGCGGGCCCATCCTCGCCGCGGGTGGCGGATTGTGTTCCAACAACGTCGTCACGCTCACCGTCTCCGGCGGGGCCCTCCCGCCCGGGTTGGAACTCACCGCGGCCGGCTACCTTCGCGGCGTCCCGGCCGAGCCCGGGCTGTTCCGGTTCCTCGTCCGCGCCGCCAATGCCTGTGGATGGGCGGACCGCGAGTTTTCCCTCGACGTTTCCGGCGCACCCGTGCTGCTCGTCAATCCGCCCGCCGTCGAGTTCCGCGTCCTTGCCGGCCAGCGCCCCCCGGATCCGATGCTCCTCCGCGTGTCGAGCGACACCGCCTCGCTCGCCTACACCATGGATCCGCCACCTGTCGATTGGCTCGAGGCCCGGGTCCGCGCCGGCGTCACCCCCGGGCGCGGAGCCGCCTTCGATTCCGACACCATCGCCCTCTATTTCGATTTCACGCGCCTGTCTCCGGGCACCCACCGCACGGCCCTCCGCGTTTCCACCTGGCGCGGCGTCGCGCCCGTCGAGGTCCCCATCGTCGTCACGGTGCTTCCGCAACAAGCCGCCACCCCTCCGGCGGCCCAGACCGCCACGCCCGCCCCGGTCAGCGCATCCCCGCATCCCGAACCGGCCGGAGCCGGCTCCATCCCGATGGCGCCCCGTTTCACTTCCGCCCCGCCATCGGCGCCGGCCACCCAGACCACCGTGCCGCAGCCGGACGCCGCCCAGGGCAAGACCACCTCCGTCAGGCCCCCAACCGCTCCTCCGGCGGCCAAGCCCGCGGCCGCGCCCACCCGCACCGGACGCCTCAGCCGGTCGGCGAAATTCCGCCCGCGCCCGGCCCCGCGCCCGGACAAGACGGCCCAGAAGCCGAAACCGGCAACAGACCCGAAGGAGCCGCCGCCCGCCGGCCCCCATGCCAAGCCCGCGGCATCCAAGCCGGACCCTCACGCCAAGCCCGATGTCCACGCCAAGCCCGATGCCCACGCCAAGCCCGAGGAAAAGAAGTCCGCGGGCCATAAAGATGAGAAGAAATCCGTCGATCATGAGGGGAAGGCGAAACAGGCCTCCGCGGCGGCGCACAAGCCCGAGCCGGCCAAGCATCACTAGCCAAAATGACTAGCGGCCCGGCCCAGGGAATTCACGGTGTCGCCGGCAATGCCTGATAAAGTAAAAAGGGAGGATCGAAGAGAGAGAGCCGCCGGGCTGGCCGCCGCAAAAGGCATCCGTTCGGAGAGGGGCCGGGCGACCGGCAGCACCCGCATCGTATCAACGGGGGAACCGATCGAACCAATGAAGACCGAGGGGCAATTTCGAATCCGTATCGAGGGGTTGAACAAGACCTACCGGTCCGGTCCGGCCGATGTTCAGGTGTTCGCCGGGCTCGAGTGCGATATCGCCGCCGGCGAGCGCGTGGCTGTGATCGGGGAATCGGGAGCCGGCAAATCGACTCTGCTTTACCTGCTCGGCGCCCTGGACCGTCCGACCAGCGGCCGGATCCTCTACGGCGACAGCGACATTTTCTCCCTGGACGACACCGCCCTCGCCGATTTTCGCAATCGCACCATTGGATTCGTGTGGCAGATGAACTCCCTCCTGCCCGAATTCACCGCGCTCGAGAACGTGGCCATGCCGCTGCTCATTCGCGGCGCCGACCCCGAGGCGGCCCACCGCATCGCCCGCCAGAGGCTCGAGGAAGTGGGCCTGAAGGCCCGCGTCGACCACCGCCCAGGCGAGTTGAGCGGAGGGGAGCAGCAACGGGTGGCCATGGCGCGCGCGCTCGCCGCCGGCCCAAAGGCTCTCCTCGCCGACGAGCCCACGGGAAATCTGGATCACAAAAGCGGAGAGTCCATCTCCAGACTTCTGGCCGAGGTGCATCGCGCGCACCGGCTCACGAGCGTGATCGTCACGCACAACCTCTCGCTCGCAGAAAGCTGCGATCGAGTCTTACAATTAGATCAGGGCGTGTTCGTCCCCTGGACGGGCAGCGAGTCTGGTTCTTCAGTGAGGTAACGGCAGGCTATGTTCGAACGATACACAGAGAAGGCGCGGCGGGTTATCTTTTTTGCCCGGTATGAGGCGAGCCAGTTCGGCAGTCCCTACATCGAGACCGAGCACCTGTTGCTCGGGCTGCTGCGGGAAGACAAGGCGCTGGCGAACCGGTTCCTCCGGTCCCATGCCGCGCTCGAATCGATCCGCAAGCAGATCGAGGCGCAGACCACGCTTCGCGAAAAGGTCTCCACTTCCGTGGACCTGCCTTTGTCGCACGAATGCAAGCGCGTGCTGGCCTACGCAGCCGAAGAAGCCGAGCGGCTCAACCACAAGCACATCGGCACCGAGCATCTGCTGCTCGGCCTGCTGCGTGAGGAAAAGTGCTTTGCCGCCGAGATTCTGCATGAGCGCGGCCTCCGCCTTTCGCAGGTCCGCGAAGAAATAGCCCGGTCGTCGTCGGAGAAGATGTCCTCCAACCGGCCCAAGGAGAGCTCCCTGCTTTCCGAGTTCAGCCGCGATCTCACCCAGGCCGCCATCGATGGCATGCTGGACCCCCTCATCGGGCGCGATGGCGAGCTCGAACGCGTCGTCCAGATTCTCTGCCGCCGCACCAAGAACAATCCCGTCCTCATCGGCGAACCCGGCGTCGGCAAAACCGCCATCGTCGAAGGGCTCGCCCAGCGCATCGCCGATGGAGACGTCCCCAGCTTCCTCGCCGACAAGCGCATTCTCGCCCTCGATCTCTCGCTCATCGTCGCCGGCACCAAGTACCGCGGCCAGTTCGAGGAACGCCTCAAGACCATCATGAAAGAGTTGATGGAAAACCAGAACGCGGTGATCTTCATCGACGAGTTGCATACGCTCGTCGGGGCGGGTTCGGCCGAAGGCTCCCTCGACGCCGCCAATATCCTGAAACCCGCGCTGTCGCGGGGCGAGATCCAGTGCATCGGCGCCACCACCCCCGGCGAGTACCGCAAATCCATTGAGAAAGACCGCTCCCTCGAGCGGCGCTTCCAGGCCGTCAAAGTGCCTCCGCCCTCGGAAGCCGACGCCATCCAGATTCTGTTCGGCATCAAGGAGCGCTACGAGAAGTTCCACGCCGTCGCCTACACCGACGAATCCATCGAATCCTCGGTCCACGCCTCCAACCGTTTCATCCCCGATCGCTTCTTGCCCGACAAAGCCATCGACCTGATCGACGAGGCCGGCGCGCGCGTCAAGCTCCGTCAGACCACGCTCCCCTCCGAGGTCGCCGACATTCAGAAGCGGATCAAATTCATCGTCCACCGGATGGAGATCGCCATCGCGAACCAGGAGTTCGAAAAGGCGCGCTTCTATTCGGACGAAGAGCGCAAAGAGCGCGAGAACTTGCGCCAGATCCGCGAAAAGTACAACCTCGACGACACCTCCACCGGAGTCGTCACCAAGGACGATATCGAAGACGTCGTCGCCCGCTGGACCGGCGTCCCCATGACCGCCATCCGCGAAGAGGAAGTGAGCAAGCTCCTCCGCATTGAAGAGGAACTGCACAAGCGCGTCGTCAGCCAGGAGAAGGCCATCGGCGCCCTCGCCCGCGCCATCCGCCGCTCTCGCGCCGGCCTCAAGTCCCCCAAGCGCCCCGCCGGCTCGTTCTTGTTCCTCGGCCCCACCGGCGTCGGAAAAACCGAGGTCGCCCGCGCCCTCGCCGACTTCCTGTTCGGCAGCGAAAAATCCCTCATCCGCTTCGATATGTCCGAGTTCATGGAAAAGCACTCGGTCTCCAAGCTGATCGGTTCGCCCCCCGGCTACGTCGGCTACGAAGAAGGCGGCCAGTTGACCGAACGCGTCAAACGCGCTCCCTATTCCATCATCCTGCTCGACGAAATCGAGAAGGCGCATCCCGACGTCTACAACATCCTGCTCCAGGTGTTTGAAGACGGCCAGTTGACCGATGGCCTCGGCAACACGGTCGACTTCAAGAACACCATCATCATCATGACGTCCAACCTCGGCGCCCGGCACCTCGAGAAACGGTCCCAGATCGGCTTCTCCACCCAGTCCACCACCGGCGTCCCGCCCAAGGTCGAAGACATGGTCATGAACGAAGTGAAGAAGGCTTTCAATCCCGAGTTCCTCAACCGTCTCGATGAAACGATTCTCTTCACCAGCCTCAGCGACGACGATCTCCTCCAGATCATTCACCTGCTCACCGAGCAGATCAACGTCAATCTGGTTCCCAAGCAGATCCGCATCTCGCTGAACCCCGATGCCGCCCGCTACATCCTCGAGAAGACCTGCGGTGACCGCAGCTACGGCGCACGGCCTCTCCGCCGCGCCCTCCAGAAATACATCGAGGATCCCCTCTCGGACGCGCTTATCCAGGGCACCCTACCCCGTCCGGCCGAACTCGAGGTCTACCTCGGCGAAGGCGGGATCTACTGCCGCCCGGTCAATCCGGAAGCCGAAGAGGCTGCCGTCGGTGTCGGAGGTGGCGGCGAGGGCGAAGCTCCCGCCGGCACCCCGCTCTACATGTTCTAACTTCCCCCGCGCGGAGGGCTTACTCTAGCCCCGCCGCGCCCGTCTCCCACCCCGCCACCCGTCCCGTCACTGCGCAAAGCCCCCTCTCGGACCAGTTCCCCTCCGGAATCGCTAAACTGGAGTCGCGCTACTCCACCGTCCCCCAATGCCCCACCAACCCGCACCGGGCTCCGACCCCGATCCCGAACTCGACCGTCTTCGCCGCGCTGAAGCCAACTCCCAGCTCTTTGCCCGGATGATCGCCCATGACCTCAACAACATGCTCGGCGGCGTCCTCGGTCACGCCTCCCTCATCGAGGCCCTCGCCGAGCAAGACGAAATCCGCGAAGCCGCCGGGGTCATTTCCCAGGCCGCCCTGCGCGCCACCGATCTCGTCAAACAACTCTACGCCTTCTCCGGCCAGTCCACCGTGCGCATGGAAACGGTGGACTTGGCGGCCGTGGTCAACGAAGTGGCCGGACTACTCTCCCGCGGCGACGGTGGCCGGCTGCGCGTTTCCGTGGACCTCCAAAGCCCCTCGGCCCCAGTGGCCGGAGATCCCGCCCAGATCTATCAAATGGTGCTCAATCTCGCCGTCAACGCCCGCGACGCAATGCCGGAAGGCGGGCGGCTCCATCTGGCCGTGCGGACCGGCCGGCCGACCGTGGAACTCGTCGTCGCCGACGACGGCCCCGGGATCCCTGCCGAGCTTCTGGGCCGCATCTTTGAACCGTTTTTCTCGGCCAACCCCAGCGGACGCGGCACCGGCCTGGGCCTCGCCATCGTCCACCGCGTTGTCACCAGCCACGGCGGCGCCATCGACGTAGCCAGCCGGCCCGGCGCCGGCGCGGTATTCACCATTCGGTTGCCCGCGAAAATCGTTTAAAATAGGAGATTGCCCCAGAGCGCGGTTGCGATCTACCCTGGATCGTTCGACCCCATTACGAACGGCCATGTCGACCTGATCCACAGGTCAGCCGCGCTGTTTGAACGTGTGATCGTGGCGATCCTGCGGAACGAAAGCAAGCAGCCGCTGTTCAGCGCCGGCGAGCGGATCGACATGCTGCGTGAGGCCGTGAGCGGTTACCCGAACGTGGAAGTCGATAGCTTCGACGGGCTGCTCGTTCACTACGCCCGGGCGCGCGGGGCCAAAGTGATTGTGCGCGGCATACGCGCCATCTCGGACTACGAGTACGAGTTGCAGATGGCGCACATGAACCGCAAGCTAGAGCCGGAAATCGACATGGTGTTTCTCATGGCCAACGAAAAGTACTCTTTCATCAGTTCCAGGCTGGTGAAGGAAGTCTACCGGCTCGGTGGAGATATTTCAGGTCTGGTGCCTCCCGCGGTGGAGGCGCGATTGCGTGAGAAAGTGCGAGGTGAAACGCGGTGACAACCACGATGACGGAATTGGCCGAACGGGTCGGCATGATCAGTGTCTCGTCCACGGTGAAAGTTTCGGCCGAAGCCGGGCGATTGAAGCGGGAGGGCGTCGACGTCGTCGACTTTGGCGCCGGTGAGCCTGACTTCCCCACCCCGGACAACATCAAGGATGCGGCGAAAAAGGCGCTGGACTCCAACTTCACCAAATACACCCCTGTCGATGGTGTGATCGACCTCAAGAAGGCCATTTGCGAGCGCCACGCCGCCGACTTTGGCACCGCCTACGCGCCCAACGAATGCGTCGCCACCGTCGGCGGCAAGCACATCATCTTCAGCCTCATGCAGGTGCTCGTCAACCCCGGCGACGAAGTCATCGTGCCCGTCCCTTACTGGGTCACCTACCAGGACGTGGTCAATTTCGCTTACGGCAAGTGCGTGTTCGTCAACACAGACGAATCGAAGGGCTTCACCCTCACCGCCGAAATGATCGAAGAGGCCATCACGCCCCGAACCAAGGCCGTGCTGATCAATTCGCCTTCCAACCCGAGCGGCGCCGTGTTGAGCAAGCGCGAGTTCGAGCGCATCCACGAGGTCACCAGCCGTAAAGGCGTCTGGCTCATCACCGACGAGTGCTACTGCCACTTCCTCTACGGAGACGAGAAGCCATTCTCCATCGCCGCCGTGCCCGGGGCCAAGGACAACGTGATCATCGCCGGGTCGCTCTCGAAAACCTACGCGATGACGGGCTGGCGCATCGGCTTCGGCCTCGGACCCAAATTCGTCATCGACGCGGTGATCAAGCTCCACAGCCACATGACGTCGAACCCCACCTCCATCGCGCAAATCGGCGCCATCGAAGCTCTCCGCGGCCCGCAGGAATCCGTCCAGGCGATGCTCGAGCAGTACCGCACCCGCCGCGCCTTCGTCGTCGAACGGCTCCGCAAGATCCCTGGCGTGACCGTCCAGGAACCCATGGGCGCCTTCTATGCCTATCCCAACATCGGCGGCGCGATGCGCCAGTTGGGCCTCGGCTCGGCGCTCGATTTCGCCGGCCAGCTTCTCGCAAAGGCCCATGTCGCCGTGGTGCCGGGGGAAGCGTTCGGAACCCATGAGCACGTCCGCATCAGCTACGCCACTTCCATGAAGGAAATCGAGCGCGGGCTCGACCGCATCGACAATTTCATCCAGGGGAAATGACCACCGCCGGCCCAACGCGCATCGAACCGGAAATGGTCGAACGGGTGTGGGGCGCGCTTGACCTCACACCCTGGTACCCGCGGCAATCGGCCAAAACCGGCGAAGTGTGGTTTGACTCGGGCGACATTCTGGTGAAGTTCATTTTCACCACCGGCAATCTGTCCGTCCAGGTCCACCCCGGCGACGATTACGCCGCCAGCCATCACAACGGATCGGCCGGCAAAACCGAGATGTGGCACATCCTCCGCGCCGATCCCGGCGCCCGGATCGCCATTGGTTTCCAAAAGCCTGTCACGCTCGAAGCCGCCCGGCAGGGGGCGCTCGACGGATCCATCGTCTCCATGCTCGCCTGGCACGAAGCCGCGCCCGGCGATACTTTTTTCACTCCCGCCGGCACCGTGCACGCCATCGGCGCGGGGCTCGTCTTGTGCGAGATCCAGCAGAAATCCGACGTCACCTACCGGCTCTATGACTGGGGCCGCACCGGCCGCCCCTTGCACCTCGACGATGGCTTTGCCGTGGCCGCCCTCGGTACGCATCCGGGCCGTTCCACACCCGGCGATGACGGGACCCTCGCCCGCTGCCCCTACTTCACCACCGAAAAACAATATGTGCGCGGCGTCGCCACTTGGCCCCGTGACGCTTTGATGATCGTGCTCGAAGGCGAAGGCTCCGTCGACGGTGCCGCCTGCGCCGCCGGCCAGGTCTGGCGGCTGCCCCAAGGCGCCAACATCGCCTCCTCTCCCGGTATGACCTTGCTCCGGACCTATGTCGAAGCCTAGCCCATTTGTCATCGGCCCCGCCGTGCTCATGCTCGCCGGCCTCGGGTGTGGCTTTTCGCGCCAGCGTACTCCCGCGATCGGCGAAGGATTCGTCGCCCCCATGTCGCTCCAGGTCCGTTCGGACCTCACCCCGCGCGCTCCCGTTACCGCCACCGTGCGCCACGGCGAGCGAGTCGAAGTCCTTTCCTACCGCCGCCGCTTTGCCGAAGTCCGCACCGCCGAGGGGATCGAGGGTTGGACCGATGGGCGCCAGCTACTCTCCGCCAAAGCCATGACCGCTCTGCGCGACGCTCACGAACAAGGCCGGATCCTGCCCTCCCAAGGCCGTCTCATCGCTTTCGACCTGTTGAACGTCCACATCGGGCCCAACCGGCTTTCCCCCAGTTTCTCCCAACTCACCGAGGACGCGCCCGCCGAGTTGATCGAGCGCAAAGTCACCGCCCGCACTCCCTACGATCCCAATCGCGACACCTCCCGCGATCCCGTGCCCGAGGGAACCCTCAAAGACGACTGGGCCCGCGTTCGCCTGCCCGACGGACGCTCCGGTTGGGTTCTCGCCCGCATGACCATGATGGATCTGCCAGACGAAATCACTCAATTCGCCAACGGACACCGCATCACCGCCGCTTTCCCCATGGGAACCGTTTTCGACGATGGCCAATCGCACCAAAGCTGGTTGTGGATGACCATTGCGTCGCCCCCGGAGGAATTTCAGTTCGATAGCATGCGCCTGTTTGCCTGGAATCCCAAACGGGACCGCTACGAAACCAAGTTCGTCGAACGGGGATTGCGAGGCTACTACCCCGTCCTGGCCGACACCACCGAACAGGGCGCTCCCCGAATTCGAGTCATAACCGAAAAAGAAAACACCCTGATTCGACGGACTTTCGTCCTCACCAATGGCCGCTTGCGCCTGGTCGATACCGAGCCATGGACTCCGCCCGCCCCTCCCCGCGATCGCGCCATCTCCCGCGTGAATCCCGACGAAGGTTCGCCGTGGCAAAGACTTCGCCTCTGGTGGCGGGGACAGAAGAACTAGTGGCCCGTCGCAGCGAGTTCGTTAGCATGCGATGCGCCGTGACGGGTCATTGTATTTCCATTTGATCGGACGTGCGACCTTGGAGTAGGCGCGAATGAATCGCATCAACTTTCTGGCCAGATCAGCGACCGAATGAAAGACTCCGCGCGCAATCACTTCGCGTTCGAGGCGTGCGAACCAGATCTCGACCTGATTGAGCCAAGACGAGTAAGTCGGCGTGAAATGAAGCCGCACATTCGGATGCTGTTCCAGGAACGCGGCGACGGTCTTGGTCTTGTGCGCCGACAGGTTGTCCAGAATGACATGAATCTCCTGTTGCGGCCGGCAGCCGCCGACAATCTGCTCGAGGAACTCAACAAACTCGGCGCTGGTATGGCGTGCCGCCGTCTTACCCTGCACTTTGCCGGTCTGCACGTCAAGAGCGGCAAACAGGGAGAGCGTGCCATGCCGGTAATATTCGAAGCCGTGGCGCTCCAGACGTCCCGGCGATAGTGGCAGCACCGGATCGAGCCGGTCCAGGGCTTGAATCGCCGTCTTTTCATCGACACAGAATACGGCCGCGTGTTGCGGTGGATTCAGATACAGTCCGATGATGTCGGCGGCTTTCGTTTCAAAATCGGGGTCGTTGGAAGCCATGTAGCGTTCCAGCCGATGTGGTTTGACGTTGGCTTGCACCAGGATCCGTTGCACTGAATCCTTGCTGACCCCGAACTGCTTGGCCAACTTGCGACAGGACCAGTGGGTGGAGCCATCACGGGGGCCATTCTTGATCGCGGTGAGAATTTTGGCTTGCAATCGCGGCGTGCGCACTGATGGTGTTTGTCCCGGATGCCGCTCTGCCACTAAGCCGTCGATGCGGTCTTTCAGGAAGCGAGCCTTCCAACGGGCAATCGTGGGCGCGGTGGTGTCCAATCCTTTTTCGATCTCGCGATAGGTTCGTCCCTGTGCGAGCCAGAGGATCATTTTGGCCTTCGAGACATCCGTAGCCGGCAGGGTACGCGACCGCGACATGGCCTCCAACTCGGTCTGCTCTTCAGCGCTCAGGCTCACTGGTTCCGCATGGAAAGGCATACCAGAAGGACGCTACTCGCATGCTAATCGTTACTCAGCGACAGGCCACTAGTGGCCTTTCGCGCCCAATCCAAAACTTCTGGGCACCCTCGAAACTCACTCGTGTTTCCCCCTTCCGGAACTCACACCCGAAAACCTGCTCGCGCCGGCCGAGCACAAAAACCCCAGACCCAGTACCGGATGACCAGCCCAGGAGAGTCACCGCCGCCCGCTGGGGCTGTTGTCCCATCAGAACGCCGCCAACAAGAACTGCAAGAGCTGCACCTGCTCGAACTCGCCATGGAATGGTAGGCGCCAACAAGGATCGCAGGGCTTTTTCGGTTGTACGTATTTTCTTGGCAAAAGAGTCAGAGATGCGTACTTTCACTGAAAACATTCCCCTAAGTCGAGAACATTCTGGTCATAGTTACCTCTGGCGAAATCCGCGTCGATCGAGTCCGGCGTCTGCCCTTGGCGTACTCGGTTGAGTACGTTGGGTAGTCCCCGGCTGTAGGAAGTCGGCTGCTAAACGCCCTGCCTGCGCCGGGTCTGTAACCCACGCTTGCGAGACCTGATCAAGGGCGGAAGATAGACATTGTGCAGCAAATCCGGCAGCAAAGGTCAACTCCGCCGCCTGCGCAGCGGTCACGGAGGGGTTTTGGCCGATGTCAATTTGAAAGACCCCGCGCCCTTGCCCATCCGGCTGGGCGATGTTCTGGAAGCCGGTTTCACGGACACCAATCGCCGCTAGTAGACGCCAGTCGACATTGTGTGTCCTTCCGGCTGCTTCTAGCTGGTCACGCGAGGCTTCGACTCTCCTTGATGCATTGAGCCATGCTCGCTTGTTGGAAACAGTCAGTGTCACATCTCGGGTCGGCATCGCTCCGACAGGTCGTCCCATTCGGAGTTCACGTTCGCCGGTCGAGTCAGGTCGATCTGTGGCATCAGGATAATCCGTGCTTGGTCCGGGTAGAGAAATGATGACTGTCGCTGGATCGTAATGGGGCCTCGCGAGCATCAACCCTGTCGGATCACTAAGTCCCACTGGATCCCCCTCGACATACGAATACCGGTTCCACGACACCGGATCCCACGCCCCCCACTCGCCCGGTACGGATCCGCCCTCAAAAACCGCCCCCGATTCGAATAATGATACCGCTGGTCCGCATAATGCAGCCCCTTCCCATCCTGATCGTGCGCCCCAAACCGCCCATCCTGCTCCCCATAAGGCTTCGCCCCAGCCCCGTTCCCCAGGTGATCGTCCCCCCCACACTCCCCTCCCAACGCACCGCAACCCCACATACCGGTTCCATCGCCCCGGAGTCCCCGGAAGT
>JAWKHI010000024.1:0-107078 GCA_041394885.1 Bryobacteraceae bacterium | reverse complement strand
CTCGGGTGTGTTGGATGGCGGGCAACCGCGCACGGTCGATCTTGCCGTTGTCGCGGAGTGGCAGCCGATCAATGATCGCGATTCTTGCAGGCACCATGTAGGCAGGCAGGCGATGGGAAAGCGCGGCGCGGATGGATTCGGAGTCCGCTTGGCCCGAACCTCCTAAGTCTTCGCCGGCACAACGGAGCTGGGGCGGCGAATTCCGACCTGCCTCGAGGGCGCCCCGCCCTGTGCCGGCTTGGGCGCTGGGAACAACGTAGGCGATCAGGTGTTTCGCACCGGATGAGCCGTCTTGCACGGCGACCGCCGCCTGAGCGATGGAGGGAAGCGCCAGGAGCGCCGCCTCGACTTCGCCGGGTTCCACGCGGAAGCCTCGGATTTTCAATTGACCGTCGGCGCGGCCCAGGAACTCGATGACGCCGGAGGGCAGCCAGCGGGCGCGGTCGCCGGTTTTGTAAATGTGGTGGGTGCCGGGGTGGAAGGGATCGGGGAGAAAGACCTCGTTGGTGAGTTCCGGCTGGCCGAGGTAGCCGAGGGCGACTCCGTCGCCACCGAGATACAGCTCGCCGGGCACGCCAAGTGGCACCGGCTCGCCGCGGCCGTCAAGGATGTACGCGCTGGTGCTGGCGATCGGCGTTCCGATGGGAATGCTCGCTGAGTTGGGGTCAATATCGTGCGGGATCGGGTAGCAGCAAGCGAAGGTGGTGCACTCGGTGGGTCCGTATCCGTTGACGATCCGGGTTGCGGGCAAGGCGCGGAGAGCTTTCGTGACGTGCGGGACGGAAAGAACCTCGCCGCCAATCAAGAGTTGGCGGATGGGCGCGAGCATTTGGGGAGCTTCGTCGATGACGGCGTTAAACAGCGAACTGGTCAGCCACAGCGTGTTGACACCGTGCAGGCGGATGGCGTCACCGATATCGGCGAGGGACGCGCGGCTGCCGGAATAGAGCACGCAAAGGCCGCCGTTCAGCAGGGGCGCCCAGATTTCGAACGTAGAGGCGTCAAACGCCGGCGGGGCCATGTGCAGGCATACGGTCGAGGGGTCCAGGCGGGCAAAGCTGCATTCTCTGACAAGGCGGCCGATTCCCCGATGCGGCACGACGACAGCCTTGGGCACGCCCGTGGAGCCGGAGGTGTACATCACATAGGCCGGGCTGTCAGGGGTGATTTCGGCCGGCGGTACGGTTTTGGCCTCGGGGAGTTGGTTGAGCAGGAGCGTGTCTACACCTGGGAACCTCTCGCAGCCGGGCGTGAGGACCAGACGCGCGTTGGCTTCTCGAACGAGCTGTCTGAGGCGGAGTTGCGGGTCGGCGATGTCGAGCGGCAGGTAGGCCGCGCCGGCTTTCATCACGCCGAGAAACGCCGCGACCATGGCGGACGATCCATCGCAGAGCACGGCTACGATCGATCCTGGGCCGACGCCAGCCTGGGCGATCGCGGCGGCAATGTGTGTGCTGTGTCGGCCGAGTTCGGCGTAGGTGACCGTCCGGCCACCATCGACCAGGGCTACGCTTTCCGGCGTGAGCGCGGCCTGCCGTTCGAACAGTACGTGGACTGGCTCACGGGAGTAAGGCCGGGTGTTTCCTCCGCTCAGAGCGAGGACCGCGCGCCGCTCTTCGGCATCCATAAGCGGGTAGGCCGAAACCGGCAGGCCGGGGTCAGTAGCGATCCCTTCAAGGAACCGCTCGAGGTGACGGGCGATGGTGATGCAGGTGGATTCGCCGAAGATGTGCTTGCGGAGGGCGACGGTCAGCGCAAGTTGCCCGGCGAATTGATCGGCGAAAAGCATGGTGTCGAACGGGGCGGACCGATTATCGAGGAGGAGATGTTCGGTGCGGAGTCCGCTGAACAGATGTTGCGAGGGGTGTGACTCGAGGTAGGCTACAGCGGTTTGGAAACCGGGCGTGACAGGCGCGTCCTGTCGATCGACTGCGGCGAGGACCTTCTGCTTCACGCGCGCGACGAGACCGGCGAAAGTGGGGTCCCCCTGGATGCCGATGCGCAAGGGCAGCGTGTTCGCGAAGAACCCGACGACATTGGCGAGATCGGGACGGGTTCGTCCCGCAAGCGGCGTGCCGATCATCAGATCTTCGCCACAGCCGTGGCGGTGAAGAACGGCGGCCCACGCCGCGATCAGCAGGGCGTAGACGGTGGCGTCGCAGGCGCGAGCTGTGCTTTCGAGGGCGGCAAGCAGGGGACGCGGAACGGTCACGCCGGCTTTCCACGCTTCCGCCGGATTCACGCCAGCCGGCAAGCTGTTCGGGGTGCGAGCAAAGTCGGTGTGGAGGCCTGGTTCGTGCGACGCGCCATCGAGTTCGTTCACCCAGTACGCGGTGTCCGTTTCGTGCGTGGAGAGCCAAGCCGCCCAGTCGGCATATTCGATCGGGAGCGAGGGCAGATTCGGTTCGCGGGCTTGGCGAAATCCGTTGTAGAGTTCGGCCAAGTCACGCTCGGCGACGCCCATGGACCAACCGTCGGCAACGAGGTGGTGAGCGGTGAGTAACAGCCAATGCTCTTCGACGGTGACGCGGATCAACGTTGCCCGGGCGAGAGGGCCGCGTTCGAGATCGAAGGCACGGTCCGCCTCTCCGCGCGCGATCTCCCGCGCGGCCGCCTGGCTATCGGCGGCGCCGGCTTCCACGAATAGGTGCTGGAGGGGAGCAGGCGCCGGCGGCTGGATGCGCTGCACGGGGCCGTCCGGAGTGCTGTGGAAGGTGGCGCGCAGAATCGCGTGACGGCCCAGCAGGGCGTTGAAGGCCCGCTCCAGCGCGGGGAAGTCGATGGGTCCGTGAAGCGCCTTGACCCAGATCACGTTGTACGCGGGAGTGCCCGGATACAATCGCTCAAACGCCCAGACCTGGCGCTGAACATGGGTGAGCGGGCAGTCGCCGGAAGGGGCCTTCGGGACTGCGCGTACGGGTGCGGCCGGCTTGCGCGAGCCGAGCAGCCGTTGTTCCAGCAGGGCGCGCCGGGCTGGACTGAGCCGCGCGATTCTCCTTGCAAGCTGCTGATTGTTTGACGTCCTCTCATGATAGCCGCGCTGAGGGCTAGGTAACATGGACAAATGTCCGAGAGAGGCTTGCCGGAGTGGGGGAGAGGCGAATTGCCGGAACCGCCGCGGATGACTGTGCGGGGATTGGTTGGTCCGGGGCTGTTGATGGCGGGCGCGGCGATCGGCGGGGGAGAGTGGCTGTTCGGGTCCGTGGTGACGGCGCGCTACGGCGGCGGGGTGATGTGGATCGCGGGGCTGAGCATCCTGTTCCAGGCGATCTACAACCTCGCGGTGATGCGGTACGCGCTGTTCACGGGCGAGCCGATTCTGGTGGCGTTTCTGCGGACGCGGCCGGGTCCTCGCTTCTGGGCCGCGGCTTACCTTGCGGTGGACCTCGGCTACATATGGCCCTACCTGGCAGCGAACGCCGCTGTCCCGTTGGCGGCGGCGGTTTTGGGGCGCATGCCTTCCGCGGCCGACGATGCGCTCGTACGAAACCTGGGCTACTGCATTTTTCTCTCTGCTTTCGTTCCGTTGATCTTCGGCCGCAAGGTGTACAACGCCGTGGAAGCGATCATGAGCGCGAAGGTGATTCTGGTGCTAGGGTATCTGGTGATTATCGATTTGCTGTTCGTGAGTGCAAGCGCGTGGGCGGAAGTATTCACCGGATTCCTGCGGTTCGGCAGCCTCCCGACGGGCGATGTGGAGTGGTCAACGCTCGCTGCGTTCGCGGCGGTGGCGGGGGCGGGTGGATTGTCGAATACGCTGATGTCGAACTACGTGCGGGACAAGGGCTGGGGCATGGGTGCTTCGGTGGGCGCGATCCCGAGTCTGGTGGGCGGGCGCAGGATCACGCTCTCTCATGTGGGCAAGACGCCCGACCTCACTGGGGTCCAGTTGCGGCGTTGGCACGGCTGGCTCGGCGTGATTTGGCGGGATCAGGTGTTCGTGTGGGTCACGAGTTGCCTGCTCGGCGTTGCGCTGCCGGCGGTATTGTCGCTCGAGTTTCTGCGGGGCGTGAACGTAGAAGGGCACGGCGCGGCGGCGTTGGTGGCGCAAAGCATCGCGGCGCGGCACGGCCAGGCTTTCTGGTATCTCACGCTGCTTTGCGGGTTTCTGATCCTTGCGCCCGGGGTGATCCAGACCATCGACGGTGTGTGCCGGCGGTGGACGGACGTGGCATGGTCAGCCAGCGAGCGTTTGCGGCGGAGGAGTCCGGATCGAGCTTATACGGTGTACTACGGAATCATGGGCGCGTACTGCGTTTGGGGATTGCTTGCGCTGGGCTTGACGCCGAATCCGCTAGTGCTGGCGATTCTGGGATCGACGCTGGGGAACCTGGGGCTGGCGATGTCGGCGCTGCACGTGATCCACGTTGGCAGAACACTCATGCCGCGCGAGGCGAGGCCCGGCTGGTTCACCAACGTTGGTTTGGCGCTGGCGGCTGTTTTCTTCGCCGGGATATCGGCGATCGCGTTTGCCAGCCAGTACGCAGCGTTGAGGGGCCGATAGTGCGGGACCAGCGGGAACTTCGCCGGCGGTGCGCGCACCCGGAGGGCGGGCACGAACCGATTCCGTGGGAAGAGATCGAACGCCCGGTGCATGCGCGGTTCGAACAGATCGTGGCGCGATGGCCGGACCGGTGGGCGGTGGAAGCCAACGACGCGCGGTACACCTATGCCGAGTTCAACCGGCGTGCAAATCGGATCGCGCACGCTTTGCGGGGGATGCTGCCGGGGTCCGGTGAGCCGGTGGGGATTCTCATGCCGCATGGGGCGGCGCCGCTGGTGGCGGTGATGGGCGTGTTGAAGGCGGGGCACATTTACCTGGGGCTCGACCCGGCGGACCCGCCGCTGCGCGTGCGTCAGATCGCCGCGCACTCGGGGGCGCGGGTGGTGCTGTGCACGGAGGCAACGGCGGACGCGGCGCGAAGCGCCGCTGGCTCGGACGTGGCGGTAGCCGTGGAGGAACTGACTGAGGGCGATGACGAGCCCGGCGTTGCCCTAAGCGCCGATGCGCCGGCGAGCCTCTACTACACGTCTGGCTCCACTGGGCAGCCGAAGGGCGTGCTGTACACGCATCGAGCTCGCATGGTGACGGCGCTGCGGAACACGAACGGGATCCGCATTTCGCGGCATGACCGGCTTTCCTTGACCTACCCGACGCGCTACGCGGGCGCGGCCAACCATACCTTCGGGGCGCTGCTGAACGGCGCTTGCGTACTGCCTTTCGATTATGCGGCGCACGGCGCGGCTCAACTGGCGAAGTTCCTCGATGAGAAACGGATCACGATTTATCACTCCGTGCCGGATATGTTCCGGCAGGCGATGCGCTACGCGGAAGATGGACTGACGTTCGACAGCATGCGGCTGCTGATGCTTTCGAGCGACTCGGTGTACCCGAGCGACCTGGCCGAGTTCTCGAAGCGCTTCCCGCGAACGTGCCTGTTCTCGAATTCGTGGGGTCTCAGTGAGTCGCCGCTGTTTCGGCCGTGCTTCTTCGAGAATGGGCCGGTGACGGAGTCGAACTTGGCGGCGATCGGATGTCCGTTGGAGGATCTGCTCGAGGAGAACGAGGTCCTGCTACTCGATGAGGACGGCCGAGAGGTGGCGGACGGGGAGACGGGCGAGATCGCGGTCAGAAGCCGGCACTTTGCCTCCGGATACTGGCGCGATCCGGAGCAGACCAGGGCGCGCTTCGTGAACGATCCGCGGTCGACCTCCCACAAGCGTTACTTCACCGGGGACCTCGGGCGACGCAACCCGGATGGCACCGTAGTGCACCTCGGCCGCAAGGATTTTCAAGTACAGATCGGTGGCGAGCGAGTCGAGATCGGGGAGATTGAGGCAGTGCTTTCGGAGCGCGAGGACGTCCGATCGGCAGTGGTGGTGGCCGGGCGAACCGAAGGCGGCGATGTTCGGCTGATCGCGTACGTAGCCTGCGTGGGCGAGGCGCCGCTCGAAAGCGAATTACGGGAGCATGTCGCCGAACGGCTGCCTCGGCAGATGACTCCGGACCGGTTCGTGTTTTGCGACGACCTCAAGCTGACCGAGGCCGGGAAAATGGACCGGCGGACGCTTCCGGCGCCACCCCGCGAGCGGCCGCGGCTGCGGACTCCTTTCGAAGCTCCGGCGACGATGCTGGAGCGTGAGATCGCGGCGATCTTCGGCGCGGTGCTTGAACTGGACGGGATCGGCGCGCGCGATTCGTTCGTCGAACTGGGCGGCAAGTCGCTGGGCGCGATGCGTGTGCTGGCCGGGATTGAGGAGCGGCTTGGCGCGAGGGTGGAGTTCGCGGAATTTTTTGCGGCCCCGACACCGGTTGGGCTCGCCGCTACAGTGGAACTGGCGCTGACAGCCGCGAAGGCCGAGGATCTCTTGAGCGAGATCGAAGGGCTGCCCGAGGAGGAGGTGCGCAGGTTGCTCGAGCCCTGATTCCCTGGTCTCGGCGCATCCCGGCTCCCATTTCGAACCGGGTAACTGAATTTCGGGTTGGCGCTCTGCGCGGCCCACTGCCTTCCCACTCTTCGGGCAGGCGCACCTCAATAGCCGAGTTGGGAAGAGGGCCGGCGGCAGAATCCAGTCGCGTCGAATCACGATAATCTCCTGACGGGGTGGTTGGCCGTCGGTCCGATCCGGGCCCGGCGCCGGGAGTGTAAGAAGGCTCGGAACGCTCTTTGAAGCGCACGACTCCCGCCGTTACTCCAATTACTCCATATGCGGCGCTTCCAAGAACGCAATGTTCTTGATTCACAATCGGAAGCCAGCTTTCCAATCTCGTCTCCCGCTCCATTCAACCGATTTCCAGCCGCTCCCTGAAGACGCACTGACGCTCACTGCCGCCTTCCACTGGCACACGCGTCCGGTCACGGCAGAACGCCGCGCCGGCGATCCTGATCAAAAATTGTATTTGAGGCCGAACTGGATGCTCCGCGGTGGGGTCACCTGGGAGGTGATCTGGCCGAAACTGCCCACCGACGTGATATCGCGGCCCGGAGGCCCGAAGCTCACGTGATTGGCGAAGTTGAAAAACTCCACCCGGAAGTCGACGAACTGATGTTCCTTCACCATGAACTTCTTTCCGATGGAGGCGTCGAAGTTGAAGTAGCTGGGTGCGCGTTGGGTTCCCACGCCTCCGGTGCCGAAGGTGCCGATGGCCGGGATGCCATAGGCGCACGTTCCGTTGTCCACGCCAGCCGGGCAGAACGTCGTGGAATCGACGGGGCCGAAGAATCGGTCGACGGTCTGAGAAGTGACGTTGAAGTTGCGGTAATAGTTGGCGCGCACGTTGCCGCGCACCGACTGCCCGGTGTTGGTTTGCGCCGCGGCGGCGTTAATGGTGACCGGGAAGCCGGAATGGGAGGAGATGAAGTAGTTCACGTTCCAGCCTCCGACGATGAGATCGAGCGCCTTTCCGACACCCGCGCCGAATTTTTGGCCCCTGCCCACCGGGAGAGCGTAAAGCCCGCCCACCGTGAAATTGTGGGTAGCGTCAAAACAGGCCGGTCCGAAATTCGCGCGGCGATCGTAGGCATTCTGCCAGTAGGCTCCGTCGGAGGCAACGGCCGCGCAGCCGTAGTAACCCAAATTGTCGGTGAGGGTCTTGGAGAAGGTGTAGGCGGAGATCAGTTCGAGGCCGCCGCTCAGCCGGTGACGGGCCGTCAACTGCAGCGAGTTGTAATTGCTGGTGCCGCTCGATTCCGTCAGAGCGATATTGCCGACATTGGGGAGCACCTTGGCCAGGGGGCGCCGGTCATTGAGAGGCGCCCAGGTATTGAATGGTCCAGTGCCCGGCAGGGGCTGGTTGGCTTCATGCGGAACGATGAGATGAGTGGCTTTGTTGCCGACGTAGCCGGCGGAGAATGACGTGCCCTTGCTCACCTGGTATTCCAATGTGAAGTTGAACTGGTTGGTGAATTGAGGGCGCAGATCGAGATCCCAGGCACGAGCCTGATAGAACGGGGCCGCGCCGGTGCGTGGGCCGGTGAGGTCGCCGGCGCCGATGACGTCGGCGAAGCCGGTGCGGATGTCGCCGGGCGAACGGGCGTCATAGTTCACGTTGGACTCGATGAAGAACGGAGGATTGAGCGGCAGGCGCAGATTGGCGCCGGTTCCTTCCAGGAAACTGGAAAAACGATAGCCGGCACGAACCACAAGCCGATTGCGGAACCTGTCCGGCGTCCATGCAAAGCCGACGGTGGGCATGAACTGCTTCCGGTAGGGTTTGTACAGGGCACGGCCGAACTCGGTTTGGCCAGGGTAGATCAGCGCGCCGGTGTAGGTATTGATATTCACCTGGCGATCGGCGACTTCATACAGGGGCGAGATGTATTCCCATCGCATGCCGAGATTCACGGTCAGGTTGGGGCGCGCTTTCCAGTCGTCCTGCACGTAGACGGCGTTGCGCCAGTGCCTCTGCCCCCACTTGCCGGTTACGGCGCCGCGGCCTTTCGCCGAAAGAGTATTGAGCAGGAAGTCGGCGTGATCGAGGCCTGAGTACCCGCCTGAGTAAGTGAAAGTTCCGAGTGCGCCGTTATTGCCGGCGTAATAGTGATTCTGCTGGGCGCGAAATAGTTGGCCGCCGAATTTGATGAGGTGGGCCGCGGCCTGGAAGGTGAAGTGGCTCTGCGCCTGATAGTTATTCTGTTTCGAATCCGCGATCGCGGCGCCGCTGCCAATCCCGGTGAGACCGCTGCCGAGGTTGATGCCGCTGATGCCGGCAATTGGCTGTCCGCCGCCGACGCCGAACTTCGAGTTGCCATCGGCGCCGAGCAGGCCAGACCAATCGACGACGTTATTGGCGACTCCGGTGCGGCTGTAAGAGATTCGGGACTCACTTACGAGGCGCGCTGAGTAGGTACGGGTCCAACTGAGGAGGGCGCTGGTTGTAGGGCCATCTACTCCCGATGTCAACTGTACGGGCAATGCGGCGCGGGAGCCGAGCGATTCGTAGCGGCCGATGGACCAGCGCGAGGATACCGAGTCCTTGTCCGTAAGCCGGATATCGACCTTCGCATCGGCCTGATGGTTACTGAGCTTGCTGGCCGAACTGGAAAGGAAGTTGTTGGTTACCCCCAGCGCGCCGGTCCCGTTGTTGTTGGGCAGCGGGTACAGATCCGGGCTGCTGTACAGCTTGAGGGCGACCGGGTTCACGATGCGGGCGGCGGGAATGATATTTCCGGGAAAGGGAGATCGCGCGGCCACGCTGGTTCCGGTGAGGGGATCGCGGACGATCTGCGGGAAACGGGAAAGGTCGCCGCTGCGCCACGCCTGAGGAGCGACACTGGCGGAGGCCGGACCGGAAGCCCGCTCCTCGGTTCCTTCATAGTCCATAAAGAAGAAAGCCTTGTTGCGTTTGATGGGCCCTCCGAAGGTTCCGCCGAATATGTTACGGCGGAAAGCATTGCGCTTCCTGCCTGAGCGGTTGGCAAAGTAGTCGTTGGCGTCCAGCTTGCTGTTTCGAAGGAACTCGAACACGTTGCCGCGGAATTGATTCGTGCCGCTCTTGAGCGTCATCACCACGCTCGCCCCGCCCACGTTGCCGTACTCGCCTCCGCCGTTGCCGGTGATGACTTTCACTTCTTCCAGGGCGTCTACGTTGGGCTGGTATCCGATGCGGTTGCCCACGGTTTCACCGGTCTCCACGCCATCGAGCAGGAAGTTGTTGGTCTGTTCTCGATTCCCGTTGACCTGTGGCCGGCTGCCGCTGCTCTGGAACCGGGCCGAGGTGCTCATCACGCTGGGCGAGGTGCTGATGGCGCCCGGGATGAGCAAAGTGAGCGTGGCGAAGTTCCGTCCGTTCAGCGGGAGGGAGGTGAGCTTGGTGGAATTGATCGAGTCGCCGGTGGCGGTGGATTCGGTCTGGAGGATCGGCGCCGATGAGCTCACCTCGACGCTCTGCGTAAGTTCGCCCACCTCCATCTTGAAATCGATACGCGCGATCTGGTTGACTTCCAGGGTGAATGGCCCGAGGGTGCTCTTTTTGAAGCCTGCGTTTTCGGCCACGGCGTTATATCGGCCCACCGGCAGAAACGGGAGGTTGTAGACGCCGGATCCATTGGTCTGCACCGTATAGGTGATCGAAGTGCCTTCGTTGGTGGCGATGACCTTGGCGTTGGGGATGGCGGCTCCGGTAACGTCGGTTACCGTGCCAGTGATGGACGCGGTAATGCTTTGGGCCGAAGCGGAAACCGTGAACACTCCTGCCAGCAGCAGCGCGAGAACTGAGATCCTCATCGTGGACTCCTGAAGAACAGATTTGTTCATACATTAGCACGCTTGAGGGTCGGCTTCGGCGCCGGCGCGATCAGCGATCCCAGGGAAACGCCAGGACCGGCTGGTTGACGTAGCGTCGCATGGCGATGCGCAGGCGCGCGCCGGCGCCGTGGGCGATGCGTACGGTGAAGGCTGGGCTGTTGACGGTAAACGTCCGGCCGCCGGCGGTGACTTCGGTGGCGGTGTGTTCGGCGTAGGCTCCGGTTTGCACGACGACGGTGCGCTCTCGGGTCTGGCTCAGGTTCACCAGGGTGACCGAGGCAGCGCCGTCTTCGAGTGAATCCACAAGGGCGGCGACATCGGCGGGGAGGCCGGCCCTACGCTGTTCGGGATCGAAGTAGCGGAGGCGCGCGTGGAGCAGGTTGCCCGGCGTGCCGGGATCATTGGCGCCGTTCATCAGATTCACCAATGGCCCAGTGACGACTGGGTTGTAACGCTGCGCCTGGTCGGAGGCGCGGGTGTCGGGCGTCGAGCGATCGTTCCGGAATCCGGCCACGCGCCGGCGCAGGCCGCTGAGCCCGTCGCGCAGAGCTTCGCCCGGATAGCCGGGGTTCTTGCCGTTGAGGTAGGCAATCCACGGGTCGGCGGCGATGTGCTCGAGACGCGCCGGGTCCATGGTCCAAAGATACAGATCGCGTTGCACGTCGAAGTGTTGGTTCGGCGTGTAACCCCACCACCCGTTGTCGCCGTACTTGTTGGGTAGCAGCGTACGCCCATTTTCCACCTTTTTCGCCGCGTAGAGATTCTCGAGCTGCCGCAACAGTGGATTCAAGTACGATGCGTCGCGCGTCATCAGATAGGCGTTGCCCATGGCAACACGGACGCCACGCATGTAATAGTTACGGGTGCTGGTGGTACTGTCGAAGTTCCATCCGAAGGTCCCCCCGTACCATTTGCCGGACCACTCACCGCCGATTGCGCCGTCGAGCCCGATGTTAGTCGGCACGTTACCCTTGTTGGCGAGGATACGGTCCCGCCACGCGCCGGTGTATTCGAGGACCCAGTCCCGGTGCCTCGGCTCTCCGGTGAGCAGATACGCGGTCATTCCGAGCGTTGTGGTGCATAAGTTGAGCGGATGGTCTCCGCGTATGTTCGAAGCCGTCTTATAGCGCGAGTGGCGGTCAGTGCCGGGCTCTGCTTCGCCGCCCCAGTCGAACACCGACGCGGGCGTGATCTTGGAGCCGCGGCTTCCGTTGTGGAGGCTGCGAATGATCTTGTGCTGTTTGTCGTAGTTCGGCGCGAGCGGGTCTTCGCCGTTGTAGAAGCCGGCGTAGCGGAGGGCGCGCTGGCGGTAGGTGCGGTCGCGCGGGCGGCAGAGGCCGTAGTGAAAAAACGCCGCGAGCCCTTCGCCGTTGTGCTCCCAGTCGAAGGCGGTGGGGAACTCGCGCCAGTACATGCCGTTCTTGGCCATTTCGGCGCTCGGCGCCTTGGCGCGTTGGAACTGGTCCAGATGCCCTTCCCAGATTCGATCGTAGAGGGCAAGGATTCGCTCGTCCGCGCCGAGCGCGTACAACAGCGGCCAGTTGTGGAAGGTCTCCATCACGTCGTCGGGCCCATCGTTGCCGCCCCATCGCTCGACGGCGCGAAAGTGGCCGCGCGAATCGACATACTTCGCGGCGAACTCGGCGGCGGCTTCCACTGACTCGGTGAGCAGCGCTCTTTGCGCGTAGGCCCAGTCCGGGGGCGCCATCGGGGACTCAATGGGAATGACTTCGCCCCGGGCAGCGGCGGCGAGCGCCACGCAAAACACGGGGGCGTTCCTGCGAAAAGTGCGGGCGAGACGGGGTAGGAAAACCATCGCGATGACGAACGAACGCGCACGGATCGGGGAACGGAGCCGGATTGACATGGACTCATCGTATCGGCAATCGGGCCCGTGCGGCACGGGGGCGGTGTAACATACTGTCAACCGATGCAGAATCGACGGCGTTTTCTTGAATCGACGACGCTCGCCGCGGCCGCGAGCGCGGTCTCGTGTTCCTCCGCCCGGCTAACGGCTGTGGAGGACAGCGCTGCCGATGTGATGATCTATGGCGCGACCCCGGCGGGCATCGCAGCCGCGTTGGCCGCCGCCAGCGACGGGGATCGCGTGGTGCTGGCCGATCCCACCCCGCGCATCGGCGGCATGGTGACGTCGGGGTTGTCGCACACGGACTTCCGGACGTTCGAAGGGCTGAGCGGCGCGTACCTGGACTTCAGTCAACGAGTGCTCCGCCACTATGCGTCCACTTACGGAGAGAAGTCGCAACAGGCGGCGGATTGCTTTCGCGGCACGCAAGCCGAGCCGAAAGTGAATCTATCCGTGTTCGAGCAGATGCTTGCTGAGCGGAACAAGATCGATGTGCAGCGGAGCTTACGTTTGGACGGGGTGAAGATGGAGGGGGACGGCGCCGGGCGACGGATCGCGGCCGTATCGTTGGCCGGAGCAACGGCTCGCACGATCACGGCCCGGGTCTTCATCGACGCGAGCTACGAAGGCGACCTGATGGCGGCGGCGGGCGTCGCCTGGCGGGTGGGCCGCGAAGGCCGCAATGAATACGGAGAGTCCCTGGCGCCGGAGAATGCCGACGGCCAGTTGCAGGCCTACAATTTTCGTTTCGCGGCGACGAAGGATCCGGCCAACCGGGTGACTCCGGTGAAGCCGCCGGGATACCGGCGCGAGGACTATGTGGGCGTACTGCCGCTGCTTGCCGATGGGCGCATCCAACGAATCTTCGACTATCCATCCGGCTGCATCTTCAAAGCGCAAGTCCCGGTTTTGCCGAATGGCAAGTACGATATCAACGACGTCTCGCGCAGCGCGGTGCGCCTATCGTTGCCGGGCGAGAACACGGGATGGCCCGAGGGCGGCCACGCGGAGCGCCAGCGCATCTTCGACGCGCATATGCGATGGAATACCGGCCTGCTGTGGTTCCTGCAAAACGATGGTGCGGTTCCGGACAAATTCCGAGCCGAGGCGCGCGAGTGGGGATGGTGCAGGGACGAATTTGCTGAAACCGGCCATCTGCCGCCGCAACTTTATGTGCGTGAAGCGCGCCGGATGACGGGCATGCACATCTACACGGAGAACGACACGGTTCACGCCGAGGGCGATGCCCGCGCGATTCTGCATCCCAGCGCCATCGCGGTGGGTGACTACGGCCACAACTGCCATGGGACCTCGCACGAAGGCACGCGGTTCGGCGGCAAGCACACCGGTGAGTTCTACAAGTCCGTTGTGCCTTACCAGATTCCCTACGGCACATTGCTTCCCAGGGATGTGACGAATCTGCTGGTTCCGGTGGCAGCCAGTTCCTCGCATGTGGGATTCTGCGCACTGCGGCTGGAACCGATCTGGATGGCGATGGGACAGGCGGCCGGACACGCGGCGCATCAGGTGGCGGAAGCGCGGTCCACGGTGCAACGGGTGAGCGTCCCGAAACTGCAGGAGCGGCTATGGTCGGCGAAAGCCGCGACGATTTATGTGTCCGACGTCCGGCCCGGCGATGCCGATTTCGAGGCCGTGCAGTGGTGGGGATCGTTGGGCGGGCTTCATGGTCTTGCTCCGATGCCGGCGCGTCCGGGGCAACGGGGGGAGAATCTTTCGGGCCAATATTACTACGCGTATCCGGATCACGAAGCGGGGCTTGGGCGAGAGCTGAACGGCGCCACGCGGACGCGCTGGATGGCGTTGGGGGCCAAGATGGGGATCGGCGAGGTGAAGGGCGAGACGCGCGGCGAGTGGATTCGCGCGGCGCGGGCTGCCTATTTGGCTCTGTAGGCCGGGCTCCGCGGGCGGTGGGTGGGCCGCCATGCCGTAAACTGACTGGGATGGAAATGCGATGCCTCATCCGCGCCGTCTGCGCGCTGACCGTGATGGCGGCTGTTGGGCCGGCGCAGTTGGTTCCTATGCGAGTGGGCGACCCCGGGGCTAGTGTTACCGCCGCCCGGCGCCGCCAGCCCGTGGCGGGAGGCGCGCCACCGTTCGCGGAGGTCGATGCGCTTGGCCGAACCCGCGTGGTTGCGGGAATCTTGTCGCCGGCGCGCACGGGGAGCGCCAGGGACGCCGCGAATGCGTTCGTCGAAAGCGATCTGAGCGGCGGGAGGCGTCACGTGGTGACGGCGTCGAGCGAGTGGGACGGTTTGCGCGCCGTGCGATTCCGGACCGAAGTCGACGGCGTCCGTGTCTACGGCGGCGAAACGGTGCTGCTGCTTGACGCGCAGAACCGTGTCCTGCAGGTAGCGCGGGACACTCATGGAGACCTCATTGAAGCGGGTGGATGGCCGTTGGAGCCAGCCCGAGCGTTTGAAAGCGTTGCCGCGCATCGGCGCCAGCTCTGGCCGGCCGAAATCGGGATGCGTGCCAGCGGGGCCGAAAGGATCTGGTTTCCGCAAGGCGATCGTTTGACGCCGGCGTACCGGTGGACCATCGAGGTGGCCAAGCCCGCTGGCGGATGGGAGTACGTGGTGGATGCGCGTAGCGGAGGCATCCTAAAGGAACGCGACCTGGTCCATCGCGCCGATGCCAACGTCTTCGTCCGGAATCCGGTGCAAGACCGCGGGCAACTGGAGCGCGTGTCGTTGCCCAATCTGGGCGGCGGCGGCTTCCTGACCGGGGAGTTCGCCCGTATCTTTTCGTCGGTGCCGGCCATCCGCGGACAAGTGGCACCCAACACCGTGGTGCAGTTGGCGCAGGCCGATGCGCAGGGCAATTTCGTCTATTCCACAGAAGAACTGCGCTTCGACGAGGCCCAGTTGTACTGGGGGATCGACCGCGCGCATGCGCGTTTTCGCGCGCTCGGGTTCGATGGTCTGGACCGGCCGGTGGATGGTGTGGTCTATTTTCCGGATGCTTTCAAGGGCGGCCCCTTTTTCAATCCCGCCAGCTTTAGCGGGCGCGGCGGAATTTTCTTTGCCCCGTCAGGCCCGCGCGACATTGACCTCACCTGGGATGTGGACGTGATTTTCCACGAGTATACGCATGCGGTGGTCAACGCGGTGATCGGCGACGAGCAGTCGCTCGAGTTCGGCGCGCTTAATGAAGGCTACGGCGACTACTTCTCCAACAGCTTTCAGAACGATCCCAACACCGGCGAATTCGGCGTGCAGGCATTTCTCCCGGGGCTGCCCTATTTGCGCACCTCCGAAAATGCGGCCCGCTATCCGCGGGACTACGTCACCGAGGTCCATAGCGGAAGCTTGATCTGGAGCGGCGCGCTGTGGGATCTGCGCAAGCGTATGGGCGCGGAGCGCGCGGACCGGATCGCGCTGGGAGCGCTGCTGGGGATGCGGGGCAGCGCGGGCTATTTCGTGGCGGCGGTCTCGGCGGCGACGGCGGCGCGTGCCCTCTACGGCGATGCGGCGCGCGATGAGGTGATCAACGTGATGGCGGGGCGCGGGATCTTTTCCAACGAAGGATTGGCTGCATTTCAAGCCAGCGATATTGGCGACGGCCAGCCGCGGACCGGGCAACTGGATGCGGCCTCGGCGACGTCTTGCCTGCTCGACGATGCGAATCAGTATCGCGTGGAGGTGCCCGCCAACGGCTCGACGCTTTCGGTGGCGATGGCCGCCCAGGCCACGGCGCAACTATTCATCCGCTACCGCCGGCCGGTGGCGGTGGTGAACAATCAGGCGCAGGCGGAATACCGGTCCGAACGCGGGACGCAAGTGCGCGGATCGATCACGGCGCAGAGCACCCCGGAACTGCAGGCCGGAATCTACTATCTCGCGGTGGCCAACTGCACCGAGAGTGCCCAGCGATATCAGGTGGCCGCCGCGGTGGAGACGCTCGGGGAGCGGCAGCCGATTCCGTTGGTGGCGCTGGCAAGCGGCCAGGCCGTAACCGGATCGATGCCGCCGGGGCCGCTGATGAACGCGCGGCAGTTTTCCATCCGCGTGCCGCAGGGCGCCACCACGCTGCGGGTGTCGCTCGAAGGGTCCGCCGATGTGGATCTCTATGCCAGTTTCGGCCAGCCGGTGCTGCCCACCGATATCGGCGTGCCGCTGAGCGACTCGTTCGCGGCAACGGGGGGAAACACCGAATCGCTCACCATCAGCCGGTTGACCAAGCCGGCGCTGCAGGCGGGAACTTACTATTTCTCCGTATTCAATCGCGACGAGAATCAGCTCGCGCGGTTCACACTCACCGCGACGGTGTCGAGCGAAGCGGTGGCCGATACCAGAGTGATTGCTCTGACGGCAGGCGCCGCCACGCGCGCCACCGTGGGCGCGGCTGCCCCGGGATCGGGTGTGCTGGGAGCGCAGCAGTATTCGATCGCTGTACCCGCCGGGGCAACCCGGCTGACGGTGAACGCGGCTTCGTCCAACGACGTCCTGGTGTTTGTGCGGGCCCGCACGGCCATCGAGATCCGCGACGGCGAGCCGCTCTTCGACTTCGTGTTGGCGCCGTCGCGGCGTCCGCGCCTGGAGATCACGCCGGCGAGTTTCCCGGCGCTGGCCGTTAACGCCACCTACTACATCGCTGTGGCGAACTTCTCCGCCTCCGCGGCGGAAGTTACGCTGACGGCGGAGACCGGCAGCCCGGGCGGCGGAGGTGGAAGCGCCGCCGGTGGGCCGAGCATCCCGGCCGGCGGCGTGGTGAACGGAGCCAGCTTCCGGGCCGGTATCTCGGGCGGATCCTGGGTGACGATCCAGGGTGAAAACCTTTCCGATTCCACGCGTATCTGGATGGGGTCTGATTTTGCGGGCACACGCCTGCCCACTCAGTTGGACGGCGTGAGTGTTACCATCAACGGCCGTGCCGCGTACGTATACTTCATCAGTCCGCGGCAATTGAATGTGCTCGCGCCCGACGATCCGGCCACCGGAACGGTGGAGGTGCGAGTCACCAATTCGCGCGGCGTGACGGTGACGCAGGCGCAGAAATCACGGGTGACGCCAGCCTTGTTCGTGTTCGATCCCGACGGGCGACGCTACGCGGCGGCGGTACACGCCGACGGAACGTTCGTGGGACGGCCGGGGCTGTTCCCCGGGCTGACGACGCGCGGTGTTCGCGCGGGCGATTCCATCTCGTTTTTCGGGAGCGGATTCGGTCCGGTGGAGGGCGCGCCCGATAGCGGCGTCATTCTCCCGTCGGTGGCGCGTCTGCTCGGCACGCTGACGGTCCGCATTGGCGGGCGCCCAGCCGGTGTCACCTTCGCGGGCATGGTGTCGAACGGCCTGTTCCAGATCAACGTGGTGGCCCCGGGCGGGCTCAGCGGCGATCAGGCCGTCGAGATGGCCGTGGACGGCGTGCCGGCCCAAACGGGAGTATTCATCACGCTGCAACCTTAGGTTGCGATACGATGGAAGGTCAAAGTCTATCTCAACCATGCAGTTACGTGTCCTAGCTTTCGTCCTGGCCGGTGGAAAGGGTACACGGCTATACCCGCTCACGAAGGAACGGGCCAAACCCGCGGTTCCTTTCGGAGGGCAGTACCGGATCGTGGATTTCGTGCTCTCGAACCTCGTGAATTCGGGGATCTATTCCACCTACGTCCTGATTCAGTTCAAGAGCCAATCCCTGTTGCAGCATTTGCGGGATGGGTGGGAATCCACCGGAATGCTCAAGAACCACTTCATTATTCCGGTGCCGGCGCAGATGCGGTCAGAAAACGAAGCGTGGTATCAGGGCACCGCGGACGCCATCTACCAGAACGTCAACCTCATCGAACAGTCTGATCCGCATTTGGTGGCCATCTTCGGCGCCGATCACGTCTACCGTATGAACATCCGCGACATGATCGAGTTTCACGAACGCCACCGCGCCGATGTCACCGTTTCCGCGATTCCTGTGCCAAAGAGCGAAGCCCGTGAGTTCGGCGTGATCGAGACGTCCGCCGACGGGCAGATCGTCGGCTTCCATGAAAAGCGCGCCGACGCTCCCACCATGCCCGGCGATTCCGAACGCGTGTACGCGTCGATGGGGAACTACATTTTTTCCGCCCGCGCGTTGCTGAAGGAACTGTACACGGACGCGGCTCGCGAAAATTCGTCGCACGATTTCGGGCGAGACATTCTGCCGTCGATGATCGGACGGTCGTCCATGTACGCCTACGATTTCCAGACCAACCGGATTCCGGGAGACCCGCCGGATTCGCCGTGCTACTGGCGTGACGTGGGGACCCTGGACGCCTACTACGAAGCGCAAATGGACATGCGTCACGTGTCACCGCTGCTGAATCTTTATAACCGGCGTTGGCCGCTACGCACCGCCAGCTACGACGATCCGCCGCCGAAGTTTACCTTCAACGAAGAGGGACGCCGCGGAGAGGCCGTGGATTCGATTGTGTGCGCCGGGGCGATTCTCTCCGGCGGGCGGGCTCTCAACAGCATCATCGGGCGCGGCGTCCGGATCCATACCGGCGCGGTGGTGGAGGATTCCATCGTGTTCGACAACTGCGACATCGGGCGCCGGGCACGGGTGCGGCGGGCGATTCTCGACAAGAACGCGCGGGTGCCGGAGGATGCGCAAATCGGCTACGATCTGGCCAATGACCGCAAGCTGTATCACGTGACCGAATCCGGCATCGTGGTGGTGGAAGGCCGCCGGTCTTCGGTGGACATCTCGACGCTGAACTTGTAATGCCGTGGCTGCTGGTGGCCGCGGGGAGCGCGCTGGGCGGAGTGGGGCGTCTGGCGATCTATCTGCTTCTCACACGCTTGGGTGCGGATAGTTTTCCGTGGGGAACCGTGGTGGTGAATCTGTTGGGGAGCGGCGTGATCGGGTGGTTCGCGGGCACAAGCCCTCCGACGTCGATGGAGGCGCGGTATTTCGTGATGACGGGAATATGCGGTGGTTTCACGACGTTTTCCACATTCAGTCTGGACACGCTAAACATGTTGCGCGCGGGCGAGGCGGGCAAGGCTATTGCGTACGTGGCTCTGCAACTCGGATTGTGCCTGGCAGGGGTATGGCTCGGGCATGCGGCGGCGGGGCGGCGGTGAATCAGGCAAGCAGGTCAAGTACGTGGCCGTCGATCTCGTCGATGGTTTCGAGCACTTTGATATTGGCTTCGAAGCTTTCGCGCGCCACCAGCAATTCGGTGATATCGCGGCTGAGGTCGACGTGGTCGCCCGCTTCGGCGGTGTTGGATGCGGGCGGCGCTACGCCAGCTGCAGATTTGCAGGCCACCTGTTCCACACGCCCTTGCGCCTGAACCGAGCCCTGCAGGGCGATTCCTGTTATCAATTCCGCAAACTTCCTTTCAGCTCTTATCGGAACCGGCCGCCAAACCTTGAACTAAAATATAGATTCTCGTGCTGCAAGCCGCCACCGTCGCCATTGGCGCATTCCTACTGTTCTCGATCCAGCCCGCGCTCGCCAAACTCCTGCTTCCGGTGTTTGGCGGAGCTTCCTCGGTCTGGACCGTATGCCTGCTGTTTTTCCAATCCCTGCTGCTCGGCGGATACGTCTACGCGCACTGGACGCGGCCGCGCTGGCACAAAGCGCTGGCGGTGTTGTCACTGGCCGCGCTGCCGATGATGCATGCGGCGCCCAGCGCCCAGGCAGCCGGTACATCGCCCACTTGGGCGCTGATGATGGCGCTCGGGACCATCATCGGATTGCCGTACTTCGTCCTCGCCACCACGTCTCCGCTGCTGCAGCGATGGTCCAATCTCGAAAACCCTTACCGGCTCTACGCGCTCTCCAATCTGGCTTCGCTCACCGCCCTGCTCGCGTATCCGTTTCTCATTGAGCCGTGGGTCACGCTACGTGTCCAACTCTACGCATGGTCGGCCATGTATGCGGTGTTCGTGGTATGCCTGATCGCGGCGTCACCCCGCCAATACAAGGTGCTCGAGAGCGGCGATGGGGCGGTGAGCCCGCGCGATTTCGCGTCGTGGACGCTGCTGGCGGCGGCTGGATCCGGATTGCTGGTCGCCACCACCAACCAGATGTGTCAGGAGATCGCGTCGTTCCCGTTCCTGTGGGTGATCCCGCTGGTGCTATACCTGCTGTCGTTCACGCTGTGCTTCGATCACCCGCGCCGCTACGATCCGCGCGCCTACGCTTTGTTCGCCTCGGTGGCGATTCCGGTGACATCGGCGTTGTGGGTGGTGGGCGCGAACTTCAACCTTTGGCTGCTCCTTGCCGTCTACGCCATCACACTATTCGTCTGCCTGATGCTGGTGCACGGGGAGTTGGCGCGTACGCGGCCCGCGGCTAGCAACCTCACCCGGTTCTACATCGCGGTCGCCCTCGGCGGCGCCCTCGGCGGCATTTTTGTCGGGCTGCTGGCGCCGCTGCTTTTCCGCACCTACGCGGAATTTCCGATCCTGCTGGCGCTGTGCGCCGCCGCCACGCTCCTGCAACGCTGGCGCACCGGACAGATTGTTTCCCTGTGGACCATGCCGCCGCTGCTGCGCGCGGCATCCACCGGGCTCGCCTTTTCCGCCGTGGTTCCCCTACTGATGTTCGACACCGGTTCCTCCGGAGTCATCGACCAGCGCCGCAATTTCTACGGAGTGCTCCGCGTGACGGAGAAAAATGACGAACAAGGCCGCCGGCGAATGCTCACCCACGGCGCAACCACGCATGGGTTTCAGTTTCTCGAGGCGTCGCGCCGCCGCACGCCGACGTCCTATTTCGGCTGGGCCAGCGGTGTGGGTCTGGCGCTCGAGAACCATCCGCGCCGCGAGGCGGGCCCTCTACGCGTCGGCATCATAGGGCTCGGCGCTGGAACGCTCGCCCGATACGCCCGCCCCGGGGACCGGTTTCGTTTCTACGAGATCAACCCCGACGTCATCGCGATGTCGAGCCAGCATTTCACCTACGCCGCTCAGGCGCAGTCCCCGCCCGAGATCCTGGCCGGCGATGCCCGGCTGCTGCTAGCCGCCGAGCCTCCGCAGAACTACGATCTGTTCGTGGTGGATGCGTTTACGAGCGACGCCATTCCCACGCATTTGCTGACCGCCGAATGTGCCGTCCTTTACAAACGCCACCTAGCGCCCGGTGGCCACCTGCTGATCCACATTTCCAATCGAGCGCTGGATCTGGAGCCCGTCATCCGTGGCTTGGCGCGCTCGATCGGGTTCAACGCCCGCCGCATCGATTCGCCGGCGGATCCGTCGCAAGGCGCGTACGCGGCCACATGGATGCATCTCACCCCGGGCGGTACGCCGTCCACCGGGCGCGAGATTCGCTGGACCGACGATTTCGCCAGCCTCTGGCCCATCCTCCGCCGCTGAGGCCCCGGTCTAATTGAATACGCAGCCGGTGTCGTCGCGGTGCACGTAGTAGGACTTGAAGTTCGCCGCTTTCGGATTCATGCACCCGGACAGGTTCAACAGTTCGACGCGGCGGAACTCCACTGGCTGGCTTTCCGATTGCAGCCCGATGTAGCCCTCCGTGAGAACCATGCCGTCCCGCTTGTACTTGGGGTCAAACCCCGCGGCCACGCCGCCGCCGATCATCGGACGCTCGTACTCGAGCACGAGATCGCCTCCGGCCCGGTGCCGCACGTGGTCCGCGCCGAGCACTTCCAATTCCACCGAAACCCATTCGTCATCCTTGTAGATCTTCGACGTGGAATTGGTGCAATGAGCCTTGACCATTTCGCCGTTGCGAAAAATCTCGGTTCCCGGCGTGCAGACGTTCATCGTTGTGCGTCCGCCGGCCAGGTACTGCGCCTCCACCGAGATCGGCCAGTTCTGCTCTTTCAGGATCGTTTCCGGCGCCTGCGAATGGAACATCACGCCGCTGTTGAGCTTGGCGTAGCTTGGCCCGCCTTGCATCTGCTGGCCATAGAACCGGTACTCCATCCGCAGCTTGAAGTGCGAGAGCTTTTTGGTGTAGAACAAGTGCCCGAAGCGGCTGCCGAACTCGGGATAGCGGTCATAGGAGACGCGCAGGATTCCGTTCTCCACGCGGAAGGTGTCGCCGAAGTTGTCCCCCAGTTCATGATGGGCGAGCTTCACCACCCATCCGTCGAGGTTCTTTCCATTGAAGATGGGCTCCCACTGTTCGCGATCGGCCGCCGTGGCCGCCGCCAATGACAGGCACGCCATCGCGCAGCGGAGAAAAGGGTTCATCCCGTGAGTATATAGCCGCGCGGCATCGGGAGCGTGACATTTCTCCACTGCCATAGTCTAACTATGGTATGGTTCGACTCATGGCGCGGCGCGATGAAATTCCACCCGGCACCCTGTACCTGCTCATTCTCCGCTCGCTCGCGCGCAACGGTGTGATGCACGGCTACGAGATCGCCAACTTCATCCAGCAGACTTCCACCGACGTGCTGCAAGTAGAGGAAGGGTCCCTGTATCCCGCCCTTCAACGGATGTTGGTGAAGGGTTGGGTGACCGCGTCCTGGGGGACGACGGCAGGAAACCGCCGCGCCCGGTACTACCGGCTGACCGCTGCCGGGCACGAGCAACTCGAGACGGAGATGAGCCGCTACCGGCGCGTTGGCGCCGCCATTGCCCGCGTGCTGGGCGCCACATGATGGGAGAATCCCAATGCGATCGTTTTTCGAAGTGATTCGCCGGTTGACGATGTTGGCGCGTGGCCGCCGCTTCGATGAGGATCTCCGCGAAGAAATGGAACTGCACATGGAACTGCGGCGCCAACAGCACATCGGACAAGGCATGCCACCCGGGGAAGCGAAGGCGGCGGCGCAACGGCGATTCGGGAACGTCATGCTGATGCGGGAACAGAGCCGCGACGGATGGGGCTGGGCTTGGATCGAACAGTCCGCGCAGGACGTGCGCTACGGAGTCCGCTCCATGATGCGGAATCCAGGCTTCACCCTCGTGGCCGTGATGATCCTGGCGATGGGCGCCGGGGCGAGCACCGCGGTGTTCAGTGTGGTGAACTCGGTGCTGCTGCACCCGCTTTCCTACGCGGAACCGCGCCGGTTGGTGACATTGCTTCATGGCGGCGCCGCTCCGGTGTCGGCGGCGAACTACGTGGATTGGCGCGACCAGACGGATGCGTTCGCGGCGGTGGGGGCGGCCGAGTACTGGTCACCGAATTTGACCGGGATCGACGCTCCGGAAAACATCCGCGCACTGAGGCTCACTCAGAATCTGCTCCCCATGCTGGGCGTGGAGCCGATGATCGGACGCGTGTTCGCGGTGGGCGAGGACCAAGCGGGCGCCGAGCGCGTCGCTGTGCTGAGTCACGCGCTTTGGCGGCGTCGGTTCGCGGAAAACCGCGGCGTGGTGGGCAGGACGATTCTGCTCGATGGCGTACCTTTCACCGTGGTGGGCGTAATGCCGCCGGACTTCCAATTCGCGCCGTTCTGGGCGACGCGAACGGAACTATGGGCGCCATTGGCGCTGGGAGGCAGGGTGTGGGACCGCGGCGGCAACAGCCTCCGTGTTTTCGCGCGTTTGAAGCCCGGGGTCAGCCTGCAACAGGCGCGCGAGAATTTAAGGGCGGTGACGGCCCGGCTGGAGAGCGAGTTTCCAGGCTCCAACCGTGACGTCGCCGTGACGCCCTTGCTCGAGAATGTCACTGGAAGTGTGCAGACGCCCCTGCTGGTGGTGATGGGAGCGGTGGCGCTGGTGCTTCTGATCGCTTGCGCCAATGTAGCCCACATGTTGCTGGCGCGAGCCGCTGCCCGGCAGAAGGAGATCGCCGTACGTTCGGCAATGGGCGCCGGAGGATGGCGGCTCATCCGGCAGTTTCTAGTGGAGGGTTTCCTGTTGGCTGGATGCGGGGCGGTGGCCGGATTGCTCTTTGCCGCCTGGGCTGTGCGCGTCCTCGCCGCCATCGGACCGGCGTCCATCCCACGGCTCAACACGGTGGCCATTGACTCATCTGTGTTGCTGTTTTCGGTGGCGATCACCCTTCTCACCGGCATCGCGTTCAGCCTGGCGCCGGTTCTGCACACGCGCCGGATGCAGTTGGCGGCGGCGTTGAAGCAGGGCGCCAGGGCGGCCGGCGGGAGCCTGCGGCTGAGCCAGGCGCGAAGCCTGCTTTCGGCCTCGGAAATCGCGCTGGCGTTCATGCTGCTGATCGGGGCCGGCCTGTTGCTGAGAAGCTTCGCCTCTCTACGCGCCATCGATCCGGGATTCGATCCATCGCAGGTCCTGTCGATGGTGGTGTCGTTGGCCGGCTCTCAGCACGCCGAGCCGGGCAAGCGAGAGATGTTCTACCGCCGCGTGGTGCGGGAGGTGGCGAACGTGCCGGGGATCGCCCCGCCAGCGGGATCAACCATCTGCCTCTGGCGGGCGACATCTGGACGCTGCCGTTCCTCATCGAGGGACGCCCGGAACCCGGGCCGGGCGAGTCTCCAGCGGCCGTCTACCGGATCGTGATGCCTGGATACTTCGCGACAATGCTCCTCCCCGTGCTGCGCGGCCGCGAGTTCCAGTTCACCGACGACGCCCGCGGGCCGGGCGTAGCCATCGTAAGCGAACGGGCCGCGCGCCTGTATTGGCCGCACGAAGAAGCGGTGGGGAAGCGTATCCGCTTCGGCGCCGGAGAGTGGCTGACGATCGCCGGCGTGGTGCGCAACGCGGCGCAACGCGACTGGGCGGCAGCGCCGTCGCCGGAGGTCTACCTGGCTGCGCTTCAGAACGAGGGCTTTCTGCGGAGCCCGCGGTCGCCTTACCTAACGTTGGTGGCGCGGGCAAGCGGAGATCCGGCGGCCTCCGTCTCCGCGGTGCGGAACGCGGTCTGGGCGATCGACCGGAACCTGCCGGTGTCGGAAGCGCTGACGATGCAAGACGTAGTGGAGACCGCCACGGCGCGGCCGCGATTCGAAGTTTTTCTGCTGACCCTGTTCGCGGCGGTAGCGCTACTGATCGCCACCGCCGGGCTTCACGCCCTGATCGTTTTCTCGGTGTCGCGCCGCGTGCATGAGATCGGGATTCGAATTTCGCTGGGCGCCACCGGAACCGACGTGGTGTTGACGGTGATGCGGCAAGGGCTGGTGCTGGCACTGATCGGATCCCTGGCCGGCGCCGGGGGAGCGCTGCTATTGACGCGTTTGATGGAGGGAATGCTGTTCGGCGTGCACCCGGCGGATCCCTGGACCTACGCCGCGGTAGCGGGTGTGTTGACCATTTCCGCTCTCGTGGCCGCCTACATCCCCGCGCGGCGGGCCGCGTCCATCGATCCCATCGCCGCGCTTCGGCAGGAATAGCGGTGTCAGATGACGTCGGCGAACATGCGGCGTACTTTCCAGAACCAGGCATGCCCGCCCAGGAACACGGCGAGGCTGCCGGTCCACAACAACGCGAGCGACGCCGGGTCCGGCGCGGCGCTTTCCAGCAGAATCGCACGATAGCCGCGTACGAGGGCATACATCGGGTTCACCTGCATGATCGCGCCGGCCCATGGCGGGAGCGATGCCTCGGGATAGCAGATCGGCGTGAGGAAAAACCACAGCGTGAGAGCGAATCCGAGGATCTGCCCGAGGTCACGAAAGAAGACGCCGAGCGCGGCGAGAAACCAGCACAGGCCCGCCGTAAGCATCCACTGCGGCGCGAGCAAGGCGGGCAGCCACGCGATGGTGGACGGCACGCCGCCTCTCGTCACCAGCAGCAGCGCAACGAAAACCAGCAGCGCGAAGGCTTCGGTCACCAATCCGGCCACGGCCAGATTCAGCGGCAGAATCTCGATGGGAAACACGAGCTTTTTTACGAAATTGCGATTCTCGAGAATCACAGTCGCGGACCGGCCCACCGCTTCGCTGAACGGCAACCACGGCAGCATGCCGGCCAGGAAGTAGAGCACGAAGCCGGACCGCGACGGGTCCTGCCCGAAGCGGGCCTGCAACACGATGCCGAAGACGAAGAAGTAGGTGAGCATCAGCATCAGCGGATGGATCAGCGTCCATGCCACGTCACCCACGGAGCCGCGATAGCGCCCCACAATCTCGCGGCGCACCTGGGAGCGGATCAGCCGGCGGCGTTCCCACAGGGTTCGCCACGGCTGCACTAACGCGGTCCGGATATTGTTCGGCAGGTTGAGCAGGCTCAGGTGTCCGGTGGTGGTCACGTCCGCGCTGGCCGATCGCGCCACGCCTTCCTCCACCGCCGCCTCCACCCGCAGGAATGGCCACTGCATGGCGTAAAACCACCCGTACTCTTCATTCCGAGGGGACAAGTAGATGTGGTAGAGGCCCTCTTCCCCGGGCAACTCGACGCGAAACGCGAACTCATGACGGCCGCCGGGTTCGATGGGATGTTCGGCGCGCTGCCATTCGCCTTCGTCGAGAAAGACACGCGTTGCGGCGTCGATCAATTGCCACCCCACGCAGAGATCGCCGCCGGCTTCCCATCGGTCCCACCCGGTGTTCTCCAGCACGAAGCGGATGTCCAGTTCCCGGCCCTGGGGATCGATCCGGACGTCGGAGTACGCGGTGCTCATCGTCTTTAACTGTAGAGCCACGCGGGCCAGCGGTCCTGCACGGCGCCGGTCTTGCGGCCCACCGCATAGATGCCGTCGCCACGAAGTTCGGCGGGAAGGTTGTATCGGGAAAGCACGTCCTCCACCCAGAGCAACTCGGGCAATGGCAGATCGCGAAAAGGACCCGTCTCCAGCTTCTCCACCGTGAATCCGGCGCCGGAAAGGAGCCGGTGTATTTCCTTCGGTGTGTACTCGCGGGCATGGCGGGCCTCGCCGACGGCTTCCGGCCGCAGGTACGCCGGAAAGAATCCTGGATGGAAGCCTTGCAGAATCGCGGCGATCGCGCGCAGCGACACAATGTTGGGGGTGGTCAACACGAACGTGCCGCCGTCTTTCAGGATACGATTCACTTCGGCCATCAGGAACATCGGGTCCGACGGCAGATGCTCGATCAGTTCGCAGCACAGCACAGTGTCGTAGGCGGCGTCGGCGTAGGGAAACCGGTCCTTTTCGGCGTCGAACAGGTCGACCTCGCAGGCGAACGGTTCGCCGAGGGAGGATTGCTTTTCGCGATGGTCCACTTTGCCGGCCGGGCCGTAGTAACATCCGCGTACGTGCCCGTAGCCCAGCCGCGTTTGCAGTGCGGGGGTGATTTGCAGGTACGCGCCCATTTCGAGAATGCTCGCGGTGGGGCCGCCCGGGGGAATCAGCGAGAGAGTTTTCTCGAAGCGATCCAGGTGTGTTTCGATGTAGGCGCGCGAGTCCGCCGAATCCGCGGACCAGGAGCGTATGTATTCGCGCTCCACCGGCGGCGGCCCGGGCCGGGCCTCAGCCGGCGCGTTGTCTGGCGCCGTCCACATCTGGCCGGTATGGACGGCCTCCAAAAACGACGCGTACATTTCCGCGGCGCGGTGCCACCGGCATTCGCTCTCCACCCACTTACGAGCGCGGCTGCCCAGGGTTCGCACCAGATCCGGCCGCTCCACCAGGAGGGTGAGATACTCGGCGAGCAAATCTTCTTCGGCGGCGCCGTTGCCGGGCGGCACTTTGAGGCAGGTCTCATCGGGGAACTCGGCAAATGCGCCGACGCTCGAAACGATCACCGCCTTCCCGAGGCCCATCGCGCGCAGCAGCGTGCCAGAGGTTTCGCCCACGGTGGGAAATCGCAGGTTGAGGACGATATCGCACGCCGCCAGGTAGCCCACGAACTCCTCGATATCGACCCGGCCCAGCAGCCGCGCCTCGGCACCGATCCCGAGCGAAGCGATCATGCGCTCCAACGGCAATTCCGGATGCGGCTCACCGGCCAGGATCAGCTTCGCGTTAGGCTGGCGGCGCACCACGCGGCGGAAGGCGCGCAAGGATTCGGCAATGCGCTTATAGGGCTTCAGGTGTCCGAATATACCGATGAGCGGAGCCGCCGGCGCCACGCCCAATCGCGACCGCCACCGCATCCGGTCCACTTCCGGAATCCACGCTCCGTGCGGGATCTTGGCGGCCGGCCCCTGGTAGCCTGCCTCGCGCGCTCTGTCGATCACATAGCTGCTATGCGCGATCAAGCCGCGCGCATTGCTCAACACACGGCGGAGCGCGGTCACGCCGTCGTAATCGGGGCCCACTTCGAGCGCGCGGACTTTGCGTGCGTATGCAAGCGCCTCCTGTCCGCCGTCGAACTCCACTTCGCGCAGATACGCGTCCCAGTCTCCCCGCGTGATCGTGAGGGCCGCCAGCAGATGATGCAGATTGGCCTCATGCAGCACAACCACGCCGGGATGGGCGAGGGCGGTTTCGTACGCTTCGGCGTGATCGGGATTGTTGCCGACCTGGTAGAGGGCAACGTCGAACGCGGACGGATCGAACGGCTGCCGGTCCCCGCGGAACAACGTCACGGCGCAATGGCTTGACAGCGGATCGAGCAACGCTTCCGAGTAGTCCGCGATGCCGCTGAGGGCGGGGGGCATCGGCGAAAAATAGGCGACCCGGAGTTTCATTCGAGCGGGAGCTCGCCGTCCAATTCCATGCGGAAGGTGCCCATCGAAAACGGCGCGCGCACCAGCAGGGGCGTGCGGGCCGCGTCTTTGGCGAAGAACAGCTCGAACGAATTCGTCGACGCCGGGCCTTTCACCGTGGCCTTGAACAGTTCGGCCTCCACTGGCTTCTCGTTCACGGCGATCCGCTGCCGGCCGCCGTACTGCAACCGGACTTCGTAGGCTGCCCCGAAATAAACCGTCTGCGCGGGCGGGATGCGCCCCTTCGCCAATTCGGACCGCAGGAAGTAGAGGAAAGCCAGGGCATCTCGCGCGCACGGCCCCGTCTTGACCTCGGTCTTGCCGCCGCCCTCCATCGTCTCCCGCCTCAGCGTGCCTTCCTCGAACGTCAACTTCTCGGCGGCATTGCGGGACCCATGTTTGCTCCTTTTTTCGAACGACTGGGAGCAAAATTCGGATGTCGACGAGGAGCGATATTCGTCCTCGATCGGCACTCCGGGCAGCGACGCGTCCAAGCGGAGCACATAGCTCCAGCCGTTGCCGTGCCGGTCTGCTTTCATCGAACCCTCACCGAGGCTAAGGCCGCTCGGCCAGTTGATGGTGTAGCGAAGATCTTCCTTGCCGGGTTGGCCGAACAGGGATGCCGCCAGGGTAAATGCCGCGAGCGCCGCCCCGCGTGTCGCTCGAAATGTCACCCTTGGCGAACCTCGATTTTTCCCTGGCCGGCGACGACGGCGCCTGTGCGCCCGCGCAAACGCTCCGCCACTTCGTAGTAGATGGCGAGGGTCTTGCGCGCCGTTTCCTCCCAGCGGAACGAGTGGGCGTGCTGCAACCCCAGCCGTTCCATCCGGGAGCGCAATTCGGCGTCCAGCAGCAGATCGGCCATCGCGCGAACCATCTCCACGGTCGATTCCGGGTTGAAGACCAGTCCCGCGCTGTCGGCCACCTCGAGCATCGCCGTCGCGTTCGAACAGGCCACCGCGCGGCCGCACGCCATCGCCTCGAGGATGGGCAATCCGAAGCCTTCGTAGTGGGAGGGGAATACGAACAAATCGCAGCCGTTATAGAGCGAGAGTAGCTCCGCGTCGCTGACAGGGCCGGTAAACACGATCCGCTCGGCCACTGCGGACGCTGCCGCGGCGGCGCGAATCCGGTCCGCGTACCAGCTATCTTTTCCGGCCAGCACCAGCCGGTGAGGAAGATCCGGATAGGTGCGTAGCAATTGTTCGAAGGCGTGGATCAGCCCCGTCTGATTCTTGCGCGGCTGCAGGTCTCCCACCATCAGGACGTAGGGATGGCCCACGCCGAACCGTTCGCGCACCTGCCCCCGGGCCATATCCTGCGGGAGCGGGCGAAACGCGGAGCTAACCGCGATGGGCACGGCGCGAATCCTGTCCTCACCGACGCCGTAGGCGTCGCGAATGCGCCGCGCGGAAAACTCGCTGGGAGCGATCACGCAAGCTGCCCGCCGTACGGTGCGCGAAACGGTCATCTTCAGTTGCGCCACACGGGCTGGCGGGAAATACTCGGGATGCTCCAGGTAGCTGACGTCGTGGACACTGACCACCACCGGCACGCGGCAGCGGATCGGCGCGGTGTATTGCACGTGGACCAGGTCCGCGCGGTCTTGCGCGAGATGCCGGTTCATCTGGTAGCCCAGACGCACGAACGGATTCGCGGACACACGCCTCCACTGGAAGCGCTCGGGCAGTTCGCGTTCGGCCCCGGCCTCCGAGATGTAAGCGATAAATTCCGATTGCCCGTCTTGCGCGGCAAACCCTTTCAACAGGTTGCGAACATAAACTTCGTTCCCCGTCAGGTTGCGCCCAATGGCGTGCGCATCGACACAAAAGCGCATGAACTTCCTACCAGTATAGTCAAACCCTTAGGCTCTCTAACACGGCCCATCCGGCTTGCCATGTGAATTTCTGGTTAAAGATGAGCCGGCCCGTTTCGCCCACCTCGGCGCGCAACGCCGCAGAGTCGAGCAGGCGCGAAATTGCATCGGTGAAATCGCCGGATTTTTCCGCCAGGAGCACGCCCCCGGACGGCAGCCCTTCCGCTCCAACTGGCGTCGACACCACGGGCACCCCCGCTGACCACGCCTCGAGGATCTTGATCCGCGTCCCGCTCCCGCTGAGCAGCGGGGCCACCGCGACCATCGATGGAGCTATCTCCGCCATCGCGTCCTCCACCTCCCCGGTGAGCCGCACGCGCTCCCCCTCCACCAACGTCCGGACGGCTTCCGGATTCCTGCCCACCAGCACCCACTCGCAATCGGGGAACCGGCCGCGGACGGTGGGCCAGACCTCGCGCGCGAACCACGCGACGCCGCTGCGATTGGGATGATACTCGAGGTTGCCGGAGAATACGATCTGCATTCGTTTTTCGGAGGCGGGAATGCGTCGGGCGGGCACCGTATTGGGATAGGATTCCACAGTTGAGCCCGGTGCAAGTGCGCGCGCGAGGTCCCGGTCGCGCTCCGAGGTGGCTAGCACGAGATCGTACCGCGGCAGCAGCGCGGTTTCCAGAACGCGCGCCTCATGGGCGAACCGGCGGTGGAGCCAGCGCGTGGCGGCAGGCTCGGTCTTCGCGCAGCGGGCGTGCAACTCAGACTCAACGTTGTGCAGGTTCAACACCAGTCTGCCGCAATGCGGGCGGAGGATGTCCGCGTATCCAGCGCACCAGCTATGCTCCACCACGCCGAGGCTCCACCGGCGCTCCCGTGCAAAGCCTTCGATCTCGCGGCCGAATCCGCCGAAGCGGTCATTGAGCGGCGGCACGCCGCGCGCCCAGCGTCCGGCGTTGCGGCGGGCCCGCTCCCAAAAGCCGCGCCCATGAAAGGGCAGCCGGATCGTGATGCTCTGCGCCACGCACCCGGATGGCATTCGCTCGCGCGGGTCCGTCTCGCCCGGCTGCGCGAAGAAGATGGCATCCACCGTGTACCGCTGGCGCAAGTACTCGAGCAGCGCCGCGGTTCGCATCGCGCCGCCAGTGCGTATCGGGTACGGCGCTTCCGGCGATAACAGCAAGCAGCGGTCTTCGCTCATCGCCGGCGTCTCCGGAACCGGGCGATGGCCTCCATGTACACGGCATGCATGGCGAAGGCGGTGCGCTCCCACGAAAATTCCCTCGCGCGCCGGAGTCCGCGTTCCACCCATGCCGCGCGATCCCGCTCCATCGCGCGCACCGCCTCCACCCATCCGCCCGCGTCGCTGGCATCCACGTGCAAGGCGGCGCCGCCGCTCACTTCCACCAGAGCCGGATCCTTCGATGCAATCACCGCCGTTCCGCTTTGCATCGCCTCGAGCACGGGAAGACCGAAGCCTTCATAGAATGACGGATAGAGCAATGCGGTGGCGCGGCGGTACAGGTCCGCCAGTTCCGCGTCGTTGGCTTGGCGCGCTCCCTTGCCCACCACCATCAGATCGTAGCCGCATTGACGCGCGGCGTTTTCCGCCACGGCCAGATTCTTGCGCGCTTCCGTGCCTACGCACAGCAGAAACCGGTCTGGCGTTCCGGCTCCGGCGGGTGTGAACCGCTCCGCGGCTGCCTCCGGCACGGCCACCACGCGCGATGGATCCAATTGAAAATGGCGGATCGCCTCGCGGCGTACGGCTTCGCTCGGCGTCGTCACCAGCGTGGCCAAGCCCAGCCGCAGCAGCCACGGAGTGCGCTCCCGCACGCGTGCCGAAGCGGCCTGCCATGGCTCCTGCTTCCACGGCGAAAGGTCGTGCAGGGTCATCACGGTGGGCGTCACCGGAACGTAGGGCACCTCGAAATTGGTGCCGTGGAAAAGCGTGAACTGTTCCCGCCGAAGCCGGAGCGGCAGCCCCACCAGCCACCATCGCCGCGCCGCGGAATCGAGCAGCACGAATTCGTCGGCGGGAAACTGCCGCGCCAGTGCCCGGTGCAGTTCCACCGTGTAACGCGCGAGCCCGCCCGGGCCGGCGCTGACCGGGGTGCGGTCCAACCCCAGCTTCATGGGCGATATCCGCGCCGGATCTCCTCGATCACAGCCGCCCCCGACGGCCTCCACCCCAGTTCCCGCGCCGCCCGTGTGCTGCCGATCTTCTGGTCGAGCACGAGAGCGTCCGCTATCGGGCCCAATTCCTCGCGCGCGTCCTCGACGGGAACGAACGCCGGTGATCCGAACTCGCGCGCGATCTCGGCCACCGCAATCGCCGGTCCGCGCGCGGCCACGTAGATCGAGCCCGGCGGCGCCTGTTCGAGCGCGAGTGTGTACAATCCGGCGAGATCGTCCACGTGGACGAAACTCCAGTGATTGGTTCCGTCGCCCACCCACGGCAGCGCGCCGCTCGCGAGAGCCGTAAGCAGTCCCCCACCCCGTCCGTAAACCAACGCCGGACGGATCACGATTCCGCGGACACCGCGCTCGGTGGCGTCGAGTACCATCCGTTCCACCGCTGGCCGCCACGCCACGCCGGGCGCCGGGTTCAGCGGGAACATCTCACCGGCCACACGGCCGCCGGTGCTGCCCATCACCCAACTCCCGCTTGTGTAGACGAACGGCGTCCCACTTCCCGCCAGTGCATCCAGAATCGCTTCCACGGCCTTGCGGTCGCGCTCGCCCGCTTCGGCGCCGGATTCCATCGCGGCGTGGATCACGCCATCGGAGGCGCGCGCCGCACCGGCCAGGCCGTCTGTGTCCGTTAGCGATCCCCGCACCGCGCCGATTCCTCCGTCGGCCAGCTTCCGGGCGGACTCTTCGCTTCGCGCCAGCCCGGCTACCGCGTATCCGCGCTCGCGCAAACAGGCGCAGGCCGCGCTGCCGATGTATCCGGTGGCCCCGGTGACGAAGACGCTCTCCATCAATTGGAGGGCCGCAGCCCTTCGTCGGCGCCCAGCCCCTTGTCGAGCCAGCCCGGGTACCAGCGGAAGACGTTGCCGGTGAGCGATCCGATAAAGATGAAGTGCTCCGGCGTCACGTGCAGCCAGTGGCCGGGAGACTCCATCGCCCCTTCCACGCGTCCGGTGCGGCGGTCCACCTTCATGATGCGCCCGGCGAGCGTGTCATAGGTGAGGTTTTCGATGTTGTTGCGATGCGTGATCACGAACACCTCGTCGTCCGGCGTGATGAAGATATTCTGCGTCGCTCCCAGGTGCGTCCACTGGCGTAGGAAGTTGCCCTCGCTATCGAAGATCTGGATGCGGTTGTTTTCGCGGTCACTCACGTACACGGTGCCTTCCGAATCCACCGCAACCGAATGAACCGTGTTGAATTCCCCGGGCTTGGTTCCAGGCGTGCCCCACGTCTTGACGAACTTCCCCTCGTAGGTGAACTTCATCACGCGCGAGTTGCCGTAGCCGTCGCTCACGTAGACGAACTTGCCGTCGGGTGTGAAGGCGATATCGGTGGGGCGGTTGAACGTGTCGTTGGTGGTGGCGGCCTTGCCCTTCACGCCCAGCGTCAGTTCCAGCTTGCCGTCGCGCGAAAAACGCATCACCTGATGGTCCCCATTGTCGGTGACCCAGACCTTGCCGTTGCGATCCACCCGCATGCCGTGCGGATTCCCGAACATGCCCTTGCCCCAGGAGCGCAGGTACTTGCCCTTGGCATCGAACACCACCACCGGGTCGGCTTTCTTGCCGCGCTGAAAGACGTAGACCTCGCCGGCGCGATCCACCGCCACCGACGACACCCGGCCGAACTTCCATCCATCGGGCATGGTGTCGGGTTCCTCGCCGAACCGGATCTGCACCCGGTACTTCATCAGCCCGCCTTCGTGCGGATACCAGCCGTTTTCGCCGCCGGACAAAACGGCCGCGCACGCCAAAAACACCAGTGCCTGTTTCAAGGGAGTCTCCAATCGCTTGAAGATTATATCAGCGGGAAAGCGAAGGAACGCCGCCGTCAGGCGCCGGCCGCGGCCGCGCGCACCTTCCGCGTGCGCTTGGCCGGACGCGCGGTCACCGGGATGAAGGTGTCGAAGGTAAACGAAAGCTGGCGCTGCTCGAAGAATCGCCGCGCCGATTCCCGCGAGTTGGTCTTCAGGTGCAACAGGACCTTGCCGCCCAGTTGGTCCGCAATCTGGCTGGCCACCGTTTTCTCCTGGTCCGCGTCGCCCAACGCCGGGCCGCCCGTGTTCTGGATCCACGACGTGGTGACGCGGTTGAGGTGCTTTTCGAGCGGCAGATCGCAACAAAGCCACATGCCCGTTCTCAAAATCGCCTTCCGCCCGCCGAAACTGACTAAGACACTCATCTCCTCCGTAATATGATACCCAATACGATGCAGACCTCAAGATCCTCAGATGGGTCATCCCGTACCCTCCAGGCCGCGGCCGCTGTCCTGATGCAGTTGTGCCTCGGCATTCTCTACTCCTGGTCCGTGTTTCGCGGCCCTTTGGCGCAATTGCACGGTTGGCCCAAGACGGTGACCATCGCCCCGTATCGATGGTCGATCCTGTTTTTCACGATCGCCATGGTGCTTGCCGGATTCTGGCAGGACAAGAAGGGGCCGCGGTTGGTGGGCACCGTCGGCGGGATCCTGCTGGGCACGGGATGTCTGCTCGCCTCGTTTTTCGGGGACACGCCCGAGGGGCTCATTGTTTCCTACGGCGTCATCGGCGGGCTGGGAGTCGGCTTCGCTTATGTCACACCGATCGCCACCTGCGTGAAATGGTTTCCAGACCGGCGCGGCTTCGTGGTCGGGCTGGCCGTGATGGGGTTCGGCGTCGGCTCGCTCATCTTCGCGCCGCTGCTCGAGGCGCTCATCGGCAAGGATCCGGCTCTGTTTGCGCAAACCATCCCGCGCACCTTTCTCATTCTTGCCGGCATTTTCTATGTCCTGGTGATCGGCAGCGCGCAAATCTACCGCGTGCCGCCGGCGGGATGGAAACCCGAAGGTTGGAATCCGCCCGCCGCTTCGGTGCGCGCGCGCACCGAATACAAGCCCATGGAGATGCTGCGCACCTGGCAGTTCTACGTCACCTGGGTCATCTACTTTCTCGGGTCGGCCGTCGGGCTCACCGCGATTGGGGAAGCGGCGCCGTTGATCAACGAAGTCTCCGGGACCAATGCGGTGATGACTGGGGCCACCGCCCTGGGCGTGATGTCGCTGTTCAACGGCGTGGGCCGTCTGATTTGGGGGACGCTGTCGGACAAGGCCGGCCGCGGCCGCGTGCTGGTGGCGATGAGCGTGATCTCGCTGCTCACCTGCGCGATCCTGCTTCCCGGCACGTCGGCATTCTGGCCCGTCCTGGCCGGCTTGTGCCTCATCGGATTCTGCTATGGCGGCTATCTCGCCGTGATGCCGACGCTCACCGCCGACTACTACGGCCCGCTCAATGTCGGCGCCAACTACGGGATTCTGTTTTCCGCATGGGGCGCGGCGGGATTTCTGGTGCCCGGGTTACTCTCCAGGATCATCGAGGCGAACCGGCAGGCGGGCCAGTTGGCAGCCGGGTATGACCGTGTTTTTTACATCCTGGCCGGGCTCGCCGTGGCCGGCGGCCTGATGTCGCTGCTCGCCCGCAGACCCGGGTGACGGGCCCGCTCTCGTCACCCGCTCTCGTCACCCGCTCTCGTCACCCGCTCTCGTCACCCGCTCTCGTCAATAGAGAGGGGGGCGTGCGACAATAGAAGTTCCCCACGCCTTCTATCTCTATCTCTATGCAAAACCCTTCGATCCGAAACATCGCGATCATTGCGCACGTAGACCACGGCAAGACGACCCTGGTGGACGCGATGTTCCAGCAAAGCGGCGTCTTCCGCGCCAACGAGCATCATGACGAGCGCGCCATGGATTCCAACGATCTGGAGCGCGAGCGCGGCATCACGATTCTCGCCAAAACCACCGGCGTGCGCTACCACGACGTAAAGATCAACATCGTCGATACGCCCGGCCACGCCGACTTCGGCGGCGAAGTGGAGCGGGCCCTGAAAATCGTCGACGGCGTCGTCATGCTCGTCGATTCCTCCGAGGGCCCGTTGCCGCAAACCCGCTACGTGCTGAGCAAGGCGCTCGAAGCCCGGCTCGCCCCGATCGTGGTGATCAACAAGATCGACCGCCCCGATGCGCGCATCCAGGAGGTGCTCAACGAGGTCTATGACCTGTTCATCGATCTCGACGCCACCGAGGAGCAACTCGACTTTCCCGTCATCTACACCAACGCCCGGGAAGGCATCGCCAAGAAGGAACTCGAGGACGAGTCCACCGACCTTCGCCCGCTGTTCGACACCATCTTGGCGCACATCCCCGGCCCCAGCGGAGACCCGGCCGCCCCGCTTCAGATGCTGGTGGCCAACCTCGACTACAACGACTACCTCGGCCGTCTCGCCATCGGCCGCGTCTACGCCGGTACGTTCAACTTCGGCGACGAAGTGTCCATCTGCAAGGTGGATGGCGCCGTCGAGAAGACGCGCATCACGAAGCTATTCTCGTTCGAGGGCCTCAAGCGCGTCGACGAAACCAAGGGCGTGCCCGGCGACATTCTCGCCATTGCGGGCGTGGAAGGAATCTCGATCGGTGACACAGTGTCTGACGCCGAGACGCCCAAGCCGCTGCCGCGCGTCCAGATCGACGAACCCACCATCGCGATGACGTTCACCATCAACACCTCGCCCTTTTCCGGGCGCGAGGGCCAGTACGTCACCTCGCGCAATCTGCGGGACCGGCTGGACAAGGAACTGCTCACCAACGTCGCGTTGCGCGTGGAAGAGGCCGGCGGTCCGGAAGCGTTCAAGGTGATGGGCCGCGGTGAACTCCATCTGGCGATCCTCATCGAGATGATGCGGCGCGAAGGCTACGAACTGATGGTGGGCAAGCCCGAAATCCTCACCAAGAAGATCGACGGCGCGGTGCAGGAGCCGCTCGAGCACCTCACCATCGATTGTCCGGAACAGTTCGTCGGCGTGGTGATGGAAAAGCTCGGCACGCGCAAAGGCAAGATGTCGAAGATGATCAACCACGGGTCCGGCCGCGTGCGCCTGGAGTTCCACGTTCCTTCGCGCGGCCTGATCGGAATTCGCAGTGAATTGCTCACCGACACCAAGGGCACCGCGATCATGAACTCTCTGTTCCACGGCTACATCGAGTGGCAGGGCGACATCCAAACGCGGCCCACCGGCGTGCTGGTGGCGGACCGGCCGGGCAAAGCCACCGCCTACGCGATCTACAACATGCAGGAGCGGGGCGAGATGTTCATCACGCCCACCACCGAGGTCTACGAAGGTATGATCGTAGGCGAGAACTCGCGCATTCACGATTTAGACGTGAATATCGTCCGCGAAAAGAAGCTGACTAACATGCGCTCTTCCACCGCCGATGAGGCGATTCGCCTGGTGCCGCCGAGGATCCTGAATCTCGAGCAGGCGATCGAATTCGTTCGCGACGACGAGTGGGTGGAAGTGACGCCGAAATCGATCCGGCTGCGCAAGAAGGTTTTGAAGTCCAACCAACGTCCGCACTGAGAATGCCTCTGCAAGAGAAACTCGACGCCCTGCCGCTTCGTTCCAGAACGCCGGCGGCTTGGGCCGGGTCCGCTCTCGCCGATCCGCTCGCGTTGCTGGTGGATCACGCATACCTCGAAAAGAAGGCGGCCAACAACGCCATGGACCTCATGACGCGCTGGCCCAACGAGTGGGTGCCCGGGTGGGTGGAAACGCTGTCGGCCATCGCGCGCGACGAAGCGGCGCACCTCGCCAAGGTGACCCGGATGCTCATCGCCCGGGGCGGACGCCTGTCGCGGCTGCACAAGAATCCCTACGCCAACGAGCTTCGGCTGATGGTGCGCCGCGGGCAGGAGGCCGAAAGCCTGGACCGGTTGTTCGTCTCCGCGCTCATCGAGGCAAGATCTTGCGAGCGATTCGCCGTTCTGGCGGCGTCGTGCCCGGACGCTGAATTGGCCGCATTCTACCGGGCATTGTTCGCATCCGAATTCGGGCACTATAAGGTATTTCTCAAGCTGGCGTCCAAAGTAGCGCCGGCGCGGCAATGGGAGCCGCGGTGGCAGCATATGCTCGACGCGGAGGCGGAGATCCTGGCGCGGCAGGAGCCGGGTCCGCGCATTCACTCGGGAGGTTGAATCCATGAACGTATCGTTCACCGTGAACGGAAAGCGCGTCGCCGTGGATACCGATCCGACGCGCCCGCTGCTCGAGGTGCTGCGCGAGGATCTTGCGCTCACCGGGACCAAGTACGGCTGTGGCGAAGGCCAGTGCCGGGCGTGCACCGTGCTGATGGATGGCCGGCCGGTGACGTCGTGCCTCACCCCGGTCCGCGCCGCGGCGGGTAAGAGCGTCACCACCATCGAGTCCCTGGCCGGTGGCGGCGCTCTGCATCCGGTGCAACAGGCCTTCGTCGAGGAAGGCGCCATGCAGTGCGGCTATTGCGTACCGGGCATGGTGCTCCGCACGGTGGCATTGCTGCGCGACAAGCCGCATCCGAGCGATCGCGAAATCGAGGACGGTCTCAACGGGAGCCTGTGCCGCTGCTGCGGATATCCCAACATCGTGGCCGCGGTGCGGCGCGCATCCGCGGCTGGCGCGGGAAAGGAGTCGAGCGATGCGGATCGAGCCTGAACGCTACGAACTGTTCGAAGCGCCCGCCTACACCTTCACTCTGGACCGGCGCGAGTTTCTCGGCGTCGCCGGCGTGCTGGTGACACTCACATTCACCGGCGAGGCGCATGCCCAAACAACGCCGGCCGGAGCGCGAATTCACGTCGGTGACAACGGCATTGTCACCGTGCTTACCGGCAAGGTGGAAGTGGGCCAAGGTGCGCGCACCGAGGTTGCCATGGCCGTGGCCGAGGAGATGGGCGTGGCTCTCGACAATGTGCGTGTGGTGATGGCGGATACGAGCCTCGCGCCCAATGACGGTATCACCGCCGGTAGCCGCACCACGCCGTCCACGATCCCCGCCGTTCGAAAAGCAGCGGCGGCGGCGCGTGGCGTGCTGCCCGCCGGATCGGTGAAGCCGGTGAAGGACTGGACCGTGCTCGGGAAGCCGCATCATCGCATCGATGCCCGCGAAATCGTCACCGGCGCCCATCAGTATCCTTCCGACATACGGCGTCCCGGAATGCTCTACGGATCGGTGCTGCGCGCGCCGGCCTACGCCGCGACACTTGCCTCGGCCGACATCGAAGCCGGGCGCAAGATCGAAGGAGCGGTCGTCGTCCGCGATGGCGATTTCATCGGATGCGCCGCGCCCACCTCGCACGCCGCGCGCCAGGCTGTGGACGCGATCGCGAAAACGGCCCAGTGGAAGACCGCCGCGCATCCGGCAAGCAAAGATCTGTTCGAGTATTTGAAGGCGCACCGCTCCACGTCGCGGCAGCCGCGCGAACAAACGCGCGGGTCGGTTGAACCGGCTCTCGCGGAGCCGGCGAAGAAACTGTCGGGCGTGTATCGCGTCCCCTACATCCAACACGCGCCCATGGAACCACGCGCCGCGGTGGCCGAGTGGAGTGACGGCAGTGTCACCGTGTGGACCGGTACGCAGAACCCGTTCGGCGTGCGCGATCAACTGGCGCAGGCCTTCCGTATCCCGGCGTCGCGAGTGCGCGTCATCGTCCCCGACTCAGGCGGAGGATTCGGAGGCAAACACACCGGCGAGGTGGCCATCGAGGCGGCGCGCATCGCAAAGGAAGCCGGCAAGCCGGTGTGCCTGCGATGGACGCGTCAGGAAGAATTCACGTGGGCCTACTTCCGGCCGGCGGGGCTGTTCGAAATCGAAGCTTCGCTCGATGCCGGCGGACGAATCGCCGCGTGGGATTTCACCAACTACAACGCCGGCACCGCCGGTATCGCCACGCCCTACGCCACGCCGAACGTCCGGACCCGGTTCGTTTATTGCGACTCGCCGCTCCGTGAAGGGTCCTATCGCGGCATCGCCGCCACGGCGAACAATTTCGCGCGCGAATGTTTTATCGACGAACTCGCCGCCGCCGCCGGCGCGGACCCGCTCGAGTTCCGGCTCGCCAATCTCGACGACGCCCGCATGCGCGGCGTCCTCGAAGCCGCCGCCCGAGAGTTCGGATGGGAGCGCCGCGCGAAGACCGCCGGCATCGCCTGCGGCACCGAGAAGGGCTCCTATGTGGCGGCCTGCGCCGCCGTGCGCGCCGAAGGCGGACGCGTCCACGTGGACGAGCTGGTGATGGCGTTCGAATGCGGCGCCATTCTCAATCCGGCCAACCTGCGCGCGCAGATCGAGGGTTCGATCATCCAGGGGATGGGCGGCGCGCTCAGCGAAGAGATGCTGTTTGAAAACGGAAAGCTGCTCAACGGAAAATTCGCGCAGTACCGCGTGCCCCGTTTTCGCGATGTTCCGGCGAAAATGCGCGTGATAATGGTGAACCGTCCGGATCTTGCTTCGGCGGGCGCGGGCGAAACGCCCATCATCGCCGTGGCTCCGGCCATCGCGAACGCGTTGTTTGCCGCCACCGGCGCCCGCCGCAGAGCTCTTCCGCTTCGCGCCTGAAGGCCGGCTGGGTTACGCTCAAGGTAGCCCACCATGCCCGAATCGAAAGATCCACACTCGCTGACATCGCGGCTCCACTCGGCCACGCAGGTGCTGACACGCGGCTTCGATCCGCGACTGTCGATGGGCTCGGCGCGCCCCGCGGTGTTCCGCAGTTCCACCTACGTCTTCCCGTCGCCGGAAGCAGCCGAACGCGCCTTCTCCATCGCCACCGGACGGTCCCGCGCCGCCGAAGGAGAGAATGTCGACCTCATCTACGCGCGCATCAATCACCCAAACGCCGAGATCCTGGAGGATCATCTGGTGCCGCTCGAGCAGGGCGCGCACGCGGCCGCGGTATTTAATTCCGGGATGGCCGCCATCATGACCGCGCTCGTGACCTTCGCCAAACCCGGCGATTGCATCGTCTACACCGTGCCGGTCTACGGCGGCACGCAACACTTGATCCACGAGTTTCTGGACCCGCTGGGCATTTCCGGAATCGCCGTTCCCGCCGGCTCCACCGAACTTCTCCGGAAGACGATCGCCGAAACAGAAAACGTCAGGATTGTTTTTATCGAGACGCCCGCCAATCCCACCATGCGCATGACCGACATTGCAGGCGCGGCCGCGGCGGCGAAGGCCAAGCCGAAGCCTCCGCTCGTTTTCGTGGACAACACGTTTCTCGGGCCCACCTTCCAGCATCCGCTCACGCTGGGCGCGGATCTGCTGCTTTACTCGGCCACCAAATATCTCTCCGGTCTGTCGGATATGATTTGCGGCGCCGCGCTCGCCGCCGACGAATCGCTCATCGCCACCATGAAGGCGCGCCGGATCATCTTCGGCAACATCCTGCCGCCGGACGAATGCTGGATGCTCGACAACCGCCTGCCCACGGTGACGCTGCGCATGAATCGCGCCAGCAAGAACGCGCAGCGCATCGCCGAGCATCTGGCGAAAAATCCGAAGGTGGCGCGCGTTCATTATCCGTCGCTGTTCACTGACCCCGAGCAGGTACGCATCCGCGAGGCGCAAACCGATTTTCCCGGCGCGCTGTTTTCGCTGGAGCTTTCCGGCGGCAAGCAGAAGGCGTTCGATTTCCTTCGCCACTTGCAGATCGCGCACAATGCCGTCTCTCTCGGCGGCGTGGAAACGCTGGTGTGCCACCCCAAGACCACCACTCACTCTCCGCTCACCGCGGAAGAGCTGGCCACCGCCGAAATCACCGACGGACTGATTCGCGTTTCGGTGGGCATTGAGGATTGGCGTGATCTGCTTGCCGACTTCGAGCAGGCCCTTAAGAAGCTGTAGCTACTCGAACGAAACCGGATCGCAGCGCGGTCCGTCACGAACCCAGGAGCTGAACCCGTGAGAACTACCCTCGTACTGTTGCTCTCGCTCGCCCTTTTTTCCGGCGAAGCGCTTGCTGCCGGGCGTGGTGCGCGCTTCGCGCTGATCCTCGAAGATCCGCCCCTGGCCATGGCGCAATCCGGCGGCAAAACCCGCGCGGCCATCGCGGACCAGAAGCAGAAGATCGCCGCCGCGCAAACGACGCTCCGGCAGGCGCTTGCCGAGAAGAGGTTCGCGGTTACCGCCTCGACCGATACCCTGCTGAACGCGGTCTACGTGGCCGGTTCGGAAGACGATGCCGAGGCCCTCGCGGCCATGCCCGGAGTGGCGCGTGTGGTTCGGCTCGAGCCTGTGCGGCGGCAGTTGATCACCGCGATCGAGCAAATCCGCGCTCCCGAGGCCTGGGCGATTCTCGGCGGCGAATCCAATGCGGGAGCAGGCGTGCGCATCGCCGTTCTTGACTCCGGGATTGACCAGGAGCACGCTGCGTTCCAGGATCCGGCCCTCTCGGCGCCAGCGGGCTATCCGCGCTGCCAGGGCTCCGATTGCGCCTTCACGAATAACAAAGTGATCGCCGCCCGCAGTTACGTAGACATCCTCGTGCTGGGCGATCAGCCGGAATTTTCGCGGCCCGATGACCTTTCCCCGCGTGACCGCGTGGGCCACGGGACGGCGGTGGCGAGCGTAGCGGCCGGGGTGCGGCACGTGAGCCCTCTCGGGATGATGTCCGGCGTGGCGCCGAAGGCCTTCCTCGGTAACTACAAGATCTTCGGGTCCCCCGGCGTGAACGACGTCACCTTCGACGATGCGATCATCACCGCTCTCGAAGATGCCATCGGCGATGGCATGCAGATCGCCGTCCTTTCCCTGGGCACGCCGGCGATTTGGGCGCCCACCGACCGCGGCGGGATCTGCGATCTCGCCGGCAACGCTCCCTGCGATCCCCGGGCCGCTGCCGTCCAGGCCGCGTCGCAAATCGGCCTGACTGTCGTCGTCGCTGCCGGCAACGACGGCGATCTCGGCGTGGTTTCGCAACCTGCTTTGAATTCCGTTCACTCGCCCGGCACCGCCGTGGCGGCGTTGACGGTGGGCGCCATCACCAATTCGCAGCGTTACTTCTCCACGGTTTCGATAACGGGTCCGGCCTTGCCGGAGGCACTGCGTGAAATCCGGACTCTGTTCGGTAACGGGCCGCGGCCGAACCCTTCCCTGCGCGCTCCGGTGCGCGATCTCGCCGCCGTGCAGGATAGCGGCAGCGCCTGCGAGCCGCTCGCCACCGGGTCCCTGGCCGGTGCGATCGCCCTCGTTCAGCGCGGCAACTGCAGCTTCACCGCCAAGGTACAGAACGCGCAGCGGGCCGGCGCGGTGGCGGTGCTGGTGCAGCAGACTGACGGATCCGATTTTCTTTTCCCCATGACGAATCTCGAGGAAACCGGTATCCCGGCCGCGCTCATCGGCAGCACCGCGGGCAAGGCGCTGCAGCTATACCTCACCGCCAATCCCGACGCCCCGGCGACGATGGACCCCACGCTGCGGGCTTTTCCGTTTGACCCCGGCTACGTCGCCTATTTCTCGTCGTACGGTCCTTCGATCGAAGGCGGCGAGATCAAACCGGAAGTGGCCGCCGTCGGGCATCCCGTCTATATGGCCACCCAGCGCTTCGATCCCAACGGCGACATGTACTCACCGAACGGCTACTCCGATAACATCGGCACCAGCTTCTCCGCACCCATGGCCGCCGGCGCCGCAGCCATGTTCAAGCAGCGGTTCACGGACTCCACCGCGGCGCAAACGAAATCCGCCGTGGTCAACACCGCGATTAATGACCTGCGCGACGTTGACGAGACCGGCCGCGAAATTCGGGCCTCCGTGCTCGGCGTCGGCGCCGGACGAATCCAGGCCAACGAAGTGGCGCGCACCAATCTCACCGTGGAGCCGTCCACCATCTCCATCGGCTACCTGCCCGCCGGCGCGACGTTCCCGTTGAGCGGCTCCATTCGGATCAACAACCACTCCGCCGAAAGCGTCAACCTCACGTTGGAAGTTCAGGAGGCCACCAACACGCCAAGCGCGCGCATCACGCTTGCCGAAACCGCTTTCGCGCTGGCGGGACGTCAATCCCGCCTCGTCACCGTGCGGCTGGAAGGCTCGCGTCCGCAGCCGGGCATCTACGAAGGCGCGGTCGTCATCGCGGGTGGGGCTTCGCCGCTTCGCGTGCCCTACCTGTTTTTGGTGGGCGACGGCGCCCCGGCCAACATCGTCCCTCTCCGCGGCTATACCTTCAGCGGCGACACTGGCGGACGGGAACGGCTGGCGTTCAAGATCATCGACCGCTTCGGTGTGCCGGTGGCCGATGTGCCCGTGCAGTTTCGCGCCACACTCGGCGATGGCCGCATCGACACGGCGCTCGCGCGGACCGACGAACTCGGCATCGCCGATGCCAGTGTCGTTCTCGGACCGCGCGTCGGTGCGCAGGAGTTCACCGCGGAGGCGGGCGGCATGACCATCGCATTCCAGGGCCGGGCCCGGGTCACCCCATCGGTGGCCACCAACGGCGTAGTCAATGCGGCTAGCAACCAGATCGGCCGCGGCGTGGCCCCGGGATCCTACGCCGCCATCTACGGGCGCGATCTGAGTGAATCGTTCCGCGCCGCCACTACCGCGTCCCTGCCGCTATCGCTCGCCGGCGTGAGTGTGAGCTTCGACGTGCCGGCGCGTCGCATCAGCGTTCCCGGCCGGCTCCATTTCGTGAGCGACGGACAGGTGAACGTGCAAATTCCCTGGGAACTGCAAGGCCTCAATTCGGCGGTGATGAAGGTGAGTATCGAAAATTCTTCGAGCGCCTTGTTCACCGTCCAGCTCAATGACTATTCCCCGGCGCTGTTTGAAATTCCAGACCCCTCCGGACGCCAGATCGCCGCCGCGCTCGACGGCCAGTTCCGTCTGGTCACCACCTCCAACGCGCCGGGCCCCGGCGGCACGGTGCAGTTGTACGGGAATGGACTGGGCCCGGTGACGAATACGCCTGCCAGCGGCGAGCCTTCATCGGCGGACCCCTTGTCGCAATGCACCACTACTCCACAGGTAACCGTCGGCGGCCGTCCCGCCGAGGTGCTGTTCTGCGGACTGGCGCCCTTCAACGTGGGGCTCTATCAACTGAATCTGCGGCTTGCGGCCGATACGCCGTCCGGGGTGCAGCCGGTTGCCATCACCACCGCCGGGGTAGAGGCGAAGGTTGTCAGCCTGCCCGTACAGTAGTTAACTCCCGCGTTCGGGGTCGGAACTCCGGGGCGGGAACCGTGTTTATGTAAGTGGGGCATGCGTTCTGGTACGCGGGTACCCGAAAGAATGCGAGATCCTGAGTTAAACAGGGTGATGCTGAGGCTAGTAACGGCTGAGGTAAGAACGGCCGAGGTAGGAAACAACGGCCGAGGTAGGAAACAACGGCCGAGGTAGGAAACAGATGATACGACTTGCGGCACTGCTGCTCTTTGGTTGGAGTCTTCTTTTAGCGGACGCTGTTCCCGGACTCTACATCCTCACCATGCAGGAAGCGTCCGGCAGCGCGGTCAAAGCCGATATTCGCGCCGCCGCTGCCGATAGGGCCGTCCGCAAAATCAACGTTCGGCAAGCGGTGGAACAACGGCAGGCCAAAGTAATTGATTCGCTGGACCGAACCCTCGACGCCTTGGTGATCCAGGCGCCCGGAACCACCGCCGCGGACTGGCAAGCGGTCCCCGGCGTCGCCAAGGTCTTTCCCGTCTGGGAGCGCAAGCTCTTGCTCGATCGCGTCCCCGGCATCGTGGGAGCCTCGGCGGCATGGGAGCGCATTTCCCGGGATCGCGCCGGGCTCGGCGTGAAAATCGGGATTCTCGACACCGGGATCGATTGGGAACACCCCGGGTTTCAGGACGATACCCTCCCGCAACTCCCCGGCTACCCGGTCGGCAATCGTGAAAGCGACCTCGCCGGCACCAATCGCAAAATCATCGTTGCCCGCAGTTATGAAAACCTCACCTCGTTCGGCGCCTCGTCGCCCCGCGACGTAATCGGCCACGGCACCGCGGTGGCCATGTGTGCGGCCGGTGTCGCGCATCAGTCTCCGATGGGCGAGATTTCCGGCATCGCGCCCAAAGCCTACCTTGGCGCTTACAAGATTTTCGGCGGGACCAGTGGCACCACCAACGACACGGTGATTCTCCGCGCGCTCGACGACGCGGTGGCCGACGGAATGGATATCGTCAACATGAGCTTTGGCTCGGCCCCGGAAATGCGGCCGGATCTCGATCCACTGGTGGACGCGGTGGAGCGCGCCGCTGCCCGCGGCGTGATCGTCGTCAAGGCCGCCGGCAACGAGGGTCCGGATCCCGGTTCCATCAGTTCCACCAGCCAGACCAGCGCGGTGATCAACGTCGGCGCCAGCCGCAATGATCGGACGCTGGTGTCGGCGGCTACGGTCGGTGAGTCCGACTACGTCGCGCTCCCGCCCGGCAACGCGCTCCCCATGGACCCGTTGAGCGGCCCGATGTCGGACGCCGCCGCGGCGGACCAGAGCGGGCTCGCCTGCGCCGCCTTCCCGGCCAATGCTTTCACCGGCCGTATCGTTCTCATCCTGCGCGGCGATTGCACATTCGAAGAGAAGCTGAACAACGTGCAAGGCGCCGGTGCGCTCGGCGCCATCATCTATACGAATGACCAGCCTGTGAACCAGTGGGACCCCCGCGCGGCCCGTTTGCCCGCGCTGATGGTTTCCAATGCCTCCGGACGCCGCATCAAGCAGCAAATCGCCGCGAATCCGGAAGTGGTGGCAGTGTTGCGATTCCGGCCCTCTCCGTTTCCTGTCGATCCGTTCGCAGTCTCGAGCTTTTCCAGCCGCGGGCCCACGTCGGCAAACACCATCGGGATCGATTTGGTGGCCGTTGGCGAGGATGTCTACACGGCCGCGCAAAGGAGCACCCCATCGGGCGACGTGTTCGGAGCCGATGGCTACACCCTGATCGATGGCACCAGTTTTTCATCGCCCATCGTGGCCGGCGCGGCTGCGGTGGCCAAAGCCGAGCGGCCCGGGCTCTCGCCGATTCAGTACAAATCGCTGTTGGTCAACACCGCGTCGCTGCTGTGGCGGAACGATGAGGTGGTGAGTGTCCAGGCGGCGGGCGCCGGTATTTTGAACCTCGACCGTGCGCTACGGGCCATCGCGGCCGCCGCCCCTACCTCGCTGAGCTTCGGCGCCGGTGGCGGCGACGTCGCCCTCTCGCGCGATCTCACGGTCACTAACGTTTCCGCATCGCCCGACACGTTCCAGATCGGCGTCGTGGCTTTGCGCGGTGTGGGGCCGGAGCCCGCCATCGACACCGTCACGCTCCAGCCGGGCGAGTCCCGGACTTTCCCCGTCCGCCTCAACCGCTCCGGTCTCACCGGCGAACAGTCCGGATTCCTCGTCGTGCGCGGCGCCGGTTCCGACGTGGATCTTCGCGTCCCCTATTGGTATGCGGTTCGGGGCAGCGAGGCAACCTCCATCAGCGTGATTTTCCCCGTCGGCGCATCCGCCCGCGCCGGACGCCGCCTGCGCATGTATCTGCGGCTCAACGACGCGAGCGGTGTTTCGCTTACCGATGCGCCGCCCGATATCACCGTGGAAGGCGGCTTCGGGTCCGTCGATAACGTCGTGCTCGATCCGGCGCATCCCGGCACATGGCGCGTGGACGTCACCATGGGGACGCTCCCCGGCACCAACACCTTCCGCATTCAGAGCGGCGGCAGAGCCACCCGCGTGCTTTCGTTCAACGCGAATTAGCCGGCCGGCGGCGGCATCAACGCGCCTGGCCCAGCTTCGCGCGATAGTGGGCGACGCCCCGCTCCCACATCGCGCGCGCCTTCGCCCGGTTGTCCCCTGGCCCGAAGTTGTCCCGCGACTCCAGATTCATCCACAATCGATCCAGCCAACGGATCATCAATTCCAAGTCCTCTCGCACCAGCACCGGCTGCCGCGCCACTTCGATCCATACCGGGGCGCTATGAGCCCGCATCGGCTCATTGCCCAGCCCGCGCGCGGCCGGGCCTGAGACACGCACCGCCAGCCACGCGCTGCGCTCCACCTCTACTTCCTTTTCCACCCGGTGCGAATTCGTGCCCGCGGGCAGCTTCCACGTTTCGATCACCTGGCCGTTCCGCACCAGTTCCACCGTGTCCACCGGCGTCCGCGCATTTACTTCCGCCGACACCTTGGCTCTGTAAGGAGCCGTGGACGCCGGAATCACCGATCCCATCGGTTGCCCGTTCACGTCGAACGCGACCAGTGGACCATTGGTCACAAACGCCCTCCCCGCACGGTAGCGCTCAATCCATCGCTCCCACGTAAATGCCGATCCCGTGTCCACATACTGGCGCGACAATCCGGGAATGCGGTTGATGCCGCGCCAATTGGTGAACACGTCGGTGCCCGCGCCCGGCGCAATCCGGAAGCCGCTGTTCAGCAGCCGGTACCACAGTTCGTATGCCGCCGGACCGTAGGGCAGAATATCGATCGCATCCATGGCTCCGAGCGCCGCCGTGAGCGGAGCTTCCTTCGCGCCGAGGTTGGTATCCATCGGATCGGAGAGCGTGCCCGACATCGGATGCACGTAGACAACCAGGCCTCCCTGCCGGCGTGCCTCGAGCGCGGCCATCGTGTTCAGAGGATAATCCCACCGGGAACGGCTCCCCACCACGCTCGTGAACGATGGCGGAACCTGCCGCCGGATGTTCAAGAAAGCCATGTGCCCCAACGGATCCGAGTTGCGATATTCCTGGCCCCAATAGAGGATGAATCGAGGCTTGGACGCGGGGTCGGGCCTCCCCTGAAAAAATTCCTTGTCGTGAATGAACGCCCCCTCGGAATTGGCGACGATCATATTCGCCGTGTTGAGGTCCTCGGCTTCCAGCCAGTCGAGCGAATCGGGCGGACGCTGATAGTAGCTCCCGTTGTAGTTGGCATGGAAATGATTCTCGCCGGTGTACCATCCCTTCTGGTTCCAGTTGGTCCAACGCGTAAGGGCGATGGTCACCGCGCTGGTGTCGCCACCGGCCAACTCCAACTGACGCTCTTCGATCCGGTATTCGATCCCTTTCACAGCCACCAGCTTCACGCGTCCCGCCGGCAGAACGATTTCGTCGTCGCCGCTGGTGAGGAAGAACCCTTCGCGCGGCTGTCCGGGGTCGAGGTTGTAGTAGAACAACGGTGCACCCGCCGGCCCGTATGCTTTGCCGTCCGTCGCCGAGACGAACATCCGCACACGGGCCGGCTGGCCGGTTTCGTCCCGCACCGCGAGACGCAGCCTCGCCTGCGCGCCGCGAAACCGCAGCCCCGTGATACGAACATGGTTCGGTTCGCCGCCGCCGATCGGCATCGTGAACAGGTCCAGGTTGCCCAACCGGTTCGAATCGAACGCGATCGTCCGCCCGTCCGGCGAAACCGCCGGCGAGAACTCGTCACGCGGCGTGTTAGTGATCGTCACCGGTTTGGCGCCGCGCGCCACGCGATAGAGCTCGCGATCGCCCTTTCCATTCACCAGCACGCCCGCGTAGACAACGTCGCCGTTCGCCAGCGTCGATGGCTTGTGCAATTGCGCGATGTCGGCCAGCCGGTAAGAGGTCAGCGGCGACTGGATCGCGATCGGCCCCGGCGCCGCCGCCATCGACCATACCTGCGGCGCGCCCAGTATCTGCGAACCGTTTTGCACCGACGCGAATTGCTGTCCCGTCCATACGATCTCGGGTCCCGGCGCCCAGGCCGTGTAGAACCAGTTGCCGAGTGGTCCGCGCTGCGTCCGCTGCTGCAATCGGCGGGCCTCGCCGCCGGCCACCTCCACCCGGTGGATCTGCGCGCCTGCGTCCGGCGTCATCAGGGGCACGGCGATCGTCGCCCCGTCCGGTGACCAGGAAGGAGTTCCCGCCGTCGGATGCGGCAGTGCGACCGCGCGCTGCTGCCCGCTCCCTGCGTTCACCAGCATCAGTTTTCCCCGAATGGCTGGCAGCAATCCGGCCGGCGGAGGGCCGTCGATATACGCGATCCACTCTCCGCCCGGTGACCATGCCGGATGCGCATGGTACCCCGGTCCACTGGAAAGCTGCTCCGCTTCGCCGCCCGCGGCGGGCACCGTCCAGATCGAACCGGCCAGGGTGAACGCCAGCCGTTTTCCGTCCGGTGACCATGACGGCTCGGCCGCGCCCCACGTCGTTGCATCGCGCTGCGCGGCTTCGGTGGCGGTCCGGTCACGAAACGCCACTGCGCCGATCAATACCGCGGCCAGAAGAAGCGCCAATGTACGGGGAGTCATGGCCGATAGTATATGCCCGCCGGCTCCGGCCGTGCCCGCAGCCCGGCTTTACAATGAAATCAGGTGATCTACGCAGTCTGGCTCGCTGGCCTCGGCCTCGTATTCCTTCTCGCTGAACGCATCTGGCCCCGCAACCCGAGCCAACGTCTCTTCCGTCGCGGAATCTGGAGCGATCTCGCCTACATCGTTTTCAACAGCGAATATCTCGGAGTCCTTATCGCCATCGCCTTTGCCCGGCTTGCGCCCCTGCTCGGTCTCCAACGGCTCCAACTCGGCCTCATCGCAGGCGCCGGTTTCTGGACCCAGTTCGTCGTCCTGTTTTTCGTGCTCGACTTTCTCCAGTGGTGCGTCCACAACCTCCTCCACCGCGTCGGCTTCTTGTGGGAGTTTCACAAGGTGCATCACTCCATCGTCGAGCTGGATTGGATCGGCAACTGGCGCATTCATTGGGTGGAGATCGTCGTCTACCGGTCGCTGCTCTACACCCCGTTCGCCCTTCTCGGATTCGCCGGGCCGGTCATGTTCTGGGTGGGAGTATTGAATACCCTGGCCGGACACTTCGCGCACGCCAATCTGCGCTGGCACATCGGCCCGCTCCGTTACGTGATCAACAGTCCCGAACTCCACATCTGGCACCATACCCATCCCACCTCCGGCCCGCCAAACCGCAACTTCGCGCTGACGCTTGCCATCTGGGATTGGATTTTCGGCACCGCCTACCTCCCCGGCCATGATCCCGCCCGCCTCGGTTTCACCGGTATCGAGCAGTATCCCGCACAACTTCCCGGCCAGTTCGTGGCTCCCTTTCGCGGGTTGCTCAGCCGAAAATAGCAAACCCCCGCGAGCCCTCAGGCCTACGCGGGGGTTTGGGTTGATCCTTTTAGAGGGTCACACTAGAGGAGGTCGCCGGTCCACAGGAACAGCGGCCACGACACTGGACGTGACCTGAACTTTGAGTAAGTTGAGATTCAGCAGTCGGTCACCTCCTGTGTGGGTCTCATTTCGGATCGTCTACTGCCTATTTCCATTGTTCCTGGACCACCTCCTTTCTCAGTGATGTCCCCATGTTGCATCACATCGTGAGGCTTGTCAACACCCTGAAAAAACAAATCTACAAGAATTTGTAGAGGTAACGGGAGATGGCCCATCCGTCCATCCAACTATACGGAAACTTGCCCGTTGTATAGTGCCCGCACGGCAGACAAAACGTGTCGTGGCGCAGCCCCAGGCGCGCGAATCCATCCAGTACCAGCGCCGAGTACTCGGGCCGGAATGTCGTGTCGTACTTCCCCCAGATCAGCAGACTGCGCAGGTCACGGTTCCCCAACTTCTCCAGATAGGCCGCCGGGCTGATCGAGTACCAGAAATCGCGGAGCTGTTCCGCGGTCACGTTGCCGTTGAGCGTCTGCCGGATGTGGCGGCACGACATGCCCGTCCAAACGACATCGGCGAAGTATAACGACACATGATTGAACACCGCCGCCCGCACGCGGATGTCGTGCGCCGCCGTCAGCAGCGCCACGCAGGAACCGAGGCTTGTGCCCACGATCCCCAATCGCTCATACCCGCGCCCCTCGAGCCAATCCAGGCAGCACCGGGCATCGATCACCGATTGCTGCGTCGCGTGGATGGTGCGGCCGAGATTGCTCGAAACGTGATAGTCGGCGCGTTTGGTTTCCGGAGGCTTACGCCGGTGGTGGTAGGCCTTGCTCAGCCGTAATGCCGATATGCCGATCCGCTGCAACAGGGCACACAAACTCAGATGGCTCTGGTCGTCGGAGTTCCACTGTGGAATCACCAACACGGCGCGGCGCGCACCCGGGGCGGGGAAGTACTCCGCGTACACGGTATTGTTTTCCGGATAGGGCGTCGTCACGACACTTGGAAAGCGGAGGGTGCCGCCTTCCAGTCGGAACTCCCGTCCTCCACCACGCCGGTGATCCAGAACCCGTTCGCTGTTTCGCGCGGTCTCTGCGGCATAATTCGACAGGGCGGCTCCCGCGTCGCCGTTGGTTCGCGAATCCAGTTCCAGCCAGTCCAGGCCCCACTCGAACGGACGCACTGTCCGATTCTGGTCGATGTTTGCCAGCTCGGTCTCCCATCGATCCATCCACTGCCCGTACCACCCGGTCATACTCTTCCTAGTAAACCAGGAACGCGCCAAAAAACAAAAAAGGCGCGTCCCGGTGTGGGGCGCGCCAACAGGCGTTTCAGCTCTTGTGTAGTTGAGGAGGCAACCAACACCAAAGAGGAAATTTACCTCTAAAGACCCACTGCCTCTTAGAGCAATCCAAGCGCCAATCGCTAACCTGTTAGAATCCATGGAGTTAACAAATCTTGAGCTACCGTTTTACAAAGGACACTTACTTCCATCTCCCGAAACCGGTAGCTGCGCCTCCAAAACCGGCTCCCGGTGCTAGAATACCGGGGTGGGCGTTTCACCCGCCTGGATGCAGGCCCGTCCCCAGTCCGAACAGGCCACCCTCCACGCGTCCTCGGCGCGGACTGCCTTATCTGCGTTCTTCCTTTCCGGGCTGCTCATGAGTTTCCCAGGCGCCATCTTGCCTGCCTGGGGATACCACCTCCGCGACGATTTCGGCGAGGTGGGCGCTTATTTCCTCGCTCTGGCCGCGGGCCTGGTGGCCTCGGTCCGGATCGGCGCCTTCGTGCTCGCTCGACGCCCTGTCCGCGACGCGTTCACCTTCGGATCCGCCCTCGCCGCCGGCGCTTTCCTCGAACTCGCCATTGCCTCTCCCCCCGCGCACTACGCGTGGCGGGCGCTCGGCATCGTCCTCATCGGAGCTGCCGCGGGGTTGATCAATATTGCTGCTTTCCAGGCGCTCACCTCGCTATACAGGCGGGACCAGGCCGCCACCGTCAACATGGCTGGCGTCCTGTTCGGGCTCGGGTGCCTGACCACCGCGCTCATCGGCTCCAGCACCTTCTACGTCTATACCGTGCGCAGCACCCTGATCCTGGTGGCGCTGATCCCCGCCTTCGCCGCCGGACTTTACCACCGTTACTCGTTTGCGCCTCCCGTTGCCTACCAGGTGCAGTCGTGGCGCGATGTCTGGGCCGAGGTCCGCAGCCCGGGCGCGGTCCTGTTCTCGATCCTGCTCTTCTTTCAGTTCGGCAGCGAGTGGACCGTGGCCGCCTGGCTGCCCATCTTCGTCGTCCAGACGATCGGTACCAGCCCGGAAAGCGCACTGCTGATGCTGGCTGCCTTCTGGTTCTTCCTGTTCGCTGGCCGTGTGACCGCTCAGGTGCTCCTGCCGCGCGTTGGGCACGGGAAGATCCTGTTGGGCAGCGCCGCGGCGGCTTTGTTTGGGTGTATCGTCCTCTGGGCCACCAACAATCACTTCGGCGCATGGACGGGGTCTATTTTCATGGGCTTGGGCTTCTCCTCCATCTATCCCCTGGTGGTGGAGAAAATCGGTCACCGTTTTCCTGATTACCACCCCGGTCTCTTCAATGGATTGCTTTCCATCGGCACCGCCGGTGGTCTGCTGGCGCCCTGGGGGCTCGGCCTGCTTGCCAACGCCTGGGGAATACGCAGCGTAATCCTGTTTCCCTTCATCGGAACCATCGTGGTCTTCGTCCTGATCTTACTCATCTGGATCGAAACTCATCTCACCTCCGCCGCCTCCCGCCGCTAGCCCGACGCGAAATTGTAACCGGACATCTTGCCCCAAGCCATGCTAAACTCCGCAACAAGGGTGCATGATTGATGGTTGGGGTACTGCCAATCCAGGGAGTTTTTTCTCATGGCGTACCCAAGGTACTTTTTTCCCCAGGCGGCGATCCTGGTCCTTTGCTTTACCGTGCCCGCCGTGGCGCAAACCAGCCGGGGCGCGATCACCGGCATAGTGCATGACCAGCAATCGGCCGTCATCGCCGGCGCCGCCGTGGACCTCACTAATCAGGCCACCAACGTAACCCGGTCCACCACCGCCAACGAATTAGGCTTTTTCCGGTTCGACGCCGTCGACCTCGGTGACTACTCGGTCACCGTCAGGCAGGCCGGCTTCCAGACCTTCATCAAACGCGCCATCCCGGTGCTCGCCAATCAGACCGTCACGCTCGATTTATCGCTCGAAATCGGAGAAACTTCCACCACTATTGAAGTCGTCGCTGAAACCGAAGCTGCGCTCCAATTCGAAACGCCGGTCCGGGGCGGCAACTACCAGGCGGACGCCATCCGCGAGCTTCCCCTGCCCGCCCGCAACCCCGTCTCCTGGCTTTGACCGTGCCCGGCGTCAGCACCACCCGATTCAGCTTCGGTTCCGGTGGCCTCTCGGGCCGCATCGCCGTGAACGGTTCCCGCGGCCGCTCGAACAATTTCCTGATCGACGGCACCGAGAACAACGATATCTCCGTCGCCGGCCAGGCCTTCGAAGTGAAAAAACCCTGACGCCATCGCCGAACTCGCCGTACAGACTTCGAACTTCGACGCCGAGTTCGGCCGCGCCGGCGGCGCCGTCGTCAACGTCATCACCAAATCCGGCACCAATCGCTTTCATGGCTCGGCGAACTTTCTGCTCGACGTCACTAATGACGACGCCATCACGTCCACCCAGTCGCTGTCGCCCTCGATCACCGCCAGCGGCAGGCCCCCGCAGGGCACCGAGCAATTCTATGGCGGTACACTCGGCGGGCCCATCGTGCGCGACCGTTCTTTCTTCTTCTTCGCCTACCAGAAAGACCGCCAGTTTTCCACCTCCACCAACACCGTGCGCACCCTCTCGGCCGCCGGCCGCCGCACTCTCGATGAGCTCTTCCCCCAAGGCCGCAACCCCCGCGCGGACCTCTACCGCGAGATCCAGGGAAACCTGTTCGCCACCGGCCAGTTCTTCGTCGAGCAGCTCGGCGACGGCCGCCCCGGCCTCGAGTTCGGCTCCGCCATTTCGCCCTACGCCCAGACCCTTGCCGACGATCAATACATCGCCCGTGTCGATCACCGCTTCAGTGACCGCGATCTGGTTTCCGGCCGCTACATGATCAGCAACATTTCCAGTCCGAACCAGATCGGAACTCCCTTCTTCCCCGGGTTCGCCGTCTCCCAGCAAACGCGCTTTCAGAACACCGGCATCAGTTACACCCGTATCTTTTCTCCGTCCTGGACCAACGAGCTGCGCCTCCCCTACAACCGCATCACCCTGGATATCCCCAACGACGCTACGCACCCACTGGCCGCTTCCATCCCGCGCTACTCCGTTGCCGGCAACCCGACCAGTTGGGGCGTGGCCACCAATTTTCCACAAGGCCGCATCGCCAACAACTACGTCCTCCAGGACACCGTCAGTCACGTCCGCGGCGCCCATACCTTCCGCTTCGGTCTGGATTTGCTCGTCCAGCGTTCCCGCCAGTACGCTCCCGCGGCCTTCCGCGGGCTGATCAACTATAACGCCGCTACCGGCTACTCCGGTTTCGCCAATTTCCTCGATGACTTCGGAGGCGCCACCGGCACCGTCCAACGCGACTTTGGCAGCGCCCTCTACTACCCCGCGCTGACCCGGCACCAATACTTCTTTCAGGACCGCTGGCGCGCCACCTCCTCGCTCACCCTCACCCTCGGCGTCCGCTACGAAAATCACGGCACTCCCATGAACAGCGTCGGCAAAGCGTCGGATTCCGGCCTGTTCAACGTCGATCCCGTCAACTTCACCGGTCCGTTCAGCGACTTCACCAAGGTGGCCGCCGACAACAATAACTGGTCCCCCTCGCTTGGCCTCGCCTACTCCCCCGCCGCCCGCGATGGCATCCTCGGCCGCATCCTGGGCGACCGGAAATCGGTGGTCCGCGCAGGCTACCAGATCGGCTACGACACGTTCTTCAACAACATCGCCTCCAATGCCCAGGCGTCCAGTCCGAATCTTCTTGCCACGCAGGCAGTATCCAGCGTTTCGGCGCAGAATCCCCGCGGCCTTCCCGATTTTTCATCGCGGCTGCCGCAAAGCGCCCGCTCGCCGCAGCCCTCCGATAGTCAGGCCCTCACGGTTTCCAATCTCCGAAATCCTTACTACCAGAAATGGTCGTTCGGGGTGCAGCGCGAGATGCCCGGGCAATTCCTGTTGGACCTTTCCTACGTCGGAACCGCGGGCACGCGTCTGTTTATCAATGAGGACGCCAACCCGGTTGTCCCCGCCTCGCTCCGCATCACGCCGGTGACGAACCCGCCCATTCCCGCATCGCGGCTCACCGGCCGGCTCGACAATCTCCAAGGCTCCCACGCCACCCGCACCAACGGCGGACATTCCACTTACAACGGACTCCAGTTCGCCGCCAATCGCCGCTTCTTCCAGGGCTTCCAGATGCGCGTTTCTTATGCCTGGAGCAAGTTGCTCGACAATGCAAGCGAGATATTCTCGCCCGCCACCATCAACTCCAGTTCGTTCGCCGCCGTCCCGGCCGTTTTCGGTGGGCAGGCGGCCGAGCGTGCGTTCTCCGTCTTTGACCGGACTCACCGCCTCGCCATCGCCTACACCTACGAACTCCCCTGGATGAAGAACCAACGCGGTTTCGTTGGCCGCGTCGCCGGTGGATGGGCCGTGGCCGGCATCACCACGTTCGAATCCGGTGTGCCGTTCAACGTCGCCAACGGGCTGAACGCCGATGGCATCGGCGGGTCCGGAGACCGGCCTATCTATAACCCCAACGGCGAGCGCAACGTACGCGCGGTCCCAAGGGCTTCCAGCCCCACCGGCTACATCAACCCCGACGCCGGCAACGCTCCCATCGATCCCGCCCGCGCCGAGTTCATCGGCCTCCCCGCCCAATCAGGACCCGATCCCGCCCCCACCGGCAACCTCGGCCGCAACGTCCGCCGCACTCCGGGCATCAACAACTGGGATGTCACTCTCACCAAGTCCGTGCGCGTGGCCGAAGGGCTCCATCTGCAGTTCCGCACCGAGTTCTTCAACTTCTTCAACCATCCGCAATACGGTTCGCCCAGCGTGAGCCCGTTCTCACCCGGCGAAGGTACGTTCCCCTCGAGCGTCAACACCTCCGGCGCGGGACAGTTTATGAACCTCACCCTCGCCGACGGCGGTGGGCGTGTGGTCCGCTATCAACTGAAGCTCGTGTTTTGAGGAGGGCCCCTACCAACGCACCGGCTGGCCCGGCGTCAACTCCCAGACCTCGACGCCGGACCCGCTCAGCTTCTCCGTCAAATGCTCCGGACGCCCCACCAGCGGCGGGAAGGTGCCCCAGTGCATCGGGATCACCTTCTTCGTCTTCAGTAGCCGTGCCGCCATCGCCGCTTGCTCGGGATCCATCGTGAACAGATCCCCGATGGGAAGAAAGCTCAACTCCGGACTGTACAACTCAGCGATCAGCGCCATGTCGGAAAACACCGCCGTGTCGCCGGCGTAGTAGGCGCGGCGGCCGTCCGGAAAATGCAGCACGAATCCCGCCGGTTCCCCTCCGTAGATCACCGTGCCGTTCTCGTCCTCGATGCCGGAACTGTGCAGCGCCTGCGTCATCGTTACCTTGACCGGACCCACCATCTGCGATCCGCCCTTGTTCATCGGAGCGATCTTTTCCACCCCCCGCGCCGCCACGAACTTGCACACTTCGTAGATGCTCACCACCGGCGCGTCGAACTGCTTCGCCAGCGCCACCACTCCCGCCACGTGGTCGAAGTGCCCGTGCGACACCAGAATCGCATCCACCCGGTCGAAGGCGTGCCCTTCCGGATATTTCGGATTTCCTTGCAGCCACGGATCTAGAACGTACACCTCGCCCGTCTCCAGCTTCAATTGAAACGTTGAGTGCCCAAGCCAAGTTATTTCCGTCATCGGTGCCATGATAGCAGCCGTCTTCAGGCGCTAGAATAGGTACTTCGCGCCATGAACTCCATCCCTCCCAACCAGCAGCAGTCCCTCGTCGAACGGCTGACCAACGCGTGCGGCGGCGCCTATGCGCCCGCGCAGCGCCGCAAGTATTTCCTCACCGGACCCCAATGGGCCGCGGCCTACGAAGGCCACGCTCTGTTCCACGCGCCCACTCGCGACCCCATCGGCTTCGAACGCGTGATCGCCGAGTACGAAAAAATCGGGATCGGCTACTGGACCACCCACGACACCGATGTCATTCCCACCGAAGCGCTCGGCACGGCCCGTCAGGATGAAATCGTCGCCGCCATCGCTGCCGCCTTGGCCAAACACGGGCTCGCCTGCTCGATGGTCACCACCGAAACCTTCCATCACGCCGTCTGGGCCGCTTCGCCAGCCGCCGAATCTCCCGAGGTCCGCGAATACGCCAAGTGGCGCCTCGGCAATACCGTCAAAATCGGGCACGAACTCGGCGCCAGCTACGCCGTCTATTGGCCCGGATCGCTCGGCTATTTCGTTCAGGGCGCCATTGACGAGGTGCAGACTCTACAGTGGTACGCCGACGGGCTCAACGCGGCTTGCGAAGCCGACATCGCCATCGCCGCCGAAAAAGGCCGCCCCACCCTCAAGCACTGCATGGAAGCCAAGCCCTTTGAGCCGCAGGCCGAAATCCTCCTGCCCACTTCCGACGCCATGCTCGCCTTCATTTTTTCCGGACTGCTGAAGCATCCCGACATGGTAGGCCTCAATCCCGAATATCTGCATGAACTGATGTGGGGCGCCGCCCCGCGCGCCGCTCTCGCCCGCGCGCTCATGTGCAAGAAGCTCTTCCATTTCGATATCAACGACGGGTACCGCCTCAAGCACGACGTCGACATCGCCGTCGCGCTGGTCAATCCGCTCGACTGGCTCAACGTCCTGGTGCTTCTCCGCTCGCACGGCTACAACGGGCCCTTCAATCTCGACTACAAGCCGCCACGCACCACCTCGACTCACGGCGTCTTCCATGTCAGCTTCCCCACCGCCGTGGACCGGTTCATCACGTTGTGGGAAATGGCCGGCGACGTCTCCGCCGATCCTGTCATCAGCGAAGCCACCGCCGCGTTGAAGGCCGGTGGCGGTGGCGATCCCCGCGACGCCTCTTCCCTCGCCGCCGCCAACCGCGAGCTTCTCAGCCTGCATGAGCTGATCGCCCACCGGCTCTTCCAGATCCTGATCGGACAACACCGCGGGCGGACCTATTCGATCTAGCAGATGAACATCGGCCGCACTCTCATCACGTTCGGCCTCGTATTGATTGGGGCCGGCGTGCTGTTCCTGCTGTCAGACAAACTTCCGGTCAAGCTGGGAAAGCTCCCCGGAGATATCGCGATCAAAGGCAAAAACGGAGGAGGGTTCTACTTCCCCATCGTGACCTGTATCGTGCTCAGCGCCCTGCTCACCCTGATCGGTTGGCTGTTTTCCAGGCGTGGATAGCGCGGGCTAGCGGATCAACCCCATCTTGTCCAACGGCCAGTAAACGAACACTGCCTTGCCGTAAATATGACGCCGGTGCACCGGACCCCAACTCCGGCTGTCGTTCGACGACGTGCGATGGTCCCCCAGCACGTAGTAGTGATCCGGTGGGACGGTCGTTTCGGGTACGCTTTGGTGATCTCTGTACGACGGCGGCACATAGTCCTCGCGCAAATTCCGCCCGTTCACCGCCACAGTACCCTCCTCGATTTCAATCCGGTCCCCCGGCAGCCCGATCACCCGTTTGATGTACGATTTACTCGGGTCTCCCGGATACCAGAACACAATCATGTCGCCCCGCGAGATATCGCCCATCCCGAAACGGTAGATAAACTTGTTGATGAAAATGCGTTCCTGGTCTTCGAGCGATGGCATCATGCTCGTGCCTTCCACCTTCACCGGCTGGTACACGAACAGGATCACCAGCACCGCGATCACCACCGACAACATCAGGTCCCGAAACCACCCGAATGCCGCCGTCAGCATCCCTCGGGCCGTCACCGGATCTCCCGTTACCTCGATTCGCGGTTCGTCCATATCTGTATGGCTCCTATTTTGATCTGAATGCCATCCTTCAATCAACTGCCGGCCGGTTCACACACCGGCGCGGTACTCATCATTCCGGCCCTCGACGAGGAAGCCGTCATCGGCGCCACCCTCGCGAGCATCCCCTCCGGGCTGTTCGAAAGTGTGATCGTCGCCGACAATGGCTCCACGGACTCCACCGCCCGCATTGCCTCCGCTCACGGCGCCACCGTCGTCCGCGAAACCGAGCGCGGCTACGGCGCCGCCTGTCTTCGCGCCCTGCAATCGGTCCCGTCCTCCTGCTCGATCGTCGTTTTCATGCAGGCCGATTCGTCCGAGGATCCGGCCGAAGCCGCCGCGTTGCTCGCTCCTATTTTGGACGGACGCGCCGATTTTGTGTTAGGTTCCCGTGTTCTCGGCCAGGCCGACGCCGGCGCCATCCTGCCTCACCAGGCCTTCGGAAACTGGCTCGCCACCGCCCTCATCCGTCTCCTTTGGCATCACACCTACACCGATCTCGGGCCCTTTCGCGCCATTCGACTCGACCTTCTGCGCCAACTCGACATGAGAGACCGCAACTTCGGATGGACCATCGAAATGCAGATCAAGGCTCTCCGACACCGCCTCCGCATCCTCGAGATTCCGGTTCGCTACAAAGTCCGCGCCGCCGGTGAAAACAAGGTTTCCGGCAACCTCGCCGCCAGCGTTCGCGCCGCCATCAAGATCTTCGCCGTTATCGGGCGTCTGTATCTGCGCCCATGACGATCGCCTCGAGCGCCGGCATCGGCGCCGCGCCCGCCGCCAGCGCCTTTCGGTGAAATTCGATCTCCCGGAACCCCGGGGCTTTTTCCGCTTTCGCCCGCAGACGCTTCCACGCCCTGTATCCGGTGAAATAGGTGGGCAGTTGCACCGACGAGAGCTTCGCCCGCCGCAGCTTCGCCGTTGCTTCTTCCTTTTCCTGGAACGTCTGCTGCGTCATCAGGCTCATCGCGTCGTCGTCAGTCATCCCCATCGTGTGCAGCCGCACGTCCAGGATCGTGTTGGCCACTGCCCGCAGATACTGCTTCAGCCACGTGAGACGGAATGCAGGGTCATTGCCCTGATACCCATGCTCCACCATCAAATCGGTGGCGTATACGGCCCATCCTTCCACGTTCGGCCCGTTGGCGAATACGCTCCGCAGCACTCTCCGCGATTGTGGCAGCACATCGTTGGCGAACTCGAATTGCAGATAGTGGCCAGGCATGGCTTCGTGAATCGTCAGGATCTTCAGTCCGTAAAAATTGTATTCGCGCAGTTTGGATTCGGCCCGGTCGGCGTCCATCGCCTCCTCGATCGGTGTCAGCCAATAAAATGCTCCCAGTTGCGGTTCGAGCGGCGGCGCGGGATTGAACCCTCCCACCGAATAAATCCCGCGCATGAACACCGGCGTCTCGATCACTTTCAGGTTGTCCCGCGCGGGCATCGGGACGAACCCCTTTTCGCGGACGAACTGCCGCACTTCCTCGAGGTCCCGCTCGGCGTCGGCGAAGTAGGTCTCGCGCTTGGCGTGCCGCAGGGCAATGCGGTCGAGCGCCGCTCGTATCGTACGGTCCGGATCGGAGTCTCCGCTCCGCGGTTCGAGTTTCGACGCGATATCCGCCATCTCGCTGCGAACCCGTTTCAGCTCGGCCTCCGCGTCCGCCAGAACCTGCTCCGGCGTCTGGCCCAGCCCCAGGCCCAGGGCGAATTTCGCCTTGTAGCGGTCGCTTCCCAAACGCCAATCGGACTTCTTTTCGCGCAGCGTCGTGTTCATCCATTGGGTGAATGCGCTGATGGCCGAGATCGCCTCCTGCGCCGGACGGTCCAACCGCCGGTCCCAGCCTTTCGGCGCCTGCGCCAGTAGCACCTTCACAATCAGGTCGTGGTTGCCGTCGTTTTCCCGGATCGCCACGTCGGTCCACAACTCCGGCGCGTCCACCAGGTTCTGCCGCGCCTGCCCGAATAGCTGCGGAACCTTCAGCAGCCGCGACGCGATATGTTTGTATCGCTCCTCCGCCGGTGCGTACTGCAGCACGAATGGGTCGAACAGCGCTTTTCCTACCAGTTCCACATACAGCGTCGGGTTGTGTTTGTAAGACTGTATGGTGTCGAATTCGAGCAACTGATACTCGGTCTGGTTCCGCAGGATTTCGTAATCGGCCCGGTCTTCGGTCGAGAGCGACGCCGTGTCCACCTTGCTCAGCCGCTCCCGGAAGTCGGCATAGTATTGGCGCTGGTTGCGCAGCGACACCTCGTCGTAGTCGTCAAGCAACTCGTCCAGGACCACGCTGTTCTTCCGGTGGAATCCCACGCCCGTCGCGGTGACTGGCGAGAATTCCAGCGTCGTCGATACGAATTCCTCCACGAGCTTGCTCAAGACGGGCGGCGGTTCCGATGAACATCCAATCAGGCAACAAAGGCCGCTCACCGCGGCTACGAATCGAAGATATCCCACATAATCATCTTAGTAGGCGTCCCGCGGGTTCGTATGCTTGGGAACAAATACCCTTGCGGCGGTGTCTCCGGCACAATCGATGATCAACGATCTCAACTACGCCGTCCGCGCGCTCGTCCGCCAGCCCGCGCTCGCTCTAGGCGCTATCCTTGCCTGCGGACTGGGCGTCGGCGCGGCCACCGCCGTGTTCAGCGTCGTCGACAAAATCCTGTTTCGCCAACTCCCTTACGCCGGTGAATCGCAACTCGTCTCGGTCGGGATCCTGGCGCCGCTCGATTCCAACGAGTTCCTCTTCATGGCCAACTACCTGGACCTGCGCCGCCATGCTCCGCCCTTTGACGGCGTCACCGCCTTTCAAGCCGGCGCCGCCGCGTGCGATCTCTCCGATGCGCCCGCCACCCGCCTCCGCTGCATGAAGATCGATGCGAACTTCCTTCCCGTTCTTGGCGTCGCTCCGGCCCTTGGGCGAAATTTCTCCGGCGAAGAGAACCGTCCCGGCGCCGCGCCCGCCGTCCTGCTCGCGCATCATCTTTGGCGGACTCGTTTCGCGGCCGACCCCGCCATTCCCGGCAAGTCCATCCTCATTGACGGTGTTCCCGCCCGCGTCGCCGGCGTGCTGCCCGCCAATTTCGAAATGCCCACGCTCACCGAAGCTGACATCCTCCTTCCGCTGGCCCCCGATGAGGCCCGCGAACGCGGCGCCGGGCGCACCCTCCGCGCCTTCGCGCGTCTCGCCCCCGGCCTGGATGCCGACGCCGCGGCCGCCCGCCTCGAGCCCTTCTTCCAGCGCCTCCTCGAGACTGTTCCTCCGCGATTTCGCGCCGAAGTGAAGCTCCGTGTCCGCGGTCTTCGCGACCGTCAGACCGCCGCCATTCGCCCCGCGTCGATCGCTCTGTTCGGAGCCGTGCTCGCTGTCCTCCTCATTGCCTGCGCCAATATCGCCAATCTCCTTTTGGCACGGGCGTCAGCTCGGACGCACGAAATGTCGATCCGCGCCGCGCTCGGCGCCTCCCGATCCCGCCTCATCCGCCTGACGCTTACCGAAAGCCTGCTGCTGGCCCTCGCAGGCGGACTCGCCGGTATCGCCATCGCCTATGCAATGCTGCGAACGGCGGCCGCCCTTGCCCCCGCCGCGATGCCACGCCTGGCTGACGCTTCCCTTGATGCGCGTGTGCTCCTGTTCGCCCTTCTCTCCACCGCCGTCACCGGACTTCTCGCCGGCCTGCCACCCGCTCTCCATGGCCCCCGCGCCGCCCTCCTCGGCTCCTCCCGCGCCGTCGCCCGCGGATCCAACGGCATCGGCGCCGGCCTGGTGGCCCTCCAAATTGCCGTCTCTATGACGCTGCTCACCGGCGCCGGACTCTTCCTCCATTCGCTTTGGAATCTCGAAAGCGTCCGGCTCGGTCTGGAGCCCGATCGCGTCGTCACCGCTCACTTCACCCTCGGCCGCCAACGGTACGCTCGCCCCGCGGATCAGGCTGCATTTTTTCGTGAACTCGACCTTCGTCTCGCCGCCCTCCCCGGCCTCGACGCCGCCGCCATCTCGGACTCTCTTCCTCCCGCGGGCGGTACGCGCGGCCGCCCGTTTTCGACCATCGAAGTCGCCGGCCGTCCTCCGGTCCCGGAGGGCTCCGGCGGCATGGTCTCCTGGCGATACGTCACTCCCGGATACTTCCGCGCTCTCGCTATCCCTATCGTCCGCGGCCGCGGTTTCACTCCGGAAGATCTCGCTCCCGATGCGTACTCGCTCGTGTTGAGCCAGTCCCTGGCGCGGCGCATGTTCCCTGGCGAGGATCCCATCGGCAAACAGATTCTGCAAAGCCTCGATCGCACCTCCGGCGCTGAAGTCTGGTTCACCGTCGTCGGCGTCTCGGGCGACGTCAAGAACAGCGGACTCGCCACCGAAACCGCGCCCGAATACTACGTGCCTCGAAAATCGCTTCCCGATCTCACGTTTGCCAATGCCGAGCCGCCCACCGGATGGCGCGAAGCTTGGGTCGTCGCCCGCACCCCGCTCGATCCCCTTGCCGCCGCGGCCACCCTCCGCGACGCCATTCAGTCGCTCGACCCGGCCCTTCCGGTGGAAACCGCCACCATGCGCGGCCGTCTGCGGGACGTCACCGCCGGCGCTCGATTCCAGTCCGCGTTCCTCACCGCATTCGGCGTCATTGGAATCGTGCTTGCCTCCATCGGCTGCTTCGCCGTAACCGCCTTTCTCGTCACCCAGCGCCGCCGTGAGATCGGCATCCGGATCGCCCTTGGCGCTCAGGCGTCGCACGTGCAGTGGTTGTCGATTCGCCATGCGGCCTATCCGGCATTATTCGGCATCGCCGCGGGCGGGCTGGCGTCGATCGCCGCGGCTCGATCGATCCGCGGCCTACTGTTCGGCGTCGCTCCCCTGGACGTGCTTCCCGTTGCCGGCGCGGCGCTCCTGCTCATCGCGGCCACTGCCGCCGCGGCCTGGATACCCGCCCGCCGCGCTGCACGGATACCACCCGCCGAAACGCTCCGGCCCGAGTGACCGTGAACAACAGTGTCGGACAATGAACGGGTGGAGAATCGCGTCGGACTCATCGGCCTCGGCCTGCTCGGCTCAGCGCTCGCGGAACGATTCCTGCTTGCCGGATTCGCCGTCTCGGGCTTCGACACCGATCCCGCACGCCTGGCCGCCTTTGCGCAACTGGGCGGCGTCCCGGAATCTTCCTCCGCACAAGCTGCCGCCGGAGCCGCCTTCGTCGTTCTATCGCTCCCCGATTCCTCCGTCTCGGCCACGGTCATCGATGATCTCGTTCCCGCTCTCGAACCCGGCGCGGTTGTCGTCGACACCACCACCGGCGAGCCCGCCGCGATGGCCGATCTCGGCGCACGTGTGCCGCGCTACGTGGACGCCACCGTCGCCGGATCCAGCCGGCAGGTGCGCGAAGGCGCAGCCGTCGTCATGGCCGGTGGCGCCTCGGCCGACATCCTGCGTTGCACCTCTCTGCTGGAATGTTTCGCCGCCCGTATCTTCCATACCGGCGACTGCGGCTCCGGCGCACGCATGAAACTCATCGTCAATCTCGTACTCGGCTTGAACCGCGCCGCCGTCGCCGAAGGTCTCGCCTTGGCCCAGGCCTCCGGTGTGGACCCTGCGCTCGCCCTCGACGTTCTTCGCGCCGGTCCTGCCTTTTCCACCGCCATGGATCGCAAGGGGCCGAAAATGGTGCAGCGCGATTGGACGCCCGAAGCTCGCCTTGCACAGCACCACAAAGACGTGCGCCTCATTCTCGCCGAGGCCGGACGCGCCGGTATCGAATTGCCGCTCTCGATCACCCACGAGAGACTCCTCGAAAAGGCCGAGCAATCTGGCTTCGGCGCCGCCGACAACGCCGCCATCCTCGAAGCCTACTCGCAATAGCGCCGTCAATGGCTCATTGCGTCAACAGCTCATTGCGTCGCGCCGGGCTCGCGCACCGTCAGCACTTGGTCCGCCGCCACATTCTCCAACACCTCGACCCCTCCGGCCGGCCACTGCACTTCCACCCGCCGCACCAACCGTTCCCTCCCTAGCCCAAAGTGGACCCGTTTGTCGCTCGCCGAAAGATAACTCCCGCCCGTGCTCACTACCGCCCGGCGGCGCCCCGCCTCCGTCGCAATCGTCACCCGCGCGCCCATCCCGTCGCGGTTGCTCCTGGATCCAACCGTCGACACGATCAACCAGTGATTTCCGTTGCCGCCCCCGTTGCGCAGGATCACCGCCGGGCCATTGTTGCAATTGATCGCCGCATCCAGGAACCCGTCGTTGTCCAGGTCGCCCAACGCCACTCCGCGCGCCGCCATCGGTGTTTGGAACGCTTCGCCGCTTGCGCGCGACACATCCTCGAACCGGCCCGCGATGTTGCGCGCCAGCAGCAGCGGCTCCAGATACTGCACGCCCGGTTGCGTCAGCGCGATGTTGTCCATCACGTGGCCCTGCCCCACCAACAGATCCTTCCAGCCGTCGTTGTCGTAATCCACCATCCGCGCCCCCCATCCGGAACGCTTCGCCGTAATCGCTCCCAGTCCGGACCGGCCTGTCCAATACTCGAACCCGTCTTTGCCGCTACGGAACAGGGCATACCGCTGGCTCGCCAGCGCGTTGATAAAGACGTCCGGCCGGCCGTCATTGTCGTAATCGGCGAAATCCACGCCCATGCCGGCGAACGTCCGTCCCTCATCGTCGTAGGCAATCCCTGCCTCGAGCCCCACTTCTTCGAACGTCCCGTCGCCCCGGTTGCGGAATAATTGCTGGGGCGCGGAGTCGTTCGCCACCACGATGTCGGGCCGTCCATCGCCGTCATAGTCGTCAAATGCCACCCCGAGGCCTTTGCCCTTGTGCTCCGCGATCCCGCTCTGCCGGCTCGCGTCCCGGAATGTACCATCGCCATTGTTGCGAAACAGCAGGTGGCTCACCGCCGCGAATTGATCCGGATGGCAATAGGACCGGTACCCCGGCTTGCGCGCCCCGCAATAAATATCCATGCCGAAGTCCCACTCGAGGTACCGCGCTACCATCAGGTCCAGCTTCCCGTCCCCGTCATAGTCCACAAAAACCGCTCCGGTGGACCATCCTCCCGCGCCCACACCCGCCGCCGCCGTCACATCCCGGAACGTCCCGTCCCCATTGTTGCGGAACAGGAGGTTGCGCCCGATGTTGGTCACATAGAGGTCCGGATCGCCGTCGTTGTCATAATCGCCCGTCGCCACGCCCATCCCGTAGCCGCTCCCGCCTACGCCGGCCTTTTCCGTTACGTCCGCGAATGCGCCGTTGCCCAGGTTGCGATACAGCCGGTTCCAGAATCGCGGGTTCGTTTTATCTGGCACGCTCCCAGGTTCCATCGGATCGGCCAACTGCGCGCCGTTGACGAAGTAGAGGTCCAGCCGGCCGTCGGAGTCGTAGTCGAACATCGCCACGCCGCCCGTCATCGTCTCCGGCAGGTACTTGCGCGAGGTGGGGCTCGACGCGTTCTCGAACCGGATTCCGCTCGCCTTGGTGACGTCGATGAACCGCGGCAGCGGCGCCGGTTGCGCCAGGCAACGGCACACGAGCAGCGCGGCCAGATATGCGTTCCGCAACAGTCGCTATTGTAAATCAGTCCCGCGTGGTGTCCGCGTTCAGCTCCCGATAGAGCCACGCTTTCGCTGTCACCCAGTGCCGCTTGATCGTGGCCGGCGAGACGCCCAACACCTCGGCGGTCTCATCCACCGACAGTCCGGCGAAGAAGCGCAGTTCCACGAGCTTGGCTTGCTGTGGATCCAGTTCCTCCAGCGCGCGCATGGCGTCGTCGAGCGCCACCAGGGAGAATTCCCGCTCTCCGCTCCCGGCCAGCTGCTCGTCGATGGAGAGCAGCGTAACCCCGGCCCCGCGCTTGCCCGCCATGTTCTTCCGCGCATGGTCCACCAGGATCCGCCGCATCATGCGCGCCGCCACCGCGAAAAAATGCGCGCGATTCTGCCAGTTCACCTGCTTCTGGTCCACCAGCCGGAAGTAGGCCTCATGCACCAGCGCGGTGCTTTGCAGCGTATGGCCCGCGTCTTCCCGCCGCAGGAAATTCGCCGCGATCCGCCGCAGTTCCGCATAGACCAGCGGCATCAATGCGTCGAGGGCTTCTCCAGACCCGCCGCGCCATCCCAGCAGCAGTTGCGTTACGTTGCCTGAACTCATCGGCTTACGATCCCATCAATCATATTACTTGGCGGACAATGATTCGTATATGCGCATTCGCGCCCTGCGTTGTCACGTCGCGCCGATGGCCGCCTCCTGGCTCACTGAGTCCGTCATCGCCAACCCGATGTCGATTTATCCCGAGTATCAACTCCGCCGGTCCTCCTGGTTCGGCCGCATGTCGGCGGCCTTGGTGGAAGTGGAACTCGACGATGGCACCCGCGGCTACGGCTTCTGCGGAGGGGGGAAAGGTTCCGCGGCGGCCTCCATTATCGATGAGCAGATGCGCGCGCTCGTCGTCGGCAAGTCGGTTCTCGACGCCGAAATCATCGCCAGCCAGCTTTATAGGGCCTCGGTGTTCTACGGCCGCGGCGGCCTGTCCCAATGCGTCCTGTCGGCGATCGATCTTGCCCTGTGGGACGCGCGCGGCAAGATCGAGGAAAAGCCGGTGTACGCGCTCCTCGGTGCGCAACGCCGCTCACTCGACGCCTACTACACCGGCAACGATCCCTCCGCTCTCGCCGAATTCGGCATCCGGCACATGAAGATCGCCGTGCCCTACGGCCCCGCCCATGGTGAGCAGGGGATGCAAGCCAATCGAGACGCCGTCGCGCAAGCACGCGACGTTCTCGGGCCCCACGGTCTGCTCGCCCTCGATATCTACATGGCTTGGGATGTCGCCTACACCCTGCGCATGATGGAACGCCTCGAGCCCTACGGCATCGCCTGGATCGAAGAACCCGTTTTCCCCGACGACTATGCCGGCTACCGGGAAATCCGCCAGCGTGTCTCCTGCAAAGTGAGCGGCGGCGAGCACGAATACACGCTCGAAGGATTCCGCCGCCTCATCGAGGAGGGATGCGTGGACCTGGTCCAGCCCGACATCTATCGCGCCGGCGGCGTCACCGGACTCAATCGCATCGCCGCCCTCGCCCGCCTCGCAGGCGTCCAACTCATCTGCCATGGAGTCGGAGCGCCCACCTATCATTTCCTTGCCTCTCTGGAAGAGCGGATGACACCCTACTGCGAATTCCTGGATATTTTTCGAGGAGGGACGAAGGACTGGCTCCTCGAAGGCGAACCGAGGGCCGCTGGCGGAAAGATCCAACTCTCCGGCCAGCCGGGCTTCGGCTACCGGCCGAATGAAAAGGTCTGGACCGGCGGCCTCCCGGTGGCCACTATCTGGTAGCGCCGCGGTTCAGCTGCTCGCACTCCGGCGAGTGAACGCCCGCTCGATCACCGCGAGTGTTCCTTCGGTCAACTTCACCGTCCCCAGATCCTTCCGCCGCGTCCATTGCACCGCCGACGAATCATCCCCCGCACGCAACTCGCCGCCGGTTACCTTGCACAAGTAATCGATCAGGACGTAGTGATACTCCGGCTTGCCGTTCTTGTCCCGCATGATTCGCTCGAAAATCTCCACCACGGGACCTGCCTTCACTACCAGCCCCGTCTCCTCGAGCACCTCGCGCTCCACCGCCGCCGCCAGTCCCTCTCCAATCTCCACCAATCCGCCGGGCAGTGACCAATATCCCTTCAGCGGCTGCTTGCCTCGTTCCACGAGAAGTATCGAATCACGCTTGAGGATCAGCGCCCCAACGCCCAGCAGGGGACGCTGCGGGTAGCGGCGCGATGGGGCTGCCATGTTCGTTAGTACGGTACCGCGCCCTTCACCGGCATCCGTATCCGGTAAACGGACGTGAGCGCCGTGACGTACAGCGTTTGGAGATCGCCGTCCCCGAACGCGCAGTTTCGCGGCATCTCAGCTACCTCGATCTGGTGGATCAGCTTGCCTTCCGGCGAATAGATGTCCAGCTTGTTCGCCGTCACGTACAGATTGCCCTTCTCATCGATGGCCATCCCGTCCGGTGACCCGTCGACGTTCGAGATCAGCACCCGTTCGTTCGACGCCTTGCCGTTCTTGTCGAGGTCGTAGGCATAAACGGCCCGCTCGTCGGAGTTGTCCACGTACAGAGTCTTGCCGTCCGGTGACAGCGCGATCCCGTTTGGACGTCCCTTCGGCTTGGCCACCAACTCCATCGGACCCTTGGGCGGGATGTGGTAAACGCCGTAGAAATCCAATTGACGTCCTTCGTTTTGATAGTCGCCGAACGCCGGGTCGGTGAAGTACACATGCCCGTCCCGCCGCACGGTGATGTCGTTCGGCGCATTCAGGCGCTTACCCTCGTAGGTCTCGGCCAGTACCTCGATCTTGCCCTTTTTGTCCATCCGCACCACCCGGTGCGTCCGGCTCTCGCACGAATAGAAATTCCCCTTGGCGTCGTAGGTGTTGCCGTTGGCGCCGTTGAGTTCTCCCGGAATACCTCCGGTTTCTCCCCCGGCGCCAGCTTCCAGATTCGATTGTTGGGCACATCGCTCCAAAGCAGGAAGCCCTGCTTGGACCACACCGGCCCCTCGGTGAACGTGTAACCCGCGCCGACCTTTTCCACCTTGATGTCGGAAAAATCCTGGGCAGGGAGCGCTATCGCGACGATAAGAAAGAGAATGGGTCTCACAACAGACCAGTGTACGGGATTCTCGCAGCGCCGCACGTCGTCACCGAAGATCACCCTAGGCGGGGTGCGGTTCCTGGATTATTGAGACACTCGTACCGCTAAAGTCGGGTGTTGCGCATGTCGATGATGACAAAAGGGACTAATTGCCCAATGGCAGGGAACGAGGCCGCCTACACCACCATGAGCCCAAACGAAGGCCACGCCTCCGCGACATCGCGGACGGTGTGCGATACCGCTGGACCCGCAACCGGCGCGACAATTGTGCTGGTCGTTGACGATGAACCGCATAATCGCGAAATCATGGCCCGGCGTCTCGAGCGCGCCGGCTACTGGGTGGAGACCGCAGCCGACGGGCGCAAAGCCCTCGACTGGCTAGCCAAAAATTCCGCTGCTATTGTCCTGCTCGACTACATGATGCCTGAAATGAACGGCTTTGAGACGTTGAAGATTCTCCGATCCTCCAAAGCCTTCTCGGACCTCCCCGTCATCATGGTCACTGCCGTCAACGACAGCGAGTCTGTGGTTGAGGCCCTCAACCTCGGCGCCAACGACTTCATCACCAAACCCGTCGACTTCCCCGTCGCCCTGGCCCGTATTCGCTCCCATTTGCGCCGATCCACCCCTGACACCGCTCGCGCCAACCCTCGCGCCGAGGATCACGGACGCTGGGATTGGGACTTGCTCTCCAATCGAGGCTCGCTGTCGGAAGCCTGCTGGCACCGGCTGGGCTATTCCGAAAATCAGCCGCGGCCCGACAATTGGCTCAAGCTCATTCACCCCGGTGACCGCGACGGCTTCGAGCGCCGCTTGGCGGAGGTCAACCGCAGCCACGAAAACGAGTTCCTCAGTGAGTGCCGCCTCCTGCACCAGAACGGCAGCTACCGCTGGATGCTCTGCCGTGGCGACGTGCGCCGCGACACCGCCGGTGCGGCCGTCGCGCTGGCCGCCACTCTCATCGACGTCACCGAGACCAAAGCCGTCGATCCCTTGACCGGTCTCGCCAATCGCTCTCATTTTACCGACCTTGTCGGACGCCGCCTCGAGCAGCGCAGCCGCCACGCCAACCTCTATCCGGACCCCGCCCAGCGGCCGCCCGCCCCCGGCTTCGCGGTCCTCGTCCTCAGCCTTGAGCGCTTCAAGCTGATCAACGATACTCTCGGCTACCCCATCGCCGACCAACTGCTCCGCGAAGTTGCCCGCCGCATCCATGCCGGCGTGCGAGGTGCCGGCGGCGGACGCCCTGAAGACAAAGTGGGCCGCCTCGACAGTGACCGCTTCGGTATTCTCCTTGCCGAAATCGCCGATGAGGACCTCGCCTTGGGCGTCGCCCGCCGGCTCCAACGCGACCTCCAGGCCCCTTTCTCCCTCCAAGGCTCGGAGCTGTTCACCGCGACCGGTTTCGGCATCGTCGTCGTGCATGACCAATACTCCTCCGCCGACGACATCCTGCGCGACGCCGAACTCGCCCTCAATCGCGCCCAGGCCGGCGATAGCGGCCGCTGTGCCATGTTCCGCCCCGCCATGCGCAGTTGGGCCATGGAACGCCTTCGCGCGGAAACCGACTTACGCCGCGCCGTCGAGCATCGCCAGTTCGAAATCTACTACCAACCGAAGGTCGACCTCATCAGCCATTCCGTGGTCGGCTTCGAGGCGCTCCTCCGCTGGAACCATCCCACCCGCGGCATCGTTCTCCCCGCGGACTTCATTCCCATCCTCGAAGAAACGGGCCTCATCGTCGAAGTCGGACGCTCCGTCATTGCCGACGCCTGCGCCGATGTCCGCCGCTGGCAGCGGATTCTCGGCCGGAACAACCTCGAAGTCAGCGTCAACGTCTCCGTCAATCAACTCCGCCCCGAACTCCCCATCGAGGTCAGCCAGGCGCTTCGCGATTCCGGCCTCGAACCTCCTTGCCTCCAACTCGAAGTCACCGAGTCCGTTCTCATGTCCGACATTGAGGGCGCGCGCACCATCTTCGCCGATCTCAAGGCTCTCGGCGTCGGCCTCAAAATCGATGACTTCGGCACCGGCTACTCTTCCCTGAACTACCTCGCCCGCCTCCCCTTCGATTGGCTCAAGATTGACCGCTCTTTCACCCAGGATCTCTGTGAGAACGAACAGTCGGTGGAACTCACACGCACCATGATCGGTCTTGCCACCGGCCTCGGCATGAGCGTCGTAGCCGAAGGCGTAGAGACAGCCGGCCAGGCGCAGCGCCTCCAGGAACTCGGGTGCCGTTTCGGACAAGGCTATCTCTTCGCGCGCCCCATGCCTGCCGATCAGGCCCTCGAGTTTGTCCGCAACCACTGCGCCTGCTACGCCGGCAGAGACGGCAAGCCCGCCAGCGCCATCGCCAGTTCGCCCTCATCGTAGCTCTGGTCGATCAGCCGCCCCGCGTGATAGTCGATGTAGGCCTGCATGTCGAAATGCCCGTGACCGCATAGATTGAACAGAATCACCTTCGACACGCCCTCTTCCTTGCATCGCAGCGCCTCGTCGATCGCCGCGCGCACCGCGTGGTTGGCCTCCGGCGCCGGCAGGATCCCCTCGGTCCGCGCAAACTGGATCCCCGCGTCGAAGCACGTCCGCTGATGATACGCCCGCGCCTCGATCAAACCCAAATCGCTCAGATGGCTCACCAGCGGCGACATCCCGTGATACCGCAATCCACCCGCATGGAATCCCGGCGGCGTGAACGTGGACCCCAGCGTGTGCATTTTCACCAGTGGCGTCAAGTGCGCTGTGTCTCCGAAATCGTATGCGAATCTTCCGCGCGTCAACGTCGGACACGCCGCCGGCTCCACCGCTACGATCCGCCGCGTGCGTCCCCCGCGCAACTGCGCCCCGAGAAACGGAAACACCAGCCCCGCGAAGTTGGACCCGCCGCCCGTGCATCCCACCAGGATGTCCGGATCTTCCCCGTGCTGCGCCATCTGCGCGAACGATTCCTGCCCCACCACCGTCTGGTGCAGCAGTACATGGTTCAGCACGGAGCCCAGTGCGTATTTCGTGTCGTCGCGCTGCGCCGCCAGTTCCACCGCTTCTGAAATCGCGATGCCTAGGCTCCCGGGGTGGTCCGCACGCTGCGCGAGCACCGCGCGGCCCGAGGCGGACTCCTCCGACGGCGACGCCACGCACCGTGCTCCGAACGCTTCCATCAGTGCGCGCCGGTACGGCTTCTGGTCGTAGGAGACCCGCACCATGAATACCTGAATTTCCACGCCGAACAGCGCCCCGGCGTAAGCGAGCGACGATCCCCACTGTCCCGCGCCGGTCTCGGTGACGATCCGCGAAATGCCCGCCTCTTTGTTGTAGAACGCCTGGGGCACCGCCGTGTTGGGCTTATGGCTCCCGGTCGGGCTCACGCCTTCGTACTTGTAGTAGATGTGCGCCGGGGTGTCCAGCGCCTGCTCCAGGCGCTTGGCTCGCCGCAACGGCGTCGGGCGCCATTGGCCGTAGACATCGGCCACCGGCGCCGGAATCTCGACGTATCGCTCGGTGCTCACTTCCTGCGCGATCAGCGACATCGGGAAAAGAGGAGATAAGTCGTCCGGCCCGATCGGCTGCTGCGTCCCCGGATGGAGCACGGGAGCCGGCGGTGTCGGCAAGTCCGCGAGAATGTTGTACCAGTGGCTGGGAATCATGGCTTTGTGCAAACGTCCTGTGAGCGAATATTGTAGCGCCGAACCGCATCCTTGTAGAATGACCGAAGTCACCATAGGCACGATCGAAGAGACAAACCCATGCGCATTTTCGCTTTTCTAGCCGCGGCGGTGCTGGCGATTCCCCTCGCCACTCCGCAAGGCCGCAATCCGTACGGTAATCAACCCGACGCCATCGCCAAAGGCAAGGAGACCTATCTCGGCGCTTGCAGCGCCTGCCATGGTGTGAGCGGCATGGGCGGACAAGGGCCCAACCTCGTCACCGGACGCCAGATCAGCCGCCTCTCCGACGCGCAATTGTTCCGTTCCATCCACGATGGCGTCAAAGGCACCGGCATGCCGCCGTTTCCACTGCCGGACGAAAAAGTCTGGCAACTGGTAAGCTTCGTCCGCGAGCTGAGTGCGCCCGCCAACCGCGCCAATCTCTCCGGTGACCCCGCAGCCGGACGCGCCCTCTTCTTTGGCGCCGCTGGCTGCTCCCGCTGCCACGCCATCGCGGGCAATGGCGGCGCCCTCGGACCGGACCTCACCAACGCCGGCGCCGCGCGCACCGCCCATCACCTCCGCGAATCCATCCTCAACCCGGACGAGCGCATCGCCAGCGGCTACAATGCCGTCACCGTAGTCACCCGCTCCGGCGCTGAATTGAAAGGCGTCGCCCGCAATCAGGATGGCTACTCCATCCAACTCCTTGACGCCGCCGGGAAGCTTCACCTGCTCACTGCCGCCGAATGGAAGGAGATCCGCCCCGTTCCCGGGTCCCTCATGCCCTCGGGCTACGGCAAGCGCCTTACGTCCGCGCAAATCGACGATCTCGTTCGCTTTCTCAGCCGTCAGGCCATCCGCGGAGACTCCCTATGAAACGCCTCTTGCCCCTCGCCCTCTGCCTTTCCGCCGCCGCGCCCGCGCAGGTTGCCTACTCCGACATCGTGGCGAGCCCCGGCCGGGACTGGCTCACCTACTCCGGCGACTATCGCTCGCTCCGCCATAGCCCCCTCACACAGATCAACGCCGCCAACGCCAAGCGGCTCGTCGCGCAATGGGTCCACCACATCGACGACGCCCGCCGGCTCTCCGGCTCCCCCATCGTGTACGACGGCGTCATGTACGTCACCGACACCAATCGCACCATGGCACTCGATGCCCGCACCGGCCGCCGCATCTGGGATTATCGCGCCGAAGGCGTCAAGAGCAGCCGTGTCGCCCGGGGCGTCGCCATCCTGGGCGACCGTGTCTTCATGGTCACCACCGACGCTCATCTGGTCGCCCTCAATCGCACCACCGGAGGCGTCATCTTTGACCGGGAGTACGCACCGGCCAAGGACGGCTACTTCACCACCGTTGCCCCCCTCGCCCTCAAAGACGCCATCATCGTCGGTGTCGGCGGCGGCGGATCCGGTCAGCGCGGTTTCGTCGCAGCCCTGTCCCCCGATACGGGCCAGGAAAAATGGCGCTTCTGGACCGTCCCCGCCAAAGGCGAGCCCGGCTCGGAAACCTGGGGCGGCTTCCCCACCGAGTGGAGCGGCGCTCCCACCTGGACCACCGGCTCCTACGATCCCAGCCTCGACATCGTCTACTGGCCCACGGGCAATCCCTGGCCCGATTTCTATGGCGGCGATCGCAAAGGCGACAATCTCTACTCCGACAGCATCGTCGCCCTCGACGGCGCCACCGGCAAGCTCAAATGGTATTTCCAGTTCACCCCGCACGACGTCTGGGATTGGGACGCCAATGAGCCGCCCGTTCTCATCGACGCCGAATTTCGCGGCCGCTCCCGCAAACTCCTGCTCCAGGCCAACCGCAATGGCTTCTACTACATCCTGGACCGTGTCACCGGCGAGTTCCTCCATGGCAAACCCTTCGTCAAGAAACTCGACTGGGCGACCGGACTCGACGACAAAGGCCGCCCACTCCTCGTCCCCGGAAAAATCCCCACCCCCGGTGGAACCAAAGTCTGTCCGTCCGTGCGCGGCGCCACAAACTGGATGTCGCCCTCCTACGATCCCGCCACCGGACTCTTCTACGTCGTCACTCTCGAGCAGTGCGATCTCATCTTCGCTTCCGCCAAGGATCCAATTCCCTCCAGCGGTTTCAGGGGCACCGGTAACGAGGGCATTCCCACCGAACCCGGACGCTTCTACCTCCGCGCCCTTGACGCCCTCACCGGCTCCATCCGTTGGGAGCACCCCATGCCCGGCCCAGGCACCATGTGGGCCGGCGCCGTTTCCACCGCGGGCGGCGTAGTCTTCACCGGCGACGATAGCGGCAACCTCGCCGCCATCGATTCCAAAACCGGTCAGGACCTGTGGCATTTCGCCACCGGCCACACCCTTTACGCCTCGCCGGTCACCTATGAGGTCAACGGCAAGCAGTATGTCACCATAGCCGCCGAAAGCGACGTCTTCACCTTCGCCCTATTTGACTGACCGCGCGCCACGGGCTCTCCGGTCCAACAGGCGCTAACCGGGTAGAACGAGCCCCGAGTGCTTGCCGATCCACGGCAGGCTGCGCAACCGATCGGCCAGCGCGGCTTGTTCTTCAGCGGAAAGGCCCCGCCGCGGCGCCACCGGCAATCCGGCTTTGATGCCGGACCACTCGAGCATCTGTTTGATTGCACCGAGCGGTGGCGAGCGGAGAATGGCGTCGACGATGGGGTTGACGATGTCCTGGACGTTTTTCGCCTGCTTCCAGCGTCCGGCGCGCGCGTGGGCGTACATCTCGACGAACAGTGGCGGCATCACGTTGTAAGTTCCGCCGATGCCGCCGTGGGCGCCCATCAGAAGGCCGGCCGAAAGCATCTCGTCGGAACCCATGAAGACGGTTGCGCCGTGCCGGACGAGGTCCCAGAGTTTGAACATGTCCGAGTCAGTGAACTTGAGGCCGATGACGTTGGGAAGAGCGGCGAGTTCGAGAATCTGATCGATGTGGGTGAGGTTGGGCGCGAGGGCGGGGAAGTAATAGATGAGGACGGGAATGTGGACCGACGCGGCCAGCTCGCGGTAGTAGTTGCGCGTTTCCTCGAACGAATAGCGGGCGCCGGGAGGGAGGCTGCTGATGGCGTGTGCGCCGGTCTTTTCCGCATGGCGGGCGAGATCCACCGATTGACGCAGACTGCGCGCGCCGACATGGACGATGACGGTCTTGCCGGCGGGGGAAACGCGCAGCGCCGTCTCGGCGGCCCGCTTCCTTTCCGATGAGGGGAGATCGGGGCCTTCCCCGGTCTGGCCGCAGACGTACAACCCGTCGACTCCGGCGGCGTAGAAGCGTTCGCATAGCTGGGAGAACGCCTGTTCGTGGAAGCGCTCCTTGGAGTCGAGGGGAGTGACGATGGCGGGTAGGATGCCCTGGAATTTCATGGATAAGGTAAGGATCGGACGCCAGGGCAGGGCGGGTCAAGTGTGTTGTCGCGTCAATGGACCGCGGTGCCCAGCCAGGAGGCGACGATCCGGTCAATGCGGCCGGACTCCTGGAGTTCCAGGAGGTTGATGTTGAGCGCGTGAATGAACGGGGAGTCGAGGGGGAGGGCGAAGCCGTAGTTTTGCCGGCCATACTCGGCGGCGGAGACGGCGACTTTGGGGTCGGGTTGTGCCCGCAGGAAGTGCAGTAGCTGCGGACGATCGAAGACGAAAGCGTCGGCGGCGCGTTGGGAAAGAAGCCGGTAACCTTCGTCGAGGTTGGAAACGTTGAGTAGCACGCCGCCATAGCGTTCGACGAACCGCGCGCCGGGAGAGTCCGCGAGGGCGGCAACGGGGCGCCCGCTGAGATCCTCGGCGGCGGCGATCTGAGTGGACTGGAGTCCGGTGAGGGTGAGTGTGCTGGCGATGCCGGCCACGAGCGAACTGGCGGCGACGATCGAGATGATGATCCAGATGCCGGTAACCAGGCGTCCGAAGGCTGTCTTGGGGGAGAAATCGCCGTAGCCGACCGTGCTCATGGTGACGATGGCGAACCACACGCCGCTGCCGATGCCGTGTACGGGATTGGACGGGAAGTGGCTGTCGGGGATCCGGCGCTCGGCGAGCCACACGCAAGTGCCCACCAGGAACAGAACGATGAGCAGTAAGCCGACAGCCGTGAAGAACGACGAACTGAAGAAGGGCCTGATTCTTTCCCAAACAGAAGGCGTGCCCGAGCGCGACAGGATGGAGAGGCTGGCCTGGAAATAGGGCTGGCTGAAGCGGGCTGATTTTACGCGTTCGGCGGTGATGCTCACCGGGCCCACCACGATGTCGGCCTTGCCCTCCGACAATGCGGCGAACGCGCTCGGGACGTTTTGGTAGCTCGAAAGAGCGTATGTCCAGCCGGCGCGGGCGGCGAGCTCACGCCACACCTCCACCGCGATGCCGTTGGGTTCGGGATTGCCTTTGACCACAAAGGGCTCCGAGCCGCCTACGGCGACGCGGATCGACGCGGGAGGTGCCGCCGTCGCCGCTGCTGGCAGGAGCAATAGCAGGAGCCGCGCCAGGATGGTCATGTACCTATTATTCATACTGCGTATTCCCACGGCGACTTTGTGCTCCTGCCGCGGGTATCAAAAAATAGTGCCCTCCCGGAGGAGGGCACCTGCAGAGAAGCGCAAACGGTTAGAAGCGGAAGCGGACGTTGTATTGGATTTCGCGTCCGTAGTTGCCGCCGAAGATGGACGTGGAGCGCCCAAAAGTAGAGGAGGTGACGCTCACGTTCGGATTGCTGGGAATGAACGAGTTGGTGAGGTTGTAGAACTCCATGCGCAGTTCCATCCCAAAGCGTTCGGTAAGGCGGAAGTTCTTCGAGAGCGTGCTGTCGAGCTGCCAGAATCCGGGGCCGCGCAGCCCGTCGTAGTACCACGGGTTGCTACGCGGGGTGTAGGCGGGCTGGCGCGAGAACCCGGAGGTTTCGAACCACTTGGCGGGAGTCGGATTGTCGATCTTGGGATCGCCGGTGGCTTGCATGGTCCCGAACGTGAGCAGACTCCCGTTGTTGAACATGTAAATGTGGCTGGTGGACCATCCACCCAGCACCGCTTCGGCCACCGGATGCATCGACGAGCCGAACCTGCGTCCACGGCCGAAGGGGAGTTCGTAGGTTCCTGCCAGGCGGAGGTTGTGCCGCGGGCTGCGGGTATCGAAGCTCGAATAGGTATTGGCGAACTGCGCGCGATCGTCGAACCATTCGTCCCGGTATTCCCGGTTGTAGTTGTACCCGAAGATGAAGCTGAGACCGTTGGAGAAACTGCGCTCCACCTTGAGTTGAAGCGCGTAGTAGCGATTCGAGCGGTCCGGAGTCAGGCGTTCGCTGAGGTTGCCGTATTGCGGATAGGGACGCAGAAGCTGAGAAACCGGCACGTTGCGCTGTGTGCGGAGGTTGCCCGGGAAACGGTCCGTATCGAGCAGGCCGAAGAACGGATTCGGCACGCTGGCATCCACCAGTCCTTTGTGCTCGTAGCGGAGGTTGGGGTCCGCCAGATTGCGGTTGATGTTGAAGTCCCCGCCCCACATGGAGGGCCCCAGGATACGCTTGCCGAAATTCATGAAGTAGGTGGTGTCGGTGACCAGACCGCCCGGCAGCATGTGCTGGTAGGAGAAATTGAACCGGTCATTCACTGGGCGCTGGGCGTCCTGATAGAACCAGCCGGCTGCGTTACCCATGTTGGTGTAGCGTCCCCGGCCTTTCCCCACCGGATCGCGGACGGGGTTTTCAGCGGGGAAGGGGTTGTCGATGTTGGTGCGGGGAACGCCTTGGAGCGCGCCGAGGACGCCCGTGTTTTCCGAGAAGCCGTCGCGCGGGATGGAGAAACCCTCTGTCCAGGCCCCTTTCATCGGGACGGCGTAGCGGGCGTAGCCCACGCGCAAAGCGCTGGTGTCGCTGATGCGGATGGCGACGCCCAACCGGGGGAGAAAGCCGCTGAGGTTGGGGTAGACGCGTGGATTGTTTTCATCGGTGAAATTCCATGCGCCGTTGAAGCGGTAGTTGACGTTGGAGATCGCCGTGACCTGTGCGGGCATCTGGGGCGTCCCGGCGCCTTGGAATTCCGGAATGGGATTGTTGAGGTCCAGGAACCGGGAGAAGATCAGGTTCTTGTCGCGGGGCGCGGTTTCGAGCTCCCAGCGGAGGCCGAGGTTGAGCGTGACGCGGCGATTCACCTTGATGTCGTCCTGGAAGAACAGCCCCCACTGTTGATAGTTGCTCTGGAACAGCGGGTTGATGTTCGCGTTGCCGCCGTTCACGACGCCGAGAAGGGCGGAGGCGAACATGTTGCCGGAACGGGAAGCATCGAAGGCGTTGAAGCTTTCCCCGGTGTCGACCGCATTGAAGATGAACTGTCCCGGTCCGGGGCTGCCGTTGTCGTCCCAGGAGTGGCGGAGTTGCCAGCCGACCTTGTAGTTGTGGCGTCCGCGGGCTTGGCTGATGCTCGATTGAAAGTTGAGCACGCGTCCGTGTACCTGCCACCAGCCGGAACGTCCGGTGGTGACGCCGCCGTTGCCCTGGAAGTTGAACTGCGGGTAATAGATTGCGGGGAGCGCGGCGAGAACAGGCTTATACCAGTTGGAGTTTTGCCAGAGTCCGGACCAGACGCTCTCGGGGACCTGCGCCCACTGCGAATCATAATCGTCTTCAAGGTAGGTGGCGCCGAGGCGGAAATTGAACGTCGTATTGGGATTGATCATCCAAACGACGTCCCCGGCCGAGTTGAGCGCGTCCATCACGCCGCCGTTATCGGAGCGGACGGCGATGGTGCCGCCGTGGTTGGGATTGTCGAGCCGGGTTTCGTACTTCGAGAAGCGGAAGTAGGTGCGGACGGCGTCGTTGATGTTCCAATCCACGCGTTCGCTGAGATTCCAATACTTGATCCACCAGGAGTAGGTGAGCGAATAGTTGTTGATGCCGGTGGCGTCCTGGCCCGCGCCGCGAGGCTTCCAGAGATCGTTGATGATGCGCTGGCCGGTGGGGCTGATGCGATTCTGCGGCAGGACGTTGCCCGCGAACGGCATCCGCGTCACCGCGCCCGTGGCGGCGTTGAATTGGGTGGTGAGGGGGTCATAGATAGGACGGACGGAGCCGTCGCGGCGTAGCGACTGAGAGAAGTTGCCCTGACGCTCGAGATCGGTAGGCAGCGTCGCCTGCAGTGTCTGGGGTTGCGTGGTCTGCCACCCTTCGTAGGTGAAGAAAGAGAAGATCTTGTTCTTCTTGATCGGGTTGCTGAAGTTGCCGCCCCAGGTGTGATTCCGCACCACCGAAGGGCTGCGCACAATGCGATTGGTCATGGCGTTCAATTTCGGATTGCGCCCAAAGTAGTAGGCAAGTCCGTGCCAATCATTGGTGCCGGTTTTCATCGACAGATTGAGCACGCCGCCCGCCGAGAATCCGAACTCGGCATCGACGGAATTCTGCTGGACCGACACTTCCTGCACGGCGTCCATCGGTGCGTTGTAGGAGCCGCGGGCCGCATAGCCCAGTGGGACGCCATCGAGGAGCATGTCGTTCTTGCCTCCGGTGGCGCCTCCCACGTCGAGTCCGTTGGAGGACCACATATAGAACGGATTGCGGTGGGCAACGTCCCAATAGCGGTTGATGACGGCGGGGTTGAGGAGAGCGAGCGTGAAGGGGTTGCGCGCCAGGATCGGGACATCCTTGAGCAACTGGCCGGACACCGTGGTGTTCATGGTCGATGTGTTGAACTCCACCTGGGCGCCCGAGGCGGCAACGGTGACCGATTCGGTGACGTTGCCGACGGCGAGTTGGATGTCGACGGTCACGTCGCCGCGTGTTTGGACGACGATCCCTTCCCGCGTCGTTTTGGAGAATCCCGCGAGTTCGGCGGTCACCGTGTAGGTGCCGGGCAGGACGAAATCAAAGCGATATTTCCCGAGCGCGTCGGTGTCGCGGGACTCTTCGGTGCCCGTGGCGACATTGCGCAGCGTGATCTTTGAGCCCATGACGGCGGCTTGGGTGGGATCGGTGACGGAGCCTTCGATCCGGCCCCGGTATTCCTGTGAGAAACCGAGCGCGGCGCACAGAGCCGCGGCAGTGACGGTGCGAACGATCATGCTAGACCTCCCTTGGGAAGTAGAAGTAGTGTTCATTTCCACATTCATTGTGAAATTTACAAAAATGTAGCAAACTACATTTTTGAATGCAAGCGCCCTGCTGCCGGTGCCTCGGCGCGACCTCCGCGGTGCCTCGCCGGAGCAATGGCGGGCGCGGCGCTGGTATGGTAGCTATGGATCGTGCCTGTTTGTAGCGAAATTCCGAGGGATATTGCGGCGGTTCCCTGGCGCGGTGAACGGTGATGGGCCGAACGGCTAAGCGGCGGCGGTGGACGGCGTGGATCCTGGTATTCGGAGGGTTGCTCGCCATCGGATGGCTGGGAGACATCCTCGGCGAGTCATGGCTTGCGGGGAACATGCATCTCTACGAGGCGATCGACCGGGGCGACGTCGAGGCGGTGCGGTCGCTGCTCGGGCAGGGCAAGGATCCTAATTCGCGTTTCAATGGCATCCGGGAAACGGACATGATCCTCCAGTCGGAGACACCGCTTCTCCACGCCCTTTCGCGCGGGCATGAGGCGATCGCCGTCTTGCTGCTCGAGCGTGGGGCGGATGCGCGCGCGGAATCGGCCAGGCATGACCCCGCTTTGCATGTGGCGGTTTCGCAGGGAATGACCGACGCGGTACGGGTGTTGTTGGCAATGGGAGCGGATCCCAATCGGGTGAGCCGCCGGGATGGCGGTACGCCGCTATGGCTGAGGGCGGGCGGAGACCGAGTGGCCCGGACGATGACGCCGGAGATTCGCACGCTGCTGGTCAACGCGGGCGCGAAATAGGCGACTTAGACCGCAGTGTTAATGTTTTAATAGATTGCTTTTTAATAACTTTCGAATCGCGGACAAAGTGACGGCTGTCACATACGCGTCATGCGCCGGTGCTAAATTGGGAGTCAGGTAAATCAGGGGTCGGTATAAGTGTGCCGGTCCAAGGTCTTCCAAATCTTGACAAGGAGTTTTCTCCATGAGCATTCGACGCTTTGTCGCGCCGGTATTGCTACTTGGGCTGGCCGCCGCATGTCTGTGGGCGCAGTCCGACACGGCGCAGTTGACGGGAACGGTCCGGGATACGAGCCAGGCGGTAATCGCGAACGCGAACGTCACGGTCCGTAACGAGGCCACGGGGGTGGAACGCAAGGCTTCCACGAACGAAACGGGATATTACATCGTGACTAGCCTTCCTCCGGGTTTCTACACGGTGTCGGTGGAAGCGGCGGGATTCAAACGCGCGGTTACCACGCAGAACAAGTTGGATCCGAGCGTGGCGGCATCGGTGGATGTGACGCTCGATGTGGGCGCCGTCACCGAGACGGTGGAGGTTGTGGCGGCGGCGGTGTCGCTGCAGTCGGAAACCGCGACGGTGGGTAAGCTGGTGCAGGGCGAGCAGATCAAGAACCTGATGCTCAACGGCCGGAATCCGCTGTACCTGGCGCTGCTGAAGCCCGGCGTGCGCGGCGGCGCGCTATCGGGATTCAGTTTTGGGCTTACCAACGCGGGCTTGTCGATCAACGGATCGCGGAGCCAGGATTATCTCATCACCTTCGACGGTGCCATCGGCACGCGCACGCGCGCCAACGGTACCTCGATCGGGACGGCGGATCTGGAGACCGTGCAGGAGATCCAGATACTGACGGCGAACTACAATGCCGAGTACGGACGGTCGTCCGGCGGGCAGGTTCGCATGGTGACCAAGTCCGGCGGGCGTGACTTCCATGGATCGGCCTACGAGTATTTCCGCAACGACAAACTCGACGCCAACTCGTGGGGTAACAATCGGGCCGGCGCCAAGCGCAACGCGGCGCGGTTCAATCAGTTTGGCTACAACATCGGCGGTCCGGTGTACATTCCGGGCAAGTGGAACACGGACAAGAACAAGCTGTTCTTCCTCTGGAGCCAGGAATGGGTCAAATACAGGCGCGAGCAATCGACGTCGGTGACGGTGCCGTCGGCGGCGATGCGCCGGGGCGATTTCTCGGAGCTGCTGAATGCCTCCAATCCGTATTTCGGCCGCGTCCGGACGATCAACGATCCAACCACGAGCCAGGCTTTTCCCGGCAACGTGATTCCCGCGTCGCGGTTGAGCGCCAACGGTGCCGGGCTGCTGAACGCCTATCCGGACCCGACGGCCGGATACCTCGTGGGCCGTGCAAACTTCTTCCAGATCCGTCCGAATCCGCAGGATCAACGGAAAGACACGGTGTCGATTGACTTCGTGCCCACGCAGTCGCATACGTTCCGATTCCGGTTGCAGCGCTACGAGTGGACCTCGCTCGACGCCTTCCGTACCGGTTTCGACCGCGCGGTGACCGATTGGTCGCGCCCGAACCGGACTGCTTCCTTGAACCACATCTATACGATCGGCTCCACGCTGATCAATGAGTTCACGGCGACGGCCAGCGTCGATCGCGTCTACATCGGGATCCAACGGGAAGGCGAACGGTTCGCGCGATCCAAGTATGGGATCAACTACCCGTACATCTTCCCGGAACGGAAGGAGATCTTCGACAAGATCCCGACCGTGGACATTCCGAACTTCCAGACACTCGACGGCGGTCCCTACCCGTCGTCGTCGACGGGCCCGATCTACACGATCTCGAACAACCTCACGAAGGTATCCGGCAAACACACGTTCAAGTTCGGATTCTTCTTCGAGCGGCTTGGCCAGAATGATTTCGACCAGATCAACGTGAGCGGCGTGCCGGGCGGCACCAACAACCAGAACGGGCGTTTCGTGTTTTCCGACGCTCGGTCGGGCGCGGGTACCACGGGTGTGGCGATCGCCAACGCGGCCCTCGGCCTGTTCGATACCTATGCCGAGATCGGTCCGCGGGCTTTCACTCCCTACCGGGCGCACTCGTGGGAATGGTTCGTCCAGGATAGCTGGAAGGTCACCGACAAACTGCGCGTTGAACTGGGAATGCGGCATACGATGATGAATCCCTACTACAAGAGCCTGTGGGGCAACATCGCGGTCTTCGACCCCAGCCGCTACAACAAGTCCAACGAAGCGGTGCTCGATCCGCGCACCGGCAATGTGCTCTCCGGGGACCGCTACAACGGCGTGCTCATTCCCGGAACCGGGTTCCCGGCGGCGGCCAAGGGCCGTGTGGCCGTGGCCGATTCGGGCGAGTTCAACTACCTGTTCGACGGCGGCGATCCCTACTACGGTCAGATGCAGTACAAGAACTTCCAGCCGCGGCTGGGCGTGGCGTACTCGATCGACAGTAAGACCGTGGTCCGCAGCGGATTCGGACGGTTCATGGCGCGTCCGGGCGTGGCCGACAACGTCTTCCTCGGCGGGAATCCTCCCTTCCAGCCGATGGTGTCGGTGGCCAACGGCGTGGTGGATAATCCGGGCGGCGGCGCGCGGACGTCTTTCCCGCAGTTCTTCATGACGCAGGATCCGGTGTACAAGATTCCGAGTTCCTACAAGTGGAACCTTGGAGTGCAGCGCGACATCGGGTTCAAGACGATTCTCGAGGTGGGCTACGTCGGCACGGCGGGCAACCATCTGGAGCGCGAACGGGACCTGAACGCCTTGCAGCCGGGCACGGTGCAGGCCAATCCAGGCGTCAACGTCAACGCCCTCCGTCCCTACAAAGGGTTCGCGTTCATTCCGATGAACGAGAATGCGGCGCGGAGCCGGTATAACGGGCTGCAGGTAGAGTTGAACCGGCGCTTCTCGAACGGGTTCCTGTACGGATTCGCCTATACCTACGCCAAGAGCTACGACAACGCATCCGGGCGGCGGGATCGCTTGTACAACCCGTTCAACGATCGCGACTATTGGGGCCTGTCGAGCTTCGACACGCGCCACGTAGCCAACTTCAACTTCATCTACGAGCTGCCTTTCTTCCGCGGCGGGAACAACCTGGCCCAGAAGATCGCCGGCGGCTGGCAGGTGACGGGCGTGATCCAGGCCCAAACGGGGACGCCGTTCACCGTTGGGTCCAGCGACGATTTCCCGGGCATTGGGTCTAACGACTTCAAGCCCTGGAACATGAGCTCCACGCCTTCGACCCCGAAGCAGTTTTCGCAAGGCTCGGGAGACGCGAACTTCTACTTCACGCCGAGGAACTCCGACGGGACGGCGATCTTCACCCGTCCGGCTCCCGGCACCTTCGGAAACCAGACTCGGAATAGCCTGCCGTTCAACAACGTCGGGTTCCAGAACTGGAATCTGGCGGCTTTCAAGAGCTTCCAGATTCACGAAGCGCACAGTGTCCAGTTCCGGGCGGAGTTCTTCAACTTCCCCAATCACCCCAACTGGAGCGGCGTGGACACCAACCCCAACAGCGGTACCTTCGGCAAGATTACAGCCAAAAACAGCGAACGGAACGTGCAGTTGAGCCTGCGTTACCAGTTCTGACCGGTAAGACTGGAACGTAACTAAATTAACACAACTTAATAATAGGCCCCGCCAGGCTCCGGCTTGGCGGGGTCGCTTTTTTGCCCCCGGGCGAAGCGCGACGGTCACCATTTCTTAATTTGGTGATGTTACACTAACGAATGTTTATGTATGACCCTTTGTCTGGTAGTACATTAACGTAACTTAACTTCAGGGGGTAAGGTCCATGAGTACGCGACAGATCGTCGCCTCAGGGCTGGTCGGCCTGGTTGCCGCAATTTCGATGCAGGCGCAGTCCGACACAGCGCAAATGATAGGAACGGTTCGGGATACGAGCCAAGCTGTGATCGCGAACGCGAGCGTCACCGTACGCAACGAAGCCACCGGCGTCGAACGCAAGGCCGCGACCAACGAGCAAGGATACTACATCGTTTCCAGCCTCCCACCGGGTTTCTACACCGTGTCGGTGGAAGCCGCTGGGTTCAAGAAGTTCGTCAGCACGCAGAACAAGCTGGACCCGAGCGTAGCCGCCTCGGTGGACGTGACTCTCGACGTGGGCGCGGTGACCGAGACCGTCGAAGTCGTGGCGGCGGCCGTCGCATTGCAGTCGGAAACGGCCACCGTGGGTAAACTCGTGCAGAACGAGCAGATCAAGAACCTGATGCTGAACGGGAGGAATCCTCTGTTTCTGGCGCTGCTCAAACCCGGCGTGCGCGGCGGCGCTCTCTCGGGATTCAGCTTCGGGCTGACCAGCGCGGGCCTGTCGATCAACGGGTCCCGGACGCAGGATTACCTGATCACCTTCGACGGCGCGATCGGCACGCGCACGCGCGCCAACGGGACCTCGATCGGCACCGCCGACTTGGAAACGGTGCAGGAAATCCAGATCCTCACCGCGAACTACAACGCCGAGTATGGGCGCAGCGCCGGCGGGCAGGTTCGCATGGTGACCAAGTCCGGCGGGCGTGACTTTCATGGCGCGTTGTACGAGTATTTCCGCAACGAGAAACTCGACGCCAACTCCTGGGGCAACAATCGCGCGGGCGCATCGCGAAACGCGGCGCGATTCAACCAGTTCGGCTATAACTTGGGTGGCCCTGTCTACATTCCAGGTAAGTGGAACACCGACAAGAACAAATTGTTCTTCCTATGGAGCCAGGAGTGGGTGCGGTTCCGGCGGCAGCAATCGACGTCGCAGGTGGTGCCGTCGCTGCTGATGCGCAATGGGAATTTCTCGGAAGCGCTCGATCCGGCGAATCCGTTCTTTGGAAGGGTGCGCGTAGTGAACGATCCCTCCAGCGGGCAGCCCTTCGCGGGCAACATCATTCCGGCTTCGCGTCTGAGCGCCAACGGTATTGGGCTGCTCCGGGCGTATCCGGAACCGACTCCCGGCTATCAGCTAGGCACGCAGAACTTCTTCCAGATCCGGCCCAATCCGCAGAATCAGCGGAAGGACACGGTCGCGATCGACTTCGTTCCCACCGAGGCGCATACCTTCCGCTTCCGGCTCCAACGGTATGAGTGGACAGCGCTCGACGCCTTCCGCGGCGGACTGGACCGTGCGGTCACAGACTGGTCCCGCCCCAACCGGACGGCGTCGCTCAACCACATCTATACGATCGGCGCCTCGACGATCAATGAGTTCACCGCCACGGCAAGCGTCGATCGGGTCTACATCGGAATCCAGCGGGATGGCGAGCGATTCGCGCGATCCAAGTACGGGATCAACTACCCGTACATCTTCCCGGAGCGCAAGGAGATCTTCGATAAGATTCCGACCGTGAACATGCCGAACTTTGTCGGGCTGGACGGCGGTCCGTACCCATCCTCGTCCACCGGGCCGATCTACACCATCTCGGACAACCTGACCAAGATCGCCGGTAAGCATACCTGGAAGTTCGGGTTCTTCTTCGAGCGTCTGGGCCAGAACGACTTTGACCAGATCAACGTCAGCGGCGTGCCGGGCGGCACCAACAACCAGAACGGGCGGTTCGTGTTTTCCGATGCGCGGGCCGGAGCGGCCACCACCAACCTCGGGATCGCCAACGCGGCGCTGGGGCTATTTGACACCTACGCCGAAATCGGTCCGCGGGCGTTCACGCCGTACCGGGCCCACTCCTGGGAATGGTTCGTGCAGGATAGCTGGAAGGCCACCGACAAGCTGCGCGTGGAACTGGGGCTCCGGCACACGATGATGAATCCTTACTACAAGAGCCTTTGGGGCAATATCGCCGTGTTCGATCCCAGCCGGTACAACAAAGCCAACGAAGCCGTGCTCGATCCGCGAACCGGCAACGTGCTCTCCGGAGACCGGTTCAATGGCGTACTGATTCCAGGCACTGGATTTCCGGCGGCGGCAAAGGGCCGCGTCGCGGTGGCCGATTCGGGTGAGTTCAATTACCTGTTCGACGGCGGCGATTCCTATTACGGGAAGATGCACTACGACAATTTCCAGCCGCGCATTGGCGTAGCCTATTCGATCGACGGAAAGACGGTGTTGCGTGCCGGCTTCGGGCGTTTCATGGCGCGTCCCGGCGTGGCCGACAACATTTTCTTGGGCGGCAATCCTCCCTTCCAGCCGATGGTGTCGGTGGCCAACGGAGGTGTTGACAATCCGGGCGGCGGCGCTCGGACGTCTTTCCCGCAGTTCTTCATGACACAGGATCCGGTGTACAAGATTCCGAGTTCCTACAAGTGGAACTTCGGCATTCAGCGCGACATCGGGTTCAAGACGATTCTCGAGGTGGGCTACGTCGGTACGGCGGGCAACCACCTGGAGCGCGAGCGGGACCTGAACGCCCTGCAGCCCGGAACGGTTCAGGCCAACCGCGGTGTGAACGTCAACGCGCTGCGTCCCTACAAGGGCTTCGCGTTCATTCCGATGAACGAGAACGCGGCGAGGAGCGAGTACAATGGCCTGCAGGTGGAATTGAACCGCCGGTTCTCGAACGGCTTCCTCTACGGGTTCGCCTACACCTACGCCAAGAGCTACGACAACGCGTCCGGCCGCCGGGACCGGTTGTACAATCCTTTCGACGACCGTAACTACTGGGGCCTTTCGAGCTTCGACACGCGCCATGTAGCGAACTTCAATTTCATCTACGAGCTGCCTTTCTTCCGCGGTGGGAACAACCTCGCCGAGAAGATCGCGGGTGGCTGGCAGGTGACGGGCGTGATCCAGGCCCAGACCGGCACTCCGTTCACGGTCGGCTCCAGCGACGATTTCCCGGGCATCGGGTCCAATGACTTCAAGCCCTGGAACATGACCGCGGCGCCGCAAGTGACCAGGCAGTTTTCCCAAGGCCGCGGCGATGCGAACTTCTATTTCGTTCCGACGAATTCCGATGGTTCCGCCATCTTCTCGCGGCCGGCGCCCGGCACCTACGGGAACCAGACGCGGAACTCCCTGCCGTTTAACAACGTCGGGTTCCAAAACTGGAATCTGGCGGCTTTCAAGAGCTTCCAGATTCACGAGTCCCACCGCGTGCAGTTCCGGGCGGAGTTCTTCAATTTCCCGAATCATCCGAACTGGAGCGGAGTGGATACCAACCCGACCAGTGGAACGTTCGGGAAAGTTACTGCCAAGAACAGCGAGCGGAACGTGCAGTTGAGCTTGCGTTACGAGTTCTGACGAGAACGCAAGGTCATTAGTCGAAAAGGGCAGGCCGCCGGAATCACCGGTGAGCCTGCCCTTTTTTGTTTCTAGCCCGACGGAACCCTGTGAGAAATGCGGGCTAGTCCTGGCGCAGCGCTTCGATCGGATTCACTCGCGATGCGCGCAGCGCCGGCGTCCAGCATGCGGCGGCGGCAGCGCCGGCGAACAGCAGACCGGCGGCCGCGAAGGTGACCGGATCGGCCGCCTCCACGCCGAACAGGAACGTGCGCAGCACGCGCGAAACGAGCAACGCGGCGGCAAGCCCACCCACAACCCCAACGCCGATCAGCCCCAACCCCTCTGAGAGAATCATCTGACGGATGGCGGCCGCGTCGGCGCCCACCGCGCTTCGAATCGCGATCTCCCGGCGGCGCGAAGCCACCGACAACGCCAGCACTCCGTAGATCCCAACCAACGTCAGGACGCTGGCAATGCCCGCGAACCCGAGCAGCAACTGCATCGCGAAGCTGCGCGGCGCGAGCGACTGGCTGCGAATCTGGTCAAGCGTCTGGACGTTCTCGACCGCCGCGGTGGGGTCGACGGCACGGAGTTCGTTCCGGATGAGCCCAGCGATCTGCCGCGGGTCGGCAGCGGTGCGGACGGCGAGGTGCTTCGAGAACGCGCCCATCTGCCAGAAGCTGACGTAGACTTCGGGTCCGGCCGGCTCGGTCAGGTCGTCGGTTCGCCCATTGGTGGCGATCCCCACGATTTCCGCCGGCGGCTGGTCTCGGCCAAACAGCCACGCCTTCTTCCCAAGCGCGCCCGACTCGGGAAAATAGCGCGCCACGAGCGCCTGGTTGACAACGACAACGCGCGGGGCGTCGCGGCCATCGCTCGACCGGAAGTCGCGCCCATCGACGATCGACTGACCGAGCATTGCGAAGTAGCCGGGCGTCACCGACCGCAACGGAATCGAAATGCGATCGCTCGGCTTGGCCGCCTCCGGTTGTCCCTCGAGTTCCACCGAGCCCGGCCAGTTGTTGCCCGTGAGCGGAACCCCCCACGCAAACGCGGCATGCTCGACGCCCGGGATCGCCGACACGCGCTCGAGCGCCCGGCGGTGGAAATCGGCGCCGTTGCCCTGCACCGCTGTGACGCTCATCGTGAGCACGCGCGTGGTGTCATAGCCGGCCCGAACGCTGTCGACGTTGCGCATCGTGCGAATCATGAGGCCGGCCCCGACGAGAAGCGTAAGCGTGAGGGCCGTCTGCGCGACCGTGACTCCGCGGAGGAGCCGCCGCTCGGTGCGCCCGGCGCTGCTGTTGGGTCCGCCGCTCTTGATCGCCTGCATCGGGTCCATCCGCGAGGCGCGCAGGGCGGGCACGAACCCGGCGAAGAGCGCGGAAGCGATTCCGAGCGCGAGTCCGGCCGCCAGGACCGGCCACCCCGTCGTCACCGCGTCCAGTCGAGGGATGGCGTGGCCCCCGATCGCCTTGATCACTTGTACGCCGCCCAGCGCCAGAGCCGTGCCGAGGCCCCCCCCGGCGAGTGCGAGCAGCAGGCTTTCGGTGCACACCTGCCGGAACAAAGCGGTCCGGCCGATGCCGAGCGCGCTGCGGACGGCGTACTCCTGCTGGCGCTGTAGCCCGCGAACCAGCAGCAAAGCGGCGACGTTGCCGCAAGCGATCAGCAGCACCAGGCCCGCGGCGCCGAGCAGTGGGATCAGGATGCGGTTGCCGTCGTGATTCATCTCGTCGGCGAGCGGCTGAACGCGCGGAACGAACCCGGCAAACTGCGGATCCGCCTGTGACTCGCGCTCGGCGAGCAAAACCAGTTCTGCCTGCGCCTGCTCCGGAGTCACACCCGGACGGAGGCGCCCTGCGAGATTCCAGCCGGCGCGGTTGATCGACTGAGGATTAATCGACGCCGGAAGCAGGAAGTCGACCGTGGCGTCGACGTTGTAGTTGGGTTCCTTCGAGGCCCCGGGCGAGGGGAAGAATCGAACGCCCGGCGGCATCACGCCGATGATGGTGGGCGGCGTCTGGCGGCGGCTGAGCCGGAACGGCTTGCCCAGAACGCCGCCATCGCCGTTGAACTTGCGCTGCCAAAACTCGTGACCGAGGATGATGACGTTGCCCGGCGGTGAGCCCGCTTGCGTCTCCGAGGGAAGGAACTTGCGGCCGAGCGCGGGCTCGAGGCCGGCGACACGAAAGTAATCGCCGGTGACGGCCATGCCTTCGAGCGATTCGCTGCCCTCCTCGGAGATGAGGAAGTTGAACGTCCAGCCGTAGCCGGCGATCGAATCGAACGACTTGGCCTCTTTCTGCCACTCGAGCCATTGAGCGGGCGCCCAGCCCCGCGACGGCGCGGGTTGGCTGTCGGCGCGCACCGACGGAATGAGCACCAGCCGGCCGGGGTCGTTGTAGGGAGGCGGAGTGAGCAGCACGCCTTGGATGAGGCTGAAGACCGCTGCCGTTGCTCCGATGCCAAGCGCGAGCGTGACGATGGCGATGAGGCTGAAGCCGGGCTGCTTGCGCAGCATGCGGAGAGCGAGTCGAAAATCTCGAAGCATTACTTCAAGACGTCCAAGCAGCCGGAAAGTTCCGCGCAATGCGGGGAATCGCGGTTTCTGTGGTGTGCGGCATGCGGTTGCCGTGTGTACTGGCGTCAACGAGCCGGTAGCCATTCCCCTGCCGTCAGTTCGCCCTTGCGCAAGCACGTGCCAGCTTCGCCGCATCCTGCCGATCGGTCTTCCTTCGATCACCCGGCTTGCTCGCTCCACGCTCGACGCCACTCCCTCGCATTCCGCGCAGATCTGCTCCACGCTGATCTGCGTGAGCATACTGACTAAGAGTGGTAAGATTGGCCCACTCGATTCCAGACTCGGTGGGCCTTTTCTTGTGTTGCCGATGACAGAACTATTCGATGGCGCGGACACCGTGATTGCGGCGTTGGGGCGATGGCCCACTTTTCATGACGCTGAGGTGCTGGCGCTCTTTCTGCGGCGGGTAACGACGGTGGACGGATTTGCGGATATTCTCGAGGTTGTCAGTGGGAAGGTGGTTCGATTCCGATTCGCTGGTTTGCGCGAGTGGGGGCTATCCGGCTTCAATGAGCAGAACGTGATCTCTGAATTGACTGCCGAGGCCGTGGAAGGCGATCTCGTGGCGGTGAAGTTTTGGCCGTGCTATGGGGTAAGCGGGCGGGTGGTCTGCGGACGCGTAGAGGTCTCGATGGTCAGCCGGGACCCGGCTCCGGGCTAGCGGAAGCCCTGTCCCCAGTGCAGGAGCCCGACAGCGACCGTGAAGATCGGCCAGAAGATCTGGTCAAACATGTTCCAGGCGATCAGGATGCCGATGAGAGACGGCATCGGCTGCCGGATGAACTCGAGCCAGCGAAGGAAGGTGGATTCCGGCAGGAACAATCCCACCACGCTGTGACCATCGAGTGGGGAGACGGGCAGGAGGTTGAAGGTGCCCAGCAGGAGGTTGAGCGAGAAGAGAATGCCCAGGAACTTCGCCGCGCCTTCGGCGACAGGTCCGCCGGTGGGGTCCACCAGATGAGAGAACCCGACCCCGGAAGGGACAGCGAAGGCGCCCGTGGCGAGACCGAGATGAATGAGCGCGGCGGCGACAATCACGAGGATGAAGTTGGCGACGGGGCCTGCGAGCGCCATGCGGGCGGCGCTGCGCGGATGGCGGGCCTCCCAGAATGGATCGTAGGGGGCGCTGCCCCAGCCGAGCATCCACCCGCCGAGGACGAAGGTGAGCAGGGGCACGACAACGGTGCCGAAGGGCTCTCGGCGGATGTGAGGCACGGGGTTCAGAGTCACTTGGCCGGAGTAGTACGCGGTGAGGTCGCCACCCCATTGCGCGACGAGCGCATGGGCGGCCTCATGGCAGGTAAGAGAGAGTAGGAAAGCGACGTACCAGAGCGGCAAGTCAGCGAATTGTTCCGGGTTCACTGGAACCTTGATTGTCGTCGAAAGGGCGCGGTGTTGTAAAGGTGGAGTATCGTCCAATGCCGATCATGTCCGCCGAATTTCGCCCGCTTGACGAACTTCGGGAGCGAGCGCGTTTGTCTCGTCTCCCCTGCCTGAGAGACACTGGTTACACTTCATGCGTCTCCATCTACTCCTGCTCGCGGCGCTGGCCGCCTTGCCCGCGAGGCCGCAATCTCCAACGGCATCCCACACGACTTGGCGCGACTACGGCGGCGGGCCCGACGCATCCCAATACTCCGCCCTCACCCAGATCAATCGCCAAAATGTCCACAAACTCTCCCTCGCGTGGAAGTACGCCACCGGCGACGGCAAGAAATATTTCTTCAATCCCGTCATCGTGGACCGGACTATGTACGTCATGGCCAGGGACAACGCCATCGTCGCCCTCGACGCCGCCACCGGACGCGAGCTCTGGGTCCACCCTGCCGAACCCGGCACCAAGGTCATCACCAATCGAGGCATCAACTATTGGCAGAGCAAGGATGGGTCCGAGCGCCGTCTCCTCTATGCCAGCAACCACTTCCTCCGTGCCCTCGACGCCCGCACCGGCCAAACCATCCCCTCGTTCGGCGATGGCGGCCAGGTGGATCTCAAACAGGGCCTCGGCCGCGATCCCGCTTCCTTCGCCCTCGTCCAATCCACCACGCCCGGCCGCGTTTTCGAAGATCTCCTCATCCTCGGCTCCGCCACCAATCAGGGCTACGGATCCGCCCCTGGCGACATTCGCGCCTATGATGTCCGCTCGGGCAAACTCACATGGTCTTTCCACACCATTCCCCGGCCCGGCGAGTTCGGCTACGACACATGGCCCGCCGACGCCTGGAAGACTGTTGGCGGCGCCAATGTCTGGTCCGAATTTTCCCTGGATGAAAAGCGCGGTATCCTCTACGCCCCCACCGCGAGCGCCAAATATAACTTCTACGGTTCGGACCGCTCCGGCGCCAACCTGTTCGCCGATTGCCTCCTCGCCCTCGACGCCCGCACCGGCAAACGCATCTGGCACTACCAGATGGTGCATCACGACATCTGGGATTACGACGACGCCACCGCGCCCAAACTCCTCACCGTCACCCACGGCGGCAAGCGCATCGACGCCGTCGCGCAGGTGAGCAAACAAGGCTTCGTCTGGGTCTTCAATCGCGTCACCGGCGACCCGCTATGGCCCATCGAAGAGCGGCCCGTCCCTAAGTCCGACATGCCCAACGAGACAACTTGGCCCACGCAGCCCTTCCCCACCAAGCCGCCGCCGTTTTCCCGCCAGACCTTCACCGTTGACGACCTCAGTCCCTATCTCAGCGCCGCCGATCGCGCCCGTTTCAAAGACGAGATCCTCAGCGCCCGCAACGAAGGACTGTTCACCCCGCCTGGCCGCCGCCCCACCATCCAGATGCCCGGCAACAACGGCGGCGCCAATTGGGGCGGGGCAGCCGTTGTGCCCGACAAGGGCCTGCTCTACGTCATCTCGAAAGATCTCCCCTGTCTGCTCAAACTCGAGCCCGAAAGCACCGTCAAGGCCAACGCCACAGACTCGCCCGAACAACGCGGCCTCGCCGTCTATGCCGCCAATTGCCAGTCTTGCCACGGTCTGGACCGCCGCGGCCGTCAAGCCATTCCCTCCATCGCCGACGTTGCCCTCCGCCTCACCCGTGACCAGATCGCCGACGTGTCCCGCAACGGCCGCGGACCCATGCCCGGCTCCCCCCGCCTCTCCGCCGCCCAGATGGATGATCTCATCGCCTACCTCTACAACCCCGCCCGCGCCTCTGCCACCGTCCCCACCGGTGACGCCGGCTCGGCGGACCCGGACCGCTACCTCAGCGGCTTCGGCTTCATGATCGCAAGCGATGGCCTCTCGCCCATCAAGCCGCCCTGGTCCTCTCTCACGGCCTACGATCTCAACGAAGGCTCCATCCTCTGGCAAATCCCCATCGGCGAAGTGCCTGCGTTGGCCGCCAAAGGGATCAAGGACACCGGTTCGCATTATCCGAAGGTGGGCCCGGTCGTCACTGCTGGCGGACTCATCTTCACCGGAACCCGGGACCGCAAAGTCCGCGCGCTGGACTCCTCCAATGGAAAACTGCTGTGGGAAGCCGAAGTCGACGCCGCGCTCGAAGGCATCGCCGCCGTCTACGAAGTCGCCGGCCGGCAGTACGTCGTGTTCTGCGCATCGGCGCAGGTCGGCTTGACCGCCTCCACCCAGGAGCCTATCCGGGGAGCCTATGTGGCGTTCGCGCTCCCGGACTGAGTCAAGTGTTCCGCCATGTCAGAAAACGGGCCCGGAGGTCCCGCAGGAATAGGCGCAGGGATGGTTCAATGTCGGCTCGTTGAAGATTCATGACGGCGACCAGGTCCTCGGCGAACTCCTGGCCTCCTAGATTCGGTTCTATTCCGCTTTGGCGAATCTCTTGGCGCAGCAGGCTCTTGTACCGGTCCTTCGCGCACTCGATACCCGGAAGGGTACAGCCGCGGCCGAATACCGACCGGAAGGCGTCGGAATCGACGAGCATCCAACGCTCAATGTGTGGATCGGGAATTCCCAATACTGTTAGCGGCGCGAGGGCCGGGTAGTGCTGCAAAGCGTCGGTCATCAGGCGCTTGCGCTCGGCGTGGCCTTTGCAGTTCGCATCGGCCAGCACGACGATGGCATCCGGCGGGCTGCCATGCCGGCGATTCAGGTCCCGTAAAAACTGCCGGAGTTCTCCATGGAGTTTGGGCAGCCCGCCTCTCGCGCTGAGAAACTGAACCTCGATCTCGATCGCATACTCGGAGGCGAAGCGATTCAATATCGCCCGCGAGAAACTCTCGTGAAACGAGTCCTCGCAGAACACGACGATTCTATGCATCGAAATCGCCCCGGAGAATACGCTCCGACACGGTGAGGTCCGGCTCTTCGTCTGCGAGCGCGTCTTCGATTGCGGATGGAATGCTGAGCGGACCCCAAGGCTCCAGCGCTTCGATCGCGGTGCCCGCGGCCGTTTTGCGGCAGACGAACAACGAATGAGGATCGAGATGATCCGGAAGAACCGGGGAATGCGTGGTGACGATGATCTGAGTGGCGCCGGTTTCGGCCCGCGCCGAGAGCAGCTTCGCGATATCTCGCACGCGGCGTGGATGAACGCCATTCTCCGGTTCCTCAAAGCCGATAAGGGCGGGAGGTTCTTTGACGCCGCCCAGTGCCAGGAGTCCCAGAAGTCGTAGTGTGCCTTCCGAAACGACCCGGGCGGGCATCGCCACAGCGCCTTCGAGCACGCTCAACTCCACCTCACCCGCTTTGTTCACCTCGGTACGGATGCCGGTAACGGCGGGAATAATGTTGTGTATGGATCGCTCAACGGCCCGGAACTGCTTTTCGTCCAGGGTCTTCAGCGTGTGCAGGAAGGCCGCGAGTTCCTCCCCCATGAGTCCAATGTGTCGGATCTCTTTGACGCTGGTGGCCGCGCGCATTCGCTCCCTCGGTTCGAAATAGTAGAAGAACCAGCTTTCGATCTCCTTCCGAAGGGCCGTGAGATGTGGATAGTGTGGCGGGTAGTGAGGCCGCGACAGGATCGAGTGGTCCATGAAGCGGTCGAAATAAATCGGGTGAGACTGGCCCTCCATGCGAAGGTGCATCCGGCCTCCAACCCGTTCCAGAAATGGGCGTGGACTTTTCCTCGGCTCCCCATTCCTTCCAAGAGGCGCGAGGAATTCGTCCTCGACCCGCAGGATTCCCGTCTGGGGCGAAATCCCCACTTCAATCCGGTATCGAAGTCGTTGGTGGTGAATCACGTTTGGCTTCGGAGCACGACCGTTTCCTCCACCACTGCCCCGCTTCATCTCACGGATTTCCTTCTCGGCCGCAGCCACCGACGTGGCGGAGAGCTCAATGTCGACCTCGATCGTAAACGACGCCGACTCGAGCGCGAGCAGCCCCTCCATGCCTCCGGCGCCAAACGAAAACGATTCGAGAGGCTTCCCACGATAAGGCGGTTCGAAGGCTTCCTTCAAGCTTCGGCTGACTGCGATTCTCGATAGCAACTGGAGTGCGTCGATGAAGTTGCTCTTTCCGGCGGCGTTCGGCCCGAACAGCACGGTCAGGGGCCGCAATTCCACATCAATGTCCCGCAGGGACTTGTAGTTTCTGATCTTTGCCCGATGGACCATTGCTCAACGTCAATTGTGGCAGAATTCAGATGACCCTACGCATGCGAGCAATTCCCTATTTTCTGGCTGTGGCCGCAATCCTCTCCGGCCAGGACGCCCCTACCATCGCGCCCAACGGCGTCCTCAACAACGCCAGCTACGCCCCCGCCTGCGCCGCCAACGGCGGCGTCGCCCCCGGATCGCTGTTCGCCATCTTCGGCAAGGATCTCGGCCCCGCCGGGCTCCAATCCGCAGCCTTCCCCCTCGCCGCTTCGCTCGCCGATGTCTCGGTCCGCGTGCAAATCGGCCCCGCCGCCTTCGACGCGCTCCCACTGTACGTCTCCGCCGCGCAAATCGGCGCCATCCTCCCTTCCACAGCCCCGCCCGGCGATGGAACCGTCACCGTCACCTATCGCGGCAGATCCAGCCCGCCCGCCCCCATCCGTATTCGCAGGAACGCCTTCGGACTGTTCACCACAAATTCACGCGGGCGCGGCCAGGCTGCCCTCACCAACGCCTCCGCCTCAGGGCTGCTCCAGGCCGGACATCTCGGCGTACTCTGGGGCACCGGACTTGGCGCGGCGCCGGGCGACGAAGCCCGCGGACCCATCCCCGGCGACCTTCCCGGTCTCGATGTCCGCGTCTGGATCGGCGACCGTCTCGCCCGCGTCACCTATCGGGGCCGCTCCGGTTGCTGCGCCGGCCTCGACCAAATCGTCTTTGAAACACCCGCCGGCATCGAAGGCTGCCAGGTTCCCTTGATCGTCGAAGCCGATGGAGTGCCCAGCAATGCGGGATGGATCGCTGTCGGCGGATGCCGCTCCCGCATATCGCCTCCTCCCGTGCTCTCGAGTGACCCGAACTTCAGGCTCGGCTCCATCGTCTTCCTCGATGGCTTCGGTTCGGTCCTGCTCCCCACCGCGCTCGATGACTCGGTTCGCTTCGCGGCGTTCCAGCGTGGACGTCTCAATGGCGACGTCGAGGCGCCTCTGCGCGAGTTCGAGCCGAGCGCCGATGTGCCCATCGGCTCCTGCGCGGTCACCCTCGGCACCGCGTTCCCGCCGCAACCGGTGGTGCGTGACCAAGTGCCGCTCGACGCTGGAGCAGCCATCGGCATCACGAGCCCGGCCGCCCAGTTTCAGATGCTGCCGAAACCGGAAAACATCGGGCGCTATGAGGACGCCCGGCGCATCGTTCTGCCGCCCGCCCGGTACCGTATCTCGAACGGCCCCGGTGGACCCGATGTCGGCCCATTCACCATAGACACCGAAGCCATTGCGCTCCGCCTCACCACCCGCTTCGATCGCATTCGCCGCGATCGGGACCTCCCCGTCGCCTGGGACTGGTCCGGGCCGCCCGATCATCCGCTCACCCTGTTCGGAAGCTCTCGTGGCGCCTGCGGCGAGGAGCAGGTTTCGTTCTCCTGCGTCCTCCGCGCCGGAGACCGCTCCTTCACGGTGCCTGCCCGTGTCCTGTCACTGCTGCCGGAAAGCTCTCAGATTTTCGGAATCCCCAACGGCAAACTGACCCTGGTCACCACCGCTCCAGGAGGTTTGCGCCGCTTCGCCGCCCCCGGCCTTGACCTCGGCATCTTCATCCACATCGCCATCTCGTCCATTCAACCCTTTTACGAGTAAGTGGACAGACGCGAAGCTACGCCACGATGTCCTCAATGACGGACCCGTGCACATCCGTCAACCGCCGGTCGATCCCATTGTGCCTATAAGTTAACTTCGTGTGCTCGATCCCGAGTAAGTGCAGCATCGTCGCATGGATATCGTAACAATACACCGGCTTCTCCACGGCTTTGTATGACCACTCATCGGTAGCCCCATAACTCGTTCCGCCACGGACGCCGCCGCCCGCCAGCCAAGTAGTAAACCCGAACGGGTTGTGATCCCGGCCCTTGCTTCCCTGGCTGCAGGGCATCCGCCCGAACTCGGTGGCCCAATGCACGATCGTATCTTCCAGCAACCCCCGCGACTTCAGATCCTTGATCAAACCCGCCACCGGTTTGTCCATCGCCACGCCCATGTCCCAGTGATCCTTGGCCAGGTTCTCATGGCTGTCCCAGTTCCGCCGCGGGAAGCCATTGTCGGCGCCGCTCCACAATTGCACGAAGCGCACCCCGCGCTCCAGCAGTCGCCGCGCCACCAGGCACCGCTCCCCCATGTCCGCCGTCAGCGGATCGTCCATCCCGTACAGTTTCCGCGTCGCCTCGCTCTCCCCGCTCACGGCCATCACCTCCGGCGCGCTCAACTGCAACCGCGCCGCCATCTCGTAGGACTGTATCCGCGCCTCGAGCCGCGAATCCCCCTCCCGGCTCGCCAGATGTGAGCGATTCATTTGCTCCAGCAGTTGCAGGCCATCCCGCTCGCCCTCCGCGGTCAAATAAGGCGCCTTTGGCGGAAACAGATCATGGATCGGATTCGGCGTCCCGATCCGGATCGTCGTCGCCTGATGCCCTGCCGGCAGAAAGCCCGATGACCAGTTCGCCGGTCCGTTCGGCGGCACCCCGCGCGGATCCGGCAGTACCACGAATACCGGCAGGTTCTCGTTCATGCTCCCCAGCGCGTACGAGACCCACGCCCCCGCGCTCGGGAATCCCGGCAGGATGAAGCCGGTATTCTGCATGAACGTCGCCGGGCCATGGATGTTCGACTTCGAAATCAGCGAGTGCACGAACGCCATCTCATCCACGCACGACGCTTGGTGCGGGAACAGTTCGCTCACCCACTTCCCGCACTGCCCATGCTGTTTCCACGCCCACGGGCTCGGCATCACCGCGCCCGGATTGCTCTGGAATAACTCCACCTTTTCGCCCGGATCCCACTTCTCCCCAGCCTTACGGATCAGCAGCGGCTTATAGTCGAAGCTGTCGCACTGGGATGCGGCGCCGGATAGAAAGATTTGCACCACCCGCTTCGCGCGAGCCTTCGGCCGCTCCGCGCCTTGTAGCATATGCGCCAGCGCCACGCCGCCAAGGCCTCCGCCATAGGTCCAAAGAAAGTTACGCCGTCTCATCGGTCTAGTCCACAAAAAGAAATTCGTTCGTATTGAATAACAACCTTGCCAGATTCGCCGCGCCATGGCGCTCGGCGTATGCGCGCAGCCGTCCGGACTCCTCGGCCGAAGGCGCACGGCCCAGCACCAGGCGTACCATCGCACTCACCTGCCCATCCGCGCCCGCTCCCGCCACGCGCTCGGCCAGGTGCTCCGACATTCGGATCATGAATGGGTTGTTCCACAGCGCCAACGCCTGTATCGCCGTCAGCGTCACCGTCCGCTTTGGGGCCAGCAGGGACGGGTCCGGACAATCCAGCCGCTCGAGGAAAGGATCCGGCACGCTGCGTACGATGAAGCGGTAGATGCTGCGCCTGTAGCCACCCTCACTGTCGGGGTCGAACCGCGCATAGTCATATACCGGCGAATGATCGTTCTTGAAGAAGAACATCCGCGCGCCCGGCCCGCCCATCGTCAGGTCCAGTTTCCCCGCGATCGCCAGCACCGAGTCTCGAACCGATTCCGCGTCCAGCCGTCCCCGGTTCATCCGCCACAGCAGCCGGTTGTCGCCGTCGATGGCCGCCGCCTCCGCCCGATGCGCCGACGATTGCCGGTACGCCGCCGACATCGCAATCCGCTTGTGCAGCTTCTTCAAAGACCCGCCGGCTTCGTCGCGGAACCACACAGCCAGATGATCCAGCAGTTCCGGATGCGTCGGCTGCGATCCCATACGCCCGAAATCGTTCGGTGTATCCACGATGCCTGCCCCGAAATGATAGTGCCACACGCGATTCACGATCGAGCGCCACGTCAGCATGTTCTCTTTGTCGGTGATCCATCGCGCCAAGGCCGCTCGCCGTGCGCCCTCCCCTTCCACGTTCTCCGGCAGCCGCCACTGCGCGCCTTTGACGCAAGATAACGCGTGCGGCGAAATCTCGCCATCCCGCCCCGGAATCGTCACCGGACGCGGCTCCAGCGCCGGACGAAAATTGCCCACCCTCGTGAACAGCGACGTCCCTGCGTAAACCATCCGCGGCTTCGGCAGCGCCTCCAATTCCCCATCCACCGCCGCCACACGGACTTTGGCCCGCGATATCGCCGCGTACGTCTCGGCCCCCACCAGCGCGTCCAGCAATGCTTTGCGCTGCTCCTGATCCCGCTCCACCCGCGCCTGCAGACGCTTTTTCTCCGCTTCCTCGGCCGCCGTTTTCGGTTGCCCCATATGTGTCATCAGAAGCTTGCCGTCGCGGATCCGATCGTCCAACTCCACCAGTTCCGGACTCGTGGCGAATTCCACTTTGTCGAGCAGTGGCTGCAACTCGAGCATCGCCGCCCGCTTCCGCTCGAGGACCGCCGCCCGCCGCCGCATCAGCGCCGGATCCTCGTCCCAAGGGCGATCCGCGCGATCCACGCCCGCGAACACCGCCTGCAGCGAGTAGTAGTCGCGCTGCGGAATCGGGTCGAATTTATGGTCGTGGCATCGCGCGCAGTGCACCGTCATGCTCGTGAATGTTGACATCGTCGCGGCAACTACATCGTCGCGGTCGAGCAGCCGCGTCAGGTTCTTATCCGTTGTGCCTTCCTTCAATTCCTGATGTCCCACGAAGTCCCACGGGCCCGCCGCCAGGAACCCCGTCGCCACCAGCGCCGTAGGCTCATCCTGGAACAGTACGTCCCCAGCGATCTGCGATTCCACGAATCGCCCGTATGCCATATCTCCATTCAGGGCGGCGATCACCCAGTCCCGATAAGGCCATGCATTCTCGCGAGGCTTGTCCTTGTCGTAGCCATGCGAATCGCCGTAGTGGACCACGTCCAGCCAGTGGCGCGCCCATCGTTCGCCATACCGCGGCGAGGCCAGCAACTGGTCCACCACCCGCTCGTAGGCCTCCGGCGATCGGTCACTCTCGAACGCCGCGATCGCTTCCGGCGAAGGAGGCAATCCGTGCAGGTCGTAGTAAAGCCGCCGCAGCAATGTCCGGCGGTCCGCTTCCGGCGACGGCGTCAGCCCCTTGGCCGCCAGCCCGCGCCCCACATACGCGTCAATGTCGGGCGCGCCTTCGCGTTTCCGCAATGGCCGCAATGACCACCACGGTGCTTTCGTCTCCCCATCCACCGCCGCCCCCTGCTCCACCCATGCCCGTACCTGCGCCACTTCCGCGGCCGACAACGCCGCTCCGGCCTTCGGCATTCGGGGACGCACGCCCGAAATCACTTTCACCAACAAGCTGCCGTCCGCGTTGCCGGGCTCGATCGCCTTCAACAATCCCTCCGGCGTCGAAATGGAAAAGCCGCCGCTCCGATTGCTGTCCTGATGGCACGCCCGGCACTTGGCGTCGAGCACGGGAGCCACATCCCGCGTGAAACTGACCGCATCGGCCGCCGGAGCTGGCCGGCCAAAAAACAGGACAGAGAGTAGAACTGGAATTACTCGATATCGATACTGATCCACCGAACGCCTCGCCTGCCGTAATTGTATACCCCGCAAACGGCTGCCCGCCTTGCCGGCTCGTTTACCGCGGGGGAGCGTCGGGAAACGGAATCGCCGTCATCGCTGCCAACGCCGCCACCAGTCCGCAATAGTGATACAGCGTCTTGGCGTCCCCTTGCGGAGGACAGTCCTTGGTGAACAGGCGGAAGCCCGCCGCCGCGGCCAGTGCCACCAAAAGGCCCTCACGCCCAGCCGCGAAACACACCCCGATCGCCACGAGCGCCATCACCCGCTGCGGGCGCGCCAGCGCCGCAAACGCCCGTGATCCGTCCAACTGCCAAACCGGGATCAGGTTCAATAGGTTGATCCACGCGGCAAAGTGCGCCACCGTGCCGATCACGGCCTTCCCAGAGGCGTAGTACAGCGCGAACGTAGCCGCGGCCCCCACCGTTCCCCAAATCGGCCCACCCAACCCGATTCGCGCATCTTCCCGCGGGCTCGACGGACGCTGATACAAGCGCACCACCGCGCCCATCAGAGGGATGAACATAGGCGCGGACGCGGCAAACCCCAATTGCCGCAGCGCCCATACATGGCCCATTTCATGCACGTAGATCGACAGCACCAACCCCAACCCGAACATCCATCCATACAGCGCCCAGTAGGCCCCGAACGAAACCAGCATCGAAGAAAGCGTACTCAGCTTCGTCAACCCGAACAGCAGCAGTTTCCCCTTGGTCAGCGCCAGTAGCGCCACGGTTTTGAACTTCCACAACAACAGCAGCGCGGCGCCCGCCGCTGGTGACCCCTTCTTGACCCAATTCCCCGGCCCTTCCCCGCCTTCGGCTGCCTCTCCCTTGTCGATCGCCTCGCTCAACGCATCCACTCGCGCTTTGATCGCGCTGTGCTGTTGCGTTCCCGGCGGCAGCAAGTCGAGCGATGCGCGCCAAAGCCGCAGTTCCTCGCTCGCTTCCCCGCGATTGGACGCCTCCACCGCCTCCGCGTGCAGATCACGCAAAAGGTCGCCATGGAGCAGGTGCCCGCACTCGCCGCAGTTCATCGCGTCCGGCGCTACGGCCGCCCCACAGTGGGCGCAATCGCTCACGGCGCCTTCGTTTCCAGCCCATCGGCGACTTCCACTGATACCCGCCGGTTCTCCAGTAACGCCCCCTCGGGGCCAATGCCCGCCCGTGGATCTTGCATGAATGTATCCTGCGGCTTCTATCGGCGTTTTTCAGCCGGAAACCCTCATCCCAAATTACCCAAAAATCGGGACACGATGTGGAAAATCCACACTGCCACCATCGACGCAATCAAAGATCCCACCGCCGCCGTCAGAATCCACCCGATCCCTCGCAGATATGCCCCAGCCCCGGGTTCGGGCCGCTCTGCCTCTTCTGGCTCCGGTTCCATGCACGCCGCGCACACAGGAACTCCATCCCATGCCGCGCCGCTTTCCGCCAGCAGGCGCCCGCACTCGGCGCATTGCGGCGCTTCCTGTTCCGGCATTGTCATCCTTAAGAATCATACCCTCCCCGTTTGGGAGATCTGCTGACATCGCCCGGAAGAATCGCTACAGTGGAAAGAGAGAGTGCAAGTAGAAGCACAGGAAGCTATCCGGATCGAGATAGGAATCCCAAATCCCAGAGACCGAGCCCAAATCAAGCCCCGTCCCTAAACGAGAACAAAATGAAATCACAAAGCACGACGCTGAATCTGCTCTTCTGCTCGCTGGCCGCAGCCGCCATCGTCTCCGCCGCGGACCAAGTCACGATGAAAAATGGCGACCGCCTCACCGGATCGGTCATCAAGAAAGACGCTAAGAACCTCGTCTTCAAAAGCGACATCGCCGGACCCGTTACCATCCCCTGGGAGCAGGTAGTGTCACTCACAGCCGACACTCCGGTCAACGTCGGCATCTCCGGCGGAGAAACCGTTCTCGGCACCGTCTCCACCAACGCCGACAAGAGCCTCGAGATCAAGTCCGGCGGCGCGGCCAAAACCGTTTTGTCCGAGCAAATCGCCACCATCCGCAACGCCGCCGAGCAGGCCGCCTACGAACGCCTGCTCGCGCCCCGCCTCACGGATCTGTGGGCCATCGGCGGCAACATCGGTTTCGCCGGAACCCGCGGCAACGCCCGTACCTCCACCTTCACGATTCCAATCAGCGCCAATCGCGTCACCAACAGCGACAAGACAAGCCTCTATTTCAATTTCATCAAAGCGTCGGCTACGGTGAACAACGTCAGTTCGCAGACCGCTCAGGCCGTCCGCGGCGGTTGGGCCTACAACAGAAATCTCAGTCCCCGTCTGTTCTTGAACCTCTTCAATGACTACGAATATGACCGCTTCCAGAACCTTGACCTGCGCATGGTGCTCGGCGGCGGCGTGGGCTTCGGCGTCTGGAAGAGCGAACGCGGCCGGCTCGATCTGGTCGGCGGTATCGCCTGGAACCGTGAGAAATTCGATCCCCCGGGTGGGCCCGCTCCCGCTATAGACCCCGATCCGTTCGTCACCAACAAGGCGGAAGCCTACTGGGGTGACGACTTGACTTATGCGCTCAACAGCCGTGTCAGCTTCTTTCAGGGTTATCGTATGTTCAACACTTTGAATAAAGTCCTCGATAACCGGGATAAGATCAGCATGGTCCGTGGCTACCGCCAGAATTTCGATGCCGGCGTCTCGGCCAAACTCACCAAGTGGCTCACCTGGAACG
>JAWKHI010000023.1:0-107676 GCA_041394885.1 Bryobacteraceae bacterium | reverse complement strand
CTCCGATACGCCGGAGGTGAGCATCCGCTACCGGTACATCGTGTGGCGCAACTTCCTGGACTACCTGAATCAGCATCATGGCCACGCGAGCGTGTTGGGGTTCATTCACGAGGTGAATCGCAACGCGAGCAATTTTGACGCGGCTTTTGCGGCGGCGTTCGGGGCAGGCGTGGCGGATCGGGCGAAGGAATTCGAGTCCGCGGTGCTGGCGCGGTCCTACGTCCCGGAGGAGGCCCCTTGATGCACAGCCACAGCCGGCAAAAACCTACGCGCCGCGACATGCTCTGGAACGCCGGCGGGGGCGCGCTCGGGTTGGCGCTGGCCAACATGACGGCGCAGGGCGCCACCCATCACACGCCGAAGGCCAAGCACTTGATCCTGATCTTTCTTCCGGGCGGCGTTTCCCATATCGACACCTTCGACTACAAGCCGGAGTTGGTGAAGCACGACGGCCAGGAGACGAAGGGGGAAAACACGATCACGCCATTTTTCGGCAAGCGTGGCGCTGTGATGCGGAGCCCGTGGGAATTCCGCCAGCGTGGGCAATCGGGGAAGTGGGTGTCGGATCTGGTGCCGCACCTGGGATCGCTCGCGGACCGGCTTACCTTCGTGCACTCGATGGTGGCGCGGTCCAACTCACATGGCCCGGCGATGTTCCAGATGGCGACAGGCTTTCTGTTTCAGGGGTTCCCTTCGGTAGGGTCATGGATCTCTTATGGACTCGGCAGCGAGAACGCGAATCTCCCGGCATTCGTGGTGCTACCGGATCCACACGGGATGCCGCCGGGCGGAGTGGCGCAGTGGGGCAACGGGTTTCTGCCCGCCGCGCACCAAGGGGTGATTTTCGGCGACTACCGGCGGCCGATCGCGGATCTGTTCCCTCCGGAGAGCGTCTCGCGCGGTGCGCAGGCGGCGACGTACGATCTGGTGACGGCGCTCAACGAGGAGCATCGGGCGGGCTATCCGGGCGAGGACGCGCTGGTGGCGCGCATCAAGTCCTACGAACTGGCGGCTCGGATGCAGCTTTCGGCGCCCGCGGTGACCGATCTCAGCGGCGAGTCAGAAAAGACGCTCGAAGACTATGGAATCACGAATCCCGAAAACAACGCCGAATTGCGTGCCTACGGATCCAACTGCCTGCTGGCGCGTAGGTTGATCGAAAAAGGGGTGCGGTGCATCCAGCTTTACCACGGAGCGCATTTCGGGAAGCCGCGGGTAAACTGGGACGCGCATGAGGATCTGGTGGGCAACCACGGCAAGCTGGCGCGGGTGATGGATCAGCCGACGGCGGCGCTGCTATCCGACCTCGACCAACGCGGCCTGCTGGACGAAACTCTAGTACTGTGGACGACCGAGTTTGGCCGTTTGCCGATTTCTGAAGGGCTGGGGGAAGGCGGGCGGGACCACAATCCGGAGGGGTTCACCAGCTTTCTGGCGGGTCCAGGTTTGAAAAAGGGGTTCTCGTACGGGTCAACCGACGAATTGGGGTACAAGGCGTCGGCCGATCCGGTAACGCTATATGATCTGCATGCGACGATCCTGCATTTGATGGGGCTGGACCATACCAGGCTGACGTTCTATCACAATGGACTGAACCGGCGTCTGACGGACGTGCATGGCCACGTGATCGAGGGCTTGCTGGCGTAGGCGCAAGGGTGCTCCCGGCCCCGCACCGCCTCTCGGAGCGACGGGATTCGCGCCCGCAACCTCATGAGGAGCAGCAGTTACGCCGTTCCAACGCAAGCAGTTGAGGCCGCTGACACGATAACAGGGCCGGGCGATGAATGGAATGCACGCCGGAATCCAAAGCTAAGTAATTGATTCCAGGAAGATTTCCTTTAGGCGGCCGGACAAGGTGTCGGGCGGGAGAGGACAGGTTGACCAAACCACCGGTGGTACTAAAGTATTTCCCTTGGGTGTTCGATCATTCTACGGGTGAAGAACGTCTCGCAACCGGTGCTCGCCGAAGCGGCTGACATATTGAGTGACCAGCTCCGCGCGTTGTTGTCGCGGTTGGGCCTTGTGTTGCGGCCAGAGTCCGACCGGCTGGAGAAGCGCTTCACGGAGCGTCTGCGGAGGATGGGCTTCGACATCCGGCAACGCCGTGCGTTGGCCGCTTTGACGGCAGGGGCGGCGGCGCAATTCCTGGGGCACCGGCGTCCACCGTCGGAGTTTTTCGAGCAGGTGGAGTATAACGGACGGCGGCTGGCCAAGCTCAACCTGTCGCCGGTGGCGATCGTATCGGCGCTCTCGGAATACGATAAGCTGCTGGAACCGGTGCTGAAGCGGCGGCTACCGGCCGAGCACGGGAACTTTCAGTGGGTGCGGGAGCAGTTGCAGTTCTGCGTGCTGCTGACCCTGAACAACGCCTACTACCATGTCCGGGAGACCGAGACGCAGGCCTTTTACGAGATGTTCTGGGCCGAGCTGCAGTCTCGAAACCTGGACGACCTGCTGGGGCGTTTTCTGGCGATCCTGGCGCGTTTCAGCAAGGCGGACGAGGCGCGCTTGTACTTGGTGGACGATGACGGAGCCTTGGTTCCGAAGGCGGCATTCGGAGGGGAACCGGGCAGCGGGGATCGGCCGGGAGGGAAAGCGCGGACGAGGAAGAAGCCGGCCGACGCGCTTCCGCCGGCGGTTGTCAAGGATACGGCCCGGCTGCGGCGTCTGCTGGCCCGTCCCCGCCAGCAAAGACCGCAAGCGGCCGGATGGGTGCTCGATCCGGATTGGCAAAGACAGGGACGCGCGGGCTTTGCCCGATGCTGGTCTGTACCGATGATTTCCAACGGGGGCGTGGCCGGGGTGATGCAGTTCGCGTTTCGGCGTGAGTATGAGTGGCTTCCTCGCGAACAGGATCTCCTAACAGCGGCGGCGGAACGGTGCATGATGGCGGCGGAGAAGGCAAAGCTGCTGGAGGATCTGGCCGCGCAGCAACAGCAAATCCGGCGTCTGGCGGAGAATTTGATGCATGTGGAGGAAGCGGAGCGCCGGCGCATCAGCCATGAACTGCACGATCAGACCGGGCAGGACCTTCTTTGGATCCGGTTGCAGATGGAAATGATCGAACGCGACCTGCCGGACGGGGACGCGACACTGCGGCCACGGTTGGCGGAGGTGCGCGACATGACCGAGCGGACGATCGTGGAGATCCGGCGTCTGATCGCGGCGCTGTCGCCGGCGGTGCTGGAGCAGTTGGGGTTGGCGCCGGCGCTACGGCAAATGGTGAACCGGTTCCGATTGGCGCATCCGGCGGCGGTGATGCTGGACGCCGGGACCCTTGCTCCTCTGTCGAAGCAGTTGGAAACGATCGCCTACCGCCTGGTGCAAGAGTGCTTGAATAACGCAGCCAAGCATTCCTCGTGTGAGAACGTAAACATTTCCGTTCGGACTGACGATGGAGTTCTGAGGCTGATCGTGGAAGACGACGGCATCGGATTTCGAGTGGAAGACAGATTGGCAACTCCGGGTTCGTTCGGACTGGCGGGCATCCGCGAGCGTGTGGCGCTATCGGGCGGGACGTGCCGCATCGAGAGCACGCCGGCGGCGAATCCGCGTCAAAGGCGGATACCTAAGCCCGGTATGCAGAGCCAGGCAAAGATTGCCGATGGAATGAGAGCGAAGGCGCTGAGAAGCGCGAACTTCCAGGATTTGGACAAAGTCAGGCCCGTAGGAGGGCCTTCGGGAAAACGGCCAGGAACGAGGATCGTTGTGGAGTTACCGATTTCGGGAAATCTCGAAATGCGGACCGCCGGACGCAATAGTCCGGAGCCACGCGGACTGGCCGCAGCCGGCATACGGCCAGGCAGTTTCGAGACAGGCGGCGCACTCCAAGCGGGCGCTGCGGCCCGACCGGGAGCCAGCCGGGAGGGTAGTTAGATGTTTAGGCAGCGGAAGGAACTATGGCTAAGATTCGCATATTGCTAGCGGACGACCACACCCTATTTCGCCAGGGGATCCGAACACTGATCTCGGCGGAAACAGACATGGAAGTCGTCGGGGAGGCCGCAAACGGGGGTGACGCAGTGGAGCGCGCCAACGAAACGCGGCCCGACGTGATCCTGATGGACATCGGCATGCCCGGTCTGTCGAGCTTCGAGGCGACGCGGCAGGTGCGCAAGGCCCGGCCGGAGACGAAAGTACTGTTTCTGACGATGTACGATGACGAAGACTATCTCGTGGAGGGCATGGAGGTCGGCGCCAGCGGATACGTGCTCAAAGACAGCCCGTCACAGCAACTGGTGGCGGCGGTGCGGGATGCGCACCGGGGTGGCAGCTACCTGAGCCCGCGCATGCTCTCGCAACTGGTGGACGATTTCCGCAGCCGTATCAAGTCCGCTAACCGGATGCCGCGCTTCGCCACCCTCACCGGGCGCGAGCGGGAAGTACTCAAGATGCTGGCCGAAGGCAACTCGGTGAAAGAGATCGCGTGCGACCTCAACCTGAGTGTCAAGACGGTGGAGGCGCACAAGTTTAACCTGATGCGCAAGCTGGATATCCACAACAAGGCGCAACTGGTTCAATACGCGATCCAGAAGAAGATCATCAAGATACCGAACCTATCCTAGGCGGTGGTTCCAGCTTATCGCTGTGAGACAACCCGCCCCCCCGAGCGAACAGCCTAATGGCAGCGCCGCACGGGGCGGCGGGTTTGTTTTTGGAATCGGTTTCCGATAGCGTCCTGCGCGCACGATACAATCTCGAATAGGAGTCAATATGCATCGTCGGCGCTTCCTGTCTTTGACCACGTCCTCCCCGGCCGCCTCCCTGCTCGCCGGAGCGCTCCTCCCTTCGTCCGCCTGCGCGGCCACACGACTGCCGATCAAGAAGGCAGTACTTTTCGGCATGCTGCCCAAGGACATGCCGCTGAAGGAGCGCTTCCAACTGGCCCGGGAAGTGGGGTTCGAGCAGATGGAGTGTCCGCAAACCGACGATGCCGCGCAAGCCGAGGCGATTGGCGCGGCGGCGTCGGCGGCCGGCCTCAAAATACACTCGGTCATGAACGGGGATCACTGGAAATATCCGCTGTCGTCGGGCGACCGTACGGTGGTGGAACGAAGCATGCAGGCGATGCGAACCAGCCTCCACAACGCCAAACTCTGGGGGGCGGACACGGTGCTGTTGGTGCCGGCGGTGGTAAATCCGGAAACCTCGTACAAAGACGCCTGGACGCGGTCTCAGCGGCAGATCCGCGAGTTGATCCCGCTCGCCGAGCAATTGAAGGTAGTGATCGCGGTGGAGGAGGTATGGAACAAATTCCTGCTGTCGCCGCTCGAATTCGCGCACTATGTGGATGAATTCAAAAGTCCGTGGGTGAAGGCGTATTTCGACGTCGGTAACGTGGTGCTATTTTCCTATCCGCAGGACTGGATCCGGACGCTAGGGAGCCGCATCGTGAAGCTGCACATCAAAGACTTCAAATTTCGGCCGGTGCCGCAGTCTGGCAGGCGGGAGGCCGAATTCGTGAACCTGCGGGAAGGCGACATCGACTGGAAAGAGATCCACAAGGCGCTGGCCGACATCGGCTACCGGGGCAGCGCGACACTCGAATTGCGGGGAGGCGACCGCGCCTACCTGGCGGACCTGAGCAAACGATTCGACCAGATCCTGGAAGGCGCCTAGAACGTGAAGAAGTTTCTCCTCGGATTGCTCGCGGGATTCGTGCTTGCCGGGTTGGCGGTGGTGATCACGTTTTTCGCGGCGGTGAAGCTCGGCGACCGGAAGCCATCGATACCCGGAGACAGCGTCCTGGTGCTGCGGCTGGAAGGCTCGATTCCCGAGCAGGCTCCGGTGGATATTCCGCTGCCGATGTTTCGCGCCCAGGCGCCGATGACGATGATCGAGTTGTGGGCTCTGCTGCACCGGGCCGAAACCGACAGCCGGATCAAGGGAGTGATTCTCGAGCCGATCGGCGTTTCGGCGGGCTGGGCGCAATTGCAGGAGATCCGCGATGGCCTGCTTCGAGTGAAGAAGGCGGGCAAGCCGATCTATGCGTTTCTCCGCTATCCCTCCGCCCGCGAATACTACCTGGCCACCGCCGCGACCAAGATCCACGCCACCAGCGAAGACATCCTCTACGTGAAGGGATTGCGCGCCGAATTGGAGTTCTACCGGAGAACGCTCGACAAGGTTGGCATCAAGATGGAGGTGGAAACGGCGGGCAAATACAAGGACGCCGGCGACCAGCTCTCCCGCGATTCAATGACGCCTGAATCCCGTGAGGTCTTGGATTCGGTGCTCGACGCAATCTACGAACACATCGTGGGCGCGATCGCCGAAGGCCGCAATCTCACTCCCGAGCGCGTACGGTCTCTCATCGACGAAGGTCCATTCATGGCGGCGGTTGCCCGCGAGAAGGGCCTTCTCGACGAGCTTCAATTCGAGGACGAATTCTATGACTCGGTGAAGACGGCCCTGAAGCTCAGCGAATTGAAAAAGATATCCCATCGCGACTACTCGCGATCGACGGGTTCCGCCGATGGGACGAAGGTCGCATTCGTGGTGGGCGAGGGCCCGATTCTACGCGGCATGGGCGGCGGCGACGGATTCGGAGAAGACCTGGCAATCCGGTCCGGCAACTTCATGCGGCTTTTGCGCGAGGTTGGGGCCGACGACTCGGTGCGGGGCGTGGTGCTGCGGGTGAACTCGCCCGGCGGCGACGCGATCGCCTCCGATGAGATTTTGCGCGAGGTCCGCAACCTGAGCAAGAAGAAGCCCATGGTGATTTCGATGTCGGACGTAGCGGCCTCGGGCGGATACTACATCGCCATGACCGGCGACCCGGTGCTCGCCTATCCGAACACGTATACGGGGTCGATCGGGGTGGTGTTCACCAAACCGAACATCGGTGGCCTCTACGAAAAGCTGGGGATTTCAGTGGAGACGATGACGCGCGGCAAGAACGCCGATATCGACTCTCTGCTCAAGCCGCTCACCGATCGCGGCCGCGCCAAGCTGCGCGAGGGAATCGACCGCACCTACCAGACGTTCCTGGCCCGGGTAGCCGAGGGCCGCAAGAAGGACAAGGATTCGATCCATGCACTCGCGCAGGGCCGGGTGTGGCTCGGGTCACAGGCAAAGTCCAACGGGCTGGTGGACGAGTTGGGCGGGCTCGACCGGGCATTTGAACTGCTTCGAACGCGGGCAAAGCTCGGCAAGGAGGAGAAACTCCGCATCATGCCCTTCCCGAGGCGCAAGAGCATCCTCGAGCAGGTGTTCGGCAGCGGAGGAAGCGATCTGGAGCAACTGGCCGCGCGTGCACGTTTGGCGCGGTGGGCGCATGAGACAGGCGTCGACCGGGTGGCGGGCGAAGCGTGGAAATCCGGACTGCTGCGCCCCGAGCTATGGAACTCCGGCGCTCCGCTACGGCTGGCTCCGTACACTCTGCGAATTCAATGACCGGAGGCGCCGCGCCTCAACCGTCCGCCCGTTGGTTTCAAGCAGACGCGTGAGGGCGGCAGCGATCTCGTCCCGAAGCCCCGCGGAACCGGATTCGGCGGCGATGGCGAGGGCGCGGCGGTAGAGCTTCTCGGCTCCGCTGGACTTACCCTGGGCAGCGAAGAGATCGCCCAGGTTCTCGAGGCCTCGGGCAACGTTGGGGTGGCGGGGGCCTAGCCTCTCTTCCCAGATCGCAATTGCGCGACGCAGGAGCGGCTCGGCTTCGGCATCGTCGCTCCGGGCGCTGCGGATCAGCCCGAGATTATTGAGCACCGCGGCCAAGGGCTCGGGATCGGGTTGCGCCCGGTAGACCGCGGCGACCGCGCGCAAGATGGTCTCGGCTTCCCCGAGACGGCCCTGGCGAAACAGAGCCACAGCGAGGGTGGACCGGGCCGATGCCGTCCGGGGATCATCCTCGCCAACAGCATCACGAAGCGTCCCGATCGCGCGGCCGGCGAGCGCGCCAGCCGCATCGGGAGCACCTTGTTCGAGGGCTAACGCCGCCCTTGTCAGCAGGAGATTTCCTGCCGCGACCGGGTCCACTTGTCCGGCAGCGGTGGCATGGGCGAGCGCGGCCGTGGCGGCATCCAGATCGCCCCGGAGCCGGGCGACCTCGGCGAGGTTTTGCAGGACGCGGGTCCGCTGGACGCCGCTTACGCCGCCGTCCGGTCCAAGCCCGTTTCCGGCAAGCAGTGCCAGCGCATGGCCCGCCAGCCGTTCCGCCTCGGGGTAACGTGCCAGCCGGCGCTCCGCGACCGACCAATTGTTGAGCGTGGCGGCGCGGCCGTGAATCTGCTCTCGACCGGTGGGAAGCGCCAACCACTCCTCCAGCGCGATTCGATACGCCACAACCGCGGCTTCGTGATTTCCGAGGGCGTAGCGGACGGCGCCCAGATCGTTCCAGGTCCTGGCGCGCCGGGCGTCCGGCTTGGGGAGCGCACGGGCTGTTTCCGCGGCCCGCTCGAGCAAGGGCAGCGCGCGGCTGAACTGTCCGGCAGCGTAGGCGGCGACGCCAACGCCGTGCAGACCGCGCCACTCGACGGCTGGATCGGCCGTGTAGGCGATGAGTGGAAGAGCGAAAAATGCGGCACTGATCGGTTTCATGGCCCATCATGACGCCGGCCGCCGGGCGTTAAGAGTGAGATCCGGTAAGACCGGGCCGTTACTTACGGTAAGGAAGTTCCGGCCAAGCCCAGGTCCGCGGCATTGGCGCGCATGGCCTCGATGCAGAAGGCGATGTGGGCGTCGAGGGGAACGCCCAGTTCGGCGGCGCCATTGACGATGTCGTCGCGGTTGACGGCGCGGGCGAAGGCCTTGTCTTTCATCTTCTTTTTCACCGACGCCGGTTCGACCTCATGAATGCTGCGGCCGGGCTTGACGTAGCTGCACGCGGTGAGAAAGCCCGCCAGTTCATCGCAGGCAAACAGGGCCTTCTCCATCCGCGATTGGCGTGGGATGTCCGGGAGACTGGCGTGGGACAGGATGGCGCGGCGAATATCGGGAGCGATGCCCCGCGCGGCAAGGATGGGCTCGCCTTTGCGGGGATGGTCTGGCAGCACGGGATGGATTTCCCAATCGAAATCATGGAGGAGTCCGGTGAGCGCCCACGGGGCGGGATCTTCGCCGAAGTGGCGGGCGTAGGCGGCCATGCAGGTTTCGACAGCGAGACCGTGGCGGCGGAGGCTGTCCGATTGTGTGAACTCGCACAGGAGTTGCCAAGCTTGATTGCGGTCCATGGCTACTATCGTACGGCGTGGACAGGGCCGCATGTACTATAATTGGAAAGTCGGATCGAGGTCCGGCGATCCCCCCGCGAGGGCCTGTGGCGCAGTTGGGAGCGCGCTTCCATGGCATGGAAGAGGTCGTGAGTTCGAATCTCACCAGGTCCACCAAACTCTCTCAACATTGCCAACGAACATCGGCTGACGCGCAGTGCGTCGATCCCGACGCGTGGAAAGGGCCCTGAAGGCCGGGGCTCTACGCCAAGGCTCATGGCCAATATCGCACCATGGCCCACTCACCGCGCCGGCAGCGCCTGATCATAAGTCCGGCTCCGCCCGCCCGGGGCCTCCAGCAACGGCAGCGCGCCATACTTGGCAGCCTCGGACCACCACAGCATCTTCAACTCTTCCACCTTGCCCGGATTTTGCGCCGCCAGATCCGTCGACTCGCTGAAGTCAGTCGCGACGTGATAAAGCTCCCACCGGTCGCGCTCGAAATCCGTTCCCGGCTGATGGATTCCCACCGCCTTCCAGCCCTTGTGCCAGATCCCCCGGCTGCCCCATAGCTCGAAATACTGGGTGTCGCGGGGATCGGGACTGTCGGGGTCGTCGAAGGTGCCGCGGATCGTTTTGCCCTGCAACGGCATCTGGCACACGCCCTCGAACGCCGCCGGGGGCTGAACGCCGGTGATGTCGTACACAGTGGGCGTGATGTCGATCACGTCCACGAACTGCTTGCGCATCCCCGTGCGCTTGATTCCGGCCGGCCAGGAAACGATGCACGGCGTCTGCACGCCTCCGGCGTACGGCCAGAGCTTGTAATATTTGAACGGCGTATCGGACGCCATCGCCCAGGGCCGCTGATAGAGCGGCTGCGTCTTGTCGCCGCCCAACTCGTCCAGCCGCTGGTACATCTGCTCCACCGTCATCCGGTCACCGTATGGCCGCGCGAAGCCGCCTCGCGTACCTGCCTCCGGGGCGCCGCCGTTATCGGACAGGAAGAAGATCGCGGTGTTATCGAACAGCTTTTTCTCCTTCAGCCACCCGATCACGCGTCCAATCTGCTCGTCGGTGTGTTCGAGAAATCCCGCATAGGCTGCCATGAATCGTGTATAAACGGCTCGATCCTGCGCTGGAAGATCGTCCCACGCGGGATCGCCGGGATTCCGGGGCGGCAGCTTGGTCCCGGCGGGGATGATCCCCATCTCCACCTGCCGGTGGAAGCGCTCTTCACGGATCCGGTCCCAGCCCTTTTCGTAGATGGAAACGTACTTGTCGATGTAGCGTTTGGGGACCTGCACCGGGGCGTGCGTGGCGCCAAAGGCAAGGTATTGGAAGAACGGCTTGCCCGGGTCCGCGTTGACGTGATCGCCCACCATGCCGAGCACCTTGTCCACGATGTCGACGGAGAAGTGGTAGTCGGGACGATTGGGCCGCGCGATGGCGTGGTTGTCCTCCACGAGGTCCGGACGATACTGGTCCGTCCACCCGGAGAGAAAGCCGTACCAGCGGTCAAAGCCTTTTTGGAGGGGCCAATGCCGACGGTCGCCGGAAGCCTTCATGTCGGCGCCGGGAACCAGATGCCACTTGCCCACGCCAAACGTCGAATACCCGTTCGCGCCCAGAATTTGCGCCACCGTGGCCGCGGCCGGGGTGACGCGTCCGCGCGAGTGGGGATAGCCCTGATCGGCGCCCGCCAGTTCCTTCATGCCCACCGCATGGCTGTTACGCCCGGTGAGCAGAGACGCGCGCGTGGGCGAGCAGATCGCCTTGCAGTGAAAGTTGTTGTAGAGCAGCCCGCCCGCGGCCAGCGCGTCGATATTCGGCGTCGAAATCTCCGAGCCGTAGCAGCCGAGATCGGCGAAACCGGTATCGTCCATCACGATGTAGAGAACATTCGGGCTGTTCGGACTTGCCTTCGCGGTGGCAAGCGGCGCTGGTTTGGAATCGGCGGCGGTTCTTCCGATCGTGCCGCTGAAGCTAATCGGGGACGTGGCGGAACAGGATTCCTGCGCCGCGCCACGAGCGGCCGAAGCGCCCAGGACGGCCGATCCGAGCCACCGGCGCCGCGACAGATTGCGCAAATTTTCGCTGTGCTGAGTCGACATGCCGTCGACTATCTATATCATCGATTCGGACTGGGTGTCAGGAAATCGCGGACGGAGCGGCCTACTGTTTTTTTCTGCCCGGTCTTGCGCGACCGGCATTCCCCGGGCGCCGCGGCGTCTTGTACAACTCGTCGGAGAAGTCCGCCGCGCGCGATTCGGTGGGACTGCGGTGGTTCATGACGAAAGGAGTATCCGGAAACAGGGGGATCTGCATTCCACCGGTCCGCTCCAGAGTGGCGAACAGCTGCTTTCGCATGCGATCGGCGATTTCCTGATGTTCGGCGCTGAAGATCAGGTTGTTCATCTCGGCCGGGTCGTTTTGCAGATCGTACAGTTCGTCGATGTCCCAGAGGCCGTAGTAGCGGATGAACTTGTAGCGTTGTTCGCGCAGCGCATGGATGGTTGGGGTTTGGGGGAAATTGCGCTCCCAATAGTATTCGTAGAGCATCGAGTCCCGCCAGGTAGTGCTACGGCCCCGGGCCAGGTCGAGCCAACTCATGCCGTCAAGGCCCGTGGGAACGCGCACTCCGGCCGCCGACAGGAACGTAGGCATCAGGTCAATGTTGGCGACAGGCTGCTTCACCGCCGTACCGGCCTTGAACAGTTCCGGACAGCGCGCGAGTAAAGGAACCCGGATCGACTCTTCGTAGGCGGTGCGTTTGTCGATAAGGCCGTGCTCGCCGAAGGCGAAGCCGTTGTCTCCCATGTAGACGACGAGAGTCGAGTCGAGCTCGCCGCGTTCACGCAGCGTGTCGAGCACGCGGCCGACGCTTTCGTCCACCGCGCACAGCGTCTCCGCGTACCGCCTGTAATAGTCGGCGATGTTCAGTCCGGAGTGGTACGGATACTCCACGCCGTGCCAACTATTCCGCTGGTTCTGCACCCACGCCGGGCGATGCTGGCTGGGCTCGGGCTTCGCCATGGACTTGGGATAGACGAATTCCTTGTCCTTATACCGTCCGGCGTGGCGTGGAGCCGGAACGAACTCGGAATGCACGGCCTTGTGCGAAAGATACAGGAAATACGGCTGATCGCGCTTCACCCCGCGCAGAAAGTCGACGGCGTAGTCGGTGAGTTCGTCTGTGATGTAGCCCTTCTGCGGGACCTTCTTGCCATCCACGTTCAGCCCGGCCGGAGTGGGTGTGTAGCTACCCTGCGACAGGAAGCTAACCCACCTGTCGAAACCGGGCTGCGGGCGGTCGGACTCGGCCCCCATGTGCCACTTGCCGATGAATCCGGTGCGGTAGCCCGCCTGTTGCAGGTCCTGCGAGAAGAAGCGTGTCCCTTTCGGGATCGGCGTGTTGTTGTCGACGATCTTGTGCCGGTGCGCGTACACACCGGTCAACACCGATGCGCGGCTGGGGCTACACAGTGACGTAGTGACGATGGCGTTCTCGAAATTCACGCCGTCACGGGCGATGGAATCGAGATGCGGGGTTTCGAGCCATTGCTGCCCTTTCAGGAACCCCATCGCGTCGTAGCGGTGGTCATCGGTGAGGATGAAGACAATGTTGCGCGGCTTGCCGCCGGTCTGCGCGGCTTGGGCGAGTCCCGCGCCAACGCCGGTCATGGCCCCGGAAAGGAACGATCTGCGATTGGAAGTACTCATGAGTATCTGTTATGGTGACCCCGAACCTGCTCCTGGATCAAGTGAATTCGCGGCGATGACCGCATCTATTTTTACTCTCGCCGGTCACTCTGCAGACTATCTTGCGTAGAGCTTGCACGCTAGTTGGCGTAGAGGAGACGCCGGAAGCCTTGTGTGATGCGGGCCGGGCACCTTGCTCCCTTGCGTTCCACAAGCCTTCCCTTTCGGTCCATCGCAGTTCGGCTGGTACGAAGGCACGCGGTGGGCTGGTTGGCTCTACCCTGTGCACTTCGGGTTGAATCCGGTCTGACTGGCTGTAAACTTGTAGCAGTGAAGGCTCGCGAACTGATTCGATCGATCGAATCCGACGGTTGGAAACACGTGAGAATCACCGGCAGCCATCGCCACTTCAAGCATTCCGTGAAGCCGCATGTTGTAACGGTACCGGGCAGTCCAGGCGACGACATTCCCGTCGGAACGCTGAAGGCAAACTCAGGGCGGCAGGATTGGAGGAGAGGAAATGAACGTCAAGTATGCAGTGATCTTCGAGCAGGCTCCAGCGAACTGGGCCGCTTACGTGCCGGATCTTCCGGGTTGTATGACGACGGGCCGCACGTTGGAAGAAACCAAGCTCAACATCCGCGAAGCGATCCAGGGGCATTTGGAGACTTTGCGCCAGGTTGGCGATCCCATCCCGGTGCCATCCAGTTTGGCTGGTGAGGTCGAGATCACGACAGCCGCTTGAAGACTCCTATGGCCTTCGGCGCGGATCCTCATTGACGATACGAAGGCAACCAATTGCTCTGGCTGTTCTTCAGCTTTTTCGTGATCCTTCTCATGGCGCTGACGGCGCAGCGCAGTGTACCAACCCGCTGATGTGGGAGAAGGGAGCCCGTTTCGCCCACTCCATGGCCAGTTTGCAAGCCGTTGGTTCACACGGGCCCCCAATCGGGCGAAAGGGTATGGGCGAATCGGAGGTTGCGCAAGCGCGCGGTTTTGCAACGATCCGCCACACCACGCGTTTCCGAGGGTTCTTGCGTTGCGAAAAGGGACTGCATTGCGGCGATACATTTGCGCAATGCTGGTGGGCTACGCTCGCGTTTCGACCGATAACCCAGACCCGCCGCACAGCTGGCGGCACTGAAGGCCGCCGGAGGCGAGCGGATCTTCCGCGAGAACGCGTCCGGCGGGCGTTGGGACCGGCCTGAACTTCATCGGTTGCTCGATCGGCTCCGGAAGGGCGATGTTCTGACTGTTTGGAAGCTCGATCGGTTGTCCGCTCCCTCCGCCAAGTGCTCACCATCATGGAGCGGATCGGGGAAGCGAAAGCAGGGTTCCGCAGCTTGACCGAAGCAATCGACAAGACGACTCCCGCAGGGCGGATGATGATGCAGATGGTCGGGGCGTTCGCAGAATAGCGAACCAAGGCCGGGTTGGATGCTGCCCGTCAGAGGGCCGTGCGGGCGGACGCCGACCGAAGCTCTCAGCCCAGCAGCAGGCAGGGGCGACAAGACCGGCGCGGATGCAGCCCGGTTGTTCAAGGTCCACCCGGCCACGGTTTCGCGGCTGATGATTCCCCGCGCCACATAGCATACAAAGTCTTACGCCAGATAATTTGCAGAGTGGCACTCTCGCCGCGCTGCGTGAGGAGGCCACACACGGCGCCGCCGGCTCACCTTGCCGTTGCTTGCGCCCGCCGTATTGCGCCGGCAACATTTCAGCGAGCAACGCCCCCCGTTCCTGGCGCACGTGTCCTGCTTCACTGACCGTGTATCATAAATCTTTGGGCGCGCTCATGCGTCTATCCCTGCACGTACCGTTCACGAAGGAGCCCGAACCGCTTGCCTCTGGCGCCCGTTTTTCTCCCCGCGCAGATCAGTTTATGGGACCTGGTAAAAGACGCCGGACCCCTGCCCATCGCGGTCATGGTCGTCCTCGTCCTCATCTCACTGCTTTCCTGGACCATCATTTTCTCCAAGTGGTCCGCCCTCCGGACAGCCACCAGCCGCAATCGCGGCTTCCTCCGCGCGTTTCGCCAATCGGAATCTCTCCAGCCCATCGCCGCGGCCATCCAGACCATACCGATGAGCCCGCTGGTGGCGGTGTTTGAATTCGGCTATGAAGAAGTGGACCGCCAAGTCCGCCGGCGCGGCGGTCTCTCCAATCAGATCGCTATTGAACGCGCTCTCCAACTCGGCGTCAGCGAAGAGATGACCAAGCTCGAACGCAACATGAACTGGCTTGCGACAACCGCTTCCATCTCGCCCTTCGTCGGCCTGTTCGGCACCGTCTGGGGCATCATCGATGCCTTTACCGGACTCGGCGCCGCTGGCAGCGCCAGCCTCCGCGCCGTCGCTCCCGGCATCGCCGAAGCGCTCATCGCCACCGCGCTCGGACTGGGCGCAGCCATCCCCGCCGCCGTCGCCTACAACTATTTCACCCACCAGTTGCGAGAGATGGGTTCCCGCATGGATGACTTTTCTCTCGAGTTCATCAATCTCGCCGAACGGAGCCTGCCCGACTAGACTCCGCGCTCCAACGTCATGGCCTTCACCCTCTCATCCGGATCCAACGGACGCGGAAGACGCAATCGCGGCGGCGCCGCGCTCGCGGAAATCAATATCATCCCTTTGGTCGACGTCGTTCTCGTACTCCTGGTCATCTTCATGCTCACCGCCCACGTGATGGAATTCGGCCTCGACATCGAAGTGCCCAAGGTCGACCAGAACAAGTCGATGGCCGAAGAGCTCCCGGTGGTCTCACTCACCAAAGCCGGCGAGGTCTACCTCAACGAGAAACCGGTTAAGCTCGCGCTCCTCGGCGACGAGATTCGCGGACGCTTCAAGTCCACCACCAAGGTCTACGTGCGGGCCGATCGCGAAACCACCTGGGACCCGATCGCTCAGGTCGTCAACACTCTCGGCAAACAGAAGCTCGAGGTGCTCATGGTCACCCAGCCGATGGAAGAGAGAAGATAGCGGTAGAAAGCATGGCCGAAGCGGGACACATCGACATCCTCGAGCAGCGGGAATCGCTGGGAGGAGCTTTTGTCAGCTCCCTCGCCGTCCACGCCGCGCTCGCCGGTGTCATCGTCGGCTTCGCTCTTTGGGAAGGCGGCCCCATCCGCACCTTCGGCGTTCCCGACGCCATCGGCGGCGGCACTCCCATCCAACCCGTCTCCGCTTTGCCGCTACACGCCCGCACGCCCCGTCTCCAGCCCGTGGCCCGCGACACGGAATCTCTCGTCCCAGACAAACCCGAGACCCGCCCCAAGCGCGAAGTTCCCGATCCCGACGCCGTCGGCCTCAGCAAGAAAGACCGCGCGAAGAAGAAAAAGCAGGACCCCAAGCTCGATCTCTCCGCCTACCTCGATCGCCGACGCAAGATGCTAGACGAAGAGAAGGACAATCAGGTCTACAGCAAGAGCGGCGCCGCCGCCAGTTCGCCGATGATGGGCGGCAAACCCGGCACCGGCAATCTCGGCTTCGGAGATGGGAACCCCTTCGGCGATCGCTTCGGCTACTACGCGGACCTGGTCCGCACCTGCCTCGCCCGGCAATGGGACACCGGCTCGGTGGACGGCGCGCTCCGCCAGGCCCCCACCGTCACGATGAGATTCGAGATCCTGCGCAACGGGACCGTCAGAAACGTAGGCGTTTTCCAATCGAGCGGCAATCTCTCGCTCGATTATTCCTGCCGCCGCGCCGTCGAGGAATGCTCCCCATTCCCCGCCTTGCCCGCCGGCTTTGAACGCAACTCGGCTCGTGTCGAATTCAAATTTCAACTCAAACGATGAAACAACAAATTTCCGCTCTCTTGGCCTTCTCCGCCGTCGTGTTCGCGCCCGCCCTCTACGCCCAAGCCGATATCTTCGGTCTCATTCAGGGTGAGTCCGCGCGCCCGGTGATCGCTGTTCCGGATCTGCGCGGAAATGGGTCCGCACAGCCCGTGATGGAGACCTTCAACCGGACACTTTTCGCGGACCTCCAGGACGCGGGCGTCTTCCGCATGGCGCCGAAAAGCATGTATCCGCTCGAGATCCCTCAGCGTCCGCAGGAGTTCCGCTCGCCGTTGAACGGCGAGCGCCAGGGGCCCTGGCTCACCGATTGGTCCAATCCACCCGTTGGGGCGAACTACGTCACCATCGGCTACACCGCCGTTCAGGACAATCGCCTCGTGCTGTTCGGCTGGCTCTACAACGTGCAGCAACCCGATCTCTCCAATGCGCAGGTCATCGGCAAGCTGTACTTTGCCGACGTCTCCCAGGACGGCGCCCGCAAGCTCGCGCATGACTTTGCGGCCGATATCCTGCGCAAGTTCGGGGTGGAGCCCGTGATGGGAACGAAGATCTACTACACGTCTACGCGCTCCGGGAATCGGGAAATCTGGTCGATGGAATGGGATGGGTCCAACAAGAAGCAGTTGACGCAGCTTCGCGCCATCACCAACTTCGCCGCCGTTTCGCCCGATTCCACCCGGCTCGCCTTCACGACCTACGCGAAGGGCACGCCCCAAATCATGATGATGTCGCTCGAGAGTGGCCGCATCCTCCCCTTCTACAATCAGCAGGCTTCGCTTAACGGTACGCCGGCTTTCTCCCCGGATGGCCGCCTCCTGTTCTCCTCCACCGCGCACGTCTCGGCCGGTCGAGCCGGCTCGGCGAACGTCTACGAATGCAACCTCGACGGATCTGGCCTTCGCCGCATCGCCATGTCGTCCGCCATCGAGATGGAAGCCAAGGTGAATCCCAAGAACGGCAACGAGATCGTGGTCACCTCCGGGCGCTCCGGCCCCCCCCAAATCTATAAGATGAACCGCGATGGTACCGACGTGGTTCGCCTCACCCCTGGCGAGGGGGACGCCGTCAATCCTTCGTGGCATCCGAATGGCCAGCATATTGCATTTGCCTGGACAAGAGGATATGATCCCGGTAACTTCAATATTTTCGTAATGGATATCGCGACGCGTCAGGTTGTACAATTAACCCGAGGCGCTGGCCGCAACGAGAACCCGTCGTGGGCGCCGGACGGGCGCCACATCGTCTTCTCGTCGAGTCGTAACGGATCGGTCCAGATCTGGACGATGTTGGCGGATGGCACCCAACTGCGCCAATTGACGCACGAAGGCCGTAACAGTAATCCGGTCTGGAGCCGATAGTTCGATAGAGGGACGCTCGCATCCGTTTCCAGGTGCGTAAACGATGGTAAAACGATTTTCTTTGGCTTCCAGGTCGGGCCGACTGCGATTTTGTGAGAACATGACACTGACCCATCAAATCCCAGGGAGGGAATGAAACAACAATGATTAGGAATCATCGAAGACTGACATGGCTGCTGCTGGCGTTCACACTGCTGCTGTTCGCCGCCGGTTGTAAGAAGAAAGTTCCACCTCCGCCTCCACCGCCGCCTGCTCCGGTGGTGAAAGAGACGCCGCCGGCGCCGAAGCCGTCGGCTCGCGTAACCAACTTCACCGTCGAGCCGAGCACCATTCAGCGCGGCCAGTCCGCCACCTTGCGTTGGGCGGTGGAAAACGCCGACAGCGTAACGATCGAACCCGGCATCGGAACCGTTCCCGCCACCGGCTCTCGCCAGATCTATCCCAACGAGACCACCAACTACACTCTAACGGCCAAGGGACCCGGAGGCAACGACGCCCGCACCGCTCGCGTCACTGTCACCGATCCTCCCGCGCCGCCCGCTCCCGCGCCGCCTCCTCAACCCACCGAGACGCTCGTTCAGATGCTCGAGCGAACCGTGCAGGATGTCTACTTCGACTACGACCAGTACGACATTCGCGAGGATGCACGCTCCACCCTCAGCCGCGACTCCGACGCGCTCAAGGAAATCTTCCGCAAGTTCCCCAACGCGGTCATCTTGGTGGAGGGGCATTGCGACGAGCGCGGCTCCGCCGAGTACAACCTCGGCCTCGGTGACCGCCGCTCTTCCTCGGCGCGCGACTTCCTGGTCCAACTGGGCGTCTCCGGCGACAAGCTCCGTACCGTCAGCTACGGCAAAGAGCGGCCCCAGTGCACCGACGCGACCGAGGACTGCTGGCAACGCAACCGCCGCGCTCACTTCAGCGTCGGCCAATAACACTCTGCGCGGGGCCGTCCGCGGCGCCCGTCAACCCTGGTCGAAGCGGGGGCTCCTCCAGCCCCCCGCCTCGACATTTCCCGCGGCGCTGGTCCCCACAGGCCCAGTCTGTAATAATAACTAGAGACTGTCATTATTCTCGCGCCGGAGTTGCTTCTACGGGTGAACCCATTGCGGAACTGGGGACTCTGGATCACCTCCGGCTTCGTGATATTAGGAGGCTCGATGATGCGTGTCAATCGCATAGCCGCAGCAATGCTGCTCATGACCCCGGTGTTGGCCACCGCCGCCAACAAAGAGCACGAAGCCATGGCTCGCGATCTCCAGATGCTCGGCGGCGACGTCCAGAAGATGCAGCGCTCGATCGAAGATCAAATGCTCACTATCAAGACGCTGCTCAGCCAGGCCATCAACGACACAGGCAAGTCCCTCACCTCCGCCGCCGCCCTCGATGTCAAAATGACCGAGCGGATGCAGTCGCTCGAAAAATCCGTCAATCAGTCTGTCGCCAACCTCAACTCCAAGATCGACTCCATGACCGACGAGTTTCGCCGCGTCCGCGAAGACGTGAGCGACCTCCGTGGCAAGCTCAACCGCATGGACCAGCAACTCGCCGACATCAAAACCGCCGTAACGGTCATCCAGACCGCGCCTCGCGCCGAGGCTCCTCCGCCCACCGCAGCCGCCACGCCCACCGGCCCGGACCCCAACCTTCCTCCCGCCGGGGTCAGTGCGCAAAGCCTGTTCGATGGTGCGAAACGTGACCAGTCGGCCGGTCGCGGCGATCTCGCCTTGAATCAATTTCAGGACTACATCAAGTGGTTCGGACAAACCGAATCCGCCTGCGTCGCCCAGTACCACATCGGCGAAATCTACATGGGCAAGCAGGATCTTGTCTCCGCGCTCGTCGCCTTCGATTCCGTCCTCGAAAAATACGGCCGCACCTGCTCGAGCTACCCCAACGCGCTCTTCCAGAAAGCGCGTGCCCTCGAAAAAGGCGGCCAACCTACCTCCGCCGCGCAAGAGTACCGCAAGCTCCGCGAGGACTTTCCGGGCACCGATTGGGATCGCAAGGCCACCGCAGCTCTCCGCGCCCTCGGTTTCAGCACCCGCTCCCCAGCCCGCAAGAAGTAACACCGGCCATGCTCGCAAAGGCCGCCGGATTCCTGCTCGCCACCTCTCTCGCCTTTGCCGGTGACTTCCCCCGAACATTGAAAGCCTATCCGGGCAAGACGCCCGCCATCGACGGACGCCTTGCACCCGGCGAATGGGACGACGCCACCACCTTCCAGGGCGTCGCCGATTGGATTCCTCAATTCAACAAGACCACGAACCCCGCCGATCTCGCCCTCCGCGGCTGGGTCAAGCATGACTCGAAGCGCATCTACTTCGCCTTCGAAATCACAGACGACGTGCTGTACGGCATCGACACCGATCGCTGGCTCCCGGCGGAAAATTCCCATGCCCATGAACTCACCCGCGAGGGCTTCCCCTGGTTCGGCGACGAAATGGAATTGCTCATCAACGCCTCCAATCGCTGGGAGGGCACGGAAAGCGCAGCCGGCGATGGGTCCTCCTGGCAGATGGTCTGCAACCTCACCAAGTCGCGTTTGGGCGGCGTCGGCCCCGCGGCCGGCGAAAAGTCTTGCCTGCTCGAAGGCGAGCCTCGCAAGAAACCGGAAGCGTGGAACACCTACAGGCGTTGGATCGACTCGGGCGCCATGCAGGCCGCCGCCCGCGTTGCCAGGAGAAACGCCCGCGGCGGTGTCTATGTCGTCGAGTGGGCCGCGAGCTTCAACCCTTGCCTCGAAGTCGAGCCGGGGCGCTTCTACTCCACCTCCATGGGGGACCGCCTCATGGGGCTCAACATCGCCCTCGGCGACATCGACGAACGGTCGCGCGGCGAGGGTAATTTCGGACACTTCAACCACGAAGACTGGTGGGCCGGCGCGAAAAACGTCCGCACTCAGCTTCGGCACTATGGAAAATTATGGATCATGACCGCCCGCCGCTAACCACCTACGCTCAAATGGCGCAGTTGATTGACCATTCCCTGGTCCGCCCGGAGCTGACCGAGGATCAGGTCCGCGATGGCTGCGACCTCGCAGCCGAATACGAGGTCGCCACTGTTTCGGTCCGTCCGTCCGACATCGACATCGCGATCCGCTCCCTCCGCGGCACCGCCGTCCGCGTGGGCAGCCTCGTCGGATTCCCCCACGGCAGCCAGAACACCGCCACCAAGATCTACGAAGCTCGCGACCTCATCCGCCGCGGCGCGCGGGAGATCGACATGGTCATCAACATCGGCAAACTCGTCTCCCGCCAGTGGCACTACTGTGAGACCGAACTCGTCCAGATCGCCAACGCCTGCCATGCCGAAGATGTGATCCTCAAGTGCATCGTCGAAACCGCCTACCTGGACCATGAACAGAAGATCGTCGCCTGCAAGCTCATGAAGCACGCACGGGTAGACTTCATCAAAACCTCCACCGGCATCGCCCCCACCGGCTACTGCAAGGAAGATGTCGAGTTGTTCTACTCCAAGTGCCACCCGTTCGTGAAGGTGAAGGCCGCCCACGGGGTCCGGACCCTGCCCCAAATCCTCGAAGCGTACAACGCCGGCGCTGACCGCGTCGGGGCCACCGCCACCAAGGCGATGCTCGAAGCGTGGAAGGCCGAGCTGAAGGCTCGCGCCCAGGGTGCGCCCGCCGCCGAGTCCGTCCAGCCCGAGCCGGCCACCGGGTACTGAGCCGTCTAGTTCCGGCTGCCTCGGGGATTGGCCACCATGGGTTAAGATCGGGGCATGGTCCGAACGTTGGCAGCCTGCGCGCTTCTGTTTCCGGCCGCTGTTTCCGCGCAGATCGATTTCACCGGCGGCGAAGTCCTGGCGACGCCCGGGGCGCCCAGCGAGACGCTGTATGCCTATCGCAACGGCCTGTTCAAATCCACTGACCTCGGCCGCACATGGATTCCGTTGTATCTTACCGAGCCGGGATTGCCCCAGCCCGCCGCGCTTTTTCTAGTGATCGATCCCAGCAACGCGGGCAATCTCTTCCTCGCTTCCACCGCCGCGGCGGGCATGGTCTGGAAGAGCACCGATGCCGGAACCACGTGGACCCGCGCCAACGCCGGCTTGCCGGATACCGGCGCCGCACCCACCTACTTCGCCTGGAACGCCACCAACCGCAGCCTCTACCTGCGCGCCGGCAGAACCCTCTACAAGTCCTCCGATGGTGCAGCCACGTGGAACGCGCAGAGCACGCTTCCCGGTCTCGGCCGCGGGTTCGACATCTCCAGATCCACTCCCAGCCGAATGTACTATGGGCAGGACGAAACGGTCTACCGCACCGATGACGAGGGCAAGACCTGGACCTCTATCACCGCCCTGTTCCCGCCCCCGGAAACAATCGGTGTCCGCACCACGATCGGTGTCATCGGCATAGACCCCGTCAATCCGAGTGTCGTCATCGCCTCCATGGGCGGACCCGACTCTTCCCGCCTCGGCATCTATCGCAGCGAGAATTCCGCCGGCAGCTTCTCGCGCGTTTACCAGGGATACATCGTGGGCTTCCACGCCGGTCCGCAAGGGCCCTACTATGGAAACTCAGGCACGGGTGGGACGGTTCGTTCCAACAACGGCGGCGCCAGTTGGTCCAGCCTGCCGCTTGGCTACGACATCGATGCGGTGGATCCGCGCAGCGGCGCCGTCATTTATGCCGGACTGGCTCGTTCCACCGATGCCGGTGATACATGGTCACCGCTCACCGGCACCGTAACGCCGACCTTATCCAAGCAAGCCGCCCCGCTCGAGACCAGCCTGGAGGAGGGGTTGCAGGGCGTGGCGCCGCTGGCCGTGGAGGCGCTCGAATTCTCGCGTTGGAGCTTTCCCTTCACCGCGTCCACTTCCGGCGAACCGTGGCTCAGTCTGGATGTCACCCAAGGCAACTCGCCCCGGACGCTCAGTGTCCGCATTTCCGCTGCGGGACTTGCCATAGGCCGCTACACCGCCTCTATAACGCTGTCGGCGCCTGCCACCGCCAACAAGTCCGTGGTGATTCCCCTGCGCCTTACCGTGATCCCGCGCGACGCCGGGCGGCCCAATTACACCATCTCCACCCTCACCACGCCGGCCGATGGCATTTCGCTTCCCTCTCACGTGGTCACCGATGGCGCCAATCTATACATCGCCCAATCCAGCCGCCGCATCTGGCGTCTGCCGGTTTCGCCGCCCGGCCGGCCCGTCGTGTTTGCCGGGAACGGAGAAACCGGAGGGGAAGGGGACGGCGGTTCAGCGGTGGCAGCTCAACTCTCGTTCCTCGACGGGCTGGCTCTCGGCCCGGGCAACGCGCTCTACGTCTCCGAGCGCACCAACCGCCGCATCCGCCGGATCTCGGCCGGCACCATCACGCTCGTGGCCGATCGGAGTACACGCGTGGATGGCAGCACCGGCACCTTCCTCGGGGCCAGCGGCATCGCGGTGGACGGCGCCGGCCGCCTGCTGCTGGCCGCCAATGACCGCGTGCTCCGCCTATCGCCCAATGGCACATCGCTTGAAAGCATCGCGGTCAATGTCTCGCCGGCCTTGCGGTCCGCCGAAGGCATCGCGGTCGACGCCGCGGGCAACATTTACGTCTCTTCGCCCACGCTACACCGTGTGTACCGCGTCTCTCCGCAGAATAACGCTACCGTGGTTGCCGGCGCCGGCACGGCAGGCTTCGCGGGCGATGGAGGGCCCGCCACCGCCGCGGCGCTCAACAGCCCAAGCGGCATCGCGTTGGACCGCGAAGGGAATCTCTACATCTGCGATGAACGCAACCACCGCATCCGCATGGTGACCCCGGATGGCATGATCCGCACGATTGCGGGTACTGGCGTCGATTCCAACACGGGCGATGGTGGCCCCGCTCACGCCGCCGGCCTGTGGTCCCCCGCGTCGGTTGCCGTCGACACCGGCGGCAACGTCTACTTCACAACCCTTGGATCCGTGCGCAAATTGACTCGCGTGGCGGCCAACGCGCCGGGTGTTGCCGGCGCGGCCAACGCGGCGTCCGGCTCAGCCAAAGTTGCTCCGGGCGGCATCGTTTCGATCTACGGCCAGAATCTCGCCTCCGAGACTCTGGTGACTTCATCCGCCACCTGGCCCGAAACCCTCGGCGGCACGTCAGTGACCGTCAATGGCCGCGCGGCCCCCATCTGGTTTGTCAGCGCAGGACAGATCAACGCGCAGGTGCCCGTCGAAACGCCGCTCGGAATGGCCCAGGTGGCCGTCACAGCCTCGGGCGTCACCACCGCGGCCGTCTCCTTGCAGGTGGCGCCAGCGGCGCCCGGCTTGCTCGCCTGCCCTTCGTGCGGCGCCGGGCACGCGCTGGCCGTCAATCCCGGCGGCGCACTGAACTCCACAGCGAATCCGGCCCAGCCCGGTCAGACGATCGTCGTGTATCTGGCGGGAGTGGGCCCCGTTGAGGGCATTGTGCGCACCGGCGAGCCGTCGCCCGCTTCACCCCTACCTGCCGCCACCCTGGCCCACTCGATCACCCTGGGCGGACAGCCCGTGAGCTACGTCTACCTCGGACTGACTCCGACCTTCGTCGCCCTCGCCCAGGCCAACCTGACAATTCCGGATCTGCCCCCGGGAGAGTATCCGCTCGTCATCACCATCAATGGCGAGGCGTCCAATGCGCTGAACATCTCCGTGGGACCGTGACGCCTGCTCACTCGAGCAGACCCGCCACTTCCGAGTGACCCTGCCCCTGTGCCGCCGTCTTCGGGCTCACCCCGGCCCGGTTCGCAAGCGTCCGGTCCGCCCCGCGCGCGATCAGGAGTTTCACCATCTCCACCCGGCCCCAGGACGCGGCATGATGCAGCGGCGTTGCCCCGGAATCGCCATCCTGCGCGTTCACCTCCGCGCCATGGTCGAGCAGCAGCTCCGCCATTTTCGTATGCCCAGCCAGCGCCGCGTCGTGCAGCGGAGTTCCCCCGGATGCGTTTCGTCCATTCGGATCCGCCCCGCGCTCGAGCAGCAACGCGGCCACCGCCACATGACCCTTCAGCGCCGCGTCATGCAGGAGGAACGGCGCCTTGGCATTGGCGCCCCGGTCCAGAAAAATCCGAACCATCTCCGCATGGCCACGAATCACCGCCTGCTGCAGCAACCTCGCCGGCGGACCGGTCTTTCGCTTCCCCATCGCCTCGAGCAGAGCGGCCGCCACCGCCCCATGCTGGAATCGAACCGCTTCCTCGAGCGCCTCCGGCGATGACGCCGGATCCGCGCCCGCTTCGAGCAGCAATCCCACCACGTCGGCGTGCCCGCGCGACGCGGCCGCCTGTAGCGCCGTCTGCGGTTTGGCCCCTCGCGCGAGCAATAGCCGCGCCACTTCCATTTCGCCCTTCCATGCCGCCTCGTCGAGCGCCGTGGCGCCTGAGGCATCCCGCGTGTCCACCGCAAGGCCGCGGTCGAGCAGCAATGCCGCCAACTCAGGAAATCCGCGATTGGCCGCCAGATGCAGCGCCGTTGAGCCAGACCCGGAAACGGCTTGGATGTTCGCTCCCCGCTCGAGCAGCAGCGTCACGATCGCCGGATGATTCGTAATCACCGCGTAGTGCAGCGGTGTGGACCCGCCCTCTTTATGCGCCAGGTTCGGGTTCGCCTTGTGGTCGAGCAACAGCCGGACTATTTCCTCGTCCCCGGCCCAGCAGGCGTCATGCAGCGCCGTGCCGCCCAGCGCGTCCCGCTCATTCACCGGTGTCCCGGAGTCGAGCAGCCGCCGCACCGCCGCCACATCGCCGGACCGCACGGACGTGTGCAACTCTCCCGCCCGCGCCGGCCCGATTGCAAGCCCGGCGGCGATCAGGGCGGCGGCGACAGTCAAAACGCGGGACACTCCGTACTTATGGTAGCTTCTCATTGCATGAGCAAGACAACCGGCGTGAGCAAGACGATCGTTCTGGGACTGGCTGCGTCCTCCATCCTGGCTCAGCCCCAGCGCCCAGCCACGGACACTCTCGAGCGCGCCGCCTCGCTGCTCCAGGCTGAAGTGGCCGAAGGGCGCGTGCTCGCCGCTTCCATCGCCGTCGCCCGGCGCGGAAACCTTCTCCTCCATCGGGGATTTGGCAAACTCGCTCCCACGCCCGATGCCAAACCCGTGACGGCCGATACCGTGTTCCTCCTCGCCTCGATTTCCAAACCCGTCACAGCCACGGCTCTCATGATGCTCGTCGAGCGGGGCCTCGTCTCTCTGGACGATCCCGCATCGGTCTACCTGCCCGAGATCGCACACAAGCAGATCCGTGTCCGGGATCTCCTCAGCCACACCTCCGGCATGCCCGACATGCTTCCCGAAAACACCGCCCTCCGCCGCGCCCACGCACCACTCGGCGACTTCGTCAAGCACGCCCTGCGCACGCCTCTGCTCTACGAGCCTGGAACCGATTTCCGCTACCAAAGCATGGGGACTCTGTTGGTGGGCGAGATCGTCGAGCGCGTCAGCGGTATGCCCTTGCGCGCCTTTCTGAAGAAGGAGCTGTTCGATCCCATGGGGATGAGCGGCAGCTCGCTCGGATTGGGGGGACGCCGCATCGAAGACACCGCCTGGTGCCAAACCGGCGGCGGCGCCCCGGAAGATCTCGCCAGTTTCGGACCTAACTCGCCCTACTGGCGCGACATGGGGCACCCCTGGGGAGGCATGCATTCCACCTCCAAAGACCTCGCTGTTCTTCTCCAGATGTTCCTCAATGGAGGCGCTCACCGCGGCCGCCGTATCCTCAGCCCCGCCACTGCCGCCGCCATGGCGCGTGACCAGAACACCCGCATCGGCAAGCCCTGGGGGCTCGGTTGGGGCTTGGCCACGTCCCTCGTGTGGAGTTACTTCGGCGAGTTAGTCTCGCCGCGAACGTTTGGCCACTCCGGGGCCACCGGCACCGTGGCTTGGGCCGATCCTGAATCGGGAATCGTGTGCGTAATCCTAACCACACGGCCCTCCGGCGCCGACGGAGGGAGCCTCCTCCGCCGCGTCTCCAACGCCGTGGCCGCGATCTTGCCTCCGGGCTAGAAAATCAACTTCAACCCGATTGTTACTTGACGCTGCCCATGCCCCTTCTCCCCCGTGATGGCCCCGAAAGCCGCATTCACCGGGTTCGTATTCGGCGCTCCGAACTGCACATGGTTCAGCGAATTGAAGCTCTCCATCCGGAATTGCGCCGTGGCCCGTTCCTTGATCCGGACGTTCTTGAACATCGATAGATCGAAGTTGTTGATGCCATCCGCCCGTACTCCATTGAACCGCGAATTCAAACCCCGTATGTTGTTCGCCAAAGCCTGCCGGTTATCCCGGTTGAAGCCCGCGTCCACGTTGAACCAGCGAAGTTCCGACCGTTGCGAAACCGGAATTTCGATGTCATGCAGGTCACCCGTGAAGATCGCATTCCCAAACCCGAGAGCGTCGCCCGTCTGTCCCTCGAACCAACCCTGGAACTGCCATCCGCCGAACAGCAGTTGCGGCGCGGCGCCCATGTTCGATAACCATTTCTTGCCGCGCCCGAACGGCAACTCGTAAATGCCGCTCAGCACGAAGCGATGCGTGTAGTCCTGTGATGAAATTACTTTCTCCAGATACGAGTCTGTGTCGTTCAGGTAATTCGTCGCCTCCATGAACTTCGAATACGTCCACGACGCCTGGAATGTCAGCCCTCCCGACATGCGCTTTTCGATGGCTGTCTGCAGCGAGTGGTAGTAGGAGTACCCGCCCGGAAAATTCGTAAGAATATCGCCGAACTGCGGATACGGCCGCAGTAACTGGGCTACCCCGGTGCGAGCGTTGAACAGTCCCGTCCCCCGGAACTCCGGGATGCCAGCGAACGGGTTCGGCACTTGACGCGTCAGAAAGTTGATTGTGTTCTGGTCCCGCTCGGCAGACGTCGAAAGATATTCTCGCGGGATCGGGTTCAGGTTCCGCTCAACGGCCAGCTTCGCGCCCCGGTTGCCCACGTAGGAAATGTCGGTAACGATCCGCCCCGGCAACTCCCGCTGGATCGACGCCGACCACCGCTGCATGTATGGATTCCGCGGCAGTTCATTGAAGAAGGAAACATTCCGCCCGAGAAATGTCGTCAGTCCGCCCGCCGCGCCCTGCGCCGCCTCGATCCCGTTCGGGAAGGGATTCGATAACGTGGCCACGTAGCTCAGCCCGTTGTTGTTGGAGGCGATCAGGTTGGTCGGCTGATTGAAGCCGCCCTGGTTCACCCCGAACCGGTCCACGCCCAGCACGTCGAAAAAGATCCCATAGCCGGCGCGCAGCACCGTCTTCTGATTCCACGAATAGGCGATGCCGATCCTTGGCGCGAAGTTGTTCCGGTCTGCCTTCCACAAACTCCCCGGCAAGCCACCATTGCCCGCGAACTGCAGACCGCCCAGGCTCTGGAACGCGGACGCCGGTACTTCCGGTATCGGGTTCCGCGTGTAGTTGGCCAACGCCTGCGCCGACACCGGGTTCGGCGTCGTGAAGTCAAATCCGCGAATCGACCGGTTGTACCGTTCCGAGATCGGCCCTTCATACTCGTACCGCAGCCCCACATTCACCGAGAAACGCGAGGTCACCCGCCAGTCATCCTGCACGAAAAATCCCCAGTAGTTGTTCTGCTCGGCCCGCGACGCGTTGTTGGAAATCTGCCCGCCCGTGGCGATGCCGAACAACATCGACGCCAATCCCTGCCCGATCGGCGCCGCCGGTGAGTTGTCCAGCGGCCCCCGCGTGAAGGCGTTGTTGAAGACGAACTGCGGCGCCACGTTCCCGTAGTTGAAGCCGGTCTCCCGCTGCAACCGGTACTCGGCGCCGAAGCGCATGCTGTGGCTCCCGGCGATCCGCGTAACCGTAGCCGACGCGGTGTGATAGTTGGTCGCGCCCCGCGTTCCTCCGTTATTGGACAGCGCCGTGAACGCATTCGAATCCACCTGCAGATTCGGAAACGCGATACCGTCGGTGCCGAGCTTCGTCCCGATCTCGCTCACCAGGTTGGCGGGCAGGCCGAGCGAAAGCAGATCGAATCCCGTGCTCCCGCGCTGGTTGATGTCGCTCTGGTAGGTGATCCCGTATCGGAGGTTCAACAGTAGCCCCGGGCTGAATACATGCACGTCGTCCACCACCATGCCCCATCCCGTGCGGTCCAGGATGTCGATATTCGTGATCGTCCCGAGCTGGTTGTTGTAGTTGTCGTGTTGTGAGTTGTTCCACCGCAGGAAGAAGCGGTTCTGCTCGCCGAAGTTATGATCCACGCGGCTCGTGTAAGTGTAGTTTTCGCGGTCGATGTTGCGGGTGACGAAGTAATTATTGCGTTGTTCCGGATTCTGGTCGGGTTGGTTCGCCACCGGGTAGAAGCTCAGCATCTTCGCAGCCACGGGATTGATCCGGCTGGCCGGAATGATATTGCCCGCCAGTGGCTGGCGGCTGAATCGCCCGTTCGCCGCCGAGGCGATCGTGAAGGGATCGTAAATCTGATACCGCGAGCCCAGCCGCAGCAGGTCAGAGAAGTCGCCCCGCTTCTGCGCCTCCGTCGGCACGGTTCCCGTGAACGACAGGTTGCGCTCGATCGTCAGATCCTCGAACCCGAACGTGAAAAATGTCTTGTTGCGCCCGTCGTACACCTTCGGAATCCAAACCGGACCCGTCATCGTCGCCCCATACCGCCGGTGCAGCCACGAAGGGATCGCCGCTTCTCGCTGCTGCGGAGTCAACACCGTCCGCGGATCCGCCAGAAAGCGGTTCGTGAACCATGGCGTCGCCCGCAGCGTCGAGTTATTGAAATAGCCCGTTCCGTGCAGAGTGTTTGAGCCCGATTTCATGCTCACGTTTGTCACGGCGCCCGCCGCGTGCCCGATCGACGCATCGTAGGTCGCCGTCTGTATCTTGAACTCCTGGACCAGATCCTGCGGCGGCGAAAACGCCGCGTTCCGGTTGGTCATGTTCGGAGATCCGTCCACGGACACCTCACTCGACCCGCCACGCGTTCCGTTGACGATTACTCCCGTCGCCGCTCCCGCGTCCATCGGATTGCCCGCGCTCCGTCCGCCGCTCGACAATACCCCGGCCGTCAGTCGCGCCAAATAGAACGCATTGCCGCCCACCACCGGGAACTCCGTCACCCGCCGCTCGTCCATCACCAACCCCACGCTCGCCGTCGACGTTTCGAGCAGCGGTGTCTCACCGGTCACCACGACGGACTCCGCCACGTTCCCGAGTTCCAATGTGAAGTCCAGCGTCATCCGGTCGCCCACCCGGACCTCGATCGCGTTGCGCGCGCTCTTCTTGAATCCCGCCATTTCCACCGTCACGTTATAAACGCCAGGCAGCAGATACGGAATCTCGAAGTTTCCGCTCACATTCGTTGTGGAAGCGGCCGCGGAGTTGGTCGCCGTATTCACCGCCCGCACCGATGCCCCGGCCACGAATGCTCCCGAAGGGTCCGCAACCTTTCCTGCGATCGTCGCCCGGGACTCCTGCGCGGCGGCGGGAATCGTGGACAACAGAGTCAAGGTGGCAGCGATAGCCGAAAAACGGAGTGTGTTCATAGAGACCTCAAGAAGTGAAAACTGATTAATGATATTCCACTGGTGCGCCGGATGCAAGCGCTTTAACGAAGGCCGTTCTGAGGGAATATTAGACAGGGCTGGAGCGCCCCACGGAGGCTAGATTTCATCCGTGATCAGCGCCAGCGGGTCACCCGATCGAACCAGCGGACAGTCTCGCACCAGCCCCAGGACTCCGTCCCGGGGCGCCTTCAGTTGTTCCACCGTCTCGCCCATCACGTTGCGGACCTGCCCCACGAGCATCCCGGCGCGGATGCGGTCCAGGATGGCCACGGCGGGAATGAAGAAGCCGTCCGCCGAGGCAACGATCGAAGCATCGATGTTGCCGTCGCCGAATAGGTGATGCTCCAGTGGTGCAACTTCGAGGTCCCCCCCGAGTATCGCCTGATGCCGCAGCAGATTCCGGATCCCGCGCTTCATCATCGCCAGGTCATCGCGATGAATGCGGCAGCCCCCACGCGCTTCCGTGTACAGGAACGGGATACCCTTGCTCTTGGCGTAGGAAACGGTGCGCCCCGGCGGCGTGGACGGGTGGCCCCAAACCACCGGCGCTCCGAACAACAGCGCTGCCTCGAGGCTGCGGGGATCCGACGCATCGTAACCCGCCATCGATGGCATCGTCCACCCGGCGCCGCCGCTATGCAGATCGAGATAGAAGTCAGAACAGCCGATCACGTGCGCGCCGAGCGCGTGCGCCAGCATCTGCGAGGGTGTCCCTTCCGGATCCCCCGGAAACACCCGAGCGAGGTTGGCGCCGTCCACCGGACTCTGGCGCGTGCCGTTCCAGAATGCGGCCGGATTGGCCACCGGCACTGCGACCAGGTTTCCGGCCAACTCCAGCGCGTCTATCTCGTCGAACACTTCGAAAATCGCCCGGATGCCTTCGTACTCGTCCCCATGCACCGCTGCCGTCACCGCCAGCGTTCGCCCCGGGGCGATGCCGCGCGCGATTAGCACCGGAGCCATCGCCGGTCCAGCGGGCAGGTAAGTACGGACTTTCGTTCCCGGCGCACACGCCGCGAGTAGGCTCATAGATAAGCCATCAGTTGGCTAGCTTCGATCTCCGGAGATGGGTGGCGGGCCGCAGCCGAATCGATCGACTCCAGGTCCTTGAACCCATGTCCTGTAACCAGGCAAATCGCCGGCTCGCCCGGCTTCAGAAAGCCCCGCCGCGCCGCGCGGCGAAGGCCCGCCAATGCGGCCGCGCCCGCTGGCTCGCAATAGATTCCTTCCAGTTCGAGCAGCATCCGCTGCGCCTCCCACACCTCCTCGTCGGATACGGCGAACCCCAACCCGCCGTGTTCCCGCATATCGGCCAACGCCGCCCCCGCGTCGATGTCGAACGGGACGGAGAGGCCGCTGATGCGGGTCGTCGATTGCACAGGTATCACACGATGGTCTCCCCGGTCGAATGCGCCCACCAGCGTCGGGCACCCGGCCGGTTGCGCCGCGTGCACGCGAGGCGGGGAGGCGTAGGCGCGCCGCACCCCCCGCGACGTCGCCAGATAGAGCCCGCCTCCTCCTACGGGCACGAAGATATGCGCTGCGCTCGCGCATTGCCGCTCTAACTCCACCGCGATCGTCTCCACGCCCGCCATCGCTTCCGGACAGTAACGGTAGGCGGACACCACCAGCGGACGCCCGCTTTGCTGCAGAGTCTCCATCACGCGGCGGGTGATGCTCGGGTCGGCGACGAATCCCTTCACCCGGATCACCTTCGCCCCGTGTGCCCGCATCTGCGCCAGTTTGCCAGCCGGCGCGCCTTGGTTCACCACGATCGTGCAGTGGATCCCCGCTCGCGCTGCATACGCGGCCAGTGACGATCCCGTGTTGCCCGACGATGTCGCCACGCATGCCTGTGCCCCCAAAGCGGCCAGGCGCGCGATCTCGGCCGCGACGAAGCGATCCTTGTAGGAACCGGTCGGGTTACAAGTCTCCAGCTTGAAGAACAGGTCAAGCCCCATCTGCGGCCCGATCCGCACGCTCGCCGCGAGCGGTGTGGACCCCTCTCCCAGCCCAAGCGCCGTTCCACGCCCGGTCCGCATTGTCGAAATCGTGCCCGCCTGCGATTCTGTCCGCCACTCCTGCATATATACGGAGTGTATCGTCTGCCGCCGCAACGGCGCTCCACATAAGGGGAGTCGCATGGCAGTCTCCGTTTCTGTCAAGCTATGTCATATGTGCAGGTTGGTGCTCGCCACGCTGCTTGTCTGTAGCTTGGCTAGTGTGCTTTCGGCCCAGTCCGCCGCGGATCGTAGCGAAGTCGGCGGCGTGGTGACGGACCCCAGCGGCGCCCGTATTCCTGACGTTGCCGTCACCCTACGTAACCCCGATACTGGATTCGAGCGCACGGCGGTTACCGGCGCCCTCGGCGTGTATCGTTTTCTTGTCCTGCCGCCCGGTCGCTATGACCTCCGCTTCGAGAAGGCCGGATTCCTAACCGGTGTTACTTCCGCTGTCGTATTGACGGTCGGACAAATCGCATCGGTCGACGCTGAACTGCGAGTCGGCGCTTCCAACGAAGTGATCGAGGTTTCCACGGCCCTCGAGATGGTCGAGAGTGAGCGAACCAGCCAATCGAGCACCATGGAACAGCGCCTCGTGCGTGACCTGCCCATTGACCGGCGTGACTATCTTGCCTTCACTCTCCTCGCGCCCGGTGTGGTTGATTCCGCCGCCCTGGCCGATAACTCGGACTTTCGCGTCGCGGCCACGCCCACCAGCGGGCTCTCCTTCTACGGCTCCAACGGACGCGGCAATTCCATCACCGTCGACGGGGGCGCTGCCAACGACGACGGCGGCGGCGTCCGGCCGACCTTGAGCCAGGAAGCGATTCAGGAATTTCAGGTCAACAGGAGTAATTACTCCGCCGAGTTGGGCGGCGCCAGCGGCGGAGTGATCAACATCGTTTCCAAGAGCGGGTCCAATACCGCACACGGAAGCGCTTTCGGTTTCTTCCGGCATCAGAGCCTGGACGCGGGTGACCCGTTCGCACGCGTCCTGGACGAAGGCGGCGCGCCGAGGCGCATCAAGCCGGACGCCAAACGCCAACAGGCTGGGTTCAGCCTGGGCGGACCTGTCCGCCGCGACCGGACTTTCTACTTCGCCGCTCTCGAGATCCTCAATCGCGACGAGTCCAATGTGGTCAGTTTGCTGACCGACCGCTCTATCTTTGGCCCTACACGCGAACAGGAAGCCATCCTGGCGCAGCTTCCCACTTCCCCAGCCGGACAGTTGCGCGCCGCCCTCAGTTCTCCGGCATCCACCGTGGCGCTGTTTGAGAACAACGGCGGAGTTACCCCATTTTCCACCAACGACTACAAAACGTCCCTGCGGATCGATCACTCTACTACTCCGAACGATCAGCTATTCCTACGCGCCAACGCCGCTTGGTCCAAGGATACCAACGCCAGTACGCGGGCTCTGGTTGGCTCCAGCCGCGGTTCGGACTTTCGCTATTGGGACAACACGCTCGCCGGCGGCTGGACGCACGTCCTTCGACCCTCGCTGTTGAACGATATCCGGATTCTCGGCAACTACAGTGACCAGACCGTAAGTTCTCTGGAGCCCTTCGGGCCCGAGTTGAACATCAATGGCTTCGGCTTTTTCAACAAGGATATCTTTCTTCCCAACGTTACCCTGATGAAGAAACTCGAGATCCGCGAAACCCTGAGCGCCTTTCGCGGACGGCACGGTTTCCGCGCCGGAGCGTTGCTCAATATTCGCCACAATCGCAGCGACACACAAACCTTCTTCGGCGGCCGCTTCACCTTCGGTCCGCTTCCAGGCTCGCTCGTCAACCCCGTCCTCGCCCGCACTACGATTACTTCCCTCCAGGCCTTCAATCTCGGTTTGCCCCAGTTCTACCAACAAGGCTTCGGCGATCCCGTCGTGTCCGCCCTCTACCCCTTCTATGGATTCTTCGTACAGGATTCGTGGAAGGCTACTTCCCGGCTCACTCTGGACTTGGGATTGCGTTACGACGTCGATACCCGTAAGTCGCCCCTGCCCACCGACTGGAATAACCTCGCACCGCGATTCGGTCTCTCCTGGGACCCTTGGGGCGATGGCAAAACCAGTGTCCGCGGAGGCTACGGCATCTTCTATTCGCCCATTTACTTTCAGATCGACTACGTCGTCAATGCGCTTGGCCTCATCGATGGACGCCGCCAGATTCCACAAGTCTTCACCACCATTCAGACCCAGGGCGCGGCGTCCGCGGCCAATATATACCGTACCCTTCGGGCGCAAGGTGTCATCGGTGTGCCTACTCCAACCCGGCGAATTGCCCCGGCGGACCTCACGCAGTTCGGCATCGCCGTCAGCCAGACTGGGCCCGTGCCTCCGTTCTCCGTTCTCTTCAGTAACGCCTCCGATTACGCCAGCCCCTATTCGCAGCAAACCAGTTTTGGCATTGAGCGCCAAGTGGGCGCCGATATGTCCGTCGGTATCTCTGGAATCTATGTGCGCACTCTGAAGATCGGACGGGCGCGCGACAAGAACCTGAGGCCCGCGCCCGTGGACCCGGCGCTCGGGATCCGTGTCTGGCGCACCCAGGATTTCGTCAATCCCCTGCTGTTCCAGGACAACGTGTATGAGTCCACCGCCAACTCCTTTTATGCCGGGCTCATTCTCGAGTTCCGCAGGCGCTTCAGCCGCTCTTTCTCGCTTTCGGGCAACTATACCTTCAGCAAGGCGACCGACGAAGTTACCGACTACAACAGTGACTTTCAGGCCTTCGACCAAACGAATCTTCGGGCTGAGCGGGCTCTGTCGTCGTTTGACCAACGGCACAAAGTAGTGCTATTCGGCGTCTGGGAGGCGCCCGGGGGCATTCAGTTGGCTCCGATTTTCCGCGGCAACAGCGGCCGCCCCTTCAACCTTCTCGCCGGCGTCGATCTCAATTCGGACCGGCATCCCACCACCGACAGGCCCGCGTTCGCCGGACGAAACACTGGATTGGGCCCGGCCTTCTATACCTTCGACGCGCGGCTGAGCAAACATTTCAGTGTCGGAACCGACCACCGCCGTTTAACACTGCTCGTGGAGGGCTTCAACCTGGCCAACCACCTCAACTACGCGAGTGTCAACAACACCGTCGGCGCGATCGCCGGTCCGTTCAATCTGCAAGGGCGCGATGATCGAACGCCAAGCCAGCCGCTCGGCTTCACCTCCGCTTCCGATACGCGCCGGATTCAGGCCGGAATTCGCCTGACCTTCTGAAACTGGTTCCTTTTTCCCGCCTTTTGCGCATGAGCCGCCTTTTGCTCATGAAAAGATAGGCCCATGCTAATTGCAGTCCCAGAGGATCCAGATGAATGGTAGGAACGCCTCTTTTCACCCGTTGACCCCGGATTGCTCGCCGAAGCCGCCAGCAGCCCGGTCATGAGCCCAGGCGTATCGATCTCGCCATTGATGCCATCCCGGCCCATGTAGATCCAACTGGCTTTGAGCCTGGCAATCGCACTCACCGCATGACCATCGTCGCCCGCATGATGCGCCGGTTCCTGGTGGACCGCGCCCGCCGCCAGGCCGGCAGAGACAGCCGGTATACGGAGATACGCGAGATGGACAGGCTTCTCGATCGCCGGCATCACCCGCGCGCGCAGTCAAGCGGGAATGGGCGATGGCTCGCCTCTGGATCGAGGCCGAAACGAATCGAGACCGCGGCGACTCGCCCGGCTAGTGGCCTATCACCAGCGCCACCCCATCACCAACGCCACCACTGTTGCAGTCGCCCCTCCAGTTCCCGCCGGACCTTGGCATGCGCCCGTTCATTCACCACGTTCTTTCGCTCCCCGGTTTCCTTGCCCAACTGAAACAACTCCGGTGGATCGGCCTCGTGCAGCGTCATGCGCCACTCCCCGGTCCGTATCGTTGCCGCGCGATGCTCGGCGTGCATCACCGTGTCCAGCACCCGCTGGTGCAGCGCCCGCTGCTTCTCATCCTTGGCGATCTTCGCTTTGTCCACCTGCGCGTAGCCCGCGGACGCGAAGATGCCGCGGTTAGCCCCCGCCGGATGGGGAGGATTCGAGAGCAGCGGCAAAAAAGACCGGCCCCGGAGTTCCACTCCCTCCGGCGCCTTGCTCCCGGTGGCCTCCGCGATCGTCGGAAACAGATCCAACAGTTGCACCGCGTCGTGGACGCGCCTCCCCGCGGCCGCAACTCCCGGATAGCGGACGAGTAGCGGAACGTGCAACAGGTGATCGTACAGTAGCATCCCTTTGCGCACCATCCGGTAGTGACCCATGAAATCCCCGTGGTCCGCCGTGAAGATTACCAGCGTCGATGAGTCCAGGCCCTGCTCGGTCAGCGCCCGCAGCAGTCGGCCCACCTGTGCGTCCACGCCGTATTCGATCGCCGCGTGATAATACCGCATGGTCTCGGTAAGGTCCGCGTCGGACTGCTTGTCGAACTCCATCGCCTCGGCGTGCGCCTGCAGCCGCGGACTCACCTCCCCCGGCCTCACGGTCTCCGGCAGTTTCATGTCTCGCGATGCGTACCGGCTCGTGTATGTCGATGGCGCCATGTAAGGCGGGTGCGGATCGAAGTAACTCACCGTCAGAAAGAAAGGATCTCCGCCTTTCTTCTTCAGAAAACTCCAGCGGCGTCGGTGTTCACACTCCCATGGCATTTCTCTTCCGGGCCACGGTGAACCACGCCAGTTCGGGCGAACGTATTCGTTGTACCGGAATGGCCCCGGTCCCGCACGCCCGCGAAATCGAACTTCTTCATCTCAGGCTTTTCGAAGGTGTGATTCTTGCCGGAGTAGCCGGTTCGATAACCCCTTCGATGCAACATATCCGCCAAGCTTCCCTCGAACGGCAAATGATGCCCGTCATCGTTGGTCAGGCTCCCATGCTCATGCGGATACCGTCCGCTGAAAATGGACTTCCGGGAAGGAACGCACACCGGGTTATTCGAAAAGCACCGATCGAACAGAACGCCTTCGCGCGCCAGTTTGTCGAGGTTCGGAGTTCGTCCGTTTGGCGACCCCGTTCCGCTCATCGCGTCGCCCCGCATCTGGTCGCACAGCACCAGCAACACGTTGGGCGCGGAGCGCTGGGCCGCTGCTACGCTTCGCGACGTCACGATGAACGGGGCCGCGCCCGCCAGAAACCGTCTTCGGTCAATCACGCATCGATTCTAACCCATGCCATCCGCGCCGGACCGCCGGCGCCGGAGTTGATCGGAATGCTCCTTCCGAGGGCGGTCCAGTGCCTGCGGACAGCTGCTTCGAACCATCGCACGCGAGAATCGGAATCCGCGTGTGTTCAACAGGTTCATTTCCGGATTGTTCTGGACTACGCGCGATCCGTCCAATGATCGATCTATCGGTTGACGGCGCCAGATTCCCAAGACCATCCTCAGACTGCCCGACCTGGCCAAATCCGCCGTTCTCAACAGCCTCATAGTTCAGCAGATGCTCAACGCGGTTGCCGTCACGCCGACGACGAGTTCATCGAATGGTGCTGTTCCGGCCGCGGCGCTCCTTCAGCCGTTCTATAGTCGTTCGCTATCGAATCCATTTGGAGTCGCGCAATCTGGCGCCTGGTGCGGTTAACCTGCGCCTCGGTGTTGTTCGGCGTTAGAACATGAGGTCGCTGTTTGCGGCATCCTCAGCCGATTCTCGCGGCGTGGGCACTGCGTGAAAGGGATGAAGAAGCTCGGAGTGCGCTTGGGAAACTGGTTGACGGTCGAACAGGCGGCTACTCTCTGGCAAACTTCGCCGGACGATCGCCTTGAGGGCAGGCGAGATCGCGCCTTGCTGGCAGTGCTACTTGTGACCTGCGCTGGCATGAGGCAGTGTCGCTGGAGATCCGCAGTGTCCAGCAGCGCGAGGATCACTGGGCGATCGTAGATTTCCATGGCAAAGGTGGTCACACTCGCACGGTTCCTGTATCCGATTGGGTCAAGATGCTATTGGACCGTTGGACGCAAGCCGCGGCGATCCAGACAGGGAAGATATTTCGGAGGGTGACGAAGGCAGGAACCGTTTGGGGAACCGGGATGACCGAGAAGGCGGTGTGGCATGTGGCCCGCGAGTATGCCGCTGCCGCCGGCATCGCCGCGCTGGCGCCTCATGATTTGCGGCGTAGGCCGGCGCGGCCTCTTCGACTACGCCAGGGTCAGCTGCCCAGCCGGTGCGGACCAGTAATCCGCGTGCTCCGAGACGTCTGGCGGCGCGCACATCCGCCGGGGAATCGCCGATGAAGAAACGATCTGCCGGATCAAGACGATGCGCCTGCCGATGCGCGATCGTAAAGCAGAGTATTCGGGTCCTCCGGGCGGTGTCGCGCGTTGGTCTCGATGCTGTCGCGACCAGTCGCCCTCCGTTTTCCGTCTCCGAACTGGCGGCGAGTTGCCCGGAAAGAGAGGCCCGTCCGGATAATGTCTGGATCGCCGACTATCCGCCCGGAAGGCGAGCCACGACAATTCTACTCTACGGATAGGGCGTGAGAACTAAGCCGCTGACGCGGCGGACGCAGTGGCGTGGGTGTTCGAGGTGTTCATTCCAGTAGCCTCGATGGATGTTCTAATCTCAAACGATCGCGACGACGCTCCGGTGAGCTGAATCGGATCGCCTTAAAGTACGACTTGGCCTCGGTGAGGCTGACTCGATTGGCGCCGCCGCGAAGTCCAGGGTCGGCAAACTGAACGGGATCATCTTCCCACCAACAGACTTTCGCAGATTAGCCACGTGCCTGGCGGCTGTTCGGCGAAGGTGAAGTTGCCGCAACAAGGGCACGGATAGTGGTCCACAACGTTTATTGTCGGTCACAGAAAGGAGTTTTCTGTGACCCCACTTCGTGAACGGATGCTGGAAGAACTCCGGCGCCGTAACTATAGCCCCGACACCGCGCGCGGCTACGTGCATGCCGTCGCTCAGTTTGCCGAGTACTTCAACAAGTCGCCGGAGTTCCTGGGACTCGAAGAGATCGGCCAGTTTCAACTGTACTTGCTCGATGAGAAGAAGCTGGCGCTCGGAACTATCGCATTGCGCATGGGAGCCCTGCGGTTCCTCTACAAACGAGTTCTGAAGCGGCGCGATTTGGATTTTGAGAATCTGCCGCTGCTCAGAACGCCCAAGAAACTCCCCGTGGTGCTCAGTCCAGAGGAGGTGACTCGCCTGATTGAAGCGGCACCCAACCTGCTCTACCGCACACTCTTGATGCTGCTCTATGCCACCGGGTTGCGGCGGACCGAGGCCTCAAGGCTGAAAGTGTGTGACATCGACAGCTCCCTCATGTTGATCCATGTTCGTCAAGGCAAGGGTGCTCGCGATCGCGAACTGCCATTGACCCCGAAACTGCTCGATGCTCTTCGCCACTACTGGCGTTCGTGCAAGGTCAAGCCCCGCGTCTATCTGTTCCCCAGCCACTGGGAAAGCACCGATGAAGAGAAGCCCATCTCTGACAAGACCGTGTGGAACGCCTGCCACGAGGCGGCGCTCCGGGCCGGCATCACAAAGCGGTTGGGGCCGCACACGCTTCGGCACTGCTTCGCCACACACATGCTCGAAGCGGGCACCGACCTGCGCACCATCCAACTGCTTCTCGGGCATCAACGGCTGAAAGAGACTGCGATCTACCTCCACCTGTCGCGAAGGCACTTACAAGCGGCAGTCAATCCCCTCGACCAGATTACGGTGTCCGACTTTTCCCGGTCGAAGCAGCCCCCGGAGAAAGCGACAACGTGAAACGGCCACCTTGGGAGGTGGCTGATATCATCCGCAGGTCGGGCCGGCAGTTCATTCAGCATTTTGAGAAGTGCCTCACTTGGCCTCAAGTGAAGGTACTCAACGCGATTGAACGATGCCGGACCGCGGCACTGGGTGGACACCGTGACCAGTGCGATCACTGCGGTCATCAGACTATCTCGTATAACTCCTGCCGGAATCGTCATTGCCCGAAGTGCCAGACCAACGCTCGGAACAAGTGGTTGGCTGCTCGCCAGCAAGAACTGCTGCCGGTGGATTACTACCACTTGGTCTTCAGCGTCCCACACACATTGGTCCCACTCATCTGGCAGAACAAGAAGGTTCTCTTCAAGCTGCTTTTCGAAGCCAGTGCGGCCACGCTGCTGGAGGTTGCAGCCGACCCAAAGCATCTGGGTGCAGAGATCGGGTTCCTGAGCGTTCTGCATACCTGGGGCCAGACTCTACAGCCGCATCCTCACATTCACTGCGTCGTACCCGGCGGCGGGCTGTCGCCGGATCATAAACAATGGATCCGGGCGCCCAATCACTTCTTCCTGCCGGTGAAGGTCTTGAGCCGGGTGTTTCGCGGAAAGTTTGTAGCGGGCCTGGGGCTCGCATTCCGCCGGGACAAACTCGTCTTTTTCGGAGCCTGCGGACAACTTGCTGAGCCGAAGGCTTTCGCCAGTTTCCTGCGAACCTTGTTCCGTGAAGACTGGGTCGTGTACGCCAAGAAACCCTTTGGCGGGCCGGAACATGTGTTGCATTATCTGGCTCGCTACACCCACCGTGTCGCGATCTCGAATCATCGGTTGGTCGACGTCACGGATACGCAAGTGTCGTTCCGCTGGAAAGACTACGCCCACCACAGTAAGCGCCGAATCATGACGTTGTCCCATGAGGAGTTCCTGCGGCGCTTTCTTCAGCACATCTTGCCGCGTGGGTTCCCTCGCATCCGCTACTTCGGATTGCTTGCCAATCGCCGGCGCGGAAGTCTGCTTCCGCTGTCTCGTAGCCTGCTGGTCGCAGCACGGGTGCCTCTTCCAATAAATCCGCCTGAGGTGCCGGTGCTCGGTCGCTGTCCTCACTGCTGAGGTCCCATGCGGACGGTCGAACGCTTGAGTGCCGATAACTTCACTGGGAGGCACCTGCCGGGTCGAGACACAGACCCCTAGTACTACTGGGTCACAAAAGAACAATTTGATGTAGAATTGTTTCGTGGGAAACGCCTGTCTGCGCTAGGCCCACAAGAGAAGCGCTTCGCGGCGTATGTAGAGGGCCTAGCGACTGCCACGGGGCATGAAGACCGGAAAGCACCTTTGAGGAACTATGGCAAGGGACTCTTGCTTCCGGGCGAACGCAAGAGGATTGAGCCGATGGCTGCCATGCTGGATCCGGACAGGGTGGAGGCGATGCGGCAGTCGTTGCACCACATGGTGGCCAAGGCGCCGTGGAGCGACGAAGGCCGTGCTCGAGCAGGTGCGCGGTGGCGTATTACCGGTGATGAACAGGAGTGGACCGGTAGTAGCTTGGATCGTGGACGACACCGGCTTTGCGAAGAAGGGCAAGCATTCGGTCGGAGTTACGCGCCAGTACTGCGGGCAAGTAGGCAAACAGGAGAACTGCCGTGTGGCTGTGAGCTTGTCGGTGGCGACCTGGAGTTCGAGTCTGCCGATCGATTATCGGTTGTATCTGCCGAAAGACTGGGCCGAAGATGCAAAGCGGCGGAAGAAGGCCGAAGTACCCGATGAGGTGGAGTTTCAGACAAGCCCGAGATCGCTCTGGATCAGATCCGGGCGGCGATAACGGCGCGGGTGGACCGCGGCGTGATCCTGGCCGATGCGGCCTACGGAATCAACACCGAGTTTCGCCTGGAACTGACCCGGCTTGGGTTGGAGTATGTGGTGGGTGTGCAGAGCCTGACAGTGTGGGAACCGGGGAAACAACCTCCACCTGCGAAGCCCAAGGGAGGAATGGGCCGCCCCCCACAACTGTTACGGCGGGACAAGGAACATCAACCTGTCACCGTCAAGCAACTGGCAACAAGCCTCCCGGCCAAGGCATTCAAAGAAGTCACGTGGCGGGAAGGCACCCGGAGACCATTACGGTCGCGATTTGCCGCCGTTCGCGTGCGCCCGGCTCATCGGGATTATGAGAAGACGGAACCGCACGCCGAGGAATGGTTGCTCATCGAATGGCCACAAGGAGAAGCGGAGCCCACCAAGTATTGGGTGTCAACGATGCCGGCCGACACCAAACTCAAAGGCTTGGTCAAGATGGCCAAGCACCGCTGGATCATCGAACGAGACTATGAAGAGTTAAAGCAGGAATTGGGCCTGGGCCACTACGAAGGCCGTAACTGGCGCGGGTTTCACCACCACGCCACACTCTGCATCGCAGCCTACGGGTTCCGGATCGCCGAGCGGAACCGTTTTTCCCCCTCCGCCCGCGCCGGTAGTGTCGGGTTCACCGCCGCCAAGCCAGCGCCGGACTTCCGTCCACGCGGATCACCGCGTCCAGGCCGAGCGGCAGAGTCCGCACTCCATCGCGACGTTGCGTATCGGCTTGGCCGCCGGCCTGCTGTGCCAACTACCTCATTGTCCGTTCTGCGGCTCGCCCTCGGTGTAATGGGTCACGATCGACAACTCGACATGATCGATGCAGTTGGGGAGGCGGCTGCAACTCGCCGTTTGCCATGCAGCGGCGGCCCGATCCGCACGGCTGAATTTCTCCAGAGCAAAACACCGCCAGTCTCCCGGCCCATCCTTCCGATCCAAGCACCACTAATCTGCAAGTACAAGACCCGTCTATGGCCCTCTCTGCTGCGCCCCAACATATGCGGACACAACCAGCGCTCCCGACCGTCGTAAACCGCTCGAAGCGGGCTCCTGCTGACAATCGCCTCGCGAAATAGACGATCGATCTCGTCCGCCGACTGACTCAGCCCCTTGGTCGCGCTTGCCATAGCTATATTCAACGACAGCGGCCTCGGCCGATCAACCCCTGATCACGTTTATGACCCAGTAATACTAGGGTGACGTGGAAACGATCCAGTTCCGCAGGCCCGGATTGGCTTGGATCGGTTCGCTCCAGGTAGCGCAAACCGCGGTTATGCATGTGCGCCACCATTGCGGAGATTGTGCGCAACCTCGAAACCGCGGCTACAATTTCCAGATCGACCAATCCAAAATACGTTACGAGGAACTGGCTGGCGCGAGCACTGGCTGAATAAGCCTGTAGCATCGATTCGGCCGCGTTTGGCTCTTTCCGCTGTCGAGCAGCCATTCCAAGCACCTGAGTCCCACACTAGCGCCGCCGCGCTCTCCGGGCAATTCCGCCCCGCGATCAGTCCTTGTAAGGGTCAAACTCATCCGCTCCCGCCATAGCCACCCCGATCGGACGCAGCGTATGCAGCACCCGGATCGTACCTTCATGTGCCGCCAGCACATCCGGCAGCCGCTTGTAGCAATGCGGCGATTCGTCTAGACCTGCCCCCCGCAACTCCACACCCTCGCGCCGGACCCACGCCGCCATCATCTCCGGCGTCACTCGCGCCGCGCGGATTACGTTCCCCTGTTTGTCCTTCTTGCCCTTCGCCTCCACGCGCCCCATGACGCGCCCCGCTCCATGCACGGTCGAGTAGAGGGATTGCCGGCCGAGCCGGTTCTCCACGCCTTCCACGATCACCGACACGTCGCCCATCGATCCGCCGATGAAGCCCCTCTGCCCCGGAAACGCCGGCGTCGCGCCTTTGCGCACCACCCAAAACGAGTCCTTGCCATGCTTTTCCCGCCACGCGAAGTTGTGATGATTGTGCACCGATTCCACCACGCGCGCCCCCAGTAGAGACGCCACGCGATCGCACACCCAATCCCGGCCCGCGTACGCGTACAGTCCGGCCAGACGCATGCACTCTAGATAGTCCTCGCCCATCGAGCTGTTCGCCTTGATCACGCACGGGTCTACATCCATGCCGTCTTTGGTGCCGGCGGCCTTCAGAAAATGCGTCGCCGTCTTGTGCCCCAACCCGCGGCTCCCGAAGTGGACGCCGATCCACACACGATCGCCTTCCGGACGCTCCTCCACGAACAAATCGACGAAATGATTTCCAGACCCCACCGTCCCCAACTGCTCGCGCGCCATCTGCTTCAGCGGCGCCACCGCGGCGATCTTCCACGCCGGATCGTCGAACAACTCGTGGTCCACGCGCTCTTTGTTCTTCCGGCCGATTCCGAAGCTGACTGTCCGCCACACATCGTCCATGATGCGGCCGATGTTGCGGCGGACGTCACCCGCGTCGGCGTCAGTAAGTACGGCCTTGTTCCCGCATGCGATGTCGAAGCCCACGCCGGAGGGGCTAATCGAATTCTCGTACGCCACTACGCCGCCGATCGGGACCGCATAGCCTTTGTGATGGTCCGCCATCAGAGCCGCGCGGTCCGCGGTTTCCTTGCAGCGGCGGATCTGCGCGAGCGCCGCCGCATCCACAGGCTCGCCCCAAACCGGCACGCCGCCGATCACCTGCATGGGTCTCCTACATCCTCAGGACGCTTCGGTCAATCGCCGCCAGATTCGCCTTTCCGCACAACCCCATCGCGAGAGCCAGCTCCGTGCGCAGCAACTCGATCACACGCTGCACGCCCTCTTCGCCATAAGCGCCCAAGCCCCACAGCGGCGGGCGCCCCACGCAAACCGCTGTGGCGCCCAGCGCCAGCGCTTTCAGCACGTCGGTCCCGCGCCGAAACCCGCTGTCGACAAGCACGGGCATCCGGCCGCCCACCGCCTGCGCGATCTCGGGAAGCACTTCGATCGTGGCCGGGGCGTAGTCCAGATATCGCGCGCCATGGTTGGACACCACGATTCCATCGGCGCCGTGCTTCACCGCCAGCAGCGCATCCTCGGCGTCGAGAATGCCCTTGATCAGCACCGGGATGCCGGCTCGTTTTTTCAGTTCGTCGAAGAAGCTCCAGTCGAGCTTGTGCATGAGCGTGGTGGTGAGCCCGTAGTATCTGGGACGCTCGCTTTCGTATGGCTCCAACTCACCGTCGGGACGCCGCCGCCGCGTCTGCGGCGATGCTACTCCAGCCGGCGTTTGCCGCCGCTGCCCGAGCCTAAGAAGCCGTTCGCGGTGCGAGTTGTAACCGGCATCCACGGTGAGCGTGATCGCCTTGAAGCCGGCTGTTTTGGCGCGCGAAACTTTGTCCCAAGTCCCTTCCATATCCGGACCCGGGTATAGCTGGAACCACTTCGGCGCCGGGGTTTCCTTCGCCACTTTCTCGTAGGGTTGGCTCGAGTTGGTGGACAGGATCATAATCGTTTTCGCCGCCGCCGACCCGCGCGCGGTCGCCAGCTCTCCGTCAGCGTGAATCGCCCCATGGCCCGCCGTGGGGCACACGAGGATCGGCGCCTCGATCTTATCGCCGAACAGCGTTAACGAAAGGTCCAGATTGGAGGCGTTCACCAGCATTCGAGGCCGGAAAACGATCTTGTCGAATGCTTCGCGATTACGCCGCAGCGTGAATTCGTTGTCCACGCCGCCGGCCACGTATTGATACACCTGACGCGGCACACGCGACTTCATCAGCGGCTCGAACTCGAACACATTGACAAGATCTCCAATGGCCGGCATCCGCTCACGTCCGTCCGGCAGGTCCAACTGCCCATGCAGCAGCGGCGACCCCGCCAAGAATCCGCACAGCCCTTGAAATGCTTCCCGTCGATTCATGATTTCGATTCACCTCTGGTCATGGCAAAAACGGCAATCGTTGGATGCCTTGTTCTGCCGGTGACAATCCATGCACGCGCCCATGGAGATGTCCTTCTCCCGCCGCATCACCACCCGATCTTTCACTGGGCCATGACAGGTTTCGCATGTCACGCCCTCCACCGCCGTGTGGATTTTGTGGCTGAACATCACCCAATCCGGAATCCGGTACACCGCCGCCCAGCGGATGCGCTCGCCGGCGTTGTGGGCCGCCGTCAGCCGCTTGATGTGCGGACTGTCGGTCTTCACCGCCGTGTGGCAGCCCATGCAGACGCTCGTGGCCGGCAGCGTCGCGAATTCGCCTGGCTCCGGCATCGGATGGCACTGAGCGCACTTGAATCCGTTCACGCTCACGTGCTGTTTGTGAGAAAACGGCAGGGGCTGCTGCGGCGCCGGACGCTCCGCCGGAGCTTCATTTTGAGCGAAACAGCAGACGGCCAATGCGGCCGCGGCGAACAAGCGCATGCAATGAAGCTTACCACTCCAGGCGGAACACCATGATGCCGTGCCAGCGCCCGGTGCCGATGTCGGAAAAGCTGCCGCGCGTTCCGTTAAAGGTGCCGAAGGCCGACGTGTCGCGGGTGTTGAAGGCCGAGTTCGGCGGGTTGAAGTTGTGGTACTTGTACAGGTTGTTCACGTCGAATCGCAGGTGAAAACGAATCCGCTCGGTGATTGGAAACTCCTTCGATAGCGACGCCTGCATCCACACCAGCCCCGGCGCCTGTAGCGTGTTGCGCCCCAGCGTACCCGGCTGGAAGCTATCCGGGTATAGGAATCCGTCAAGCTTCACATACCGGTTCTGGGCGGAAAACGGGAACCGGTTCGGCCCGATGTCAACGTGTTTCAGCTTCACCTCGTCATTGGCCTTGGTCTGGATCGGCCTGGCCGCTCCCGGCAGGTACCGGTTGGGGCTGCCCGCGAATCCCACCGTGAACGGCGGTCCGCTCTGGAAGTGCTGGCTACCCACCAGCTCCCATCCGCCCAATAGGCCGTTCTTCCATCCACCGGTGTTGAGAAAACGCCGGCCCTTGCCCACCGGCAGTTCATACGTCACCGTAGTGACCCAGCGATGATTCACGTCGAAGCTGGCCCTGGCTTTCTCGAGCCGGCGGTTATAAAAAGTGATGCCACTGGCTCCGCCGTCTTCGTCCACGTCGTTCATGGACTTGGAGAACGTCCAGAACGAGTTCACCGACAAGCCCGCGGCGTACCGTTTCTCCACCCGCAGCGTGGTGCCGTGGTAGCTGTTGTGTCCGTAGTTGGAATAGTGCTGGATGCCCCCGAACTGGGAAAACGGCCGGAAATTCTGATACTGCTGCCGGATCTGTTCCAGCCGCACCGGATCGCTCGATACATCGAGCGGCAGCACGTTCATATCCCAGTTGTTCAACAACCCGACGCCGCTCGAGCCCTGGTACTGCAGTTCGGCCAGCCACGTTCCGCTGAACTGATACTGGAATCCCGATGACCAGTTCATCACGTAAGGCATCCGCATGTTGGGATCGAACCATGTCGCCGTCCGGCCGCTATAGTTGGTGCCCACGAACGGCACCGATCCGTCTTGCGCCAGATTGAAACGGATCGGCGGCGGCCCCTGCGACAATCGGAATGCCGGACGCGGATCGCCCGGCGGCGACTGGACGTTCGCCGTGGCGAAATACTCCTCGAAATTATTGTTGAGGGTATTGGTCAGCAGGTCCGAAGTAATGATGCTGAAATTGCCGCGAAACACCCACCGCGGTGAGAAGTTCCAGGCCATCCCGATCCGCGGCTGGAAGTTATTCAGGTCCCGCTTGGCGAGCGCCCCGGGGACGTGCACGATCGCGCCGAGCCGCCCGGTGAGCGGGTCCACCGCCGCTGGGTCGAATTGCGATTGCTTGCCCGCGGAGGTCTGGAACGGCGTCTCGTAAGACCATCGCAGCCCGAGGTTGAGCGTCATGTTGCGGATCGGCTTGTAGTCGGTCTGCACATACCAGGAGTGGGACCACCACCGGGGCTGCCACTGCGCCTGCGTCTGTGTGAACTGCGCGCTCCCCACCGTGCCGAGCAGTAGATTCGCAAACCGGTTACCCGTGTTCGGCGTAAACGGCCGCTCGCTGCCCGCCATGTTGTATAGGCCCGACGGTAGTGACTCCACCAGCGCGTCGTAGCTGGTCCGAACGATTTCATAGCCGAACTTCAACGTGTGCTTCCCCGAGATCTTGGTCAGGTTGTTTTGCACGGTGAAGTCCTTCGACAATTGCTCTTCCTGTCCGCCCGGCCCCAGGTTGTAGTAACGTCCACCGCCGCGAAAGTCGGGAAACGTCTCATCGCTCACGTTTGGGATTCCCAGTTGCTTGGCCCATCCGCCGTCCTGGGTGGCCGGACGCCGCGTGCGGTGGCGGCGGTTCATCCCGATGCGGAACTCGTTGATCGTGGTGGGATTGAACGTGTGCGTGTCGGAGATCACGAGGTTGCCCTGATCGATGGGGATGGTCTGCACCGGATCGACGAGTGACCAGAGCAGTTCATTCGAGACTCGCCCGAGCGAACGATGCCGCATGTGCGAGTAGCGCGCAAAGAGCTTGTTCGACGAATTGAACTGATGGTCCACTTTCGCGTCGATGCGGGTGAAATAGTAGCGTCCTTTGGTGGGCACAACCAGGTTTTCGGCCGGCCCGGTGGGCGTGGGCACGCCCGGTCCGTTGGCGGCCTTCCACGGATTGCGATCAAGCAGATTCCGCGCTACCGGATCGAACCGCGCCGATGGAATCCGGTTTCCCGGGAACGGATCCGAGGTCCAGGTGCTGCCTTCCTGCCGGATGGTATTGGGATCGTAGATGGGAAGCGCCGCGCGGCCGGTGCCGGCCAGTTCCGGGAAGCTGAAGTCGCCGCCGTACATCGCCTCGCTCGGCACCGCGCCGCGAAACGTCTCCGACACTTTCTCATGATGCCGCTGCACGCCGCCGAAAAAGAAGGTCTTGTCTTTGCCGTTGTAGAGCCACGGGAGCTTCACCACGCCCCCGGCCGTGGCGCCCATTTCGTGGTAGGTGAACGGATTGCAGGAGACGATGTTCTGACAGCGCGTCAATTGCTCGAAGTACTGGCGATGCACGAGGGCTCCGTTCAGATACCGGTCTTCGAGCGAGCCGTGAAATTCATTGGTGCCGCTCTTGAACACTCCGCTCAACTGGCCGCCGGAGTTATGGCCGAATTCGGCCGGCAGCCCGGTGGTCCACATTTTGAACTCCTGAATCATGTCGAGCGTGGACGTGATGACGGTTTCGTGCGAGTTCGGATTGCCGAGCACGGGCTCCTTGGCGTTCATTCCATCGAGGGTGAATCCGAGCGAGCGCTGGCGCTGCCCCACCGCGTGCTGGCCGCGGATGACGTTCATCCCGGGCATATAGAGATAGATTCTGTAAAAGGCCTTCTGCAGAACCGGGATTTTCACCACCGTGGACCCCTCGAGAACCTGTCCGCTCGCCGCGGTTTCGGTCTCGAGCAGTGGCGGCGCGCCGGTAACCTGGATGGACTCGGTGACGTTGCCCACGTCGAGGGTGACGTCGATACGCGGCTGTTCGGCCGTCCGCAGCACAATGCCGTCGCGCACGTAGGCCTTGAATCCCTGCGCTTCGATCTTTAATTGGTAGGAGCCCGGATTGAGGTTCGGCACGTACCAGGTGCCCCCGGCCGTAGTGACGCTGGAGAACACAAAGCCGGTTTGCGTGTTGATGACGGTGATATTCGCGCCAGGAATCACCGCGCCTGTCGAATCGTTCACGGCTCCCGTCAACGTCGCCGTGCCCGTGGATTGCGCGGCAGCCATGGCGGCGCCGGCGAGACCGAGGATAGTCAGGTTCAGGAAAGTAAGTCGAGCGTTCATGGTGAGACCCCTAGCCGGAGAATCGTATTCCAACGCCAACTCGAAGTCAAGCGGGTATCCGCTTATGTCCTGAACTTAGTCGAATTGTTTCCGGAATTCCGCAAACAACGCCTTCAACTGCTCCACTTCGATTTCCAGTTGCGCCACCCGTTCGGCGAGCCCTTCCCGCACCGGAGACACCGGGGTCAGCGCGCCGGCCGCCAGCGCTTCGGCGGAAACCTCGCCCGCCAGCAGATGCATCCAGCGCGGCTCCCGCATGCCGGTCTGCTTGGGCAGCAGCGTCGCCATTTCGCGATCGGCCAGCCGGCGCAGCACCGTCTCCACCGCGTCCAGATCGTCAAACCGGTACATCGATTCGGTGCGCGTGCGGATTTCGTTCACCGTCTGCGGACCGCGCAGCAGCAGCACGCCGAGCACCGCCATCTCTCGGTTGTTGAGATCGAGCGTCTCGGAGGCGCGATGCCCGTACTTGGGCACGCGGTTGGATCCGCCGGTGAGCACCGTCGACAGCATCCGTGTGCGCAGCGAGTCCACGGTGGCCGACACGGTTTCCTCGTCATAGCTGACAATCGGATCGCGGTTGGTCTTCTGGTTGCACGCGTTCACCAGCGCGTTGAGCGAAAGCGGATAATAATCCGGCGTCGCCATATCTTTTTCGATCAGCACGCCGAGAACTCGGCACTCTTCAGGCGAAAGAATCAGGTCCACGTAATTCGAGTTTAGCGCGGCCCGCGCGCCTTCCGGCCCTTGCCCTGCTTGCCGCCGCCCGGCGTAACCAGCGAAAACTCCAGACGCCGGTCACCCCCTCCGACTTTATCCAGCCGCACCGTGACGGCATCGCCGATCGAGTAGTGCTTCCCCGTACGCTGACCCACGATGCGCCGCGACGATTCGTGATACCCGAACCGGTCCCCGTGGATGGACTCCGCCGAGACGAAGCCCTCCACGAACAATTCGGTCAACTCCACGAAGAACCCGTATTTCGATGTGTTCACGATCAGCCCGGGAAACTCGTCGCCGATGTGTTCCACCATGAACTTCACTTTCTTCCACTCGACGAGGTCGCGCTCGGCGTCGGCCGCGCGGCGCTCGGTGAGCGACGATGTGCCGGCGAAGGCAGCCAGTTCCACTTGCGAGTAGGGCGCTTCCTCGTGGTCCAGCATGGCCGACAACACCCGGTGCACCAACAGATCCGGATAACGGCGGATGGGCGAGGTGAAGTGGGTGTAGCACTCCGAGGCCAGCGCGAAGTGACCTTCGTTCTCAGCCGAGTAGCGGGCCTGTTTGAGTGACCGGAGCATCAGATAGTTCAGGATCCGCTCGAATGGAGAGCCCTCGATCTGGCGGATCAGCTTTTGATAATCCTTAGCTGTCACTTTAGAATTCTCAACACTGACCACGATGTCACGCCCGGTTTTCCGGCCGTCGCGATGACGGGTGGTATCGCGAAATTTCTGCGCGCGGATGGGCACGCCGAGCGACGCGCCGAACTGCGAAGCGATCTGCTCGAACTCGATCACCTTCTTCGGATCCGGCGTTTCGTGGATCCGGTAGACGAACGGCCAACGCGAACAGTGCCCGGCCACGGCTTCATTGGCGGCCAGCATGAACTCCTCGATGATGCGGTGCGCCATGTACCGCTCGCTGCGCCGGATGGCGATCATCTCCCCGAATTCGTCGAACTCGATGAGCGGCTCCGGCAAGTCGAAATCGATGGCGCCGCGGCGCGTCCGGCGCCGGTTCAACAGCAGCGCCAGTTCCTCCATCAATTGGAATCGCGACGGAGTCTTGTCGTTGAGGGCGTGCTGCACCTGCGTATAGGTGCAGCGCTCCGCCGAGCGGATGACGCCGCGCGTGAAGCGCTGGCCCACCACGTCACCCTGATGATCGATGATGAGGACCGCCGACAGCACCAGCCGGTCCACCTGCGGCTTCAGCGAACAGATCCCGGTGGAAAGCTCGAGCGGCAGCATCGGCACCGCTCGATCGGGAAAGTAGACGCTGGTGCCGCGCATCGCCGCCTCGCGGTCAATCGCCGTCCCGGGGCGCACGTAGTGGCTCACGTCAGCGATATGCACTTGCAGTTCGAAGCGGCCGTCGTCGAGCCGGGTCACCAGCACCGCATCGTCGAAGTCGCGAGCCGTCTCGCCGTCGATGGTCACGATGTCGAGGCCGCGAAAGTCCTCCCGGCGCGCGATTTCGGCATCGGCAATCGTTTCCGAGGTCAAGCGCGCCTGCTCCAGCACATCCGGAGGAAAGCGATGCGGGATCCGGTGTTTCCGGATCATGATCTCCACGTCCACACCGAAGTCGTCGGGGCGCCCCAGGATCTCGACAACCCGGCCCACTGCGTCCTGGCCCGGCTCGGGGAACTCGATAATCTCCGCCGTCACGATCATGCCGTCCAGATCTTCCGGCGTCTCCACGGTCGCCGCGGATGGGCCGATCCGGTCCACCGGCTTATCCTTGGGCAGCGCCAGCGCCTTCGGAATCTCGATCCACTGCTGCAGGCGCTCTTCGTGCGGCTTCACATAGTAGCCCTTGCGGCGGACCCGGAACTCGCCCACCACCGCGGTGTGCGCGCGCTCGAGGATCTTCACGATGTCGCCTTCGGCCCGCCCGTCGCGCGGCGAAAACCGCGTGATGCGCACCGCCGCGCGATCTCCGTGCATGCCCTTCGCCGCGACATCCGGAGGAAGGAAGATGTCGCCTTCCACACCTTCGATGGGCGTATCCGGAATCAGGAATCCGAATCCGTCGCGATGCACCGACAGCCGCCCGGCGATCAGCTTCGGGCCTCCTGAGGGCGGCTTGGGCGGTTGGGGCTTGGCGAACTGGCGCCGCGGCCCGGGGCGGTTGGGGCCGAACGGTCCGCGCCGCTTCACGCGCGGGCTCCGGTGAGCCGCGCCAGCCGCTGCTGCATTTCACGCAGGCGCGGACCGCCGGCGGGCGCGAGGTTCTTCATCTCGTACGGGTCGCTGCGCAAGTCATAGAGTTCGTCGGCGCCATCGAGTTCGCGATAGTGGATGTACTTCCAACGCTCGGTGCGGACGGCCTGATAGCCCATCTTGCGGATCCGGGGAAAGACCGTGTCGGAATAGTATTCGATCAGAAAGTCCTCGCGCGGTTTGCCGCCGAGCAGCGAGCGTCCTTCCACCTCTGCCGGCACGGCCACGCCCGCCAGCGCAAGCATCGTGGGCGCGACGTCGATCGACAGGGCCATGTTCGACGGCCGCGCGCCGGCGCGGAACCGGCGCGGATAGCGCACCAGCATCGGAATGCGGATGGTCTCCTCGTAGGCCAGGCGGCGTTCCGGCCCCAGGCAGTGTTCGCCGTAGAAATAGCCGTGATCGGAGGTGAACACCACCACCGTGTCGTCAAGCGCGCGCATCCGCTCGAGCGAAGCGAGCATCGTCCCCAATCCTTCGTCGATCGCCTTGGTCATCCGCATGCGGTTCAGAATCGTCGCATCGTCGGTGACCGTGCGCGCGCTAAGCGGCTCCACGCCTTCGATCTTGCGTTCGAGCGCCGGCTTGCGCTCGGGCGGCCGAGCATAGTTGGGACGGCGCGGCGGCGTCCGCCCGGCGTAGAGGTCGCGGTGCCGGTCCGCCACGATGAAGTCCTCGGCGCGCCCACCGTGCGCGATCGATCCGTCGTTGGCTTGCTGGATGTTGGGATGGATGGCCTTGTGCGCCAGGTACAGGCAAAACGGATCGCCCCGCTTGGCTTCCAGAAACTCCACCGCGCGTTCGGTCAGCACGTCGGTGACGTAGCCTTTCTCGCGACCCGTCTTTCCATTCACGTTCAGCAGCGGATCGATCGATTCGCCCTGCCCGGGGAAGCTCACCCAATGATCGAAGCCGGGGCGCGGGGAATCGTCGTTGCCCATGTGCCATTTGCCCACGAACCCCGTTCGGTATCCGGCCTCGTGCAGCATGCGCGGCCACGTCGCCAACCGGTGGCTCTGCGCGGACCGGTCCACATTGTCCTCAATGCCATGCGTGTGCGGATACTGCCCGGTGAGAAAACTGCCGCGCGAGGGCGAGCACAACGGCGTGGTGGCGAAGGCGTTGATGAAATTCGCGCCTTCCCGCGCCAACCGGTCCGCGTGGGGCGTCTGGGCGAACGGATGCCCGGTGCATGCCAGTTCGTCGAATCGTAAATCATCCACCAGCACGAACACGAAGTTCGGGCGCGGCGCTCCAGCGGCGGCGGCCAGGGCGAGGAAGTGACGGCGCAGCATCAAGTGATATTCTATGTGGTTCCCCACCAGGAGTTCTCTATGGAACTGATCTCGGTCCGGTTGCGGATCCCGGAAAACGGAAATATCATCGTCGGCCAGTCTCACTTCATCAAGACAGTGGAAGACATTCACGAAGCGATCGTGAACACCGTTCCGCAAATGAAGTTCGGCATCGCGTTCAACGAAGCGTCCGGCCCGTGCCTGACGCGCACCGGCGGGAACGACGCCGATCTGATCGCGCTCGCCGAAGCCAACGCCCGCGCCATCGCCGCCGGCCATGTCTTCGTGGTCACCCTGCGCGACGGCTTTCCGATCAACGTGCTGGGACGTATCAAGGAGGTGCCGGAAGTAGTGAATATTTTCTGCGCCACCGCCAACCCGCTCGAAGTGATCGTGGCGCAATCGGAACAGGGCCGCGGCGTGCTCGGCGTGATCGACGGATCCTCACCCAATGGCACCGAGGACGATTCGGGCCGCGAGTGGCGTCACGGATTCCTGCGCAAGATCGGGTACAAACTTTGAGCGCCTCTCCCTTCATCGCCGGCACGTCCGAACTCGAGGAACTGCTCTCGCGCCCGTTCGACGCCGACCTCGAAGCGATGCGCGGGATGAACGGCGATCTCATTCTGCTGGGCGTCTCCGGGAAGATGGGCCCGAGCCTCGCCCTACGCGCCCGCCGCGCCGCCGATCAAGCCGGCGTCAAGATGCGCATAATCGGCGTGAGCCGATTTTCCAATCCCGACAACCGGCGCCTGCTCGAAGACGCGGGTGTCGAAACCATCGCCGCCGAATTGTTGGAAGAAGGCGCGCTCGAGAGACTGCCGGAGGCGGCCAACGTCATCCACATGGCCGCGCACAAGTTCGGATCCACCGGCAACGCATCCTTCACCTGGGCCATGAATACGTATCTGCCGGCACGGGTGGCACAACGCTATCGCGATTCCCGCATCGCGGTGTTTTCGAGCGGCAACGTCTACGGGCTTTCGCCGGTGACCCAGGGCGGATCCACGGAGGAGACGCCGCTCGAGCCGGTGGGCGAATACGCCATGACGGCGGTGGGCCGCGAACGCATGTTCACTCACTTCTCGAGCCAAAACGGCACGGCCGTCGTGATCCTGCGGCTCAACTACGCCGTCGAGATGCGGTACGGCGTTCTGCTCGACATCGGCACTCGCGTGTTCGAACGCAAGCCGATCCACCTGGCGATGGGCAACGCCAACGTGATCTGGCAGGGCGACGCGAATTCGATTTGCCTGCGCTCGTTCGCGCACGCATCTTCGCCCCCGACCGTGATCAATCTCACGGGACCGGAGACCATATCGGTGCGCGCAGTGGCGCAGCGGTTCGGCCAACTGCTCGGCGTCGAGCCGGTGTTCGACGGCGAGGAGCGCCCCACCGCGCTGCTCAACAATGCGGCGAAATGCTTTTCGTTGTTCGGCTATCCATCGGTGAACGTGGACCGCATCATCGAGTGGACCGCGCAGTGGATCGGCCGCGGCGGCGCCACGCTCGCCAAGCCCACGCATTTCGAAGCAAGGGATGGCAAGTTCTGACATGAGCTGGCTGGACCAATTGCGCCGCGGCTGCGTGATCCCGGCCCATCCGCTGGCACTGGACGCGCGGCGCAAGCTCGACGAGCGCCGCCAACGGGCGCTCACGCGCTACTATCTGGCGGCGGGCGCGGGCGGCGTGGCCGCCGGTGTCCACACCACGCAATTCGCCATTCGCGATCCGAAGCACGGGCTCTACGGTCCCGTGCTCGAAATCGCCGCGGAGGAACTCGCCCTCAAGGAGGGCGCGATCCGTGTGGCCGGCGTCGCCGGACCCACGCGGCAAGCGGTGGCCGAAGCAGCGCTCGCGCGCGACCACGGCTACCACATCGTGCTTCTGAGCCTCGCCGCCCTGAAGGATGCTTCGACCGAGGAGTTGCTCGATCATGCCCGCGCGGTGGGCGAGGTGCTCCCGTTGTTCGGGTTCTACCTGCAGCCGGCCGTGGGCGGACGCGTCCTGCCCTACGCCTTCTGGCGGCGCTTCGCCGAAATCGAAAGCGTGCTGGCCATCAAGGTGGCGCCTTTCCACCGCTACCAGACGCTCGACGTGGTCCGCGCGGTGAACGAATCGGGACGCAACATCGCGATGTACACGGGCAACGACGACAACATCATCGGTGACCTGCTCACGCCGCCGTTCGCCGGCGGATTGCTGGGTCACTGGTCCGTGTGGACGCTCGGCGCCACCGCCCTGTTCGACCGGACCCAACGCCGGGACTATACCGTGCTCGACGAAGCTTTCGCCGTCACCGACATGAACGCCGCCATCTTCGACGCGGCCAATCACTTTCACGGCTGCATCGCCGGCGTGCACGAAGTTCTGCCGCCAAGGGCTGCTCGCCGGCCGCTGGTGTCTCGATCCGGCCGAAGATCTGTCTCCCGGCCAAAGCGAGGAAATCGACCGTGTCTGCCGCGCCTATCCGCATCTCACCGATGACGAATTCGTGCGCACCCATCTTGATCAATGGCTCACCTGAGGAGGTTTCATGTCTGAAGAAAGAAAGCTCGGGTTCAACACCCGCTCCCTGCACGAAGGCTATTCGCCGGACCCAGCCACGCACGCCCGGGCCGTGCCAATCTATCAATCGACGTCGTTCACCTTTGACGACTCCGATCACGCGGCTCGCCTGTTCGGGCTGCAGGAATTCGGCAACATCTACACGCGGATCATGAATCCCACCACAGACGTCCTGGAAAAACGCGTAGCGTCGCTCGAGGGCGGCGTTGCCGGGCTGGCGCTGGCCAGCGGACAGTCCGCCCAGTTTCTGGCCATCAATTCGCTGATGGAATCGGGCGACGAGATGGTGGCCGCGAGCACTCTGTATGGCGGCACCTACACGCAGTTCGACGTCAGCTTCCGCCGCATGGGCTACAACGTCACCTTCGTGGACCCGGACGATCCCGAAAATTTCCGCAAGGCAATCACACCGAAGACCAAATGCCTCTACGCGGAGACCATTTCCAATCCACGCGGCAATGTGCTCGATATCGAAGCCGTCGCCAAGATCGCGCATGAGCATAATATTCCACTGGTGATCGACAACACATTCGCAACGCCCTACCTGTGCCGGCCGATCGAATGGGGCGCCGACATCGTGGTCCACTCGCTGACAAAATTCATCGGCGGCCATGGGACATCCATTGGGGGCATGATCGTCGATAGCGGCAAGTTCGATTGGTCCAAGGGCAACTTTCCGCTGCTCACCAAGCCGTCGCCGGCCTACCACGGCCTGGTGTTCTGGGAAGCGCTCGGCCCCATCGCCTTCATCATCCGCGCCCGCGTGGAGGGTCTCCGCGACTTCGGCCCCTGCATCAGCCCGTTCAACTCGTTCCTGTTCCTGCAGGGCATCGAGACGCTGGGCATGCGCATGGATCGCCACGTGGCCAACGCGGCCGCGGTGGTGAAGTTCCTCGACGAGCACGCCGACGTGCTGTGGGTGAACTATCCGTCGATGGCGTCCAGTCAATACAACGCGCTGGCGAAGAAGTACCTGCCCAAGGGTGCGGGCTCTGTGTTCAGCTTCGGCATCAAGGGCGGCTACGAGTCCGGCAAGAAGTTCGTCGACAACCTGAAGATCTTCTCGCACCTGGCCAACGTGGGCGACGCGCGCAGCCTGGTGATTCACCCGTCCTCCACCACGCACCAGCAGCTCTCGGCCGAGCAGCAGGCGGCAGCGGGCGTCACCGGCGACATGGTCCGGCTCTCGATCGGGCTCGAGGATATCGAAGACATCCTCTGGGATCTCGAGCAGGCGCTGGCGGCGAGCCAGAAGTAGAGTCTGCAACGGACGGGTCCGCGGGAGGCAGCGGTCGAGCCGGCGGACCCGGCAGAATCAGAGAATGGCTGGCGTTCGGATGGACAAATGGCTGTGGGCCGCGCGCTTTTTCAAGACGCGGTCCATCGCGGCCAAGGCATGCGATCTCGGCAGAGTGGAGTCCAACGGGATCGTGGCGAAACCGGCGCGCGAGGCGCGCGTGGGAGACCGGTTGCGCATCCGCACTCCGGCCGCCGAGTTCGAAGTGGAAGTGCTGCTAACAAGCGAAATGCGCGGCCCGGCCGCGGTGGCCGCCACGCTGTATCGAGAAACCGAAGCCAGCGCCGCGGCTCGCGCCCGATTGGCCGGGGAGCGCAAGGCCGGCCTGCATAGCGATGGGTTCACCGATGGCCGCCCATCCAAGCGGGACCGGCGCCGGATTGGCCGCTTGTCGGGCCGCTACAGCTAACACCGCGACCGGGCGGAACGCTACCCCGCCTCGATCCGGCCGCGCCGCAGCCGGATCCAAGTTTCAAACACGGGCGGGTTTTCGAGCCATGTGAGCATCCACAGAATCTTTTCCTGAGCCGTTTCGTCTTCCGGGTGCTTGCGGGAAGCCAGGCGGGCGTGGTCCTTGGCTTCGATGACGAGGCGGCGCGCCGCAAGCCCGGTGTGGCGGTCCCCGCGGGCGGCGGCGTCGAGGTAGAGGCGAGCGAGCGCAAGCAGCGTCCGTTCGAGGTTGTCGAAGTCGTGTTGGCGGACGCCTTCCACCAGCGGATGCAGTTCGACGCCGGAATCGCGCAAAAGCTGCCGGAGGTAAGAATCGGAGACCGGCGCCAGCGCGGCTCGCAGGCGTTCTCGCAGGGCGGGGTCGACGGCGTCAACCCCGGCGAGCAGGGCGGCGAGCCGACTGCGTTTGGTTGGTCTTTTTTTGCTCTCCACGGCGATACTCGGTGACGGCGCGGTTGTGATCGGAGAGGGTAACGGAGAAGTTATGGCCGCCGGAGCCATCGGGGCGGGCAACGAAGAAGAGATAGTCGCTTTCGGCGGGATGGACGGCGGCGCGCAGCGAGGCTTCTCCGGGATTGGCGATCGGCCCCGGGGGCAGCCCGGGGTGCTGATAGGTGTTGTAGGGATGGGTGCTGTCGAGATCGGAGCGGTAGATCTTTCCGCGATACCGGTTCTCGAGGATCGCGGCGTAAATGGTGGTGGGGTCGCACTCGAGTTTGATTCCGCGGGCGAGCCGGTTGCGGTAGACCGACGACACGATGGGCCGTTCTTCGGCCACGCCGGTTTCCTTCTCGATCAGCGATGCGAGCGTGACCACCTCATGAACCGGCGCGGCCGAGCCGATGCGCTTCCAGGCCTTGCGGAACTCGCCCGTCATGCGGCGGCAGATTTGGAGAGCGGTTGTACCACGGGTGACGTGATAGGTGGAGGGAAACAGGTAGCCCTCGAGCGAGGTGGCTTGGGGCGCGAGGTCGCGGATCAACGCGGGGTCACGGGCGGCGGCGACAAACTGCTCCGCGGTGAAGAAACCGAGCTGGCTGAGAATTTGCGCCGTGTCGAAAAGGTTGCTGCCTTCCGGCACGGTGAACTCGTAGAAGTGGACGTCGCCGCGGGCCAGGCGGGAGTAGATCTCCATCGGCGAGGCGGCGGCCTTGAACTCGTATTCGCCCGCCTGGAGCTTGGCGGTAGGGCGGAGAGCGCGGAGCAGCAGAAACGTGGCGGGATCCCGCAGGACGCCCTTGCCGGCGAGGATCGAGGCCATGGCGCGGGTGGAGGTGCCGGTGGGGATGTCGACGAGGATGGGCTCTGAGAAGGCGGCGTAAGGCCGGGTGAGAGTCCACGCGGCGTAGGCCGCGGCGGCGAGCACGAGAAGGAGGACAACTGCGGCGATGCGCTTCATGTGCGGGCCAGATAGCTTTCGAGAAGGATCACAGCGGAGAGACGGTCGACGGCGGCCGCGCGTTTCTGAATGCTGATTCCCGAGGCGCGCAGAACGCGGCTGGCCTCGACGGTGGTGAGGCGTTCGTCGAGGTAATCGACCGGGAGGCGGGTATGGGCGGCGAGGCGGTCTCCGAACTCGCGGACGTAGGCGGCCTGGGCGCTTTCGCGGCCGCTCATGTGCAGCGGAAATCCGAGCAGGAAGCGGCCGACGGCGTATTGCGCCGCGAGGGCCGACAACGAGGCCAGGTCCTGTCGAATGGTGGTCCGCTGGAGCGTAGGAAGGCCTTGGGCGGTGATGCCCAGGGCGTCGCTGACGGCGAGGCCGATGCGGCGCTTGCCGACGTCGAGAGCGAGAATCCGCGGAATGTCCGTGTCAGGAGAGGCCACCGATGCGTTCATTATAGCGATGCCAGGGAGGGCATGATACGCTACCAGTAGCAGGTTTTCGGAGCACCTCGCGTCAGTGATTCCTTCCTCTTTGTCCGAGCGAGAACGGAAAGAACGCAGCCTCGCGTCGAATGTGATCGGCGTGGGGGTGGCTATCGCTCTGATCTATTTCGGACGGGGATTTCTGGTGACGCTGATCACGGCGGTGACGATCGGGTTCCTGCTGGAGCCGTTCGTGGACCTGTTCACGCGTCTGCGGCTGCCGCGCACGGTGGCGAGCTTCGTGGTGTGCACTCTGGCGCTGCTGCTACTGTATGGGTCCGGTTTGGGATTGTACACGCAGATCGCGGGGCTGATGGAAGACTTGCCGCGCTATGGATCGCGGATCAATGAAATTGCCACGCAGGTGACGTCGCGGCTGGAGTCCGCCGAGCGAAGTGCGTTGGCGTTGCTCGCGCCGAGGAGACTCGAAACCAAGCAGGCGGCAGAACCCGCGGTCGATCCGAACGCGGCCAGCCGGAGAAGACGCTCGGCGGAGCCGCCGATGCCCCCGCCACCAGCCGCGCAGACGCCGCAGGAGGTGATCATCCGCACGGACCGTTCGCCGGTGGTGGAGTACATGTACGCACACTGGGAGGAGTTCTACCACGCGGGGCTGCTCGCGAGCTTCATTCCGTTCCTGGTTTACTTCATGCTGAGCTGGCGCGATCACATGCGGCGCAGCTATCTGCAATTGTTCCGCGGACCGGAGCGCCACGCGGCCGGGCGGAGTTGGCAGGGGATCGCCGACATGGCGCGGGCGTATGTGGTGGGTAACTTCATCCTGGGGCTCTTCCTGACGGTGGCGAGCGGGGTGTTCTTCTACTTCATCAAGGTGCCATACTTTCTGCTTGTGGCGCCGATCAGCGGCTTTCTGAGCCTGGTGCCGTATGTGGGTCTGCCGATGGCGATGCTGCCGCCGATGGTGGCGGCGGTGCCGGTGTATAACTCGATGACGATCTATTTGGTGATCGCGTCGGTGGTGGGCTTCCTCCACCTGCTGGCGTTGAACCTGTTGTATCCGAAACTGGTAGGGTCGCGCGTGCACTTGAATCCGCTGGCGGTGACGGTGGCGTTGATGTTCTGGGGAAGTTTGTGGGGCGCGGTGGGGCTGGTGTTCGCGATTCCGATCACGGCGGGCATCAAGGCGGTGTTCGACAACGTGCCGGACTGGCAGGCCTACGGGAAGCTGCTGGGCGACTGACGGCGGTGCTGTTTGCTTTCCCGCCGGCGGGCGCTGCGGTGAGCGGTGGCGGCTGCGCGCTGAAATGCTACCCTGGATTCTACGGCTCTCCGCATGAGGCGGAAGGCGCTCAAACCACCCCTATGAGTCAGATAACAGTTACCCTGCCGGACGGGTCTCAGAAGCAGATTCCGCAAGGCAGCAACCCGATGGACGTGGCGCGCGGGATCAGCCCGCGCCTGGCTGACGACGCCATTGTGGCGCGCGTCAACGGCGTGCTGCAGGACCTCACGCGGCCGCTTGAACAAGACGCCTCGCTCGAGATCCTGACCACGAAAAACCCCGAGTCGCTCGAGGTGTACCGGCACTCGACGGCGCACCTGCTGGCGGCGGCGGTGCTCGAGCTGTTCCCGGAGACACGGCTGGGCGTGGGCCCGCCGACCGACGCGGGGTTCTACTACGACTTTCAGCGGGAAACGCCGTTTACGCCGGACGATCTCGAAAAGATCGAGAAGAAGATGCTGGAGATCCGCGATCGCGACTACACCTACGATCGCGTGATGACGCACAAGCCGGGGGGCCTGGAGAAGTACGGGGCCGAAGGCGCTTGGATGAAGTGCGAACTGATTCGGGAAAAGGCCGATGAGTATTTTTCCGAGTACACGCTGGGCCCGCATTTCATCGATTTCTGCCGCGGTCCGCACGTACCGTCCACCAAGCGGATCAAGGCGTTCAAGCTGTTGTCGGTGTCCGGCGCGTACTGGAAAGGCGACCAGAGCCGGGAGCAGCTGCAGCGGATTTACGGCACGGCGTTCTTCAATCAGAAGCAGCTCGACGAGTATCTGCACAAGCTCGAAGAGGCGAAGAAGCGCGATCATCGAAAGTTGGGGCGTGAGCTCGACTTGATCTCGGTGCAGGAACTGGCCGGACCGGGGTTGATCTTCTTCCATCCCAAGGGCGCGCTGGTGCGCAAGCTGCTGGAAGACTGGATGCGGGATCAGTATCTGGCGCGCGGCTACTCGATCGTATCGACGCCGCACATCGGCCGCGAGGATCTGTGGCACACCTCGGGCCACCTGGTGAACTACAAGGACGGCATGTTCACGGGCATGGAGCTCGACGACGCCACCTACCGGCTGAAGCCGATGAACTGCCCGTTCCACATCCTGATCTACAAAGACAGGCAGCGGAGCTATCGCGACCTGCCGATCCGGCTGGGCGAACTGGGTACGGTGTACCGCTACGAGCGTTCGGGCGTACTGCACGGGCTGATGCGCGTGCGCGGATTCACACAGGATGACGCGCATATCTTCTGCACGCCGGACCAGATCGAAGACGAGATCGTAAGCTGTCTGGAGTTCGCCGTGGATACGCTCGAGACGTTCGGGTTCGACCGTTATCACGCGGAGCTATCGACGTGGGACGGCGGCGTGAGCGACAAGTATCTCGGCACGAAGGAAGAGTGGGAACTGGCCGAGAATACTCTGCGGAAGGCGGTGGACAAGGTGGGGCTGAAGGTGACCGTGATGCCGGAAGAAGCGGCGTTCTACGGTCCGAAAATCGACGTGAAGCTCGTCGACGCGCTGGACCGGCCGTGGCAGCTATCCACGGTCCAATTCGACTTCAATCTGCCGCGGCGGTTCGATCTCGAGTACGTGGGCGACGACGGGCAGAAGCATCAGCCGCTGATGTGCCACCGGGCGCTGTACGGGTCCGTCGAACGGTTTTTCGGCATCCTGCTCGAGCACTACGCCGGGGCGTTTCCGGTGTGGCTGGCTCCGGTGCAGGCGATTGTTCTTCCTATCGCGGACCGGCATTTCGAGTATGCCAATCAAGTGCGGGACCGGTTGGCGGCGGCGGGATTCCGCGCCGAAGTGGACGAGAGCAAAGAGAAGGTCAACAACAAGATTCGAGTGGCGCAGGTGAACAAGATTCCGTTCATGTTGGTGGTCGGAGACCGGGAGGCGCAGGAGGGGACGATCTCAGTGCGCAACCGGAAGCATGGCGATCAGGGAGCCAAGACGGTGGACGAGTTCCTGGCGGCGCTCAAGGACCTGAGCGACCGCAGAGTGCCCGTGGAGTAGATGCTGGTCCTGGTGCTGGCGGCGCTGGTCACCGGGTCCGCGGTCTTCTGCGTGCTGGTGATCGTAGCCGCGCGGCGGTTTCCAAAAGCGGCGGATGGGAGCAGTGGGGCGGCGATCGGAATCAGCGTGTTGAAGCCGCTGGCGGGCGTGGACGCGGGGCTCGAAGAGAATCTGCGGGCGGTGTTCACGCAGCGCTATGCCGAGTTCGAGATCCTGTTCGCGGTCCGCGAGGCGGGCGACGAGGCGGTGGCGGTGGTAAAGCGGTTGATGGCGGCGTACCCGGCGATACCGGCGCGACTGATCGTGACGGGCGAGCCGCCGTACGCAAACGCGAAGGTGTACAGCCTGGAGCAGATGACGGCGGCGGCGCGCTACGGGCTGCTGGCGATGTGCGACAGCGACATTCGGGTGGAGCCGGATTTTCTGGAGCGGATGGCGGCGGAATTCGCCGATGAAGGGCTGGGCGTTACAACGTGCCCGTATCGCGCGGTGCCGGGGGATTCGATTTGGTCACGCCTGGAAGCGATGATGATGAACACCGAGTTCCTGTCGGGGATTCTGGTGGCGCGGATGCTCGAAGGGATGCGGTTCGCGGTAGGGCCTACGATTGTGGCGCGGAAGAAGGCGATTGCGGCAATCGGCGGGTGGGAGCGGTTGAGAGACTATCTGGCTGAGGATTTCATGCTGGGACAGTTGGCGGCGGCAAACGGCGCCGGCGTGGGATTGTCGCCGACGATCGTGGAGCATCACATTGCCGGCAGCGGCACGGAGAGCTTCGCGGCGAATGCGGAGCATCGATTGCGGTGGGCGCGTTCGACGCGGCGGTCACGCCCGGCGGGGTACGTCGGGCAGGTCTTTACGAACCCGGCGCCATGGGCGCTGGCTCTGGCGGTGGCGGCGTTTCCGGAAGGCTTGCTGCTGGCGGGGGCGGCGATGACATTGCGGGCGGCAGCGGCATGGGCGGTGGCGGGTGGGATACTGCGCGATCCTTTGTGCAAGCGATACTGGTACATGGTGCCCGTGGCCGATCTGGTGACCTTCGGGTTTTGGATTGCGGGATTCTTTGGGAATTCGATCCGGTGGCGGGGGCGGCAGTACCGGCTGGGTCGGGATGGGCGGTTTGCCCGAATCGTATGAGGAACTATTTGCGGCTTGCGTTGGTTGCCCTGTGGGCGGGGGTTGGTTTCGGACAGGTGACGCGGACCGATTCGGTAGTGGTGACCGGCGTCTATGAACCCGTGGCCACCGACGAAGCGGACCGGGCTGTGCGCACGATTCCGGCGACCGATGAGCAGCGCGTGCTGACCCACACGGTGATCGATTTTCTGAACCGGGACTCGTCTGTGGATTTGCGGCAGCGGGGGCAGAACAACATTCAGACCGATGTTTCGATTCGCGGATCGACGTTCGGGCAGACGCTGGTGCTGCTCGATGGCGTACGGTTGAACGATGTCCAGAGCGGGCATCACAACATGGACGTGCCGGTGCCGGTGGAGAGCCTGGAGCGGATCGAGATCCTGAAGGGGTCGGGATCGACGCAGTATGGATCGGACGCGATCGGGGGCGTGGTTCACTTTGTGACGCGGGATCCCGAGCACAGCGAGGTGCGGCTGCGCACCGGGATCGGGAGTTTCGGGTCCAATCAACAACGGGTGGCCGCGTCGTATACACGCAACGGGTTCTCGCAGCAGTTGTTCGCCGCGCGCGACTTTTCGACGGGGTTCATCGAGAACCGCGACTACCGGAACCTGGCGCTGACGTCGATCACCGGATTCCGGACGCGGGCCGGGGACACGCGGATCACGCTGGCACACGCGGACAAGCCTTTCGGCGCGGAGCAGTTTTACGGCAACTTCAATTCGTGGGAGCGGACCAAGACGTGGTGGAGTTCCCTGCGGCACCGCTTCGATGAGCGCACCAATGCGAGCTTCACCTTCCGGCGGCACACCGATCTTTTCGTTCTGTACCGGGACCGCCCGCAGGTATTCACCAACCGGCACGCGGTGGAGAGCTTCCAGGCGGCGTTCCGGCGTTGGGAGCCTGTGACGCGGAACGCGCGGCTGCATTGGGGCGTGGAGGGGCTGCGCGACGCAATCACGAGCACAAACCTGGGCAACCATACGAGAGCGCGCGGGGCCGCGTACGCGGCGTTCGACATGCGAGCGCTGAAGCGGTTCTCGTTGTCGCTGGGAGCGCGGGAGGAAATGTATGGGTCCGCCAATCATCAGTTCTCGCCGACGGCGGCGGTGGGGGCGTGGATCGCGCCGACGCTGAAGATCCGCGGGAGTGTGACGCGCGCGTTCCGGCTGCCGACGTTCACCGATCTTTACTACCACGACCCGGCCAATCAAGGGACGCCGGACTTGCGGCCGGAATCGGCGACGAGCGTGGAAGCGGGATTGGACTGGCATGCGACATCGCGGGTGCGGGCCGAGGCGGCGGTGTTCCAGCGGCGGGAGCGGGATGGGATCGACTTCGTACGGCGGTCACCGGCCGACATCTGGCGGGCAACGAATTTCCAGAAGCTGCGGTTCACCGGCGTTGAGGCATCGGCGCGGGTCCGGGCGCGGGAGGCGCATGTGATCGACTTCAGCTACACGGGTCTGCGGGGTGTGCAGGACGCGGTGCAGGGGCTGTTCTCGCGGTACTCGTTCAACTACCCGCAGCATCTCGGGGTGGCGGGATGGCAGGGCACGCTGCCGGGCGGCATCGCGGCGCGGGCGAGGGTGGGGGCAGTGCAGCGATACGCCCGGGACGCCTACGCAGTGGTGGACGTCTATGCTGCGCGGGTGCGCGGGCGCGTGCACCCGTTCGTGCAGTTGACGAATTTGAACGATGCGGTGTATCAGGAGATCTTCGGTGTGGCGATGCCCGGGCGGGCGGTGATGGTGGGCGTCGAGATGCGGGTGTTCGGGCGGTGATCGGGTTTGCTTTTGGCTTCGTATCGTCGTAAGAGATCGAAAAATATATAACTTATTGGCTCTGTTCCTATTTTCCGTTGTGGGTCCGCTCAGGCGGCGCCACGGCGTCCGCATCGCCGATGGAAGGGTAGCCGCGGCGCGACGGGCGCGGGCAAAGCCGAAGGGGTGTGGCGGGTCAGCCGGCGGGCCGTAAGGGGATTGGTTTGTGCGGGATGGATGGCGGCGTGTTTTTTCCGGTGTTGTGGGGAATCGGCGAGGCGGGCGGAACCGGACCGGGGGCGGATGCGAAGGAAGGGTGGATGAGATACAACCTTCTTTCCCTGGCCAGTCTTTCTTCGGCGGCGTTGCTGATGGCGGATGGAGCGGCGGCGCAGACTCCGGTGGTGGTGGAGTTGTTCACCTCGGAAGGTTGCTCGAGTTGTCCTCCGGCGGACGCGTTGTTGTCAGCGATCCGGAAGGCGGCGCCGGCGGAGGGTGTGGAAGTGATCGCACTGAGCGAGCACGTGGATTACTGGAATCAGTTGGGGTGGCGGGATCCGTTCTCATCGCGGCAATTCAGCGAGCGGCAGCAGGAGTATGCGCGCCGGTTCCAGATACGGGGTCCGTATACGCCGCAAATGGTTGTGGATGGGCGATGGGAGTTTGTGGGGAGCGACCGGGGCCGTCTGGAAGGGGTGCTGCGGGAGGCGGCCGCGAAACCGAAGGCACGCGTGGAAATCGTGCGCAACGGGGCGGAGCTGGCGATCACGGTTCCCGGAGCGGCCGATGGGGAGGCATGGATGGCGATCACCGAAGATGGATTGGCGACCGCGGTGAAGCGCGGCGAGAACGGGGGGCGGACGCTGCGTCATGACGGCGTGGTGCGGAAGATGGCGAGGCTGGGGAAGGGGCGACGGTTCCGGGAGGCGTGGAAGCCGGACGGGACGTGGCGGGGCGGGTTGCGGGTGGTGGTGTTTGTGACGGACCGGAATGGCGCTGTGGTGGCGGCGGGGGCGCTGGGGGTGGACTAACCGAGGTCAGGGCCGCGGCGGGGATGGGTCGAGGAGGAATGAGGCTCGCCAGGTTTCCGGGGCAAGGTGGAGGGAGTGTTCGAGGGGCCGGGCGGCGGTGTCGCGCTCAATGCGTGTGAACGGTGTGCGGGCGGATCCATTGGTGGTTTTGACTTCGATCAATCTTTCCTCACCGGCGGGGAGGGAGCAGAGGACGTCGTAGCCGACTTCTCCCGCCTTGCCGCGAGCACGATTCCGGTGGTCGCGATCGACGGGGTCGAATCTGGGCGAGTTGCTGCAGTTCCGGGGACGGATCGTGATCTGCCTGTTGGGGAGGCTCGACGAAGACGGATTGCCCGGACGAATCCGTACGTCTTGCGCCGGGAACGACGTCGAGGACAGCGGGATGCGCGCCGAGGCAGGCCGAGTTCGTCCAGGACGACGGAGATGTTCTGGTGCCTAATTTCGACGGGGAGGTGGGGTACGGCCGATTTTGGCCATTAGGGCCGCGGAGTGCCGGGACTTGACGTAGGCGTTTTCCGATTTTTGCTTTCCTCGCCTTCGGCGCGGGCCCGTATACTGAGACGTGCATCTCGGCGCCATCTCTTTGGCCGCGCTTGGCGTGGCGGTCTTACTCAGTTGCACGACGCGGTTGAATGTCGGGCTGATCTCGATTGCGTTTGCCTGGATCATCGGCGTGTACATGGGCGGAATGCCGGTGAAGGCGGTGACGGCGGGGTTTCCGGTGGATCTGTTTCTGACGCTGGCGGGGGTGACGCTGTTGTTCACGCAGGCTCAGGTGAACGGAACGCTGGACAAGGTGGCGCGGGCTGCGGTGCGGAGTTGCCGTGGGAACGCGGGGCTGGCGGCGGTGTTGATTTTCGTACTGGCGGCGGGACTGGCGTCGATTGGTCCGGGGAATATCGCGACGGCGGCGCTGCTGGCTCCGATGGCGATGTCGACGGCGGCGCGGATGCGGATACCGGCGTTTCTGATGGCGATCATGGTGGGGAATGGGGCGAACGCGGGGTCATTGTCTCCGTTTGCTCCGACGGGAATTATCGTCTCGGGGTTGATGACGCGGATCGGGCTTCCAGGGCTCGAGTCGCGGACGTACATGGACAATCTGATCGCGCACGCGGTGCTAGCGGGGGGCGGGTTCCTGTTGCTCGGCGGGTGGCGATTGTTCGGCAAACGCAGCGAGGAGGACGGTAACGAGGCGAGCGGGGCGGGTTTCGAGCGCAAGCATCTGGTGACGCTAGCGGCGATCGGAGCCCTGGTGGGTTCGGTGCTGGTGTTGAAGGCGAATGTAGGGATGGCGGCCTTCGCGGCGGCGGTGTTGCTGTCGTTGACGCGGATCGCCGATGACGGCGAGGCGCTGCGGCGGATGCCGTGGGGAACGATCGTGATGGTGAGTGGGGTGACGGTGCTGATCGGCTTGCTCGAGAAGACGAGCGGGCTGGATCTGTTCACCGACTTCATTGCGCGGTACGCGACGGCGGAGACGATTGCTCCGTTGATCTCGTTCGTAACGGGGACGATCTCGGTGTACAGCAGTACGTCGGGCGTGGTGCTGCCGGCGTTTTTGCCGACAATCCCGGGATTGGTGGAGAAGCTGGGCGGAGGCGATCCGGCTTCGATTGCATCGGCGATGAATATCGGCGGGCATCTGGTGGATGTGTCGCCGCTTTCGACGATCGGGGCGCTGTGCGTGGCGTCGATGCCGGCAGGGGAGGAGAGCCGGCGGTTGTTCAACCAGCTGCTGGGGTGGGGATTGTCGATGACGGTGGTGGGCGCGGCCTATAGTTGGCTGGTGTTTTAGCGAGGTGAAACGAAACAACCGGCGGAGCCGTCCTACCCAATAGGTCACTCAGGTGTGCGAGCGTCGAGGAGGTATAGATGCTGCCACTTTTTCTTATTTTTGCGTTTGCGACGAGTCTTCCCGCGGTGGATTTGGAGGCCGGCGGTCCGCCTTGCTGGATCCAGGACGCGGTATCGGTGGAGAAGAACGTCTGGATGATGTGCGACCGGGGGTCCGTGCTGGCCAGCGGCGACTTCGGCAAAACGTGGAGACAATATCCGGTAACGACACAGGCCCGATTGCGGGCCGTTGCTTTTTTGGACGCAAGACGGGGATTCATCGCGGGCGACGATGCCACGCTGCTACGTACCGAGGACGGGGGACAGACGTGGAGCGCAGTGGAAGTGCCGGTAAAGAACGACTACCGGGAAATCTATTTCCACGGCGAATCCGGATGGCTGACCGGATACGGCGGCACGATGTTGCACACGAGCGATGGGGGCAAGACGTGGGCGCCGCAGCGCACCGGGACATCGCAATCGATCGAGAGCATCTACTTTGTGGACCACGATCATGGATGGGCGGTGGGATGGGCAGGAACGATCCTGCGGACTACCGATGGCGGGACGACGTGGGAGGAGATCCGGACGCCGGCAGCGGAATGGTCCTTGAGCGGAGTGTATTTCCGCGATGCGCGGGAAGGCTGGGCGGTGGGGATGCTGGGGCAAATCCTCCATTCGAGCGATGGGGGCGCGACGTGGACGGCCATCGAGAGCGGGGTGAAGAGTTGGCTGCGGTCAGTGACGGTGGACGCCGACGGCCGGGGCTGGATCACGGCGGAGAACGACCTCCTGGCGACCGAGGACGGCGGGAAGACCTGGAAGGCAGTGGGAAAAGAGGGCTGGGTGTTTCTGGAGCGCTTCGTGCGGGTGAACGGAGAGTTGTGGGCGGTGGGGCCGTTCGGGATCTACACGAAGGGAGCGGGTCCACAGGACTGGACGGCGAGGGAGAAGTTCGGCGACGTGCGCGGCACATCGTGACGGAGTGAGCCTCGGACTGGGCTTGACATATATCCGTAACGGATATAGCATCGAGGCATGGGGAAGAAGGCCACGGCACAGGCTCCGCTGACTCCCGCAGTGCTGCATATCCTGCTGGCGCTTTCGATGGAGGAGCGGCACGGATACGGGATCATGAAGCAGGTGGAGGCGGACTCGGAGGGTAAGGTGAAGATGGGCCCGGGGACACTCTACGGGTCGATGGGGCGGATGATGGAGGCGGGGCTGATCCGCGAGAGCGGCAAGCGGGCGGATCCGGAGATGGCCGGCCCGCGGCGGATCTATTACGAGTTGACGGGCGCAGGGCGGGCGGCACTCGCAGCGGAGTTGGATCGGTATCGCGGCGTGGTGGCGGTGGCGGAAGGACGTACGGCGTATGGCCACTGACGCCACGGGCCGGCGCTACCGGGGGTGGTATGCGATGCTGCTACGGTTGTATCCGCAGCCTTTCCATGACCGGTTCGGCGAGGGGATGGCGCAGACGTTCGACGACATGTGCCGGGAGCACGAGCATGCCAGGCGCGGACTGTTCGGACTCGTTCTATCGACTTTTTTCGAAACGTCCATGGAAATCGTGAGGGAGAACGCGAATCATATGACAGAACTGAGAAAGACGCTGCTGCGTGTGGCGCTCGGGGCGCTGGCTTTTTGGATGGTGCCGTTGGTGGCATCGCAGTTTGTGGATGACTGGCACTGGGGAGTTGGGGGATTCGTGTTCGCGTATGTCCTGTTCTTTGCAACGGGGTTGGCCTATGCGCTGATCGCGCGGAAGATGGGCGCGTGGGCCTACAAAGCGGGGGTCGGATTGGCGCTGGCGACTGGGTTCGTGCTGGGGTGGGGGAACATGGTGCATATGTCGGAGTCAGACAATCCGGCTTACCTCGTTTACTTCTGCGTGCTCGCGGTAGGGGGCGCCGGGGCCTGGGTAGCGCAGTTGAAGGCGCCAGGGATGGCTCGGGCGTTGTTCGCGATGGCGGCGATGCTGGCTGTGATTGAGGTGATCGCCGTGGCGTTGTCGCTCACGTCGGGCGAACCGTCGGGGCTGGTGCGGAGAATCGTGGTGGGGCACTTTGTGTTCGTGGCGTTGTTCACTGCGTCGGTCTGCTGTTCCGGCATGCCAGCAGCGGAATCGATGTAAGAACGAAGCCGATTGGTCATTGTAGCGGCCGGTTTGACGCCTTCTGGGGCCGGGTCGATGTAGACGATCTCGGCGGACGAGACGGAGAGGAGCGGCACCGGGATTCATTTTCCATGAGTTCGGACCCGGACAGGACATGCGTGGCCCGATGGTCTTCGAAGCGGACGGTGTAGAGGCGGGCGGAGGTGAGTCCGCGGGGGCGAACCTGGGTGAGATCTTCTTCGAGGTGTTCGCGAAGAGACGAATCACCGGGCGGTCTGTTTCCTGGTGATGCGCTGTAAATAGTCGTTGAACGAGCCGTCGGGGGGTGGGGTCAGGTGGTAGATCTTGGCGTCGCGAATGAGAGTCGGGTGGACTTGTAGATGGCAAGCTCCTTTTTCATGAAGGCGAGCATGGGTCGCTCCATTGGGTGATGGGCTGCGTGAGGATGAGCGGACCGCCGAGAGAAGAGTGGCTGCGGGTGATATGAGAAGTCCAGGGGTCGGACTCCATGTAGCGATCGGTGTAACAGAGCGGGAAGGGATAGGTGGAGCCGTAGATGGAGCGGCGGGTTGTGATGTGATCGTCGTTATCGTTGACGATGGAGGTAACGTAGTGCTGGACCATGTGGAAGGTTTGCATGTTGCCGCGTCTCGCAGTTTCCCAGTGGATTGTGATTTCGAAACAAGCATGTGGAGAAGGTCCCGTGCGCGTGCGGGGGTACAGGAAGTGCCGGGAACACGATCAATAACGGCGACTGAGGAGCAGGCTTTTCCAGTAAGCGGCGCGGCTTTCGCAGTTGGCCCGCGGAGTTGGGCTCGGGAGCGGCTCAGGAAGCGGCGGGCGAGGCGATCTTGAATCTCGGATCCGCGCGTCACTGCTTGCGATAGATATCGGCATAGTCCCGCGTTTTTCGCTCGCATGCCTCGGGCAATGGCCCCAACCGCATGGAAGCCCGCATAGCCTGTGCGAATGCGAGTGGATCAGTCTCCTCGAACTCGGGCGGAACATGAAACAGGGTTGCGTCGGGCTCACCGGGTATCAACCCGATCAGTTCGTGCCCGCTCGTGTTCGCGCCGAAGCCCGTTTTCGAAGCCACCTGCGCACAGCCGAAATCCAGAGCATAGGAATAGGTACCACTGCCTCGTTCAATCGTAACGAACCGGATCCCGTTGACCGAGCCGTTCCCAATGTTCCATTCTTTGGCGGTTGTGGGAGCGGTTCCCGCCAGCGTTTTCATGCATTGCTGGGCGGGATCCCTGTGCCACCGAGCCACTATTGGGGTGCTCTTGCTCTTCCACGTGGTCCGCTTGCCGATCAAGTCGCCTACTGTTGCGCGATCGCCGTTGGCGAATTCGATGTTCCGTGTCGTTTCGATACCGTTGGGATGGGGAAGCGTGGATACCATCGCTCGCGACCCGTCTGATCGAACCGCAAAGGTAAAGGTACCTAGTTCACGGCGAACTTCAGAGCCGTCAGAAACGACGGATCGCAGTTTCACCGTGTACGGAGTTGGCGCTGCAACTCCGACCAAACGCTTTCGCTTTAGACAGCAGCATCACCAGGCAATTGCCTGTCAGAAAACAGTCATCCCAAGTAATATGGATCTACGAAATCGATTCAGCCTGAAACTTCCATTGTCGCTCATTGTGCGATCCTCCTAGTTGCAATAGCGAAAGTTGACGCAGTCGTCATTGTAAGGGCTGCTAAAGTAACCACATGCCGCGCAAGTCTCTGAACACTCGACCCATTTGCAGGCTTCGTAGGAAGCACCGCAGCCGTAACGGAAGTTCTGATTTAACCAGTTTCCGCAACCGCAGTTCTTGTCGCAGTCTGGCCATTGAGCAAGAGCTATATTAGCTACTGCCAAAATTACTACGAGGAAAACCAGCCGCCGTCTCCAGAAGAGAGCCAATACCTCCGAGGCCAACCGAGAAAGGCTGTCTGACATACAATCCACCTTCCTTTCATGGGAAACGTTACTCTGGCCATTTATGAAAGTCAAGCGCTATTTTTAACGGCGTTGACGAGATAATTGACACATTGGCTACCCATGGCGATTGCCTGCATCTCCAGTTGACCTGAGCGCCAAGGCCCGAAACGCCATCTTTGCGACCGCTCTCGCTGAAGGCAATACTGACAGAGGTCCGCGGATCCGGCCACGGCTGACCGATCCGCTCGACCAAGGCCATCCTTCGCGGCCTTGCCGCCGGCCCCGGCGGGGTAGCATTGCGGTTATGGCCTTCGAGGACTTTCTCGCGGTTCGTGTGACCCGGCGGCGGGCCGGCGGTGTTACATGCATGTGCGCGATTCGGCAAGATCTACTCAACGGCAATGGCGTGTTGCACGGGGGCGTGGCGGCGTCAGTGGCGGACGAGGTGGCGTGGCACTGCCTGAATCACCGGTACGGGGACGGGCGCGAATGCACGACGTCGGATTTGAAGATCAACTACCTGCGGCCACCCGGGGGCGCGAAGATTGTCGCTCACGTCGGGCGAGCCGTCGGGGCTGGTGCGGAGAATCGTGGTGGGGCACTTTGTGTTCGTGGCGTTGTTCACTGCGTCCGGTCTGCTGTTCCGGCATGCCAGTTTGGCGGAATCGAAGTAAGAACGAAGCCGATTAGTCATTAGCGGCCGGTTTGACGCCTTCTGGGGCCGGGTCGATGTAGACGATCTCGGCGGACGGGGCGGAGAGGAGCGGCACCGGGATTCCATTTTCCATGAGTTCGGACCCGGACAGGACGTGCGTGGCCCGATGGTCTTCGAAGCGGACGGTGTAGAGGCGGGCGGAGGTGAGCCCGCGGGGGCGAACCTGGGTGAGATCTTCTTCGGAGTGTTCGCGAAAGACGAAGATCACGGAGCGGTCTGTTTCCTGGTGATGCGCCTGTAAATAGTCGTTGAACGAGCCGTCGGGGGGTGGGGTCAGGTGGTAGATCTTGGCGTCGCGAATGAGAGTCCGGGTGGACTTGTAGATGGCAAGCTCCTTTTTCATGAAGGCGAGCATGGGGTCGCTCCATTGGGTGATGGGCTGCATGAGGATGAGCGGACCGCCGAAGAAGTGGCTGCGGGTGATATGAGAAGTCCAGGGGTCGGACTCCATGTAGCGATCGGTGTAACGGGGCGGGAAGGGATAGGTGGAGCCGTAGATGGAGCGGCGGGTTGTGATGTGATCGTCGTTGTCGTTGACGATGGAGGTAACGTAGTGCTGGACCATGTGGAAGGTTTGCATGTTGCCGCCGTCCTCGCAGTTTTCCCATAGGACATCGGGTTCTTGCTTCTGCACCGCTTCGATGATGGCATTCAGGCCTTCTATGGAATTCGCATAGTTGCTGTCGCCGGCGGCGTGGGTGTGATTGGTGGCGAAGCAGCCTTTGACCATGTTTTCGCCGTCCTGCAGGAGCCAATCGACGCCGTTTTCGCGAATGACGCGCAGGATCTCGGCGATGACCCACTCGCGGGCGGGACGGTGGGACAGGCAGATGCCGCGCGCGCCAAAGTAGCCTCGCTGCTGGTTGGGATTGGGGACGACTTTCCAATCCGGGTGCAGGCGGAAGACCTGGGCTTCCTCCAGGGCCTCGCCGAAGGGGAGGTGGAGGCCGAATTTCATGCCGAGAGAGCGGACGTAATCGGAGAGGGGCCGGAGACCGTTGGGGAACTTGACGGGATCCGGGGTCCAGTCACCGGTGACGCGCGCCCAGCCGAAGTCGACGGTGAAGACTTCGACGCCGAGTTCGGCGGAGCGGCGGGCGGCTTCGCGGAGGACCTGATCATCGATACTCCATTGGAAGCCCCAGGAATCGAACATGAGGAAGGGGAATCGCTGGGGTTCCGGGATGGGTTTGGCGAGAACGGCTTCGACGAAGCGCTGGGTGCGGAAGCCGGCTTCGTCCCAGTCGCCGCGGAACAGGCCGAGGAAGGCTCCGGGCATGAGGAACTCTTCGCCGGGGCGGACCTCATGATCGATTTGCATGATGAGGGCGTCGACTTCGAGCATTCCGTCGCGCATTTCGGCGTGGGCGCGCGCGCGGCCGTCGAACTCCCAGCCGAAGACGATGCCGTTATCGGAAGGGTCGCGAACGGCGCCCCATGTGGAATGGTCGCCATAGGCGCCGGTGAAGGCTTCCACCGGACCCGGTTGGGCGGCGAGGTCATATTCGTGGGGTTCGAAATTGGCGCGGTTGCCGGCCCAGGACCATTGGCCGACGAGGAAGGCACGGAGAGTGGCGTGGGGGCTGTGGAAGCGCCAAGGGAGCATGTCGGCGGCAGAGACGCGGAGGGCGCCGCCGCCGGTGTTCTCGAGAAAGGAGCGGTAGCGGAGGAACGGCTGGTCCGGGTAGGCTTCGGCTTCGAAACGGATGTGGGCGTCCACCTGGCGCGGCTCGAGGCGGATGGTGAGGCGAATTCCGCCGCGCTCGGTGGGGGAAGTGGCCCAATGATCGAGGTCATACAGCGCATTGGCATCGAGGTTGACGTTGGAGGCGGTGAGGGCGATGGGTCCGCTGAGCGTGGAAGAGGGGGCATACCATACGGTGGACCGGGCGCCGGCGATGTAGAGGAAGCGGAACCAGCCTTCGGGTTCGAGGCGGAACGCGGTTTCGATGGTATCGTTGCCGATGGTCCAGAGGCGGGCGGATTCGTCGAAGCGGGCGTAGGGCTGGTCGGCGGCAAGGGCAGTGAGGGGCAGCAGTGCCGCCAGCAAGTGTCGCATCGTTCTTCATTAGGCACGTGGGGTGCCGTTTGGGTGAGGGTACCAGTACGGAAAAACCCACTTGCGGTATGCTGAACGCGTAAGGAGGTCAGTACTGATGAAACTACGACATGGGGTTTTGTCCGCCTGTTTGGCGGTGTCGGCGACGCCGCTGGCGATGGGGCAGGGTTGCGCGGGGAGCCAGGACTTTTTCGGTCCCTACGTGTTTGTGGCCTCGCGCGGAGTGCCGGACCCAACGGTAGCCATGCCGATGGAGGGAGCCGCGCAGCCCAACTATAGCGCGACTCCGATGGGGCAACTGGCGAAGGGAGCAGCGTCTGGGGCGGCGTTCGCGGTGGTGGGGCGTGTGACTGCAGACGGGCTGGGGAATCTTTTCGGCGGTCCACCGGACGTGGAGCAACTGACGGTGCGAGTGGGCACGTACACGGTGAATGGTGACTGCACGCTGGCTGTGACGCTGGTGGATGGATTCCGGTCCGGGTTGGATCTACTGGGGGATCCGCTGCCCGGGGCGCGGGTGGCGTATCAGGGCGTATTGCGGAATCGAGGCGATGAGGCGACGTTCGTGCAGACGGGACAGGGCAAAGGTACGGTGATCGAGTTGTTCCGGCCGCAACTAGCGGCCAATTGCACGCAGACGACGTTGAGCGGCGTGCACGGATTGGCGATTACGGGCCTGGCGCTGGGAACCGAGGAGATGCCGGCGATCCAGCCGTTGGCATTGATGGGGCGATTGAATGCGGAAAACGGGGCATTCAAGTTGGATCTGGTGGGGATGGAATCGCGGCAGCCGGCGCGTCAATTCACAGGCAGCTATCAGGTGCAGCCGGATTGCACCGGGGCAGGGGAATTGATTTTCGACGGAGAGAAGATGAAGATCAGCTTTGTGCTGGCGCGGAACGGTGTGCAGTTGGGAGCGTTCCGGCGGGCGGAGATGCGGATCGTGGTTCAGGATGCGAAGCGGATCGGGACGGGAATCGCGCGATAGGGCTTTTTGACGGCTGAGGATCCGCAGCCGCGCTGCCGATAGATTCCGGAGGAGTTGGGCTATGAATGTCAGTGGTCCGGTGTTTCTGGCAATCTACGCGGGCCTGGCCGGCGTTGTCGTTTTGGCAAATCGTTTTTTGCGCAACCAACGGGAGGGAGGCCATGGGCAGGAACCGCCGCGGCTGACCGATGCGTATCAGATCGCGTGTTTGCGGGGCGGGAAGATGGAAGTGGCGCGATTGGCGATCGTGAACCTGATCCGGTCCGGTCTGCTCGAATCGAACGGCAATACGATCACGTCGGCGACCCGCGGGCTGCCGGGGCACATCCTGGAGACGGCGGAGCGAGTGGTGCTCGACATCGGACGGCAAGGGGCGACGAAGGCGACCGAAGCGGTGCAGCGGGCCGCGCGGGCGGAGGAGATGAAACGGTACGAGGAGCCGCTGGCGGCGATGGGTTTGATCCCTGGCCCGGCGCTACGGGCGCAGCGAGTGAACTGGATGGCGGTGTGGCTGGTCTTGCTCTGCAGCGTGGCGGGATTGCGGATTTATCAGGCGCTGGAGCGGGGGCGTCACAACGTGGGGTTCCTGGTGGTGCTGGTAGCGGCATCGATCGGGATCCTGATCGCACAGACGATGAAGAAGCGGACGACGTTCGGCGACAGAACGCTGGCGGGGCTGCGGGAATTGTTCAACAAGACGGCGGTGGCGCAAGCATCGATCGAACCGCGGGAAGCGGCGATGGTGGCGGCGGTGTGGGGGGTGGGGGCTTTGATGGCGAACAACGATTTTCTATTCGTGCCGAGCTTGTTTCCGAAGGCATCGTCGAAGGGGGATTGCGGATCCTCATGCGGATCTTCGTGCGGGAGCGATTCGGGAAGCAGTGACGGAGGGAGCAGTTGCGGGGGCGGGGGCTGCGGCGGGTGCGGAGGCGAGTAGGCCGTGGAACCGGGCGCGGAGCGGGACCGGGTGGGGCTGGGGTGGCGTCCTCAATTGGCGGCGGGAATTTTCGCGAATCTGGACCGGATCGATGTTGTGGAAGTGATCGCCGACGACTATCTGCCGGCGGCGCGGAAGGGGATCGACGCGCTACGGACGCTGCGGGCGCAGACGCCGGTTTTGTTGCATAGCATCGGGCTGGGACCGGGGTCGACGGCGCGTGTGGAGCAGAGACGGGTGGACGCACTGGCGAAGCTGATCGAGGCGGTGGAGCCGGAATCGTGGAGCGAGCATCTGGCGTTCGTGCGCGGCGGAGGGATCGAGATCGGGCATTTGTGCGCGCCACCGAGGAACGCGTGGACGGTGGAGGGGACAGCGGAGAATCTGGATCGGATGCGCCGGGGAGTGGGCGTGACGCCGATGGTGGAAAACATCGCAACGCTGGTGGATCCGCCGGGGAGCGACCTGGGAGAGAGCGTGTGGCTGAGCGCGGTGATGGCGGCGACGGAGAGTCCGCTGCTGCTGGATCTGCACAACGTGGTGACGAACGCGCGGAACCTGGGGTACGAGGCGGTGGAGTTTCTGGAAGCGATACCGCTCGACCGGGTGCGGGTGATTCACATTTCGGGCGGACGATTTTTGGGTGGGGAGGGGGGACCCATTCTGGACGATCATCTGCACGACCCTCCGGAGCCGGTTTATCAGTTACTGGAGGAAGTGGGGCGGCGGGCGCGTCAGCCGTTGACGGTGATCCTGGAGCGTGACGGGCGATTTCCGGCTATGTCGGAGTTGCTGGCGCAGTTGGACAGGGCGCGTGCGTCGCTGCGGGCGGGGCGAGAGCGGGGCGCATGAAGACGGGTCCGGAGTTCGAGGCTTTTTTGGCGCGGTTGTACACGGACGAGGCTCTGCAGCGGGTGTTTCTGGAGGAGGACATGGCGGGGGCGATCCGGGCCGGGGTGTCGGCGGGGCTGACGGCGGAGGAGGCGCGGGCGGTGGCCGAGGTGGATCGTGCGGGTTTGCGACGGGCTTGTGAGTCGTTGGCGCGGAAGCGGGGCCGGCGGGGAGTCGGTTAGCCGGATTGCCGCGACGTTTGGGGAGCGAGGCTAAAGCCTCGCGCAAGCTGAAGCTTGCCCACCTAGATGTTTGACCGCGCAGAGACCGACTTTGTAGCCAACTTTTGAACGAACGGCTTTTCTGATGAACTTCCAGTCTATGTGGTTTTTGTGGCCGTCGGCGGTGTCGCGTCGATGCCCAAACCTCAGCCTTTAGTGCCTCCAGAGTACCGATTCTGCTACGGTCTAGCAGTGCCGAGACGGAAGGCTGAGTTCGACGGCCTGATATTAAGCCAACTGCCGTGCTTGGGCGTACTTGAAAACGACGCCACAGTTCGGTGCCTTTCCGCGGTCCGAAACAGCCGGTGAGCAACGTGCGGCAATGAGTATTGAGATTGTCCATCACCAAGCGAATTGTTTTGTCGCGTGCCGGTAGCGGCGTGCCAGACCGCGCAGCGTGAGTGCGAACTCACGGCCCGAACGGTTGGGTGTGGCTCGATTGAGGTGGCGGCCGGTCTTCAGTTCCACCACCGCGAATATGTGGGTGACCCCGCAGCGTCGATATTCGCTGTCGCGCTTGGCGATGTGACCCGGGCGGCCGGGCGCCGAGCGGGCCTCGTCGTGTAGCGAGACCTGCTTCTGATCCAGGCACGCCACCGGATCAACCGGATTCTATGGCTTCTCGTAGAGTTTCAACACAACCTCCATCCGGGCGATGTACTCTTCATCGAACTCTGCCCTTGATATCCCGCTTGAGGAGCACCCCAAACTGAAAAGGAAGGACCTGCGAGGAAGACGTCGGCAATCTGGGGCGAAGTTCAGCAGCTAACCGCTTCCGTGGCGGTGCGGTTATCAAAAGGCATTTCTCGGAGTGCACAGATATCCAGAATTAACATCACTAACTAATTGTCGCTGAATTGGCCCTTGCCTTTAGTTTAGAACGGTGGTAAATTCCCGCTATGACTATACGCCGATATCCCCTTTCCAAAATGATTCTGGCGGTTCGGCTGACTCTACCGATCATCGTCATGGCCGTAGGACTGCTCGACAGCCTCATGGGAGGCCAGCCACCATCCTGCTACAAAGAGTGCGGCTACGCAACGCTCCTGGACAAAGGCACTCGGTGGGGATGCTTTAGTGGCATATGTTACTGGACTTGGTGCAGCGCACAGTGTCCTCATAGCTTATGCGCATGTGTTGACTCCTACAACGATAGCTGTGGGACAGATGACTGGTATTGCTATCCAATTTAGTCGACTTGTTAGCGGGTGAACAAGAAAGGAGAACGAAAGCAATGCGTATCGGATCCCGAAGTCAGATTCGTATGAAACGCCTCGAACTGGCCGCATGGTTCGTTGCCCTCGCGGTGTTGTCGTCCGTGTTTCACCGGCGGATCGTGACGGCCGCACCACAGAACATGGTTGACTCCCAAAGGCAGTCCACTCCACCTTACACAGTCTTGATGGTAGAAAACGTTTACAATCCCGAGGGTCAAACGCGTCCCGGACTCACATACCTTACGGCAGTCCGATCAGACGGAACTGAACTGGCCGCAGCAACCAGTGGCACAACCGCAATGACCAGGAGGCGTGACATTAGGACGCCAGCCGGTCTATGGACGGCGATCAATGATGCTTCGTCCCAAAAAAGCACTATCTATGATCCGGCGAGGAACGTAGTAGCCAGCACTCGATCTCCTGATTCGAACTGCCTGAATGGCCGCGACGGAAAGCAAATATTGCCCGATCAGGTTCTCGTCGGCGAGGAAACACTCAAGGGGTTAAGGACCCTAAAACTCCGTGCCTACAACGGATCGTCCGAGGCGATTTGGTGGTTTGCTCCTGATTTCGGCTGCGCTCTGGTGCAGTCGCGCGTCGATTTCGGCCCCCAGGGAGGTGTGAGCGAAAAAACTCTCTCCGCTTTGATCCCGGGAGAGCCCTCCGCTAGCCTATTCTCTGTTCCCTCGAACTATACAGAAGTGCCGCTGTCTCGGCTTTTTCCCTGCATTGACTGTCCGCCGAATCCAAAACGCAAAGATCGCGTAGCGCGCCTTGATCAGTACTACTACGCGCATCGGCCCTAGACCAGTCGTTCGTGTCTAAAGTCCCGCAGATCGCGCGCGGGATCTGCGCCCGCAGGCGATGCGGGTCATCTCGCTCGAGGAATCCCATTCCCATTCGACACGGTGGGCCCCCCCGGGCGCAAATCCCGGCCGCCCCATTGTTTGTAAAGGGGGATAGTGAACAAGGCACTGTCTGCTTGGTTCCGGTTCGTCATGGATGACCCGCATCGATTTTCCTCACCGCGCCGCGAATCCGGCGCCACTCTTGACGAGGGGGCTCTCGCAACGCGGCCTGCGCGACTTTAGACAGCGAGTGTTTCTGGAGGGGAGCATGGCGGAGGCGGTGCAGGCGGGTTTGGCGGCGGGGTTGACGGCGGAAGAGGCCGAGGCCGTCGCGGCGGTGGATCGGCAGGAGTTGCGGCGGGCTTGTGAGTCCCTGGCGCGGAAGCGGGAGCGGCGCCGCGCAGTCACCTAGTTCGCGACAGGGTCTTGATGCCGGACCAGGTCCCTTGGAAGGGGACGAGGGCGCTGATGTAGGCGAGGTGGACATAGCCGGCGGAGAGGGCGACTCCCCAGGTTCCGAGTTTGTTGCCGGGTTCTCCGTAGCGGGCGGCGAGCGTGGGGCGCGCCGGATCGGAGACATCGACCACCTGCAACTCACTGCCACCGGCAGCGAGGTAGACGGCATGGCGAGTGGAATCGAGCTGGATCTGGTTGGTATGACCGGGGCTGTTGAACCAGAGGTTGCGGAGGGTGTGCGCGTCCCAGGGGTTCCACCAGGCAATCTGACGGATGCGGGCGGGGTCGCGAATGTCGAGGACCTCCATGCCGGCATAGTCGGTGGCGACGTAGGCGGTATCGCCTTCGATGACGAGGTTGTTGTAGGCCTGCTGCTTGCGGCCCATGCGGGGATTGACGTAGCGCCCGATTTCGTGGGGATTGGTGGGGTCGGCGACGTCGATGGCGCGGATGCCACCGGAGTCAAAGGCGACGAAGAGGTGGTGGTCCCGGATGGCGAAGCCGCGGGCGTTGGGGTGTTGGGTGCGGTTGGGATTGGGACGGGGGTAGTCAGGGTCCGGGAGAAACGCGGCGACGCGCTCGGGGTGAGCGGGGTCGGCGATATCGAAGACGAACACGCCGTGTTCCATGGCGCCGAGGTAGGCGTAGCGGTCCCGGACAAGGATGGCGGCGGCGCCGTGGAGGGACCGATCGGACTGCCAGATGGAAACGACTCGTGGTTGGCTGGGGTCGGCGATGTCGATGACCGCGAGGCCGGCTTTGGCGCCTTTGGGATCGAAGAAGTCGCCGAGAGCGAGATAGAGCAGATGGTCCTGCTGGTCCAAGTGCATGACGTCGAGACCGGCGAGGCTGGCCTTGGCGATATTGGCGATGCGGCGGGGCGTGCCTTGGGGCGCGGTTTCAAGAATGGCGAGTCCGCCGTTTTTGAGGGCCACGTGGAGCACGGGGCGGCCGGTGGAATCGGGAAGGATGGCTTGCGGGAGAACACCGGGGGTGGGCACTTCCCACGCCAGTTCGAGCTGCGGCTGCGCGTTGGCAGCAGCCGCGGCGTAAAGAACGGCTGCCAGGAGCGTGAGAGTGCGGGCTTGGGCGTGGCGGCTCATACGGTTGTTGGGTGGGATGCAGGCGGTCCGCGATCCGTTTCGCTGAACTACCGGAGACCTTTCATGAGGAACAGCGTGGAGAGGTCGCGCTGGTAGGAGGCGGCGTACCATTTTCCATCGGCGGAGGCGGCGAATCCGGAAAGAAAGGCTGCACCGGGCTCTGGGGCTTTCAACTCATGAAGGGGGTCCCGGCGGCCGGTGAACGGGTCCAGCCGAACGATGGAGATGACGGCTCCACTTCCGGCGCGAAGCAGCAGGTGGGCGCTATCGGCGGTCCAGCGGACGGGGCTGTCGCCGGGCAGTATTCCAGCGACGGGCGTGGCGGGACCGCCATCGACGGCGCGGACGCTGTATTGTCCGGCGCGGAGGACGAGGAGCTTGGCGCCATCTGGGGAGATGCGCATGGCGCGTTCGCCCTCTTCGGTAATGGCGACGGGCGCTCCGCCCTGCGCGGAGCGGACATAGGAGCGGATGGGCTTGCCGGGCGCATCGCCGCTGTAGAGGACGCGGTCACCGGCGGGAAACCACTCGACGGCCTGATGCTGGATACCCTCCGGATCAAACGTGGTGGGCTCGCCGGCGCCGGTGGGCAGAAGCATCAAGCGGCTGGATTTGCCTTCCCATCGGATACAGGCGACCTGTTTGCGATCGGGGGAAAGGGCGGGGCGATTGCCGAAGCCGAGGCGGACGGCGGGGGAGCGGTCCGTTTTGCGCAGGTAGATGGCGGAGTTGCGGCCTTCGCCATAGGACAGTTCGACGAAGAGGGCGAGGGATCCGTCGCTGGCCATGTCGTAGACGAAGGAAGCGTCCTGCCATCCGAGTTCAGTCTGGCCAGAGGAGGGAACGTTGGCGAGGACGCCGACACGGGAGTTGACGACAGCGACGAGGGCGTCGCCATCGGCATTGACGTCGAGGAGGAGGGGCCATCCGGAGACCTGACCGATGAGGCGTTCCTTGCCGTTCAAGTCGACGGCCCAGATAGAGGGTTCCTGGCCGAGGCGGAGAGCGGAGAACCAAACTTCATCACCACCGGGAGACCAAGCCATGCCACCGACGGCGCGCCATCCGGTTGACAGGGGCCGGACCTTGCCGGCTTCGGCGAGGAGAACCGAGAAGTCGCCAACTTCGGCGCTATAGTCGGTGAGGGCGAGGCGGTTTCCGGTGGGAGAAACCTGGACGAACGGAGCGCCGAGCAGCTGCTGGCGTTCGAGAATGACGGCGCCCACGGGGTACTCGACGCGGAACTTGCCCTCGAAGCGGCGAGCGACGGCGAGGGCCTCACCATCGGGTCCCCAGGCGGCGGCGACGACGTCTTCGAGCACTTCGCGGGGAGCGCCGCCGGAGTAGGGAGCGCGGGCGAGTGTGGCAGGGGCACCGGCGAGATCTTCGCCAAGGAGAATGGCCATGTCGCCTTTGGCGGAGATGGAGTAGACCTTGGCGTTAGGCAGATCGAACTGGCGGGCTTCGCGGCTACCGGGCTGGATGGAGTAGATGGCAGGAGGTCCACCATCCCAGCCGGCGGAGTAGACGACGGCGCCACCGGGTGCGAACTTGGCGGTATAGACGTTGCCGCGCTGGAAGGTGAGGCGCTGGTAGCTGAGGGGATCGTGAGGAATGAGCCGCCAGGCGGCGCCGGCGCCGAGGATGGCTCCGGCGGCGAGAACGGCGGGGAGGGCCCACTTCCAGGCCCGCGTGGCCGGCGCGGGAGGCGGGAGAGGCGCGGCGGGGCGGCCGGCGTCGACGTCTTCCAGAATTTCCTCGAGGGCGACACGGACGTCGGCCATGCTTTGCCAGCGGCGGGCAGGATCTTTGCGGAGGCACCGGGCGATAGTGCGATCGAGTTCCGGGGGCAGGTGGGGAATCGCGGCGGCGAGTGGCGAAGGTTCCTTGAGGAGAACGGCGGACAGGGAGGAGACCTTGGTATCGCCGGCGAAGGCCTGTTTGCCGGTGAGGAGTTCGTAGAGGACAGAGCCGAAGCTGAAGACATCGGAGCGGGCGTCGAGTTTTTTGCCCTCGGCCTGTTCGGGGACATGTGGCGACGGTGCCAAGGATGGCGCCCTCTTCGGTGAGATCCAACTGAATGCTTTCGGTGGCACCGTGCGCGTCGACGTTGAGGGCAGAGTCAAAGCGGGCCAAACCGAAGTCGAGGATCTTGACGACGCCGGCATCGGAGACGATGATGTTGGCGGGTTTGAGATCGCGGTGGATGACTCCGGCGGCGTGCGCGGCGGCGAGCCCGCCGGCGACTTGGGTGGCGATGGAAAGAGCGTCTTTGAGGCGGAGCGCGCGGGAGGCGATCTTGCGGTCCAGGGTTTCGCCGGGGACGAATTCCATGGCGATGAAATGAACGGTTTGGCCATCGATCACATCGGAGTCAATATCGAAGATCGTGACAATGTTGGGATGGCGGAGAGCGGAAGCAGTGCGTGCTTCCTGCATGAAGCGGCTCTTGCGCTCCGGATTGGCGACGGCGGAGGGAGGAAGGACTTTGAGCGCGACTTGGCGATCGAGGCGAGTGTCGAGGGCGCGATAGACGGCTCCCATGCCGCCTTCACCCAATTTCTCTTCAATGCGGTAATGCCGTAGTGTTCGTCCAATCATGGATAGCAACGGCGAGACCCGGGGCGATTGCAGCGTCCCCGCGGCACGCCTTTCCCAGTGAGGATGATTGTACCTCTTTAACTCGATGCGCGGCGGGCGGTATCGAGGGAGGCGATGAGAGCCCGGACGTCTTGGTCATCGGTCCGGTAATTGGTGATGCAGGCGCGGAGGGCGCGAGTGCTGCCAGCGAGAACGGTAGTGGAAATCCAGGCTTCGCCGCTCGCAACGACAGCACGGGCGATGGAATCGACGCTGCCGCCACCATCGAAGCAGACGATGGGGAGGGGTGTGTGGTTGAGGATGTTCCAACCGGCGCGGCGCAATTCGCGGCGCAGGAGATCGCCGATGGCGGCCATGCGGTCCACGGTTTCCTCATAACCGTCCCATCCGGCGGCGGCGAGCGAGAGGAAGACCTTGAGTCCGGTGAAGCGGCGGGACCACTGCATGGAGAGCAGATGGAGATCGGAAACGTCGAGGCCGGCAGCTTCCTTGGGCATGTAGGCGGTGGGGGTGCGGAAGGCGCGAGTAAGGTGTTCCGGATGGCGTGTGATGTAGACGCCCGCGCCCATGGGGACGCTCATCCACTTATGCGCGTCGAAGGTGATGGAGTCCGCGCGTTCAATGCCTTGGAGCAAGGGGCGGAGGGATCGCGAGAAGGCGGCGGCCCCGCCCCAGGCTGCATCGACGTGAAACCACAAGCGCTCACGGACACAGAGGGCGGCGATTTCGGGAAGAGGGTCAATGGCGCCGGCGTTGGTGGTGCCGGCGGTACCGATGGCCATGAACGGAATGCGGCCGGCGGCGCGGTCTTCGGCGACGGCGGCTTCGAGGGCAGCGGGAATCATACGAAGTGAGCCGTCAACGGGAATGGGGCGAAGGGCACGGCGTCCGATACCGCTCAACCCGGCCGCCTTGAGGAACGAATGGTGGCATTCGGCGGAAGCGTAGAAAACGGGGTCCCCATCGAGAGCACGAGCGCCATCGCCGGGAAATTGGGGAAACGCGCGGGTGAGGGCGACGGCGAGGGCGGTGTGATTGGCTTCCGCGCCGCCCGAACAGAAGCTACCAGCGGCTTCCGAGGGCGAGTAGCCGAATCGAGCGGCAAAAGCGCGGATGAGGTGGAGTTCGATCTCAACGGCGAGAGGGGAATGGCTCCAAGCGGCGAGGTTGGGATTGAAGGCGGCGGCGAGCGCATCGCCGGCGATGCCCATGGCGGCAGGAGCGGGGTTGTAGAGCCCGTAGTAGCGCGGGTGGGGCGGATGCACCTGGAATCGGGAAAGGTGCGTTTCAACCCAATCGACCATTTCGACGGGCGGGCAAGGCGTCTCGAAATCGAAGGGGGCGAGCAGGGCGCGGACGGCATCGGGGTCAAGCACCGGGGAGACGGGCAATTCACCGACGTGGCAGGCGTAGCGCTCGATGATCTCACCGACGCGGAGCCAAAGTTTCTGGCGCTGATCCGGGTCCAGCAGGAGGCTCATGGGCGGCGCAGGACGGACCCTTCGGGATCGAGCGTGACCTTCAGCGGGGCAGCGCGCAAAGGGATGGTGAGGGTAGTGGGATCGGCGCCAGTGGCGATCCAATGTATCCGCGGCTTGGCTCCGCGGACGGCGACCTCAACGGGGACATGGACGCTGACGTCGTCGTCAACGCCGGACTGGGTGACAGTGATCGCCAGCTTTCCGGCTCGCCAAGCGTGGGTGAGCGAGATAGCCGGAATGCCGGTGCCCTCGACCCAGTGATCGAAGAACGCGCCGGCGGATCCCTTGGGAAGATAGCTCTCGGCGGTGGAACGGAACTGTTCGGTTGTGAGGGCCTGGTTGCGATGCTCGGAGACGATTTGACCGAGGAATTTCCAAAACACGGCGTCGCCCATGCGGGCGCGGAGCATGTGCATGACCCAACTACCTTTTCCGTAAACGATATGATGCCAAGCCTCCGGGGCCTGGGAACTCGATAGCCGCAAACCCAAGCGAACGGGCCCGGCGGACTCGAGAGTCTTGCCGGTCTCGTCGGCGGCGAGGAGCTTCTCGCGATAGTCGGCGAGGATGGCCTGCACTGCTTTGGCGCCCTTCTTCTTTTCGAGCAGGACAATGGCGGAATAATTGGCGAGAGATTCCATGAGCCACTCGTCGGCGGGGCTTTCGACGGTGACGACGTTGCCCCACCATTGATGAGCCACTTCATGGGCGTGAAGAATCTCCGAGAAAAACAGTTGCTTCTCCATGGCGCGAGCAACGGGGGGACGCTCGGCAGGATCGAGATAGGCGATGGTGGACAAGTAGACCAAGCCCGGGAAGCCTTGGCCGAAGGCGCCGGGTATCGGCGAGACCATGAGAGCGGGTAGGGCCGGAGGGCCGAGATTGTTGGCAAGAAACTCGAACGCGCCGGCGATTTCGGCGCCCATGGATGCAAGTCGAGTGGTGGGATCGGGAAAGTAACGGGCCGGCGGCATGACGGTGGCCGGCGGCTGCGGACCACGCCTTGGAAAAGGGCTTCGCGGCGGGGGAAGGATCACCATCTCCGAGCCGGGAGCGCGAACGGCGAACTCCGATTGGCGGTTGGCAAAGACATCGACTTCGAGATCGCCGTGTTTGACGCTCACCTTCTCGTACTTGCCGAGATTGAAGCCGGCCACGCGAATCGGGGATGGAGTGACGCGGCGCGCGACGCGATATTCACCATCCCTGGACTCTTCCTTCAGTTGGCCGGGAAAAACGAGATCGAGGTGGCCGGGGTAGGTGAACGTGATGTCGAAACGAGCGAAGGAGGCTCCGGCGCGCGGATACCAGTTCGAGCGGGAGCCCACGAAATAGACGTCGCGGCCAGCGGGACGAACGACGTCGCCTTCATGCTCAAAAGCAACTTCATAGGGCCGCCCCGGCTCGAGGGGCGTGGGGGGGACCACGATGAAGAGCGAGGATCCGGATCGGCGGAGGAGATTGGCGCGGAAAGAATCGGCGGTGAACACTTCACTATCGACGCCGTTGACCCGGGCGGCAGTGACCTTCATCCCTTCGGAAACCTCAAAGGGAAGCACGACGGAGTGTCGCGAGACGGAAACCGTGGCGGCCGTGGCCACTTTCAAATGCAGATCGTTATCGAGAAAGGCGTGGATGCGGTAGGCGGCGACGGAGACGGGATAAGCCTCGCGTTTGCGTTGGTCCTTGCGAAAGGGGCGAGCGGGAAAGCTGGTCCATGTGTCGTAGAAGGCGCGATCGTCTTTGTGCTTCAACTGGCCGAGGTAGATCTGATCAATGGCCTCGGGGTCATAAATGGCATCGAAGTTGCCGAGGGTGGCGCCCTGAAGGGCGGAGTAGAAGATCCCTCGTTCCGGGGAAACCGGTTCCATCAGGTGCTGGACGAGGCGCACGGAAAACGATCCGGAGAGATTGGTGATGACGCGATCCCACTGTTCGGCGAGGAGCGCGCCACGCTCTGGGGATTTGCGGGCGTCGTCCTGGCTGGCGATGGCCTTCTTCAGCACAGCGGCGGTGTCGTCGGTGAACAGGAACAATGCGGAGCGGAAGTGTTCGTCGAGGTTCGGGGCTCCGGTGAACGCGGCGAGTGAGACACGCTCCCCGCGCGAGGGCGGGAGGACGAGAACTTCGGCATCGCCGCCTTCGGTGTCGGCGGTAAAGACGGCGGCGATGGGGCGGCCGGCGACGGGCTTGCCGAAGACAAGGTAGCCATCGGTGAGGTAGAAACGAAGATCGTCGCCGCGCGAGAAATGAAGGTCGCGAACGCGATAGCACTCGGCCGGATCGAGGCCGGTGGAGCGCAGTCCGGCGGCGATGGACTGGGGCAGAGCGGGATCCGCCCGCAGCGGGGCGAGCATCGCCATCCACGCGAGCAGGGCACCGGTCTTCACACCTTCAGGATAGGGCAAAAATCGTCCCGTTCGTTGACATTAGAGCGAAGGCGCTGCATAATTGACGCACCCGGGCGCGCTAGCGTCCGTGGCAGATCGGAGACTAAGGAGAAACAATGGCGATTACTGTTCGCGCAACAAAGAAAGGCCGCTTTGGCGGACCGGCAGTTCAGATTGCATACGATCCTGGAACGAAACTCGACGAGATCCTGGATGCCCAGAAGAAGCTCTTCGCCGACAAAGGCCTCGCGAGGAAGATCGGCTTGAAGTTCTGCCCCGGTTGCTATTCGGGTCTCGACCTTGACATTTTGCAGCAGTTCGAGAACGTCGTTCAGTTCTGAGAGCAGCCCGGCGCCGAAGCTCGGCGTCGGGTTACTCTTCAATCCGGTGCTGCCGGAGTTCGTGGAAGCGGAAGCGGATTCATTCGACTATCTGGAGATCATTCCGGATCGCGAGTGGGCCGATCGCGGGGTGAACGCTTCCGACCGATATTCCGTCAACACGCAATCCCTCGATCTGTTCCGGCGGGTACGTGAGCGGAAGCCGTTGCTGTGCCATTCGGTGGGTTTGTCGATCGGCAGCGCGGCGCTGTTCGACACCGGGCACGTGAGCCAGATCCGGCGGCTGCATGAGGATCTGGAATTCGCATGGCATAGCGATCATCTTTCGTTTTCCCGCCTGCCGGCGGATTCTCCATTGGCGGCGGGGCAGGAAATGCATACGGCGATCTCGCTTCCGGTACCTTACGACGAAGACATGCTGGCGATGCTGAGCGAGCGCGTGCGGCGGGTGGTGAGCGAAGTGCCGTGCACGTTTCTGCTGGAAAACAACGTCCACTACATCGAGACGTTGGAACAGGACATGGACGAGCCGGAATTTCTGAATCGCCTGGCGTCCGAGAGCGGGTGCGGCATCCTGCTGGACCTGCACAACGTGTATGTGAACGCGCGCAATCACGGATTCCGCCCGGAGGATTTTCTCGGCGAGATCGATCTCTCGCATGTGGTGGAGATCCATATTGCCGGTGGGAGCGCTCTGATGGGGATGTACACCGATTCCCATGCGGGTCCGGTTGCCGAGCCGGTATGGGGATTGTTGGAAGATACACTACGGGCAGCGCCATCGATACGGGGAGTCACTTTCGAGTTTCACGAATCCTACTATCCACTGCTGAAGACGGAAGGCATCCGGGAGGAACTTTCGCGGGCGCGCCGGGCGTGGGAACGGTGCGGTTGACGACGCGTGTCAATAGCGGTGTATCAGGACGTGTTGTGCCGGATGGTGGCCGGAGCGGAATTACGGAAGAGAATCGCCGCGAGTCCGGATGAAGAACTACGCGGTTACGATCTGACAGAGCGGGAGAGGCGGCGGCTGCGGGCGATCGCGCAGCAGAAAGGACTGGCGGTGAGCGGGGCGATCCACCGGGCGAACCGGCTACTGCCGCTGCACCAGGCGCTACCATACACGTGTCTGCTGCTGGGCGCGCAACTGCGGGAGACGGTGGATCGATACTGGCGCGACAATCCGGTGGAGAATCTGCAACTGCCGGGCGAGAGCGAGCGGTTCGCGGAGTATTTGACAGCGGAGATCGAAGCGGGGCGGGTCTCCGCGGGTGAATTTCTGGAGGAAGTACTGGCGTTCGAACGAGCGGCCACGGAGCTTCGATTTTTTGGGGGCGCGGGGCGGGCGATCCGAATGGTGCGGTTCCGGCACGATCCAGTTCCGTTACTCGAGGCGCTGGCACGGAGGGAGACGCCGGGGCCAGGGATTGAGGCGGGGGAGTTTCATCTGCTGATCGATTGCCGGAAGGGGGAGCCAGAGTTTCGTCTTTTGGATGAAGGCGCGGCAGCCGCCCTGGCAGCAATCGAGGACGACACAGAAAAATCATAAAACCCGCAGCCTGGATGGGGCATCTATCGGCTGTAGAAGCTATGAAGTTCAGGACAATCGTGGTGTGTGTTGTTGCGGTTGGTGTGGCGCCAGTGATCGCACAGGACACCGGCGGGGTCGGATCCGTGTCGGGAACAGTGAGCGGGTCCGCCGGCGAGCGTGCGCCCGGTGCGATGGTATGCGTGGCGGGGACGACGCGATGCGCGACGACCGACGAAGCTGGCGCGTTCCGGATCACGGAAATCCGGGCGGGCAGGTACCGGTTGACGGTGGAGGGCGTGGGGCCGACGGTTTCGAGCGAGCCGTTCACGATCCGAGCCGGCCTGGAGGAGCGTATCGAAGTGGCTCTGCCGGCCATTGACGCGGTACAGCAGTCAGTGACGGTGAGCGCGCCGGTGTTCATCGCGCCTGAAGAAGTGAAGGGGTCCAGTTTCCTGATCCAGCCGAATGAAATTTTCAAGAGCGCGGGAGCCCTGCAGGACGTGTCGCGTTACGTGCAGACGCTGCCGGGGGTTGTGACGGGGTCCAATGACTTTCGCAATGACATCATCGTTCGCGGGGGATCTCCATTGGAGAATCTTTTCGTAGTGGATAACATCGAGATCCCGAATATCAATGCATTTGCGAATTTCGCTTCGGCCGGGGGAACGGTATCGTTGTTGGACGCGGCGCTGATCCAGGACGTGACGTTTCTGACGGGCGGATATCCGGCGCCGTTCATCAACAGGACGTCGTCCGTGATGCAGATCACGCAACGGGAGGGGAACCGGGATCGGATGGGCGGGATGGCGACGTTAGGCTTCGCGGGGCTGGGCGCGGTGCTGGAAGGTCCGGTTGGGAAGGGGGGAAAAGGATCGTGGATCACGTCGATCCGGCGATCTTTCCTCGATGCGTTCACCGACGATATCGGATTCGGGGGCGTTCCGGTGCTCTATACGCTCAATGCAAAGGTGCTGTACGACCTTACGCCGCGTGACCGGGTTTGGGCCGTGAACGTATCCGGACGGGATAACATCCGGCTGGGGGCGCGTGAGTCCGGCGACAATACCGAAGAAGTGAACAATCTGGATATTAATTACACGGGCTGGCGATCGGCGACGGGCTTCAACTGGCAACGGCTGTTCGGGTCACGCGGGGTGGGACTGCTGGGCGTGACGCATTCGGAAGCGCGCGTGAACCAATCGGCGCGGGATCTGGTGCGTGGCGGAATACCGCCGCCGGATATCTCTTTCGATCAACTGCTGGCCGGTGGAGATCTGGTGTACCGCGAGGATTCCGGCGAGGGTGAGACGACTCTGAAATACGACCTGACCGCTTATGCGCCGCTGTTCGAAAAGGTGCAGGCCGGGGGAAGCTACAAGACATTCCGTATTAACTACGACGCCGCGTCGCCTTTCGGAACGGACAGTCCTTACTCGTTAACGGCGGAATTGAATCCGTTCGCGATCCGGCAGCGATACCGGTCGTCTCAAACGGGGGCTTACTTTCAATCGACGCGTAATCTGACATCGCGATTGAATCTGACTTGGGGCGGACGCCTGGACCAGTATGAATACCTGGACCGGATGACATTCAGCCCCCGGGCGGGAGTGAGTTACCAGCTGACTGACAAACTGTCGTGGCGCGGAAGCTTCGGCACCTACTTCCAGCAGCCCTTCTTTCTGTTTCTTTCGGCGTTCCCTGAGAACCGGGGACTGCGCCCGTGGCGGGCGAACCACTACGTTACGGGTTTCTCCTACATCGCGAGCAACACGCTCCGTTTCACGTTGGAGGGCTATCGGAAGGACTACCGCGACTACCCGGTGGCGACGCAGCTTCCACAGGTTTCACTGGCGACGCTGGGGGACACGTTCGCGATCCGGCAGGTACTTTTTCCTCTCACCAGCGCGGGGCGAGGCCGGGTGAGAGGCATCGAGTTGTTCGCGGAGAAGAAGTTTTCCGACCGGTGGTTTGGGCAGGCAAATCTGTCGTTTTCGAAAACGAGGCACGCGGGCCTGGACGGGGTACTGCGTCCGGGATCGTTCGACTATCCACGAGTGCTAAGCACGGTGGGTGGCTACCGTTTGAATTCGAAGTGGGAATTCTCGGCGCGCTTCGCGTACTTGTCGGGACGGCCTTACACACCGTTCGACGCCGAGCTTTCGACCGCGCAGCGGCGGGGTATTTACGATCTGGCGCGGGTGAACGCGCTTCGCTTGCCGGCGTACGTGCGTCTGGACTTGCGGGTGGACCGGATCTTCACTGTGCGCGACAAGCCGCTGCTGGTGTTTGCGGGATTCCAGAATGCGGTGAACCGGAAGAACGTGGCGGGGTACACGTGGAACCGGCGTGCGAACGCGCAGGAGGAGAACACGCAGCTCGGGCTTTTCCCGTTGATCGGGATGGAGTGGCGGTTTTAGGAGGCGAAGGGGGGGAAGGCAAAGACGGGACTCCCGGACGCGTGTCTGGGGTGCGGTGTGTCTGGGGTGCGGTGTCTGGGGTGCGGCTTGCATTCATTGACGGGTTTTATATAATGAACATCGATCAATCACGCTTAGGGGGTTCTCATGATCGCTTCTACCCGGCTCAGGCTGATTCCGTCGTTGTTCGCGCTTGCCGTGACTTCGTACGCACAGACAAACACGGCCAACATCACCGGCCAATTGGTGGACCCGACGGGGGCCGCCGTGCCCGCCGCCTCGGTGGTTGCTACCAACACGGCAACGAATGTGGCGTCGACGACGCGCACGACCGAAACAGGGAACTACAGCGTCACGGTGTATCCGGGCGTGTACCGGCTGACGGTGGAGGCGGACGGGTTCAAACGTTCGTCGCGGGACAACATTACGGTGACCGCGTCGTCGACGGTGCGGCTGGACATCACGCTGCAACTGGGCGCGGTTTCCGAGACGGTGGAGGTTTCCGGACAGTTGCTGACGGTGCAGACCGATAACGCGAAGCTGACGACGGCGATCGAGAACAAGTTCGTGGACGAGTTGCCGTTGGTGGTGAGCGGGGCGCTTCGCAATCCGTTCAACCTGATTTCGATCGCGGCACAGTCGAACGAACTGAGCGGGAACAATCTGTCGCTGGGAGGCGGGCAGGCGCGGGCGTGGGATGCGACGATGGACGGCGTTTCGATCGCGACGAACCGGTCCGCGGATCAAAGCGAGATCGCCTACAACGCGCCGTCGGTGGAGGCGATCACGGAAGTGGCTGTGGACACCAACGGGTTCAAAGCGGAATACGGGCAGGCGGGTGGCGGTGTGCTGACGTTTTCCTCCAAGAGCGGCACCAACCAGTTCCACGGGTCCGTGTACGAATTTCTGCGCAACGAGAAACTGGATGCACGGGGCTTTTTCGCGTCGTCGCGATCCGTGCTGAAGCAGCACGATTTCGGAGTGGCGGGCGGCGGACCGATCCGGCGCAACAAGACCTTCTTTTTCCTGGCCTACGAAGGGTTCCGGATCCGGCGGGGCGCGAACGCGACCATCGGCACGGTGCCGACTCCGGAGATGTATCAGGGCGACTTCACCAACTGGGTGAACCCGGCTGGGGCGCGGCTATCCATCTACGATCCGTCGACGACGCGGGCGCGGGCGGGCGGGGGCTTCGAACGGGATCCGTTCCCTGGGAACATGATCCCGCAGGCGCGTTTTTCGCCGATCAGTTCGAAGGTGATGTCGTTCGGGCAGGCGATTACGCCGAACCGCGGCGGAACGCCGGGTACGATCGACTACGTGCGCAACAACTGGATCACGACATCGGGCACGGTGGAGAATCCGCAGGACAAGGGCAGCGTGAAGGTGGACCACGTGCTGACGGACAACCAGCGGCTGGCGTTCTTCTACAACATCACGAAGTTCCGGTCGCAGCCGGGGGCGGGTGGGCCTCCGGGCCTGCCGGTGCCGCTGTGGACGGGGCAGGTGCAGAACTTCGACACAAACCAACTCCGGTTCACGCATGACTGGGTGGTGTCACCGACGATGGTGAACCACTTCTCGATCGGCGGCAACGTTTTCGACAAGCTGAGCGCGGGCGCGGCATGGGGTCTGGACGCGGGGTGGAGTTCGAAGGTGGGTTGTTTCGGCAATGTGATCGATTGCGACCGTAACTTCCCGATCATCACGTTCTCTGAGTTTACGGCCTGGGGCGGAACGGCGCGCAACGGGACGACTCAGCCGCTGTGGGCTTTCAAAGATGACTTCAGCGTGTTGCGCGGCAACCATAACTTCAAGTTCGGCGCGTCGTTCCAGAGCCAGCGCGCAAACGGATTCGGGGAGCAGTGCATCGCCGGATGCGCGGACTTCCGGTTCACGTCGACGGGTGTGCCGGGGGATACGAACTTCCGGAGCGGATCGTCATTCGCATCGTTCCTGTTGGGCGAAGCGATCGGGGGCGGCACGGAAACGGAGCGCCAAGTGTATCAGACCTACCGCTACCATGGCTTCTACGCGCAGGACGACTGGCGCCTGTCGTCGAAACTCACTGTGAACGCGGGACTTCGGTTCGAGTTTACGCGCCCGCCGATCGATCCGCGAGACCAGTATTCCGACTTTACGCCGGACAAGCCGAATCCAAGGGTTAACAACTTTCCGGGCGCGCTGCGATTCGCGGGCTTCGGCGAAGGGCGGGAAAACAGCAGGTCTCTCGTGCCTGGATGGTGGGGCGCGTGGGGTCCGCGGCTAGGCTTGGCGTACGCGCTGACACCGAAGACGATCATCCGGAGCGCGTTCGGGCGTTCCTTCAGTAAGGTGACCGTGGTGGCGGGCAGCGGACATTTCGCGGGATTCATCGGGACATATCGCTTCACGAGCCCGAACAACGGCGTCACCTCGGCGTTCAACTGGGATCAGGGGCTGCCATCGTACCAGCTTCCGGTGTCGGTGGATCCGAGCGCGAAGCTGGATCCGGCATTCGCGAACAATCAAAACGTGGACTTCTGGAACGGGACCGACGCGACACGGGCGCCGGAGAACTACTACTGGAACTTCAATATCCAGCAAGAGATCAGCGGCAGTACCGTTCTGGAAGTGGGTTACGCCGCAAACATCGGCGCGCATCTACAGACGGGCCTGCTGAACACGAATCAGGTACCGACGCCGATTTGGAACGATATGGTGCGGCGACTGGGAGCGACGGGCGCGGCGAACCTGATGCGGGCGCAGATCACGTCCACGCTGGCGCGTGACAACGGGATCGCGGCGCCGTACGCGAATTTCACGAATGCGTCGATCCAACAGGTGCGCACGGTGAATCAATCACTGCGGCCGTACCCGCAATATCTGAATGTGAACACGGGAAGCCAGGGGGGCGATAAGAGCGGCCACTCCTCCTACCATTCGATGGTTGCGAAGTTGACGCGGCGCTACTCGAGTGGGATCGCGATCGAATGGAACTATGTCTTGTCGAAGCTGCTGACCGATTCCGATAACTACAGCGAGGGCGACGGCGCCACGATGGATCACTACAACCGGGGGCTGGAGAAGTCGATCGGCGAGTTCGATTTGACGCACGTGGCCAAGTTCGCCACAGTGTACGAACTTCCGGTGGGGAGAGGAAAGCGATTCCTCGGTGACGGCGGCCGGGTTGCGAATGCGGTTCTGGGGGGATGGCGGCTGAGCGCGATCCAACAGTACCAGAGCGGGACGCCGATTGCGATTTCGCGAAACAATCCATTGCCGATCTTCAACAAGGCGTCGCGGCCTGTGGTGAACAGCTATGACAACTGGCGCGGTCCGGTTGGCGATGGCGGGTTCGATCCTGGCCGGGACCGTTTCATGGTGGCCAGCGCGTTTCCGGCGCAGCCGGTGGATTTCGGCAATGCGACGCGGCACAACCCGAAGGTCCGCACGTTTCCACTGTTCAACGAAAACCTGAGCCTGGCGAAAACGTTCGCGGTGACGGAGCGATTCCGGCTGGATTTCCGTTGGGAGGCGTTCAACCTTTTCAACCGTGTGCGCTTTGCGCCCGGGAACACGAACCTGAACAGCAATGCGTTCGGGGTGGTGACCGGGCAAGCCAACGCACCGCGATCGATGCAAGGAGCATTGAAGCTTTACTGGTGATGTGGATCTAAGTTAATTCGTTGAAGACCCTTAAGTTGCGCTGCGCGCCATTCGTATAGACTGAGTGGCACGTCAGGTCAAAAGGAACATAGGGGTCTGTCATGAGAACTACGATTGGCGCCGCGTGCGCACTTGCCATTGCCTCGGTGTGCGGTTTCGCGCAGACGACAACGGCCAACATCACCGGTCAGCTTGTGGATCCAACCGGGGCCGCCGTGCCCGGAGCACACGTCGTGGCGGCCAACGTCGCCACTGGGGTTAGCACGGATACGCGAACCACCGAAACGGGCAACTACAGCATTACTGTTTATCCGGGCGTCTACCGGGTGAGTGTCGAAGCGGACGGGTTCAAACGTGCGTCTCGCGAGAACATCACCGTCACCGCGTCGACCACGGTGCGACTGGACGTCACGCTGCAACTCGGTTCGGTGTCGGAGACGGTGGAGGTATCCGGACAACTGCTGACGGTGCAGGCCGACAACGCGAAAGTTTCCACGGCGATCGAGAACAAGTTCGTGGACGAACTGCCGTTGGTTGTAAGCGGTGCGCTGCGGAACCCGTTCAACCTGATTTCGATCGCGGCGCAATCGAACGAAACGAGCGCAAACAATCTCTCGCTGGGCGGAGGCCAGGCGCGGGCGTGGGACGCGACGATGGACGGTGTTTCGATCGCGACCAACCGGGCGGCGGATCAGACCGAGATCGCCTATAATGCGCCTTCGGTGGAGGCGATCACCGAGGTCGCCGTGGACACGAACGGCTTCAAGGCGGAGTACGGGCAGGCCGGCGGCGGCGTGCTGACGTTTTCCTCCAAGAGCGGAACGAATCAGTTCCATGGATCCGTGTACGAGTTCATCCGCAACGAGAAACTGGACGCACGGGACTTTTTCGCGTCGAAGCGATCCGTGCTGAAGCAGCACGATTTCGGCGCGGCCGGCGGAGGGCCGATCCGCCGCAACCGGACGTTCTTCTTCCTGGCGTACGAAGGCTTCCGGATCCGGCGCGGTGCGAACGACATCATCCAGACGGTGGCAACGCCGGAGATGTACCAGGGCGATTTCACCAACTGGGTAAATCCCGCAGGCGCGCGGCTGGCGATCTACGACCCGGCCACGACGCGGCCCCGCACCGGCGGTGGATTCGACCGCGACGCCTTCCCCGGCAACCTGATCCCCCGGTCGCGATTCAGCCCGATCAGTTCCAAAGTACTTACCTTCGGCGAGGGAGTGAAGCCGAACCGTGGCGGGACACCTGGCACGATCGACTATGTGCGGAACAACTGGATCACGACGGCGGGCACGATCGAAGATCCGCAGGACAAGGGCAGCGCGAAAGTGGACCACGTGATCAACGACTCACATCGGGTGGCGTTCTTCATGAACATCACGAAGTACCGGTCACAACCCGGCGCAGGCGGGCCTCCCGGGCTTCCGATTCCGCTGTGGACGGGACAAGTTTCGAATTTCGATACGAATCAGTTCCGGTTCACCCATGACTGGGTGGTTTCGCCCTCGATGGTGAACCACTTCTCGATCGGCGGAAATATCTTCGACAAGCTGAGCGCCGGAGCAGCGTGGGGCATCGGTGCGGGCTGGAAGGACAAAGTTGGCTGCTTTGGCAACGTGATCGATTGCGACCGTAACTTCCCGATCATCACCTTCACGGAGTTCTCCAACTGGGGCGGCACGGCGCGCAACGGAACGACGCAGCCGTTGTGGGCGTTCAAGGATGACTTCAGCGTGCTGCGGGGCAACCACAACTTCAAGTTCGGAGCGGCCTTCCAAAGCCAGAGGGCAAATGGATTCGGTGAGCAGTGCATCGCCGGGTGTGCGGATTTCAGCTTCACGTCGACGGGCGTACCTGGGGATACGACATTCCGGAGCGGATCCTCCTTCGCTTCGTTTCTTTTGGGCGATGCGATCGGGGGAGGCACGGAGACGGAGCGCCAAGTATACCAGACCTACCGGTATCACGGTTTTTATGCGCAGGACGATTGGCGCCTCTCGCCGAAGCTGACGATGAACATCGGGCTGCGTTTCGAGTTCACGCGTCCGCCGATCGACTTACTGGACCAATATTCGAACTTCACACCGGACAAGCCGAATCCGCGGGTGAACAACTTCCCGGGCGCACTGAGCTTCGCCGGATTCGGCGAGGGACGGGAAAACAAGCGCTCCCTGGTGCCGGGCTGGTATGGAGCGTGGGGGCCCAGGCTCGGAATGGCGTACGCTCTGAACCCGAAGACGATCCTGCGGACGGCGTTCGGGCGGTCTTTCAGCAAAGTGTCGGTGGTGGCGGGCAGCGGCCATTTCGCCGGCTTCATCGGCACCTACCGGTTCAATACGCCCAATAACGGCGTGACGCCTGCGTTCAACTGGGACCGCGGCCTGCCGTCCTATCCGCTACCGGTGTCGGTAGATCCGAGCGCGAAGCTCGATCCTGCGTTCGCCAACAATCAGAACGTCGATTATTGGAATGGCATCGATGGGTCCCGGGCTCCGGAGAACTTCTACTGGACATTCAACATGCAGAGGGAATTGAGCGGGAGCACGGTGATGGAACTGGGTTACTCAGCCAACATCGGGGTCCACTTACAGACGGGGCTCTTGAATATCAACCAGGTGCCGACGTCGATCTGGAACAACATGGTGGGACGGTTAGGGGCTGCCGGCGCGGCGAACCTGATGCGAGCGCAGATCACGTCGCAACTGGCGCGCGACAACGGCATCGTGGCGCCGTACGCCAACTTCACCGACGCCACCGTGCAACAGACACGCACGGTGAATCAGGCGCTTCGTCCGTACCCGCAGTATCTGAACGTGAACACGGGGAGCCAAGGCGGAGACAAGAGCGGCCACTCCTCGTATCACTCGATGGTGGCGAAGTTAACTCGCCGCTACTCCTCTGGCGTGGCGCTCGAATGGAACTACGTTCTTTCCAAGCTCATGACGGATTCCGATAACTACAACGAGGGCGACGGCGCGACGATGGACCACTACAATCGCGGGCTGGAGAAATCGATCGGCGAATACGATGTTACGCATGTAGTGAAGATGGCGACCGTGTACGAGCTACCGTTCGGGACCGGCAAGCGGTTCGCAGGGAATTCGAATCGGGCAGCGAATGCAGTGATCGGAGGGTGGCGGCTGAGCGCGATCCAGATTTATCAGAGCGGGACGCCGGTGGCGATCTCGCGGAACAATCCACTGCCGATCTTCAACAAGGCCTCGCGGCCGGTAATCACCAGTTATGACAACTGGCGGGGAGCGGTATCGGGCGATAGTTTCGACCCGGGCAAGGATCGCTTCCTGAACGCGTCGGCTTTTCCGGCGCAGCCGGTGGATTTTGGGAATGCGACGCGTCATAACCCGAAGCTGCGGACCTTCCCGCTGTTCAACGAGAATCTGAGCCTTGCCAAGACGTTCTCATTGACCGAGCGGTTCCGTCTGGACTTCCGGTGGGAGGCGTTCAATCTGTTCAACCGTGTGCGTTTCGGAACGGGGAACACGAACCTCAACAGCAATGCTTTCGGCGTGGTGACCAATCAGGCAAACGCTCCGCGGTCGATGCAGGGCGCGTTGAAGCTGTACTGGTAAGCCGTAAAGTCCGGTGAAGCGGCCCGCGGATCGCTGGTTTCTGCCGGCCGCTATCGCCATCGTGACGGCGATGGCGGGGGTGCTGACTTACACGGCGTCGCTCGAGAACCAGACTTACGACGAAGGTGTCCATATCGTCGCGGGGATGAGTTATTGGTCGACGGGCGATTTTCGTCTGAACGTGGAGCATCCACCGCTGGCGAAGCTGCTGTTCGCACTGCCGCCGATGGCGTCCGGGCTGCGGTTCGATGCGGCCAGCCCGCACTGGGCACAGCCGGATCAGACGGCGCTGGGGTCGGATTTCCTATACCGGAGCAGCGTCGGCGCGGATACGATCCTCGCTCTCTCTCGCGGGGTAACGATCGGGCTTACGGCGATGCTGGGGCTTGGGATCGCGTACTGGACGCGCCACCGGTTCGGGCCTGGCGCGGGGTTGTTCGCGTTGTGCATTTATGCGCTCGACCCAACGTTTCTGGCCCACGGACGGTACGCGACGACGGACGTCCCGGTCACCTTCTTCTCGTTCCTGTCGGTGGCGGCGTGGGTGGAGTGGCTGGACACCGGAGGAAAAAAGTGGCTGTTCGGGGCGGCCGTGCTGTTTGGGCTCGCGGCGGCCACGAAATTCTCAGCCCTGTATGTGATTCCGGTCCACGCCGGTCTTGGGGTCGCGGCTTGGGTGGGACGGCGGAGGACGACCGGCGAGACGATGGCCGCAGCCGCGGCGGTTGCCGCGAGCGGAATTTTGATCTGCTCGGCGGCGTATGGTTGGGAAGGGCTTCAAGGCCGCGGCCCGGAGAACTTCCCTCCGGGCCACCCGTACATGACGGGGCTACGCACTCTCGCACAACATAATCAGGAGGGTCATGCCGCCTATCTGCTGGGCAGCATTGGAAGCTCCGGCCGCTGGGACTACTTTCCAACGGCGTTCGCGATCAAGAGTCCGGTTGGGACGTTGTTGCTGCTGGCGCCGGCGCTCGCGGCGTTCGGCAGGATCGCGAGGAGGGACGGGTGGCTGGTTCCAGCGGCACTCCTTGCCTATCCCACCACCTATTTCGCGTTGTCGATGGCCAGTAACATCAATATCGGCGTACGGCACCTGCTGCCTGCGTATCCGTTCCTGATTGTGCTGACCGGCGCGTGGTGGAGCCTCCGCGGGCTCCGTTGGAGGATTGCAGGGGCAGGGCTTCTGGCGTCGATTGCGGTTGAAGACATACGAGTATTTCCCGACTATCTGGCGTTCTTCAATGCCGCAGCGGGAGGGAAAGACGCCGGACCGCGGTACTTACTCGACTCCAATATCGACTGGGGCCAAGATGTGAAGAAGCTCGGAGTGTTTTTGAAGCGGCACGGAATCGAGTCCATTCCAGCGGCACTGTTCACAAACGCCGACCCCGCCTACTATGGCGTCCACACCGTTGCGATGCCTGTGGAACCGGAAGGCATCGCAGCGATGAAAGGGTGGGCGGCTATCAGCGTGACAGAACTGCACGGCGTCTACCACAATCCGCCAAGATACGGGCGATTCAAGAGCCTGAGCCCGGTGGCGCGGGTGGGCGGTTCGATCTATGTCTACGATATCGCCGGCGAATAGCGATTGGCGCCGGGTTAGCGCGGGGCGCGCAGATGGGCGTTGAGGAATTCCACCGACTTGGCCCAAGCGTCGCAGGCGGCGGGCTTGTTATAGATGGCTCCTGTGTCGTTGTGGAAACCGTGGCCGGTGCCTTTGTAGAGGTGAACTCCAAATGTAACTTTCGCTGAAATAAGCGACTGGACGAGGCCTGGAATGACGGCGGCCTGGCGGGTGTCGGTTTCGGAAAACACGCACAGCAGGGGCGTAGTAACCTCGGCAGGATTGGGGAGCGGATTCGGCGGCGTCCCGTAGAAGGGGACGGCTGCCTGGAGAGGCATCTGGTTGAAGACGCCGTAGAAGATATTGCCGCCGCCGGCGCAGAAGCCGATGGCGCCAATACGGTCCCACACGACCATCTCCTGTTTCTGCAGATATTCGATGCCGGAATACATGTCGTTGTATCGTTCGGCCTGCACGGTGCGGCCGTAGGCACGGGTGCGTTCGGTGTCGTCAGCAAAGGCGCCGGTGCCGCCCTGGCGGGACAACAAGTCTACGCCGAGAGCGACGAAGCCTGCCTTGGCCATGCGGCGTGTTACGTCGCGGATGTGCTCGACGAGGCCGCGATTCTCGTGAACGACCATAACGGCGGGCTGGGGGTCACGCAGGCCGCGGGGCCAGGCGAGCAGGGCTTGGGTGGAACCGGCCTCGCTGGGATAGGCGACGTCTTTCCATTCGATAGCAGGGTCATTCTCGGCGACCCTGACATCGTCGGCGCAGGCGGGCACAGGCACTTGGGCCAGACCGGCGGTTTCCAGAGCGGCCATGGCGGCGGCGGTGCCACCAGTGAGCCTGGCGAGGCGCCGAATGAGATCACGGCGATGCAAACCGCCGTCCACATACTGGTGGATGAGACTCTCCACCTTTTCGTCTTTTGTGCGTGGCGTACCGAATTCTTCGTGCATGAAAAAGCCCCTTCGGGTAATTACTTTACCGTAATCGGGCCTCTCAGGACAGAGCACTCAGGCAGTGTTTACAAGTTAAACGAAGTTACGAAATATGAGCGCCTTGGGCTTCCACGTAGACGGCGTAGAGAGACTGGCTGCCAGTCATGAAGAGGCGGTTGCGTTTGCGTCCGCCGAAGCAGACGTTGGAGCAGATTTCGGGCAATTTGATCATGCCGATGCGTTCGCCGGTGGGCGCGAAGATGTGGACACCGTCGTAGTCAGCGCCGACCCAGCCGGCACTCGACCAGATGTTGCCGTCGGTGTCGCAGCGGATGCCGTCGGCGAGGCCAGCGCCCTTTCCGGCGAGTTCCATGGAGCAAAACGTTTTCCCATTGCGGAGCGATTCACCGGCAATATCCCACACCTTGATCACCTTGGGGGCGTCGGGGTAATGGGTGGCGCCGGTGTCAGCGACGTAGAGCTTCTTGTAGTCGGGGGAAAAGCAGATGCCGTTGGGCTTGCGGATATCGTCGGTGACTTTGTCGACCTTTCCCGATTTGGCGTCGATGCGATAGACGGCTTCCTTAAGTTCGAGCGGGCCTTTGTTGCCTTCGTAGTGCATGAGCGCGCCATAGCCGGGATCGGTGAACCAGATGGAACCGTCGTTGGGATGGACGACGACGTCATTGGGGGCATTGAGGGGCTTGCCGTTGAACTTGTCGGCGAGCACGGTGATGGAGCCGTTGTACTCGTAGCGGACGACGCGGCGGTTGCCATGTTCGCAGGAGAGTTGACGCCCTTCCCAGTCAAAGGTGTTGCCGTTGGAGTTGCCGGCCGGGCGGCGCATGACGCTGACGTGACCATCGTCTTCCACCCAGCGCATCTGGACGTCGTTGGGGATGTCGCTCCAGACGAGGTAGCGTCCGACGCCGTTCCAGGCGGGCCCTTCGGCCCACATCATACCGGTGTGGAGCCGGAGGATGGGCGTGTTGCCGATTTTGTATTTGTCAAAGCGCTTGTCGAGGGAGACGACATCGGGCTCGGGGTAACGAGTGGGGGTTTGTCCTGACCAGTCACGCGGCACTTGCGCGCTGGCCGAGAGTGCGGCGCCGGCGCCCAATGCGGCAGCGAAGAAAGACCGGCGATCGGTGTAGGTTTTGGTTGGCATGGCTTATGACTGTTCCCTATGATTAGAGTCTGCGTAGCGCCTGCTCGAGGGCTTCGACGAAGAAATGCTCGCCCCACATGACGCTTTCGTTGACGCCGAGATCCTTGTGCATGTGATAGACGCCGCCTTTGAGGATGCCTTCCCAACTATCGGGGGTTTTGCCGAGGTGCTCTTCACACAAGGTACGGAGGATACGAATGGCGGTCTCCCAGTAGAAATGGCCTTTGATGGGATCTGGGACAAGCCGGCACAGGCGTAATAAACCGGCGGCGGCGATGGCGGCGGAGGAGGTATCCGGTTGCTGGCGGCTTTCGGCGGGCGCGTTATAGTCCCAGGGCGGAACGCCATCGCTGGGGGTGTGGCTGATGTAGTAATCCGCGCACTGTTCGGAGGTGGACAGGAAATGGGGATCGCGGGTGTATTCGTAGCAGGTGGCGAAACCGTAGAGGGCCCAGGTGAGTCCACGGGTCCAGCAGGAATCGCCACGGAAGCCCTGATGGGTTGTTTGGCGGAGGAACTCGCCGGTTTCCAGATCGAAGAGGCCCTCGTGAGACGTGGAGCCATCGCCGCGGACGAGAACGCGGCGAGTGGTAAGGGAGTGGCGCATGGCCAATTCCATGAGTTGACGGTCCGACGTTTCGCGGGCGGCATAGAAGATGATTCCGACGTTCATCATGATGTCGATGAACAGAGAGTCGTCGGAGACGAACGAGCGCAGGTACTGACCTTTGTCCTTGAAGCGGCCGGCGAGGGTTTGGCCTGCTTGGACGACGACGTCGTTGAGCTCCTTTTCGCCGGTGACGCGAAACCAGCGGTAGTAGGTGTTCATGAAGATGAAGCCCAGGTCGTGGACATCGCGGTCAAACTTGCGCGGCTCGAGAGGCCGGGTGTACCGGATGGCCTGATCCATCCAGTAGCGGGCGTCGGCGTCGCCACCGCGGTCCGCGTGGTAGCGGCGGAACAGCCACATCATGCCGGGGAGGAAGCCGTCGCACCAATGGGTCCACTTGGCGCCTTCGTGACGCCATTTGCCGTCGATGGTGTACATGGGATAGTAGTCCGGATGGCGGTCGATCAATCCCTTGACCTGCTTTTGGGCGAACTTCATCGCGTCTTCGAGCAATGGTTTGCCGGACTCGAGTTCAAAACGAATCACTGTGAATGCCTGCCTGTCTCTGTTGTTTTGGGCTCGACGCGCCAGACGATCTGCGTACCCTTCATCAGTCCCTGACGTTGGCCCCTCATATAGATCATGCCTGTTTTCCCGACGGCCGTGGGACCGGCGGCTGGGATGCGGATATCGACGGGAACGGCAACGACGTCGGCCCGCGCTCCCGGGAACTCGATTTCCTCAATCCGCAGCGAGAGCAACTGCTGTTCGAATCGGTTATAGAAGCGCCTGTAGCCGGTTACGCGTCCACGAGCTTTGGCGCCGCGAGGAACAATGGTGGACTTGCCTTGTTTGGCGTTGGTCGTCAACTCGACTTCGAACGGGTCACCGATGGCGATGTCTTTGAACTGTAGAGCCTCGGTGAGGCGGGCCTCGAAGAGCAGGCCTTCGGGCAGTTGGACGGGGACGGCGGCGACGGGCGGAGGCGGCGCTTCTCCGGGCGGGGGGGGATCGTCAAAGGAGATGGTGGACTCGCCGGAATACTGGTGGCAGGAACTGAACGAGGTCCGGTTCCGGCTTTCGTCGCCGGTGAGATCGGTGAGGGTGAGCTCAGAGGACTGGGGCAGGAGAAAATCGCGCTCGCCGATGGCGACGCGTTGATAGCGCATTTCGTCGCGGGCGTTGGACAGAGGGACATGGGGTGGGATGTCGTGGGCGATAACCTCGAGCCGGATGAGATCGAGCGAGGTCTGGTCAACATCGAAAGCGCCGTGATAGCCGGCGACACCTTGCTGGTCACCGACGCGCAACTGAAAACCGCTGCGATTGAGGGGCACGTGATAGCGATAGCGATGCATGGATCGGCCGAACTCTTCCACGGGGCCGACGTATTCGTAAGTGGGCGCATTGGAGAGAAAGACGCTGCGGGCATGGAGAGCGAAGCTGCCGTTACCAATGGTGCCGCCGACGAGATCGCGCAGGGGGCGGTCCTCAAAGTTGCCGGCTCCGGGCCAGGCGAACAGCTCTTTTCCGTTGACGAGCGCGACTTCGAGCCGGATTGTGTCATCGAGCTGGAAGCGGCGCGACTTAGGTGCGCGGTGTGAGCGTTCAATAGTTTCCGTGCAGGTGTAGTTGGGGAGCTGGGTGAGATTCTCGCGCATGCGCGTCTTGATGCGCGCGATGCGGAGCACATCGGGATGGATGCCGGGATAGGCAGGTTCAGGGGCGCTGTCCTGCGCGGCCAGCACCGCCACTGCCATGAACAGCCACCGGAGCATTCGGCCTTTATTATATCCGCCGGGCAGGACGGCCGATCACGGCTTGGCCGATGATGCTACGATTCGAAGGATGTCCACTAAAGTCACCGTTCTCAACAACGGTCCCCTGCGCCTGGAAGGCGATTTCGGAATCAGCGACCCTACGGGCGGCGAGTTCGGGCTAGCCGGCCGCACGGTGATCTCACTGTGCCGCTGCGGCGCGTCTGAGAACAAACCGTTCTGTGACGGATCGCATGCGCGAGCCGGGTTCCAGTCGCAATGCGCGGCGCGCGATCTGCCCCCGCCGAAGCCAAAGCTGTAAGCCCAGTGTGGCCGGCGTCCGAACATCGTTTGCCCTATTCCTAGCCGCAATCGCGGCATTGATCGTTTTCGGCGCGCTGACGGAAGGCGTGTTCCGGCCCGACATCCGGACTGCGGCGGGAACCCACCGATTTCTCGTTTTCCTGGCCTGCTTCGTTGGATGGTCCACGTTCTGGGTGGCGGTGCGCCCGGCGTGGCTGATGCCACTCACGGTCGCCCTTGCAGGGGCGTGGATGGCTCTCACGGGCGGCGCGGGCGCCGTGCTCACGGTAATCGGCTTGGCGCTGGCGTGCCGCGCAGTAGGACGGCGGATCGATCCGAACCCAGCGATTTCGATCGCGATGGGGTGCGCGGTACTCATCCTCTCGATCCAGGGCCTGGCGTGGCTTCCGGTGAACACTCCGGCGGTGTACATCACGCTGATAGCGGCGCCGATTGCGCTGGATCACCCCGAACTGCGCGGGGACATGGCGGTAATAGCGCGGCGGGCGGCAAGCGTAGACCGTTGG
>JAWKHI010000022.1:0-116315 GCA_041394885.1 Bryobacteraceae bacterium | reverse complement strand
GACCCGCTCTTGTAACCGCGCTGTCCCATGCCCTCCCAGACGACGCCCCCGTTGTCAGACGCAAACATCACCATCGTTTGCTCATCCAGATTCAGCCGCTTCAGTTCGGCCAATATCTCTCCCATGCTCCAATCCAGTTCTTCGATCACATCGCCGTACCGCCCATGTTGAGACTTACCCGCGAACCGGTCAGACGGATAAATCGGCACGTGGGGCATGCTGTGTGGAAGATACAAGAAAAACGGCTGCTCCTTGTTTCCCCGTACGAACTCCAGCGCCTGCTCGGTGTACCGCCGCGTGAGCAGACTTTGGTCCGGCCCCCGCTCGATCACGTCGTTTCCCCGCATCAGCGGCAGCGGCGGCGCTTTGAACGCCAATTGCGCGTAGTTGGCCTGATGCATGTCATTGCTGTAGGGGACACCGAAATAGAAATCGAAACCCTGCCGCGTGGGTAGGAACTTATCCAGGTGCCCCAAGTGCCACTTGCCGATGCACCCGGTCCGGTAACCCGCTCCGCGTAGCACTTCAGCCACGGTAATTTCTTCCGGGTGAAGCCCGGTGGTCGAGTAGGGGAATAAGACGCGGTGCGCCAGTCCCACCCGCGCCGGATAACACCCTGTCATGATGGCTGATCGCGTCGGGGTACAAACCGGGGCAGGCGCGTAGTAGTCTGTGAACCGCGCGCCTTCGGCCGCCATCCGGTCAATGTTCGGGGTCTTGTACCCCTGTGCGCCGTAGCAACCCAGATCGCCGTAGCCCATATCGTCGGCCAGCACGAAGATGAAGTTCGGCTTCCGGGAGCCCTGCGCCCGGGCCAACATCGCCGCCGTTGCGCCCGCGAATTGCCTTCTATTCATCCCGTCATCCTACCGCGCTCCGCCGGGTCCGTGTTCGATATACACTACTTCCCTGGACGCGCACCCGTCGAGAACGCCGTCCAGCGGTTGACGACCGAGCCAAGCGCCCGCGTGAGATTGTTCCATCGCTCGATCCCCAATCGGAGTTCGCCATTCTCGGGTGCCTCGCCAGGGAACCGGAGGCGCGTATCCAGTCCGCCGAGCAGGTAATCGCGGTGATCGAGGGCGGCACCACTCCGTGCGCCGCTTCCGCAATGCAAGGCAGCCGCCGGCGCATCGGATTGTTGGCCGTTGCGGCGATTTGTTTGGCCGCTCTGCTGGCAGTTTGGCGCTATCCCATCTGGGCGGCAGCAGAAAGTCAACGCCCCGGCCGGGGCGCGTCGGTCGTTCGCCGCCACCACGGCGGTGGAAGGCAACGTCCAGAGCCGCCAATCCCCTTGCGAGGATGATCCATCGTGCGGCGAGCGTGCGGTTCTGGCCGAGCAGAGCGTGATCGGCTACATCACGAGCGACACCATCCGCGCTATCAGAGACAAACGGATCCTGTGGCTCGACGATCCGGAACTCATCAAGCCCGAAGCCGATGTGTTCCGCAAACTCCTGATCCGGATCGATTCCGTCCGCGATCCGGCGGCCGCCTACTCGATGGTGATCGCCAACCTGACCAATGCCAGGCCGCTGCTTGCTTCCGGCGCGACGAAACCCGCGCTGGTGATCTATCAGCCGGGGCAACCGTACTCGGGTCAGCTATCGGACGAGGCGAAAAAAGAAGCCCGGGAACAGGGCGCAGCCGGGTTGACGGATTGCCCACTGGAGTTGTACACCATCGCCGTCGGGCGGCTTCTGGCCAGCAAGTGACCGCAACACGGGCGCGACCGCCGAGACGGCTGTACACTGAGATCCGAACCATGTCATTGCTGACCGCCGCCGCGTTCCATGCCCGCGAAAACGCCCGGGCGTCATTCTCGCATTTCCATGTGGGAGCGGCGCTTGAAGATTCCTCCGGCCGCATCCACACCGGGTGCAACATCGAGAACGCTTCCTACGGGCTTACGGTATGCGCCGAGCGTGTGGCCGTATTCAAGGCGCTGTCGGAGGGCGCGCATACGTTCACACGCATCGCCGTTGCCGCGGCGGGGCACAAGCTGGCGCCGCCGTGCGGTCCGTGCCGGCAGATCCTCTGGGAGTTCTGTGGGAACCTGGAGGTGATTCTGGTCAACCCACATGGCAAAACTGAAAGCTTCCGCCTTGCGGAACTGTTTCCGCATCCGTTCGATCAAAACGTTTTTCTGTAGCCTCGCCCTGGCGGTTACGGCGTTCGGAGAACCCACTGACTGGCTGCTGACGGCGCGCTATGTGGTGACGATGGATCCGTCGCGCCGGGTGATCGAAGACGGGGCGGTGGCGGTCACGGGAAGCCGCATTGTGGCCGCGGGCCCGCGCGTGGAACTCGAGAAGCGATTTCAACCGAAGCGGCGGCTGGCGCGTCCGGAATCGCTGATCGCGCCGGGGCTGATCAACACGCACACGCACGCGCCGATGTCGCTGCTGCGCGGCATCGCCGACGATCGCAGTCTGCAGGAATGGCTCGAGAAGTTCATCTTTCCGGCCGAAGCCAAGAACGTGACGCCGGAGTTCGTGCGATGGGGCACGCGCCTGGCCGCGCTCGAAATGCTGCAGTCGGGGACGACCACGTTCACCGATATGTACTACTTCGAAGAGGTGATCGCGGAAGCGGCGAAGGAAGCGGGGATACGGGGCGTGCTGGGACAGACCGTGATCGGCTTTCCGGTGGCGGACGCCAAGACTCCGGCGCTGGCGCTCGAACGGACCGAGGCTTTCCTCAAGCGCTTCGCCGGCGATCCACTGATCACGGCGGCCGTGGCGCCGCATGCCATCTACACGACGCCGGACGAGGTGCTGCGCTCGGCGAGGGCGTTGGCGAACCGGTACAAGGCTCCGTTGGTGATCCATCTGGCGGAGACCAGGCGCGAGTATGACGACGTGGTGAAGGCCCGTTCGCAGACGCCCACGAAGGCTCTGGACGTGCTGGGGCTATGGAATGGACGCTCCGTGGCCGCGCACGGGGTCTGGTTGGACGCAGGCGACATCGCGATCCTGAAACAGCGGGGCGTAGGGGTAGCGCATTGCCCGTCGAGCAACATGAAGCTCGCCAGCGGCATCGCGCCGGTCACGAAGTTGTTGGCGGCTGGTGTGGCGGTGGGGCTCGGGCCGGACGGCCCGGCGGGGTCCAATAACGACTTCGATCTGCTCGAAGAGGTGGACCTGGCGGCGAAACTGCAGAAGGTGAGCACGATGGATCCGCTGGCGCTGCCGGCGGAGGCGGCCTTCGCGATGGCGACGATCGGCGGGGCGCGGGTGCTGGGGATGGAATCGAGTCTTGGATCGATCGAAACGGGCAAGCTGGCGGATCTGATCGTGGTGAACCTGGAGTCGGCGAGGGCGGAGCCGCTCTACGACGTCTACTCACATCTGGCGTATGTGCTGAAGGGATCGGATGTGAAGGACGTGTTTGTGAATGGCCGTCAGGTGGTGCTGAACGGGCGTGTGCTGACCTTGGACGAAGGACCGGTGCTGCGCAAGGCAAGGGAGTACAGGGACAAGATCCGCGCGTCGCTCGAGTAGTAGCCAACAGGCAATACATTCAGGGGCGTAGGCCAATCAGAAAATGCCTTGTAGCCCGAGAAAAGATCGAACGCCTCTCCACTAGTGTTGCGAACCTAACATAACAGCGCGCGGCAAGAGGGAAGGCCGCAAGCCCCGAAGGTACGCGTGCGCTTACTTGGAGAGGGTACATCTATCATGCGTTTTCAAATACGTTTGTATGTGACGGCCGTACTGGCATCGATGCTTCTGCTAACCGCCGTTCCCGCCGAGGCGTCGGTCCTTGGCACCTACAATGATCGCGCCACGTGGGAGGGCGTAACGACAGGCCGCGTCGATTTCGATTTCGATACGCTCGGGTTGAGCCCGGGCGGTTTCACGCAATACAATTCGGCCGCTGGTCTCACGATCGGCGATGTCAACTTCGTGGGATATCAGCATGGGGGTTACTCGTTGACCGCCCTGAACCCATTGGCCGGATGGGACGAGAATTTCGGATCGGGGGCATTGCTTCGTGGACCGTATTACTTTACGGATTCGTATCTGCTGGTGACGTTCACGACCAGCATCACGTCGTTCGCTCTGGACCTGATGACGATGTCGCCTGACGCGGGGGATTTCGAAATCATCGTGGATGGGGTATCGCTGGGAGTGGTGACGACGGCGAACCGTCCGACGCACACGTTTTTCGGGGTTCAGACCGACACGCCGATCACTCAGGTCCGGATCCAACTGGCATCGGGGAACCTGACGGCGACGCAGGGTCTGTTCGACAACGTGGCGATTGGGCTGGCCAACACGGGCGGCGGCGGCGGACAGCCACCGCCTGGAGAGACGCCGGAAGTGAGCACGATGTTTTACACGGCGATGGGTTTCGGGCTGGTGTACTGGTCACGGCGCCGACTGCCGCGACAGCGTCCGACGCCGGTTCTGGCCTAGCTAGGGGGAACGGTCCGCGGAACGGCTTTGCTTTTGGCTTTGTTTCGTCGTTAATCTGCTGAAAATAAGCTATTTAATTGGCTTTGAACCGCTGAAATCGATTCCGCCGAGCCTTTCTCGGACCGTTCCTGCGATTCCATCATAGCCGCGGCTGAAACGGCGTGAGCAAACCCGCGAGCGGCGTGTAGGGCGTAAGAGGTTGTTCCCGAGGGTTTTGTCCCTCGGGAACTTTTTTCAGTGATTAGAAATAGAGCTTCAAGCCGAGTTGCATGCGGCGCGGGCCGTTGAGAGTGCCCTGAACTCGGCCGAAGTTGGGATCTTGTACATTGCTGCTGCCGGTGGCGAAACGGACGCGGTTGAAGGCGTTGAACATTTCCCAGCGGAGATCGACGCGCGTGGACTCCGTGATGCGAAAGCTCTTGGCGAGCGAGAAGTTCTCATTGAGATTCCAGGGCTGGCGGGCTTTCGGATTGAAGCGGGTGGCGTTGCCGAGCCTGTCGAGTGGCTGGTCGCCGAAGAAGCTGGCGGGCTGGAAGAAGCGGTCTGAGCCGAGCCAGTTCGGGTTATCGTGATTGACGATCCAGTTGTCGTAGGTGTTGACGGTGGCGGCGGCGCGGCCATTGAACAGGAGGTAGTTGTTGGAGTTGACCAAGGCGATGGGGAAGCCGCTCGAATAGAAGTGGGTTCCGGCGAGGCGCCAGTTGCCGAGGACCCAGGAAAGGGGTCCGTCGTTGAGAAGCGCTTTGCCTTTGCCGAAGGGGAGCTCATAGATGTAGGTCATCTTGAGGTTGTGGGTGAGATCGTACTGGCCGATGGATTTTTCGAGGCGACGGTTGTAGTGATCGAGAGCGCTGTTGTCGGCGTCGGTGGAATCGGCGTCGGTGATGATCTTGGAGATGACGTAGGAACCCTGGAGCGTGACGCCGGCGGCGTAGCGTTTTTCGATTTTCGAGAGCCAGGAGTGGTAGCTCGAGTGGCCGCTCTTGTCGCCGTGGCCGGAACTGGTCTGGACGTCGCGGTATTGCGGGAAGGGCCGTAGGGCCTGGGCGACGCTGATGGGGGCGCAGGTGGCGGAGAAGTCGCAATCGATGTTGGCGTAGGGGCGAGTGAGCCCGGCGTTGCGTGCGAGCGCGGAGTTCATGTTGGCGGCGAGCACGTTGCGTCCGTATTGTTGGTAGACGCTGAAGGGAAGCTGGTTGATGCGCTTCAGGCCGGCCACGAGATGGGCGCCGATGGTGGCGTTGTAAGACGTCTCGAAAACGGTGGAACCGCCCAGTTGCTTTTGCACCGAGAGTGTCCATTGATAGGTTTCGGGCAAGCGGACCGCTTCGTTATCCCAGTAGGCGGTGTTGTTGCCATTGGAGAAGCTGGGATCAATGACGGGGGGCTTGGTATAGGGTGGCAGCCCCTGGTCCACATTGAATGCCGAGGTGACGCCGTTGTCGAGGCTGGCGGGGCGGAACACGAGGGTGGAGCCTTCGAAGTGGGTGGAGCCGGTGACGGTTTTGGCGACGCCGAAACTGCGTCCGACGCTGGTGCGGATGACGGTGCCGTTGCCGATGGCGTAGGCGAGACCGAAGCGCGGGCTGATGCCGCCGAACCAGCCGGGAGTGATGGTGCGGGAGTTTTCGCGGCCTTCGCCGAAGCCGGCGAACTTGAGCGCTCCGGGAATGCCACCGCCGCGCGGGTTGGGCCGGGTGGGATCGAAGTCGCTCCATTTGTCTTCCTGTTCGAGGGGGGGCAAGGTGAACTCGTAGCGCATGCCGAGGTTGATGGTGACACGGGAGGAGAGCTTGAAGTCGTCCTGGATGTACCAGGCGTGGCTACGCCACTGCTGTCCCACGAAGCGGTCATTTTCAGTGCCGCCGCTGAAGGATTCGCCCAGGAGCAGGGAAGCGAAGCCATTGCCGCCGCCGGTGTTGAGGTTGTTGTTGTTGGGGACGGAAGTGGAGCGGCGATCGCCGCGGACCAGGCCACCGATGGTTTGCTGGCCGAAGCCGTTGTAGTGCATGCGTTCCCAGAGGTAACCGGCTTTGACGGTGTGCTTGCCCTTGGTCCAGGTGAGATCGTTGCCGAAGCTGAAGACGAAGTTTTCCGAGCCATCGTAGGCGTTGGCGACCCAGCTTGTGTAATCGGAGAAGTCCGCGCGGAGTAGGTTGCGGTTGCAGTCCCAGGCGCCTTTGAGGCAGATGCCTTTCGCTTCCCAGCCGCCGTCGAGGGTGATGGCGTCATGGCGTTCCTTCCAGAAGTTGACGCCGCCGTACATGTAGTTGACGAGGGTGGGGGTGATGACTTTGGAGTAGGTGCCGCGATAGACGTGGCTCTTCTGGTTGTCGATGCGGTTCGAGTTGAGGGGTCCGGGGAGGCCGGGGAAACCGTCGGGGCCGGGGACGCGTTCATGGAGGCCGTAGTTATAGAGGAAGCTGACTTTGTCGTTGATGCCGAAGTTGTGGTCGGCTTTGACGCTGTACTTGGTCCAGGGGTCCAGGGCGGTGCCGCTCGAATTGATGTAGTTGTTGCGCACGTAGTCACTGGTGCCAGGGGCGGCGCCGGTGTTGGGTTGGGCGAAGGATTCGGTTTGCTTCAAGTAGTTCTGGATGAGCGGTGAGAAGCGGGACTGGGGAATCCGATTTCCGGTGAAGGGAGTGCGGATGAAGCCGGCGCCGTTGGGATTGGCGCGGGTGGTGGAGGGATCGTAGATGGGGAGTTGGCGATTGTTGGCGTCGACCCAGTTGCTGAAATCGCCGCGGTACATTTCGGAGGTAGGAACGCTGAAGCGTCCGGAGCCAGCGCCGACGCGATTGCGGAACCATTCGCCGGCGGTGAAGAAGAAGGTCTTGTTGCGGCCATCGTAGAGTTTGGGGATGAAGACGGGACCGCCGGCGGAGTAGCCGAAGTCGTGTTGTTTGTACTTGCCTTTTTCGGCCTCGAAGAAGCGGCGGGCATCGAGCGCGTCGTTACGGAGGAACTCGTAGGCGGTGCCATGAAGTTCATTGGTTCCGGACTTGGATGCGAAGGTGATCATGCCGCCCTGGGCGCGGCCATATTCCGCCTTGAAGCCATTGGTTTCGACGGCGAACTCGGTGATGGCGTCGACCGAGGGGGTGTTGACGTTGGCCCATTCGACGGAGTTGAAGCGGGAGGTGAGGATGGAGACGCCGTCGAGCGTGGCGCCGTAGCTGCCGCCCTGCGCGCCGCCGACGTTGAAGCCCTTGTCTTCGGGATTGTTGGCTTCGGGAGTGATGAGGGCGAGATCGAAAGCGCCGCGCATGGCGCCGCCGACCACCAGCGGCAGTTCGTCGACCATTTTGCTCGAGACCTGGGTGGAGATCTTGGCGGTCTCGGTTTGGATCTGGGCGATGTCGCTCGAGACTTCAATGGATTCGGTGACCTGGCCGATTTCGAGGCGGGCGTCGACGCGGACGGTTCCTCCCGCGATGAGCACGACGTTGGAGACCTGGAACTGTTTGAAGCCCTGTTGGGTGACGGCGAGGCGGTAGTTGCCCGGTTGGACCGAAGGGATGGTGAAGATTCCGGAATCGGTGGTGGTGGTGGCGTAGGGAGTACCGGATGCGACGTTGGTGGCCTTGACCTCAGCGCCTGGGATGACGGCACCGGCGGCGTCTGTGACGGTGCCAGTAATGACACCGCGATCTGACTGGGCGAAGACGGAGGCGATGGCTAAGCAGGTAAGGGCAAATGCCCGGCTGGCAGAGAACATGGAATGACTCCCGGAAGCTTTATTCCATCCATGAACCGTAGTTCATGAACGTGGGGTCATTCTATCAGAGCAGAGACGGTTGCGGGGAGGGGCCGGAGGATCGCCCGTCGCGGCCCCCCTCCCGTTGGGAGCGAGCCGTTTCTCAAAAGTAGAGCTTCAAGCCGAGCTGCATGCGGCGGGGGCCGTTGAGGGTTCCCTGGACGCGGCCGAAGTTGGGATCCTGCACGTTGACGGAGCCAGTGGCGAAGCGGACGCGATTGAAGGCGTTGAACAGCTCCCAACGGAAGTCGACGCGGGTGGATTCGGTGATACGAAAGCTCTTGGCGAGTGAGAAATTCTCATTGAGGTTCCAGGGCTGGCGGGCCTTGGGGTTGAAGCGGGTGGCGTTGCCGAGGCGATCGAGTGGTTGGGCTCCGAAGAAGCTCGAGGGTTGGAAGAAGCGGTCCGAGCCGAGCCAATTGGGATTGTCGCCGTGGTTGACGATCCAGTTGTCGTAGCTCGAGACGGTGGCGGCGGAGCGGCCATTGAATATGAGGTAGTTGTTCGAATTGACCAGGGCGAGGGGGAAGCCGCTGGAGTAGAACTGCGTGCCGGCGAGGCGCCAGTTGCCGAGGACCCAGGAAAGGGGACCATCCGTGAGAAAGGGCTTTCCCTTGCCGAAGGGAAGTTCGTAGATGTAAGTCATCTTGAGGTTGTGGGTGAGGTCGTACTGTCCGATGGATTTTTCGAGGCGGCGGTTGTAGTGATCGATGGCGCCATTGTCACCGTCGGTGGAGTCGGCATCGGTGAGGATCTTGGAGACGACGTAGGAACCTTGGAGGGTGAGGCCGGCGGAGTAGCGTCTTTCGATCTTGGTGAGCCAGGAATGGTAGCTCGAGTGCCCGCTTTTGTCGCCGTGGCCCTGGCGGGTCTGGATGTCGCGGTATTGGGGGAAGGGCCGCAATGCCTGAGCGACGCCAACGGGAGCGCAGGTGGTGGAGAAGTCGCAGTCAATGTTGGCGTAGGGACGGGTCAGACCGGCGTTGCGGGCGAGGGCGGAGTTCATATTGGCGGCCAGGACGCTGCGGCCATATTGCTGGTAGACGCTGAAGGGCAGTTGGTTGGGACGCTTGAGACCGGCCACCAGATGTGCGCCGACGGTGGCGTTGTAGGTGGTCTCGAGGACGGTTGCGCCGCCGAGTTGGCGCTGAATGGAAAACGTCCATTGGTAGGTTTCGGGAAGGCGGACGGCTTCGTTGTCCCAGTAGGCGGTGTTGTTGCCGTTGGAGAAGCTGGGATCGATGACGGGCGGGCGCTGATAGGGCGGGAGGCCTTCGTCGACGCGGAAGGCGGGGGTGACGCCGTTGTCGAGGCTGGCTGGGCGGAACACGAGGGTGGATCCTTCAAAGTGAGTGGAACCGGTGACGGTTTTAACGACGCCGAAACTGCGTCCAACGCTGGCTCTGACGACGGTGCTGGAACCGATGGCATAGGCGAGGCCGAAACGGGGGCTGATGCCGCCGAACCAGCCGGGAGTGATGGTGCGGGAGTTTTCGCGTCCTTCGCCGAAGCCGGCGAATTTGAGCGCGCCAGGAATGCCGTTGGCGCGCGGGTTGGGACGCGTGGGATCGAAGTCACTCCACTTGTCGTTCTGTTCCAACGGGGGAAGCGTGAACTCGTAGCGCAGACCCAGGTTGACGGTGAGGCGCTGGGAGAGTTTGAAATCGTCCTGGATGTACCAGGCGTGGCTGCGCCACTGCTGACCGACGAAGCGGTCGTTTTCGGTACCGCCGCTGAAGGATTCGCCCAGGAGCAGGGAAGCGAAACCGTTGCCGCCGCCGGTGTTGAGATTGTTGTTGTTGGGGACGCTGGTGAGCCGGCGGTCACCACGGACCAACCCGCCGATGGTTTGTTGGCCGAAGCCGTTGTAGTGCATGCGTTCCCAAAGGTAGCCGGCTTTGACGGTGTGCTTGCCCTTGGTCCAGGTGAGATCGTTGCCGAAGCTGAAGACGAAGTTTTCCGAGCCATCGTAGGCGTTGGCGACCCAGCCGGTGTAATCAGAAAAATCGGCGCGGAGGAGGTTCCGGTTGCAGTCCCAGGCGCCCTTGAGACAGATGCCTTTGGCTTCCCAGCCGCCGTCGAGGGTGATGGCGTCATGGCGCTCCTTCCAGAAGTTGACACCGCCGTACATGTAGTTGACGAGGGTGGGGGTGATGACTTTGGAGTAGGTGCCGCGATAGACGTGGCTCTTCTGGTTGTCGATGCGGTTCGAGTTGAGGGGGCCGGGGAGACCGGGAAAACCGTCGGGGCCGGGGACGCGTTCATGGAGGCCGTAGTTATAGAGGAAGCTGACTTTGTCGTTGATGCCGAAGTTGTGGTCGGCTTTGACGCTGTACTTGGTCCAGGGGTCCAGGGCGGTGCCGCTCGAATTGATGTAGTTGTTGCGCACGTAGTCACTGGTGCCAGGAGCCGCTCCGTTGTTGGGCTGGGCGAAGGGGGCCACTTCCTTGAGGTAGTTCTGAATGAGCGGGGAGAAGCGGGCCTGGGGGATCCTGTTGCCGGCGAACGGAGTTCGGATGAAGCCTGAGCCGCTGGGATTGGCGCGGGTTGTGGAGGGGTCGTAGATCGAAAGCCGCTGGTTGTTGGCGTTGACCCAATTGCTGAAGTCACCGTTGTACATTTCCGGGGTGGGAACGCTGAAGCGTCCGGAGCCAGCGCCGACTCGATTGCGGAACCACTCGCCGGCGGTGAAGAAGAAGGTCTTGTTGCGGCCATCGTAGAGCTTTGGGATGAAGACGGGACCGCCGGCGGAGTAGCCGAAATCGTGCTGCTTGTACTTGCCTTTCTGTGCCTCGAAGAAGCGGCGGGCGTCGAGCGCGTCGTTACGGAGGAACTCATAGGCGGTGCCGTGGAGTTGATTGGTTCCGGATTTGGATGCGAAGGTGATCATGCCGCCCTGGGCGCGGCCATATTCCGCCTTGAAGCCATTGGTTTCGACGGCGAACTCGGTGATGGCGTCGACGGAAGGAGTGTTGACGTTGGCCCATTGGACGGAGTTGAAGCGGGAGGTGAGGATGGAGACGCCATCGAGGGTGGCGCCGTAGCTGCCGCCCTGCGCGCCGCCGATGTTGAATCCTTTGTCCTCGGGCTCGTTGGCTTCGGGAGTGATCAAGGCCAGGTCGAATGCGCCGCGCATCGCGCCGCCGACGACGAGGGGCAGCTCGTCGACCATTTTCGTCGAGACCTGGGTGGAGATTTTGGCGGTCTCGGTCTGGATTTGGGCGATGTCGCTCGAGACTTCAATGGATTCGGTGACCTGGCCGATTTCGAGGCGGGCGTCGACACGGACGGTGCCGCCGGCGATGAGGACGACGTTCGACACCTGGAACTGTTTGAAGCCCTGCTGGGTGACGGCGAGCCGATAAACGCCGGGCTGTACGGAGGGGATGGTGTAGTCACCGGTATCGGTTGTGGTGGTGGCGTAGGGAGTTCCGGACGCGACGTTGGTGGCTCTGACTTCGGCCCCGGGGATGACGGCGCCGGCGGCGTCGGTGACTGAGCCGGTGATAACTCCGCGGTCTGACTGCGCGAAGACGCAGGCGGCGAGAAGAAAGGCGGGGATGACGAGACGGTAGATGCTCACGAGACCTCCAGTTAAGCAGAGTTAATAAATTAACGAAAAAATATTATCAGAATTGCGTGCCTGTGGGAAGGGGGTGCAGTCAGGGGTGTGCACGGAGGATGGCGCGCAGTGCGGCGGCGCAGCCTCTTCAGAACGGCGGCGCTTCCGGACCGGCTAAACTGAAAAGATGCTGCTGAGCCGATGTTTGCTCGCCGCCCGCTATTGTCTGGCGGCTTGTTTGTGCGCCGCCATGCAGGCGGAATCGTACCTGGTGGTGCCGTTTGTGAACCGGACCGGGGACTCGAACCTGGACTGGGTGGGAGAGAGCCTGTCGGAGAGTATCCGGGAATCATTGGTGGAGTCCGGCGCGACGGTGACGTCGCGGGAGGACCGTGAGCAGGCAGCGCGGAAGTTGTCGTTGAAGACGTCGCCGCACCTGACGCTGGCGTCGTCGACGAAGCTGGGCGAGGCGCTGGGGTGCGACCGCATCATCTATGGCCAGTTCGAGTTGAAGCCGGATCCGTTGCAGACCAACGGCCAAGGCCGCGGGATGTTGAGCGCCGTGGCACGTGTGATGGACCGCAAGAGCGTGGCGCGGATCCAGGAGCTATCGATTGCCGGTCCGCTGGAGCAACTGGGAACGACGCGGGTGGAACTGGGATGGTCGGTATTGCGATGGGCGCAGCCGGGTAACGGGGTAAGTATCGACGAGTTCCGGAAGAAGAATCCGCCGGTGCGGATCACGGCGCTGGAGAGCTACTCGCGGGGCCTGATGGCAACGACGCCGGAGCAGAAGCATTGGTTTTTCGCGCAGGCGGTGCGTCATGAACCGGGGTTCGAGCATCCGGCGTACTACTTGGGACGGATCCAGTATGAGAAAGAAAATTACCGGGAAGCGGCGAAGTGGCTGCGGAAGGTAGGTCCGGGTCATCCGTCGTATCTGGACGCGAGCTTTCTGCTGGGGTTGAGCGAGTATGAGTTGAGCGAATTCGAGGCGGCGCGGGAGTCTTTCGAGCGTGTGGCGCGGAATGCACCGTCGGCCGAGGTATGGAACAATCTGGGCGCGGCGTTGGCGCGGCTGGAGAATCCGGAGGCGGTGGCGACGCTCGAGAAGGCGCTGGCCGGGGATCCATCGGATCCGGACTATCATTTCAACCTCGGGTACCTGTTGTGGCAGCGAGGGCATTACGAAGGGTGCGCGGAGCGGTTTCGGGCGGTGCTAGACCGGAGCGCGGGGGATGAAGACGCAACGTTGTTGCTGGGGCATTGCCTGCAGCAGACGGGTCCGCGCGCGGGGGATTTCCGGACGGCGGATCTGGAGCGGTTGAAGGAAACGTTCGAGAAGCAGCCGGCTCGCTGAAGCGGTCAGGCGACGTCGTACAGCCAAGGCTGGTATTTCGCGCCTTTGAGGCACTGTTCGATGGTGGGCCAGACGCGCTGGTGCTCGTCATTGGCGACCCAGGCCTTGCGCTGCTCTTCGGTTTGAAAGCTGATGAGCAAGCGGTAGTTGAACCCGCCGGGATTCCCCATCATCGCCTGGCGAAGCTTGAGGAGCTTCACTTCCACGAATCCGGGCTGTTTGCGGATGGCGGGGCGGAACAGCTTGCCGTAGTTGGCGAGCATTTGCTTTTCCTTAGCGGGATCGACTTCGAGATCGACGTGGAGTTGGATGGGTTTGGCGCGGGCCTGGGCGGAAGCGGGCGGAAGGGCTCCGGCGGCCAAGGCCAGCGCGGGACCGAAGAGAGACGCCCGCCGGGTGATGCGGGAAGCGCGGTCATTTTTCATCGCGCTGCCGATTTTATCAGACCGGGCGGTGTCAGGCCGAGCCTACCGAAACGCAGACCTTGCTGAAATGGGCGCCGGAGGCGAGGTGTTGCATGGCTTCGCGGGCTTGGTCGAAGGGGAAGACGCGATCGACGATGGGACGGATGGCATGGAGAGCGATGGCGCGGTTCATGGCCTCGAACATGTCTCGGGAGCCGACGAAGATGCCCTGGATGCGGATGGCCTTCATGAGCGCGGCAGTGAGGTTGACGTCGGCCGGGCCTTCGGCGCGATTGCCGATGAGGGCAATGAAGCCACCCATACGGGCGGCACGGATGGACTTGCCGATGGTGGCCGCGCCGCCGATTTCGATCACTTGATCGACGCCGCCGCCGGTCAACTTGCGGGCGGCCTCTTCCCAATCGGGACGTTCGACGTAGTTGATCACGTCGTGGGCTCCGAGGGCGCGGAGGCGGTCCGCTTTTTCCTGGGTGGAGGTGATGGCGATGACACGGGCGCCGGCGGCGAGGGCGAATTGGAGCGCGAAGATGGAGACGCCTCCGGTGCCCTGGACGAGGACATTGTCACCGGCTTTGACGCGGCCTTCGACGACCAGGGCGTTCCAGGCGGTGACGGCGGCGCAGGGGAGTGTGGCAGCTTCTTCGAACGATAGGGCGTTGGGGAGGGTGACCAGGGAGTCCTGGTCCGCAAGGAGACGTTCGGTGAGCACGCCGGGTGCGAAGGCGCCGCGGGCGGTGCGGGCGATGGCGTCGTTGACCTGGCCGGAGATCCAGGCAGGCATGAATGTGCCGGCGACGCGATGGCCGGGGGCGAAGCGGGTGACGCCAGGGCCTACGGCGAGGACTTCGCCGGCCGCGTCTGAGCAGAGGGTGAGTGGAAGCGGGACCTTTTTGCTATAGAGGCCGCGGGCGACGAGGAGGTCGCGAAAGTTGAGGGAGACGGCGCGGACGCCGACGACGACCTGACCGGGAGCGGGGTCCGGATCGGGGAGTTGGGAGAGGGTCAACTTATCGATGGCGAATTCGCCGGTGATCTGCCAGGCGCGATGCATCTGTTCATTCTAACGGCTGTTATCCTGAGGAATCCGATCCATGATCACGGTTCACGAGGTGGAGCAGGCGCTCGAGCGCATACGGGAGGCGATCTACCTGTCGCCGTGCGCGCTGTCGCAGACGCTTTCGAAGCTGACGGGGAATCGCATTTTTCTGAAGCTCGAGAACCTGCAAATGACGGGGTCTTTCAAGGAGCGGGGCGCCTTGAACCGTCTGTTGACGTTGAGTGGGGAGGAGCGGGAGCGAGGCGTGATCGCGGCGTCGGCGGGCAATCACGCACAGGGGGTGGCCTACCATGCGAGCCGTTTGGGGATTGCGTCGCGGATCGTGATGCCGCTTCCGACTCCGCTGGTGAAGGTGACGTCGACGGCGCGGCACGGGGCGCGTGTGGTGCTGCACGGGGTGAACTACGACGAGGCGTACCAGGAAGCGGTGCGGCTGCGGGATGCCGAGCAACTGACGTTCGTGCATGCCTTCGACGACGACGCGGTGATCGCGGGGCAGGGCACGATCGGACTGGAGATCCTGCAGCAGAATCCGATGATCGACGCGATTGTGGCGCCGATCGGGGGAGGGGGATTGCTGGGGGGGATCGCGTGCGCGGTGAAGGAGACCAACCCGCGGATCCGTGTGATCGGAGTGCAGACGGCGCGTCTGCCGTCGATGATCGAAGCGCTGGGGGCGGGTGAGCCGGTGACGATACCGCCGGCGACGACGATCGCGGACGGCATCGCGGTGCGGCGGAGCGGCGCGCACACGGTGCCGCTGATCCGCAAGTACGTGGACGAAGTGGTGACGGTGGAAGAAGAAGAGATCGCGAGCGCGATTCTGCTGTTGCTCGAGCGGGAGAAGACGCTGGCGGAGGGAGCGGGGGCGGCGGCGCTGGCGGCGCTGCTGCATCGCAAGACGACGCTCGAAGGCAAGCGTGTGGCGGTGCTGGTTTGCGGGGGCAACATCGATGTGACGCTGCTATCGCGGATCATCGAGCGCGGGCTGGTGAAAGACGGGCGAATGGTGCGGCTACGGATCCATCTGCCGGACCATCCGGGGGCGCTGCAGAGGCTCTGTGAGGTGATCGCGGCGCAGCGTGCCAATATCGTCGAGACCAATCACGACCGCGCGTACTACGGGGTGAACCTTGGCGATACGGTGATCGATATCACGATGGAGACTCGCGGCCAGGAACACGCGGATGAGCTGAAGGGGGCGCTGACGGCCGGCGCGTATATTTACGAGCAGGTGAGGTAGCGGCTTATTCGGCGAGGGCGCGGAGCATCCAGGCCATCTTGTCGTGCTGTTCGAGCAGGGCGGTGAGGAAGTCCGCGGCGTCGGCTGCGCCGTGTCCTTCGGCGGCGCGGATATCGGTGCGGAGTTGGCGAATGATCGTTTCGTGGTCCGCAAGGAGATTGGCGATCATTTCGTTGGCGGGGGGATAGGCTCCGGGATGTTCGGGGAGGCGGGTGAGTCTTGCGAAATCGGCGAGTGTGGCTGGAGCTTTTTCTCCGAAGTAGCGGATGTTCTCGGCGATCTCATCGATGCTGGCGGCGAGAAGATCGTACTGGGATTCAAAGAATTTGTGGAGATCGTTGAAATGGGGTCCGGTGACGTTCCAGTGGTAGTTCCTGGTTTTGGTGTAGAGCACGTATTCGTCGGCGAGGGTTTTGGATAGCAGGGCAGCGACACCGGAGCGCTGTTCATCGGTGAGTCCAAGATTCGGCTTCATACGTTGTTTGAGATGCCCTGGGATGGTGATTGGATTCACGGGCGGAAGTGATCCCAACCGGCTGGAGCGAGTGGTTCGCCGAACAGGGTCATTGCGCCGGAGGGGCCGTCGACGATGGTTCCGATGCGAGTGATGGGGAGAGCGCGGCGCGACGCGATGCGATGGGGCGAGGTGAAGAGCAACTCGTAGTCCTCGCCGGCGTGCAGGGCCTGTTCGAGCGACGCGCCGTGGGCGATGGGGAGGGGGCGGTCGACGGCGGCGGCGACACCAGACTCGAGGCAGAGTCGATGGAGATCGATGGACAAGCCATCGGAGATGTCCATGCAGGCGGTGGCGCGTCCGCGAAGGGAGCGTCCGAGGGCGAGGCGCGGCTCGGGCAAATCGGGGCTTCCGCCCAAGACACCGGAGACGTAGATGGCGTCGCCGGGTTTGGCTCCGGAGCGGAGCAGGACATGGCCGCGGGGGGCGGCGCCGAGCACGACGATGTCGGCGGTGACGCGGTTGGAACGGGAAAGGTCGCCACCGACGAGTTGGGTCTTGTGGCGCGCGGCGAGATCGAGCAGGCCTTTGTAGAATCCTTTCACCCAAGCGTCAGTGGCCCAGGGGGCGAGTGCGAGGGAGACGAGGCACCAGCGCGGAGTTCCACCCATGGCGGCGATGTCGGAGAGTCCGCGCGCGAGGGCGCGATGGCCGATGCGCGGGGCGGGATGGGCCTGGAGGAAATGGACGTCTTCAATGAGAAAGTCCGTGGTGACGAGGAGTTGTTCGCTTGGGGCGGGGGCGGGAGGACGGCGCAATCGTCACCGATGCCACGACCGCGTTTGCGGAGCCAGCGGACGAGATCGAGTTCGGAGTTCACGAAGGTTGACCGGCGGGGGCGAGGACAAGTCCGCTGGGAAGCTCTTCGCCGAACATGCGGGAGAGGGATTCGGCGTCGCGTGGGCCGCGTCCTTCGAGGACGGCGAGGAGGCGCTGGGCGTCTTTATGCTGCTCGATGAGGCGGTGGGCGATGGCGAAGGTAGGCGGGGGGAGATCGCGATAGGCGTCGCCGGTGCGGCGGGCCATGGCCGCGACGGCTTCGGCGGCGGCGGGCAACCGGGACAGTGACTCCACCCATCGCGAGACGGTGGCCGGGGGCAGTACCTGATTGATGGGCCCGTAGAAGAGTTCGCGCGCGCCGAGCCTGGCGATGCACCAGAGGTCGCTATCGCGGGAAACGGAGGACTCCTGTTTTTCGGCGGCGATGCGCTTGACCAGTGCATCGCCCAATTCGGTGCGCGTGCCGGCGGGGAGGAGTTCAAGAGAGGCGGCGCAGCGCCACATTTCGCGCAGAAGGCTCGAATTGGCGCGGACGCGTGTTCCTTTGCGGGGGAGGATGGTGGCGGAGATGCGCTGGTAGAGGTCGGCTTGCTGGTTGCGATTCAATCCGCCGGCAACGCGGCCCCAGAAGATCCACCACTGACTTTCGGCTTCGACGGAGTTGGTGAACTGCAGGCCGGCGGAGAAGACGCGGCGGGCCTGTTCGATGCGGTACTCATCGCCGGGGAAGCCGAAGCCGGGGCGGAGGCAGAGACTGGCGAGATTGAGCCAGCGTGCTTCCATGGCGGCGGACTTGGTCCGGGCGGGGGCGAGTTCGAGAAACACGTCGGCGAGTTTGCGGATGGCTTGAAGAGGCCAGGAGTTGCGTCCGAGTGCGAGGGTCTGCTCGAGGCGGGCGGGGAGAGCTTCGGGCTCGAGGGTTCCGTGCTGGAAGGTGTCGCGGATGAGTGCGATGGCGTTGTCGACGGCTTCGTCGCTAGCCGCGGCGGCGGCGGTCACCGGATGAGCGAGAGATTGGCCACGGGCCGCGGACGTGGATCCCGCTTTGCGGCGGAGCTCGAACTGGAGGCGCCAGCGATGTTCGGTCGACTTGGAATCGGCCCAGAGCTCGAGCGTGCCGACTTCGGTCAATCTCGCGCCGAGCTTAACGGGAATGGTGCGTTCGACGCCGGGCTTGCCGAAGCGGATGACGGCGTGGAGCGGGGCGTGAGGATGCACGGCGCCTTCGGCGATTTCGTCGCGGGTGAACAGGACCGAGTCACCGATGTTGTCGTCGAGGCGGGTGAGGGAGCTATAGAGACGAAAGCTGACCGGTTTGTTGGCGACGAGTTCGAGCCCGGCGTGATCGAGCTCGAGGCGGTCGCCTTCCTGGGTGCCGCGGGGCATGACGCAGACGGTGCGGACGCCTTCGGCGGAAGAGTCGAGCTCGATGTAGTAGGAGCGGGGCAGGCCGCCGCGGACGATCAAGCCGGCGCCGGTGGAGCGGACGTAATTGTAGTAAGCGGCTCCGATGGCGACGGCGAGATCGAGGTCGCGATTTTCGAGCACGAGGGGGCGTTTTCCGTTCCAGGTCTCGATGACATCGGCGACGCGGTTCCGGAGGATATCGGGGATGAAGAAGCCACCGTTGAACAGAATGGCGTCCGGTTTGGCGGCTTCAGCGCCAGCGAGAAAGGCGGCGAGATGCCGGGTGATGGCGGCGTCGTGCTCATAGGGGAGGCCGAGTTCCCCGAATGGGCTCATGTCCTCGCGCTGAGGCCGGTCCGTCGATTCGCAAAAGGGCAGGAATCCATCGAGTGCGAGTTCGAGGGCTTCTTCGCGGGTGATTTCGGTGCGGAGCGCGCCGCCGATGAGGGAGCGTCCCGCGCCGAGCACGGTGATGGGAACCTTGTCGACGGCGGCGCCGCCGAGCATGGCTTCCTTGGCCGCGGAGCACTGGCGGCGGAGGGCGGTTTTCTGGCGGATAGTGAGTTGGGCGTTGAGTTTGGACTCGGCGAGCCAGGCGAGGGTGAGATCGAGGTTGTCGCCACCGAGGAGGAGGTGGCGGCCGACGGCGGTGCGGGTGAAGTCGATTTTGTCGCCGTCGCGGGCGACGCGGATGAGAGTAAAGTCCGAGGTGCCGCCGCCGACGTCGCAAATGAGGACGAGCTGGCCATCGAAGAGGTCTTTGCGGGACTGAGCGAGATGGTTGGCGATCCAGGAGTAGAAGGCGGCGGCGGGCTCTTCGAGGAGGGTGAGTTTTTCGATGCCAGCTTCGCGTGCGGCCTGGACGGTGAGCTCACGGGCTTCTTCGTCGAAGGAAGCAGGGACGGTGAGAACGATCTCGTGGTCCGCGGTGGGATCGGAGCCCGTGGATTCTCGGATTTGCTCCCAGGCATCCTTCATGGCGGCGATGTAGCGGCCGGAAGCTTCGACGGGAGACAGGACGCGACCATTTTCGGAAGCGTCCCAGGGGAGGATCCTGGCCGTGCGGTCGACGTTGGGATTGGAGAGCCAGCTCTTGGCGGAATGGACGAGCTTGGTGGGTGTGACGGCGCCCTGGTCGCGAGCGAATTCGCCGATGACGGGCGGATCGCTCAGGAAGAGAAACGAAGGGAGAGTGCGCCGGGTTTCGACGCGGCCTTCGGCGACGGGCTGGGGGATGTCGAGGGCATGAACAGGGGGGAAATCCGCCTGTTCGGCTTCCGCTTCGAGGATGTAGGCAAAGGCGGAGTTGGTGGTTCCGAGGTCGATTCCGATGTATGCGCGCACGGTGGGAGCTTAGTTTTCAGGATACAACGGCGTTTGGGGCGGGATCACATTTCGGCGAGGGTGTTGAGGGAGAGGACGCGGCAGAGCTCGGCGATGGCGGCGGGGGAGAGGTCCGCGGAGCGGAAGAAGCGCTCGAGCACCGAGAGGGCGTCGCGTTCGGTGGGGGGGAGATCGATGTGGGCGATGGAGGCGAAGTGGTCCAGTTTGGGGAGCAGTGCCTCGACGACGCCGAGGTCGAGTCCGGCGGTGCGGAGGATGCGGTTGACCTGGGTGGGATCGGCGGCGCCGATGGCGATCATCACCTGGCGGTACAGAGTCTCGCCGGCGTAAATAGCTTGGTCGGGCTGAGCGGCGACGATCGAGGCCATGCGCTTGCGGACCGCGAATGTGGCGGGGGAATCGGTTGGCATCACTTTGACGCGGGAGAGCCCGATGGCGAGCAGATCGGGGGCTCGATCGGGAAAGCGATTGGCGAGCAGGTCATAGTCGCGGGCGATCTCATCGGGCGTGGGGGCGTTGCCTATCTCGGGGCCCATCTCCGCTTCCAGGGCTGCCGCGCGGACGAGGAACGGGAGAGGATCCGGGCCTTCCGCGCCGGCCAGGGCCGCTTTGTGCGCCCGGGAGTAGTCACCCAGGCGCCGGTACAATTCCACTTCCGCATCCAGCACGGGACTGCCGCTGCTTCGATCGGGCCTTTGGGCGGCCACGGCGACGGCCTGTTCAAGATCGCCGATACCGATGAGGTCCCGGATACGCTGAGCGGCCTGGCGTTCCCAGGACTTCAGGTCCGCTTTGCGCCAGACCTCGCTGTCCAGTTCGATACCGACGCGCGAGGCGAGGTAGGCTTGCGATTCGGTGGGGAGTTCATCGACGGCGTCGACGAGGCGGGACTCGATACCTTCGATCCAGCGTCCGTCGACGGCTTCGAGGCCGCCGCCCAATGCTAGGCGATGATAGATCTCCTCGGCGCGGGAAGCCGGATCGTCGAACTTGCTGTAGTAATCGATCGCGGCGCGGGTGATCGCCTGCACCTTGGCGAGATCGTCGGCGCGGAGGAGGCGGAGCATGTCGGCGCGGATATCGGGCCTGTGCTGGAGTGACCCGTCTTCGCCGGGGACGACGAGATCGACTTGGCGGGAAAAACGTTCGAACAGGTCCTGCGCGGCGGCGTCGCCGGGGACAGCGACGCCACAGAGGGGGCCCATGACATGGCGGATGACATCGGGTGTGACGCGGCGGAGGACGAGGCCGGGATGGGCGAGGCGTTTGACTTCGTCGTCGTTTTCGATGTGATCGAGCATGCGGCGATAAAGGCGTCCGCGGATGAGTTCGTCGTCGAGACGGATGAGCCACAAGCGGCGGGTCTCGAGGTTCCGGAGGCCGCGGTGATCGGCGCCTTCCTTAAGGGCGAGGTTGGCGGCCAAGCGGAGGTTGAGAGGGCTGCCGCCCACCTGGTCAAAGATTGCGGCGGCAGTTTCGGGGTCCGCGAGCCCGCGCGACTCCATGTACTGGAGGCCGGCTTCGCGATCGAGTTGGCCGAGGGACACTTCGTCGACGGGGAACTGAGTGACCTTTTGCCGGCCCACGAGCACGGTGCGCAACCGTGGCAGAAACTTCTGTAGCTGTTCGAGGAAATCCCAAACGGTGCGGACAAATTCGCTGCTGCGTCGCTGGACCTGCTCGAAGGTGTCGAGGATGAGGACAAAGGGCCGGTCTTGTGCAGCGCTCTCGTCGGCGAACCGGCCAAGCAGAGCGTAGCGCGCCTTCGCGTCGACTGATTTTGCCGCGACGCGCATGACCTTTCCGTGAGCGGCCTCATCGCGACGGGTCTTGCCGGATTGGAGGGTCTCGAGGCAGGTTTCGCGGAAGCGCTCGAGGGAGCGGCGGCTATCGGGGAACTGGAGGCCCAGCTGGCGGGCGATCTCGGCGAGGAGGGTGAGAGGCTCTTCTGGGGCGAGCTTCTGACGGTCGAGGTCGAGGTAGGCGAAGGCAATCGGGGCGGGACCGGGCTGGTCCAGGTGCTCGAGGAGGAAGCGCGACAGGAGTGTGGACTTGCCGATGCCGCCGGGTCCGTGGATCATGAGGGGATTCTTCTGGTGAAGTCCGAACACGTTGCGGGTTCCGCGCCAGACGGATTCCAGCGTGGTGCTGGCTTCAAAGACCTCGACGTAATCGCGCAGACGGTCCAACTCGCGTTGCCGGCCGCGGAAATGCTCGTCGGCGAGTTGACGGAAGGGGCGGAGCAGGGCCTCATAGTCGACACGGGCTCGGAGTTGGGCTTCGTCGGGGAGGTTGGGGAGCAAGCCGCGGAGCCAATCGTGAATCTGGACGGTGGCGGCGAGGTCTTCCGGGGGCTGACGGTCTACTGGGGCGGCAGAACCGTGGACATACGCCGATAGCATTTTTGGGCCGGCGTGGCGGGCTGGGGATTGGCGGCAAGGGCGCGCTGCATCTCGCCAGGGGAACCGAGGGCTTCGAGGGAGGCGCGGCGGGCCTCGTTGTTGAGCGACCATTCGGGCCCGGAGCGGCCGGCATCGACGGTGGAATCGGCGAGCAACTGCTCGAAGTCACTGTCGGTGGCTTCACCCAAGGGAACAATGGTGTCCGGGTTGAAGCTGACGAGCACGGCGGCGGCTTTGTGGTAGGGCGTGGGGCTGCTTCCGGCGCTGGTCATGGAGCCTCTGGGAATACTTCGCGCATCTTGGCGGCGACGGCATCGGCGACGGCTTTCATCCGCCCTGGATGGCCTTCGGGCACAGCGACGGCGGCGAGAATGTCGTCGGCGTAGCCTTCGATGACGTCTTCGGCCGGTGGAAGACCTTTGTGGGAGTGGACGTCCTCGAGGAACCCGATCAGGTCCGACCGGGTGACCTCGGAAAGGTCTCGATCCTGATGGACGAAGCCCAGGATTTCGGGAGGGGCCTGATAGTCAAGGAGGACGAACTTGAGGCGGTCGAGATCGGTTCCGGCGCGCTCGATGAGGAGGTGGATGAGCTCGCGTGTCTCGGCGGGAAGGCTCGGATGGTTGAAGGCGTCAAGGACCACCCACCATGTCTTGTTCGAGCGCGTCTTGACCTGCCCGATGAGCCAGGCAGCGAGTTCGCGGGCCCAACGTGGATCGGCAGTGCCGGTGATTTCCTGTTTGGGGAGGCTGGCGGTGTCGAGTGCGATCTGGAGAGCCAGCTCCCTGACGAAGGCGTCCGGCGGCATCTTGAACGTGCTCGAGCGTTTGAGATTGATCCAGGCGACGTCGACATCGACTTCCGACCGGGCTACGTGCACGATGAGTTCGTAGCAGTGGGACTTGCCGACGCCGGAGGGGCCGTTTACGACCAGAGCCCCGAAGGCGTTGGCGCCGCGAAGGCGGTGCTCGAGGGACTTGCGGAAATCGTGACGATCGATGAAGGGCTGGTTGCGTTGGACGAAGCAGGCCAGGAACGGCGACGGGGCGGTATACCAGACCTTGGGTTTTCGCGACTCGATGGCTTCGCGGAGGATGTTGAGCGTGGCGCGGAGGGTCTTGTTGGCGGGCTGATCGCGGGCGGCGGCGGCGAGGAGGTCTTCCAGACGATCGACGCGGCGGGCCCAGACGACCAACTCGAAGAGCACTTTCTGCTGATTTGCCTGTTGAGAGGCGAGGGCGGCGAGATTCTCGTCGAGCTCGAGCAGGACCATCTGTTCGAGGTCGGCGTAGTTGGGATAGGCGCCCAACAGGGCCGCGATCAGTTTCTTCAACTCCTCGCCGTTGAGCATAGTGTCCTCAAGTACCGAGCAACGGAGCGGTCCCCTTGTTTTGCATTTCGGCGAGGATGGAACGGAACCGCACGGCGCGATTCTTGGACGAGGAGCCCCAATGATGGAGCGCGACCAATTCCCAGGAGGCGTTGAAGCAGGGCGAACCGGAGGAGCCGGGTTGGGTGCTGACGTTGTGTTCGATGCGGTCCTTATTGGTTTCGGATTGAACGGAATTGAAGGCGAGTTCGAGCGGGCGGGCGTCGGGGTGCTGGAGAATCAGGAGAGGCTCGTTGGGCTCGAAGGTGTAGGGCTGGGGATCGAGCCAGCCTCGGGGCGGGGAGTTGGGTCCATTGCCGATGGAGTCCGAGCCGGGTTCGCCGTCGGTACGGAGGATGGCGTAGTCGAGTTGGGGGACGGGGCTCGCGTCGAGGTTCCAGCCGGCGGCGAGGCGGTAGGTCTTGCCCTTGCGGACGGTGACTCCATCCTTAGAGGTTTTGTAGTCGAAGCGGAGGACGACTTGGGCCGGGTCGGCGAGGGCGGCGCGAACATGATCGTTGGTCATGACGGTGGATTTGCCGACGAGGAATCCGGTGCCGATGCCTTTGCCTTCCGGCATCTCGACGCGGCAGACGGTGCGCATGCGTTTTCCCATGGTCTCGATCCACAAGTCGGGATTTTGGAACTTGGCGGCCTTGACGACGATGGCCTGCAGCGCGCCGTCCTCAGGCGAGACGGGCATGAGACCGCGCTTTTGGGCGAACCGTATGAGTTGGAGGTCCGGATTGCCGGGGTTTTCTTCGCGGGCGGCTTCGACGAGGTGATCGAGCCAACCTTGGGCGTCGGCCTTTTGAACGAGTTCGAAAGCCTGCTGATTGAGGGCAGCGGCGGTGTTTACGATGGCGGCGAGGTTTTTGCCAGTGCCGAACTGGCACATCGCGGCGAGGTCAAAGGGAGTGGGGAACGCGGTGACGAGCGCGTCCCGCAACTGTCGAAACTCAGATCCGGTCAGGGGCACGGTTTTATCTCCGGAGCAGGCCGTATTCGTTATAGTGCACGCGGCCGGCAGATCGTTTCAACCGGGTGACTATTCGACTTCGATCTCGGCGGGGGCAACGACGGTGACGCGGTCACCGGGCTTGATGGGGGGGAGGTCGACTTTTTCGGCGCGCCAGCCGCGATGGTTGAGGACGCCGGCTTGTACCTTGCCGTCGGCGGGCACGTTGCCGACGATCTTGAGCATGGCGGCGTCTTTTTTGGGGTTCAGGCCCAAGGCGGTGATCTGGGTGACGGCGCCTTCGACGCCATCGACGACGGGGACGAGCTTGACGTAGCGTTCGAGCACGCCGTGGGCGTTGGCGTGGATGTCGCGGACGGCGGCGCCGATCTGGTCGTCGGCATAGGCGGAGATGTCTTCCTGGAGGAAGTCAATAAGCCGGGCCTCGGTTTGGAGGAGGCCGAGGATCTGAACGGCGCCGTCGGCGGGGAGAGCGGCCGGGGGCGCGGGCTTGGATGGCTCGGTCTTTGCGGACGGCTTGCCTGCGGGAGGCGCACCTGGAGCGACACCGGGTCGGCGTGAGAGTTTGAGTGACATCAGAACGGAGTCAGACAGATTTCCGCTGAACAGGATGCCGAAGAAAGCTTGGAAGGCGAGCAGGATACGGGACAAACGAATGAGTACCTCGAACCTAGGATACAATGCAAATTCATACACTTGCCCGATTCTGCCGATGATTCGAGTGTCGATCTTCACATCTGAATGGAAAAGTACATCATCATAGGCCCCCAGGGAGCCGGCAAAGGCACCCAGGCCCAATTGCTGTGTCACGACTACGATTTTGTCCATATATCGGTCGGAGACATTTTCCGGTGGCACATGAAGCACCATACGAAGTTGGCGGCGCGTGTGACCCGCATCATGCACGAGGGCCGTCTGGTGCCGGACGAGATCGTGGAAGAGGTGGTAAGCCAGCGGCTGGAACAGCACGACTGGAACTACGGCTTCGTGCTGGACGGATTTCCGCGGACGCGGTCGCAGGCGGAGTACCTGTTCGAGCGGTGGAATCTGGATCGAGCCATTTATCTCGACATCCCGGACGAGATCGTGCATCAGCGGGTGCTGGCGCGTGTGGCGGCGGGAGAGGGGGGCGGATTCACCAAGCGGGCCGACGACAATCCGCAGGCGCTGAAGATGCGTCTGCGCGAGTTCCACGAAAAGACGACGCCGCTGCTCGAGCTATTCCAGCGGAAAAACATGCTGCTGACGGTGGATGCCAATCGCTCGATCGAGGACGTGTACGAGGGCATCCGGGAAGGCTTGTGTCTGCACACGCCTTCGCCGCGATTCTGAGCGGGGAGGGGCGATGCGAATCGGCGATTTCTACGAGCGATCGGAACCGGTATTCAGTTTCGAGTTCTTCCCGCCCAAGAACCAGCAGGGCGTAGAGAGCCTTCTGCGGACGGTGGCGGAACTGAAGCAGGTGGGGAGTCCGGATTTCGTATCGGTGACATACGGAGCGGGCGGGGGAACGCGGACGCGCACGCTCGAATGCGTGACACGAATCCAGCAGGAAGCGGGCATTCCGGCGATGGCGCACCTGGCGACGATGGGCCATACGCGGGACGAGTTGGCGCAGGTGATCCAGGGATTGGTGGATTCGGGGATATCGAATATCCTCGCGCTGCGGGGGGACAAACCGAAAGATGGTCTGACGCAGGCCGGGGAACTGGGGCACGCGACCGATCTGATGGAGTTTCTGGCTTCGGATTTCGACGTGGACTTTGGGGGCGCCTGTTACCCGGAGGTGCATCCGGAAGCCGCGAGCGCGAGCGACGACATGCGATGGGCGAAGAAGAAGGCCGAGTCCGGGGCGCGATTTCTGATCACGCAGTTGTTTTTCGACAACCAGGACTATTTTCGCTTCCATGACGAGGCGCGCACCGCGGGCATCCGGGTGCCGATCGTGCCGGGGCTGATGCCGATCACCAACCTGGCTCACATCGAGCGAATCACAAGCATGTGCTCGGCGCGCATCCCGGAGGAACTGCATGACCGGCTGGGCGCGGTGCGCGAGGATCCGGCGGCGGTGATGGCGATCGGGCTGGAGCACACCATCCGTCAGTGCCGGCAGTTGTTGAAGGAAGGCGCCCCGGGGCTGCACTTCTACACGCTCAACAAGAGCCTGGCTACGCGGGTGATCCTTTCCGCGCTGCAGGATTGATCGAAGTTTTCCAGCCGCTTGGGGAGCCTACACGTATTGCCTCGGGGCAGGCATGCCCATGAGCCGCCAGATGTCGTTCGCGGTGACCTGGGGCGACCGGAGAGTCCATTCGATCGAATAGTCCTCGACGCGTCCATTGGGTAGGAAGGCCCGCAACAGGTGGTTGGTATGGTTTCCGCCGATGGTGTTGATGTCGTCATCCCAACGCTCGAACCGGATTTGGGACGGGTCCATGCCCATCTTGGCGAGTTCGGCCTGGACTCTCGGGGTAGGGTCATCGAAGGCAGTGAACCGGCGCCCGGTGCGATCGGCGGGAATCGGTGGGAGCCGATCGAGTTCGGGCGCTACGGGCGCGGCGGCTTCGTGACGGGATTGTGCCGAGGCGGCGGAATTTTGACGGGGGCCCGTGGGACCGGCGACGGCCGCCGATGCATCTTCGAGGGCTGCGGCAAAGGCGTCCGCATGGGCGGAAGTCCCTGTTTTTGTTTCGTTTTCGAATCCCCTTCGCATGACCGTACCCAGTGATTCGGCAATGTAGGGATCGCGTAGCGTGGTGAGCATTCGTACCTCCGGGTGAGATCCTTGCAGGTTGGGAGCCAAGAGCCGGTATGGAGCCTATGATCGGTTCTCTCTGGGAAAGGGGGATGATGGAGGCATGGATCCACGCCAACATCTACTTGGGTTGCTCGAGCGTCATGCGGCGCACGATGAACGGGAAGCGGAGATGCTCACGCGCCTGAAGGGGTTCGTGCAAGGGAGCGTGTCGGCCCTCGACTGGCGGAACGCGGAGGGGCATGTGACGGGATCGGCGTGGGTGCTGGATCCTGGCGCGTCCAGAGTGCTGCTGACGTTCCACAGCAAGTTGGGCCGGTGGCTACAGTTGGGCGGGCACGTGGAGGATGACGAGACGGTGTTGGAGGCGGCGGTGCGGGAGGCGCGGGAGGAATCCGGGATACCCGGTATCCGGATTGGGAGTGCCGGGGAGGCGCCGGGGGGCGGGATCTTCGACGTGGACATCCATCTGATACCGGCGCGGGGGACGCGGACGGCTCACTGGCATTACGATGTGCGTTTTCTGTGCGTTGGCCCGGCCGAAGCGCCGGTGGCGAGCGCGGAGTCGCGGGAGGTGGCGTGGGTGGAGTTGGAGGACGTGACGCGGTTGAATGCGGACGAGTCGATGCGGCGGATGGTGGAGAAGACTCTCCACCATCGTTCTACGCTCGATCGCTATCGTTCTGCCTGAGCGCGGATTGGGCCGCCGGGTTGCGTTTTTCGACGGCTAGCGTTTTTCACCGGCTACGTGGAGGCCTTTGTGAATCGCGTAGAGCGCGAGTTCGAGGCGATCGGAGACGCCGAGCTTGTCGAAGATGTTGTGAAGATGGTTCTTCACGGTCTGCTCGGAGATGAACATCTTCTCGGCCATCTCTTTGTTTTTGTAGCCTTGGGCGACCAGGGCTACGATTTCGCGCTCGCGCGCGCTGAGCGGTGAGCGTTCGCGGCCGCCTTTGGACCCATTGCCGCCACCGGGATCATTGGGTGAGGCAAATTGACGCATCACGGCGGCGGTCGTGTGGGAATCCAGCCAGATCTCGCCGGAATTGACCTTGCGGATACTCTTGACGATGAGTTCCGGCTGGGTTTGTTTAACGACGATGCCGGAGCAGCCCATTTTCATGGCCTGGACCCACTCGTTCTTGTCTTCCGACGCCGTCAAGACGATGATGTGCGTCTTCTTCGGAGAGTGTTGAAGGGTCTGGAGGGCGGTAAGGCCATCCATACCGGGCATTTTCAGGTCGAGCAGGAGGACATCGGGGTGGAGTTCATCCACCATTTCGAGGGCCTGGCGTCCGTTCTCGGCCTCGCCGGCAACTTCGATGTCGTCCTCCAATTCGAGAAGCTTACGAAGGCCCTCGCGGACGATCGGGTGATCGTCGACGATGACAACGCGGATCTTCCCCTTCTCTTTTTTCGTCTCGGCAGCGGCCTGTTCCGGGTTGGTGTCCGAGCCCTGCGTCTCCTCCACAGGTCCAGTGACAACTTCAGAAAGTACGGCCATGTTCTCTGTTTGTGAAATCATTCCCTCTGGCATTGCGCCTCCAAGTACCACAACTTGATTCTAGTCGCGTACTGGTACTGAATCAACCTAGAGTACTCCTAGCGGACTATTGGAATCACTCTTAGTACTAAGCAAGAAAAGCCCCTAAGGGGTTGATAGTCCGGCAAAATCATCTCCAAACGGACTCGTTCGAGGCACCGGAGCGGTTCTATGCCGGTTCAGAAAAACAGGCGCATCTTCACTCCGAGGGTCCTGGGCTGGACGAGGCGGGTGCCGACGAAGATGGATTGAAAATTGTAGACGGCGGTGCGATTCCAGAGGTTGGTCACTTGGCCCTGGATCTCCCAGGCGCGGCGTCCTTCGGGGCTGTTCCTGACGTAACCGACGGCGAAATCGTGGATGGCGCGGGGAGCGACTCTGGAGGGGGAAAGGTTCAGGCGGACGTAGGGGAGGAGGTCCGCGTAATCGGGGTCGCGGGCGACCACGGCGGGATCGGAGGGATTGGAGACGAGTCCGCTGTCGTAGCGGAGCGTGGAACTGAACCAGAACGGGCGCCGGGCGGGAGTGTAGAAGAGATTGGCTTGTGCGCCGAGGGTCTGGTCATGGTCAATGACGAAGGGGCCGGCGGTGAGCACATCCACCGCGCCTTCATTGAGGAATAGGCCTCCCGTGAACGGAGGAGTAGAAATCGCTCTGTAGTGAGTGAGGCTGAGGGAGCCGGACAGGCCTGCCCATTCGGGGAGATTGACCCTGGCCTCTGCGCCGTTGACGCGGATGCGGTTGAGGGTGAGGGGAAAAATGACGCCGGTGTTGAGAAAATTGTCGTTATCCTGCTGGTCCCGGGATCGTTTGTAGTAGTAGGCGAGATTCAAGCTCGCTTTGCCGAGCAGTGCCTGCTGGAGACCGAGTTCAAAGACGTCCTGGCGTTCGGGCTGGATCCCGAGTACGGCGGCGCCCAGGGTTTCGCGGACACGAACCGGCGCCAGGGCGGCGGCCTGCGGGGAGGCGGAAAGGAGGAGGTTCTCGTTGGGCGGGGTTTGGAAGTTGCGGTTGTAGGAGGCGCGGAGCACGGTGCGGGTGGGTTGGAGATGGTAGGCGATGCCGAGGCGTGGCTGCCACTGATAGCCATTGACCAGAAACCGGTAGGCGTCGTAGCGCATGCCGAGCGCGAGGGCCCAGTTGCCGAGGCGGATGTTGTCCTGAAGATGCGCGCTGTACAGATTCCCGGAAGCCTTGCCGGAGAAGACGAAGCGCCGGCCGCCACGAGAAAGGTCATGCGCGGCGAGAGCGGGCCGGGTGAGGGGGTCGTTGAATCCGGGTTGTGTGATGGCGAAAGAGAAGTCCTCGGAGATGGGAATGTGCTGCCAACTGACGCCGCCGCGCCAAGTGTGGGCGGCGGCGATGACGTTGAGGTTGGCATTGACGGTGCCGGTGGAAAGGTGGCGGGACTGGTCCGCGGTGACGGGCGTGTCTCCGGGGGAAGAGAACAGTTGTCCGATCGACGTGCGCCAGGCGGCGGTGGTGTCGAAGGTGGCGTTTGGGCCGAGAGTCCGGAGCCAGCCGAGCCAGAAGGCGGAATCGCGAAGGAGCTGACGCTGATCCTGGGCGGCGGCGTGTTGGGAGCGGAGGTTGGCCAATTGAAACGACGAGCGTCCGGCCATGGCGTGAAAACGGAGGACGTCGCGGGGCGAGGCCTGCCAATCGAGCTTGAGGTAACCGCGTTCGGCGTTGCCGCCGTTGTGGAGATTGTCGAGCGAGACGGCGTCGAGAAAGCGGTTGCTTTTGAGCGCGGACACGGTGGCGAAATAGCCGAGGCGTCCGGCTTCACCCGAGACCTGGGTGGTATTGCCGCCGGTGCCGAAACCGGCAGCCTGGGTTTCGGTCATGCCGGCGAAGCGGCGTCCGGCACCGAGACCGGACCGGGTGGTGATTTGTGCGACGCCAGACACCTTGTTGCCATAGGCGGCCGGGACGTTGCCGGTGAACAGCTCGATGGTCTGGACGATGGAGGGGTCGAGCGAACTGGCGAACGATCCGGTGAGTTGGTCCGAGATGGGGAGTCCGTCGATCACATAGGTCATCTGGTTGTGGGCGCCGCGGGGATGAATGGCGCCGTTGGCGTTGACGGCAAAGCCGGGAAAACTGGCGAGAACGGCTTCGAGTCCGCGCGTGCCGATGGGCACGGGGCTGCGCTCGATGGCGGTGGAACTCAGCGCGGCCCGGGTTCCGGTTTCCTGGGGGTCGACGAGATCGGCGGAGTCAAACGCGGACACCGAGACGCTGCCTTCTACGCCGGCGAGTGCGAGCTCGATTTCGACCCGCTGCTCGATGTTGGTGCGCAGGCGGACACGATCGGTGGCGACGGCGAAGCCGGACTTGCGGATCTGGAGAACGTAGTCGTGAAATGGGATGTTAGCGACGCGGAAGTCACCGCCAGGCCCGGTTTGGGTTTCCAGGCGGGCTCCATTGAGCGGATTCTCGAGCGTGACGGCGGCCCGGTCGACGCCGAGTCCGCGAGGGTCGGAGACGCGGCCTGAGAGGGTTGCGCTGGTTTGGCCGAACGCCAGGGTGGTGGTGAACACGGCCGCGGCGCAGAGTTTCGACATAAATTGCGGATGCCCCTCCGAACTTAACTACAGTTAAGTGTATCTTCCCATCCATGGCGAAGTCAATAGCAAATTTTGGCCGGCCGGCTCGCGAGCCGGTATGATCGAGCCTATGATTGACGCATCGTTTCTCGCAGAGGGATTCTCGCAGAATCCGGCCGAGCCGCTGTACGCCGAGTTTCACTCGAATGGAAGATTGAAGACGTTCCGTTCGGGTCCGCCGGGCGGGGAGGGCAAGGTGATTGTGCTGCAGGTGGACCGTTCCGGGGAGGAGGGGCGGGTGGAAGAAGCGGAGTTGTCGTACTACGAAGCGGAACCGGGAGTGGATGACGATTTCGAACAGTGGGTGCGGCACGCGATCCGGCGGATCTACGATTTGCATCGGCACGTACACCGGTGCGGCTTCTGCGAGAAGAGCAACGCGGAGGTGACCACGCTGATTGCGGGTCCGGTCTCCTATATCTGCGATGAGTGCGTGGAAACCTGCGGGCGGATCCTGGCGGAGCGGGAAGCACCCGGGGGGACGGCGGAGCCATGACGGAGCTATCATAAAAAGCGCCATGAAACCAGCAACCTCCCGGCGTAAATTCGTCCAGACCGCAGCCGCCATCGCGACGGCGCAATTTCCGATTCTCGGCGCCAATGACCGCGTGAACCTGGGCATTGTCGGGTTGGGGGGACGCGGCACCGATCATATTAATTTCTACGGATCGCTCGACGCCGAGGCGCGCATCGCGGCAGTGTGCGACGTGAATCAGGCGGCGCGGGAACGGGCGGTGGCGAAGATCAAGAAAGACAAGGGCCACACGCCCAACGAGTTCGGCGACATGCGGAAGCTATTCGAGGCAAGAGACGTAGACGCGGTTTCGATTACGACGCCGAACCACTGGCATGCGCTGGCGACGATCTGGGCGTGCCAGGCGGGCAAGGACGTGTATGTGGAAAAGCCGGCGAGCCACAACATCCACGAAGGCATACAGATGGTGAAGGCGGCACGGAAATACAAGCGGATGGTGCAGGTGGGGTCGCAGAGCCGTTCGATCGCGCATAAGCAAAAAGCGATGAAGCTGATCGGGGAGGGCGCGATCGGGCAGGTATATCACGTGCGAGGGCTGTGCTTCCGGCGGCGATTCTCGATCGGGCACACGCCGGATGAACCGGTTCCGGCGGGGCTCGACTGGAGTCTGTTTTTGGGTCCGGCGCAGTACAAGCCGTATAGCAAGAACAAATTCGCGTACAACTGGCACTGGTTCTGGGATACGGGGAACGGCGATATCGGCAACCAGGGCGTTCACGAAATGGATATCTGTTTGTGGGGGATCGGGCGGACGGGTTGGCCGAAGCAGGTGTCGGCGACCGGGGGCAAGTATGTGTGGCAGGACGATCAGGAGACGCCGAATACACAGTCGGCAGGGTTCGATTTCGGCGACGCCTACATTACGTTCGACACGCGGAACCTGCCGACACCGCCGGAAGGTCTGCTGGGAATGCGCGGACCGAACTACACCGGAAATATTTTCTTCGGCAGCACGGGTTTCCTGATCGTGGATTCGTCGGGCTTCGAGTTGTACAAGAGCACGATCGGCAATCTGACGCGGGAGCAGGCCACCGGCGCCGGGGCGGGCGGGCGCGAGCGATACGAGAAAGCGGTGGAAGAGAAGGCGCAGGAGCAGCAGGCGTGGCAGACGCAGCCACACATGCAGAACTTCCTGGCAGCGGTGCGGTCCCGGGACCACACGAAGCTGAACGCCGAGATTGAGATCGGGGCGCGGTCGGCGGCGTATTGCCACCTGGCCAACATCAGCTACCGGGTAGGCCGGACGCTGCAGATTTCGCAGTCTTCGGGCCACTTCATTGGGGACGAGGAGGCCAATGGCCTCCGGACGCGAGACTACCGCGCACCCTACGTCGTGTCGAGCGAGGTCTGACGCGAGTGGCGGGCCTTTCGCGGCGGCAGTGGCTGGGGGCGACGGCGGCGGGCGCGTTGCAGAGCGCGGGGGGAGCGGTGGAGAAGCGTCCCAACGTGATCCTGATCATGAGCGATGACCAGGGGTACGGGGACTTGTCACTGCACGGCAACAAGGAACTGTCGACTCCGCATCTGGACCGGCTAGCGGGAGAGGGGGCGGAGTTCACGCGTTTCTACGTATCGCCGGTGTGCGCGCCGACGCGCTCGAGCCTGCTGACGGGACGCTACAACGTCCGGTGCGGAGTTCACGGGGTGACGACGGGCAAGGAAACGATGCCGGTGGACGAGGTGACGGTGGCGGAAACCTTCCGTGGCGCCGGGTACCGCACGGCGCTGATCGGGAAATGGCACCTGGGCGAGGCGTATCCGAACGTGCCGCACGCGCAGGGGTTCGATCACTACATCGGGTTCCGGACGGGCCACTGGAACAACTATTTCGATACGACTCTCGAGCGGAACGGAAAGCCGTATCCGACCAAGGGCTACATTGCGGACGCGCTCACCGGGGAGGCGGAGGCTTTCGTCGCGCAGAACCGGCGCAATCCTTTCTTCCTTTATCTCTCCTACAACACGCCACACTCGCCGTTCCAGGCGCCGGACCGGTACTGGAAGAAATTCGACGCCAAGGGCATGCCGCGCGAGAAAGCGGCGGTGTACGGGATGATCGAGAACCTGGACGATAATATTGGCCGGCTGACGGCGCGGCTGGAGGGTCTGGGGCTGGCGGGGGAGACGATCGTGGTGTTCCTGACCGACAATGGTCCGGCTGGGGAGCGGTACAACGCGGGGTTACGTGGGCGGAAGGGGTCTGTGTACGAGGGTGGGGTTCGGGTGCCGTTTTTTCTGCGGTGGCCGGGACATGTGCGGCCGGGGCGGAAGGTGGATACGATCGCGGCGCACATTGACGTGTATCCGACGCTGGCGGATCTGTGCGGCGTGGCGAGGGCGGAGGGCCGCGCGATCGACGGGCGGAGTTTGCGTCCGCTGCTGGAAGACGATAAAGCCGGCTGGCCGGACCGGCCGTTGTTTACGCACCGGGAGCTGGTGGACAAGGAGTCCGCCGCGTATCCGGGAGCGATCCGGACGCAGCGCTACAACCTGGTGAACGGGAAAGAGCTGTACGACATGGAAGCCGACCCGGGCGAGAGCAAGGATGTGGCCGCCGAGCATCCGGAGGCGGTGCGTGAGCTACGGGGCCGGTACGAGGACTGGTTTCAGACGGCGATCGCGGAGCGGGGTTTTCATCGACTGCCGATACCGGTGGGCCATCCAGAGGAAAACCCGGTGACGCTGCCGGCGACGCAGGCGTATTTCGACGGGGCGATCCGGTTCAACAACGGGAACGGCTTCGCGCATGATTGGCTGGTGGGGTGGACCGAATCGTCGTCGACGGTGCATTGGGAGATCGACGTGGCCGAGGCGGGCCGGTACGGAGTGACGATTCAGTATTTGTGTCCAGCCGGGGAGACGGGGGCGGTGGTGGGCGTGGAGGCTGGGGAGGAGCAGATCCGGGCGACGGTGGAGCGGGCGACCTCGATGGACGCGCTACCGGACCGGAACCTGGTGTTCGTGAAGCACTATGTGACGATGGATTGGGGGCGTCTGGCGGCGGGGGCGATCGAGTTACGGAAGGGGCGTACGCGGCTGGTTTTGCGTGCGATCGCGAACGCGGGGGGACGAGTGATGGATGTAAAGGGAGTGGAACTGCGCCGGCTGCCAGGGTAGCGGAGCGGGCTATTTGTCGACGAACAACCAGGAATGAACGGTGGCCCTTTGCCGCTGTTTGGCCTCGAACAGGCGTGCGTCGGCTTTGGCGAGGAGGGAATCGGCGTCCATGCCGTCTTCGGGGAACGAGGCCCAACCGACGGCGAACTCGACGAAATCCTCGCCGAGGACGGTGCGGCCGGCTTCGCGGGCCACGGCCGCGACGCCATGGCGCTTGTTCTCGAACGCGTCATGGGGAAATTCCGGGAGCAAGAGGGCGAATTCGTCGCTGCCTGTGCGAGCGATGGTGTCGTACTCGCGGCAATGCTGCTTGAGGAGCTTGGCGATCTCGAGGAGCAGAAGGTCGGCGCGGGTCTTGCCGTATCGTTCATTGATGCGGCGGAAGGCGAACACATCGCAGGTGAGCAGGGCGAGAAAGGCGCCGGTGCGGCGTCCGCGGGCGGTTTCGCCATCGAGTTGGAGGAAGAGTGCGCGGGCGTTGGGGAGACCCGTGAGGGCGTCGTTGTTGGAGTTCTGCACCACGGATTGAAAGGCGAGGGCGTTTTCAATGGCGGTAGCGATCTTGCGGCTGAACTTCATCGCGAGGGCGAGATCCTGATCGGTGAATCCCGATTCCTGTGTCCGGTACAAGCTGAGGGCGCCGCGAAGGCCGCCGTTACCGGCAAGGGGCACCACGAGGGCGGACCGGAGTGGGGAGAAAGCGATATCGCGGCGCGGGTCGGCGTTGAGGACGGGTTCGCCGGATTGAGCGACCTGAGCGCTGAGGGATTGCTGGCTGCCGTTCCCGATGCCGAGGAGAGCGCGGCTGCTTTCGCCGAAGGCAAATAGCGGGGTGAGCGAGTCACCCTGGAGTTGAAAAACACCGATGGTGTCGTAGGGGATCACGTCGCGGAACTGGGCCCCGATGACGGAGAGGGTCTCCGGGAGATTGAGCGAATTCCCCAACTCCTGAGCCAGCTCGAGAAGCCGCTGCGAGTCTTGATGGGCTTGTGCCAAATGGGCGAGATCCACGATCTCTCTATCGGGGGTGGAAGGGGAAGTCTTTAGGCGGGATGAGGGAGAGTTTGGCTGGATGGGAGAGGGGAGTGGAATGGAGGGACCGGGCGCGGAGGGCGGCGCGGGTACTAAGGCGAACCGGGGGCAGGGTCGGGGGTTTCCGTTGATAGCCCTTCACGCCGGCGATGTCGATGAACAAGAGGAAGCGATGACCGCCAAACCCGATCTGCAAGCCTTCCTTGGCATCGAAACCGTAATAGCCAGTGACCAGATGCGTGAGTTGTTAGCGCTGGTGCAGCGCATCGCGCAGACCGAGGCCAGCGTATTGATCATCGGCGAAAGCGGTAGCGGAAAAGAGGTAGTGGCGCGCGCCATCCATCACTATTCGTTGCGGGCGACCAAGCCGTGGGTGGACATCAATTGCGGGGCGCTGCCGGAACATCTTATCGAGAGCGAGTTGTTCGGCTATGACAAGGGAGCGTTTTCGGGAGCGGACTCGAACAAGCCGGGACTGTTCGAGCTGGCCGACCGGGGCACGTTTTTCCTGGACGAAATCGGTGAGTTGGATCCGCGGATGCAGGTGAAGCTGCTGCGAGTGCTGGACAGGGTCCCGTATTTTCGCTTGGGGGGCAGCAAGAAAGTATCGGTGGATGTGCGGGTGATCGCGGCGACCAACCGGGATCTGTCCCAGGCGATCTCGGAGGGGCGATTCCGCAGCGATCTTTACCACCGGCTCTGTCAGGTGCGGCTGCGGGTGCCTCCGCTGCGGGAGCGGGCGGGCGACATCGTCCCGCTGGCGCGGTTTTTCCTGCGTCAGCAGTCGGCGGAGTTCGGCTTTCACGATGACGCGATCGAGTGTTTGCTGGCGCATACGTGGCCGGGCAATGTCCGCGAGCTGCGCAACGTGGTGACGAGCGCGGCGGTGATGGCGCTCGACGGGCGGATCCGGGCGTCGGACCTGGTGATCGAGTCGCCGGCCCAATCCATCGCCGGGTCGAACGGCGAGGGTCCGATCAATTTGGAGGAACTGGAGCGCCAGACGATCCTACGCGCTTTGGAACAAACCGGCCGTCATTACGAACGCGCCGCGAGCCTGCTCGGAATATCGTCCCGCACCCTCAGCCGTAAACTGAAATCCTATGGGATGGCGGGAGTGGGAGGGCAAGCCAATGCCAACATGGTCTAATCGATCCTCCGTACCTGGCGGAGTGAACGGCGCGGCCTCTCCGAACGGGAACGGCGCCTTGGATCCAGATGGAGCCGCCGTGCCTGGCACCGTAGTGAGCGATGTGGACGATCGCCGGACAGAGGAACGGATCAACGCCGATGGCGAAGTGATCCTGGCCCCGGCGGGGGCGCGTCCGGTGCTGATCCATGCACATCTGGTGGACATCAGCTTGAGCGGTTTTCGTGCGTCGCACACCGCGGCGTCGCTCGAGACGGGTGTGATCGTGCGGTTCCGGCATGCGTGGGCGACCGGGGAAGCGAAGGTGGTTTGGAACCGGAACTCGGGCGGGGCCTGGGAGAGCGGGTTCCTCATCCTTCAGAAGTAGCGTCGGGGCCGTGTGGCCCGTCTTGCCCGCCGCCGAGCCCGATCCTGTAGCGGGCGCGGGTTGCGCGATTCGATTAGCTGGCCAATCCCTCGATGGTCTTCCGCATGGAATCGAAAGACTGGATCATGCCGGGGACGGGATTGTCGGCATTGATCTCGTATTCGAGCATGCAGCCGCCACGGTAATTCATCTTTTTGAGGGCGGTGAAAATCTCGCGCATGGGCATGGCGCCTTCGCCGACCGCGCACTGACTTTCTTTCTTCGACAGGTCCTTGAGGTCTTTGACGTGCATGTCGAGCAGACGGGGGCCGGCGAGTTTCAGAGACTCGACGACATCGACGCCGGTGCGGGCGGTGTGGCCGATGTCGATGCAAAGACCGACGCGCGGATCGAAACCCTTGATCGCTTCGAGAACCGACTGCGGGGAGGGGAAGTGCTTATCTTCCGGGCCGTGGTTGTGAATGGCGGCCTTGATGTTGAATTCCTTGACGAGCTTGTGGACGGTTGGCAGCGTGGCGTGGGTGGGGGCGCAAACGATCATGGGCATTCCGGCGGCCTTGGCATATTCGAAATTCTTGCGGAGCTTGGCTTCGTCGGGATCCGATAGCGAGATATTGCCTCCACTGAGCACGGTGAGTCCGGCGGCGCGAAACTCGGCGATGCCGGCCTTGATCTGAGCGGGGGAGTCCTCGAGCGGCAAGTGGAACGACTTGATGCTGACATAGCCGACGCCCATTTGCTTGATGGCGGCGATGGCTTCGGTCCGCTTGAGTTTGCGAAGGGAATAGGTGGCCACGCCGAGGTGGAAGGGAACCTTGGCGGACTTGGCGGCGAAGGCAGTCTCAAACGCCGGCAGCGAGATCGCGGCAGCCAGGAGGGAACGTCGGGTATGCATAGCCGTATAATATCAGCGCGCACGGTTGCCGTGTGGGCGGGGCTGAACGGCGGCGTCCGGCCGGAAACGCACGCGGTGTCGACGGGCCGCCGCGACGCGTGGACTATACTTAATCACGATGTTACGCCGGGAATTTCTTCAGACAGCCGCGGTGTTGGCGCCGGGCCGCAAACGTCCGCCGAATGTGCTCTTGATGATGACCGACGATCAGGGCTATGGGGATCTGTCTCACACTGGCAATCCTCACCTGAAGACGCCGCACAGCGATTCGATTGCGAGGGATGGCGCGGAGTTTTCGCAGTTCCAGGTGTGTCCGGTGTGCTCGCCGACGCGGTCCAGTTTGATGACAGGCCGGTGGAATTACCGGACGCGTGTGGTGGATACGTTCATGGGCCGATCGATGATGGATCCTTCGGAAGTAACGATGGCGCAGTATTTGGGCCGCGCGGGGTACCGGACGGGGATATTCGGCAAGTGGCACCTGGGCGACAATCATCCGATGCGTCCGCATGAGCGCGGGTTCGAGGAGGCGGTGGTTTGCAAGGGCGGGGGAGTGGGTCAACCATCGGATCCGCCTGGGAACAAGTACTTCGATCCGATCCTGCAAAACCGGGGCCGGGAGCAGCGCTACGAGGGTTATTGCACGGATATCTTTTTCCGCGAGGCGATGGGTTTCATCGAACGGCGGCGGCGCGATCCGTGGTTCGTGTATCTGCCGACGAATGCGCCGCACGATCCGCTGGATGTGGATGACCGATGGGCGCGTCCGTTTCTGGACCTCGGATTGGACGAGCGGACGGCGAAGACCTACGGGATGGTGGCCAACATCGATGAAAACGTAGGGAAGATACTAGGGACGATCGGAAAGCTGGGGTTGACCGAAGATACGATCGTGATTTTCCTGACCGATAACGGCCCGCAGCGGGACCGGTACAACGCGGGGATGCGTGGGCGGAAGGGGACGGTGTATCAGGGCGGGATCCGGGTGCCGTTCTTTTTGCGGTGGCCGGGAAAGGTGAAGGCGGGAATGAAGATCGATCGGGCGGCGGCGCACATCGACGTATTGCCCACGCTGCTGGAGATTGCCGGGGTGGACGCGGGCCGGGGTCCGCGCATGGATGGACGGTCACTGATGCCGTTGCTGCGGGGAGAGGCGGGATCATGGAAAGACCGGACGTTGTTCACGCAATGGCATCGCGGGGATGAGCCGGAATTGTTCCGGGCGTGCGCGGCGCGTTCTCAACAATACAAGCTGGTGGATGGCAAGGAGCTGTACGATTTGACGGCGGATCCGGGGGAAAAGAAAGATATCGCGCGTGAACGTCCGGAGGTAGCGGCGGACCTGCGGAGGCAAACCGAGGCGTGGTTCCGGGATGTGACTCCGGCGGGGGGCTATGCGCCGCCGCGGATCTATGTGGGAACCAGGCACGAGAATCCGGTGGTGTTGACGCGGCAGGATTGGCGCGCGTCGACGGCGGACTGGCGGGGAGAGGCGAACGGGCATTGGGAGATCGACGTGCGGACGGCGGGCCGCTATGAAGTGAAGCTGCGGATGCAGGAGCGGAAGGCGGCGACCGAAGCCAGTGTTCGGATCGGGGAGGTGGAAGCGAAGACGAGCGTCGCGGCGGGCGCGGAATCGTGTACGTTCGAGAAAGTGGCTCTGCCGGCCGGCCCGGCGCGATTGAAGGCGTTGTTTTCGGCGGCGGGTATGGGTGGGCCGCAATACGTGGATGTGAGGAAGACATGAGACTACGTACATGGGCGGTGGCATTGGCGGTGGCGGCGGTGGCTGTGTATTTGCTTCGCACCACGGAGAAGGCGGCGGTGGAGCCGGCAAAGCCGGGGTTGACGTCGCTGACGGTGCCGGAAGGATTTCTGGTGGAGCCGGCGGCGGTGGACGGGCTGGTGAAGTATCCGATGCTCGGGACGATTGCGCCCGATGGCGCGATGTATATGTGCGAGTCATCGGGGAAGACGATGAAGACACCGGAAATGTCGGCGTCGCCGGACTACGTGGTGTCGCGATTGGTGGATAGCGACGGGGACGGGATCTACGACCGGTCGACCGTGTTCGCCGACAAACTGACGCTGCCGGCGGGCGCGGTGTGGCATCGCGGCAGCCTGTACGTGGCGGCGCCGCCGCAGCTATTGCGGCTCGAGGACACCAATGGCGATGGCGTGGCCGATGTGCGGGAGGCGGTGGTGGAGGGGTGGAATCTATCGGCGAACGCGGCGTCGCTGCATGGGCCGACACTCGGCCCGGACGGATGGCTGTACCTGACCGATGGCCGGCACGGGTTCGATATCAAGACGAAGGACGGGCGGGAGTTCAAGGGGTTGGCGTCGCGGATCTGGCGCGTGCGTCCGGATGGGACAGGGATGGAGGCGTTCGCGGGCGGCGGGTTCGACAATCCGGTGGAGGTGGCGTTCACCGAAGGCGGGGACATGTTCGGGACGATGACGTATTTCACCGATCCGCAGGCGGGGCAGCGGGACGCGATTTTGCATTTTGTGGAGGGGGGCGTGTATCCGAAGCCTCATCCATCGATGGAGGAGTTCAAGCGCACGGGCGATTTGATGCCGGTGATGACGAAGTTCGCGCGGATTGCACCGGCGGGGTTGTTGCGATATCGGGGCGTGACCTACGGGGTGGAGTATCAAGGGAATCTGTTTACGGCGCAGTTCAACGCGCACCGTGTGCAGCGGCACGTGGTGAGCCGGGTGGGATCGACCTATCAGACAGAAGATTCGGATTTTCTGGTTTCGACGGATCCGGACTTTCACCCCACCGATGTGATGGAGGCTGCCGATGGGAGCGTGGTGGTGGTGGACACGGGGGCGTGGTTCATCCACGGGTGTCCGCTTTCGCGGGTGGCCAAGCCGGACGTACGAGGGACGTTGTACCGGGTGCGGCGGGTGGCGGCGGAGCGTCCGGGGGATCCGCGCGGCGCGGAGATCGCAACGTTCACGGCGGAAATGCTCGACGATGGGCGGCCGTTCGTGCATGACCGGGCGGTGGAAGCGCTGGTGGAGACCGGTGAGGCGAGCGTGGCGCCGCTTGCCGCCTTCCGGGGCAAGGCAGCGACGGTGCGGGGCGCCACGGCGGCGGTGTTCGCGCTGGCACGGATCGGAAGCGAAGCGGCGGTGGAGGGGGTTCGCGCGGCGCTGCGGGATGAGCGGTGGGAGGTGCGGCAGGCGGCGGCACGGATGCTCGGGATGAAGCGTGACAAGGCGTCCGCGGCGGTGCTGGCGGAGATGGTGAAGGCTGACAAGGACGATGGGGTGCGGCGGCAGGCGGCGACGGCGTTGGGCCAGATCGGGGAGCCCTCGTGGTCGGCTGCGCTGCTCGAAGCGGCGTCGAACCCGGAAGACCGGTTCATGGAGCACGCGATCATTTACTCGCTCATCCAACTGGGCGAGGCGAAGGTGCTGGTGTCGCACTTGCAGTCCGAAGACGCGTCTGTGAGAAAAGCATCGTTGATCGCACTGGACCAGATGGACCGGAGCCCGCTGCGGGAATCGAACGTGCTGCCATTTTTGGAAGACACAGACTTGGGATTGCGGCGGACGGCGTTCTGGATCGTGTCGAGGCATCCGGCCTGGAGCGGACGGTTGTCGAAGGCGATCGAGCGGCGGATGCGCGCGCCGGACTTGCAGGAACGGGAGGCGGAGGCGCTGAAGGATGCGATTGCGTCGCTGTGCGGGGAGAGCGCGATGCAGGCATCGGTGGCGCGGGCGCTGGGAGATGCGACGCTCGGCGGGGCGCGGCAGATGCTGCTGCTCGACGCGGTGGAGCGATGCGGCGCCGCGGAACTGCCATCGACGTGGACGGCGGGGTTGCGGGGTTTGTTGGGGCACGAGGATCCGGCCGTGCGGGTGCGGACGATCACGCTGGCGCGTGCGCGCGGCCTGGCGGCGCTGGACGGCGAAATGCGGAAACTGGCGGATTCGGCCGCCGAGCCCGACGATGTACGGGTGGCAGCGCTCAGCGCGTTGGGAGCGCGGGATCCGTCATTGAGCGAAGCGGACTTCACGTACCTGCTGAGCCGGCTGATGCCGGCCGTGGATGCGCCGGTGAAGCTGGCCGCGGGACAGGTGTTGGGCCGAGCGCGGTTGAGCGAGGAGCAGTTGATCATGGTGGCGCAGCGGTATCTGCGGACCGTGGATCCGCTGGTGCTGCCGAATCTGCTCGATGGATTCCGGAACAGCAAGAGCGAAGCGGTGGGGACGGCGCTGGTGAAGGGATTGTCGGGAATGGAAGATTCTCTCGGGACGGTGGGTGCGCAGCGCGTGGAGGAGTTGGTTGGCGGGTATCCGGATACGGTGCGGAGCGCAGCGCAGCCGCTGGTGGCGCGGATCGGGATGGAACGGGAAGGGCGCCTGGAGAAGCTGCGGGACCTGATGCCGGTGCTGGCGTCGAAAGGGGACGCGGGGCGAGGCCGGGAGATCTTTTTCGGGGCGAAGGCAGGGTGCTCGGGGTGCCATACGATGGGCGCGGAGGGCGGGAACGTCGGTCCGGATCTGACGTCGATCGGGGCAATCCGGTCCGGGCGGGACCTGCTGGAGGCGATCGTTCTGCCGAGCGAGAGTTTCGTGCCAGGGCATGAGGTATATCGGGTGGAGACGGCGCGGGAGATCTATTCGGGAGTGTTGGGGAAGAATGCGCCGCCGGGGACGGTGCGCCTGGTGACGGGTCCGGGAGACGAGGTGTTGATTGCGCGGAAGGACGTGGTGAAGATGGGGTACGCGCCGGTGTCGCTGATGCCGGAAGGATATGAGGAGGTCCTGACGCGGGAGGAGTTGACGGATTTGATCGGGTATTTGCGGGGGCAGACGTCGCGGAAGGCGGCGGGGGGCGGGTCCGACTAGGGCGTGCGAAGGAGCGTGGGCGATGCGGAATTACATCATGGTCACGGGCGCGGTGTTCGGTTTGATCACGGTGGCTCATCTCGTTCGCATCGTGTATGAGCCGCATCTGGCGAAGGAGCCCTGGTATGCGCTGCTGACGGCCGCCGCGGCGTCGCTCGCGGTATGGGCGGCGCGACTGCTGCGGGGACGGGCATAGACGCGTGAGGGCCCGAGCGATGCACGCGGGGCTTGCGGCTTTCGCCGGAATGACGCTGCTGGCTGCGACGCCGGCGCTGGGAGCGGAGCCGATGCCCGCGGCGCAGCAGAACGCGCTGGTGCGGAAATACTGCGCCGTTTGTCACACCGATCGCGCGAACAACGGCGGGCTTTCGCTCGAGCATTTCGATGCCGGAAGCGCGGCGCCGAGCCTGGCGGCGATGATGCTGAGCAAGCTGACGGGTGGGGTTCCGTTGGAGACTGTGCGTGCGATTTCGCGGGACGCCGGGGCTGCGCAGTTCGTGCGTGAACGGGTGCGGTCCGGGGCGATGAACGCGGCGGGTATCCCGCAGCCGGACGAGGCAACGATGGATTCCTTGATTCGTGCTTTTGCGGCGCAATCGGCGGGGGCGGCGGAGTGGTGGGTGGATCGGCGCGGCGATGGAAGGCGCGACGCGAAGGTGACGGCGAGCATCTTGCGGGAGGCTCCGGCCAACGAAAACAGAGCGGCGGAGGCTTACCGTTTGATTGTGGGCTGCAATGCGGCGACGGGCGCGGGGTATTTGCAATTGGCGTGGTCGCCTGTGGCGCGGAACGGAAGCGTGACTGTGTCGGTGGATGGAAAGGCGGCTAAGGAGTATCGAGTGGAGGGGAGCGAGACGATGGGCAATGGCAGCGGGAAGGTACTGGAAGGTCTCGCGGCGCTGATGCTGGAGGAAACGGGCCGGGGTGGGCGGGGGCTGGGTTTTCCTTCCGAGTCACTCCTGATTCGCGATTTGTTCCCGGGCGAGAGCGTCACGTTTCCGTTCGCGCCGCTGCCCGCGGAAGCGAAGAGGGCGCTTCGCGCGTGTTTTCCGGGCTCGATTTGATTGGTCAGGCGGACGGGTGGCCGACGGTGGCCGTGACGGCGGCGCCAGAAGCGGGGCTGATCACTTCGATGCGATCTCCGGGCGAGACACGATAGAGGGGCAGGGGCGAGCCGATGAGGACGAGCTGTCCCTGGCGCAGACGGAGTCCGAATCGGGCGAGATGTTCGGCCAGGCGGATCAGACTGCCGAAGGGGAAATCGGGGAGGGCGTCGCCTGTCGCGGAACCTATGGTTTGCCCGTTCCTGGTCACGAGGATGGGTTGCTCGCCGATTGCAGAGCCGTTCCACGGCGTTTCGTGCCGCGGCAGGACGACGCCGGCGTGGATGCCGTTGTTGGCGATCAACTCCTGCGCGGATAGCGTAGACCCGCGAACCACGTAGTTGTGCAGCTCGATTACGGGGAAGATGGCGGCGACCGATTGCGGGAGGTTGGCGCGGAGCCAATCGGCGTTTGGGACGTCGTGGGCGAGGCGTACGGCGAACTCCCCTTCGATGGCGAGGCCTTCGTAGAGGGTGGAGTCGAGCACAGCGCCGGTGGCTTGCAGCTCTGTAGCGAAGACGTGTCCGAAGACCGGTTGTCCGATCCCCAACTGCCGCTGGATGGCTTGGCTGACGCAGCCGATCTTGAATCCGGCGGCGGATTCGCCGCGAGCCCAGCGAAGGCGGGCGACCTGGAACTGGAGGTCGTAGGCCTGTTGTAGGGTGAGCGTGAGCGAGTCGCCGGCGAAACAGCCGCCGGGGCGGTGACGGTCATAGTCATGCAACTGGCGCAGGGCCAGATCCCGCAGGTTCATCACAGAGTATTGTTGCAGCGCGGTTGACTTTGTAGTGAAAAGTACTTTACTATGTGATTCTGATGTTCGTCAAATTCATTCTGCCGGCGCTGACCGAGGCGACGAGTCCTCTTTTCCGTCCGATCAAGTACTCGCTGTTTCCACCGCTCGGGCTGGCGACGCTCGCCGGCTACCTGGACGAGGGCGCGGGAGACCGGGCGGAGATCAACGACGAGCATGTGCGCCCGTTGTTCCTGGACGACCGGCCGGATATGGTGGTGATCCAGGTATACATCACCAGCGCGCGGCGCGCCTACGAGATCGCGGATCATTACCGGCGGCGCGGTGTTTTGGTCGCGCTGGGCGGGCTGCACGTGACCTCGCTTCCGGACGAGGCGGCGGCGCACGCGGATGTGATCTTCACGGGACCTGGCGAGGATACGTGGCCGCGGTTCCTGCGCGACTACCGCGGCGGAACGGCTGTGCGCCGATACGATTCGAGGGTGCGGACGCTGGTGGGTCTGCCCGCGGTACGGCGCGACTTGATCGAACGGCGGCTGTATCTGGTGCCGAATTCGATCGTGGTGACGCGCGGGTGTCCGCACGTATGCGACTTCTGCTACAAAGAGGCGTTCTTTTCCGGCGGGCGGGGTTTCTACACGCAGCCGGTGGACGATGCGCTGGCGGAGATCGAGCGGCTACCGGGGCGTCACCTCTACTTTCTGGACGATCATTTGTTCGGAGACCGGCGATTCGCTGCGGCGCTGTTTGCGGGGATGAAGGGGATGGGGCGGGTATGGCAAGGCGCAGGAACAGTGAATTCGCTGCTGGAAAGCCGGACGGAGCCGCGGCTACTCGAGAAAGCGGCGGCGTGCGGGCTGCGAAGCCTGTTCGTGGGTTTCGAGAGCAGCAATCCGGAAGCATTGCGGGAGCAACGGAAGTTCCAGAACTTGAAGCGGGACTATGGGGAAGCGATCCGGCGTTTGCGGGATCTGGGGGTGATGGTGAACGGAAGCTTTGTGTTCGGGATGGACCAGGACAGTCCGGACGTGTTCGAGCGGACGGTGGAGTGGGCAATTTCGCAAGGGATCGAGACAGCGACTTTTCACATCCTGACTCCTTATCCCGGTACGCCGCTGTATCGGCGCATGGAGGCGCAGGAGCGGCTTCTTCATCGCAATTGGGATCTGTACGATACACGGCACTGCGTGTTTCGTCCGGCCGGGATGACGGCGGAGCAACTGGAGGAGGGCTACTGGCGCGCGTATCGCAACTTCTACCGGTGGGGGGCGATTGCTCGCGGCGCGTTCACGAAAGAGACGTGGCCGGCGCGGGCGCGGCATCTGGCGTATGCGGCGGGATGGAAGAAGTTCGAGCCGTTGTGGGATATGATTCTGCGGGCGCGGCGAGCGGCGTTGATGCGGCCAGTGCTCGAACGGGTTTTGTTGGGGTCAGAGAAGCGTCCGGAGGGAGCGCCCTGGGGGGAAGGGACGGAGGTAGGCGAGGGGATGACGGCGCGGGATGGTTCCGCGCCGTTCGCGGTGTTGTAGCCGGGGCGGCGTCAGTAGCGCGGGATGGGAACCTCGCGAGTTCCACCTTCGGCATTGAAGATGCGGACGACGAATTTTTCCTCTTGTTTGGGCGCGGCGGCGAGCGTGGTGGGGGCCGTGGAATCGCCGTCGCCGTTGACGAGCACGGATTCGCCGCCGCCGCCGGCAGTGATTACGCCGGGACCCATGCGGGCGGCCATGACCTTCTCGAAGGTCTGGGTGATTTCGCCGGGGGTGTAGGCGATGGATGCGTTCACGAGGCCATCGCCAGCGGCGATGCGGAGGCGGCCGAGGAACTCCTTGACTTCAGGCTGATCTTCTTTCACGCTGGCGGCGGCGAGTTGGACGAGGGCCTGGAGGGCGGCGCCCATCTGTTTGGACGAGCCGTCGCCGTCAGTGCGGAGGCTAAGGGCGATGGAGAGCCCTTCGCGCAAGGAAACACCGCCTTCGAAGCCGCGAACGGCCTGAAACATTTCCGCCTGGGGAAGGCCGGCTCCGGCGAGCGCGGAGGGGGAGAGTTCCGACACCCACCAGATGTCGTGCAACTGGCTGAGAGCGGCGGCACGGGTAAACATTTCGCTTCTGGCGGCATCGGGCGCGCCGAGAGCATGATGATCCACGGCGAGGCGTATGCCTTTGGGGTCTCCGAGCAGAAGCACGGTTCCGTTTACGATGGCGGCGTTCATGTCGGTGTTGCGGCCCTTGGGCTGAAAGACTTCGACGCCCTTGTAACGGGAGCGGCGCGCGCCGAGGGAGACGAATTGCTTGCGGAGCTTGGGCACGTCGAACTTACCGGCCATGGCGAACACCACCGGGACTTCGCCCCGGGCCTTGTCGGCGTCCTCAAAGCCAGCGGGGCTGGATACCAGGATTTGATCGACCTGGGAGATGAAATCGACGCCGTGGCTGGAGGCCATTTGCTTAACCCCGTAGCGCTCCAATTCCTGCTGAACGCGTTGTCCGAGCGGAGAGTCCTTGGCCTTCTGGAGGTCGACGCCGAACAGCGATCGCGCTTCCGGATGGACATATCGCCAGAAGGCGGGGTGGGACTGTGCGCCGGCGATGGAGAGCATCACGGGCAGCAGAAAGAGAGTACGCGCGCCGAGCTTCATGGTGTGTTTGGAATCCTCCGTTCCCAGCGTACGGGAGCGGGGGAAATACTACGATCAGGGGAAGACCTTAGAGATCGTGTGCGTAATTACTGTCCCGGGCCTTGTGGTTTTGGGGCGGCGGCGGATTCGCGCCAACGCTGAAACTGCGCGGCGAGGGAGTTGGCCATGCGGGGCCAGGCTGCGGCGATGTTGCGTGTTTCGCCGATGTCGGCGTCGAGGTCATACAGCTCCCAGGGGGCGTCGTGGGAAGCGCGGACGAGTTTCCATTTGCCGTCGCGCACGGCTTGGTGTTTCTGATATTCGAAAAACAACGGGCTGCGATGGCCGGGTCCTTTGCCGGTGAGGGCGGGGAGGGGATCGATGCCGTCGTAGGTGGGAGCCGTGGGCAGGGATGCACCGGCGAGAGAGAGGGCGAGGGGGAGCACGTCGTGGGCGCTGAGGAGTTCCCCGGTCACGCTGGCCGGGGGGATGTGGCGGGGCCAGCGAGCCATGCCCGCGACGCGGATGCCACCTTCGAAGCAGGTGACGCCGCCGTCGCGGAGGGGGCGGTTGGTTTGGACTTCGAGTCCGCGGCCGGGGAGCATGAAGGCACCGTTGTCGGAGTAGAAGAAGACGAGGGTCCGATCGGATTGTCCGGTGGCGTTCAAGGAATCGACGACGCGGCCGAAGGCATGGTCGAGCGCGGTGACGACGGCGCGGTACCGTTTGCGGGGATCCTGCTCACGGGGCGAGTAGCCGTACTCGGCGAAGAAGGCGTCCGGGGCCTGCCATTCGTTGCTTTCTCCCTCCACTTTGTTTTTGGGATTGGGGAAGTGCGGGGAGTTGAAAGGAAGGTAGGTGAGCCATGGGCGGGCGCTATGGCGGTTCATAAAGCGCATGGCGGCATCGGCAAACAGGTCGACGGAGTAGCCTTGGAGGCGGGCGGGGGCGGTGTTGCGATAAAGATCGAGGTCACCGTTGTAGATGTGGGTGTAGTAGTCGATGTTGCCGGAGCGATGGCCGAGAAATTCGTCGAAGCCGCGCTCGGTGGGCCGGGAGCCGGGCGCCCACCCGAGGTTCCACTTGCCGAAGGCGCCGGTGGCGTAGCCGAGTGGCCCGAGGTACTGGGGGAGGATTTTTTCCGAGTGAGGAAGACCGACGCCGGATTTGTTTTCCGGAGTGCTGAGCTGGTAGTTGAGCCCGAAGCGGATGGGGTGGCGTCCGGTGAGCAGGCCGGCGCGGGAGGCGGTGCAGGTAGGCGAGGAGGTATAGAAGTTTGTGAAGCGGACGCCCTGTCGGGCAAAGGCGTCGAAGTTCGGGGTTTTGATTTCGGTGTTGCCGTAGCAGCCGAGGTCACCGTAACCGAGGTTGTCGGCAGTGATGAGCAGGAGATTGTACCGGGGCGTGGACCGCTGCGCGAGGAGGGACTGTATCAATGCGCGGCGGGTCGGTAACATGTTTTCGATGATACGCCAATCCGTTTCGCGGATTGGATCGTATTTCTCATCGTCATGGTTGTGATCTCGGGAGCGACGGGATACATGGGGCGGCCGCTGACCCAGCGCCTGCTCGAGCGCGGGATGGGGGTGCGGGCGATCGTGCGGAAAGGGTCCGCGGGTAAGGTGATTGCCGGCGCGGAAGCGGTGATTGCGGATCCTTTTGACGCGTCGAGTTTCGCGGGCTCGATTCCGCGCGGCGCGACATTCGTGCATATGGTGGGCACGCCACGACCGGCGCCGTGGAAGGGGCGGCAGTTCCGCGAAGTGGATGAGCCGGCGGCCATGGCGTCGATACGGGCGGCGGCGGATGCGGGCGCGGGGCATTTCGTGTATGTGAGCGTGGCGCATCCGGCGCCGGTGATGCGGGCGTATATCGAAGTCCGGCGGCGGTGTGAGGAGGCGGTGATCGGGTGCGGGGTGCGGTATACGATCTTGCGGCCGTGGTACGTGCTGGGTCCGGGGCATTGGTGGCCGTATGCTTTGTTGCCGGGGTATTGGGTGGCGGAGAAGGTGCCGGGGTGGAGAGAGTCCGCGCGGCGGCTGGGGCTGGTGACGCATGAGCGGATGCTCGATGCGCTGGAGTGGGCGGTGGAGGAGCCGCCGCGTGGCGGCATCGAGGGGGAGGGAGGGCGAATTCTGGAGGCGCCGTTCAAGGTTCGGGCGTGAGCGACTTCCGGTAGTGGATGCAGCGATCGACCTCCTCGAAGCCCAGCGCGAGGTGGGCGCGATGGGAGACGGCGTTGTCGAGCCAGGTGTCGGAAGCCATTTCGCGGCAGCCGTGCGCCCGGGCCCAGTTTTCGGCGGCGTGGAGGAGAGCGGCGGCGATGCGTTGGCGGCGGTGCGCGGGGTGAACGAACCAGCCTTCGAGGTAGCCGGCGGGTTGTGCCGGGTCACAGCCATCGGCGTAGGAGCGGAGGCTCACTTCGACGAAGCCCGCGATGCCCTCGGCGCCGGCGAGGGCGACTAGGATGGCGGCCGGGAGCCCGCCCAAGGTGTGGGGTCCGCGGAGCATGGCGCGCAGTTCCGCGGCCGTGGAGTCTGGCCAGAGGGATTGGCGGAGGGGGAGCAGGAGTTCAAAATCGGATGGGGCGGCGGGGCGGACGATGGCCATTGCCGTTATTGTCGCCGACCAGCGGGGTGGGGACCATGGCTGGTGACCGTGTGTTGAGAAACGTGCCGCGGCGGCGATAAAATACGATGTTTGGGACGCATACCTACGCACGAATCGGCGTTTACGCCTGCAATGGAACAGCAACTGGACGGGATCCGCGCACGGAAGAATCTGAGCCTGATCCCGGTGGCGATGGAGGGCACGGCGGTGGGCAAGCTGCCGGAGAAGGTGTACGGATTCACGGGGTCCGGGGCTGGGGAATTATCGCCTCTGTTTGCCCGCCGGATCTATCAGGGTTTTGAGCTGCACAAACTGAGCGGAGGAGCGATCGAGGTGATCGGCTTCTTGCCGGAAAAGGACGCTGTGGCGGTGAACGCGGGCGAGAGCGTGGATGTGAATCTGTATCCGGAGCCCTACGAAGAGGCGACGCATCTGGTGGAGATTCCGCTGGCGCGGATCCGGAGGGCGAGGCCGCTTTCCCGGGCAAAGGGGAACTACATGCCGCTCGAGCTGAACGGCGGCTGAGCAACATGGCCCGCCGGCGCTTTTTCGTTCCCTCGCTCCGGCATGGACTAGCCGAACTCACCGGCGACGACGCTCATCATCTGACTCGGGTGCTGCGGGTGGAGGCGGGTCAGCGATACGAAATCGTGTCCGGGGGAGCGGTGTATCTGGGCGAAGTGGAAGAGGCGAGGAAGAGCCGGGTGGTATTTCGCGCGATCGAGGCGGTGGAGCCACATCCGCTGCCGGTGCGGGTGACGCTGTTTTTCGCGTTGATCAAATTCGACCGGCTGGAACTGCTGCTCGAGAAGGGCACCGAGGCGGGGGTGGAAAGGTTCGTGCCGGTGATTGCCGAACGCAGCGAGCGGGGTCTGGAGCGGGCGGTTGAAAAACGGAAATCGCGGTGGGAAAGGATCGTGCTCGAGAGCGCGCAGCAATCGCGGCGGGACGCTGTGCCGGTGATTTCCGACCCTATGCCGTTCCGGCGCTGCGCGTCGAGGGTTGAGTGCGATCCGGCGGCGGGTGCGCGGCTGCTGTTGGACGAGTCCCGAGATGCGCCTCCGCTGCTGGCCGTGTTTCCTGGGCGCCTGGATCGCGGGGAAGACATTCCGTGTGTCGAGTTGCTGCTGGGACCGGAAGGCGGGTGGACCGAGGCGGAACGGGAATTCGCGATCGGAGAAGGATGGCGGCCGGTTTCGCTGGGTCCTCAGATACTGCGTTCGGAGACGGCGGCGGTGGTATCGGTCTCGCTGACGATCGCGGCCTGGGTGGGGGGCCGTTTTTCCGGAGCGGGTCCCGGCGAAGCGAGCACGATGTGACGGACGGCGCCATCGCCGCCGCGTATGGCGCTGCGAGTCCAGCTAAGGGCAGCGGAATCGCGGTTGGCGAGGGTCCATGTTTCGACGACGGGATCGAGCGGGGACCGATCGATCTCCTCAAATTCGGAGCGCGCCTTTTCGGCCTCGGTTTCGCTGGTGAGAAAGGCTTCCCAGTATGGGGTGGCGCGCAGTTCGATGGCGCTGCGTCCGAACAACTCCTGGGCGCTCGCGTTCATCCTTTCGATGCGGCCATGGGGGTCCAGCACGAGCATGGGGGCGGGTGTGGCGTCGAAAATCTCAGTGAGGAAGCGGATTTCCTCGCGATAGGCGGGTTCGACGGGGGAAGCGGCCGGAGCGGAGCCGGCGAAGCAGACGAAGCCGGTGCGGTCACCGAGCCATTGCTGACGGAGCGTGATTTCCAGGGCGATTCGGGAGCCATCGCGCCGCATGACGCGTGCTCTGAGACGGGCTTCGCTATCGGGGATCCGCAAGGCGGCGAGGCGCATTTCCGGGGTGATGGGGAGAATGCACTCGAGGCCCTGGCCGCGCACTTCTTCGCGGGGATAGCCGAGGAGGCGTTCGACGGCGGCGTTCCATTCGAGGATGCGCAAGTCTTTGTCGGTGACGAAAATCGCGTCGGCGGCCGATTCCATGGCTACGCGGGACCAAGAGGGACGCGCGGCCTCGCGCTTGCGCTCTGACTGTGCGAGGGCGCCGATGCAGCCGGCGGCGAGGAGGAGGGAGACGCCCCATCGGACGGCGACCTGGCGCCGTTCCCCGGCGAGTTCGCCAGGGCCGGTGGGTTCGATACGGTGGCCGTCGCCGTTGACGCGGAGCATCATCTCGCCGAAGCAGAACAGGCTCCAGAGGGCGAACAGAGCGGTCATGGCAGCGAGGAGCCGAGTGGCCTGGATGGTCGTCTTCAGTGGGAGCACAACTTTCACCTTTTTCATCTTGGGCAATTTTAGGCGCGGTGAAAATGGTGCCGGTGCGCTATTACTGGGTGCAAAGGAGGTAGTCCTGATAGGTGTTTGGTAACAGTACGCAATCGAGGTGGCGAGGCTCCCCAGCGGTGGATTCGACGCCTTCCTAAAGAGCTGGGTGTGCCCTCAAATCGGGTGAAATCTTCGCCAAGTGTTTGCCGGAAAAGGCGGGTTCGGTCGCGTCTGACAGGGACTTTTCGTACTTGGTACTATCAAGTAATTAGTTTCGATACCGATTTACACGGTAAGGGACTTCGCTTTGCCGGGTGATGTTTGACGAGGAAGGTTGTCCCGGCCGGGCTTGGCGATATATGCTCTATGCAGAGCCGGAATCCGGCGGCGGAGGAGCACACTAGGCGAAACGAGGATAGGGCAGCAAACGCAATGCCAACGAACGAAGAAGGTGAATTCGAACTTGTCCTGGGCAACAAGCAGCTGCTCAGCGTGTTCTTCCTGGTGGTCCTGTTACTGGCTGTGTTCTTTTCGATGGGGTATCTGGCCGGCCGCTACACGGCGCCGGTGACGGTGGCCGGGATGGCGCCACCGGATCCGATTGCGGTGGGAGGCGGGAGCCCGCCGGACATCGAGAAGCCGCCGGCGACGCCGGTGGAGCCGGCTGAGCCGTCGACGCCCCAGCCGGCCAAGCCGGAGCCGACGCCTCCGCCGGTATCGACGGCGCCGGTGAAACCTGAGCCGAAGCCCGAGCCACCGAAACCGGAGCCACCGAAGCCGGAACCACCGAAACCCGAACCGCCACCGACGAGGCCTCCGGTGGCGCCGGTGTCGGCCGGCGCGCTAGTGCGAGGATCGTATCTGCAAGTGGCGGCGACGAAGGCGCCTGACGCGGACAGGCTGATTCAGAATCTGGCGGCGAAAGGGTTCCGCGCGGCGAAGATGCCGGTTCCGGATTCGGCGCTGGTGCGGGTGCTTGTCGGGCCGATCGCATCCGGGGATGTGCCGCAGACCAAGGCAAAGTTGAAGTTGTCGGGATTCGACTCGATTCCACGGAACATCAACTAGCGCGAAGACGGGAACTAGCGCGAAGACGAGCCCGGCGCCCTGGGCAACCTGTGCGCTTCAAATGGCGTCGCGGATGCTGATGGCCGCCAGCGCGACGGTGAGGCCGATCATGACGACGACGGCGCTCCAAGCCACCACATTGTAGAGGGTGCTGTTGGTCCATTCCTTCATCACGCGCTTCTTGTTGATGAGCAGGATCATGAAGATGAGCACGAACGGCAGGAGGACACCGTTGATCACCTGGCTGAGCAGGATCATCTTTACGAGAGGAAATCCGGGGATGAGGATGACGCCGCCACCGACAACGATGAGTCCCGTGAACAGCCAGTAGAAGATCGGAGCTTCGCCGAACCGGCGATTGACGCCGCTTTCGAAGCCCAACCCTTCGCAGACGGTATAAGCGGTGGACAGCGGCAGGATGCAGGCGGCGAAGAAAGAGGCGTTCAGCAGCCCGGCGCAGAACAAGAGATACGCCCATTCGCCGAAGGGCTTGAGGCCGAGGGCGGCGTCGGTAGCGTCGGAGATATCCTGCGGGCGAACGGTCCATATGGCGCCGGCGCAGGCGACGATGATGAAGAAGGCGATGACGCTCATCACGATGCAGCCGACGATGACTTCGACGCGGGATTCGGCGTAGTCCTTGACGGTGATGCCTTTCTCGACCACGGCCGCCTGGAGGTAGAACTGCATCCAGGGGGCGACGGAGGTGCCAACCATGCCGATCACCATGGTGAGGTAGGCGGGGTCAAACATGAGCACGGGCCGCACACTGTAGATGGCGGCTTCCTTCCAATCCGGCTTCACCATCACGCCGGAAACGATGTAGCAGATATAGAGCGAACAAGCGAACAGGAAGATCTTTTCGACGCTGGCGTAGGTGCCCTTGACGATTAGCATCCAGACGAGGACGCCGGCGATGGGGATGGAAATGTAGCGGCTGACATGGAACAGTTCGAGGGAACTGGCGATGCCGGCGAAGTTGGCCATGACGTTGGTGAGGTTGGCGGCCACCAGGGCGGCAAGCATGACGAAGGTGATGCGAAGGCCGTACTCTTCGCGGATGAGGTCCGAGAGGCCTTTTTCGGTGACGGCGCCCATGCGGGAGCACATTTCCTGTGTGACGACGAGGAGGAATGTGATGGGCAGGAGGGTCCACAAGGGAAGGTAGCCCCAACGCGCGCCGGCCTGGGAATAGGTGAAAATGCCGCCGGCGTCGTTGTCGACCACGGCAGTGATGAAACCGGGTCCGAGGACGGCGAAGAAAACGACAATGTGGCGTTTGAGATTGCGGAACAGGGAGACGGTGGCTCCGGCGGGCCGGCGGATGGCGTTGATGCTCTGTGTCACCGGCGCCTCAGAGCAGTGATGACGTCATCCACTTTGATGACGCCCTGGGGGATGCCGTCGTTGTCGACCACGGGCAGGCTGAGCAAGTTGTATTTGTCGAACAATTCGGCGATCTCGTCTTCGTCCGCGGTGAGGGGCACCTGGATGACGGGAGTGGAGGCGAGGGAGGCGATGGGCGTTGCTTCGGCGGCGGCGAGGAGGCGGGCGAGGGGGACGGCGCCGGAGAGGGTACCGCCGGGTCCGCTGACGAATACGGTGTTGCAGTGTTCGGCCAGGTCCTCGGTGGAGCGGAGGGAGGCGCGGGCCTGCTCGACGGTGGTGTCGCCGGGCAGGACGAGCATCTCGGTGTCCATCATGCCGCCCGCGGTATCGTCGTCGAATTCGAGCAATTCGCGCACCTCTTCCTGGGGTTCGCCTTCCATTTCTTCGAGGATCTCGGCGCTGGTTTCCGCGTTGAGTTCGGCGATGGCGGCTGCGGCGTCGGCGGGGGTCATTTCTTCCAGGATTTCGACGGCCTTTTCGGTCTCGAGGGACTCGAGGATGGAGGCCTGGATGTCTGGGTCGACTTCCGAGAGCGCTTCGGCGGCCTTTTCCGAGTCCATGGCTTCGAAGAGGGCTTCGCGATCCTCGGGGTCGAGGTCTTCGACGATGTCGGCAAGGTCGGCCGGGTGCAGCCTCTCGAGCAGGTTGGTCTTGATGTTGAGCCGAAGCCTGCGATGCGGATCGGGTTCTAGGATATTGGTGAACTCCCAGGGGATGGAACTGACCGAGATGGGCTCCTGAAGACGGCGTATCCATGAGCGGGGCAGGATGCCCTGGGTGAGGCGGCGGAAGACGCTCCGCATGCCGATGTCGACCTCCATGACGCGCAATTCGCGCCCGTCGCGGACGTCGAAGGTGGCATCGGTGACGCGGACGACCTTCCGGCCCTGGGCGTCGATGATCTGTTGATCGAGGAGGTCACGGACCAAGCGGAGGATGTACTCGTCGGCGTGATAGGGGGTGAGGACTTCGTCCTTCAGGCGGATGCCATCGAGGGTAATGGACTCGACCTGATCCCAGCGCACGGTGAGCCAGGTCCAGCCGCTGCCGATGAGGAACCGGTCCACACGGACGGGATCGATAACCGGCACCAGCGCGGCGTCACGGATCTTGCCGATGCGACGGCCCTTGAGATCGTACACGACGAGCCCGAGCAGTTCGGTCAGGTAGAGGTAGGTCAGGGTCTCCGCCATTGCCGTGTGTACGCATGAAAACGCCGAGTCGGGGAAGCGATTCTTCCTCCTACCAGTTATACCGCGCCGGACCGTTCGCTTCTCGAAATAATCGCGGATGGACGTAGAATCGGTAAGGAATGAGAATCGGACTGGCGGTATGGATGGCGGGAGCAGTAGCGGTTTGTGGCGCGGCGGAGCCGGGCAGCCGGGTGAAGGCGCGGGTTGACGCGGCGATTCGCACTTTTGGGGCGAGTTCGTCCGGAGTGGTGAGCCTGTACGCGAAGAATATTGCCACTGGTGTGTCGCATGGGGTTCGGGAGGACGAACCGGTGCGGACGGCGTCAACGATCAAGGTTCCGATTCTGGTGACGCTGTTCGCTGAGGTGGACGCTGGGCGGGCGCAATGGGATGAGACGGTGGTGCTGCGGGCGGGGGACAAGGTGGGCGGCGCGGGCGTGCTGGCCGAGTTCAGCGACGGCATCGCGCTGCCGCTGCGGGACGTGGCGCGGATGATGATCGTGGTGAGCGACAACACGGCGACCAATCTCGTATTGGGGCGGATTACGGCGGACCGGGTGAATGAGGTACTGGATGAATTGGGGCTGGCGCGTACACGGTCCCTGCGGAAGATCCTGTCGGCCGGCGGCGCGACCGGCCATTCCAAGGCCGGACGGGAGAAGGCGAACGAGCGGTACGGGATCGGTGTGAGTACGCCGCGAGAAATGGCGATGCTGCTCGAGAAAATCGAGCGGGGGGAGGCGGTGAGCAAGGCGGCGAGCGCGGAGATGATCGCGATTTTGAAACGGCAGCAGTTCAAGGATGCGATCGGGCGGCATACCCGGTATGGCGTGGCAAGCAAGAGCGGCGCGCTCGACCGGCTCCGCAGCGATGTGGGGATCGTGTACGCGCCGAAGGGGCCGGTGGTGCTGGCGTTGACGGTGGACGGCCTGCCGGAGACCGATTACTCGCCGGACAACCGCGGGATGAAGCTGCTAGGCGAGTTGAGCAACATCCTGGTGGAGGAGTTGACGAGGTAGTTGATAAGCTGATCGAGATGTCATCTTCGGTGATCCCGTGCCTGCGATATCGCGACGCCCCAGCGGCGATCGAGTGGCTGTGCAGGGTGATCGGGTTCGAAAAGCATCTTGTGGTGCCGGGGCCGGACGACACGATCCGGCACGCGCAGCTCCGCCTGAACGACGGAATGATCATGGTGGGCTCGGTGGGCGAGAGCGAGTTCGACAGGCTGATGACGATGCCCGCTCCGGGTGAGACGCAGTGCCCCTACGTTGTGGTGGCGGACGCCGACGAGGTCCACCGCCGGGCACGGGAGGCGGGATGGCCGATCGAAATCGAGATTGCGGACCAGGATCATGGGGGGCGTCTGTTCACCTGCCGCGATCCGGAGGGTCACGTTTGGAACATAGGAACTTACGACCCATGGGCGTGAGAGTGACGCGGCGCGGATTTCTGGCTTGCATGCCGCTGGCGGCACAAAGTTGGAAAGGGGCGCCGGGGATGAAGGCGGGTTTCGCGGAGACCGATATCACGCCGCAGATCGGGATGGAGCAGCCGGGCGGGTACGGCAAGGTTTTTCACAAGAGTCTGCACGATGCGTGCAAGGCCCGGGCGGCGGTGTTCGACGACGGCGGCAAGAGGGTGGCGGTTGTGGGGCTGGACGCGCTGATCGTGCCGCGGGCGCTGGTGGTTGCGGCGCGGAAGCGAATCACGGCGCAGTGCGGGATCGACGGGGACGCGGTTTTGATCAATGCTTCGCATTCGCACTCTTCGGGTCCACTGGGGATGGTGCAGCCAGGCGAGTTCGACGGGGCCGATGCCTATGTGCGGAAGCTGGCCTACGAACAGTCGTCCATGGCGGACACGGGGTATCTGCGGCTGGTGGAGACACGCATTGTGGAGGCGGTATGCGCGGCCGATGCGGGGCGTAAGGACCGGTTGTGCGGCATCGGGCACGGGCATGAGGATCAGGTGGCGTTCAACCGCCGGTTCCGGATGACCAATGGCCGCACGTTCACCCATCCGGGACAGAACAATCCGGAGATCGTGAAACCGGCGGGCCCGATCGATCCGGAAGTGGGGGTGATCGGGGTATGGGAGACCGACGGGCGGCTGGCGGGATGCGTGGTGAATTACGCGTGCCATGCCACGACGTCGCCGGGCGGGATTTCCGCCAACTGGATCTACTATCTGGAGAAGACGATCCGCGGGATGTATGGGCCGGGTGCGGTGGTGGTATTCATGCAGGGAGCATGCGGCGACATCACGCAGGTGGACAATCAGAGCCCGTATGCGCGTCCGGGGGCGGAGGAGTGGGCGGAGCAGGTGGGCGGGCGCGTTGGGGCGGAGGCGGTGAAGACGATGCTGCTGATGAAGCGCGGCGCGTTGACGCCGGTGGACTATCGCGTGAAGACGCTGCGCATCCCGCGGCGGAAACCGTCGCCCGAGAGCGTACGCGCGGCTCTGGCGCTGACGCACGGGGATCCGAAACAGGTGGGGGTGACCGAGTGGACGTTCGCGAAGGAAACGGTGATGCTCGATCATCTGATCCGGCGGGAGCCGGTGGCGGAGGTGGAGGTGCAGGCGATTCAGGTGGGTCCGGCGGTGATCGTGTCGAACCCGGCGGAGTACTTTGTGGAATTCGGGTTGGAGATCAAGGCAAAGAGCCGGTTTCCGTATACTTTTCCGGCGGAGCTGTCGAACGGGTGCGTGGGGTATGTGCCGACCGAGGAGGCGTTGAGCGCATCCGGGGGCGGGTATGAGACGCGGCTGACATACTACTCGAACCTGGCGCCAACGGCCGGACGGGAAATCGCGGTGGCGGGGATCGAGTTGGCCAATAGCCTAACGCCGGGCGCGGCGCCGGATGCGCCGAAGGTCCCGTCGCCGGGAACGCCATGGACGTACGGAAATGTTCCCGCGCAGATCGAATAGCCTTCTCGCGCCGTTGCTGGTGTTGGCGGCGGCCGCGGCGGCGGAGGACCGGGCGCGGCTGCTGGTGCTGACCGACATTTCCAGCCTGACGGCGGGGGTGCGCGAGCCCGATGACGGGCAGTCACTGATCCGACTGCTGCTGTTTTCCAACGAAATCGAGATCGAGGGATTGGTGGCGACGTCGAACATGCGCCATGGCACGGTTACGCGTCCGGAACTGATCCGGGAGGCGATCGAAGCCTACGCGAAGGTGCAGCCGAATCTGTTGCTGCATGACCGGCGATATCCGGCAGCGGCTGCGTTGCTGGCGGTGGTGAAGGAAGGACAGGGGACAGCGGGCCGGACGGGCGAGGGGTTCGATACGGAAGGGTCCGACTGGATCATTCGGCGGGCGCTGGTGAAGGACCGGCGCCCATTGTGGGTGGCGATCTGGGGAGGGTCGACGGACCTGGCGCAGGCGTTGTGGCGGCTTCGGGCGAGCCATGGCGCGGAGGGGCGGGCGGCGATCGGGCGATTGCGCGTGCATTCCATATACGATCAGGACGAGACGGGGCCCCGGATCCGGGAGGACTTCCCGGAGCTGTTCCACGTGCTGCGGCATCATGCGATTCGGGGGATGTACCGCTATGGAGAAACGCCGCTAGTGGATTCCGACTGGGTAGAAACGCACGTCCGCAACGGGCACGGGGCGTTGGGGGCTCTCTCCCCGAACTACGATGGCGGCGACATATGGGTGCGGCAACTGGGGCGGGTGCGGGGGGTGAAGGAAGGGGATACGCCGTCGTATTTGAACCTGATCGCGAATGGGTTGGACGCGTTGGACGGATGGGGAGGACGCGTTGAAGAGGCGGGTCCGCTGCGATATGTGGATGCGGCGGGGGAGACTCCCTGGGAGCAGGTGTATCGGTGGCGTGGTGCGTATCAGGCGGAGTTTCAGGCTCGGCTGGACTGGTGTGTGCGTTCTTTCCGGGAGGCGAACCACGCGCCGAGGGTTCGGGTGAAAGAACGCGGCACGGCTTTGGATGCCTCGGGGTCCGTAGATCCGGACGGGAATCGATTGTCGTATGAGTGGCGGATCGGGAGCACGGTCCGCAGTGGTCCCCGCGTGAGCGCCGGAGCCGGCGAGACGGTGGAACTGACGGTGCGGGATGACGGCAATCCACCGCTGACGCGGTACTGGCGGCGGCGATGAAAGTGCGTGCTATCCTGAGGTTTCCCGCTTGAAAATCGGATTCGTCAGCCTGGGGTGTCCAAAGAACCTCGTCGATACGGAGGTCATGATGGGCCAATTGGTGGCCCGAGGTCATGAACTGACTCCGCATCCCGGCGAGGCGGACGTGATTGTCGTCAACACGTGCAGCTTTATCGATCCGGCCAAGGAGGAATCGGTGAACACGATTCTGGAGATGGCCGAGTACAAAAAGACGGGCCGCGCGCAACGTCTGGTGGTGGCGGGGTGCCTGGTGGAGCGATTCCGGGGCGACATCCGGGACGAGATGCCCGAGGTGGACGCGATCGTGGGCACCAATGAAGTGGAGCGGATCGTGGCGGCATGCGAAGGGGGCGCTGTTCCGGCCACCGCGGCGGAACCGTACCTTTATCACGATCTTTCGCCGCGGGTGTTCACGACTCCGCGGCATTACGCCTACGTGAAGATCGCGGAAGGGTGCGACCATCCGTGTTCGTTCTGCGTGATCCCGCATTACCGGGGCGCATTTCGGAGCCGGCGCTTCGAGTCATTGGTAGCGGAAGTGACCGGGTTGTTCGAGCAGGGCGTCCGTGAAGTGAACCTGATCGGGCAGGACACGACGTGCTACGGGGAGGACCTAGGCATCCGGGATGGACTGGCGCAGTTGCTGGCGCGGTTGGCGTCGATTGAGACGGCGCAGCCGAAATGGGTCCGGTTCCTGTACGCGTATCCGAACAAAGTGACGCAACGATTGCTCGACACGATCGCCGAGCACGCCAGCCTGGTGAAATACATCGATATGCCGCTGCAGCACGCGAGCGGCGCGGTGCTGAAGCGGATGCGGCGAGGGTCGAACGGGGATCAGTTTCTGAAGATCCTCGAGCGGATCCGGCGGACGATTCCGGGCGTGGCGATCCGGACCAGTTTCATCGCCGGGTTTCCAGGGGAAACCGAGCAGGACTTCGAAGAGCTATGCCAGTTCGTGCAGGCGGCGCGCCTGGACCGTGTGGGTGTGTTCTCCTATTCGGACGAGGATACGAGCAAAAGCTTCGCGCTGGACGGCAAAGTGGACGGGCGTACGATTCATAACCGCAAACGCCGCTTGATGTCGATTCAGCGTAAGGTGGCCAAGCGGATGAACCGGGCGATGATTGGCCGCGAAGTGGCGGTGCTGGTGGAAGGGCCTTCGGCGGAGACGGACCTGCTGTGGCAAGGGCGGCTGGAAACGCAAGCGCCGGAGATCGACGGCGTCTGCTACATCAATGACGATGGGGGGCATCCGCTGCGGGCGGGCGAGATCCGGCGGGTGCGGATTGACGAGGCGCACGATTACGATTTGGTGGGGGCGATCGTGGACGGTCCTGAGACCGGGTATCGGCCTTCGCCGAAGCCGCTGTTTCCGATAATATCGGAGCGGACGAGCTTGCCGATTTCGCGCGGCATGGCTACGGGGGCGCCCTCGAGCAGATGAAGTGTCCGATCTGCGGCAAGGGTGTGTCGATCACGGATCCGGACATGCCGTTTTGCGGTGAACGGTGCCGGATGATCGATCTGGGCAACTGGGCGATGGAGAAGTATGTTATCTCGGAGCCACTGCCTGACACTGGCGATTCCGACCTTCCGGAGCCCGATGAAGACTGAAGCTCCGCTGGCGGCGACGGTGCTGGCGACGTGGTTCGGCTGCGGCTTCTCGCCAGTTGCGCCGGGGACGGCGGGGTCACTTGGGGCGATGGCGGTGGCCTATGCGGCGCACACGGCGCTGGGGTGGACGAATCTACAGTTCGCATTGCTGGGGCTGGCGATCACGGGTCCGGCGATTTGGGCAGCGGACCGGGTGGCAAAAGCCGGGGGCAACAAGGATCCGGGTATGGTGGTTGTGGACGAGGTGGCCGGGCAGTGGATCACGCTTGCGGGCATGGGCGCGTGGAACGGCAAGGGTTGGATTCTCGCGTTCTGTCTATTCCGGCTTTTCGATATCGTGAAGCCGCCGCCGGTGCGGCAGTTGGAAGCGCTGCCTGGAGGCACTGGCATTGTGGCCGACGACCTGGGCGCGGGTGTCTATGCCGCGCTTGTAATGTGGGCAGCCGGGTGGTTCAATCTGTATTGAGATCAGCATGAGTGAAACAAAAACAAAGAAACCACAGATCGACGAAGTGAAGCCGCCAGCGGCGATTCCAGGCGGGGAGTTTCAAATCCGGGGCAGTAAACTGGCCGGGGAGGATCGTCCGCGTGTGATGTTGGGCGACGTGGCGGCGCCGATCGTGGTGGGGTCAGAGAACTACATCATCGCGCGAGTGCCGGACGGGGCGTCGTACGGAAAGATGACGGTGGAGAATGATTCCGAGCGGAGCCAGCCGTGGCTGTGCGAGATCGGGATCGAGGTGGCCGACTCTTTGCATCCGGTGGCAAATCCGGCGGTGGATGTGGGCGGAAACGTGTACACGACGTTCAGCGGATCGCGCGGGCAGAAGACGCCGGTGGCGGTGTACAAGCTGGAGCCGGGAGGGAAGCTGAAACCGTTCGTCAACGACATGATGAATGCGACGGCGCTCGCCTTCGACAGCGAGGGACTGCTGTACGTTTCGTCGCGATACGACGGCATCGTGTATCAGGTGACGCCGCGGGGCGAGTTGTCGATTTACGTGGAAGGCATGGGGGTGGGTACGGGCCTGGCGTTTGACCGGGACGAGAACCTGTACGTGGGAGACCGGAGCGGCACGATTTTCAAGATCAGCCGGACGCGGCAGATCTATGTGTTCGCCACGGTGGAGCCGTCGATCGCGGCGTACCATCTGGCATTCGGACCGGACGACTATCTGTATCTCACCGGCCCGACGACATCGAGCTTCGACTCGGTGTATCGCGTGGCGCCAACCGGGGAAGTAGACACTTTCTATCGCGGATTGGGCCGTCCACAGGGGATCGCCTTCGACGAGAACGACAATCTGTACGTGGCGGCGTCGCTCGGCGGGCGGCGGGGCGTAGTGCGGATCGGACAAGACCGGAAAGCGGATTTGTTCCTCTCCGGGCCGAACATCGTGGGGCTGGCGTTTGCGCCGCCGACGAACATGTACCTGACATCGACGAGCGCGTTGTTCCGGATCAACGCCGGCGTTAAAGGCCGTGGCTTTCCGAATCTATGAACGCGGAGATCGTGGCGGTTGGCAGCGAGTTGCTGACCGCGGACAAGATAGACACCAATTCGCTTTGGCTGACGGCCGAGTTGAACGCGATGGGTGTGGAGGTGGTGTCGAAGTGCGTGGTGGGCGACGATCGCGCGCGCTTGACGGCGATGGTGGCCGCGGCGGTACAGCGGTCTGAACTGGTGATCCTGACGGGCGGACTGGGCCCTACCGAGGACGACGTGACGCGCGATGCGGTGGCGGAGGCACTGGGCCGGAAGCTGGAGTTTCGGCAGGATCTGTGCGATTGGATCGCGGCGCGGTTTGCCAGCTTCGGGCGATCCATGGCGGAAAACAATAAGCGGCAAGCCTACGTGATCGAGGGATTCGAAGCTCTGGACAATCCGAATGGCACCGCACCGGGCCTGTGGGCCAACCTGGAGAGGGGGCGTGCGTTGACGCTGCTGCCAGGGCCGCCGCGGGAGTTGAAGCCGATGTTCACCGCGCAGTGCGTTTCGCGTCTGCGGGCGATGCTGCCGCCGCTTCATATCGCGGTGAAGCATCTGCGGGTGGCTGGAATCGGCGAGTCTGACCTCGATCAGATGATCGCGCCGGTTTATACGCGCTACACCAATCCGGTGACGACGGTGCTGGCGGCGCCGGGCGACATCCAGATCTACTTGCGGGCTCGGTGCGGGAGCGACGCCGAAGCGCAAGGGCTGGTGGAGGAGTTGGGCGCGCAGATCGAGGAGATCCTGGGTGTGCGCATCTATTCGCGCGACGGACGGACGCTGGAAGCGGTGGTAGGGGATCTGCTGCGCGAGCGGGCATCGACGTTGAGCGTGGCGGAGAGTTGCACCGGCGGGCTACTGGGAGGCCGCATCACGGCGGCGGCGGGCAGTTCGGACTACTTCGCCGGTGGATTTCTCACCTACACGGACGCGATGAAGCGGACGTTGCTCGGCGTTCCGGCGGAAGTATTGGAACACTACACGGCGGTGAGCGAAGCGGCGGCGGTGGCGATGGCGGAGCGCGCACGGGAGCGGACGGGGTCCACCTATGCGCTTTCGGTGACTGGCTTCGCGGGGCCTGACGGGGGCACGGAAGCCGATCCGGTGGGCACGGTCTACATCGGGTTGGCTGGGCCGCAGGGGGCCGAGGCGAAGAGAGTGCGGCTGTTTGGGGACCGGCAACGGATCCGGCAGATGGCTGCGACAACGGCTCTCGATCTGCTGCGGCGGCGTTTGCTCGGGGCGGGCTAATCGTCCCCTATTCGTAAGGAGTGCAAGCCGGGCTCGGATCGTCTTCGTTGAGCTGACAGCGGCTGCCTGCCGGGAGATTCTTTGAGGTTTGGTCGCTCCATATTGTGAGCACGACGTACATTTCGCACGCCAGGGCCCTTCTCCGGAGGGGCCCTTACCTTTTGGCCAAGACCATTTCTGGTACCCCGGTGACTGGCGGCCCATGTCGACGATGTCCGGCAACCCGGTATCATTGCCAAAGGAGACTCGATGCTTTTCAATAGCTGGGAATTCTGGGCATTCTTCGCGGTAGTGCTTCCCATTTATTGGCTGCTGCCATTCCGTTGGCAGAACGGGTTCCTGCTGGTGGCCAGCTACTATTTCTACGGGTGTTGGGATTGGCGCTTCCTGCCTCTGATCGCCTTTTCGACGGTGATGGACTTCTGGCTGGGACAGTGGATCGCGGCGACGCCGCCGGGCGATCAGCGGAAGAAGTATGTGCGGGTTTCCGTGATTGCGAATCTGGCTCTGCTGGGTGTCTTTAAATACTACAATTTCTTTTCGCACGAGTTCGCCACCTTCCTCCAGGGTTTCGGCATAGCCGCGCCGTTGCCGGTGTTGAACGTGATCCTGCCGGTGGGGATTTCTTTCTACACATTTCAGAGCATGAGCTACGTGATCGACATCGCACGGGGGAAGACGACCCCAGCCAAGAGCTTTCTGGACTTTGCGCTTTACGTGAGCTTCTTTCCGCACCTGGTGGCGGGGCCGATCATGCGCAGCGGAACCAAGGAGCACGATCCGCTGGGGCGTGGTTTGTTGAAGCAGCTTTCCGAGCCTCGCCGGTGGCGGGCGGGCGATTTCGAGGAGGGGCTCTATCACGTGACGCTGGGCCTGTTCAAGAAGATCGTGATCGGCGACAACATGGCGTCGATCGTGAACATGATCTTTCAGCGCGACCTGGCGCAACTCACCGGACCGGAGTGTCTGGTGGGCATCTACGCGTTCGCGTGGCAGATCTATGGGGATTTCTCCGGGTACAGCTCAATTGCGCAGGGCGTGGCGAAGTGGATGGGCGTGGACCTGATGTTCAACTTCCGGATGCCGTACCTGGCGGGCAATCCGAGCGAGTTCTGGCACCGGTGGCACATTAGCTTGTCGACATGGCTGCGCGACTACCTGTATATCCCGCTGGGCGGAAGCCGGGGCGGGGAATGGAAGACCTACCGGAATCTGATGCTGACAATGACGATCGGGGGCATCTGGCACGGGGCCAACTGGACGTTCATCGTGTGGGGCGCTTTCCATGGGGCCTATCTGTGCGCACATAGGCTGCTGGGGGCGGTGAGTCCGGGGACAGCGCGCGGATGGGGACGCGTGGCGGCCGCGGTGGGCACCTTCCACATGGTGTGTTTCGGCTGGCTGTTTTTCCGGGCGGAAACGATCGGCCAAGCGATGGGAATGCTGCGTCTCATGGCTACCGATTTCCGGGTGACGCCGATGGCGGTGTCGATTTTGGCCCTAGTGGCTTTCTATGCCTTGCCTCTCCTCGCCTATGAGGTCTGGACCGAGCATGGCAAACCGTTTCCCGCGATGCCGGTTACCTTGTGGCCGCGGCGACTGGCCGCGTATGGATACTGCTTCGCGATGCTGCTTATCTTTTCTCCTTCGATAGCCCATGAGTTCATCTACTTCCAGTTCTAAGCGCTCGGGCGCAATCACGGTGTTGATGGCCATCGCGGCGGTCGCCGTTTTGGGCGAGTACGCGCTGCGCAGCCGGGAGGCCTCGTTGTCGCTCGATATCCAACATATCCGGCGGATTCCGGCGATCGTGAATGAGTTGCAGGCGTCCGGCTCGCCGAATGTATTGTTTCTGGGGAACTCGCTAACGCGGCATGGAGTTCAGGCGGACACCGTCGCGGAAAGTTTGCGGACCGCCGGCGCCGAGCCGACTCACGTGTACGAGATTTACCCTGACGATACAACTCTTACCGACTGGCATTATCTGTACCGGCGCTATCTGGTGGAACGCGGGGTCCATCCCGATGTACTGGTTGTTGGCTTCGTACTGGCGCAAATGGAGGACACGCAAGCGCTGCACGCCGAGCGCGTGGGGCGGTATTTTTCCGATCTCAGCGCCGCACCGGAGATGTTCCGGGAAGACTTCGTGAGCGCCGGCGATCGCGTGGGATTCCTGCTGGCCCGCGTTTCGAGCCTGTACGCCAACCGGGAACGACTCCGGGACCGCGCCTTGCATGCGTTGATACCCGGCTATGCGCAAACGGCCCAGGAGGTGAACTTCTCGGCCAAGCGAGCCGCCGAAGCCAAGGCCGTTCGCCTGGGGCCCAAACCAGCGCCCACGTATAAGAAGCTGCGGCGATTCCTGCGGATGACGCAAGAATCGGGAGCGCGGACGGTGGTGGTGGCGATGCCGCAGCCGGAACCGTACGAAGTGTCGCCGGGTATGGTGAGCGCCGTTGAGAGCACGGGGGCGCGATTTCTCGATATGCGGTCGCTTCCCGGCATCAGCGACGAAGATTACCTGGACGGCTTCCACCTCGCCCCGACCGGTGCTCGCGTCTACAGTGAGCATTTGGCCAAGTTACTGTCGAGAGGTACGCAAGCGGCACGACGATAGCGTCCTGACACGCTGTTTTCGCGGCGGCGAAATGCCCGCGATAAAGTGACCATAATGGCGATGGCCGAAACCGTTCCTCTCGAGGTGTAGCTCGTGACCTCGTACAATCGGACGGGGACGATTCGGACGAGCGCCTCGCGGAGCGCAACCGGGCGGCAGGGTAGCGGCGCGACGTATGTGCAGGCCGCCGGCGATGTGCAAGCGCCGATGGCGGCGATGGCATGGGCGGGGTTGGCGCGCGCGTATTTCGGCCTGTCGATGAAGATGGAGGCCGCCACTGCATTCGGGTGGCCAGCGCTCGAAAAAGGGCAGCGTCCGGACTGTTGCTGTGGATGCTCGTGCGCGCGCACGAGGCGGGGAGCGAGGCGGAAGAATCGATTGCGATGCGAAAGCCACTCGCGGCCGTTTCGCCATATAGCGAAGACGCGCAGTCGGGATCCGGCATGGCGTTGTTGCGGGCGGGCCGGTTTCGCGAGGCGGTGGAGCAGTTGGAGAAGACGCGGGCCGATTTCGATAAGAGTCCGCAAGTGGAGTTAGCGCGGAACGCACTGGAGGATTTGTCGCGGGAGCGGTAGCGGAGTATGCTACCTCATGATGACCATACGCTTGGCTTTGGCTGGCAGCCTGCTGGTTGCGGCGGCTCTCGATGCCGCGTCGCGGCCGCCGGTTCGCGCACGGAATGGAATGGTGTCGAGCGCCAGCGCTCCGGCGTCGGAGGCCGGGGTGGAGATCTTGCGGCGCGGGGGAAATGCGATCGATGCCGCTGTAGCGACGGCATTCGCGTTGGCGGTGACCTATCCGAGCGCGGGCAACCTCGGTGGCGGAGGATTCATGATCGTGAGGCTGGCCGATGGCGCCGCGCACGCGATCGACTATCGCGAGACGGCTTCGCGTCACGCGTCAAAGACCATGTTCCTCGACGCGCAAGGGGCGGTGATTCCGGGCGCGTCGAAGACCGGCCACCGGGCGGTGGGTGTTCCGGGCACGGTGGCAGGCATGGCGCTGGCGCATGAGAAGTTCGGCAAATTGGCGTGGAAGGATCTGCTCGCTCCGGCTACTCGACTGGCCCGGGATGGATTTCCGGTGACGCACGCCATGGCGGCGTCGCTGAGATCGCAGGAGAAGAAATTCCGGGACTATCCGGATTCGGTGCGTGTGTTTCTGCGCGGTGGAAGGCTGTACGAAGAGGGCGAGATGCTGGTTCAGCCGGATCTGGCGGCTACGCTCGAGCGGATGGCGCGGGAAGGACCGCGCGAATTCTATGAGGGCAAGACGGCGCGTCTGCTGGCGGATGAAATGCGGTTGAGCGGCGGGTTGGTGGATCTGGAGGACCTCCGCGCGTATCGGGCCGTACCGCGGCGTCCGGTGCACGGTTCCTATCGCGGCTACGACATCGTGAGCATGTCACCGGTGAGTTCGGGCGGCTTTCTACTGGCGCAGATGCTGGCGATGTTGGAGCGACACGATCTGGGCGCGATGGGCCCCTATTCCTCGGGCCGGTATCACCTTCTGATCGAGACGATGAAGCGCGCCTTCGCGGACCGCGCGGCGCACTTCGGCGATCCGGCATTCGTTCGCGTGCCGTTGGCCGGGCTGCTGTCGCCGGCCTACATCGGGGAACGGGCGGGCTCGATCGATCCGAACCGGGCGACGCCGAGCGCGGAGATCCGGGAGGGCGCGCCGCCGGCGACAGAGTCTTCCGAGACCACCCATTTTTCGGTGGTCGACGCGGCAGGCAACGCGGTGTCGAACACCTACACGCTGCGCGACGGCTACGGCAGCGGGATCACGGTGCGGGGAGCGGGATTCCTGCTCAATAATGTGATGGACGAATTCGCGGCGAAGGCTGGGGCGCCGAACGCGTTCGGATTTCCGGCGGGCGAGGCGAATACGATCGCGCCGGGGAAGCGTCCGGTGTCGTCGCAGACGCCGACCATCGGGAGCAAAAACGGGAAGCTGGCGTTCGTGGCCGGCTCACCGGGCGGGACGACGATTCCCAACACTGTGCTGCAGGTGGTGCTCAATCTCGTGGATCACGGGATGAACATCCAGGAAGCGGTGGATGCGCCGCGAATCCATCATCAATGGCTGCCGGACGTGGTGCGCTATGAACCCCATGGGATGGCATCGGATGTGGCGCTGGCGCTTGGGGCGCGGGGGCATATCCTGGCGCCGCCGGGGCAGGCGCGGGCGATCGGGATGGTGCATGGGATCGCGATCGAGCCTTTGACAGGGGTGCGGTTGGGGGCGTCGGATGCGCGGAGCCCCGATGGAGGGGTGTCGGGTTACTGATCCGGTTTGGGATCGAGGACTTTTCCGGAGAACTTGCCGTAGAGAAAGAACGCGTACGCGATGGCGATCAGAACGCCGGGGATCCACCAAAAGAGGCCGATGCGGAGCCCGTGCGCGGGGGCAGCGGCGTTGTAGACGGTGAGGCTGGCGGCGCCGCCGACACCGGGGAGCACATTCGGAAACAAGCCGAAGGCGGCGCTCGACAGCATTCCGCCGAGGTAGAAGCAAGAACTGAGGAATCGTCCGCGCTCGTCGGCCCGTAGCAAGGCCACGCCGATCAGGCCGCCGACGGCGATGAGCGGCAGCAGCGCGCCCCAGGGATGGGCGGCGAGGTTGGCGGCGAGTTGAGGCTGAACGGCGAAGGTGAGCACGGTGACCGCAGCGGTTAGGACGGCGGCTATGGCGGCGGCGGGATTGGCGATTGCGGCGGCCCTGTCATGCACGGGTCCGGTGGTTTTCAACTGAACCCAGAGGGCGCCGTGCAACAAGAGGGCGGCGGCGGTGAGGAGGCCAACCGGGACGGTGTACCAATCGAGGATGCCGACCTCGCCGCCGGGTGTGAAGTCCGTCCACAAGGGCAGGAAGAACTCGCGGCGATCGTCGAGAGGCACACCGCGGATCACGTTTCCGAGGGCTGCGCCGAAGAAGACGGCTAACAGCGTGCTTGCGCCGGCGAACACGACGTCCCACAGAGGCGTCCACACCGGGCTCTCGATATGATTGCGGAACTCGATGGCGATCCCGCGGAGGATGAGGAGCCAGAGCACCATCATGAGCGGCAGATAGAATCCGCTGAAGCTCGAGGCATAGAGGTCCGGGAAGGCGAAGTAGAGGGTGCCTCCTGCGGCGAGCAGCCAGACTTCGTTGCCGTCCCAGACCGGCCCGATGGAGGCGAGCACTTGCCGGCGTTCGGCATCGGTGCGGGCGGCGAACAGGTGGACCATCCCGGCGCCGAGGTCGAAACCGTCGAGAATGACGTAGACGGCGAGCATGGCGGCGAGGAGGACGAACCAAAGCGTTTCGATCATGCGTGTACTCCGCGAGGGCCGTGGTCAATCTCGCGCCATATTAGGAACAGATACAAGACGCCGAGGAGCAGGTAAAGCCCCATGAAGCCGATGAGACTGAACAGGGCGTTTCCGGAGGAGACGTTCATGGAAGCGCCGTCGGCGGTGCGCATGAGGCCGTAGATGAGCCAGGGCTGGCGCCCGAGTTCGGCGGTGGTCCAACCGGCGGTGTTGGCGATGAGCGGGAAGGGCAGCATCAGCATGAGAACCCATAGCAGGGGTTTCGACCGATACAGCCGGCCGCGCCAGAGTTGGATGGACGCGAGCGCGCCGACGGCGAGGAAAATCGTCCCCAGCCCAACCATGATGTGGAAGCTGTAGTAGAGGAGCGGGATGTTATCGGGCCATTGGTCCCGGGGGAAGCGGTCAAGCCCTTTTACCTCGGCCTCCCAGCGCCGCCAGGTGGCAAAGCTGAGCATGCCGGGGATGGTGAATGGGTTATCGAGCCGGCGGCGTTCGGGATCCGGTTGTCCGAGGATGGCCATCGGCGCGCCCTCCCGGGTTTCAAACAGGGCCTCCATGGCGGCGAGCGTGGCCGGCTGATGTTCGGCAACGAGTTTGCCCTGGCCATCGCCGGTGAGCGCGGCGAGCAGGGAGGCGGCGAAGGCGGCGGTCACGCCGATGCGGACGAAGGCGCGCCCGTGGGCTTCGTCGCGGCCCGACAAGAGATAGAACGCGCCGATGGAGGCCATGAGAAACGCGCCTGTGATCACCGCGCCGACCATGTTGTGGGCGTATTGCCACCAAGCCCATTCGTTGGTGAGGAGCGCGGCGATGCTGTCGAGCAGTATTTCCCCGTTGGGACCGATACGGTGGCCGACCGGGTGCTGCATCCACGCGTCGGTGGCGATGATGAAGAAGCCCGAGAGCCAGGATCCGGCGAAGACGGCGACCGCGGCGAGCCAATGTCCGATGCGGCCGAGTTTATTCTCACCGTACAGCAGGAGGCCGAGAAAAGTGGATTCGAGAAAGAACGAATAGACGCCCTCCATGGCGAGGGTCTGTCCGATGACGCCTCCGGCAGCACGCGAGAACCGGGACCAATTGGTTCCGAACTGGAACTCCATCGGGATGCCGGTGACCACGCCGAGGGCGAACGTGACGCCAAAGATGCGGGCCCAGAAGCGCGCACCGCTGTCATAGAGTGGGTCGCCGGTGCGGAGGGCGAGGGTTTTGAGCACGACGATCAGCAGCGCCAGCCCCATCGTGATCTGGGGAAAGATGTAGTGGAACGTCGCGGTAAGGGCGAAGTGAAGACGGTGGAGCGTTAGTGCGTCCATGATTGAGGGGGGATCTGTTTAGCCGCGCACCCCCATCTTACGGAGAAAAGTCATCATCGGGCACCAGTTACTGAATGCGCTCTGGAACAGATTCAACCCCACGAATGCCGTGAAGATGAAAAAGCCCGGATGCACCCAGTAGCCGAGGGCGACGCTGGCGGTGACCAGCGCCCCGGCGATCAGGCGAAGCGAACGTTCCACGTCCATCACTCATACCTCCCTTGTCGGAATTTTTTTCGGATTGAATATGAAATAGAGAACCGGGACCGCCATGCGCGAGAGTGCGAGCGAGGCGATTTCGCCCGCCATGAGGGCGATGGCGAGCCCCTGAAAAATCGGATCGAACAGGATCACGCTCGATCCCACCACCACCGCCGCCGCGGTCAACATCATGGGACGGAAGCGGACCGCTCCGGCGTCAATCACCGCCTCGGCGAGCGGCATTCCCTGGGCGAGCCGGAGTTCGACGAAGTCAACGAGGATGATCGAATTCCGCACCACGATTCCGGCGCCGGCGATGAAGCCGATCATCGAAGTGGCGGTGAAAAATGCGTCCAGCATACCGTGCGCCGGCAGGATGCCGACGAGGGAGAAGGGGATGGCCGCCATGATAATCACCGGCGTCAACAGGCTTTGGAACCATCCGACCACGAGCACGTAGATCAACACGAGCACGGCGGCGAAGGCGAGGCCCAAGTCGCGGAAGACTTCGTAGGTGATGTGCCATTCGCCGTCCCACTTCATGGCGTATTTCGATTCGCTGCCGGGCTGGGCGGCGGTGAACTGTTCCACGCGATATCCCTCGGGGATGCGGATACCGTCAATCTTCGGACCCACGGCGAGAATGGCGTAGACGGGACTTTCCATGGCGCCGGCGACATCGGCGGTGACGTAGGTCACCGGCATCAGATTCTTGTGATAGATGCTCCGTTCGGCGACGCCGGACTCGGCGCGGACCAACTCCCCGAGCGCGACGAGAGCGCCGCTGCTGCCGCGGAGGCACCAGCTTGGTTGTCGAGACTCGAACGGTCCTTGCGCGGCAGCCGGACCTCGATGGGCACGTCTTCCTTGGCGCTCTCGATATGGGCGAGGCCGGCCGTGGCGCCGGCCGAGGCGAGGCTGAGCGAGTGCGGGCGACCTCGAGGTGGAGATGCCGTGGAGCGCCGCTTTCTCGCGGTCGACCACGATGCGTTCGCGGGCCTGCTCATCCTCGACGTACCAATCGACGTCGACGATGCCATCGGTGTTTTCGAGAATGGACTTGATCTCGGAAGCCACGCGGGTGCGGCCCGATTCCTCGGGGCCATAGACTTCGGCCACCAGAGTCTGGAGCACCGGCGGCCCGGGCGGCACTTCGGCCACCTTGACGTTGGCGCGGTTGGCGCGGGCAATCGGAGTGAGGATTTCGCGCATGGCCTTGGCGATGGCGTGGCTTTGGCGGTCTCGCGCGTGTTTGGGAAGCAGGTTCACCTGGACGTCGCCGACGTTGGCTCCCGCGCGGAGATAGTAGTGACGGACGAGTCCATTGAAATTGAACGGGGAGGCGGCGCCGGCGTAGGTCTGGACGTTGACGACTTCGGGCAGGCGGAAGGCGGCTTCGCCGAGCAGGCGGGTGACGCGTGCGGTTTCCTCGAGGGTGGTTCCCTCGGGCATGTCGACGATCACCCACGGAACTCGCTCTTGTTGTCGAACGGCAGCATCTTCACCTTGACGAATTCGACGTAAACAAGCGCCATGGCGGCGAGCAGCAGCAGGGAGACACCGCCGAGAAAGCCCAGCGCGTGAGGCGGCGGGCCAGGATGTGGCTCATGATGAAGCGGTAGAAGCGTGTGAGGCGGTCTTCTCCGGCGCCATGAATGGCGGGCGGCTCGCTTGCCGAACACGCGGACGGCGGCCCAGGGAGTGACGATGAAGGCGACGACGAGCGAGAACGCCATGGCGGCGGTGGCGCCAATGGGGATAGGCCGCATGTAGGGGCCCATGAGGCCGCGGACGAAGGCCATGGGCAGGATCGCAGCGATGACGGTGAAGGTGGCGAGAATGGTGGGATTGCCGACCTCGGCCACCGCCTCCGAGCGCCACGTCGACCACGGGGCGGCCGTAGTTGCGAGGAGGTGGCGGTGGCGGACGATGTTTTCGACCACGACAATGGCGTCGTCGACCAGGATGCCGATGGAGAAGATGAGCGCGAACAGCGTGATGCGGTTGAGCGTGTATCCGTAGAGATAGAACACGGTGAGGGTGAGGGCCAGCGTCACCGGGATGGCCGTGAACACGATGATCGATTCGCGGAAGCCGAGCGTGAAGGCGATCAGGAGCGAGACCGAGAGCACGGCGATCCCCATATGGAAGAGCAGTTCGTTGGACTTTTCGGCCGCGGTCTCGCCGTAGTGCCGGGTGATGGTGACCTCCACCTCCGACGGAACGATGGTCCCTTTCAACGCCTCGACGCGCTGCAGCGCGCCTTCGGCGACATCGATGGCGTTGGTGCCCTTGCGCTTGGCGATGGAGATCGTCACCGCCGGGTAGAACTTCCCATTCTCGGCATACTGGACGTATTGCGAGGGCTCTTCGCCGCCGTCGGAGATGCGGGCGACGTCGCGGACGAAGACGGCTTTGCCGCCCGGGGCGGCCACTACGACGGACCCGATGCCGGCGGCGTCCTGGAGGAACTCGCCGGCCTCGAGGACGATCTCGCGATTGGCCTCGGCGAACCGTCCGGCGGGCAGGCGCTGATTGGCGCCGGCGAGCGCGCGGTGCACATCGAGGGGGGTGAGGGAATAGGCGGCCAGGCGTCCGGGATCGGCCTCCACGCGCAGCATGCGGCGCTGTCCGCCGATCAGCTTCACCTCAGAAACACCGCCGGACTGTTTGATGGCGTCGGTGAGTTGCGACGCGACGCTGCGGAGTTCGAGATCATTGTAGCGCTTGCTCCAAAGAGTGAGGGCGAGAATGGGGACATCGTCGATGGAGCGAGGCTTCACGATGGGGGGCGAAGCGCCCGGTGGGATGAGATCGAAGTTGGCCTGTAGTTTCTGGTTGAGCCGTACGAGCGCGGCCTCTTCGTTTTCCCCAACGCGAAAGCGCACGATGACCAGCGCTCCGCCCGGGGAAGAAGTGGAATAGAGGTACTCGACGCCGGGAATTTCCCAAAGGAGTTTTTCCATCGGCCGGGTGACGCGTTCCTCCACCTCTCGCGCGGCCGCCCCTGGCATGCCGACGAAGACGTCGACCATCGGCACGATGATCTGCGGCTCCTCTTCACGGGGAAGGCTGTAGACGGCGAACAGGCCGAGCAAAAGCGAAGTGCCGATGAACAGCGGCGTGAGTTTGGAGTCTATGAACGCGCCGGCGAGCCGGCCCGCGATTCCGGGCGGGGGCGGCTGCGGAGCGCCGGTGGGCTGGTCACTCATTCGGCCCTCTCCTGGACGGGGGCCCTCTCCCGGACGGGCGACCCGTCCTCGAGCCCGGGAGGACGCGGGTGGATGACATGGTCGCCGGCGGACAACCCGGCCAGAATTTCGACGTCGCCCTCGTGGGTTGCGCCGAGTTGGACGAGACGGCGGCGGGCGAGGTTGGATTCCGCCACGAAGACCGAAGTGACCTGGCCCTGCGTGATCACCGCTTCGCGGGGCACGGCGACCACTTGGCGCTCACCCAACGAGAACACGGCTCGTCCGAAGAGGCCGGAGCGCAGGTCGCCGCCGGCCGGCAGATCGATCTTGACGAGAAAGCTGCGGGAGGCGGCGTCGACGGCGGGGACGATTTCGCCGACTCGTCCGGTGAGCGGGCGGCCGACGGCTTCGAGACGCACGGCCACGGGCTGTCCGCGGCGAATGGCGCTTAGCCGGCTCTCTTCGACCGCCGCTTCGAGGCGATAGCCGCCAGCCTGTTCGATTTCGAGGATCGGCATGCCGGGCGAGGCGAGCGCGCCGGGGTCCGCCAGGCGCTTGGTGACGCGTCCGGCGAAGGGCGCCTGGATGGTGGCATAGCTCTGCATGATGTTCGCCGATTCCACTCCCTGGGCGGCTTGGCGGATGTTGTCGTCGAGTTGCGCGCGGCGGGCCTTGGCCATCGACACCTGGGATTCGGCGACCTTCACTCGCGCGGCGGCTTCGTCATACTCCTGCTGGGAAACCGAGCGTTTGCCGAGCAGTTCTTCCATGCGCCGGGCGGTGGTGGTGGCCAAGTTGAGATTGGCCTGGGCCTGGGCGATGGCGCTATCGGCTTCGCCGGTTCCGGAGCGGGCCGCGGCGAGAGCGGCGTTGGCCTGTGCGAGGGAGGTGGCCAACTCGCGAGAGTCGATCACGGCGAGGGTCTGGCCAGGGGCGACCGAGTCGCCTTCACGGACCCGGACTTCGCGGATGTATCCCATCAGCCGCGCCGAGATCGCGGCGGACTGCCGCGCGGCCACCGAGCCTGTGGCTTCGAACTGGTCCGGCCATTGTGCCGGTTGAACGGCCCGCGTGGTGACGGCGATGGGTTCCGATTCGGTCCGGCTGGCGGGTTCGTGTCTGGCTCCGCAGGATGGGGCGAGCAAGACGAGGACGGTCGCGGCCGGGAGCAGAAGAGAGGCGAAAGCCCCTGTCCCCGCTCGATTGGACGGCGCCGCCGCTGGGGCGCCGTTCTTACTGAAGAACATTGGAATCTCCTGTCAGGGTGCCTTTGGCGTACTCGAGCAAAATGGCGGCGACGCGTTGATCGTGGATCGCCGCCAGCCGGCGGGTGCGCACTTCGAGCAGCGCGGTTTCGTTTCGCAGCAGATCGCTCACCGTGGCCAGCCCGGCCTCGTAGCGGTTGCGCATGATCCGGAGGCTCTCTTCGGCGGCGGCGATGGATGCATCGGCCACCTTCAGCCGCTCTTCGGCCGACAGCAGGGCGGCGCGGGCCTGCCGGACCTGGAGCGCGACGCCGCCGGCTGCTTCTCGTTCGCGGGCGGAAGCGGCGGCGATGGCGTGCGCGGTTTCCTCCACCTTGCGCTTATCCGCATTCCCGGAAAACAGGTTCCAGCGAAGACCGGCGCCGAAGAACCAGTTGGCGCCGGCCTGGGTGACGAATCGCCCGCGATCGGCTTCGAACATGCCGCGGGCGACGATTTGCGGGAGCCGGGCCGAGCGGGCTGCGTCGCGCTGCGATTCGGCCATCTGGCGGCCGATTTCGGCTTCGCGGATTTCCGGACGCGCGCTTTTGGCCTCACCTTCCACTTCGGCCGCCTCACCCACGACGACGGAGGCCACGGCGAGCGGCGTGGTGAGCGAGTAGACGGTGTCGAGCGGTACTCCGAGCGCTTCGTTGAGGGCCGCGCGAGCCACTTCGAGATCATACCGGCGCCGGATCACCTCCTCTTGCCGGGCGGCGAGATGAACGCGGATCGACAGCACATCGGCGTCGGTGGACATGCCGGCGTCGCGGACCGCTTCGGCCCGGGCAAGATCCGCTTCGGCGGACTTCACCGCGGCGTCGGCCACGGCTCTGCTTTCGGCGGTGAGCGTAGCGCCGTGATAGGCGCGCGCCACCTCCACTGCCCGGCGGAGGCGCGCGGCGCGTTCCTGCTCCCCGGTCATTTGCTTGCCGAGTTCGGCCGACCGCACTTGCGCCCTGACGCCGCCAAAGTCATAAAGAATCTGCTCCACCTGGAGCTGCGATTGAAAGTTGTTGACGAAGCCAGGGTTGTTGAGCGCGTCGAGGCGAAAGTTGGACTCGGCGAAGCGGCGCTGAGTGAGTAGTGTGCCGAAGGCGAACACCGGATTGTTACTGGTTTGAAACGACTCCGAGTAGGTGACGCGCGGCAGCAGGCCTGCGCGTGCCTGATCGATTCGTGTCGCAGCCGCCTTGCCCTGGGCGGCGGCGGCTTCGAGCGACGGATGTTTCTCGAGCGCGAGGCGAACGGCCTCCGGGAGCGACAAGGCGGGCTGGGCGGCCACGGGCGCGATGATCGCAGCTGCTATAAACAAGATCCAGTTTCTGCCCATACTATAAGCTCATCCCTTTTTCACAGAGTCGATCTATCGAAAAAAGTGACACAAGAGTTGGCGTCACTTTTCCCTCGAGGACGCATCTGCATGGCTGTATGCACGTCAACGTCCAATGGAAAAACGGAGTCCAGTTCGACATCGAAGCGCGGGGTCACCATATCATGAGCGACCAGCCCCGGGAAAGCGGCGGGAGCGACGGGGGAATGACACCGCCGGAGTTCCTGCTGGCGTCGCTCGGGGCCTGCGCGGCCTACTATGCGGCGGAATATTTGCGAGTGCGGTCACTGCCGCAAGAGGGATTGCAGGTGCGGGTTCACGCGGAAAAGGCGGCGCAGCCGGCACGATTGGGTGCGTTCCGGATCGAAGTGGAGTCACCCGCGATGGAGGAGGAGCGTCACCGGGAGGGGATTTTGCGCGCGGTGCGGCGTTGCGTGGTGCATAACACGCTGCTGCACGCGCCGGCGATCGAGGTGATCGCGGCGGCGGCTCCTGTTACGATCTGAATGTGGGCGCAGAAATCGATCTCGCACGGCGGCTGCTCGCCGGGGACGCTTCGGCATTCGACGACTTCGTGCGCGTGTTTCGCGGCAAAGTCTATCAGTACTCGTATCTCATGTGCGGACAGCGCGAGGACGCCGAGGAAATCGCGCAGGAGACGCTGATGAAAGTCTTCCAGAATTTCAAGCAGCTGCGCGAGCCGGAGCATGTGAAGGCCTGGATTTTCCGGATCGCGAAGAATGCCTGCACCATGCGGCGCAGGAAGAGCACGTACGCGCCATCGGAGGAGATATCGCTCGATCAACTGCGGCCGTCGTGGAACAGTGACGGCGAAGCGCGCCGGCTGGAGATCGCCGACTGGAGCGCGCTTCCCGATCAGCGGGCGATTTCGACGGAGATGGCGGGGATTCTGCGCCAGAGCATCCGCGAGCTGCCCGATATCTACCGCAGCGTGCTCCTGCTGCGCGATATGGAGGAGCTTTCCACCGCGGAGACGGCGTCGATTCTCGATGTCACCGAGGACGTGGTGAAGACGCGTCTGCATCGGGCACGGCTGGCGGTACGGCAGCGGCTCGACGAGCATCTGCGATCGGTGGAGGCAGCGGTATGACGGCGCCGGAATGCAAGGAAGTTTTCGCGCGGCTGTCGGAGTATTTGGACCAGGACCTACCGCCGGATTTGTGCGAACGGCTCGAGGCGCACATCAAGGATTGCCCCCCATGCGTTGATTTTGTGGCGAGTTTGCGTAAATCGACCGAGCTGTGCCGGCGTTTTCTCGAACAGGACCCGCCCGGTCCGCTGCCGGAAGCGATGCGGCAGGAACTGCTGGGGGCGTATCGGGCTCTTGGGCTGGATCGTCGCTGACGAGGGCGGACGCTGAAGGCGTCGTGGCATGGCGCTACCATAGGTCCGAATGCCAACGCCGATCGAACCGAATGCTCCCCGCCGGCTTGCCGACGCCGATTTGAGTCCTCGCGGGCCAGTGTTCCCCAGTCCGGTCAGTTGGCGCGATCAGTTTCTGTACTTCTTTCTGCCGGATCGTTTTAGCGATGGCGGAGAGGCGGCGCGGCCCATGTTCGACGGCACGCACGCCAGCGATTTTCGTGCGGCGGATCACGCGGCATGGATGCGGGCGGGAAGAGGATTCACGGGCGGCACGTTGGCGGGGGCGCGATCGAAGCTGGATTATCTGGCCGGTCTCGGCGTGACGGCGCTGTGGATCGGCCCGGTCTGGAAGCAGCGATCGGACCTCGACACCTACCACGGCTACGGCATCCAGAATTTTCTCGAGGTGGATCCGCGCTTCGGCACGCGGCAGGATCTCCGGGACCTGGTGGACGAAGCGCACGAGCGCGGGATGTACGTCATCCTCGACGTGATTTACAACCACACCGGCAACAACTGGTTCTACAACGATCTGGGGTCGGCGCGGACCACCATGCCCTACCATTTCGGGGAGCCGTATCCGGTGCATGGGTGGCGCGACGCATCGGGAAACAGCACGGGGAATACGGCGCCGCCGGATTCGCTCGAGACCGGGGTGTGGCCGGCCGAGTTCCAGGATCTGGACGTCTACACGCGGGCCGGGCAGATCGGCCGTTGGGACACCGAACCATGGGAGGACCCCCGCCATCCGGACACCGAGTTCCGCCGCGGCGACTTTTTCGACCTGAAAGATCTCAACGGACGGGCGCTCGGATTTTTGATGGACGTGTACCGCTACTGGATCGCGGTGAGCGATTGCGACGGGTTTCGCATCGACACGGTGAAGCATGTACCGTTTGACGCATCGCGGCACTTCTGCGGCGGGATCCGCGAATACACCGAGTCGATCGGAAAGGAGAACTTCCTGCTGCTCGGCGAGGTGACGGGCGGAGCGGGGATGGCGCGGATCTACCTCGACGTCTTCGGCCGCAACCTGGATGCCACGCTCGATATCGGCGACCCGGCGGCACGGCTCACCGGACTGGGAAAGGGCTTTCTCGCGCCGGGCGACTTCTTTCAGCAGTTCGATGGCTACGACGACCTTGGCAGCCATCGCGTGGTGGGGCGGTATCACGTCTCGATCCTCGACGACCACGACATGGTGGGCCGGGACAAGCGGCGCTTCGCGGCCGGCAACGCCATACCGTCGAAAGATCTGCAAGTGGCGCACACGGTGGGCGTGCAGTTGACCACGCTCGGAATTCCGTGTCTTTACTACGGCACCGAGCAGGCCTTCGATGGCTCGACGAATTATCACGACACCATCGCCGAGCCGCGTGACAACAACGGCAACATCCCGTTCGATGACCGCTATCTGCGCGAGACGATGTTCGGCGGCGGGTTCGGGGCCTTTCGAACCGACGGGTGCCATTTCTTCGATGCCGGGCACCCGGCGTATCTGCGCATCGCGGCGATTGCGGCGCTACGCAATGGCGCCGGCGCGGTGGGACTGGCGTTGCGGAGGGGCCGCCAGTATCCGCGCGAGACCTCCGGGGGCGGGTTCGCGTTTTCGATGCCCGGGGCGGGCCGTCTGTTTGCGTGGTCGCGTATTTTGCTGGATCAGGAAGTGGTGATTGCCCTGAATCCCAATGGAACGGTTTCCGATGGGGCGCACGTCACCGTGGATGCCGGGATGCATCGCCCGGGAGCGCAACTGCGTGTGCTCTATCACGGCCACTGGAATGAAGCGCAGCTGCGGGAGCCGCCGGATGGTTCCCAGAAGCTGGCGGTGCAGTTTCTAAACGGGCGGGCGACGGTTCGGGTGGATCTGCCGCCGGCGGGCATGATGATTCTCGCGTAGGGGAGCGGACCGGCCCTACTCTATCCCCTGCGCGGCGATCCAATCGCGGATGACGCCGTCGACCCAGATACGGGGCGACCGGCGGGAGAGGAAGCCGACGTGCCCGCCATGGTCCGGCGTGACGAGCTGGATCGCGCGGTTTTGTTCGACGCCGGCTTCGGCGTAGGCGCGGAACGGCACCAGCGGATCGTTCTTGGCGTGCAGCATGAGGCAGGGCACGCGGATGCCGCCGATGAAGTTCCGGGCGGACTCGGAGGCGTAGTAGTGTTCGGCGGACCGGAAGCCGAAGGCCGGAGCGGTGATCTTGTCGTCGAGTTCGAACACGCTCCGCAACCGCCGGACCTCGCTCTCGGTGGCGGGCACGGACTCGGCCAGGACCTTACAACGAACGGCGAGGCGTTTTTTCATCGACGAGAGAAAGCGCCATTGGTAGACGCGATTGATGGGAGCATTGAGACGCTCCGAGCAGGCCTGGAGATCGAGGGGCGTGGAGACGGAGGTGACGGACTCGATGAGCCGGAAGGCATCGCGGCCAAGCTGCCCGGCCAGTTTGAGCACCATGTTGCCGCCGAGAGAGAACCCGATGAGGTGAACGGGGGTTCGGCGCTGGCGGTCCAGATCGGCGAGGTAGGTAAACAGGTCATGGGTGAATCCGGCGTGATAGAGCGTGCGGCACAGGAACTCGGTGCCGCCACAGGTACGGATGTTCATGCGGTGCACGACGAAGCCGGCGTCGAGGAGAGTTTGGGCGAGGCTGCGCATGTAGGGCGCTTCGGAGGATCCTTCCAGGCCATGGACGAGAATGGCTTCCCGCGGTTTCGAGCCCGGCGCCGTGACGGGACGTTGAACGTGAACCAGAATCCTGGTGTCGGGATCGGTGGAAAAAAGCTTCGCTTCCACGGGGTGCCGCAACTCGTCGAGATGCCGGGGCCAGAACGACGAAGCGATTGTCGCCAAGTGGGCGTTCCGCAGGAGCGGGTCAAAGGGCCTCAACTCACCTTATTGTAACGTTGATTGCGAAATGGCGGCGGCGAAGCGTTTGGCCGAAAATTTCGCTGAAATTTGTAAACGAAATTCTCGTGTGGCTCGTCTAACCCTGCATTCAAGACTGAGTTGTGCCGGGAGGCCGCCCAATGCTGCCTAAGCGACGCGTCTGGTGCGCCGGTTTGGCGAATATATTGCTGCTAGCGTGCGGCCCGGCGCGGGCGCCGACGGTGGAGGCGGCGGGAGCGAACAACGCCGTGGACGCCACCACGGTGCCAGTGCAACGGCGCGTGTTTCGGACGACGGGGACGGTGCAGGCGCTCAAGTCGGTTTCAATCCGGGTGCCTTCCATTTCCGCGCAGCGCAGCCAACTCACTCTGACACGGTTGGCGCCCAATGGCGCTCGTGTCGAGCAGGGAACTCCGATCATCGAGTTCGACCCGACAGCGCTTCTCGACGAGGCTCGCGAATCGCAGGCGAAGCTCGATGAGCTGACGCATCAGAGAGACGAACGGACGGCAAAAGCCCGGAGCGACGCCGCCAAGCGGCAGTCTCTGATCCGGGAAGCGGAAGCCGAACTGGCCAAAGCGCAAATTCAACTCAAGAAGGGACCGGTGCTGGCGGACCTGGTCCGGCGCCAGAATGAAATCAAGGCGTCGACGGCAACGGCGGCGGTGGCGAGCCTGAACAAGTCTCACGCTGAGCATGTAAGGGAAGAGACTGCGGCGATCCGGATTTTGGAATTGAAGATCGAGCGTCAGCGGGTGGGACTGGAGCGGATCGAGAACAGCCTGGGGCGGCTGTCGATTGCCGCGCCGCAGAACGGCATGATCGCGCTCGAGAACACGTGGCGGAGCGGGTCGATGGGTCCGCCGCAGGAGGGCGACCAGATGTATCCGGGCCAGCCGGTGCTGAGGATTTTCGATCCTTCGGCGATGGTGATCGATGTATCGGTGAATGAACCGGACGTTTCGGCGCTGTCGAAAACGACGCAAGCGAAGGTCTATCTGGACGCATACCCCACGGTGGAGTTCCGGGCGACGCTCGAGTCGGCGAGCCCGGTTGCCACGGCGGCGTTGAACACACCGGTGCGAACTTTCGCGGCGCGGTTCCGGGTGGAGCAGCAGGATCCGCGGCTGCTGCCCGATCTTTCTGCCTCACTCGAGATCGTGATCGATGGGGAGACATCACCGTGAAGGCGGCGTCGCGCCGGCATGCGGTTCGATGGGGTGGCGGCGCGGCCCTGCTGGCGGCGTTGGCGGCCGGCGGCGCTTACGCGTACGCGCGCTACGGCCGTGGAGCGGCGCGGCCGGAACTTCCGGCGGCCGTCGTGCGCCAAGGGGAGTTCCTGGTGATCGTGTCGTGCCGGGGCGAACTGGTGGCGGGGCGTTCGGTGCTGATTACTGCCCCGTTAAACGTCCCCGACATGCGGATTGCGTGGCAGGCGGCTCCGGGCAGCGCGATCCGGGAGGGAGAACCGATCGTGCGGTTCGACTCGAGCGGGGCAAAGCGGCAGCTACAGGAGAAAGAAGCGGCGCTGCAGCAGGCCGAGGCGTCGCTCGCGCAGACGGTGGCACAGGCCAGCATCCAGGAAGAGCAGGACAAGCTGGAACTGGCTTGGCAGCGGCATCAATCCGAGCGTGCGCGGTTGGAGGTTTCGAAAGCGGAATTGGTGAGCAAGCTGCAAGCCGAGGAAAGCAGAATCAATCTGGGTCTGGCCGAGGACAAGCTGAACGTACTCGACGCCACGCTCGAACTCAACAAGGCATCGGGGCGGTCGAAGATCGCGGGAATCCAGGCACAGCGCGACAAGAGTCTGGCCGAGGTGAAACTGTTCGAGAAGCGGATCTCGCAGATGGAAGTGCGGGCGCCCTCGAGCGGGATCGTCAGCTACCTTCTGAACTATTCCCGCGGCTGGATGAATGCGCAGCCGTTCCGGGTAGGCGACAACGTCTGGCCGGGCAGCGCCATCGCGGAAATTCCCGACCTCACCAGCTTGCAGATGAAGGCCAAGGTGGAGGAGATCGAACGGAGCCGGATCGAGCCTGGGCAGGCGGCCCGCATCCATCTGGACCCGTTTCCCGAGAAGCCGTTTCCGGCCAAGCTCGCGTCGATTTCGCCGCTCACCGAGCAGAACTTCGAGTGGCCGCCGACGCGCAATTTCAGGGCGTTCGGTGATTTCGACGCAGTGGACCCGCGACTCCGGCCGGGGATGAACGGCCGGCTGGACATCGTGGTGGACCGGATTGCGAATGCACTGAGCGTTCCGGCGAAGGCGCTGTTTGCGCGGCAGGGTAAGCCCGTGGTGCTGGTGCTGGGGCGCGATGGAGTCCAGGCGGCGTTTGTCGAGATTGTGGCGCGGAATCCGGATGAGGTGGCGATAAGGGGGGTGAAGGCCGGGGATCGCGTGGCGCTGGCCGACCCGGGAGGCGGAGATTCCAAGAAGGGGCGAAAGTGAGAAAGCGCCTTCCGCTGCCGATCGCCGGCGCCGTGCTGCTGACGCTGGCCGGTTGGGGGGCGCGGCACGTCGCGAGAGAACTGGGCGCCGGGAGCCATTCGCGGGTTCCCGTCACCAGCGTGAAGCGAGGCGATGTCACCTTCACCGTAGTGGCGCGGGGAGAACTGCAGGGCGGCAACTCGAAGACTTTGACGGCGCCGATGACGGGCAGCCCCCAGTTGATCCTGACCACGCTGCGCAAATCCGGCGATATGGTGGCGGAGGGTGAGGTGGTGGCCGAGTTCGACACCACGGAGGAAACCTACAAGCTGCGCGAAGCCGAAGCCGATCTGGCCGAAGCCGAGCAACAGGTGATCCAGGCGACGCACGAAGCCTTGGCGAAGGAAGAGGAACTCAACAACGAACTCATCAAAACACGAGGGGACCTGGCGTTGGCGGAGATCGAGTGCGAGCGAAATCCGCTGCTGCCAGACCTTGTGGCGAGGCAGAATGAGCTGGCGCTCGAAGCGACCCGGGACCGGTTGCGGAAGCTCGAGCAGGACTATCCCTCGCGCAAGGCGGCCGCCACGGCGTCGATCGCCATTCAACAGGCCGCGCGGAAAAAAGCCGAGGTGGCGGCGGAGACGGCGCGGCGCAATATCGGGCTGATGACGTTGAAGGCGCCGATGGCCGGGTACGTGAATGTGGAACGGAACACCAACAGCAACTTCTTCTTTCCGGGCATGCAATTTCCGATTCTGCAGGTGGGGGATACGGTGCGGGCAGGAACCGGCGTGGTGCAGATTCCGGACATGAGGAGCTGGGAGATTACGGCGAAGATCAGCGAGCAGGATCGGGGTTTGCTGGCGGCGGGCCAGCCGGCGGAAATTCGCGTGGTGGCGCTACCAGGGCGTGTTTTTCACGGCAGGGTGACCAACCTGGGCGGGACCACGGGACCGCCCTGGGATCGCCGTTTCGAATGCAAGATGAGCCTGGACGATCCGGAGCCGGAGTTGCGTCCGGGGATGAGCACGCAGATGGTGGTGACCACCGAAATGTTGCGGGGCGTGCTGTGGATACCGGCGCAGGCGCTTTTTGAGAGCGATGGCCGGAAGCAGGTATTCGTGCAGCAGGGGGAGGGTTTTGTGGCGAAGGAAGTGGAAATGGTGCGCGGAAGCGAAACGCGGGTGGTGGTGAAGGGTCTGGGGGAAGGGGAGACGATCGCAACAGCGAATCCATCGTCGCAGTCTGGCGGGCGTGGGGCCGGCAAAGGGGAAGGCGGAGGGAGCGGGGCGGCGAAGGCGGTGCAGGGGAAATGAGGCCGCTCGGTCTGATATCCGATATCGGCGAGGCGGTGGCGAACCTGCGGGCGCAGAAGACGAGAACGTTTCTGACGGCGCTCGGGATCGTGTTCGGAGTGGGTTCGGTGATCGGAATGTTGTCGATCGGCGCCGGTGCGCGGCAGCAGTCGCTCGAATTCATCGAGCAACTCGGAGTCCGGAATATCCTGATCGACTCGCTGCCGGCGATGAGCGCCGAGGAACTGCAGCAGCGCCGGCGCGCGTCGCCGGGATTGACCGAGCGCGACGTGCGGGTGCTCGAAGCCAACGTGGACGGTCTGGAGGTGTTGTCGCCGCGCGGGGCGCTGCATCCGGCGCGGGTGCTTCCCAAGCCCGCCGCGACGATACCGGAGTTGTATGGCGTGCGATCGTCCTATGCCGCCATCCACAACCTCCGTGTTCAGGAAGGCCGGTTTTTGAACGAGACCGACGATGCATCGGGATCGGCGGTGTGCGTGCTGGGAGAGGGGGCAAAGACGGGAATGCTGGGATACGCGACGGCGGCAGGCAAGTATGTAAAGGTGAACGATACATGGCTGCGGGTGGTGGGCGTCCTGTCGCCGCAGATCGCCGATTCGACGATCGCGGGCGCCGGGCGATCCCAGGACCGCAACAACGCGATCTTCGTTCCGTTCAGCACGTTTCAATACCGGTTTTGGGATTCCAGCCGGTTCCTGAAGGACGAACTGGACGGCATCGACATCCGGCTGAAGGAGGGGGTAGACAGTTTGGAGGCGTCGACGGTGGTGGGGGCGATCCTGAATTCCTCGCACCGGAACGCCGAGGATTTCACGGTGACTATTCCCGCCGCTCTGCTGGAGCAGCAGAAACGCACGCAGACGATCTTCACCTACGTGATGGTGGCGATTGCGGCGATTTCCCTGTTGGTGGGCGGCATCGGGATCATGAACATCGTGCTGGCGACGGTGATGGAGCGGACGCGCGAGATCGGGATCCGGCGAGCGGTGGGGGCCACGCGGCGCGATATCGTACGCCAGTTCCTGACCGAGTCCGTATTGATTTCCGGGGCGGGTGGCCTGCTGGGGGTGTGTTTCGGGATGGCGCTGTCCTGGATCATTGCGTCGGCGGCGGAGTGGCGGACGATTGTCACGACGCTATCGATCGCGGTGGCGTTCGGGGTGGCTGTGGCGGTGGGTGTGCTATTCGGCATCTATCCGGCGATGAAGGCGGCCGAGATCGATCCGATCGAGGCTCTACGGTACGAGTGACGGCCGGCGCCGGCGTGCGGGGCCGGGGGCTACAGGTCCTTGTTGCGCGTCTCGGGGAGGGTGAATACCAGCGCGCCTGCGAGCAGAAAGAAGCCGGCGTTGATGGCAAGGGCCTGTCCGTAGCCACGGGCGTCGGCGACGGCGCCCACCACCCAAGGCGCGAACGCCGAGACGGCCCTTCCGAAGTTGTAGGAGAAGCCGACGCCGATGCCCCGCACCCCGCCGGGAAAAAGTTCCGAGAGCATCGCGCCGAACAGGGAGAAGTAGCCGCTGCCGAAGAACCCGATGGCGGGGCCGAGTGCGAACAGCAGCGCATCCGAGCGGGTGCCGCCGTAGATGGGCACCAGCATAGCGGCGGCGAGAACATAGATCAGGAATGCCGGACGCCTCCCGATGCGGTCCGCCGCCCAGCCGAAGGAGAGGTATCCGGCCAAGGCTCCGCACTGGACCAGTAGAAGCCACCGGCTGCCGGTGACGATACCGAGCCCGGCCCCGCCGGCTTCCCGGGGAGCGGAGAGATAGGTGGGCAGCCAGGAGAACAGGCCCCAGTATCCCAACAGGACGGCGGTGGCGGTGGCGGTGGCGCGCACGGTGATTCCGGCCCAGGGAGCGCGCAGCAGCATCCAGGGCGAGGCGCTGCCGGAATGGACAGCGATTACCGGTTCCTGGACGCGGCGCCGTATGAAGAGAGTGAGCAACGCGGGCAGGATGCCGGCGAGGAACAGGGTGCGCCATCCCCATCGAGGCAGGACGAATCCGGAGACCGCGGCGGCGGCCATATAGCCAAGGGCCCATCCCGATTGCATGGCGCCAATGGCCTTGGCGCGGTGGCGGGCGGGCCAACTCTCCGCCACCAGCACCGCCCCGGCGGACCATTCGCCGCCCAGGCCCAGCCCCACCAGCGCTCGCCAGAACAGCAAGTGCGTCAAGCCGCTCGCGGTGGCCGATCCGGCCGAGGCGAGCGAATAGAGGAGGATGGTGTAGATGAGGGTGCGGCGGCGTCCGATCCGGTCGGAAATCCATCCAGCGGCGATGCCGCCGGCGGCGGAGGCGACCAGGGTGGCGGCGCTGACCAGGCCCGCCTCGCGATTGGTGAGCCCGAATTCGGCGCGAATGGCGGGAAGGGCGAACACGTAGAGCAGCACATCCATGGCGTCGAGGAGGTATCCGAACATGGCGGCCCAGAGCGCCATCCAGCGCGGCTCGGAGAGGAAAGCGGGCGGTGGTCGACTCACTTTTACAAATCGTAACGCGCCGGGGGCACGGCGTCGATTATTCTGTAACCTGAGGAGGTTGGCTTCCGCCTCCTCGTTTAGGGCGTTGTCCAGTCGACGGCTGGCCCGGCGTCTATAACGATGGGTGTATCCTGGACGGTAGAGGGTGCAGCCGTAGACACTGGATTGCAAGAGACGAATCGTTTGAGAAAGCTGAGGGAAGGAAAATGTCGGCACTAGGTTCCCCAAGACCGCAACCCGTACAGACTCCGCCGGTACCGGCGCAACCCCCCGTCGTCCAAGAGCCAGAGGGCAAAGGCCCCAGCAAATGGCTGATCCTGCTGGGGGTGGCCGTACTAGGGCTGGTGGGTTGGCAATTCGGGTTGAAGCCGCGCCAGGACGCGCAACGCCAGCAGGCGTTGACGGTGTCGGCGGTGCGGGTGGCCCGGGTCGCTCCGATCGCTTTCGAGCAGACGCTGCGAGTGGCGGGTTCCACTTCGTCTCAGGAATCCGTTAATATGACGGCGCCGGCGGTGCGAGGTCCCGACGTGGGAGAGATGGTGCTTCAGTATCTGGTACCCACGGGTACGATGGTGAAGAAGGGCCAATTGATGGCCGAGATCGATTCGCGGAATCTCCAGGACCACATCGACGATATCGGCGATACGATCGAGCAAGCCGATGCCGACATCCGCAAGCGGCAAGCCGAGCAACTGATCGACCTCGAAAGCATCCGCCAGCAGATCGCGTTGGCCAAAGCGGAGTTCGACAAGGCGACGCTGAACGCGCAGGCGTCCGAGGTTCGGACGGCGATTGACCAGGAACTGCTGCGGTTGGCGGTGGAAGAGGCCGAAGCCAACTACAAGCGGGCGCAGGCGGATGTGGCGCAGAAAGAAATCGTTCACAAAGCTGAATTGCGGATCCTCGAAATCACGAAACTGCGGCATGCCAGCCATCGCGGCCGCCACCAGAGCGACGTGAAGCGCTTCAAGATGTTCGCCCCGATGGACGGGCTGGCGGTGGTGCAGATGCAGTGGCGAGGCCGCGAGTTCACCATGATCCAGCAGGGCGATCAGCTCCGGCCGGGTACGCTATTCCTTAAAGTAGTGAATCCGAACAAGATGCAGGTGGAGGGAACGGTGAACCAGTCCGAGAGCGGAGACGTTCGCATCGGCCAGAAGGCCAGCGTGACCTTCGACGCATTCCCGGGGTTGACACTGCCGGGCCATGTGTACAGCATCGGCGCATTGGCCACCGGCGGGATGCGCCAGAACTTCTACATCCGCCAGGTTCCTGTCATGATCGCGATCGATCAGGCGCACGAGAAGGTGATTCCCGATCTTTCCGCCGCCGCCGACGTAAAGCTGCATCGGGAAGAGGGCAAGCTGACGGTTCCCCTCGGCGCCCTTGTCGCGACCAACGGGAAGACCGCGGTGTGGGTACGGAAGGGCCAGAAGTTCGAGCGCCGCGAGGTGGAGCTTGGGCTCCGGAACAACACGCAGGCGATCGTGCTATCGGGGTTGAAGGCCGAGGAAGAGGTAGCGCTCGATCCTCCGCTGGCGGCTTCGATCTCCTGAACGTCTGCCCGTCAAGTCCCCGAATCGAATTCGAAACGGCTGGCGGCCACTTCGGCGATCAGTTTACCGGCTCCGAGATTCTTGCCGCCGGTGACGAAAAAGACAGCTCCGTCCGTGGATTCTCCGGGCTTCAATTTCACGGCAGCCAGCACGATGGCCGATGCCGCCGCGGCGGCCTTCAACTTCGTGGACTGAACCGCGGCCATCGCCGACTGCCGCCTGTCTTCGTATCCGTTGGCGGCATTGGGCCTGGACATTCCGTATAGTCCATTTTCGTAGGCCGTGACGAGCTTCACCACGTCGTCCCTTCCGCCGTAACGCATGAAGCCCCGCACGACGTCGCCAGCGTTCATCGCTACCAGAACCCCTCCTTCGGCGCGGGCGAACCGGAAGTCCTCGGGCTTGAAATTCCAAGTCCGGGAGGATCCGTTGGAGATGGCTACTTGAATGACCGCGTATTCACGGATGAGAGTGGGCAGGATGGCGAACATGACGGTGACGCCGTTGCGGGTCTGGGTGAGATATCGCAGCCCACCGCTTTCGAACTCGATCACCTGAGCCACCGCCCGGCCCAAGGCCGCCGGCGCAGCGGCCAACGCTTTCAGCCACAGCCGCCGCGAAGTCATGCCAACTTCATCATATCTCGCATCCGCCAGCGGTGGACATATTTTGGGACGGCGTGGCGGATTCCGGAAGCGTTTCCGCCGATAGTCTATTGGCCACCGGCAGCTACCGGCATTTGGGGCTGCTCACGCTGCCTGTTGAAGGAGCGCGCGCGACTCCGTCGAGGGTAAGCGAAGCGGCTATACTGGGAGCACAGAACGCAATGGAGGAGATTGGACGGTTATTATGAGCACAACGGGAATCGCGAGCCGTTTCGGCCTTGACCGGCATGGACTTCGAAATTGGAGTGTCGCGCATTGGAATCAGGGAGCGGCGAGTCTGGTGGAGGCATCGCTCCAGCGCGGAGAGGGGATGCTGGCGGAAAATGGCGCGCTATCGGTCCGCACGGGCCAGTTTACCGGCCGTTCTCCGAAGGACAAGTATGTAGTGCGCGATGCCCGGACGGAGGAAACGGTCCAATGGGGCGCGGTCAATCAGCCGATGCAGCCGGAGACGTTCGGCCAGCTTTATACGAAAGTGCTGGCGCATCTGCAGGATCGGGAACTGTTCGTGCAGGACCTGTCGGCCGGGGCTGACCCCGCCTACACGATGCCGGTGCGAGTGATCACGCGCCGAGCCTGGCACGCCCTGTTTGGCCGTCAACTGCTGATCCGGCCCGATGCGGGGCAACTGGAAAATCACGAGCCGGAGTTCACTCTCTTTTTCGTCCCGGACTTTCAGGCTGACCCGGCCGTGGACGGCACGAATTCCTCCACGGCGATCGCGATCGACTTCACGCGCCGGTTGGTGCTCATCATGGGGACTTCGTATGCGGGCGAACTGAAGAAGTCCGTCTTCACGATTCTGAATTACCTTTTGCCGGATCGCGGGGTTTTCCCCATGCATTGTTCGGCGAACGAGGGCAGGGACGGATCGACGGCGCTGTTTTTCGGGCTTTCGGGCACGGGGAAGACGACGCTGTCGGCGGATCCGGAACGGCGATTGATCGGCGACGACGAGCATGGCTGGAGCGATGCGGGCGTCTTCAATTTCGAGGGTGGCTGTTACGCCAAGTGCATCCGGCTCAGCCGCGAGAACGAGCCGCAAATCTGGAACGCGATCCGCTTCGGGTCCGTACTGGAAAACGTAGCCATCGACACCGATACACGCGCGCTCGACTACGATTCCGACAAACATACGGAGAACACGCGCGCGGCGTACGCGATCGACTATATCGACAACGCGCGGATTCCGAGCCATGGCGGTCATCCCGCGAACGTCATGTTTCTCACCGCGGACGCCTTCGGCGTGCTGCCCCCGATTTCCCGGCTCACACCGGAGGAAGCGATGTATCACTTCCTGAGCGGCTATACGGCCAAGCTGGCGGGCACCGAACGCGGACTGGGGAAGGAACCCGGGGCCACCTTCAGCGCCTGCTTCGGAGAGCCGTTTCTACCGCGGCATCCGGAGGTTTATGCGAGGATGCTGGGTGAACGGATGCGCCGTCATGAGGTCCGGTGCTGGCTGGTGAACACGGGATGGGTGGGCGGTGCTTTCGGCACGGGCCGCCGGATATCGTTGCCCTACACGCGTGCGATGGTGAACGCGGCGCTCGATGGGAAGCTGAACGACGTTCCGATGAACCCGCACCCGGTCTTCCGGGTGCTGGTTCCGGTGTCGTGTCCCGGTGTGCCGGACGAGGTGCTGGACGCGGGCGGGCAGTGGGCGGACCGCAGCGCGTACGAGCGTGCGGCCGCCGACTTGGCGGGGCGCTTCCGGAAGAATTTCGAAAAGTTCGGCAACGTCGCGCCGGAGATCGCCGCGGCGGCTCCGCGCTAGCGCGGCCGTCAGGTCAGGACCGGCGGACGATGGTGGCGATGGCCTGTGCTTCGGCCGAAAGGCCTTCGCCCACCGGGCCCACTCCCTCGGCGGTCTTGAACTTCACCGAGATGCGATCCACCGCCAAGCCCAGAACGGCTGCCAATTTCTCGCGGATGGCGGTGCGGTGCGGGGCCAGCTTCAGATTCTCGAGGATGACCGTCGCGTCGATGTTGACCACTTCGAACCCGGACAGGCGGACGATCTGCAGAGCGTGGTGGAGAAAGTGGGAACTCTCCGCGTCTTTCCACTGAGGATCCTTATCGGAGAAATGCATGCCGATGTCGCCCTGAGCGGAGGCGCCCAGAATGGCGTCGGTGATGGCGTGGGAGAGCACGTCGGCGTCGGAGTGTCCAGCCAAGCCGAAACTGGACTCGATGCGGACGCCGCCGAGGATCAGCGGTCGGCTCTGGTCGATCCGGTGGCTGTCCCAACCGGTGCCTGTGCGAAATTCTGTCATTGCGCTTTCTCCTGAGAAGCGGCTTCCTCCTCCTCGAGGAAGAGCCGCGCGAGCTCCATGTCGCCTGGGCGTGTAATTTTGATGTTGCGGTCACTGCCCGGGACGACGCTGACCTCGACCTGTTCCAGGCGCTCCACGAGGCTCGCTTCGTCGGTGCCTGTGAAGTTGTCCGCGCGCGCGCGTTCGAAGGCTTCCATGAGCAGGCCATGGCGAAATACCTGCGGCGTCTGCGCCAGCACGAGCCGTTCGCGGGGAATGGTGAGGCGGATCTTGTTGCGGTGGACCTGCTTGACGGTGTCGACGGGCACGATGCCGACGATGGCCGCGCCGGCTTCGGCGGCTTCGCGGAATACGGTCTCGATGGTCTCGACACTGATGAAGGGGCGTACGGCGTCGTGGACGGCAACCAGGTCCGTGCCTGGGTCGATGGAGGCCAGGGCGTTCTCCACCGATTGCTGGCGCGAGTCACCGCCTTCGACGATGCGCACGGGCTTGGCGGGGGCGCCGGCGGCGATCAGTTCACCCGCCCAGTCTCCGTCCTCGGGACGAAGGGCGACGACGATTTCGGATACGGCCGGAACGCGGGCGAACTTGCGGATAGTGTGAACGAGGATGGGTTCGTCGTTGAGGAGGAGAAACTGTTTGCGTGAGGGGCCGGATTTCTCACCCGGTCTGGCCGGGTCCGAGCGGCCCATGCGGGTACCGAGTCCGGCGGCGGGGATGATGACGGAGACTCTCATAGATAGTTAGTCGGGTTCCAGGGTGCGATTGGCGCGGAGGCGGAGTCTAGCCGCCCGAGGATGAACCACCGGCGGCGGCGTGTGCTTCCTTACCGGCCGGGGCGGGGGCGTGTGGGGCCGCCGCGGCGCGATCATGCCGGTCAAACACGCCATGGATCTTTTCGTCGAAACGGCCGAAAATCATTTTTCCGGCGGTGGTTTGGAGGACGCTGGTGACGCCAATGTCGATGGTCCGCGAGATCATGCGTCTGGCGTTGTCGACCACGACCATGGTGCCGTCGTCGAGATAGGCGACGCCCTGATTGTATTCTTTTCCTTCCTTGAGAATGAAAACGCGCATGGTCTCACCCGGCAGTACCACGGGTTTGAGCGCGTTGGCGAGCTCGTTGATGTTCAGCACCTCCACGCCGTGAAGCTGGGCCACCTTATTGAGATTGAAGTCGTTGGTGACGATCTTGCAGGTGTAGACCTTGGCGAGTTCGATCAGCTTCATATCGACTTCGCGCACGTTGGGGAAGTCGTCCTCGAGAATCTGGATGTGGAGGGTGGGCATCTTCTGGATGCGCTGCAAGACATCGAGACCCCGGCGGCCGCGATTGCGCTTGGAGGAATCGGCTGAGTCGGCCACCAATTGGAGTTCACGGAGAACGAACTGAGGAATCACCAGAATGCCATCGAGGAAGCCGGTCTCGGCGATGTCGGCGATGCGGCCGTCGATGATGACGCTGGTGTCGAGGATCTTGAATGCCTGTGCCGCCGTTTTTTCAGATCCGAAAAGCCCACCGAGCGCCGCGAGGTTCAGCATGTCGCCCTTGTTGGCCCCAACGATGAGGCCGACGTAGGTCATCAGAAGCAGGATGAGTATTTGGAGAAACGGCACGGTGGTGGTGTTTCCCGGCATGGCGCGTCCGATGACCAGCGACATGAGATAGGCGCCGAAGATCCCCATGACCGAACCTGCGGCCGCACCGATGAGGCGCTTCAGGCTCACCTGCTTGAGCCGGACTTCGAACAGGACGATCGCGATGCCGATCAGCAGGCCGACCGCGGCGGCGAGGCGCGCGTCGAGCTGAAACGGCCGGAGCGCGTAGGCGGCCGAGGCGATGACGAGGGCGAAGAAAGCCCGGATGAAGAGAAGGTCGCTCATAGAGCACCAGTCCCGCATAACGGCAGTCCGATCATACGGCTAAGCTCCGCAATGAGTATATCATTCCGGGCCTGGAATTTGACCGAAAGTGTGACCGGGAAAAGAGAATGAGCCCAGAGGCGAAGCAGGGCTCAAGGGAAAATGGAAGGACAGAGAGGGACTACAAAGCTTTCGCGAGTTCCTCAGCGAAAGCGCTCGGGGGGCCGCCACGGCCGCGACGCTTGGGATCACCGTCACGAGGTGGCCTGCGGTCACGCGGGGGACGCCGGTCGGCATGGGATCCGGGAGGGCCGGAAGGCGCATGGGCCGGGGCTCCCGCGCCGGCAACGGCGGGCCCGCCGGTGCGTTTCGAGCGGGGCGGTTGCGCAGGGTTGGCGCGCAGGAGGCGATCTTCGAGAGGGGCGCGATCGAACCGGCGGATGATGGACTGCATCTCTTCCTGGTTGGGCGCTTCAATGAAAGCGAAGCCCTTGGACTCCTGGGTTTCAGGATTCCTGATCACCTTGATGTGGTCGGCGACCAGATTGTCCGCGGTGAGCCAGGACATGATATCGTCGGCGGTTACCCAAGCCGGCAGGTTGCCAAGAAATACGGTGAAACTCATTCCTTATGAAGCTCCGATGGAGGATGCAACCGGGCACGCCTTAGACGGGAACTGAATTTGGGGGGCGCGCAAGAGGCGATCCATCGGGAGCCCCTCCATCGTATCACAAAGAATCCGATGATTGAACACAAAACTTTTCCTTCGATCGCAGAAAAATTCGCATCTGGATGCCAGGCCCCTCTATGGACGGATCGCGCCGTCCGGATCGCCCGTCAAAACCCGAAGCACGCGGTCGGACAAGGGACGCAGGTCCGCCTTTTCGAGGTTGCACATCAGGGCCACCGAGACGCGCTCCCCGAGCGCAATCTTCAAAATGGTGGAGACGCCTTGCTGACCACCGGTATGGAAGACCACGCGCCGGCTGGTCAAAATGGACCAGCCGAGTCCATAGGCAGTGGGCCTGCCGTTGTCGAGCTTCTGCCTTTGGAACATCTGATCCCGTGTGGCGGGCTTCAGCAGCAGGTCCCGTTCGAGGGCGAGCGCGAACTGGATCAGATCTCCGGCGGTGGACGCCATGCCGCCTCCGGCGATTTTGTTGCTGGTGTCGGCGAGGGCGCAATTGCGAAGTTCGCCTTTCACACGAACGTAACCGCGGGCGCGGTTGGGAATGATGGCGAAAACGTGATCGTCCCGGATATGATCCATGCCGGCGGGGCGAAAGATCCGATCCCGCAGGTAGTCCATGAACCGGGTGGCCGAAGCGGCTTCGACGGCTGCGCCCAGCAGGACATAGCCGAAGGTGCTGTAGAGATACTTGGTCCCCGGTTCGGCGGCGAGCCCGTCGTCGCGAAAAGCGCGGAGGGGGGAGAGCATGTCTTCAAAGTGCCGCGTGCTGTTGATCTCCGCCGGGTTCTTGTAGTGCCGGATGCCGCCCAAATGCCCCAGAAGCCGGCGGACAGTGATGGGCCACGGCTTGGCGGGGAAGGACGGAACGTAGCGCTGAACCGGCGCATCGAGATCGATTTTTCCCGTTTCGGCCAACTGCATGACGGCGACGGCGGTGATTGGCTTGGAGATCGATCCGAGCCGGTATACCGTCGAGGCTTTCGCCGGTACGAAGTTTTCAACGTCGGCCAACCCGAACCCGGCCGACCACTGCAATGCGCCACCGACACCCACTGCCACCGACACGGCGGGAATACCCTGGCGTGACATTTCTTCCGAGATTAGGCGCTCGATCTCCACCTGCTTCGCCGGCGCGAGCGATTGAGCGGCCGCGACGCCGCCGAGCGCAATGGCGCTTGCAGCCACGGCGGAGACGAGAGCGAAGCCGGCGAGCCGCATGACCTGTCTTACCGGATGGGAGAGAAGGGAAGCGGGCGGAGGAATGAGTTGCTGATATTGGAGACGATTTCGGCGTCACCCAATCCCGGCGTCGCGCGAAGCTTCACCCATTCCGGATCGGCGAGGAATGCCTTCCAAGCTTTGTCGCGGTCGGCAAGACTGTCGTAACAGACCATGTATGTCAGGTTGGGAATGTTGGCGCCGGCCAGAGCGTGTCCGAAGAACACGGGCCGGATGCCGGAGCGGCGGAAAATAGCCAACTCGCCACCGCTTTCAAACATCGCGATCTTGCGGCGGAGCGTGGCGGGCGTGTTGGATTCATAGATCCTCAACTCGAACACGCGGGGGGCTTTGCCTTCCTCCACCGGCGGCGTCTCAATGGCGGGAATCGAATCGAAGGCGCGGAGCAGCGTGACATCCACGCGTTCGTAGCCGAGCGGACCGGAGTAGTAAGCGTCGAGCGCGCGGGAGAAGCCGCCGTCGGCGGCCAACTTCTCCTGGGATTCTTCCATGGCGGCCAAGGACCGGTACTGGTTCGCCATGAGGATGAAGGGGCCGCCCGGGGCGACGAGGTTGGAGAAAACCCCGGCCACGATGCCGCCGGCCCGTTTTCCAGCCGGAATGGCGTGCTTCTGGATGAACTCCGAAGTCCGCTGGACCTGTTGTTCGGAGCTGTTGCGCATATGATAGTGGCGCAGTTCGATGATGGAGCCTTTCGGCGCGGCCCAAAGTGAAGAACCGATCAAACCGGAGAGCCCTCCCAGGAAATGGCGTCTGTGCATCGCTATCGAGTTTAGCAGCCCTCTCGGCCGTCTGAGGCGCGCGGCGAAGGGAGCCTCGCGGGCTGCGCTACAATAGCGAGAGCAGTTTCACCCCTGCGAAATCATCCTGACATCCGGAGTGTGTATTTTGGCCGAAGACCGTAAGTGGCAAGCCGAGTATCTCGGCAGCGGAACGTTCATCATCAGCAAGCCGAAGCGTAAGGCAAGAAAAGCGCGCCAGACGAAGGTGCGCAACCCGCAGCGGCGGGCACGGTAGCCCCCGCGCCGTGAAGATCAGCGCACTCAAACTCCATTCGGTCGCCATCGCCGACGGGCCGTTGCGCAGTTCCTACGGGCGTCATGCTCCGTATGCGCTGCGAACGATCGTCGAACTCGAAACCACCGACGGATTGACCGGAATCAGCGAGACCTACGGCGGAGACGGTCCGCTGGCGGCGCTCGAATCGGTCCGTGGTCTGGTGGAAGGCCGCGATCCGTTCCAACTGACAGACTTGTGGATGTCGCTGGCGGCGCGCGCCGAGAAAGAGTCGCGCGGAGACCGCAGCCAAACGCATCACGTGCCGGGCGAAAATCCGCTGGACGTGCACACCCGCACCTTCGCCGCGATCGAGATCGCGTGCCTGGACCTGATCGGCAAGGCGATCGGCAAACCACTGTGCGATGTGGTTGGCGGACGGGCGCGGAGCTCTCCACCGTTTTCGGCCTACCTGTTTTACAAACACGGGGGCGGAGGCGGGCTAGGCAGCGATGTTCGCGAGGACGAATACGGCGAATGCCTGGATCCGCAATCGATGGTCCGGCAATGCCGCCAGATGATCGATAAGTACGGTTTCGAAGAGATCAAGCTCAAGGGGGGCGTGCTCGATCCGGATCTGGAGATCGAGACGATCCGGCTGCTGCGGGCCGAGTTCGGACCCAAGTATCCGCTGCGCATCGATCCCAACTGCGCGTGGAGCGTAGAGACGTCGGTGAAAGTGGGCCGCGAATTGAAGGATGAGCTCTCCGGCGGCGGTTACCTGGAAGATCCGGCGGCGGGGCTCGAGGGGATGGCCGAAGTCCGCAAACGGCTGCTAGCGGAGGGCAACGACACCCCGCTCGCAAGCAATGTGGCCACCACCTGTTTCGAACATTTGCCGGTGGCGAAGAATCTGGACAGCGTGCAGATCGTGCTGTCGGATCCGCACTATTGGGGCGGCATCCGCGCGCAGTTGCATCTTTCGAAATTCACGGAGGTGCTCGGCATGGGCTTGTCGATGCACTCCAACAACCATCTGGGTGTGAGCATGATGATCATGGCGCACGCCGCGGCGGCATGCCCGCATCTGCCCTATGCTTGCGACACGCACTATCCGTGGCAGACGGAAGTAGACGAGGTGATAGTAGGCGGACGGGTGCCTATAGTGGGCGGGTGCGTGGCGATCCCGGACAAGCCTGGGCTGGGCGTCGAGTTGGATTACGATCAATTGGCGCGCGGCGAAGAGCGGTACGCGAAGCTACCCTATCGCAAGCGCGACGACGAGGCCGAGATGCGCAAGCATGTAGACCCGGAGTGGCGGCGGATCTTGCCCCGCTGGTGATTACGAACAAGAGCAGAGGAAAAGTTCAATGAGCGCACAACGTGAGTTCGCCAAGAAGCTGGTGGGCGTGTTCGGGTTCCCGGTCACGTCGTTCAAACAGGACCTGACGCTCGATCTGGATGGTCAGGCCCGCAACGTGGACGAGATGACGAAGCATCCCTTCTGCGCGATTGTGGCGTCTGGCGGCACCGGCGAGATGTACTCGATGACGGTGGAAGAGAACATAGAGGTGGTGCGAGCGTCCGTGGACGCGGCGCAAGGCCGGATGCCCGTGGTGGCAGGCGTGGGTTACAACGTGGCGATGGGAACAGCGATGGCGCAGGGGATGGCGAAGGCCGGGGCGTCGGCGCTGTTGGTGATGCCGCCTTACTACACCAATGCGCCGGCCGAGGGGCTGATCCAGTATTACGAAGCGATCGGGAAGGCGACCGACCTGCCGCTGTCGCTGTACAGCCGCGATTGGGCGGTGTTTTCGCCGGACATGGTGTCGCGCCTGGCGGACCGTATTCCGACGCTGGTCTTCTGGAAAGACGGCCAAGGCGATGCGCGGAAGTATCAGCGCATCATGACGCAGGTGGGCGACCGTTTGGCCTGGATCGGCGGGATTGGCGATGATTGCGTGCCAGCGTACTTCGCGGTGGGTGTGCAGGCGTACACTTCCAGCATTTCGACGATTGCGCCGAAGCTGTCGCTCGCGATGGCCGACGCTGGATTGCGGCGCGATTTCGTGAAGCTGGATGAGCTGATGAAAAAGTACGTGCATCCGCTTTACGGGTTACGGGACCGGATGAAGGGCTACGAAGTGGCGGTGATGAAGCGGGCGATGGAGGCGTTGGGCAAGCCGGCAGGGCCGGTGCGTCCTCCGCTGCAGGACGTGAAGCCGGGTGAAGTGGCCGAGATCGCCAAGGTGATGGAATTGTTCCGGGAGTGGGTCTAGGCCGGTCTAGGCCTGTTTCTTCGGAGCGGGCTACCGGCTCGCTTTCATGTGCTTGTCGGCGAAGGTCAGGTAGTGGTCCCAATCGAAGAGCGTGATGTCATGTCCGCCTCTGCGGACATGGTGGCCGATGGTCGTGTGGATCGGCCGCGCTGGAGGCCAGTCCTTACCGGTGGCGCCAAAGCCGTCGGTTCCGAGTAGTTCATACACCGGAGACGCATGGACGCCGGCGAGGAACTCACCGTGAGGGTCCGCCCATAGATCGTCACTGGCGCTGGCGATGTAGACCGGGCGCGGCGCAATCAGGGCGATCAACATGTGCTGATCGAACGGGATCTCATCCTCGCGATCATTGTATTTCTTGAAATTTCCGGCGAACCAGTGCGGGAAGGAGGTGTTGATGCGGAGGGTCTGTTCGCCGAACCGCCGCCGGGCCAGGGCCGCGCCGCCCTCGCCGGAGTCATTTGAGACGACCATGGCAAAGCGTGTGTCGGCGGCGCCCGCCCACAGCGCAGTCTTGCCGAGACGCGAGTGCCCGATGACGGCCACCCGGCGGGCGTCCACTTTCGAATCGGTCTCGAGATAATCGAGCGCGCGGCTGAGCCCCCAAGCCCACGCGGCGATGGAGCCCCATTCGTCCGGCGCCGGCGCCTTTTGGCCGGGCTTGTAGAAGAAGGGATGGACGCCGTTCTGAAACCCGTCGTCGAAATCGGGGTCGATGTCGCCGTAGTAGATGGTGGCGACGCCGTAACCGCGCTCAAGGATGCGCTCGACGGGCCATCGCGACGATCCGCGCCCGCGTGAAGCTGCCGTCGCTACCGAAGCGGTACGGTCGCGATTCCAGACCGTGCCGAGCGTGATGCCGTCGTCGGCGTGAACGGTGTGGTTGCCGCCGAAATTGAGTCCCAGGAACACGGGCACTGGACCGTTAGCTTTGGCCGGAAGGTAGAGAAGCATCCGTGCTTTGCTGCCTGGGGCGAACAGGAGATCCACTTGTTTCCGAAGCGCTCTGCCGCCCAGAGCGTCGCCGGAGGAAATCAACTCGAAGCGGAGCGTGGAAGGCTTGTCCGGACTGCGGCCGAACATCTCGGTTTCGAATAGCCGCAGGATTTCGGCGCGCCGCGCGGGCCATGCGGCGGCGGACGAGACCTTATTTCCGGCTGCGTTCACCAGAGGGTCCGGCAGTGTGTAGGCGGGGACCTTGGCCTCATCGTAGTTGGCGTTATTGGACTGGGCGGGGAGAGCCACCGCCATCGAAAGCAGAAGTATCAGCACAAGCGCTATCATTGCGTGCATTATCTTATAAGATCCCGTAGCCATGACACCAGCCACCCCAGTCCCGGCCGCGCCACCGGTTCCTGCCAGCGCCAAACCCGCGCGCCGCGGGAGGCCGCGTTCGAAATCCGCCCGGAGGGCGATCCTGCGGTCCGCACTCGAGTTGTTGCGCGAGGTGGGATACGCGCGTCTGACGATGGAGGCGGTGGCGGAACGGTCGCGTTCCGGCAAAGCGACGATTTACCGTTGGTGGCCCAACAAGGCCGCGCTCGCGGCAGAAGCCTATCTCGAGGATGCGTCGCCGTCGCTGCCGTTTCCCGATACGGGTTCCGTGCGGGAGGACTTCCGCCGTCAGATGCAGTTGTTGGCGCAGTTCCTCAACGGGCCGAAAGGAAGGACGCTCGCGGTGCTGATGGGGCAAGGCCAGGATGAGCCGGAATTACTGCGGACCTTGCAGCACGAGTTGTTCGAAGGATGGCGGTCCGATGCGGCGGAGGCGATGCTGCGGGGCATTCGCGCCGGGCAGGTCCGTCCCGGCGTTTATACCGAGATCGCGCTGGATGCGCTTTATGGTCCGCTCTTCCATCGCTTCCTCAGCGGCCACGGCGGGTTGACGCCGGACTACGTGGACGCGCTCTGCGAGGCGGTGATGACGGGCATCGCTCCGCCCGGCGTGTAAGCGGAATGGCGCCCGGGCAAGAGGGCCTTGGCGGCCCTCAAAGTCCGGGAGGGCGGATCAGAAAATGATCTTCAGCCCCAGCTGGCCGACGCGTGCGTCACGCGCCGACGTGACAGTTCCGAACGTCGCACTCTGGTTCATGCCGTTGGCGCCGGCTGAGAAACTGTCGTTGGCCAAGCCCAAGTTGGTGGCGTTGAGAAAGTTGAACGCTTCGGCGCGGAACTGGATATTGACGCGTTCGCGGATGCGGGTATCCTTGATCAGCGACACATCCCAGTTGAGGGTTCCCGGATGACGGACGTCGGGGGTTGTGCGGCCGACATTCCCCAACTCGAAGTCAGGTGGGTTGATGAACGCCTCCGTATTGAACCACCGCTCCCGTGTGGGATTGTCGATCTTGGCGGAGACGCCGGTGGAGTTGGGGCGATCCGCCTGGCGGTTGTTGGCGCCGCGCACCGTGAGCGGAATGCCGGATTGCATCACGCCGATGGTGTTGATCTGCCATCCACTCACTATTTTGCCCAGCACGGCGTTGGTTGGATTGAACGCCTTACCGGCGCCGAACGGCAGTTCGTACAACAGGCTGACGACGGCGCGCTGAGCCACGTCGGCCGGATCCACGCTCTTATTCAATTTTCGATTGGTGAGCCCATCCTGGAAGCCGTTCTCGTTGGTTTGCTCGATGGCGCCGAAGTCAACCGGGACGGCCACGGAGTCGCTGATCTTCTTGCCGGCGGTGTAGGCGAAATGGACGAGGAAGCCGTTGGTCATCCGGCGCTTGACGTTCAACTGCAACTGGTGGGAGAGATAGTTGCCCAGCCGCGGATTGGAGATGGTGACGCCGTTGTAATGGGGGAAGGGCAGCAGGGTGCGCTCGCGGGTTACCGTGGCGGCGCCAAGTCCGCCGGGGACCTGACCGCGAAGTGGATTCGGCACCGGGTCAAACAGGGACTGTCCCAATTGTTTGCGTACGCTCGGGAGCAACTGATTGATGTTGTACCCGGAGGCGAGGAAGTGATTGCCCTTGTTGGCGGCGTAGGTGGCGTCGATGAGCCACTCGCCCAACTGATGCTGGACCGACATGTTCCACTGCTGGGTCATCGGGGTGGTGGGGTCCTGCTCGGAGACGCTGACCGACTGGCCGAGGAGAGCGTCGGGGCCGGCGCCGGAACCGGGTGATTCGATCGGAGCGCGCGGAAAGCCGTCCTGGAAGCGGAATGCGCGCAGACCGGGGCCTTGCGCGACGTAGGCCGTATTGGTGAGCGAGAACAACTGGGTGTTGCCCGTGAACGCGCGATAGAAGATCGACGGATAGAAAATGCCATAGCCGCCACGGACCACCGTGCGCCCGTTGCCGAAGACGTCGAACGCAAAGCCGATCCGCGGTCCAAAGTCATTGTGATCCTCGCCGAGGAAGGCGCGGGGTTGTCCGTCAACGCCAGCGTAGTTGACCCTGCCCTGGAATCCGCTCACCGGGCTGGTGGCCAGGTAGTCGAAGTTAATGTGGCCGTCGTGCCTCTCGTACGGCTTCTGCTGCCAGTCATACCGGAAGCCGAGATTCAGGGTGAGGCGGCGCGAAAGCTTCCAGTCATCCTGAACGAATGCGCTGATGGCGCGGCCTTCGAACGTATTCCCAAGAATGCGGTCAATCGACGCGCTCGACACTTCGCCGAGCAGGAACTGGGCCATGTCGCTGCCGGTGCCGGCGGTCCTCTGCGGGTTGTTGGTGAGGCCGCCGAAGGAGAAGCTGCCCGAGAGCGCCGAGCCTTGCAGATTGCCGCCTTGCAGGATGCGATGGTTATACCCGAACTTGAGCGCATGGCTCCCGGTGATCTTGGTGATCATGTCCTGGATGTCCCAGTTGAAGGATCCGCGCCGGCCGGCAGCGCCCCCGCCGATGGCGCCGAACCCGAAGTTGATGCTCGGCATCTGATCGTTAGGAACGATGGCGGGCAAGCCAAGTTTCCGCGGCCATCCCTGGTCAAAGTTCACCGCGGTGAAGACGAAGTATTGCCGCATCACGCCCACGCGCAGATTGTTGATCAGTGTCGGGGAGAACGTGTGGGTGTCGGAGACCACGGCATTGCGGTTGGTCTGATCGTCGGCGCGGTTGCCGCCCGCGGTGGGATCGGTGAAGAAGGAGTCCGCGTAGGGTGCGTGCTGCGCCGAGGTGTAGCGAACGAAGATGGAGTTCTTGTCGTTGAAGCGATGGTCCACCTTGACGTTCCATTGGGTCCAGTCGATGCGGCTGAGAGCGGCGTCCTGGAAATTGTTGGCGAAGGACGCGGCGTTGGTGGGTGTGCGGTTGGGCTGTGGCCAGAACTCGAGAATTTTCGGCGTGATCGGATCGAACCGGTTTCGCGGCACGATGTTGCCCGGAAACAGATCGCGGACCTGGCCGGCTCCGGCGGGATTGGCGCGGGTTGTGGCCGGGTCATACACCGGAATCGCCACGCCGGCGTTGGTGGCCAGTTTCGAGAAGTCGCCGGTGCGGAATTCCGCGATCGGCACGGTGGCGATGCGCGGCGAGGAGCGGCGCAGCAGGTATTTTTCGTAGTTGAAGAAGCCGAAAGTGCGGTCTTTCCGTATCGGGCCGCCGAGCGTACCGCCGAATTGGTTGTACCGCAACGGCAGCTTCGTCGGGGCGAACGTGTTCCGGGCGTCGAACTTGTCGTTGCGCAGGAACTCGTAGGCGGATCCATGCAACCGATTGGTTCCGGACTTAGTGACGAGGTTGATCGTGCCTCCGGCCGTGAAGCCGAACTCGGACGACATCGTGCCGCTCTGCACTTTGAACTCTTCCACCGCGTCGACGGCCGGCGGGATGCCCACTTCGCCGACATAGGACAGAATGTTGTTGGAACCATCGAGCATCTGGTTGTTCATCGAACTGGGGCTGCCGTTGATCGACAGCGATGAGATTTGAATGCCGCGATCACCGAAGCCGGAGTTGGTGGGGCCGGCGTTGGAGACCACGCCGGCGGTGAGAAGGGTCAACGCCAAAGCTCCGCGTCCATTCAAGGGCAAGTCCCGCACGCGCCGGTTTTCGATCACTTCGCCGACGGTGGCGTTGGAAGTGTTCACCAGCGGAGACTCGCCGGTCACTTCCACAGACTCAGCCACCTGGCCGATTTCGAGGCGAAGGTTGATCGACGCGGTCTGGTTCACCTGGAGCGTGATACCGGAGAGGACCGTCTTCTTGAAGCCGGGCGCCTCGGCGGTGATCTCATAACCGCCTACCGCAAGGCCGGGCGCCACGAAGCCGCCGTTTTCGTTCGACGAGGCGCGAAAAATCGCGTTCGTATCGGTGTTACGAATTTGAATGTTGGCACCGGCCACGACAGCGTCCTGCTGGTCGGTGACGGTGCCGGAGATGGTACCTGCGCCTTGCTGCGCAAAGGCGGAGGTGCAGAAAAGGACGAACAGTCCAAAGATGGACAGACGCATGGTGTCAGACCCCTAAAGAAGCGTTACGGGCCGATGATAACGCACAATCGGGGGGCGTGGCAAGTGCAGGAATAAAAAATTTCAGTTTCTGGGAGGAGGCCCCTCGCGCAAACTTATTCGATCACCAGCAGCAAGTCCTTCGGCTCCACGCTCTCACCGGGACTCACCAGCAGCTTCGTGACTTTGCCGTCCACCGGTGCGCTCACCGAAGTCTGCATCTTCATCGCCTCCATCACCAACAGACGATCGCCTTGTTTGACAGGCTGATGCAGCTCCACGGCGATCGAAGTCACCATGCCGGGGATCGGCGCGCCGACCTGTCCCGTTTGCGCCGGATCCGCTTTCGCGCGCTCCTCCTTTTGGACTTCGAGCGATTTGTCGCGCACGGTCACCTCGCGCGGCTGTCCGTTGAGTTCGAAAAACACCGTGCGCGTGCCATCGGGGTGTGGTTCGCCTACGGTGAGAAACTTAACGACCAGTGTTTTGCCAGGTTCGAGTTCCACCGCCACTTCTTCGCCCTTTGCCATGCCGAAGAAAAACTGCGGCGTGGGCAGCACCTCCACGTCACCCCATGCGGCCTGGTTCCTGGCGAACTTGGAATAGACTTGCGGGTAGAGCAGATAGCTGAGCACGTCACTGTGGGACGGCTTGCGGTGGATCTTCTTCTCAAGCTCGGCCGCTGCGTCCTCCAGCTTCACGCCCGCCGGGCGGGTCCTCTTTGGACGCGCGCCCTTGAGCACCACCTTTTGCATCTGCCTGGGCCACCCGCCCTGCGGCTCGCCGAGCGATCCGTTGAACATGTCGATCACCGAGTTGGGAATGTTCACGGTGTGGTTCGGGCCCAAGGCCTCGAGTTCGCGCACCGTCATGCCGTGGCTCACCAGGAACAACGCGAGGTCACCCACTACTTTGCTCGACGGCGTGACCTTCACAATGTCGCCGAACGCCATGTTGACGTCGGCATAGGCGCGCGCCACCTCCGGCCAGCGTTCGCCAAGCCCCATCGATTCGGCTTGCGCTTTGAGATTCGTATACTGCCCGCCGGGCATTTCGTGAAGATACACTTCGGCGGTGCCCGATTTCGGGGCGCTATCGAAGGGCTCGTACCAGGCCCGCACGGTTTCCCAATAGTCGGCTGCGTGTTGCAGTGCGCCGGCGTCGAGCAGGGTATCGCGCTCGGTGTGCGCCAAAGCGGCGGCGATGGAGTTGAGGTTCGGTTGCGACGTTGTGCCCGACATCGACGAAATGGCGGCGTCGGCGATATCCACTTCGGCGTCGGCGGCTTTCAGAATAGACGCCGCGTTCACACCGGATGTGTCGTGCGTGTGGAAATGGATCGGTAGGTCGGTGACGCCGCGCAGGGCGGCCACCAGCCTGGTGGCGGCGTAGGGCCGCACCAGTCCAGCCATGTCCTTGATGGCAATGATGTGCGCGCCCATCTTCTCCAACTCCCGCGCCATCCTTGTGTAATATTCGAGCGGATACTTGTCGCGCGCCGGGTCAAGGATGTCGCCGGTATAGCAGATGGCGGCTTCGCACACGCGTCCGGTCTTGCGCGCCGCCTCCATCGCCACCTTCATGTTGGGAAGGTAGTTGAGGGAATCGAAGATGCGGAAGATGTCGATGCCTTGGCGCGCGGCCTCGTAAATGAATTCCCGCACCACGATGTCCGGATAGGCCGTATATCCAACGGCGTTGGATGCCCGCAGCAACATCTGGAAGCAGATGTTCGGAATGGCTTCGCGCAGCTTGGCCAGCCGCTGCCACGGATCCTCATGCAGGAACCGCAGTGCGACGTCGAAGGTAGCCCCGCCCCACATTTCCAGGCTGAACAACTCCGGAAGGCGGTGGGAAACGTGGTTGGCGATCGCCAGCATGTCATAGGTGCGCACTCGCGTCGCCATCAGCGACTGATGGGCGTCCCGGAACGTGGTGTCGGTCATCAGCAATCGCCGCTGATCGCGGATCCAGCGCGCGAATTGCTCCGGACCCATCTCGTCGAGCAGTTGTCTGGTGCCACGGGGCGGCGCCTGTGGATCGTGGGCGGGCACGGGCGCGGCGCGGAGCATGTCCGGCTTGCTCTTGCCCGCCACCTCCGGATTGCCGTTCACCAGCACTTCGCTCAAATACGTGAGCAGCTTGGTGGCCCGGTCCCGGCGCGCGCGGAAGTGGAACAGGGACGGGGTCTCGTCGAGAAAGCGTGTGGTGACGTTGCCGGATTGAAAATCCGCGTTGTTGACGACGTTTTCCAGAAACGGGATGTTGGTCTTCACGCCGCGGACGCGAAATTCTCGCAGTGCCCGGTCCATGCGTTGGCAGACATGCGGGAACTCACGCGCCCACGCGGTGACCTTCACCAGCAGCGAGTCATAGTAAGGCGTGATGACCGCGCCACCGTAAGCCGATGCGCCGTCGAGCCGGATGCCGAACCCCGCCGGCGAGCGGTAGGTGTGGATGCGGCCATAGTCCGGCGTGAAGTTGTTGGCGGGGTCTTCGGTGGTGATCCGGCACTGCATGGCGAAGCCGTGCAGGGGGATGTCCTGCTGCGCGGGCAGGCCCATCTCGGCGCCGTGCAGCGGCAGCCCTTGCGCCACCTGAATCTGGCAGCGCACGATGTCGATGCCGGTCACCACTTCCGTCACCGTGTGTTCCACTTGAATGCGGGGATTCACCTCGATGAAGAACCACTCGTTGGTGTCGGAGTCCACCAGGAACTCCGTGGTGCCGGCGTTGTAGTAGCCGGCCTCGCGCGCCAGACGAACGGCGCCTTGGGTGATGGCTTGACGCAGCTCCGGTAGGAGGGAGACGGCCGGCGCCACCTCCACCACTTTCTGATGCCGCCGCTGGACCGAGCAGTCACGCTCGTACAGGTGCAGCAGGTTGCCGTGCCGGTCACCGAGAATCTGAACCTCGATGTGGCGCGGACGCTGGATATAGCGCTCGAGGAACACGGCGCCGTTTCCGAACGCGGCGGCGGCTTCTCGCTGCGCCTCCTCGTAAAGTTCGCGCAGTTGCGACGGCTTGTGCACCACGCGCATTCCGCGTCCGCCGCCGCCGAAAGCCGCCTTGATGATCAGCGGGAAGCCGATGCGGGCCGAGGCCTTCTCCGCGCCCTTCCATGTGTCCACCGGATGCGCCGTTCCGGGAATCACGGGCAGCCCGGCCTTTTCGGCCAGGCGCCGCGCGGCGGTCTTGTCCCCTAGAAGTTCGAGCAGTTCCGCGCTCGGCCCGATGAAGGTGATTCCGGCTTTTTCGCAAGCCCGCGGCAGCGCGGCATTCTCGGCCAAGAAGCCGTACCCGGGATGGATGTAGTGAACGCCTTTCTCCTTGGCCAGCGCCACAATCCCTTCTACGTCCAGATACGCTTCCACCGGGCCCTTGTTTTCCCCGATGAGATAGGCCTCGTCGGCTTTGAAACGGTGCAGGCTCAGCCGGTCTTCCTTGGAGAACACGGCCGCGGTCCGCAGACCCAATTCGTTGGCCGCGCGCAGGATACGGATGGCGATTTCGCCTCGGTTGAGGGCTAGGAGTTTTTGCATGTGTGGACGCCGGAGGGCCTGAAAATTTCAGGCTAACATGGAACGAATGCGGGAACGAATCCAGAGTCGAGTTCGTAATCAAGGCATGAGGTACGCCACTATGAGTCCGAAACTTGCACTCGCCGCCCTGGCGGTGATCACCACCGGGTGCGAACTGGACGCTTTCACCGATTCTCACCGCGTTACCGAAGAATTCCACTTCCGGCACGATCTGGCGCCCGGCGGACGGCTCACAGTGGAGAACTTCAACGGCGCAGTGGAAATCGAAGGCTGGAGCCAGGCCTATGTCGAGATCGACGGCGAGAAATACGCGTCGACGAAAGAGAACCTGGATCGGATTCAGGTGCAGGTGACGCCGTCGGCGGACTTCATCCAGGTCCGCACCGTTCGCGACACTGGCGCGAGCCGATGGGGCAACATGGGCGCCCGGTACCGGATTCGCGTTCCGGCGCGTACGCGGCTGGACGGCATCGCCAGTTCCAACGGCCCCATCACCATCGCCGGAGTGGAGGAGGTGGCGCGCGTGCGGACCTCTAACGGACCGGTGCGCATCTCTCGCAGCCGGGGGAACGCGGACGTGGATACGTCGAATGGCCCCGTGGAGATTCGCGAATTCGCCGGACCGGCCAACATTCACACATCCAACGGGCCCGTGACGGTGAACGGTGTGACCGGGCGGCTGGACATCGTGACGTCCAACGGGCCGGTGCGCGCCGCCGTCGGCGACACCGATGCACCGGTGCGGCTCAGGACCTCGAACGGCCCCGTCACGCTGGACGTAGAGGGCGGGCGCCTGTCCGACGTGACCGCATCCACCTCGAACGGACCCATTACCGTGAGGCTGGCCGAGAGTGCCCGCGCGCGTGTGAAGGCGCATACCAGCAATTCTTCGATCACGTGCAAGTTCCCGAACATGCGCGTGGAAAGCCAAAGCAAGTCTTCCCTGAACGCGACTCTTGGCGACGGCGGCCCGCTGCTCGATCTCGCCACGTCGAACGGCCACATTCGCATCGAGCCGCGCTAAGCGGCGAGGGTGTGATGAGATGTCAGGGTGACTCTCATCCGCACCGGCCTGTCATTGCTGCTTCTCGCCTTAGCGGGGTTCGGTCAGGACCCTGCTCCAGCCGTGCCGGAAGGCTATGAAGCCGAACCCGGAGGTACGCCGGAAGAGGGACTGTGGCAGGCGCTGGTGTTGTTCGGGACGGAGGAGACCAGCCCGGCGCAATGGTCCGGCCGCGTGACGGCGTCCGGCGCGTCGATCCATTCCATCCAGCCTTATCGCTTCGAGCTTCCTGACCAGTTACGTCCCGAGGGCGGTTTTGCGTTCACCCTGAGGACGGAACGTGTGCTGTTGGCCTCCGGCCCCGAAGGTAAGCGGCCGCGCCAAATCCGGCTGGCGAAAGGGATTTGGGTTCGCGGCGCCGGTCCGTCCGGCAATGTTCGCGTGGAGGCCAACAACGTCGCCTGCGCATTCTCGCCGGCGCGGCTCTCGTTCGAGCGATCGCAATCCTGTGCTCCAGGCGTTGCCGTTCGCCGCACCGTGCCGGCCACTGACCTTTCCGGCACCGAGTCCCGCGAACATGATTTTCCCTCGATCGGAGCTTCGCCTGACGGAACCGTGTGGACCACTTGGCTCAGCTATCACGATCGGCTCGAGGAACTCAACCTGCGCCGGCTTCGGGACGGCCGTTGGACGCGACTGATTCCGGTGCCCCGGGCCGCGGCGGACCTATGGCGTCCGCAGGTGACGACAGACGAAACCGGCCGGCCCTGGCTGATATGGTCGCAGCAGGTGGACGGCAACTGGGATTTGTACGCCATGCCGTGGGAGAACGGGCGGTGGGGCACGCTCACTCGCCTCACCAGCAATCGGCTCCCGGACATTGAACCGCATGTGGCCCGGTCCCCCGATGGGACCATTTACGTGGTATGGCAGGCGCTCACCGGAGCGGTTTCGCGCATCTATCTCTGCTATCGCAGCAACGGGAAATGGTCCGAGCCGCTGGCGGTCACCGAAGGCCCCCGGAACGACTGGCATCCCGCGATCGCCACCGGACCCGATGGCCGCGTCTGGATCGCGTGGGATCGCTATAACGCCAGCTACGACATCCATGCGCGCAGCTTCACGCCCTCGGGCGGCTTCAGCCCGGAACTTACCGTGGCCGGATCGGCCCGCATGGAGTCCGGCGCGACGGTCACGGTGGATAGCAGCAACCGGCCGTGGATTGCGTGGGAGACGGGTGGGGAGCATTGGGGCAAGGACCTCGGGCCACTCGCGCCCCGTTCGGCGGGGAGCCCTCTCGGCGATGCTCGGCGCATCGAAGTGGTGGCCCTCGATGGCGGCGCCTGGAAAGCGGCGCCCCTTTTCGCGCCGGGCGATCTACTGGATCCGGGCGCGTCGTCGTGGTCCGCGCCGCTGTTGTTTGCAGACCCCAACGGATCCGTCTGGATGACGTTCAAGCGTCGCTACGCGCGCCAGGCCCGCAACGGGACCACTCACTGGGAGAGCTTCCTCACCCGCGTGGAGGGCCGCCAGTGGATGGAGCCGATGCCCATTCCGTCGAGCCTGTCACGCAAGAGCACGCGGATGGGCATTGCGCCCGCGAAGGGACGCCTCTGGCTGTTCTGGCCCACCGATTCGCGACGCTATGAATTCACCAGCCGGCCGCGTTTGAATCGGGTGATCGCCGGATCGCTGCCGCTTCTTCCGCCGCCGGAGCCGCCCGCGTTGGCCGCATACGAACCCGCGCCGGACACGGCGACGCCGCCGCCGCATGCCAGCGAGGCTTCCGATGTTGCCGCGATTCGCGCGCATACCGTCAAGCTCGGACGGGAGTCACTTGGCATCGTCCGCGGAGACCTGCATCGCCACACCGAACTCTCGCCAGACCAGGGCGGCCTCAGCGACGGATCGCTCCCCGAGTTCTATCGATACATGATCGACGCCGCCGGGATGGACTTCGGCGCCTCCACCGATCATCAGGCCGGCGGCTCGGACTATTGGAACTTCATGACATGGAAGATGGCCGACATGTTCCATTTCCCGGAACGCTTCGTGCCGCTGTATGCCTACGAGCGCAACGTGAGTTGGCCCCATGGGCACCGCAACATTGTTCACACCACGCGAACCTATCCCATCGTGCCCTTCTTCCAGTCAATGAACTCGAAATTCCTGTTACCCGATTCGCCCGACGGAGAACTGCTTACCTTCAACAGCAACTCGTTCGGAGGAGTGATCGAGAACGACACGAAGCTGCTCTATGAGGAACTGCGCAAATCGGGTGGCCTCGCGATTCCGCATACTTCGGGTTCCAATGGCATGGGCACCGATTGGCGCGACAACGACCGCGAACTCGAGCCACTGGTGGAGATCTACCAGGGCGACCGGCACAACTACGAATCGAAGAACGCGCCCCGCGGTGTCAAGGACGGAGAGGAGCGCCGCGCCATTGGCGGCTTCGCCGAAGCCGGCATGGTTTGGAACGCATGGAAAAAAGGCTACCGGCTGGGAGTGATCGCGTCGTCGGATCACTTCTCCACGCACATTTCCTACGCCATGATCTATACGCCGGCCCGCCAGCGCCAGCCGATCTTCGATTCGATTCGCAAGCGCCACGCCTATGGCGCCACCGACAATATCATTCTCGAGTTCTGGCTGGGCGAGCACTTCATGGGTGACGATGCACGCTCTTCCCGGCGCGAGAAGATCCGGGTCAAGGCGCGCGGCACAGCGCCGGTGAAGACGGTGCATTTGATCCGCGACGCGGCCTATGTTTACAAGGCGGAACCGATGACGCGAGACGTCGACATCGAGTATCTGGATCGGGAGGTGGGGCCGGGCGAGCATTGGTACTACGTGAGGCTGGAGCAGGAAAACGGGGAACTGGCATGGTCCAGCCCGATCTGGATTCGCTACGCGGCGGGCATGCGCTAGGCACGCCAAAACACGACTTACGAATCGCGTTTCCGGGCAAGCTACACTGAAAGTTTATGAATCGCGCGATCGCCGCCTTGCTAGTTTGCGCCGCGATTGCGGCCGCCCGCCAGCCAGTGCGAGCCCGCAAGGCAATGGTGGTGGCGCAGGAGCCGCTGGCCACCGAGGCCGGTCTCCAGGTGCTTCGTTCGGGAGGCAACGCCATCGACGCGGCCGTCGCCGTGGCTTTCGCGCTGGCGGTGACGCTTCCCTCGGCGGGCAATCTCGGCGGAGGCGGCTTCTTGCTCTATCGCGCCTCCGATGGCAACGCGCGCTTTTTCGATTTTCGCGAAGCTGCTCCCGCCGCGGCCTCTCGCGACATGTACCTGGACGAGCAGGGCGCTCTAACCAAAGATTCCGTCATCGGGTGGCGCGCCGCCGGCGTTCCCGGGACGGTGCGGGGGCTCGAGTTGGCGCATCGCGCGCTTGGCTCCCAGCCATGGTCCAAGTTGGTGAAGCCCGCCGTGGATCTGGCGCGTAAGGGCTTCGACGTCTCCTGGGCCCGCTCTGAGTCTCTCAAAAGCTCCAAGGATCTGCTCGCCCGCTTTGAGGAATCGAACCGTATTTTTCTGAATCGGGGCCGCTACTTCGAAATGGGTGACCGGCTTCGGCAGAAGGAACTAGCCGCCACGCTCGCGCGAATCGCCAAGCGCGGATCGCGGGATTTTTATGAAGGGGAAACCGCCCGCCGGCTCGCCCGCGCGATGGCCAGCCACGGCGGCCTCATCACCGAACAGGACTTGCGCTCCTACAGAGCCGTGGAGCGTGAACCACTGCGAGGGCGATACAAAGGTATCGACGTGATCACCGCGCCGCCGCCTTCTTCCGGCGGCGTGGGCATCCTGCAGATGTTCGGCGTCCTCGAAGGGACCGGCTATGAAAAGGCGGGCGCCGGATCGGCCAGCGCGATTCACTACGTCGCCGAAACCATGCGGCGCTTCTACGCTGACCGCAGCGAGCACCTCGGCGATCCTGACTTCTTCAAAGTCCCGGTGAAAGGGCTGCTCGACCCCGGCTACATCGCCTCGCTCCGCAACTCCATCGACCCTGCTCACGCCTCTGATTCGAAGACGGTTCAACCCGGACGGCTGCCCGCCCGCGAGCCCACCGAAACCACGCATTTTTCGATCGTCGACCGGCAAGGCAACGCCGTCGCCCTCACCTACACCATCAACGGCAGCTATGGAAACGGCGTCACGGTGCCCGGACTCGGCTTCCTGCTCAACAATGAGATGGACGACTTCGCCGCCAAGCCCGGCGTCCCGAACATGTTCGGGCTCATCCAGGGCGAAGGCAACGCGATCGCGCCGCGCAAACGTCCGCTCTCGTCGATGACGCCAACCATTCTCGCCCGCGACGGCAAGTTCTTCATGGCCGTGGGCGCGCCCGGCGGCTCGCGCATCATCAATGGCGTGCTGCAGGTGATCCTGAACGTGGTGGACCACGGCATGAACATTCAGGACGCTATCGACGCACCCCGGTTCCATCACCAGTGGCAGCCCGACAAGCTCTCGATGGAGCGCGGGTTCTCCCCGGACACCATCCATTTGCTCGAGGCCAAGGGGCACGTCATCGCCCCGATTTCAGGCGTGGCGATCGTCGAAGCCATCGTCTCGGAAGGCGGGTGGCTTCAGGGCGGCACCGACGGCCGCGGTGCGGGCAAGGCCGCGGGTTTCTGACGCATGCTCACCGGACTCTCCACGCATCTGAATGCCGCCCGCCGGCTTACCACCGCCTGGCTGGACCGTGTGGCGCGCTCGGGTATCGCGAGGGTCGAGGTGGTGTGCGCGCACCCTTCGTTCGATCATCGCGACCGCGCGCAGACCGCCTCCCTGGCCGAGTACTTCGGCGAATCGCCCCTCGAGTTCCATTCTCTTCATTCGCCCGCGCACGGCGGCGAAGAGGGGGCAAGGAGCAGTTCCAGAATCAACGTCAACATCGCCGATCTCGAACGCATCCGCCGGCGGGACTCGGTGGATGAGGTCAAGCGGGCCTTGGAGGTGGCCGAACGCGCCCCCTTCCGCTATCTCATCCAGCATCTCGGCACAGCCGGAGAAGAGTTCCACGAAGCCAAGTTCGACGCCGCGTTTTCGTCGCTAGAGGAACTCAACCTCTTCGCCCGGCATCGCGGCGTCTCTGTCCTGCTCGAGAACATCCCCAATGGACTCTCCTCGTCCGGCCGCCTGATGCAGTTCGTCAACGCCACCCATCTCGACAATGGCTTTTGTTTCGATTCCGGCCACGCTCACATCATGGAAGGCGTCGATCGCGCCTTTGACCGGATGAAGGACCGTATCCGCTCCACCCATCTGCACGACAACGACGGCGAGAGCGACACGCATGGTTTCCCAGGCGCCGGCGGCGGCACCATAGACTGGAAGCGAACGATGGAACTGCTGCGTTCCCGCCCGGGCCAATATCCGCTGCTGCTGGAGCCCCGCGAACCGGACGGCGCCGGCGACCCGATCGGCGAGGCGATGCGTGTATTCGAAAGCTGGGAGGATTGATAATGCGACCGACGAGGATTGCCGTTATCGGCGCGCCGCTCGATCTAGGCGCCGGACGCCGCGGCGTCGACATGGGGCCTTCCGCCATCCGGGTGGCCGAACTCAGCCAGCGCCTCAGCCGCCTGTCGTATATCGTTGAGGACCAGGGCAACGTCGACGTGGTTCAGGCCGAATCGCGCGACTCGGGCAGTCCCCACGCCCGCTACCTCCCCGAGATCACCGAGACCTGCCGCCGCATTGCTTCTCAAGTGGAAAAGGCCGCGGGACAGGGACGATTCCCGGTGGTGCTTGGCGGGGACCATTCCGCCGCTGTGGGCACTGTTTCCGGCATCTCCCGTCATTTTCGCAAGAAGAAACAAAAGGTCGGCCTGATCTGGATCGACGCACACGCCGATATGAACACCCCGGAATCCTCCCTCTCCGGCAATGTCCATGGCATGCCGCTTGCCTGCCTGCTCGGCCACGGCCCCCGGCAGTTGACCCACCTTTACAACTACGCGCCCAAGGTGGAGGAGCGCAACACCGTTATCGTCGGTCTCCGCAGCGTGGACCAGCTCGAGAAGCAACTGGTGCGCGATTCCGGCATCCACGTTCTCAC
>JAWKHI010000021.1:0-118403 GCA_041394885.1 Bryobacteraceae bacterium | reverse complement strand
CACGTCCCGCGAGTGAGCCAACCGGTATTCGCCGCCGCCACGTCGCGCACCGCCGCGTAGACAATCTTGTTCCCCGCGAAGCTCGACTGATTGAAAGTGATCGCCAGAGTGAGTGTGACGGTGTTGCCGCTCGCCGGCGCCGACGATCCCGCCCCGCTGATGGTGCAGGCGCTGTTTCCGAGAGTTCCGCTCCCGTTCAGCAGCAGGCCCGGCAGCAAGCCGGAGCCGCTGTCGGGAACCAGGTAGAGCATGTTGTCCGCCCGGCTGTAGGCGAGATAGCAGGCGTTGCGGCCATCGAGCGCCGAGTTGATCAACAGGTTGATGACGTTGATGTCGGATGCCCCGTTGCCGTCGCTCGCGGTCACCGTGAACGTGCGCGTGAGCCCACTTCCTGAAACCGGAGTCACTGCCGTGATGGCCGGTGTCACATTCGGTGGAGGTAACACCGGAGCCGCTTGATTCACCACGTAAGGAAGCCCAGCCGCGGTGAGCGTCGCCGACCGCGCACCGGGACCCGGATTCGCCGCGATGTTGAAAGAGACGCTGCCCGATCCGTTGCCGGACGCGCCGCCGGTAATCGTGATCCAAGACGCCGGACTGGTCACTGTCCATGTGCACCCCGCTGTCGTCTGCACCAGGAAACCCACTCCCGCCGAGCCCGATGCGCTCACCGAGACCGGCGATGGCGGGACGAGTGTGTAGCTGCAGGACGCGCCAGCAGTGGGATCGAAGATGATCACGTCATACTCGAAAGTCCGCGGCGACCCGCTCACCGTTGCTCCCGACACCGTCACGTGTACGGTCTCATCGCCCACCGGCCTCGCCCAATTGGATTGAAAGTCGTCCGCGTTGAGGTTGTTCGCCACCCACACCAGCGTGTTTTCCCCGTAACCGTTCTCCACCGGCGCCAGCGCAACTGGAATCGATGATCCGGCCCGCGTCATCGTCACCGTGGCCGAGGCGAAGTTCGCCGCTGGATAGGAAATCGACCACCGCGGCGGCACCACCTGATAAGGCACGTACCCTTTGGGCGGCCAAGCCACGAAATCGTCGCGCGTGGCCGGACGCGGCGGATTGCTCGCGGGGATTACCCAGATCGCGTTTCCGGTGGGATGGCTCTGTCCGCCGAACGAACTTTGAAAAACGTCTCCGGTTGCCATTACCTCCGTCTGCGGATAGAGCAGCCATCGCCGGTGCCCCACGACTTCGTTGTTGACGCCATGGTCCCGGATGTAGAGCTCCACGCAGCCCGGATCGTCAAAAGATCCGTACCAAATGCAGATGTTGGAATGGCTTGCGCCGTCGTACCCGGCGGCCGAATAGCAGGTCCAGTCGGTAGGCGGATAATGATTTAGTGACCGGTTCGCGCTCATAATCAGCGCCGCCTCAGCGTCCTTGGCCCCCAGGCCCTCGTCGAAGCTCACCCCCGCCGGCACGCCCGCCATGCCGCGAAACCAATTGATTCGCTGCAGCACGGCACCCTGGTACGCCGCCGTCGTGGTGCCCGCCACACACCCGTTCAGCGTTCCCGTCCATCCCATCGGAACCAGATTTGTCGCCTCGATCACCGACGCGTAGAGGGAACTCACCAGGGCGCGATTCGACGTGTCGATCCATCCCGCCGCCGACACCACGCCCGCGCTCCGCACCCGTTGGGACTCCTGGAGCTTGCCAGGATCCGGAGCGATCGGCGCCGGGCCGAGTTCCGGCGACCGCTGCGCCGCCGCCGCACTCGCCAGTATCAGCAGCCAAACGGCTGCGTGGGAAACAGTGCCCATATCGATTCCTATCGGACAAAAACGGTCTCTTCCCCATGGAATCTGGCGCTGGGTGGTCTGGGCCGCCAACGGATGATCTCCTCCAAGTGGAACGCTATTCCCCAATGTTACTCCGTCATCCCGCATTCGTGCGCGTTACACTGGGAACATGTGGACACGACGCAACCTCATCGCAGCAGTCTTCGCGTGCGCGTTGCCGCTTCTGGCGGATACGCCCATGACGCGTCTCCAGATCGAAGTCCGTAACCAGCACGAAAAACCGATCGATCGCGCGAGCGTAGTGGTGAAATTCATCGCGGGCCGCTCAGCCGCCAAACTCGGCAAAAAGATCAAGACCAGTTGGGAACTGCGCACCAATCAGGAAGGCGTCGTGAAGATTCCGCCGATTCCGCAAGGCGACATCCTCATTCAGGTGATCGCCAAGGGTTATCAGACCCACGGCAAAACCTACACCATCGAAGAAGAGGAAAAGACGGTCGAGGTCCAGCTCAATCCGCCGCAGAAGCAGTACTCGGCGCACTGAGCCTGGTTCAAGCTTTTTTCTCGAAGTCCTGTCCGTATACCCGTGCTCCGTGCACGTCCCGATGCTCCACCGTCAGCATCGCTTTGCCGCCGGCATTCCGCGCGCTCACCCAAAGATAGCCGCCTTTCACGCGGTGAAACCGGTGCAGACGGGGATCCTCGCCCGGCGTTCCCGACGCATGCGAATCGCTCGCCGCCCCGCACCCGAACTCCTGCGTCCCCGTCTCCGGATCCACCGAATGATACTGCCAGTGCCGGTCCCCGTTCAGCCAGAACGTGTCCCCGTGTGTGTTATCCCGCAGCCACTGGCGGAACTCCCTCCCTTCATGCGCGAACACGTCATTGGAATGATTGTCGTGCTTCGACTTCCGATCCGGACCCACCAGCGGCGTCGGACTCACGATGATCTTCCACTGTGCCTTCGACCCCGCGACGCCGTCCATCAACCATCGCTTCTGCTCAGCGCCCCATATCGACTTCCCCTCTCCGTCGGGCGAAGGATTCGGCGACCGGTAGTCGCGCCCTTCGAGCAGGAAGATTTCCACAGCGCCGCCCCAGGTAAACCGCCGGTAAGGCTTCGCGCCGAATGGCACCTGCTCGGGGAAAATCTCCAGGCCCTGCTCGAACGAGAACGGCCGCATCGTCTCGTTCACGTAGCCGGGGTAGCAATCATCGGAATAGCTGTCGTGGTCGTCCTTCAACCAATACCCTGGAGCCGATTGCAGACAGCCCGCGATCGACGGCAGGGAGTACATCCGATGCCAGTGATGGCGCGCGATCGAGACATGATTCACCTTCGGATCGTCGGAATCGTAGTAGACGTTGTCCCCCACCGACAACAGGAACTGCGGGGACTGCTTGCGAATCGAGTCGTAGAGGTGGAAGCCATGCGCCCCATCCCGCTGCGAGTACTTCTGGCAGCTCAGCATCGCGAACTCGACCGTCTCCCGCGCGTCTCGCGCCGGCGCCGTGCGAAACGTTCCCGTGAGCGACCCATCGATCTTGCCCGACGCCCGCGTCTCCACCGTATAGGCGTACGCGGTGGACGGCTGCAACTTGGCTACCTCGAACGCATGCGAGAAATCCGCATCCGGACCCACCGCCGTCCACTTGCTCTCATGGATGCGCTTGCCGCCCGCCGTTCGCACCAGCACGCGGACCTCGCCCGCGTCGCCCGGGCAGGACCCTTCAAGCGTCCCCGGATCGGTGCCCAGCGGCAGCACACGGGCCTTGGTGGTGTTTGCCAACGGCATAGCCCCACTGGCGCGCCGGATGGCTTCCTTGGTGCGCCGCGTCCAGATCACCGCCGATTCCGCGGTCACCTCGCCCACCTTCACTCCACTCGCTTGATGGGTACCCGGCGCGCCTTGCGCCAGGGGAGTGAGCGTCGCGGCGGACCACGCCAGAAATTCTCGCCTGCTTGGAAAAGTTGACATAGGCTTCTTCCAGCATCATATGTCAAAGCCGCCCGGCGCGCGGGCGAACGCGATACGATGGATCGCACGATGTCACTCACCATGCGCCTGGCCGGACTCAGCCTGATCTCGCTGGCAGCAGCCATCGCCGCGGAAGGGATCGAGGGCTTGTGGGAAGTCGAGTCGGTCCGCAACGTCACCACCGGCAAGATGCAGCCCAAAGTGCCTGAGTACCACATGTACACCGCTACGCATGAGATGATCATCCTCGCCGGCGCCAACCGTCCGAAACTCAAGAAGTCCCTCAGCGACATGACTCCCGAGGAAGTGAAATCCCAGCAGCCGGTGGGGGCTGGCCTGTACAGGTATCGTGTCGAAGGGCGGAAGCTCATCCGAACCAATCTCAAGGCTCTGTCGGCGTACTACGAAGGCCGCGTGGTCGAGACCGAGTTCGAACTCTCCGGCGACAAGCTCGTGGTACGGGACCGTCATTCCGCCGACGGCAACCTCCGCGAGTGGACCATGCGGCGGGTCCGAGAGTAGGCCGCCCCGGTGCCCTTCCCCGAGTTCGACGAAGGCAGAAAGAAAATCCTGTTCTTCACGCGCGGCCGGGGCCGCGGCCACGCCATCCCCGACATGGAGATTGCCCGCGAAATCGATGCGCTCACAACCGGCGCCGAGATACGTTTCGTCTCCTACGGCACCGGTGCACAAACATTGGAAGCCCACGGCGTCCCCCACATCGACCTCGGCCTCCCAGACCGCAACCCGATCAACGAAACGATCATCCTGGCCGGCAGACTCACCGGATGGCTCAACCCGGATCTCGTCGTCGCGCACGAGGAGTTTCCGGCGCTGCCCGCGGCCAAAATCTTCGACAAGCCGACCGTGCTGATCACCGACTGGTTCACCGATCCGGCGAAGTATTCGATGACTACCTTACGCCTCGCGGACCGTATTCTGTTCCTCGACGATCCCGGGATCTATGAGGAACCCGAGTGGGTCCGCGGCCGGGTGGATTACCTGGGTCCGGTAGTTCGGAAATTCCGCTACGCCCGCGCCGATCGCGAGCGGGCGCGAGAGGAACTCCATATCCCGGCGGAGGCGTTCGTGGTGGCAATGCTCCCCGGCAGTTGGCGCGAGGCGAGCGCCCCAGCGATGGAGCTGGTGCTTGGCGCGTTCGATATGCTGCGGGACCCGGTGAAGCGGCTCGTCTGGCTGGCGGGAGAGGACGGCGGACTGATCCGCGAGCGCACCGCCGGGCGCACGGATGTCGACGTGCGCGGCTACGAGCCGGAGATCGACCGGATCATGGTCGCCGCGGATGTGGCGGTGACCAAGGGGACGCGGAAGACGCTGTTCGAGTTGGGGTCTCTCGGAGTGGCGTCGGTGTCGCTCGACTGCAGCGACAACCCTATCGATCGCGTACGCGCCCGGCGATTCGAGGGCAATGAAGCGCTTGCGGCCGATACCGGTGTCGCCGGACTGGCTGCAGCGATCACAACGGCGCGAGAGCGCAATGTTCCCGCCAGCGCGTCCAGAGACGCGGCGCCACAATGCGCGCGGTTGTTGTGGGCCATCGTATCGGCCGGGCCCGAGGCCTAACGCCGCCCCCCGAATACCCGCGACAGCGCCTTCTGCGCATCGATACGGAAGCCAACGACAAACCGCAGTTCATTGGGATCCGTATCACCGCTCTGCGTACGGACGTTCGCGTCCAACCCTATCAGCGCGGGCAAGAACGGTATTTTCAACCTCGCCTCGATCGAGTACCGTGGCGCAGACCGGCTCCAGATATCGATGAAGTACGGTTTGCTCCGGTCCGCTGGCGCGGCAGTGCACGTGGGAACCATTTCGCTGCGCTCGCACGTCGAGTAGGTTCGGAATAACCTCGATTGGCCGTAAGTAATATCGAAGTAGCTAATCAGATCGTTCGCGATTTGACGGTTGCGCAACTCGTTTCCGATAAGATCGTAACGAAACACCCCTACGCGAGTGCCGAAGCCATAGAAGGGGAGCGCGCCGCGGCGAGTTTCGTTCAAGACCATTTTCAGCCGGGCCGTATCCGACTCGGGCAAGCTCGGATCCACTCGTATCGAGCGGCTTACCACGAGGTCAGGATCCGCCGTATGGGCGCCCGCTTTCAGGATCGGAGACACGAAGAAAGTGTACTGCTGGCCCTTGTGCCGCCAGTCCATTCCCTTCCAGGAAATCGGTGTATGAATACCGAACTGCACATATCCGGGCTGGGTGTAGCCAAAGTCCAGGACGTCGGGCCGGGACGTTGCGGCCGCTGCCGCTACCCCGGCTGTGTCACCGCCTTGTCCGGAATCGGTACCGGTGTTGGTCAGGCGAACACCAATGCGCGAGTCAGTGAAGAGGTTGAGCTGCCAGCGGAAGTCGCTGAGGATCATTCCCAGCTCGCTTCTCTTCTTGTCGACCAGAGAAACCAGATCCACGACCCTCGAATCGGCCGTGAAGCCAACAAAGGTGTCCACCTCGCCAAACCGGCGGCGATTGTGGCTGACCGCGCTGCCGAGAGTAAAATAACCGCGAAGTCTCCCCCAATCGAGCAGCACGCTCTGTGCGATCTCCACCTTGCTGTCGACAAATCCGTTTAGATCCAGTACCGGCGAGGAATCGTAGACCGGCATCGCCGAAACGCACTCACCCGCGTTCAGCGGCTCATCGAGTTCGACCGTGAACCCGCCGCCCTTCACCTCCGCTTCCTTCGCCCTTTGTACGAGTTGTCCGCCCTCCTGGCAGACGAGGCGATCCACCGCGCGCTCGGCTGCCTCCCTGTCCTGTGACCCGAAGCCCTTCAGAGCGGACTCGACATCGAGCGAGTCCCGCTTGCTGACGGCGGTCGCGAGCGTCGCGAACCGATCACTGCCCTGGGTCCCAGGAGACCTTCGGGTCTCACCCTGTTCGAGCTTCTCGATGCGGGCCTTCAAGTCCTCACAACAATCGGACTTCGCAGTCGGCGGCGGAGGGGTCGAACCGTCGGCCTTGCGCCAAGCCGGCCAGACCGATACACGAACGCGCGTAACGCCGGCCGAGGCACGCCCCTTGATCTCATATTCGCCTTCCTTCACCGGGCCGTCCACGACAAGCACGGCCCTGATGAGTTCCAACGGCTTCTCGACACTCTTGGCTTCAGCACCTTTGGTTTTGGTTTCCAGTCTGGCCTTGTACTTTGAATCGCCCACGCAGAAGTATTCGCGGGTCAACGGAACGTCGACTTTAGTTTCTTTGCGTTGCTCAGCGCTCAGCGCTAGCACCTTCTGCTCCTTGCACGTGGTAACTGTGACCTCGGCTTTCTCCACCGAGTCCGGCAGCTTTTCGAAGTGGATCGTGGCTGACTTCCCGCCCAGGGGAACGGTGGCGGCCACGATCACGGGCACGTGGGCGGTGGCGGGCTTAGTCTTGACCGCGATCGGGGCCGACTCGGGACCAGCCGCCTCCCGCAGCCGTACGATCTCACCGGCTCCCAGCGCGCTGGCCAGCTTGATGGAAAACGTGCCGTCCGCGGCGGGCGTCGCCGACGAGGTCTGCACAACGGTCGCCTCACCCGCGTTTCTCACTTTGGCCTCCACGGCCGATGCACCAGGCGCCGTTTTGCCCTCCACGGCTTTGTCGCCTTCGGTCAGTGGCTTTGTCACTTCCGGCGTCGCAGGCACGCGGAGGGGACCTGACCGCACGCTCTGCTGGACGCCAACGGTTTGGGTCGCCTCCACACGGTCACCGGGCTGCAGCGGGCGGGCCAACTCCACCCGGAACTCACCACGTTGCCGGTCAACCAGTTCCTTCGCGAGCGGCGCAGCGTCCGCGCTGCCGTTCAGATAAATGTGAATCGAGATCGAATCCGGCGCCGCCGCGGTCACGGCTGAGCATCGCCCTTCGATTAGGCGGACGCCTGGGCTCAACGCGCCGGTAATCACAGGCGCCGGCGGTGTCTGCGCAAATAGAACCGCGGCGATCGCCAGCGTCGGTATGTAGCGGCAGATCTTCATCGAAACCCCCAGAAATGGATGTCAGGATCGCTCTTCGGCCATCCCCGTGCATGGACTTCGCCCTGCATCCGTGAAAGCGCAAAATGCTCAGCGAAAGTGACATCCGGCCCGGCTGAATCGCGAGAGTCCGCGAAGAAGCTTGATTCGACTTGACGGATGCTGTCACCAACGGCAAGATCAAGACGGTCTGGGAATCGTCACCGGGAAAGGCCAACACGAGAACTAAGCATTGACACGCCGAACTTCTCGGCTAAGAGTGGCAGGGCGGATATCGGGGAACGGATGCGCGGACTTGGGTCGGATATGCTTGACTTCGAGTTGCCCTTTCCAAGTATGCTTTCCGAGTGGCCAATCCCGGACGGTCACTGATGCGTTTCAAATCGCGAATCATTCGGAGGGCGAAATGCCCTCCGTGACCTTGGCAACCGGAATCCGGACGTAGCGCAAGTCAAGGCGATCCACAGCGGTCTAGGTTCGTGAGTGGAAGTGCAGGTCCGCGTGCGGGCGGCCGGACCGGCTTCGTGTGAATCTATGATTCAGCGGGGAAGATCCCGTTCTCGCGGCAGCTCCATGAGGTACTCTTTCCCAAACGTGAGTTTCGGCATAGTATGCCGTCACACTCTACCGAAAGCGGTCTGTGAACAGCCCGACTCCCAAGTCCGGGAGACATGTCTCGGCGAATCTACGGTTCGACGCCTTGTTATCGGAGCGCACCCCGCCCTAATCGACGAGACCAGTTCGGAACGCCAATCACCCTGTATGCCGACTTGCCCTCCTACGGCCAGAACCATGCCGCCAGAAAGACTTACTGGTTGCTCATCAAACCGGTTTCCTGACATGGCTCAACATTCTATGTGCCATTCGGTATGGTAGCGAGCGTCCACCTCGTGTGAACAGGCGGCGATCGGATAGATTAGCCCCTCGACGAAACCTCCGCGCTCTCCGCCAAGCCCCATGTTATTGCTGACTTTGTGATGAGGACTTAGCCGTGCAGGCGCCAACCCATCCCGGCTCTTTTCCTTGAAAGGATGTATATCCTTCAATTCCTCCGTCGTCAGATCGTAGGTCGAGCCGTCAGCATTCTTCCTTTTGGCCGCCTTCACTTCGTACCGAAACGGCATGTCCTTCCAGGATATGTTGTGGATGTGGATCCTGTATTCAACTGCCGTGTCTCTTTTGATCTCGAATTTGCAGCGCGCATCATCGTTTCCGAAGCACTGCCGGTCAGAGTCGTAGCTGTATTCGCACTCCATTTTGGAAATTCTCGTGAACTTCTCCATGAGATTCTTACATCGCTCCTTTCGTTGTCGTTTGTGAACCTATCTAGTGGACTTGAAGCGTCATCGTTTCCAGATACCGGAACGCTGGCAAAAGATATTCGTTCTTCTCAATCTCGTCGCGCGAGTACCCCTGGGACAGGGCCTGCCGGAGGCACATCGCAGACTCTTTGAGACGTTTTATCCGGACATAAGACAAGGCATCACGCAAGAGCATCTCACTGTCTTTCGCCCTCAGACTATCCGTACGCGCGAGATCGGCCATGGCTTTGCGGCCATCTCCCAGCGACGCGAACATATGCGCACGGTGGCTGTAGAGACCTCGATCAGTAGGATTCACCGCGATCGCCTCGTCCAAGAGACTTATAGCTTTCGCATAGGCCTCTCGAGCTTCAATAGTCGAGCCACGTTTCTCGCAAGTCGCACCGTAGTTGCCCCATAGCAGGAAGCTATTAGGATGAACGTCGATCGCTTTGCGCCAGCGCGCTAGCGCAACGTCATACTGACCCTGGCCGTAGAGGATCTTGGTCAGGTTCGACAGGGCGCTGACGCGCGCCGGTTCGAGATCAAGGGCACGTTCGAGCATCCTCCGCGAGTTCTCACGATCCCCGAGGATCCCATAAAAACCCCCGAGATTATTGTATGCACTCGCATTGTCCGGCGTTAGCTGAACCACCTTTTCGAACTGCTCAATGGCCCCCCTGAGGTCTGACCGGCGGTAGTAGAACATGCCTAACTCTCGATACCCTCGCCAATCCCTTGGCCGCAATTCTATAGCCTTGCGATAGGTAGTCTCGGCTTCTTCGTATTTGCGCGCCTGTAGATATGCTCGAGCCAGACCTTGGTAGGCGTCTGCACTTCTAGGATCGGCTTTGAGACCGGTCAGAAACTCGCCAATGGCTATCGACGTACTACCGGTTCCCACGGCTATCCTTCCCATGGTGACGTGAGCGGCGGCCAGCGACGGATCCAGATCAATGGCGCGCCTGCACTCCTTCCGCGCAAATTTAATCCACCGTGAATCCGACGTGCGCTCGTACTTGTACCAGTAAGCCTCGCCCAACGCGGCGTGCGAAGCGGCGTCGTTCGGGTCCAACCGGATAGCCCGATTCAGGAGTTCCACTGCGCTGTCAATGTCTGTCAGCCGGTCATTCCGCTGCAAATACCCCTTCGCCTGCAAATAGAACTCATAAGCCCCCGGCTCCACCGGACTCACCCGGTTCAACTCCGCCGCAAACTCCGGCTGCACCCGCAAATCCAATGCCCGAACCAGCTTCGAAACCGCCTCGTCCTGCAACGACAACGCCCGCCCCCGGCTCCCCTCCACCACCGCCGACTCCACCTGCCGCATCGAATCCGTATCGATCACCGCCATCACCAACCGCAGCCGCCCCTCCTGCGCTTGCAGCGTACCTTCCACCGCCAGATTCGTCCCCAACTTCGATTTCGCCTCCGCCGCGGACCCTACGTTCCCGCGGCGCATCTCACTCGCTGGCGTGACAACCAACGCCTGATTCATCCCTTCGTATTGCGATAACCGCTGTGTGATCGCTTCCATCAGTCCATCCGAGAAAACTTGCAGGTCCGGCTCCCCGGCTCGAAACGGCAACACCGCCACATTCCGACCCGTGAATCCGTTCTCCGCCTCTTGAACAGTCAAGCGGAAACGCCCTGAGAAAAGTGTCACGGCGGTCAAAATAATCATCGACGCCGCCACGGCCCACCAGTTCCAGCGCCGCTTCCGAACCGCCACCGGCGCCTCAGCCGCCGGCGCGTCCAGCTCCGCGATCACCGCCTCCACGGTCTCCGGCCGCAAACCCGGATCTTCCGCTAAGCATCGGCCGATCACCCGCTCCCAGTTCTCCTCCAGCGTCAAATCAGCCGGCCGCGGCCGCAAGGGCTTCCGCCCCGTCCGCATCTGAAACATCACCACGCCCAGGGCATAAACGTCCGCCGCCGGCCCCGCTTCCCCGCCCGACCATAGCTCTGGCGCCATGTAGTCCGGCGTCCCCACAACCATGCCGGACCGCGTCAACCCCGGCCGGGTGGCCGCCGCGTCCTCCTGCTCCAGACGCACGCTTCGCGCGAGCCCGAAATCGGTCACCACCGCCCGATCGCCGCCGTCCGCCTCCGGCGTCAGCATCACGTTGCCCGGCTTGAAATCGCGATGAACCACCTGTGCCCGGTGCGCCGCGCCCAGCCCCGCCGCCATCTGCCGGACCAGCGGAAGCGCCACCTCCGCCGTCATAGGTCCGCACCGTTGCAAGCGCTCCGCGAGAGTCTCGCCCTCCAGATATTCCATCGTGAGGAATGCGATCTCCACGCCGTCGCTGCTCCGATCCTCGCCGATATCGTACACCCGGCAAACGTTGCGATGCGTTACTCCGAGCGCAGTCGCCACCTCGCGCCGGAATCGCTCCAAAACGTTCAAATCGCCCGCGATTTCGGGCAAGATCGTTTTCAGCGCGAGCCGCTTCTGCAGTTTCTCGTCCCAAGCCTCGTAGACCTCACCCATCCCGCCCGTATCGATCAGCCGCTCGATGCGATACCGCCCGTCGACCCTCTCGTTCCGAGTGAATGCCGGGTGAGCGCCGCTACGAAGCGCCACACCGGCGCCGCCGTTGAAAACCACGGGTCTGAGCCAGTCACTATCGAGGAGCTTCTCTTCCTCGATCAGGCGCAGTACCTCGTCGCGCACCCCGATGTCGTCGGGCACGGCCCGATCCACAAACGCAGTCCGATCCTCCGCTTGCTGTTCGAGGGCGTCGGCGAAGACCTCGCTCACTCTCTGGCGCTGCTCCTCAGTCACGAGTTCCACCCTTCAACTCGCGATGCAGCCAAATCTGCGCCTCTTTCCAAATTCCTTTCGCCCGGCGCTCGGAAAGGCCAATGGCTTCCGCGACTTCCCCAAACGATAGCCCGGCGAAATACCGCATTTCCACTACCCTGCACTGCCGGGGATCCAGTTCCTCCAGCCGTTTCAGGGCCTCGTGGACCGCCACGACCTCCTCGCGATTGCATGACTCCGCCACCACCTCGCCCGCCAACGTCACCTGGTGGAAATCGCCGCCCCGCTTCGCCGCGTCACGTGCCCGGGCACGATCCACCAAAAGCCGCCGCATCGCGCGCGAAGCCATGGCAAAAAAATGTCCACGATCGTTCCATTCCAACTTTTCGCTGGCACTCAGTCGAATGTAGGCTTCGTGGACGAGAGCGGTCGCCTGGAGCGTGCCACCCGGCGCCTCCCTGCGCATGTACTGCCCCGCCAACCTCCGGAGATCCGTATAAACGCGCGACAACAACGCAGCCTCAGCGACAGAGTCGCCAGCTACCCAGCGCTGCAGCAGGTGAGTAATGGAGCCGGCCATCATCCCCTCTGAGTTAGAAAGCGATCATATCACATTGACTAGCGGTCCGAATCAGCGCGATCATAACACGCAATCATCCCCGCTGCAATCGATTGCGCGGTGTAAGTTTCAAGCACGACGGCAACGATGGCCCACGAAACAAGGGACCGTGACCGCCAACGCAAAGTTTGAATTCGAACAGTTGATCGCCAGCGCCGTCGACCGCAAACGCCATCGAAAAAGCAGGAGTTCAAATCAATCCCGAGACCCACGGAGACCACCGTGAGACATCCGCGAGCCGAACCAACCAATCCCTACATCTTCACCTTCACCGGACGCCCACCCTGCTCCTTACTCTTCTGCGCCGCGTCCATAAAGGCGAAAATTTCCAAAGTAACTTCGTTCGGCACCGGCACCACCCCCGTCTGAAAGAACTTCACAATCTCGCGGAGCATCGGCGTGTAACCGGCTTTCATTTTTGGATTGCTCTGCGCCGTCTTTCTGCCCATGAACACCAGCGCTCCGTAGTCGCTATACGGCTTCCCCGTGTGCACGGAACCGATGCGCCCGTCCTTCCACTTGCCCACTACCATGTCCCCATCCTTGGCCACCATCCGCGACACTTCCACGCATCCCGGACCCATCAACGAGAACAGCATTTCCACCGGATGAATCGCATACCAGGACAAGTCCAGGTAGTGATGCTCCTCCTCCGGTCCCGGACCCCACGTCATCACCGATGTTGCGTCGGGCGAGGCCAACTGCGTCACCATCTCGCTCCACCGCAGGCTCGACGTACTGAACCACTTGACGCCCGCCGCCTTGGCTACGCTCGCAATTTCCTTGGCGTCCTCGTAGCTTGCCGCGAGCGGCTTGTCGATGAACATCGGCTTGCCGCATTTCACGGCCTCTTTCACCTGCGGAAGGTGCTTGCGCCCGTCTACGCTCTCGAGCAGGATCGCGTCCACCTTGCCGCAAAGGCCGCTGATCTCGCTCACCAGGTCCAGATTCCATTTCGTCTTCAGTTCTTCGGCATAGCCGTCCACGCGGGTCCGGCTGCTCTCGACGTCGGGACTCCCCCCTTTGTAAGCAGCCACGATCTTCGCACCGGGGATGTGCTCCGGATTCGATGGATCGTTGAGAACCTTGGTGAACGCGACCACATGGGATGTATCGGTGCCGATAATTCCCAGCCGGAGATCGGCGCCGAGGCACGAGGCCGCGCAGAGGCAGGACACAAAGACGAAGCGAGCGGTTTGCATAGCACGATTCTGACCCAAAACGAAGAAGGGAGGCAACCCGGCAAGAAGGAGCGTCTTCCGTTCAGTGTGCGCCGAATGATATCTACGCACGGAACACCTCGCAGGCGGGACGCATCTACCGCACTCGAGCCTTGTGAGCGATTCAAAACCACCCCGGCGGTACAATAGCCGTTTGGAGCGCTCCCGAGCACCCGCGCTCCACCGCCCCCTCTGGGACCTTGCCGCCCGTGGACATACAAACACCGCTCATGTATCTGAAAGGCGTGGGGCCCGCCCGCGCGGAGTTGTTCGAGGCCAAGGGGCTCCGCACCATCGGCGACCTCCTCGTCTACGCCCCGTTCCGCTACGAAGACCGCCGGAACGTCAAGGCCATCTCCCAGCTCGCTCCCGGCGAAATGGCCACCGTGATGTGCATGGTCCACTCCATCCGTGCCTCAACCACCGTACGCCGGGCCACTGGTCTCATGGAGGTCCAGTTCATTGACGACTCGGGGCGCCGCCTGGCCGGAAAGTGGTTTCGGGGCGGCTACCTCAGCAACGTCCTCGCGCCCGGGATGCGCGTCGCGCTATTTGGCAAGGTCGAGCTCGACGGCTACTCCCGCGGGCTCACCATGATGCATCCCGAGTTCGAGATCCTTCCCGACGATGACGATCCCGATGCCGCGCTCCACACCGGACGCATCGTACCCGTTTACGAAGCCGTCAGCAAAATGACCACGCGCGTCCTGCGCATGTTGACCCATCGCGCGCTGGAACGTGTGGCCGATGAGCAGGACCCGCTCCCCCACCATATCCGCGAGAAGCTCAAACTGATGCCGTATGCCGAGGCGATTCGTGAACTGCATTTTCCCAGCGAAGGCGACGTGCGGCTCCTGAACGCGTTCCGTTCCCCCGCGCATTGGCGGCTCATCTTCGAAGAATTCTTCTGGCTGGAGTGTGGACTGGCGTTGAAGCGCGGCAAGGCTCGCAAGGCGGCCGGCATCGCGTTCGCGTTGAATGAGCGCATCCGGGACAAAATCAAGGCCATGCTGCCGTTCAAGCCCACTGGAGCGCAGAAACGTGTTCTCGGAGAGATCGCCGCCGACATGGCGGCCCCGGCGCCGATGAGCCGCTTGCTCCAAGGCGACGTAGGCAGCGGAAAGACACTCGTGGCCGCGGAAGCGGCCATCATCGCCATCGAAAACGGCTACCAGGCGGCCGTGCTGGCGCCCACTGAGATTCTTGCCACGCAGCATTACTTCTATTTCAAGCGTCTGTTCGAGAACCTCGGCTACGTCACGGTACTGCTTACCGGATCCAATACCGCGCGCGAAAAGCAGCAGATCAAGAAACTCATCGCAGCCGGCTTGACGCCCATGGTGATCGGCACTCACGCCCTGCTCGAGGATGACGTCGAGTTTCACAAACTCGGCCTCGCGATCATCGACGAACAACACCGCTTCGGCGTGGTGCAGCGTCTGCAGTTACAGAAAAAGGGCATCACCCCGGACGTGCTCGTAATGACAGCCACACCCATACCCCGCACCCTCGCCCTTACGGTGTACGGCGATCTCGACGTCTCTATCATCGACGAACTCCCTCCCGGCCGCCGGCCCATCTCCACCCAACACCTGAGCGCGGAGAACCTAGACCAGGTCTGGTCATTCGTCAGCGCACAGGTGGCCGAAGGCCGCCAGGCCTACGTGGTTTATCCAGTAATCGAGGAGTCCGAAACACAGGCCATGAAAGCCGCCGAGCGCGCGCATGCCGATCTTTCGGAGAAGGTCTTTCCCGGCTTGAAAGTCGGGCTCCTGCACGGCCGCATGAAGCCCGGGGACAAGGAAGCCGCGATGCAGGCATTCCAGCGCGGCGACACCCACATCCTCGTTTCGACAACCGTCATCGAGGTCGGCGTCGATGTCCCCAACGCCACGGTGATGGTCATCGAGCAGGCCGAGCGCTTCGGCCTGGCGCAGTTACACCAGCTGCGCGGGCGCGTTGGCCGCGGGGGCGAACAAAGCTACTGTCTCCTGGTAACCGGAAAAGTAAGCGAAGCCGCCAAGGAACGGCTGACGGCCATGGTGGAATCCAACGACGGATTCTATCTTTCCGAACTGGACCTGCGATTGCGCGGCCCTGGTGAATTCTTCGGAACCCGGCAATCCGGCCTCCCCGCCCTGCGGATCGCCAACATCCTGCGGGACCGCGAAATTCTCGAGATCGCCCGCAGCGAGGCGATGGCATTCATCGAACATCCGCCGTCGGAAGACTCGCTGCGGCAGGCGATGACATTCATCCGCGATCACTGGCAGCGCCGCTACGGACTGGCGCAGGTGGGCTAGACGGAAATCGCCCGGTAGGCTTGCCCCCGGCCGCAACCATCCGGTCAATGGCCAGCAGGTTCAACATCAGGTGCCGCGGATGGTGGAAGTTTCCCACGCGCGTCGCCTTTTCCTCATAGGTAACCTTGCGGTCCGCCGCCAGAATCCACAGCGAGTGTCCGTGCCGCTGCAGCGGGAACTTGTCCCGCACATAGCTGTAAGTCCGCTCAAACCATGTCCGCGCCCAATCGTCGCCCGTATGCTCAATCAGGAACAGTGTCCCGATGAGGACCTCCTCCTGCAGCCACAGCACCTTGTCCGTCTTCCACGTATTGTTCGCGATGTGGTCCAGGCTGCGGAAAAAGCCGCCTTCCAGATCGTCCCACGCCAGTTCGACGTGGCGGCGAAACAGCTCCCGCGCGCGCTGAAACAGCGCGGCGTCATTCCGGCGCAGCGATTCAAACAGCACCATCCAAAGCGTCTCGATCGCATGTCCGGTGTAGCAAAACTGCTCCAGCCCATTCACGGGCCGCGAAAGATCATGATTGAGAACCTCATTGAGCAGCCCGTTGTCCGGATTATAGTGCCGTTCCAGAATCGCCTCCAGACAGCGATCGGCAACCGACTGGACATAGGGATCGGACTTGGTTTCGAGCATCTGCGTGGCCAGCCGCAGCAGCACCATCCAGTGGCCAAGAACGCGCGGCGCGGCGACGGCGGCCCCGGCCGGCGCGTACGTCACCGGATACTCGTACCTGGGTGAATCATAGATGCCCATGTGATCAGTGAGTATCTCCTTCGCGATGGTCCAGTAGCGAGCCTCGCCGCTGGCGTTGGCGTACTCGGCGAGTCCGTTGGCGATGAAGAGCCCTCCGTAGATGTCGGCCGCGCGCGCCGGGATCGGCGTACCTTGCCGGGTAAAGGCGCCCGGCCACAATTGGCCCGCCGCGGGACGATGCGGCAGAATGAACTCGACGGATTTGCGGGCCACCTCGAGATACCGCGGCTGTTTCGCAATCCTGTGATAGAGGAACGAATAGACCCAGATGCCCCGGCCCTCGTACCAGGCCGTCTTGTTGGTGGTGATGTTGCGTCCGGCGCGGTCGGTATCGCAGAGAAAGCCGCCGCGTTCGTGATCAATCACGTGTTTGTCGAGAAAGGGAATAAAGTCGTCGAACAGGTCTCCGCGATACAGATCGCCCAGGGCGTGAAGGTTCCAGGCGGGCCCAATGCCCGCGGGTGATTCCGGCGCCGTGCGGCATCCAACGCCGGCCGCCATCGACACGGCAGCGAATTGTCGTCTGGTCATCACGCTCTCTTAAAAATAGCGCCCCAGACGGAAAAACAGTTTCTTCTGTCCCTGCTCCCCCCAGGCTCCCCCCAGAAACAGGACACCGATGGCGGTCTCACCGGCAAAGCCGGCGGTGCCGTTGTGAAAAGGACGGGCCTTGGAACGGTCCTGAAACGCCGCTCCCATTTCCCATGCCGCTGTCAGATACACGCGGGCGAACATCGAGAGGGGATCGTTGGTGATGCGCCGCAGCACGCCCAATTGCGTGAAGTAGTAGTGGCTGCCGAAGATCTGCTGCGGCGCGAGCGCCGATAACCGCAGCGGCCCGCCCAGCGTGAACGGATCGTAGAGATTCTTCTCGTGAATCGTCGATCCGCCGGCGAACTGTCCGTATACAAAGTAGGGCCCGCGCACTGGACGCGCCCAGCGCAGGTCGGCTTCGAGAATCGGAAAGTTGCGATCGGTCGATGGCGCCTGCAGCACCCATTGGCCGGTGGCCGTCACGCGAATGCCATGCGTGGCGATTCCCGGGTTATCCTGCCCTTCGTGCGCGTAGCGGGCTCGAAAGCGGCTCACGTTGCCCCGCAGCGAAGGCAGCGCGGACAGCCCGATCGAGACCGCGTTGCGAAACTGGCTGATCTGATAGCCCAGTCGAAATTCGGAAAACCGGCCCGCGGCGTAGCCCACATCGAACGCGGCGCCGAATTCCCGCGTCGTGAAACGCGCCGTGCGCCGCCGCCCGTCGTAGAGGTCGCGCGACGAATTACCCAGGAATGCACGCGGCGCAAAGAAAAGCTTGCTGGAACGGAAGCGGTGAAACAACTCCGTCAGAAGCACGTCCTGGTTTCCCACCGCAAAATCGGTGCGCCATTCCGATCCCGGATTGCCCACATCGAGAAACGTCAGCCTGCCGCCGATGCCGAACCGGAGCGTCTGGGAGGTGCCGCCGTCAATCGTGATTCCTGTATTCAGGAACGGCGGACCGTGCGGCTTCTCGCGCACATGAATCGCCAGCCCCTGCTGGCCGTTCTCCTCGACGAGGCTGTAGCGGGCTCCTTCCCATCGCCCGAGCCCGGTGATCCGCGTGAGTTCCTGGTTCAGCCGTCCAATGTTGAGATCGCCATTGAGCAGCGGCTGCATGCGCTGCTCGAGGTTACGCGCCAGCGGAGGGGTCAGTCCGTCCACCTGAACGAACTTCGGCTGCGCTCGCGCGGGTTTGCGCCTCCCGGCGCGGCGTGCGCGATAAGCCTGCCATTCCGGTTCCGGGAGTTGAAACCGCATCAGGATATTCGCTTTCTTCTCCGCAGCCGCGTATCCCCGTTCGATGAACTCCGACACGCGATAAAAGTCGGTGGCAGCCATGCCCTCGAAGTCCGGGATCACCACAATGTCGGCTTCCGCCATGGCGTGCAGTTCACCGGCCTTCACCAGAATGTCGAGCGATCGTCCGGCGACGCTCAGCAGATTGTATCCGTCCGCTTTCCGGGGCAGATTCGCATGGAGAGCCACGGCGACGACGATCGACGCGTTCATCGATCGCGCCACGCCCACTGGAAGATTGTCGATCACACCGCCGTCCACCAGCACCCGGCCATTGGTGCGCACCGGCGCAAATAGCGCCGGCAGCGACATGGTAGCGCGAAGCGCGTCAAATAAGTCGCCGCGATCGAACACCACCTGCGTGGAATCCACCAGATCGGTGGCGATGCAGCGGAACGGTGTCGGCAAGTCGTCGAACGAGCCGAGGTCCGGATACTGAGCGGCAATTCGACTCAGCACCAGGCCAACCGCGTGGCCCGCGCTCAACGCCGAGGGCAGCTGGATGCCATTCTTCAGGCCGAACTCGAGCCGGTTGGGAAACGCCCGTCGGTCTTCCTTCCGCCGGAAAGCCAGTTGCCGGAAAGGTGGACCGGGCTGCAGCGCGCTGGCCCAATCCACCGCTTCGAGAAACTCGCGCATCTGTGCCGCGTCGGCCCCGGTGGCATAAAGCCCCCCCACCAATCCGCCCATGCTCGTGCCGGCTACCCCGTCGATCGGGATGCGATGCTCCTCCAGCCACTGGATCACGCCAACGTGCGCCAGGCCGAGGGCGGATCCTCCAGCAAGTGCGAGTGCGATCCGGGGCCGTTCAGGGGCAGGTGGCTTTTCCTGCGCGAGCATCGTGCAGGCGGCAAGGGCGAGCAAACCAGCTTCGCGACGGGTCAGCTTTCAACCTCGGGCGTAACTTGGCCGGAGTAGGAGCCCAGCACGGAAGACGATGCGCCGTCCATCACCACCTCGCCATGGTCCAGCCAGATCGCGCGATCGCAGAAATGCGTCACCACGTCGGCCGAGTGCGAAACAAACAGCAGCGTCTTTCCCGCCCGTTGCAGTTGGCGGATCCGGTCCAGACACCGGTCCGCGAACTGCTGATCGCCCACCGCGATTACTTCGTCGAGAATCATCACGTCGGATTCCACGTGCGCGGCCACCGAAAAGGCGAGCCGCATCACCATGCCGGAGGAATAGGTACGGACAGGCTCATTGATGAAGTCGGCGATTCCGGAGAACTCCACCATCGCCGGGAACAACTCCTCGGTCTTCTGCCGGGATAGTCCGAGCAGAGAGGCATTCAGCCGGACGTTCTCGCCGCCGGTAAGGTCGTAGTGAAATCCCGCGCCCATTTCCATCAACGCGGAAATCGTTCCGCTGGCTTCCACTTTTCCGGAATCCGGCTCGCACAGCCCGGCAACCACGCTCAAGAGAGTGCTCTTGCCGGCGCCATTCCGGCCGATAATGGCGACACTCTCGCCTTGCCGCACCGTGAAGCTCACATTCTTCAGCGCATAGAAGCGATGCTCGGGCGGCGTCACACGAAACAGGTCCAGCAAATGGTCGCGCACCAATTTGGGTCCGGTGTGATGGCGGAACCATTTGCTCACTTCGTGAAGGCGGACGATGTCCATAGTTATAGATGCTGATAAAAGCCCCGGCGAAGCCGGTGAAACACGAAGTGTCCGATGGCGAGCGTCCCCAACGCTGCCACGGTCAGTTTCCACATCAGCACGCCGCGCGGCGCCGTAGCCCCCAGAACGATCTCGCGCAAACCAAGCACGACAGCCGCTACCGGATTCAACTCATAGATACCCGCGTACTCGGCCGGAACCCAAGCGAACGGATAGAACACCGGCACCAGCCAGAACAGAACGAGGTTCGCCGATTCCACTACGTAGCGCGTGTCGCGGATGTAGACATACAGAGCCGAAAACAGCAGCGCCAACCCGCAGACGAACACTACGAAAAGCGAAAGCAGCGGCACGATCCAGAGCCAACTGGCATGCACGCCCTTGCCCCACAACAGCGCCATTCCCAACAGCAGCGCCAATTGAATGGCGAGGTGCAGGCAATTGGAAAGCACGCTGGCAACCGGAACGATCTCACGCGGCATTGGCACCCGCTTCACCAATCCGACATTCTCCACCAGCGACGACGTTCCCCCGATCCAGGCCATACCGAAAAAGTTCACCGGCAGCAACCCGCACAGCACGAAAACCGGAAAATCGGCATCCCCGGTCTTCATCACTTTGGTGAATACGAAGGTGAACACCCCCATCATGACGAGGGGATTGAGGAGTGACCAAAATACTCCGAGCGACATGTTCCTGTACCGGATCCGGAAGTCTTTCAGGATCAGGTTGCGGAGCAGATACGTGGGTTCACCGCGCCACATTGGACTATTGTTTCAGTCTAGCAGCCCCGGAAATATTTAGCGCGGTGAAGATCCACCCGGTTCCGGCTGCCGTAGTAAGCTGCATACGAGGTATTCCACATGAACCAGACACTTGACTGTGCAGCGAGCGTAAAAGACATCTATGCCGCCTTTCAGCGCGGTGACATTCCGGCCATCCTCGAGATGGTGGACGAGAACGTGCAATGGGAGTCCTGGGAGGCCAACTACGCCCAACGCGCCGGCGTCCCATGGCTGTTGCCCCGCACAGGCAAGGCCGGAGTGGCGGATTTCTTCGCCGTAGTCGGACAGATGCGCTTTCATGACTTTCGCGTCTTGAACGTCATGGCCTGCGCCGGACAGGCTGCCGGCGAAGTCGCCATCGATGTGGAACTCCCCAACGGAGCGCGCTTCCAGGACGAAGAGATGCACCTGTTCACCTTCAACGAAGCCGGCAAGGTGGTGCGCTTCCGTCACTATCTCGACACCGCCAAGCACATCGAAGCCGCAGCCCCGCGTGACTGAGGAGCCGCTCACCTGCGTTAGTCAACGGCGATGGCTCCGTTGCCCCAAACAGTTTGGCGGCCGACTCCGGTCCAGCAGGCGGCGCGCAACCAAGGGGCGAACTCGGCAAGCGCCCCCTGGTAGAGGGCGTGGCCGGTGAAGCCGCCCAGTGGATGCGTTTGCCCAGTGCGGCTGCTCCGGCGTTCGACGATTTCCAATTGAACGTCGCACTCGATCATCGCCACTTGGCGGGCGCGCTCGCCGAGTGCACGGAAGTCGCAGTCAATCGGTCCATCGCCGTAGCGGGCCGCAAGCGACGCGACACGATCCCGGGCGCGGGCGAAGAGAATGTCGAATTCCGGCCGCTTGGCGAGTGCTTCGCCGGCCTTCAATTCGGTGGGCGACAGAAAGCACACCCGGATTCGCGGCACGGGCTGATCATCTGGGGCGAGGCTGAGGCAGATGGTTTCCTCGCTCGAGCCGGTGCGCGTGGCACGTCCACGTCCCGGGCCCAGACCTTCGCGGCCCAGGCGATCGAGCGCCGCGGTATAGTCTTCGAGCGAAGGCTGGCGGGTGTCGAACACGTGCAGGCCGAAGGAGAAGGAGTCCCCAGGGGCAATCCGGCGGCCGCTCAGAGACCCCGCGCGAAAGACGAACGGACGCGGAGGGTCGGCGAAACCGCTGGGTCCTGATGGAGCCACTGGCTCGAAAATTCTCTTGTAGGAAGCGACGCTCGCCACCTCGCGCAACGCCAACCCGAAGCCACCGCGCAGCACGTTACCGGCTTTGCCGGGTGGAAAGTAGATGGTATCGTCAGCGCGAAAGGTGTAGCGGAGAGCGTGGAGAGCGAACTGCACGCGAGCTAGACCAGGGCTTGCGGTGGGGCAGGTTCGTCCGGGCTTCCGGCGTTGGAAAGAGGCCAACGAACCAGCAACACGGCGAGCCCGACCAGCACCAGGAACCCCAGGGCGTAGGATTCGTTTCCGAAGTCCGGAATCCATTCGGGTTTGAATTGCAGCGCGGACCACACCAGGCCGACCAGCGCTTCCCCGGCAATGAGTCCGGACGCGGTGAGGATACCGGCATTTTCCACCCGCGTAACCTGCGCTGAATTGTAGCCCCGGCGCTGGGCGGCCCAATCGGCGAGCGCGCGCACCATCCCGCCGCAGAAGATGGCGAACGTGGTCCCGAAGGGGAGATACATGCCGACTGCTACCAGCATCGGGCTCTTCACCTGCACCATGATGAGCGCGATGCCCATGAACATACCAGCCACCACGAGCGGCCACGCCATGTCGCCGCCAACGATGCCTTGGGCGAGCATAGCCATCAGGCCGGCTTGGGGAGCGGGGAGCGAATTGCCGCCGAAACCGGTACCGCCCGCCTGTATGTCCCCGGCGTTGAGCAGCCACAGGGGAAAGTACATCAGCGCGGCGGCAATGACGACGGCGATCAGCTCGACGATCTGGATGGAGCGCGGGGTTCCACCCAGGATGTAGCCGACTTTGAAGTCCTGCAGGAGTTCCCCGGCGACCGCCGAGGATACGCATACCACCGCCGCAACCCCGAGCACCACCGCGACGCCCCTGGGCCCGGTGAACCCGAGCGCGACCATCAGGAGAGCGGCGATGATCAGCGTGGAAAGAGTCAGTCCGGAAATAGGATTGTTGGTGGACCCGATCATGCCCACGAGGCTGCCCGAAACGGTGGCGAAGAAGAAGCCGACCACGATCATGACGGTTGCCGCCACCAGCGCCGCAACGGTGTCGCCGGCAAAGTAGTAGTAGACGCCCAGCATGATGAGGTACATGAGGCCGATGAGGGCAAGAACCACCTTCGAACTCATATAGCGTTCGGTGCGGCCTAGCGATTCAAGCGCTGGCGTGGAACCGGAAAGCTCAGAGAACGCCCGTCCGAGGCCAGCGGCCAGATTCTTGCGCATTCGAAACAGTGTGTATCCGGCGCCGACGAGCATGCCGCCGACGGCGATGGGCCGCACGATGAAGCGCCAGATGGAGGCCGTCATCCCATCCCAGTCGGTGACGCCGTTGACGGTAAAAGCGGGCGCCAGTTGCGGGCCGAGAAAATAGACGAACAACGGAACCAGCAGCGCCCAGGCGATGACGCTGCCGGAAAACTGGAGCGAGGCGAGCCTGGGCCCGATAATGTAGCCGACGCCGACATAGGCGGGGCTCACTTCCGGCGCCGCGAATGACGTAAACCCTCCGGCGGTGGCCGCTTGCTCCGCATTCGTCGCGCTGAGGCGGACCCGTGTTTGTCCGAAGTTGCCGATCGCGATGCCGCTGAACTGATGGTCGAGAGCGAAAAGCTTGAACTTGCCGAGCAGATAAACAACGGCGCCGATGAGAATGTTGTAGAACAGGAACCGGACTGCCTCGGCGCCGCGCGCGCCGGCCTTGTGGATTTCGGCGGCGGCGGTGGATTCCGGAAACGGCAGTTCCGGGTCTTCCACCATCACCCGTCGAACCAGCGACACGAAAAGGACGCCGATGATACTCCCGGTGACAAGCAACGCCGTGGTCTTCCAATAGGCATCGGCGAAGCCGAACGAAGGCCAAGCCTGAGTGATCACGAAGGCCGGGATGATGAAGATGGCGCCCGCGGCCACCGATTCACCGATGGAGCCAGCGGTCCGGCAGATGTTCTCTTCCAGCACGGATCCGCGAAAGATGCGGAGGATGGCCATTCCGATCACCGCGGCCGGATAGGTGGCGGCGATGGTAATGCCGGCGCGCAGGCCGATATAGGCGTTCGCCGCGCCCAGGATCAACGTGAGCACGATGCCGATCAGCACCGCTCGCACGGTGAACTCGGTCATCGGCATGTCTTCCGGCACAAATGGCTTGTGTTTCTGCGGCGTCATGATATGCGGATCAGTGTAACAGGTGCCAGCGGGGCGACGGCGCGCCAGCGGACCGTTCCCAATGCTCGCGCGGAATACGGACGCCATGGGCAGGCATGGCGTCGAGCGTGGCCTGGAGTTTGACGCGGACCGGGGCTGCCGCGGCCGGCGTCAGCGGACGGGTCTCGGCGGGGTCGGCGGCGACATCGTAGAAGCGGCCGTCGCCATAGAGCTTATAGCGTCGATCCCGGGCGAACCTTACTTCCGGGTGCTGGTAAGGCGTATCGTAGGCCGCGGCGTAGGGGCGCGGAAAGTAGTATGTGAACAGCGTCTCACGGGGAGCGCCCTCCTTTCCCTGCAGTTGTGGCCAGAAGGTGCGTCCATCGATGGAGTGCGGGACCTTGGCGCCGATGGCATCGGCCATAGTGGGCAAGAAATCGGAGGGATCGATCAGATCGTGACTCACGCGCCCGCCACGGACCATTCCCGGCGCATACACGATGAGGGGAACGTGCGTCCCGGCATCGGTAGGCGCGCCCTTGTCGCCCGTGATCATGCGGCCGTTCAGCTTCGACCGCAGAGAGTGGTGCGTGCCGTTGTCGGAAGTAAACACGAAGAGCGTGTTATCGATGAGCTTCAGCCGCTCCAGACGTTCGATGAATCGCCCTGCGATCTTGTCGGTGTAGGCGACCATATCCTCGAAGTTGCGTTGCTCGACTTTCGACGCGCGATCCGCCGAAAGCGGCGTCGGTAGGAACGGGCTGTGCGTAAGCACCATGGGATAGTAGGCGAAAAAGGGACGGTCTTTGTTTTTCTCGATGAAGTCGAGCAGGAAGCCGGAGAAGTGGTCCGGACCGTAATCGTCCTCGGTCACCGGCTTCAGCGATCCATTGACGTCAAGAGCAGGGTTCCAGTAGCGTTCGCGCCTGGTGATGGGCGTGTTCCACAGGCACCATTGGTCGAAACCGGAATCGGCGGGGGTGGTGCCCTTTGCGTTCTTGTTGCCCTGTAATTGCCACTTGCCGGCGATAGCGGTGGCATAGCCTGACTCCCGGAACATTTTCGCGAAGGTGTACTCGCCGGGGGAGAGCGCGCCGAAATCCGTGTAATTACGCACGTTGCTCTGCCCGGTCATGAGAGCCACGCGGGTGGGCGTGCACAACGGGGTCGAGTAGCAGTTGGTGAACTTCACGCCGCTATCGGCGAGTTTGTTCAGGATCGGCGTGGAATATTGCCTACTGCCATAGGGACCGAAGCATTCGTAGCCGGCGTCGTCAGCCAGAAGGAAGACGATATTGGGGCGCCGCCGGGTGGACTGGGCGATCGCGGCGTACGAGGCGGCGGCGGAGAGAAACTGGCGGCGGGTTTGCACCCGCTCATCTTATCGAATGGCGGCCAGCGCCCGGTCGTGCGTGCGGCTCAGCAGCAGCAAGGCGGCGATCGAGCCGACCATGCATAGAAACATGTCGGACTGCGTATCCCAGATGTAGCCCTGGGTTCCCAGGAACGAATCGCCCGCGCTGCCGGTGGCCACCGACACCCACCATTCGATCATTTCGTAAAAGGCGCTGAAGGCCAGGCAGACAGTGACGGCGAGAAACGGCAGCCATCGGCTGCCGCCGAGCGGAGAGGTGCGGATGAGGACTTCGCGCGTCACCATCGCGGGAATGAAACCTTGCGCGGTGTGGCCGATCTTGTCGTAGTTGTTGCGAGAGAATACGCCGATATCTCGCAGCCAGTTGAACAACGGGACCTCGGCGTAGGTGTAGTGGCCGCCGATGATGAGGATCACCGCGTGAATCGCGATGAGGGTGTAGATGAAGGTGGTGAAGCGAAAACCGTGGCGCTTCCAGGCGTACGCCAGGATCAGAAAGCCGAGCACGGCAGGCAGCACCTCCAGCAGCCACGTGAAATAGTCATGCGGCTCGATGGCGGACCAAGCAAGGAACAGGCCCACGATGCCGAGCAGGGAGTAGTGATAGGTGGTCACCGGGGGTCAGGGTAGCACGAGCCCCTACGGGAGTGCCGAGATCGCCGGCGCGCCGGGCACCAGGCCGGCTTTTCGCTTGAAGCTGAAACCGTCCCGGGCGGTCTACAATCTAATAGATTGTGCTCAGCCTGACCAATCAAGCCGCCGCGCCCGCGGGCACGTCGCGCCGCGCTTTCCTGCTGATGCCAGTAGCATTCGCGGGACTGGTGGCGATCTCATCGCGAAAGGAGAGACCTGTGCCGGATGCGTCCGTGAGTGGTGCTGGCGCCGAAGTGGAAGTGGCGCTGTTTGACGACGAGGGGAACCGTCTGGAGACGGTGCGGGTGGGTAAGGTGGTGCGCAGCGAGGAAGAGTGGCGCGGCGAACTCACGCCGGCCCAGTTCGCGGTGACGCGGAAGGAGGGCACCGAACGCGCCTTTACCGGGATCTACTGGGACAACCACGACAACGGCCTGTACCGCTGCGTGTGCTGCGGAACGGCTTTGTTCCGGTCTAGCGAAAAGTTCGATTCCGGCACCGGCTGGCCGAGCTACTGGAAGCCCGCGGCCGAGGAGAATATCGTCACGCACAGGGACACGAGCCTGTTCATGGAACGGGTGGAGGTGCGGTGCAAAAAGTGCGACGCGCACCTGGGCCACGTGTTTCCGGACGGCCCTGGGCCCACGGGATTGCGATATTGCATCAATTCTGCTTCGCTGGCCTTCGCCAAAGGCTCATGAGACGGATACCGGTTCGCTGCCTCGCCGCCTGCTGCCTGCTGGCCGCGATTCCGCTCCCCGCGCAGGACCTCCATCGCGACGCGCTGGTGATGGACGGACACGTACACGTGATGTCACGCCAATTGCTCGAGGGCCGCGACATCGGTGACCGCTACGAAGACGGCCATATCGACCTGCCGCGCGCCAAAGAAGGCGGGATTGACGCGATGTTTTTCAGCGTCTACACGCCGGAGCCTTACTATCCCGGCCGGCACGAAGTGAAGAACACGTTTCGCGTGGTGGAACTGGCGCTCGAGCAGATCGAGAAGAACAAGGACAAGATCGAACTGGCGCGCAACGCCGCCGATATCCGCCGCATCGCCGCGTCGGGACGCATCGCCGCGCTTCTCGATCTGGAAGGCGGCTATGACCTTGATGGCGACCTGCTCCTGCTGCGTGCCCTGCATCGCCTCGGCCTCCGCTCCATGCAGTTGACCGCGCACAACTACACCAATCAGTTCGCGGACTCCTGCTGCGACGTCCGGAAGTGGGGCGGGCTGAACGATCATGGCCGCGCTGTGGTGCGGGAAATGAATCGCCTGGGTATGCTGATCAACGTGGCGCATGGATCGGAAGAAACGATCCTGCAGACGGTGGAGTTGAGCACCCAGCCGGTGGCGTACACCCACGGCGGCTTCCGGCACTTCATCGACATCCCACGGCTGATCAGCGACCGCGCGGCCAAGGCGCTCGCCGCACGCGGCGGCGTCGTGGGCGTCCAGTTCGGCAACACCTTCAACAACCCGGAATACTACAACTGGGCGGTGAAAAATCCGCCCGTGGCCAATGTATCGGCGTCACTGGGCCGGTATGCCACGATGACGATCGGAGAGATCGACGCATTGGAAGCGCGTGGACTGCCGTTCGTGTTCAAGGGCACGATCCCCGAGCAATATCAGCTAACCGCGGACAAGCTGGCGCGGGTGATCGATTACGGCGTCCGACTCGTGGGCGAAGATCACATGGCGCTCGGCTCCGATTTCGACGGCGGCCCGCCGCTGCCGCGCGAGATGCGCGATGCGTCCGGATATGGCGAGATCACCAAGGCGCTGGTCCGGCTGGGGTATGGCGAGCAGCGCATCCGCAAGATCCTGGGGTTGAATTGGCTCCGCGTGATCGGCGCGGTGACGGGAGACAAATAGGGCATTGCCAACCCCTGGGCCGAGAATGCGGACGGCGCTGTGCGGAATTCCGCTGGCGGCGCCGGTGCTGGCCGCGTCCGGAACCTTCGGCTACGGCGTGGAGATGGACGGGCTGGTGGACTGGCGTTGGGTGGGTGCGATCGTGACGAAGGGATTGTCCCGGGAGCCGATCGCGGGCAACCCGCCGCCCCGGTTATGGGAAGCCGAAGCCGGGATGATCAATTCGATCGGCCTGCAAAACATTGGCGCGCGGGCCTTCGTCGAAGGGAAGCTGCCCCAACTCCGGCGCATCGGCGTCCCCGTAATCGCCAACGTATTCGGATACGCCACCGAAGACTACCTCGAGACCCTGCGCATTCTCGAGGACGCCGAGGGCATCGCTGCCTACGAATTGAACGTATCGTGCCCGAACACCAAGCACGGCGGCATGTTCTTTTCGAGCGAACCCACATTGCTGGGGCAACTGGTTGCGGCCGCGCGCCAGGCGGCGAGGCGGCCGTTGATCGTGAAGCTTTCCCCCAACGTGGCGAAAATCGAGCCATTGGCCAAGGCGGCTGAGGCCGCGGGCGCCGACGCCGTTTCGTTGGTGAACACGTTTCTCGCTCTGGCCGTGGATGCGCGGGCGCGTAAGCCGCGCATCGGAGCCGGCTTTGGCGGATTGAGCGGACCAGCCGTGAAGCCGATCGCGCTTCGAATGGTTTTGGAAGCGTCGCGCGCGGTGCGCATACCGGTGGTGGGCCTCGGCGGCATCGCCAGCGGAGAAGACGCGGCCGAGTTCCTGGTGGCCGGCGCAAGCGCGGTGGAAGTGGGCACGGCGAGTTTCTGGGATCCTTCGTCGGTGAGCCGCGTGGCGCGAGAGTTGGATCGATTCCTAACCGAACAGAAGATCGCGCAGGTGAGCGATCTCGTCGGCACACTCGAGTTTGGAGATCAAAGAAGATGAAAAGCATTGTGACAACGGAAGCAGCGCCGAAGGCGATCGGCCCTTATTCGCAGGCAGTGGTCCACAACGGCATCGCGTATCTGAGCGGACAGATTCCGCTCGATCCGGTGACGGGACAAGTGGTGGAAGGCGATATCGCGGCGCAGACCGGGCGTGTGCTCGAGAATCTGGGTGCCGTGCTCGCGGCATGCGGGTCCGGGTTTACGCAGGTGCTCAAGACCACGGTATACCTGAAGGACATGGACGAGTTTCCGCGGATGAATGAGGTCTACGGGCGGTATTTCAGCGGGGAAACCCCGGCTCGGGCGACGGTGGAGGTGGCGCGGCTGCCCAAGGATGTCCGGGTGGAGATCGACTGCATCGCAGCGGTAGGATGATTTGGCTTGCCTGCCGGATCCATATGCATGCAATATGCATATAGATGCATTCAAGCAGAACGACACTGAATATTTGACGACGGGTTGGTGGAACGGGCTCGCGAACTGACGGGTGTGCAGGAAAAGACTGCGCTGGTGCGAGCGGGCCTCGAGGCTTTGATCGCCCGGGAGAGCGCCCGGAGGCTGGCTGCGATGGGTGGTACACAACCTCAATTGGCATCGATTCCGCGGCGGCGCCCGGACTGATGGCCGCTCGGACGACCTTGGTGGATACGTCGGTCCGGGTGGAGCATTTTCGCCAGGGAGTACCGGAACTCGCGGAAGCGCTCAATGAAGGATGGGTGCTGATGCATCCGGTGGTTGCAGGCGAGTTGGCTTGCGGGAACTTGAAGAATAGGTACAGTGTGCTCGAGATGCTGGACGCGCTGCCGTGCGCCCGGGTGGCCACGCATGCCGAGGTTCGGATGATGTTGGACACCCATCGGCTTTGCGGGCCGGGATTGGGTTTGATCGACGTCAACCTGCTGACATCGGCGGCGCTCACGCAGTGCCGGCTCCGGACCCTCGACAAGAACCTGCACGAGGCGGCTTCGGGCTTGGGCCTCACCTAGCCCGCGGACCGGCATAGTACCAGAGGCGCGTTTCCGGCGCGGGTCGCGTTCCTCCCAATCGTCGATCCTTTTTCGACTCATGTACATCCGGCCATCCGTACGATTTCGAATTTGGCCGGGCCACGCCCACCTTCCCGAATAATAGGCCGAGGAGTGGTGCAAATTGAACTGTTCAGTGTGTGGCAATCGAAACCGCATCGAAATGGCAGCAGCGCTCAGGGCGGGGGAACCCGTGCGGGAAGTGGCCGAGCGCTTTGGAGTGGGATTCGCGAACTTGTGGATGCATTGGGAACGGCACGAGCAGCGCGAAGGGAGCGAATGGGCCGCGGCGGCGCAACCGGCCGAAGCCACGTTGGACGCGATGGCGAAGCTGACCGAAGACGCGCTCCGGCTGCTGGCGCCATGGGGATTGAGTCCTTCTGCCCTACGCATCCTCGAACGGCGCGAACGGCAGCTTCATTTGGCCTCGCGGCTGCGGAGTAGTGAGAACGAACCCGCGTCTTTGGCTTTGGCCCAGAGCCGGGAGTGGCAGGAATTGAAAGCGAAGATCCTACTGACGCTCGAGCGGTTTCCCGATGCCTATGAGGCCATGCTCGAGGCGCTGGGCGATCCGCGGCCGGCCGAGTAAGCCTGGACGGCGGTCCTGCTATCGTGAGTAGGAAGCGGTTACGCATTCTACCCCGTGAACATCCTCATTTCCGCCGGCGAAGCCTCCGGCGACCTCTACGCCTCTGCTCTCAAACGGGCGCTATCGGCTCACTGGCCGGAAGCGCGGTTCTACGGATGCGCCGGTCCGCGTCTGCGCGATGCGGGCGTGGAGCCCGTGATCCGCGCCGAATCGCTGAATGTGGTGGGGCTGGTGGAAGTGGTGCGGCACATTCCGCGAATATATGGCGAATTCCGAAAGCTCGTGCGTGCGGCGGAGCAGAGGCGTCCGGACCTGGCCATTCTCACTGACTCTCCGGATTTTCACCTGCGGCTGGCGCCCAAGCTGAAGGCGCTGGGCGTGCCGGTGGTGTATCTGATCGCGCCGCAGGCGTGGGCTTGGCGCAAGGGGCGCATTCCGGCGATGCGCCGCAACATCGATCATCTGCTGTGCATTTTCCCCTTTGAAGAAGAGTTTTTCCGGTCTCATGGGGTGAACGCCAGCTACATCGGCCATCCGCTGACGCGGATCGCGCAGCCGTCGCGGACGCGGCTGGAGTTTTTGTCGCGGCACGGGCTGCCGGCGGACAAGCCACTCGTCCTGTTGTTGCCTGGATCGCGGCCGGGTGAGATCGCCCGCCATCTGCCGATTGTCACCGGCGCGGTGGAGCGAATGCGGAAATCGGTGGATGCGTCGTTTGTGATGGCGACGCCCGGTTCTTCGCATGGGTTAACATTTTTGACGGAACCCCTTGCGCGCGCGCACATCCAACATATTGAAGGCGAAACCTGGGATGCGCTGGCGGCGGCCGATCTCGCATTGGCCGCCAGTGGTACCGTGACAATAGAGGCGGCCATCCTGGGAGCGCCGCTGATTGCCTTTTACAAGGTCAGTCCATGGAGCTGGTGGATGGGCCGTTATCTGGTTCAAGTACCGTACTATTCGATGGTGAATCTCGTCGCCGGACGAGCCGTGGCGCCTGAGCTGATTCAGGACGGGCTCAGCGAGGAGACCCTCGCCACCGAAGGGCTTCGGCTCTTGAACGACGCTTCGGCGCGGTTGCGGATGCAGACCGGATTGCAGGAGATAACCCGGAAGTTGGCCACCGGCGAAGACCCCATGGAGAGGGCCGCGCACATAGTGACTCAAATAGCGAATAAGGGAAGCGTTCATGAGTAAGTGGATTCGGATGGATGGAAGCGGCGGGCTGAGGGCCGCCATACTGCCGGTTGTGCTGACCACCGTGCTGGCCGTGCTGACACCGGGAGCGATGGCGCAAGACAGTAAGCGCCCGAAAATCGACGTGGAGCACTACACCATCGAAGCCGAAATCAACCCGGCCACCCAGTCCATCGCCGCCACGGCTGCGATCCGGTTCGTACCCGAAGAGACAACCTCATTCGTGATCTTTGAGCTGAACAACGCGCTGACTGTGTCCGCGGTAACCGACGGAGGCGGGCAGCCCGTATCGGCGCAGCGGAATTCCCAGGAGTTCGCGGTGCGCGCACAGTTCCAGCAACCGCTCGAAAAGGGCAAGCCGCAGACAGTGATCGTGCGCTACGAGGGCAAGCTCGACGGCAGCGAGGAATCTCCGGTGTGGGGCGTGAAGTTCGCATCCATCCAGAGCGACTACGCGTTCCTCCTCTACCCGGCGCGCTGGTTCCCTGTCAACGACTATACGGCGGACCGGTTCACGGCAACGGTGCGCGTTACGGTGCCAGACGGCTACCACGCCATCGGAAGCGGACTGGAAACGTCATCGGGCGGCGGATCCGGCAAGATCACCTACGAGTTCGAACAGAAGCGTCCCTCGTTCCCGGGCAGCATCGGCGTGGCCAAGGGTCAGCCTTTCTCCAGCACCGCTGGTGGAGCGCGATCGTCGCTATATTTCCGCGGCGAGACCGCATCCATGGCGAACGCCTATGGAGAAGAAGTGGGCAAGGCGATGACCTTCCTCACCGGCCTGTTCGGGCTCCCGCCCGACGCGAGCATGATCGTGTTCGAAACCGAGAACAACGCACCCAACGGCTATTCGGCGCCGGGCCTGCTTTTTTTGAATCCGCGCGCCATCGGGACGGAGGTAAATTCCCGGCTCGTGCATCGCGAGGTGGCGAGGCAGTGGTGGGGCGTCTCGGTTTCGCCCACCACCCGGAACCACATCTGGCTGGCCAACGGCGGGGCCCGCTACGCGGAGCTGATGTGGGTGGAGAAAACGCAGGGCGAGGGCGCGATGGAAAGCGAACTGCGCGACACCTATACCGAGGCGCTGACGGTGGAGCAGCCGCCGATCGCACAGTCTTCGCGGCTGGAAGACTACTCACCGGAGTATTGGGCGGTGACGGCGGCCAAGGGCGCGGCGGTGTTCAACATGCTCCGCCAGATCGCGGGCGATGAGGCTTTCGAGAAGCTGCTGAAGACATTCCTCGAGGCCAACGCGGGTAAGGAAGTTTCGACCGACGATTTCCGCAAAGCGGCCGAGCAAATCACCGGACGCAGCCTGCAGGGCTTCTTCATTCAGTGGATCGAATCCACGGGCGCGCCCGAGTTCAAACTCGAGTACACCGTGTTCCGAACCACGAAGGGATTCCGGGTGATGGGCAAGGTGGCGCAGGATCTGGACACGTTCCGGATGCCGGTGGAGTTGCTGATCGAGACCGACGGCAACCCGGAAACCAAGACGGTGGACGTGGTAGGCATGGCTTCGGAATTCGTGGTGGAGACCTTCGGCCGGCCCAAGAAAGTGACGGTGGACCCCAACTATAAGGTGCTGCGCTACCACGATCAGCAGCGGGTGGCGGTGGCGATCCGGCGGGGCGAGATGTTCGCCGAAATCAGTGAATGGGCCGACGCACTCAAGGAGTATCAGAAGGCGCTCGACACCAACCGCAACTCGTCACTGGCTCACTACCGCGTGGCCGAGATCTTCTTTTTGCAGGGAAACTATCAGTCCGCCGCCAACGAATTCCGTGAGGCGCTCAATGGGGATCTGGAACCCAAATGGACCGAGGTTTGGACCCACCTGAAACTCGGCAACATTTTCGATATCACCGATCAGCGCGAGCGGGCGACCAACGAATACAACCAAGCCATCCGCACCAAGGACAATACGCAGGGCGCGCAGGAGTTGGCGGCCAAGTATCTGAAGGAACCCTACCAGCGTCCGGCACGGAACTACTGAGCGGAACTACCGGGCTGCTGGGATTCGCGGATCGCTACGGATCGCGCCGCGCCACCACCAGTGCAATGTCCTCGGTGAATTCGGGCGACGGCACCCAGGCGTGTCCGCCGGGGTGCTCGAAGTTCTCCTCGTGATCCACCTTGCCGGTCCGCGTATTGGTCCAGCGGGCGCGCCATTTGCCTGCGGGGAGATTCAGCGAGATAGGAAAAGACGTCTTCCCGGTGCGGTAGACGTACCGGGGGCGGTAGCCCTCCATCACGCGTCCGGAATGCACATAGACGGCATAGGCCTGGCCGGGCTGTTCGAGCGCGCGTGCGGCATAGCCCCCCGGCAAGCCGCCGGTGACGAGGTCGTTCGCCGGCCGCATCTTCACAAAATCGAGACCCGCGAAGAAATCCGCCAGGACGCGCAGTTGGAGGCGCAACTCGGCGCTCCCGCCGCCGGGCGAATTGCCAGGGACCGGGAAGGCGCCGTCTTCGTTGCCGGCTGTGAATGAGTAGTCGAGATTGTTGTACATCGCTCCGCCGGCCATCAGGAAGTCCCAGGCCTGCATACGGTAAACGGCGTCGAGGGTGCCGTCGAACCCGGTTTCGTTCATCCCGATGGGGCGGGCGAGCGAGTAGTTTTGCGCCACCGTCACCGGGGGCCGCGCGTAGTGAAATGCGTAGTAGGACACGTTGGGGTCCGGCGCGTCAATCTTGCGCGCGAAGTTGGCTGCGTTCCAGCCGGTGAGATGGCGCTGCGGGGGAGCGAGGCTCTCCTCAGCCTGGCGAATCACCTTGGCGATATGACTCTGCCAGTCATCGGCCGCGAGCCCGCGGATGTAGGGCTCATTGCAGATTTCGTAGAGCACGTTATCGAACTCGCGCGTCTCCTGAACGATCTTTCGCACGAAGGCCTCCTGCACGGCAACCATCCCTGGATGCTTCATCGCGAGCACTTCTTCACGTGGAATCGCCGCCATCCCGGACGTGTTGTTGGAGGGGTTCAGGGGGCTCAGGTTCCACATGCGATCGGAGTAGTAGACACAGAACAAGGTGAGTTCGACGACGATGCCGCGGTCCGACGCCGCGCGCAGGAAACGTTTGAGACGATCGAAATAGGCGGCATTCCAACGATCGAGATTGAACTTGTTCAGCCCGTCGAGGGCGCCCTTGGCGGTGGATCGCGCGTAGGGACCCACGAATCGCGACGGCTTGGGCGCCAAGGTGTTGCGGGCGATGCCGAAATCGCCGGGCACCTCGTAGTAGACCCCGGCGAAAGTGCGGGTGAGGTTGAGGCCGGCGGCTTTGAGCGTGTCCAGGTATCGCACAAAATCGAAATCGCCGTTCAGCACAGCGCCGTAGTGCTCGGCGGAAGTGATCAAAACGGTGGGCTTGCCGCGAAATGAAAAGTAGTGGGGGTTATCCGGATGGAGGCCAATCGGCTCGGCGGCCGCGGCCGCGAAGAGGGAGAGAGACGCCGCGCCAAGGATTCGAATCGCGTGCATAAGCACCATGGTACATACTGCTAAGCTATGATTTTATGGCTAAGTTCACTCCGACGGCGACCTACGACGATGTCAATCTGATTTTGCGGCTGTACGACATGCGGCGGGAAGACCGCATGCGGCGGGCGCGATCGTGGTTCGTGGCCAATTTTCACGCCTCCACGCTCGAAGACTTCCAGGCGGTGTGCCCGCCCGGCTCGGAAGAAAATGCGTCGTTTCGCATGGTGACGTCGTACTGGGAAATGGTGTCGTCTTTCCTGCGCGCGGGCGTTCTCAATCCGGAACTGTTCTTTGAGAGCAATCGCGAACTGCTGCTGGTGTACGTCCGCATCGAAAAGATCGTCCCGGTGTGGCGCGAGGCGACCAAGGACCCGTTTCAGTATCACAACCTCGAGCAAATCGCGCAAAAATACGCCGCGTGGATGAACGATCGGGCCGCCGGATCCTACGAAGCATTCGCGGACCGGATGAGAAATCTCCGCTGATCGCCTGCCGCGCGGTCGATTCGGATCTCGGTGCGGCGGGCGGGCCACAGGCGAGGGAATCGTTCGCCCCACTCCACCAGCACCAGGGCGGGGCCGTCGATCAGTTCGTCCAATCCGAGGCGCGACGCCTCCTGTTCGGTTTCGAGCCGGTAAAGATCGGCGTGATAGACCGACACAGGGTCGCCGTACTCGTGAATCAAACTGAAGGTGGGGCTCGAGACTTCTTCGCGCCGTGAGGCCGCACGGCCTTCCACGATCCCTTTTGCTAGGGTGGTTTTGCCTGCTCCCAGATTGCCGATCAGCAACACCACTCCTCGCGGAGGCAGCACCCCGGCGGCGAGACGCCGGCCGAGAGCAACGGTTTCCTCATCGGAATCGGTGGTGAAAGAGAGCTCGGTCATCCCCGCGCCGCCGCGAACGCTTCCGGGAGGAACCGCAGCAGGTCCGTGGCGATCACGCTCTTGTCACCGAGCGCCGCGCCGGCACGGTCTCCGGCATACCCGTGCAGCCACACCGCGGCGACGGCCGCCATTCGCCAATCGCCGGGGTATTGCGCCACCAACCCGGCAATCAGGCCGGTAAGGATGTCGCCGGAGCCGGCGGTAGCCAACGCCGGCCCACCGGTGGGGTTGATCCACAGTTCGCCTCCCGGAAACGCAACCAGCGTACGGAATCCTTTCAAAACAAGTAAGACGCCGCGTGAGACGGCGAACTCACGCGCGATCGTCATCCGGTCCGCCTGAATCTCGGCGGCAGGTTTCTCGATGAGGCGCGCCATCTCGCCTGGGTGCGGCGTGAGGATCAAACGGCGATCCCGCGGCAATTCCACGCCGCCGAGGTTGTTGAGCGCATCGGCGTCGATGACGGCAGGTTGATCATGATCGGCGAGCATGCGCCGCAGGAACTCCGACCGGTGACGATGCACGCCCATTCCCGGCCCCACGGCAAACACGGTCTTGCCGGCCGCGAGGTCGCGAAAATGGCCATACTCCGGCAATTCCTCCGTCATCAACTCCGGTGCATGCGCGCCGATTTCGCTGAGCGCGTCCTCGGAACTGGCCACCGTCACCAGGCCCGCGCCAGCGCGCAGGGCGGCCATCCCCGTCATTGCCGCCGCGCCCGTTTTGCCAGGCGCGCCGCCGATCACGAGCACGTGGCCAAAGGTGCCCTTGTGCCCGCCGCGAGGCCGTGGGGCGAGCAGGGCCGTGAAGTCGGCCGGTTCAGTGAGACGGGTGCCGGACACACACAATGCCGCTGGAGAGCCGATGGGCGCGACGACGAGTTCGCCGCAGGCGGCATCGCCCGATTCGAGCAACTGCCCGGGTTTTGGCGCGGTGAAGGTGACCGTGTATCGCGCCCGCACGTGATCCCACGCGGTGACCGCGGCATCGCTGGCCAAACCGGAAGGCATGTCGACGGCCACCACCGTGGCGGCAGGGAACCCGTGGTTGATTTCGGCAATCAACGACGCGTAGGGTTCGCGAGGTGGACCGGTGAGCCCGGTCCCGAGCAGCGCATCGACGACGATGGTAGCCGCGCGCATCGAGGGGGCGATCTGCCGCGAAATGCCGTGAAAGCCGCAGGCGTCGAGCGTGGCGAGGTTGGCCGGAGCCGTATCGGCGAGCACGACATCGAGCGAAGCCGGGCGGAACCGTGTGAACAACTGCCGCGCCACCACCACGCCATCGCCGCCATTGTTACCCTTGCCGCACAGCACGACGATGCGTTGCGCGGAAAGCGGCGCGAATTTTCCAGCGAGCAGTTCCACCACGCGGTGGCCGGCGTTCTCCATCAACACGGCGTCCGGGATGCCGAGTTCCACGGTTCGGCGGTCCACCTCGCGCATCTGGGCAGCGGTGAGAACGTACATCAGGTGTCGTGCCCCGCCACGATTTGTTCCAGTTTGCGCAGATCGTCGGATCGGCCCATCACGATCAGATTGTCTCCCACCTCGATGATGGTTTCCGCCGACGGGTTGAACTCCATGGTCTTGTTGGCGCGCCGGATGGCGAGCACGATCACACCGAGGTCGCGCCGCAATTGCATGTCTTTCAGAGAACGGGAGGCTATCTGCGCGCCAGGGCGGATCTCCACTTGTTCGATGCCGACGTCCATACCCATGCTCGATGTTTGCGCGGTGACGTCGAGGAACTCGAACACGTGCGGCCGGAGGATCGATTGCGCCAGACGATACCCGGTCATCGAGTAGGGCATGAAAACGGCGTCGGCGCCGGCGCGGCGCATCTTGGCCTCGGAGGCTTCCTCGGCCACGCGCGACGACACCATCAGCTTCGGGTTGAGACTCTTCGCGGAAAGAATCAGGAACAGGTTGTCGGCGTCGGTGGCGAGAGCCGCGATCAGTCCTCGTGCCCGCTGGATGCCGGCGTCGATCAACATGTCGTCGCGGGTTGCATCGGCCTCGGCGGCCAGCATGCCCATCTTGATGGCTCGCTCCACGCGGTCTTCGTTGCGGTCCAGCACGACAAACGGCACACCGGACCGTTGGAGTTCCGCCGCCGCGCCGCGCCCGACGCGCCCGAAACCGCAGAGTATGTAGTGATTGTTGAGTCGATCGATCATTTTTCGATTCCGCCGCTGCTGGATCATCTCTCCGAATTGGCTTTCGAAGATGCTTTGTGTCACCGCGCTGAAGGCGTATGCCATTACGCCTGCGCCAACCAGGAGAAGAATAGTATTGAAGATGCGGCCGCTTTTGGTGAGCGGATGAACCTCGCCATAGCCCACCGTGGTGATGGTGATCACCGACATATAAAGAGCATCGAAGACCGGATAGTCCGACAGCCAGACGAACCCGGCCGTGCCCATGGCGAGCGTAGCCGCGATGAGAAGAACCACGGTGAGGATGCGGCCGCGAATCCGTGTCATTTTCAGGTGGCCACCCTGCGCGCGACGATCAGCGTAAGGTCGTCCTGCAGTTCTCCGGAGCCCGTAAAGTCCGTCACTGCTTCGTGAACGGCTTCCAGAAACTGCTCCGGGGACAGATCGCCCGATTTCTTGAGCAGTTCTCCGATGCGCTCTTCGCCAAACATTTCGCCGTAGCAATTTTCCGGCTCCGAAACGCCATCGGTGAAAGCCACGAGAACGTCGCCCGGTTCGAGAACCAAACGGCTTTGCTCGTACCGAGCGAACCCAAATGCGCCCACCACCATCCCGTTCACCTCCAGCGGCCGAACGGCTCCGTTCCGCAAGAGCAGCGGCGGAGGATGGCCCGCGTTGCTGTAGATCAACTCGCCGGTCCCGGCGTCGTAGACACCGAGGAACAGGGTGGCGAATTTTTCAGCGGGCGTGGTGGCATGCAGCATCCGGTTGATGCGGGCCACGGCGTTGGCCACCTCTCCTTTGGCCAAGTCATCGAGTTGCATGCGGAAGTACGCCTGCAGAGACGACATCAACAGCGCCGCGGAAATGCCCTTTCCCGCCACATCGCCAATCGCGATGGCGAAGCGCCCGCCGGCTTCCTGATAGTCGTAGTAGTCGCCGGAGACCATGCGCGCCGGCGCGCAAACACCCAGCAGGTCAAGCCCCGGGATGGGCAGAACGCGCTGAGGAAACAACTGCGCCTGCACCTTGCGCGCGATCTCCACCTCCGCCTGAAGACGTTCGCTTTCCTTGGCGACTTCGAGCAGACGCTCCACCTGCCCGGTCATCTGATTGAAGGCCCGGCTCAAGCCGGCCACCTGATCGACTCCCTTCTCCGGAATCCGCCACGCGAAGTCGCCCTGGCTCACGTGATGAGTCCCTTCGTGCAAATCGTCGACGGCGGCGGTGATGGTGCGGGTGACGGTGACGCCTATATAGATCGAGGCCGCCTGCGCGATGGCGAGCAGGATGCCGTATATCCAGAGCGCATTGGGAAGGCTCGCCTGGTTGCCTTCGCGGGTGAGGACGTGAATCAGCGGGGAAAAACGCGTACGGACGCCGAGCAGCGCGGAATGGCTGCGGCCCGGCGTATCCCAGCGTGCCACCGGGATGTCTGTGCCCCAGCGCAGTTCGTCGTCGAACCAGTTCACGGGCGGGACCAGCGCCAGAGGCGGATCGTCCTGCTCGGCGGCGAGTGAAAAGGCGTCCGGGTTTTCCGTGCCCGGGAGAACCGACACCGGGCCTAGACCCGGTACCAGAGCCGACAGCCAACGCCGCGTCAACGGAGCCTGCACCGTGACGCAAGTGGCGCCCTCCACCGTGTGCGCCCACAGGTAAAGCCGGCGATCCCGCACCATCACACCGGACGCGTCGCCCCAGCCAGCCACGGGGTCATGATAGGCATCGTCGATCGAGGTTTGAATACCCGGGAAGCGGGCGTCGAGCGCGGCGGCGATCGCGCCCGGGCGTTCGACGCGCACGGGGCCAGATTGCGCCAAAAGCCGCGCGACGCCGTGCAACTGCTCGGCGTGCTGTTCGAGTTCGACCTGCACCAGATGGGCCGCAACTTGTTCGCCCAGAAAGATCGCGGCTTGGCGCGATAGCAGCAGGAACAGGGCAATCGGGATGACGGCGATAAAGAAATACGCCACCGCCAACCGATTCCGCAACCGCCATATCAGCGGGCGTAACAGCCGGCGCCCCAGCCGGACGCCGAGCACGCCCGCCAAGGCCAACGCCGCCAGCGAACCAACGGCCGCCCACACCGGCGACCGGGCAGCCCAACCGGCGATCCACACGCCCAGCGCCGCCAGAAAAAGCAGGTCGAGTCCGCGGCGCCGCAACATAAGGCCGGTCTACACGCGCGACCGTGCGATGGCGGGCGACTCCTCGTCGGGAAGAGCACCCTTCGGCAACAGGTAGTGCCGGGTAAGGCCGTCGCGAAGGATATGGAAGGCCGTTTCCGGATCGTCGGCGTACTGGAACAGATTCACGTCCTCGGGACTGATCATGCCGTGCTTCACCAGCGCGTCGATATTGAGGATTTCCTTCCAGAACTCGGTGCCATACAACACAATCACCATCTTCTTTTCGAGCTTGCGGGTCTGCATGAGTGTGAGCAGCTCCGTCAGCTCGTCGAGCGTGCCGAATCCGCCCGGAAACACCACGAGCGCCTTGGCCAGGTAGGCGAACCAGAACTTCCGCATGAAGAAGTAGTGGAACTCGAAACAGAGGCTGGAGGTGATGTACGGGTTCGGCTTCTGCTCGAACGGGAGACCGATATTCAGGCCGACGCTCTTGCCCCCGGCGTCGGCGGCTCCTCGATTCGCCGCTTCCATGATGCCAGGGCCGCCCCCGGTGGTGACGACGAAGCGCTTCTTGGCTCTCTCCATGCCGTCGGACCATTGGGTGACACGGCGCGCCAGATCCCGAGCCTCCTTGTAGTAACGGCCGAGAGGGCCGTCCTCTGTGATGCGCGCCGAGCCGAAGAACACCACCGTGTCATGAACCCGCTCATTGCGAAAATGGGAAAGCGGGTGCAGATACTCGGACAGAATACGGAGACTCCGCCCGGTCTTGCTCTCCAGAAACTCGTGGTTCTTGTATGCCACCGGATTGCAGCCTTCGCCCCAATCCAGCGGATGTTCATCAGCCATCGTTGCCCTCTTCTTTTGGTTGTATTTGGGATACGCGCCTGTCCAATTGTCGCACCGCCTTCACGACATCCGGCAGCTTGGGAAACGCGGCGATCGCACGGCGCCAAACGGCGGCATCGAACGCCGGAGACCCGGACATAACCGCGCCAGCTTCCACGTCGCCGCCGATGCCGCTTTGGGCGTAGATGACGGCATTGTCGTGAATGGTGAGGTGCCCGGAGATGCCCACCTGTCCGGCCAGCAGCACGTTCTTCTCGAGGATCGAAGACCCGGCAAGGCCGGTCTGCGAGCAAATGATATTGTCCTCGCCCACCACGCAGGCGTGCCCGATCTGCACGAGCGAATCCAGCTTCGCACCACGGCGGATGCGGGTTTCGCCGACGGTGGCGCGGTCAATATTGGTGAGCGCCTGGATCTCCACGTCGTCTTCGACGACGGTGACTCCGGACTGCACAATCTTATAATGCGTGCCGTCGGGGCGCTTGGCGAACCCGTAACCGTCGCCCCCCACCACCACGTTGTTTTGCAGAATGACGCGATTCCCGATGCGGCAGTATTCGCGCACCACCGATCCGGAATGAGCGGTAAAATCGTCGCCGATGGACGCGCCATCGTAGATCACCACGTGGGGATGGATCACAGCGCGGGCGCCGATGCGGACGTTCTCCCCGATCACAGCCAATGGACCGATCGAGGAGCCGGGGCCAACCGTCGCCGTCGCCGCCACCACCGCCGAAGGATGAACACCCGGCTTGGGGCTTGGCGGGCGGTAGAAAATCTCGACGGCGCGGGCGAAATCAAAATAGGGGTCGCTCGAGACCAGCGTGGCCATCCCGGCGATGGGCGCTTTCGCCAAAATGGCTCCTGCACGCGAGTTCTTTACCCTCGGCGCATATTTGGGGTTGGCGAGGAAAGTGAGCTGATCCGGGCCGGCTTGTTCCATGCCGGCTACACCGGCAATTTCGATCGCGCCGTCGCCCTCGAGCCGGCAATCGAGGCGCCCGGCAATCTCTCCCAGTGTCATGGTCAAGATTCAGAGTAACAGGCGTGCCAGCGCCCGAGCGCGCGCCGAGGCCTCCGGCGGAGCCGGCCCGCCCGCGGCCCGGGACTGTGCTCCATGCCGACGGAGGTGGGTGATATCACCCCGCTATTCCAACTCGTCCGCGGCGACGCCTTTGGTGTCGCGAAAGGCTGCGTATCGAATGTAGGACATGATGTCGGCCAGTTGGGCGTTCGTCAAGCCGGCGGAGGCAGGCGGATGTTTCCAGGTGGCATTGCCGCCGTAGGAAGCCAGTTCCGCCGTCTGAAGAGTGCGCAGTTCGGGTGGGGTTTTCGACAGATCCCAAAGCCGGATATTGTCACCCGTTTGCTCGATCCGCATGGCTGGAAACGTCTCTTTGGACTTGAGTTTCGCGGTCACCACGTACTCGGTGACCGTGGACAGGATCGCTACCTTGAGGCCCCGCGGACTCACCCGCGCGATCCGGGTAAGATCGGGCCCCACCTTGTTTCCCTTTCCTTCGGCGATGTGGCAGGTAGCGCACTTTGGGCCCTTGTCGAAGAAGAACTCGCGGCCCCGTTGCGCGGCCGGCGGTGGACCGGCTTGGGCGCACAACAGCGCGGGAACGAGAATTAGTGAGTAGCGTGTCCGTGGCATTTGGCGATGACCTCCACCGATGCCCTGTGCAGGCGGCGGACCATTTTCGGGCGGGTATCGAAACAGAGTAGATTCGGAATGATGACGTTTCGAATCGCATTGGCGAATCTGCGGTTCCCGGCCAGCCGGGAGGAGTCCGTCATGCTGAGCGTGGAGGCGATCGCACAGGCGCAAGCCGGGGGAGCGGGCCTGGTATGCTTTCCCGAGTGCTACGTTCCCGGATACAGAGCGGCGGGGAAGGCAGTCCTGCCGCCCGATGCCGCGTTCCTCGAGCGGGCGTGGTCCACGATCGCCTCGGCGGCTGGGAGAGCCGGCGTGGGAGTGGTGCTGGGCACCGAACGGGTGGCCGGCGATACTACGTTGATCTCCGCCATGGTGGTTAACGCGAACGGCACGATCGCCGGTTTCCAGGACAAAGTGCAGATTGACCCCTCCGAGGAATCCACGTATGTTCCGGGATGGGGACGGCACGTGTTCCGGGCCGGCCCGCTGACGTTCGGGATCGCGATTTGCCACGAGGGGTGGAGGTATCCGGAAACGGTCCGCTGGGCGGCGCGGCAAGGCGCGCAAGTGGTGTTTCACCCCCATTTCCATGAAGCAGAGCCGGGCGGGTACGTGCCGGCGCGGTTCGCCGATCCGGCCAATACATTCCATGAGAAGGCGGTGTTGTGCCGGGCGGCTGAGAACAATTGCTACTTCGCGACGGTCAATGTGGCAAGCGCGGGTTCGCCGACGACATCGGCGGTGGCGAATCCCGACGGGACACTACTGTGCTATCAGCCATACGGATTGGAGGGTTTACTGATTGCCGATCTCGAGCTTTCGGCGGCAACAGGGCTTCTGGCGTCACGCTGGAAGCCTTATTGAAGAGGGCGGATATCCACTTGTTCGATCGCCAAGGAACCTTCCGGCCGCGGCCGGCCGGACTCGCGTTCGGCCACCAACTCCAGAACAGTGGCTTGTCCCGGTGGAAGCGGCACGAACTCCCAAGGGGCCTGCGATTTTGACAGACGGGGTGAAGCTTGCGGTCCGATTCGCCAGTACAGTCCTTCCAACACAGCGCCGTTGCCGGGTATGACTTTGGCCGATAGGCGGTACCTCACGGCGGAGCATACGGGCAGGATCTGACGCAGCAGCACCACGCGGTCCTCCTGCCGGCCGCTCAACTCAATCGCCAAGCCGCGCGCGGAGAGATGGATGGAACCGGCGGAGGCCGCCGGCAGCCGCCAATCGAAACCGGCGCCAGAGGGGCGATGACGGAAGGCTCCGTTGGAGAGAATGGGTCCACGGATGGGATCGAGACGGCCCAATGGATGGAGACCGCGGGACGCCATTGCGTTCCAGACCAAGACGGCGGCATCCACCTGGCCCACCTTCAGTGCGCGCTCGCAGTACGACAAAAGCTGGGCGCGATCGCTATCGCGGCCGTGGCCGGCCAGGGCGGCGGCGGCACCGGAGGGGGGCAGGTCCGAGAGTGTGAGAGTCAGGTTGAGGAACTGGCGGAGCGCGGCGGGGCGTTTGGGCTGAAGGCGAATCCAGGCTTGGCCGGCCCCGCCCTCGGCGATGGCGAGCCGATAGACGCCGGTGAGATCGCCTTCGAAGAGCCGGACACCGTCGGCGGACCATTTCCAGAAATCGGCCTTCCGCTCCTGGCGCAAGTAGAAGTTGATGAGGGCCCAACGGGGCGCGAAGGTAGCGTCGAGGGTAACGGCGTGGAGGAAATGCTTCTCGGCGGCAGCGGCGTCGCCGGCGGCTTCTTCCGAGAGGGCGAGGGCGATCCAAGGGCCGGAACGGAAGGAGGCGGCAGGGTTGTGCTCGACGATGGAGCGAAGGTCGTCGGGGGAAGCGTCGCGGAGCCGGTAGGAGGTATTCCACGGAGCTAGAGCAAGGGCACGGGTCGGGGGATGGGCGCGATAGAAATGGTCGGCCAGGGTAAGTCTGGAAGACAGATATAGACCACCGAGAAAGATAGGGAGTAAAGCAAGAAGCAGTAAGAAACGGGGGCGATTGCCTACGTCCATATCACTATAGGTTCATTACACCCGGATTTATCTCACCGGAGTTTGTCTTCAGAATCTGTGTTCCAGGCCGATGGTAAGGGTGAGGAACTTGGCGTGATAACATCGCGCCTCGACGGCCACCAAGTTGATGGGAGCCCGTCTGCCGAGTCCACGTTGGAGCGAGGTGGAGGGCGGCGAGCAAACAGTAAACGAGATGACCAATCGAAGCTACCGCGGATCCCGGGTGGAGCGACTGGCATTCCGAATCATATATTCGACTGACCGACTACGACTGGCCAAATAGAAGTGTTAGATATGACCGGCATTAGGAGGGAAGTTGATTGCGAAGGACGTGGCGCCGCGAGAGTGACATCTCGCTGAAGCGCGAGTGAAGTGATTGCGACAAGAGCAAGAAAAGGAGTTTGATTGAATGAATGTGCAGATCCTGTGTGCCCTGCTGCTGACGTTGAATCTGGCAGTCGGGATGGCGGCGGCACCTGTCATCGGTGTGGCGACGGCCAAGGGCAGTTTTAAACTCGATAGCGCGCCGGTGACCGGAAATGGCACGCTGCTGGATGGAGTGACGATCGAGACTAGCCGGGCCGCGAGCGAACTGCGGCTGGTGGGCGGCGTGAAGATGTCGATGGGCGCCGGGAGCCGGGGACAATTGTTCCGGAACCGGATGGTTCTCGAACGCGGCACGAGCCAATTCAGCAACGTTGGCCAGTTCGGGCTGGAGGCGAAGTCCTTGCGGATCGTGGCCGACGATGCCAACTCGGCCGGACGCATCTCGGTGAACGGCGACAATCGCGTGCAGGTGGCGGCCGTGTCCGGCAGCTTCCGGATCAGCAACGCGAAAGGAGTCCTGCTGGCGTCGCTGCGTGCGGGCCACGCATTGGAGTTCGAGCCGCAGTCGAGCGGCGGCGCCGCCGCACCGTCACGGCTGACTGGGTGCGTAGTCAAGAAAGACAACCAGTACTTCCTCACCGACGACACGGCGAACGTGACCGTTCAGTTGAAGGGTGGCCATATCGAAAAGTACGCTGGCCACAAAGTGGAAGTGGTCGGCGCGCAGATCCCGGGCGCCAAGCCCGAGGCAGGCGCGTCGCAACTGGTGCAAGTGAGTGAGTTAAAAGATCTCGACCGGCGCTGTTCGCTGCCGGCCGGCGCGATCGCCGGTGGTGCAGCCGCGGGCGGAGCGGCAGCCGGTGGAGCGACAGCCGGTGGAGTGGCCACCGCGGCCGGTGTTGCTATCGGCACCAAGGCGGTTGTAGCCGGAGTCATCGTGGCCGCGGCAGCCACCGGCACAGCAGTCGGGATCACGCAAGCCGGCGACGATCCTCCAGCCGAGACCATCAGCCAGTAGGTCAATGCAGTTGTCTCTACGGCCTCCATCCGGGGTCGGTCACCCCGGAACCACTGGGGCACTTGGCGGACGGGATCGAATCGCGTTCCCGCCCGCCTACTTTTGTTTCTAAATTGCGGTGTCAGCGATTTGCGGTAATCATAGAGGGGTGACTGATTCCAACTGGACTCGCCGCTCGATCCTCACGGGGCTGGCCGGCGGAGCGGCTTCGTTTCTTGGGGCCGCGGACAGGCCTCCGAACATCGTTTTCCTCCTCTTGGACGACCTCGGCTGGCGGGACTTCGGCTGCTACGGCAACTCCTTGCATGAGACGCCGAACGTGGACCATCTGGCGGCCGAGGGTGTACGTTTCACCAACGCCTATGCCGCATGCCCCGTCTGCTCCCCCACTCGCGCGTCGATCATGACCGGCAAGTACCCAGCCCGGCTTCACCTGACCGACTGGATCGCAGGCCGCAAGCAGTGGCCAACATCGCGACTGCTGGTTCCGCCCTTCGAGCAGCAACTACCGCTGGCGGAGACGACGGTCGCCGAAGCGCTGCAGCCACTGGGATACCGGTCCGCCAGCATTGGAAAATGGCATTTGGGTGGCGAAGGTTTCTGGCCGGAGCAGCAGGGGTTCGATGTCAACGTCGCAGGGTACCATCGGGGCTCTCCGCCTGCCTTTTTCGGCCCCTTCGACATGCCCAATCTGAAGGGTGGGACCAAAGACGATTGGCTGACCGAAAAACTCACCGACGCGGCCGAAAAGTTCATCGAGGATTCCGCCCGTGACCGCAAGCCCTTCTTCCTGTATCTGCCTGAGTACACGGTCCACCTGCCGCTGCAGGCGCGGCAGGAAGTGACGGCACGGTATCGAGCCAAGATCGGCAATCACGACTTCCCCAATGCCATTTACGCGGCGATGGTGGATAGCTTCGACGTAGCGCTGGGGCGGATACGAGCGAAGCTCAACGATCTTGGGATCGCGGGCGAAACGGCGATCTTCATCACCTCCGACAACGGTGGGCTGCGCTACGAAGGCCGGTCAAAGAACGCCGTCACCACGAATGCGCCGCTGCGCGCCGGCAAAGGGCACCTCTACGAAGGGGGCATCCGTGAGCCGCTGATCGTGCACTGGCCGGGTGTCACGCGGCCAGGAACGGTGATTGACGAGCCGGTTTCGAGCGTCGACTACCTGCCGACGATCGTCGAGATGGCCGGCGGCCGCGCCCCTCGCCCGCCCGCCATCGATGGTGTGAGTCTTACAGGCCTGCTCCGGGGCAGGTCCACCGCGCCGAACAGGGATGCCCTCTATTGGCACTATCCTCACTACAGCAATCAGGGGGGCGTTCCCGGAGGTGCCGTCCGCCAGGGCGACTGGAAGCTGATCGAATTCTACGAGGACTCGCGCCTCGAACTGTTCAATCTACGCGACGATCCCGGCGAGACCCGCAATCTGGTCCGCAAGGAAGCCAAGGTGGCCGCCCGGCTGCACCGGATGCTGCGCGACTGGCGAAAAAAGGCGAAAGCGACGATGCCGGAGCCCAATCCGGCGTATGATCCGGCAAAGGCCGATCAGGGGCTCACGGGCGTCGAACCCGCGACCGAGCCGGTCTAGTGCTCTGGGCCGGAAAACGATGACGGCGAGCCGGAGTGAACACGGATGCAACTTCGCGACCAGGTGATCGTCATTACCGGATCGGCGCGAGGCATTGGCAGGGCCATGGCCCTGCGCTTTTCGCGCGAGCAACCCCGGGCCCTGATCCTCGTTGACCGGCTTGCGGATGAGTTGAGCCAAGCCGCGGTCGAATGCGGTGGGGAGGCCGTCACCGCCGACGCGGCCAGCCAGGGGGACGTGCAGTCATTGGTGGCCGGGGTTCTAGAGCGGCATGGGCAGATCGATCTGTTCTGCTCGAACGCCGGGATCCTGGTGGAGGGCGGCGTGGAGACGCCCGCGGCCGAATGGGACCGCGCGTGGGAAGTCAACGTCAAAGCACACGTGTACGCCGCCCAAACCGTTCTCCCGCATATGCTCGAACGGGGGCGAGGCTATTTGCTCCAAACGGTGTCGGCCGCGGGCCTGCTGACCTCGATCGGCGCGGCGCCCTACGCGGTAAGCAAACACGCGGCGCTTGGATTCGCGGAATGGATCGCCGTCACCTACGGCGGCCGCGGCATCGGCGTCAGTTGCCTGTGTCCGGCCTTCGTGCGTACGGCGATGGTGGATTCGGTGATTGGTCCGATGGGTGCTTGGATGCAAGAGACCGCGATCGGCGCCGAGGAAGTGGCCGAGGCGGCCGTTCGCGGCCTCGGGGCCGAGCGCTTCCTGATCCTCCCTCACCCCGATGTGGCGGAGCACTTCCAACGCAAAGCGTCCGACTATGACCGGTGGCTCCGTGGGATGCGCCGGTTACAGGATCGCGTCATGGGCGGCTTGCCGTGATTTCGGTGCTGGCCTGTCGAATTGCATCGTCGATGGCGGCGCGCGCACGGACAAACCAACGGTCATCCCGGAACATTTGATATCCCCAGTTGGCCTCCTGGACGTAGCCGTGCAGCCGGAAAGCGAGCAGGTCCGGATCGGCGGCTTGTAACTGGCCGCGGCGGCGCGATTCGGCCACCTCGCCGGCCACGGCGTCGAACCACCAAGCGGTCACCTCGGCGACGTGGTCACGTACGGGACCTGCCCGGCCGTCAAACTCGAGCGAAGCGGCCGCGAAGAAGCAGCCCCCCGGAAACACGTTTCGTTCCACGTAGCCAAGCCAAAACTCGACCATCGCCCGCAGCCGCGGCAAACCGCGGTCATGCTCGAGCGCGGGCCGGACAATCTCATCGACGAACCGGCGCGAGGCGTGTTGCACCACCGCCAGTTGCAACTCTTCCTTTGAGCCGAAATGAGCGAACAAGCCGCTCTTGCTGATCTTCAGTTGTTTCGCGAGTTCGCCGACAGTGAGGCCCTCGAGGCCGGACCGTGACGCGATGGCGGACGCGTGCTCCAGAATCCTGCGGCGCGTGGCCTCGCCGGCGGAATCGGGTCTCGAATCGCGCGCCGCGAGTGCGGCCAGCAGCGGATCGACCGAGGACCGCAACTTCGCTGTTCCGGCGGATTGTTTCCTCTTGACCGGCGGCATCGTGTCCGCTTATGATACCAGCATGACAAATAGAACGATCGTTCGTATTTTATTGATCGTTTGTTCTTGCCGAGCGGGAGCCGCACAAACCGGAACGCTCTCACCCGCCGAACGCGAGGCGGCCACGACGCACCTGGAAAAGACCGGCCGCGCGGTCAGGGACGCGGTCGCCGTGCTCTCGGGCGAACAATGGGATTTCCAGCAGGCGCCCGGCCGCTGGTCCATCCGCCAATGCGTCGAGCACCTCATTCTCGCCGAAGAGTTCCTGTTCGGCTTCGCACAACAGGCGCTCGAGAATCCAGCGACCCCCGCCGATCCAGCCAAGGCGGCCGCCGTGGACCGGCAACTCCTGTCCCTCATTCCCGATCGCAGCCGAAAAGCCACCGCGCCCAGCCAGGCGACGCCATCGGGCCGGTGGGCGGACCGCGAGGAGGCTCTCGCCGAGTTCCAATCGCGCCGCAAACGCACGGTGGACTATGTCAACGGGACAGCGGAAGCTTTACGCCAACACCGCGTCCGAACGCCTGTCGGCGAAATTGACGCCTATCAGGTGATCCTCATGCTGTCGGCGCATACGGAAAGGCATCTGGCGCAGATGGCGGAGGTAAAGGCCGCGCCCGGCTACCCGAAATAGACCGGCCCAAACGCTCGCCAACGGGAACGGTCAGCGACCGAAGATGAATCGTCCGCGGCGCGGGTCAGCCCCGCCATCGAGCACACCCTCGCGGAGCAGAATCACAGTGGGTGCGGACGCGTTACTCCACTCGCCTCGCACCTCCACGATGTGGCCAAGTCCGGCCATCCGCTCGAGCACCTGGGCGGGCATTCGTTTTTCGAACGCCACCTTACCCGGATTGAATTCGTGGAAGGCGAACGACGCCTGAAAATGCTCGGTCTGGAAGCGGGGCGCTTCGACGGCTTCCTGGGGTGTCATGCCGAACTCGACGATGTTGAGCAGCACCTGGAGCATCGCCTGATCCTGGTTGTCGCCGCCCGGCGTCGACATGATGAGGAAGGGCTTGCCGTCCTTCAACACCATGGTCGGGCTCAACGTGACGCGGGGGCGCTTGCCGGGTGCGATTTGATTCGGATGCCCGTCGGCCACCACGAAAGACTGGCCGCGGGTGGAGAGCGGTATTCCGGTGTCGCCGGCAATCACCGAAGGCAGCCAGGCGCCGCTCGGAGTCGCGTTAAAGAGATTGCCCCACCGGTCGACGACGTTGACGCAGGTCGTATCCTGGACGCCGGAGGAGTCGCCCTTGCCGGCTACCGATGAACTGAGCGGAGCGGCCAGATCGCCGGGCCGATGTTCCATCGACGCGTGAGCGGGATCGATGAGTTTGCGGCGCGCCGCCGCGTATTCGCGCGAAAGAAGAGTTGCCTCGGGGATGGTGGAAAATTTCGGATCGCCGTAGTGGCGGTCGCGATCCGCGAAGGCGAGCTTTACCGTCTCGACGAGGGTGTGGAGATATTGCGGCGAGTTGTGGCCCATGGCCTTGAGGTCGAAGGCCTCCAGGATGTTGAGCGCCTCGATCATCACCGGACCCTGGGTCCAGAACCCGGGCTTGACGATGGTGTATCCGCGATAGGTGGTGGTTTTGGGCTCTTCCTCAGCGGCACGGAAGTTCTTCAGGTCGTCAAGGGTGATGAGCCCGCCGTTGGCCTTGGAGAAGTCGGCGATGCGGGCGGCGATGGGTCCGCGATAGAAATAGTCACGGACAGCGCGGATCTTCTTGACGCGATTGCCGCGCGTTTTCTTTTCCACCTTCACCAATTCGCGCAGGGTGCGCGCGAGGTTGGTGGCGCGGAATAACTGGCCGCGATCCGGACGCTGCCCGCCGGGCAGAAAGAAGTCGCGCGAGGCCGGCCACAATTCGAGAAGCCGCTGGTTGGCATGGATGAAGCGCGCCCATTCCTCACCGATCGGAAAGCCGTCCGCGTATTCGATGGCCGGCGTCACCACCTTCTCGAACGACAGCGTCCCATGCTGTTCGAGGGCAAGCATCAGCCCGTCGAAAACGCCGGGCGTGATGGCGGCGAGAATCCCCTGCGCCGGAATGGGAGGAAAACGGGCGGGATCTTCCCACGGCTCAGGCTTGCGGTTCTTGTAGAACTCGGCCGTGGCGCCAGAAGGGGCTACGCCGACGCCGCTGATCACAATTGGCGTCTTGCCAGCCATCTTGACGATCAGAGGCATCTCGCCGCCGAGTCCGAAGCGGGCCTGTTCGGTAACCGAGGCGGTAAGCGCGGTTGCCACCCCGGCATCGATGGCATTGCCGCCTTGTGTGAGGATGCGGAATCCGGACTCGACTTCGAAGTTATTCGCCGCAGCCACCATCTCGCGCGTACCGCGCACAGGCCAGAACATCAGTTGCTGAGCGGCGCACGAGGCGGCGCACAGTAAGGTCACGGCGAGGAGCCAGAGGCGGGATCGCATACAGGGATTGTACCTCCGGCTCGCTGGATGCGGACAGCGATGCCGGTTAGCGCCGTCCGAAGACCTGGTCGATGTTTGGGGCCGTGAGGAGCTTTCGACTCCAGAGATCGAGTTGGGTAGCCGTAGCACGGCGAATACGGACTCGCGCCCACTTGGGCACTGAGCCGAATCGCTCCTGTAACTGGCCTTCGAGCATTTCGGCTTTACCTTCTTCGCGACCCTCTTCGCGGCCTTCTTCGCGACCCTCCGCCTTGCCGCGCTCGGTGGCCTCGCGCAAATAGCGCATCAGGACCGGGTTCTTGGTGGCATCGATGACAACACCCATACGCTTCATCTCCCATTCTACTTTGCCCGGCAATCCACGCAGCCCTGACAGCACCAGCAGTTGGACCAGCACGCGCTCTCGCTCAGCGCCCTCGAGGCGGGCCGCTTCGGCGACGATTCGCGGAAGCATCCGATGGGCGCCACCGGCCAGGATCGAGAGCGCCAGATCGGCGGGGCGGCCCGTTTTTATCAGGGTGTCCACCGGGATGGACCGGATATCCAGCAACCCGAACCGAACGGTGGTTCCACCGATTTCGAGCAAGTCCGGCATGGTCATCCGCGCCCTGCCTACGTAGAGGACCACTTGGCGAACGACGCACCGGTGGCGTTGGCCGAGCAGCAGGCAGTAGATCCCTTGGCGATACGCGATGTCGCGATCATTGGAGCTTTGAAACTCCACGTGGAGGATCGTGCCGTCGGCCAGCAGGTAGACGATGTCGGCGCGGCGGACCTGAACGCTCGGCAACTCGACGTTCAGGGTTTTCTGAATCGCGACACCGCCGGTCAGCGAATGAAGAAGCGAGGGACGGTCGCGCTCCCAGAGTTCCTTGAGCGCACCGTCGAAATCAAGTCGTAGGTCCTTGGCCACTGGCACCAATGCAGTGCCGCGGTGGCCGGATACTTCTCACCGGGGTTTCAATAGAGCAGCTTCAGCCCGAACTGAACCCGCCGCGGCTCGCCGGCCGACGTGATCGCGCCCGCGCCCGGAGTGGTGATATTCGTTCCCGGGTTCCCGAATGCCGGCGTGTTGGACGCGTTGAACGCCTCGGCGCGGAACTGCAGCCGGAACCGCTCGGTCAACGAGAACGTTTTGGCCAGCGAGAAGTCCAGGTTGATGACGCCTGGGCCCTCGATGATGGCCCGGCCCGAATTGCCGTAGGTGTACTGCGGCTGCACCTGGAACGCCGAGGTGTCGAACCACCGGTCGATTGTCCGGGCGCTGGGAAGATTCCCGTCGCCGATGCGATTGGGACGGTCCGCGCCGCCGGCGTTGGTGATGCCGCCCGAAGTGGTGACGGTGACGTACTCGCCCGTCACTTTCGAGAGAACCCCGCCCAACTGCCATCCGCCGAGAACGAGGTCCACAGCGCGGCTGGCATCGCCGAGCAGGGCCTTGCCCTTGCCGATCGGAATTTCGTAGGTGCTGCTGAACACGAATTGCTGCCGTACGTCGGTCAGCGAGTTCCCGCGATTGAGATTGCGATCCCAGGGTTTCAGCACGCCCGTGCCCTCGCCGTTGCCCACCTCGTCCAGATTGTCGAGAGCGTGCGCCCAGGTATAGGAGGCAAGGAAGGTCAGACCCTTGGAGAACCGCTTCTCGAGTTTGGTTACCAGCCCGAGTTGTGCCCATCCTGCAGCGGAAGCAGACAGTCAGTTCGGTTACAGACTCCAAAATCCCGTAGCAACATGGATTATTTGGCCTGATTTTTTCTCTTGCTATTCAAATCCGATGGGAGTATACCATGTTTATGCTCTGTTCTCGCCTGTTTCAAGCTCCGTCAGGCCGACAAATACTCGTACTGGCTGTCGGCCTCCTTACGTGTGGGGGGGGGGGCGAGAGCCGGCCGATTGGGCCCGATCGCTGTAACACCTACTAGTCCACCGCCTCAGATCGTCGCGGGTGTATTGGACGGATCGAGCAGCAAGCAATTCACATTCGACTTCACTCCTGGCATCGGGAGCGACCTATCCACCTTAGACGTGCTGAATATCATTATTCACGGCTCGCTAGACGGCAAAGACTCGTGCTACATGGCCTATACCGTCCTAGACGGAGGATTCTATCTAGTTCAAGACGATGGAGATCCCACTCATCTGATTGGCGGTCCGCCAGGCGCTCCAAGAGCGAACACCCAGTGCACAGTTACCTTGAACAGCGCTCAGGCCGTCCCTGGGCCGGCGCCTAAGTATTCGCTCGTGATCACGGTGCAGTTCAACCCCGTCTACCAAGGGAACGGCACCACGCCGAGCGCGAACTCCAACCAACGGGGAGACATGGTGATATACATGGCAGCCAGGAGCAAGGCCTTTGGGTCGTATCCGGCTTTCAGTTCAGGATGGCAGGCGATGGGCACTTGGAGAACTTGGCCGGCTTCATCGATCGGGAGCAAACCCATGCCGACCGGCCTTTATGTTACGTCCGGGAATCCATCGTCTCCCAATCAGTTGATTTCGGCACGATTTCGGAAGACCAACGACTTCAGCTTTGCGGGCCGATGGCTATTGATCAACGCCGATCTGGACGGCAACCATGCCTGCTATATCGCCAACCCGAATGATACCGATGTCTACTTGGTAGCTGACCTTGGCCCGCTGGCGGGGGTCACCGGGCCCGCGAACTTGGGCACGGGCGCTGGATTTCCCCTTCAGAACTCCCAGTGTAAGATCAACGCTGGAAGTCGAACAGCTAGCGGAAACGACTACACTCTGTCGCTCTCGATTGAATTTGCGAAGGGTTTTGCAGGCCGGAGACTTGCCTTCAGTGGAGTTGTAGACTCTAGTGGTGGAAACTCAGGCTGGCAGCCATTGCTGTCTCTGCCCTTGAAGGCCCCGCAGATCGACCTAATCTCGAACACCGAACTCAGTCCCAATAGCAACACCCACGGCAACGTCTGGGAGCCCTCCACGGCAAGCGGGGTCCTGAACGATGGGACAAGGGTATGGGCTACCTCATGGCACGCCTTCGGGCCGGACCCGAATCCCCCGTTCAATGGCGCATACGTCAGGGTACAGAGCGCGGATGCGTTCGGAGGAGCCAATTGGGGGCCGTCGATTTACGAACTGCCCAAGGTCAATACTTGGCCCTTGTCCGACGTTTTCCTTGAATTCGATGCCACGAACCAGCGCTTTGTATATGTGGGCCTTTCAAACACTGGCGATGTATACTTTGGCCGGTCGTCTCTCTTTCCTTTCAGTGATTGGTCCACGGCGCCGGTCAAAGTAAACGGCGCCCTGGCCGGGCTTGACTACCCGTCGCTCGCGATCCGGACATCTGGGAATGGTCAGCAACCGACAATTCTGGTGGGAGCGCATCTGGGCTCGGTGCTTCCTGATCCTGTAATCGAGAAGTTCTACACCGCTCGCTCAACCGATGGCGGGCTCAACTTTGGCGGCATGACCCAGGTTGCAACGGCCGGCGGTTCGGGAGCGAGGAAAGGGCCACTCAGCCGACTGATCTGGGCCGGGAACTTCCACGTCTTTGTTCCCGTGATCGACGACGCCAATCGCCTATGGGCAATCGAACGGTGGGAGTCGAGCAACGACGGGATTAGCTTTACATACAACGGCCAGCCAATAGTTAGTTTTCCCGACGAAAAACCGGAGAACCATGTTTACCGGATTCCACCCCCGAACGAGCAGGGCTATATACCGGGGTCTGCGGCCCCTCCGATCCAGACTCCCCCAGGCGTGTGGCCTATTTTTCTGGCCCCTCTCATTGACGCGCGTGGCTCGTCAAACGGCAATTGGTCGGTTGTGTTCTCCAGGGCCTATGCGAACGGAAACAGCAGATACAACAACCTCAACTTCTGCACATCCAACCGTGGCTGTGCGGTGATTGACCAGAAGCAAAAGCATCAACTGCTCGGCACTACTTCCATCACAACGGATGCGAACAGCGGATATTGGTATTCCTATCTCGAGTTAGTGGACAGCTCGGCGCCCTTCCCAGTGGTGGAACAGAGGATCGCGTTCTTTCCAGCAGGTAGCGACGGAATCGCTGGAACCATGGCGTCCACAATGCCGGCATACTGGCTTACCCGTACCGGGCGCTGTAAGAACTCGCAGAACCAGGAAGTGCTCTGCTTCGCTGCCGGCGACTACGCCCGCGGCGCGTCAAATCCAGCCCTCTGGCTATCGGGACCATTCGTGCGTGACGCCAATGGATCGAACCGAAGAAACGCGATCAACCAAACCTTCGTGATTGATCCTCCGGACGATACGCCGGTCGAAGTATTTCTCCCGAACGTTGTGCCGTATCCCCTGGGCTCCGTGCTTCGCGCCCCGGGCAGTCCACCGCCCCTGACCCGTGGCGCCGATCTCAGTCGACGGCACGTTGACGAGCGGCGAAGTGTCATCAGTCAGTAGGACCTGTCGTCACGCTAAGAAGGGAGATCGAATTGACTCGCAAGACCATCGCGCTCTCGACGCTCCTCGGTGCAATCACGATATCCGGATTTGGGCAAGCGCCGCTGACCACCGTCGACCAAGTCCCACCGGCACTCCCCAGCGTCGGACCAGGCCAGATCGCGGCCCTATTCCTCTGGTCCACCGACGCCACGCTTGGGCCTGTTCAGCAGGTGACCGCAACCTCCCTCCCGCTGCCGGGCGAACTCGCCGGCATCTCGGTCATTGTGATCGATGGCGCGCGCAACGAAGTTGGCAAAGCCGGTCTGATCTCCGTGGAGCGCTGCTGTTTCGAAGAGGACGGAATACTGATTACCCTCCAGTGGCCCACGAACGCGCCTCAGTCGGTAAGTCAGGGGTCCGTTTTTGTCGAAGTACGGTCCAACGGCCGGAAGGTTGCGTTCCGGGGATTAAACAACATCGGCCGCCTCCGGCTTCTGTCGGGATGCTCGCATCAACCCGGCCACCTTCCGGAACGCGAAAACTGCAATCGCCACGCACGCCCGCTGGTCACACACGCCGATGGCTCCTTGGTTACTCCGGCGAACCCAGCGCAGTCCGGCGAAACCGTCGTGATCTACGCCGTGGGACCCAGTGAGGCAATTCGCCAGGTGCCTACGGGCCATCCTTCGCCAAACCCGCCGCTGGAACTTCCAAAGGCATTCCGCGTCAGCTTCGACATCGCTTTCGGTGGAAGCCGCAATCCCATCACGGAGAATCCGGTTCCCGCCGACTATGTCAGCTTGACTCCCGGAGCCGTCGGGCTCTATCAGATCCACGCCAAGGTGCCGGAACTCCCGGCCGGCACTCCACTCTGTGCCACAGGGCCCCTTACGGAGTTCTCAATCCAGGCGAATATGACCATCACCGTCCGCGCCGGCCCCGGATCCGATCGCGGAGTCATCGGACTGGACCGGATCGGAATGTGCGCCGTGCCTTCCGAAGGGCAAGCGAAGGCCGAAGGGCAAGCGAAGAAGGATGGCCGATCGAAACTGGCGAGTCCGGACGCCCCGCGGTTCGATCCGGAGGGCTTTCCGCTCGGTTGGCGCGTGCCCTAATCCGCTCAATAGAGCAGCTTCAGCCCGAACTGAACCCGCCGCGGCTCGCCGGCCGACGTGATCGCGCCCGCGCCCGGAGTGGTGATATTCGTTCCCGGGTTCCCGAATGCCGGCGTGTTGGACGCGTTGAACGCCTCGGCGCGGAACTGCAGCCGGAACCGCTCGGTCAACGAGAACGTTTTGGCCAGCGAGAAGTCCAGGTTGATGACGCCTGGGCCCTCGATGATGGCCCGGCCCGAATTGCCGTAGGTGTATTGCGGCTGCACCTGGAACGCCGAGGTGTCGAACCATCGGTCGATTGTCCGGGCGCTGGAGGGAAGATTCCCGTCGCCGATGCGGTTGGGACGGTCCGCGCCGCCGGCGTTGGTGATGCCGCCCGAAGTGGTGACCGTGACGTACTCGCCCGTCACTTTCGACAGAACCCCGCCCAACTGCCATCCGCCGAGAACGAGGTCCACGGCGCGGCTGGCATCGCCGAGCAGCGCTTTCCCTTTGCCGATCGGGATCTCGTAGGTGCTGCTGAACACGAATTGCTGCCGTACGTCGGTCAGCGAGTTCCCGCGATTGAGATTGCGATCCCAGGGCTTCAACACCCCGGTGCCCTCGCCGTTGCCCACCTCGTCCAGATTGTCGAGAGCGTGCGCCCAGGTATAGGAGGCCAGGAAGGTCAGCCCCTTGGAGAACCGCTTCTCGAGTTTGGTTACCAGCCCGTGGTAGGAAAGCGACCCGAACGGCACCTGCCGGTTCACCGCGTTGTAGTAGGGCCACAGGCGCCGGTTGTTCACCGGCACTGGCGAGGGCTCGATTCCGAAGGGGATGTTGTAGTTGAGCCCGCCCAGCATCTTCCGGGTCCCGTTGCCGTTATAGCCGACCGTGAGCAGCGTTGCGAAGGGCAGTTCGCGCTGGATGTCGAAGAACCACTGCTGCGAGTATTGCGTCGGCAGGAAACGGCTGGCGGCGTCGATGCCCACCGCGTTCGGCCCTGGCACGTCCGTGGCGTTGAAGTCCACGGCGGGGAATCCACCGCTGAGAGTCAGCCGCGGGTTGATGCGGTCAAGCGTACCGAAGCCGAACTCGAGGAAGTCCGGCGCCTGATTCTGTCCGCGAGCCCATTGGGTTTGGATGGAATCGGCCCGCGCGAAGATGATCCCCGCGCCGGCGCGAATCACTGTGTTCGGCTGGGCCTTCCAGGCAAAACCGAGTCGCGGCGCGAAGTTGTTCAGATCGTTCTTGCAGTTGCACTCGTTGGGGCCGAACCGTGTCTGCTTCAGCCGGGCATTGGGCCCGAGGTTGGCGAAATCGAGTTCGAAGGTGGACACTTTTCCGTCGGGGAACCGCGGGGCGAAAAAGATGTCGTAGCGGAGTCCGATGTTCAGGGTCAGATTCGGGGTGATTTTCCAATCGTCCTGGACGAAGGCGGCGAACATGCTACCGACGACGTACTCGCCGTTCTCATTGCCCACGGTGCCGCCGGACGCCATTCCGAGCATGAACTCGGCGAGACCGTCCCCGGTGGCGCCGCGCGCGGCGGGATTGGCGGTGAACTCGCGATTGAACACGAAATTGCCACGTGAGAACCGGGCCGCGTTGCGGAATACATCCTCGCGGCGGAACTCGCCGCCAAAGCGGACATTGTGCTTGCCCCAGTTGCGGAAAACGGTGTCGTTGAATTGGTAGGTCCGCTGGTTGTTCGTGTTGGGCCAGAATGACCGGGTGCCGAGTTCCCGGTAGCCCTGCGGCGTGAAGCGGGTTCCGCCGTGATCGTTGGACGAAGCCAGATTCGTCTTCGGGATCCCCTTGATTCCGTATTCGTCGAACAGCGGGCTGTCGTAAGGCACATCGAACTTGGTGTTGACGTCGGTGACGCCGACGCGGAACTCGTTGGTCATGTTGGCGCCGAAGGTCATCGAGTGCGTGCCGGCGAACGAATTGGAGTCGATCACGGTCGTGGTGGCGAGGCCGCCATCGGCGGGCAGGGGCAGCGGACCGGGTTCGTAACGGTCCCGGTCACGCCGGCTGTAGCGAACCGAAAAACGGCTCCGGTCGCTGATGCTGTGGTCGCCCTTGATGTCGTAGGTGTTGACGTCGTTCGATTCGCTGGGTGAAAAGAAATAGTTGTTGACGATGGCGTTGGGAGCGGTGGCGTTGGGGTACAGCGCCAGGATCTTGGATGCGAGCGGATCCCAACGATTCTTGGGCACGATGTTCCCGGGGAACGGCTGGCGCGTGAAGCTGGTGGCGGTTCCCACCGTGGTAGCGGGATCGAAGACGGGGCGAATGCGGTTGAAATCGCCGTTGCGAACCGAATCGATCGGCACGGTCGATACGAAACTGCGTCCCAGCCGCGTGCGCGTGCCTTCGAATGAACCGAAGAAGAACGTCTTGTCCTTGCGGATCGGCCCGCCGATGGTGCCCCCGAATTGATTCTGCCGGTAGGGCGGCTTCTCCGATCCCGCACGATTAGCGAAGAAGTTGGAGCCGTCGAGCGACGAGTTGCGGAGAAACTCGAACAGCGTCCCGTGGATCTCGTTGGTGCCGGACTTGATGTTGACGAATACTTGTCCGCCCATGCGGTTGCCGTACTCGGCCGACAGGTTATTGGTGACGACGCGAAACTCGCCCACCGCGTCTACACTCGGCTTCACCGCTTGGGCTTCGAAACCGATCGGCCCACCGGAGTAGGTGAGTGAGTTGTCGACGCCGTCGATATTCACCTGGACCTGATAGCCGTGCTGGCCGCCGGCCGAGAACACGCCCTCCGATTCCGGCCTGGATCCGCGAGCCGCCGACGTACCGGCCGTGAGCCGCGCCAATTGCAGGTAATTGCGACCGTTCAAAGGCAACTCGACGATGCGCTTGTTGTCGATCACCTGGCCAACGGTGGCCGTCTCGGAATCGAGCAGCGCGGCCACGGCGCTCACATCGATGCTTTCGGTGACCGAACCGGGCTTCAATGTGAAGTCGATACGCGCGGTCTGATTGACGTCGAGCTTCACTTCCGGCAGCTCAGACGGAGCAAATCCTTGCAGATTCGCCGTCACCTTGTAGCGGCCCACTGGAAGAGACGGCACCGTGTAGAGGCCGACCTCGTTGCTGGTTGTTTCCCTTCGGAGACCGGTGTCGAGGTTCAACACGGAAACCCCGGCGTTGGCGACAGCGGCCTCGGATTGATCGGTGACAAGACCTTGAATCGAACCTGTCTGGCCAAAGGCCAGGGGCGAGAACAAGAGACACAAAACCACGGCGATAGACCGGAAGCAATTCATACGCGCAGTATAGCAAGCGCCCGTAAGTGATTGATGTAAAAGAGTTAATCGATCAATGAGGACCTCCTCATCCTCCGTACCGGGTTGCGTCCCTTGCCAAGTCTGCTACAGTGTGACTGGGTGCCGCCGGGTCGGCGGACCTATCATATTAAACGTTCTTTTTCCGTAGGAGAATATGTCCAAGTCTCTCGTCATCGTCGAGTCTCCGGCGAAGTCGAAAACCATCAGCAAGTACCTGGGCAAGGATTTCGTGGTCAAGGCCTCGCTCGGCCATATCAAAGACCTTCCGAAGAAGGATCTGGCCGTGGACGTGGCCGGCGACTTCACGCCCCAGTACGAGGTAATCGAAGGCAAGCGGAAGCTCATCCAGGAGTTGAAGCAAGCCGCCAAAGACGCCGAAATCATCTATCTGGCGGCTGACCCGGACCGGGAAGGCGAAGCCATCTGCTATCACTTGGCCGAGGAGCTCGGGCCGAAGAAGGGCGACAAGCCCCAGGTGTTTCGGGTTCGTTTCAACGAGATCACAGCCAACGCAATCCGGCGCGCGTTCGATCAGCCGATGGCGGTAGACCGGAATCTGGTGGACGCCCAACAGGCCCGCCGGGTGTTGGACCGTCTGGTGGGCTATCAGATTTCCCCCCTACTCTGGGACAAGGTCCGTCGTGGCTTGTCGGCCGGCCGCGTGCAGACGGTGGCTCTCCGTTTGATCGTGGATCGCGAACGCGAGGTTCGCGCGTTCATCAAGGAAGAGTATTGGACCATCGACGTCAGCCTCAACGCCCAGAAGGCGCCGGTGTTGAAGGCGCGCCTTGCGAAGAAAGGCGGCCAGAACCTCGAGATCGCCAATGAGGGAGAATCGGCCGCGATCGTCGCGGCGCTCGACGGCGCCAACTACACGGTGCATGCCGTGGGCACCAAGGAGAAGCGCCGCAATCCGGTGCCGCCCTTCATCACTTCCACGCTGCAGCAGGAAGCGGCGCGCAAGCTGCGTTTTTCGGTAAAGCGGACCATGGGGCTCGCGCAGCGCCTCTACGAGGGTGTGGAACTCGGCGCGCAGGGATCGGTGGGTCTCATTACTTATATGCGTACCGATTCGACGCGTGTTTCCGACGACGCGTTGAAAGAGGTCCGCGAGTTCATCCCGCAGCGTTTCGGGCCGCAGTATCTGCCCGCCGCACCAAATACCTTCAAGAGCAAGAAAGGCGCGCAGGACGCGCACGAAGCGATCCGACCCACCGCGGTGGCCAATTCGCCGGAAGCGATCGCGAGCTTTCTCTCGGAAGACGAACTGAAGATGTACCGCTTGATCTGGACCCGGTTCGTGGCATCCCAGATGGCGCCTGCTGTTTTCGATCAGACCACCATCGATGTGCTGGCGCCGGGCAGCGACGGCGCCCAGTACATGTTCCGCGCCACCGGCAGTGTCCCCAAGTTCGACGGCTTCCTCGCCGTGTACCAGGAGGGCAAGGATCAAAAAGACGAAGAAGACGAGGAACTCAAGCACAAGCTACCTCTGGTGACTCAGGGCGAGGAGCTGAAGTTCAAGTCAATCGATCCCGAACAGCACTTCACCGAGCCGCCGCCGCGATTCACCGAAGCGACGCTGGTGAAAGAGCTCGAAGCCGACGGCGTCGGACGCCCCTCCACCTACGCATCGATCCTGTCGACGATCCAGGACCGCGGCTACGTCACTCGCGTGGGAGGCAAGTTCTCGCCCACCGAACTCGGGTTCGTGGTGACCGATCTGCTGGTGAAGAACTTCGACGACATCTTCGATGTGCGCTACACGGCGCGGATGGAAAACGAACTCGACGAAATCGAAGAAGGTAAAGTCGACTGGCGCGCGGCGATGGTGGAGTTCTACGACAAGTTCAAGGTGGACCTGGTGCGCGCCGAGTCCGAGATGGAAGACATCAAGCGGATGGAGAAACCCACCGGCTTGACATGCGACAAATGCGGCAAGCCGATGGTGCTGCGCTGGGGCAAGCACGGCAGCTTCGTCGGCTGTTCCGGCTACCCCGAGTGCACCAATACGCGGGAGCCGTCGCCCGACATGGTGGAGGGCGAGGTGGGGCCCACCGAGTTCTCCGAGCAGGACGAGACTGAATACTGCCAGAACTGCGGACGTGAGATGGTGCTGAAAAAGGGCCGTTTCGGTCAGTTCTACGCGTGTACGGGATACCCGGACTGCAAGACGACCAAACCCCTGGGCGGCGAGCAGAAGAAGCCGGACCAGCAACTCGAGGAACTATGTCCGGTTTGCGGCAAGAACCTGTTGTTGAAGTCCGGCCGTTTCGGCGAGTTTACCGCGTGTAGTAACTACCCCACTTGCAAGTACGTGAAGCAGAAGACGATCGGGGTTAAGTGTCCCACCTGCAAGGAAGGCGACATCATCGAGCGCCGGTCCAAGCGCGGCAAGACGTTCTTCGGGTGCAACCGCTATCCGGAGTGCGATTTTGTCGCATGGGGCAAACCGATCGCCGAGGCGTGCCCCAATTGCGGCGGCGCGTATCTGATCGAGAAGTACCTGAAGTCCGGCGCATGGGCGCAATGCCCGGACAAGGAGTGCAAGTTCAAGAAGGAACTGGTAGGAGCCGAAGCAGTGGAGACAGCGGAGACGGTGTAAGCGGGGCTACGGTCCCGCCTTCCATTTCTGGTGGTCTATGGGTGGGGCAAGCCGCTCTGCCAAAGCCGCAACCGCGTTTCGAGATCGGCTGCAACCTCGGGATGCGAAGCGGAGGCGTCCTTGCGTTCGCCCGGATCCTGAATCAGGTTGTACAAGGCGCGGCTTTCGCCGATGCGCAGCAGTTTCCATTGTCCGCGGCGAATAGCGAAAGAGAGCGGCGTTTTCACCAAGCGATCCTCGAATCTCCAACAGAGGTCGCGTTCGGGAACCGTTCCGCCGGACAACGCAGGACGGAGGTCGATGCCGTCGCGAGACTGCGCTCCGGTCAGCGTCGGTAGCCAGTCCGGGAACCAGGAAACAGCATCGATCGTCGAGCCGCGGCGGGTGAGTCCCGGCCAGCGGACCACACAAGGCACGCGGATACCGCCTTCCCACAGTTCGTACTTCCCGCCCCGCAGTTCCCCGTTGCTGCCCGCGTCGGCCGGATCGCGCTTCTTGACCCATCCGTGGTCCGACACGAATATGACGCGCGTTCGATCCCACTGGCCGGTGCGTTCGAGCGCTGCGCGGAGCCGGCCGATCCCGTCGTCGAGGCAGCGCAGCATACCGCGGTAAAGGGCTTGCGGAGCCGAAATGCCCTCACGCAGGAACGGATCGCTCCATCGATCGGGGACCTGCAGCGGCGTGTGAGGAAGAGCCAACGGCAGGTAGAGAAAGTACGAACGGTTCCGGTTGGATTCTACATATTCGACGGCTTTCGACGCGGCGAGTTCAGGGAAGTAGCCACGGAGCGCGATGGGCTTTTCGTTTTCATACGTGGTCCGGCTGCCCTTGCCGCCGCCGCCCAGTGAAAGGTGGGTTTCGTAATCGATAGTGCCATTCAGAAACCCCCAGAAATAATCGAAGCCTCGCTGGCGGGGCTGGTAGGGAGCAGGCATGCCGAGGTGCCATTTGCCGATGAGAGCCGTGGCAAGGCCCTTGCGCTTCAGGTGGGTCGCCACGGTGGCCAGATTCAAATCCAGGCCGCGGTGGTCGTCCGGATCACGCAGCACACCGGTAACGCCGGTTCGATCCGGGACCAGCCCGGTGAGCAGCCCGGCTCGCGCTGGAGAACAAACCGGCGAGCAGGTGTAGTGACCGGTCAAGCGTGCGCCATCAGCCGCAAGGCGGTCCAGGTGCGGAGTCGTTCCCGCCGTGGATCCATAGCAGCCAAGGTCGCCGAAACCGAGGTCGTCAGCGAGGATGAGAATCGTGTTCTGCGGCTCTGGCCGAGCCTGCAGGGCGGCCGTAAGCAGCCGGCGGCGCGTCATCATTGCGATCCTTTCGCTGCCGGCATCGTACGCCGCTGCGGACCCCGCGACATCGGCTGCCGCGGCGCCGGCGCCCGCACCGCGCTCTGCAGTTTCTCCAGCACCTCTTTCCGCCGATATCGCACATGGGCACGCATCGCATCCGAGGCCTGCTCCGGAGTTCCCTCCACCAGCGCGCGCGCCAACTGCCGGTGCCAGTCCGCCGGAAGGCTGCCCAACTCCGCCGACACCGTGAACAGCCAGTTGAACAGCAGCACGCGGCTGCGCGCGATGGCGTCCACCAGTACCGAACAGCGTGTCGCCTGGGCCACCAGCATATGAAAGGAGGTGTGGAGCCGCTCCACACGTGCATGCCGCGCGCGCGAGTAGCGCCCGTTCAGTTCCCCAAAAGCCGCATCCAGACGTTCAGCGGCAATCGTCACCCGCCGCTCGAACGCCGGCGATGCGAACTCGGCAAACAGCCGTGCCGAGTGGGTTTCGAGGGCTTCTCGCAGTTCGTAGTTTCCCAGAATGTCATCCGCGCACGGAATGCGCACGCGGCTCCCGGCCCGCGGCCGTGTTTCCACCAGCCCCTCGGCCTCCAGGCGCGTGAGAGCCTCCCCCACCGGCACCGGACTCATACCGAACTCCTCGGCCAGCCTCCGGCGCGAAAGCGGCGACCCCGGAGGCATCCGTCCGCTCAGGATCGCTTCCAGCAGCCGGCGATAGGCGGATTCGGAGAAATTGTGTTCGGTGAAAACTGGCACGTCAGTTTTCCAGTGTATCGTTGACAGGGGGGATTCGTGCAAGTAGACTATGCATGTAAAACTGCTGTACCAGTTTTTGGATGGGAGATGATGCAATGCGCAATCGATGGATAGCTCTTGGGGCAATCGCCGCCACGTTCGCCGCCGCGGCCGCGGGGCAAAACATCACCGGAGCGATTCTCGGCTCCGTCACCGATTCCACCGGCGGCGCGGTGCCCAATGCCGCCGTGGAGATCCTGCAGGTGGAAACCACCCAGGCCACGCGCGTGGCCACCGATGGGTCCGGCTTCTATCAGGCCAACTACCTGCGCCCCGGCGCCTATCGGGTCACCGTCAGCAATCCCGGCTTCAAAACCGGAGTCCGGGAAGGGCTGCAGCTGGTGGTGGAAGGACGTTTGCGGATTGACTTCGTGCTCGAGGTGGGAGACACCGCCACCAGCCTCACCGTAAGCGGGGAATCGCCGCTGGTGGAATCCGAGTCCGCCTCGCTCGGGCAGGTGGTTTCCACCCGGGCCATCGAAGAACTGCCGATCAAGGGAAGAAATATCTTTGATCTGGTGGGCCTCGGCGCCGGCGTGCAAGTGAACCCGCGCGCCACCGGTAGCACAGCATCCACCGGAGATGTCGGCGCGCCTCTATTCGTCCTGTCCGACATCTCCATCAACGGAGGCCGGTTCCGCACCAACGACTATCTCGTGGATGGCGTGTCGATCATGCTGCCGGAGAACAACAACTTCGCCATCGCCCCGTCCCCCGACAGCACCCAGGAGTTCAAGGTATTGACCAACAGCTTCGGGCCACAGTTCGGACGCAGCGGCGGCGGAGCCATCAACGTGATCACCAAGGGCGGCACCAATGAGGTGCATGGCTCGGCGTACTGGTTCTTCCGCAACGACCGCATGCGGGCGAACAACTTCTTTTCCAATGCCCGCAACCAGCAGCGGCCCGTGTTTCACTTCAACATGTTCGGAGCCGCCGCCGGCGGTCCTGTGGTCAAGGACCGCACCTTCTTCTTCGCCGACTACCAGGGTCACCGGGAAGACATTGGCGGCGGAGCGGGCATCCTGACCGTGCCGACGGCGGCGGAAAAGCAGGGCAATTTCTCCGGCCGCCTGAATGCGGCCGGTGCTCCCGTGATCGTCTACAATCCGTTCACCACCAGAAGCGCCTCCACCGGCGGCTTCGTGCGCGACCCCTACCCCGGCAACGTCATCCCCGTGGCCCAGCAGAGCCGCGTGGCCAGGCGGCTGCTCGAGTTCATGCCCGCGCCCAATCAGCCCGGAGTCGGGCCGGTTGGAATCAACAACTACTCGTGGAATCCGGCCAGTTTCGTCAACAGCAATCAATGGTCGGCCCGCCTGGACCACCGCTTCTCAGACCGCAATAGCTTGTTCGGACGCTTGAGCCGGAACACCGGGGACACCGGCACCTCAGGCCCGTTCAACAGCATCGCCGACACCGTGCTCGGCAACACCGTCAGCCATGCGCTGGTGGGCGTGGTCAACTGGACCTCGACGATTTCGGCGTCGCGCATCCTGAATCTCCGGCTGGGCGGGGTTCGCCGATTCGAAGGCCGCGTCCCGCGCTCGTCCGGCAAAGTGAATCTCACCGAACTCGGCTTTTCCCCTAATGTGGCAGCCGCCGCGCAAGAGCAGTTGTTCCCCACCGTCAGCATCGCCAACTACTCCGGGCTCGGCGCGCCCGGCGGCGACCGTATCCGCCGCGGCAACGACATCTATACCATCGTGGCCGAACAGACCGAATATCACGGACGCCATACCGTGATCTATGGCGCCGATCTCCGCCTCTACAACCAGACGCCGTTTCAGGGCGGATCTCCCTCTGGCAGCTACAGCTTCGCGCTCAGCCAGACGCAAGGTCCTGACCCCTTGCGCGCCTCCCTCACCGCCGGCAACGGCCTCGCTTCGATGCTCACCGGCTTCGGTTCCGGCTCGATCTCGAGCGTGCCCGCAGGCGCGATCCGGAATGCCTACTACGCCGTCTTCGTCAACGACGATATCCGCCTGGGCAGGCTGACCATCAATGCCGGGCTGCGATGGGAGTATGAGCAGCCCCGGTCGGAGCGCTACAACCGCCTCGGGACCTTCGATTTTGACTCACCCTTCCCCGTGCCGATCCCCGCCCTGCCCGGGCTGCGGGGCACCCTGCGTCTGGCAGGCCAGGATGGGCAACCGCGCGGACAATGGGATTCCAACTACAACAACTTCGGGCCTCGCATCGGCCTGGCCTACCGATGGAACGACAGGACCGTGATCCGCAGCGGGTACGGAATCTTCTATTCGCCGCGCTTCGGCACCACCGGAGCACAGAACTTCGGCATGCCCGGCGCACAAATCACCACGCCCTGGGTTTCGAGCCTCGACGGCGTCACCCCGCTCAACACCATCGACAACCCTTATCCGGACGGGCTGCTGCAGGCGCCGGACACGGCCGTGTATCGCACGCAGTTGGGGCAAGGTATCCTGGCCATGGATCGCGGAAACAAGTCCGACATCTACAACCAGCAGTGGAACTTCACCCTGCAGCGGCAGATGCCCGGCCAATGGCTGGTGGAAGCCGGCTACGCAGGAAACAAGGGCACGCGCATCCCGGTATCCGGCAACTGGAACCAGTTGGATCCGCAATATCAGTCCCTGGGCGCGGCCCTGAATCAGCAGGTTCCCAACCCGTTCTTCGGGATCGCCGATGTCGGCACTCTCGCGCAACGGACCGTAGCGCGATCACAGCTCCTCCGGCCGTATCCGCAATATACTTCGGTGACCACCAACTCACCCGCGGTGGCGCAGAACATGGGATCGTCGTCCTATCATTCGTTCCTGCTGCGCACAGAGAAGCGGTTCGCCCGCGGCTACCACTTGCTGCTCACCTATACGAATTCCAAGCTGATTGACAACGGCAGCGGCCGCGTCTTCGGAGAAACAGCCTTCGTACCGCCCGTACAGAACATCTACAATCTGGCGGCGGAGCGGTCTCTTTCCGAGGGCGACGTCTCCCAGCGGCTGGTGATCAGCCACACCGTCGAACTGCCCTTCGGAAAGGGCCAGGCGATCGGCGCAAGCGCCCCGGCCGCATTGCAGTGGGCCATCGGCGGATGGTCCGCCACCGGCACGTTCGTCTGGAACAAAGGCTTCCCTCTGGCGCTGACCTCAACGGGCAACAGCGGCGTCGGCGGAGGCGTATTGCGACCCAATAGCACCGGGGCAACCGCCGAGTTGAGCGGTGCTCCACAGGCGCGGCTCAACCGCTATTTCGACACCACGCAATTCACGGTGCCCACTCCGTTCACGTTCGGCAACGTATCGCGCACCTTGCCCGACGTGCGTGGTCCGAGCGGACGCAACTACGACGTTTCGGTGCAAAAGACCTTCCCGGTCACCGAACGCGTCTCGACCCTGTTCCGCGCCGAAGCGTTCAACCTCACCAACACACCCTACTTCGCCACGCCCGGCGAAGGGCTCGGCTCACCCGCGTTCGGAGTCATCAGCTCGGCGCGGGGAGAGCGTCAGGTCCAGTTTTCCCTGAAGCTCCTGTTTTAACTACGATTGAGAGATCCGATGCGCAATCTTATCCTGCTCCTGCTGGCGGGTTCGCTCGCCTACGCCGCCGACCCACGCAACATCACCAGCGGCAACGTGATTCCCGACGAAGGCTACTCGGATCAGCCCTACATCGTCAAAACCGATGACGGAGCATGGCTCTGCGTAGTCACCACCGGACCCGGCAAGGAAGGCGCCGGGGGGCAGCATATCGTCACCCGGCGCAGCACCGATCTCGGCAGGACGTGGTCAGGACCCGTCGACGTCGAGCCTTCCGACGGCCCCGAGGCGTCCTACGCCGTAATGCTGAAGATCCCGAGCGGCCGCGTCTTCGTCTTCTACAACCACAACACCGACAACACGCGCGCCGTGATCGGCGAGAAACCGGCCTATCCCGACGGCAAGGTCCGCCGAGTCGATAGCCAGGGACACTTCGTGTTCAAGTACAGCGACGACAATGGCCGCTCTTGGTCCGCCAAACGCTACGAGATTCCTCAACGCGATTTCGAGATTGACCGCCGGAACCCTTATCAGGGAAAGATCAAGTTCTTCTGGACCGTCGGCAGGGCGTTCCTGCATAAAAACGCCGGCTACGTGCCTCTGCACAAGGTCGGTGGATTCGGCGAGGGGTTCTTCACATCCAACGAAGGCGTTCTCCTGCGAAGCGCGAATATCCTTACCGAACCCGATCCGGAGAAAATCGCCTGGGAAACATGGCCCGAAGGCGACGTGGGAATCCGCGCTCCAGCGGGCGCCGGCGGCCCCGTGGCGGGCGAACACAGCTTTTCGGAGTTGAGCGACGGATCTCTGTTCTGTGTCTTTCGCACCATCGACGGGCACGCCGCCTACACCTACAGCCGCGATAGCGGGCGGACGTGGGAGCCCTCGCAGTACATGCGCTACGACGATGGCAGGCTGATGAAACACCCGCGGGCGGCGAATTTCGCATGGCGCGCCTCCAACGGCAAGTTCCTCTACTGGTTCCACAACCACGGCGGCCGATTCATACGGGAGCATCCGCGCCGCCGCACGATCGCGTATGAGGACCGCAATCCGGTGTGGTTGGCGGGAGGCATCGAAGCCGATTCGCCCAAAGGCAAGGTCATCCGCTGGACGCAGCCCGAGATCGCTCTTTACGATGACGACCCCATCGAACGTATGAGCTATCCGGACTTCGTGGAAGAAGGCGGCCGCTACTACCTCACCGAGACGCAAAAGGAAATCGCCCGCGTGCACGAAATCAGCAAGACCCTGCTCGATGGGTTGTGGAATCAGTTCGAATCTCGCGGCGTGGCTCGCGACGGGCTCCTGATGGAGCGGGCCGGCCCCGCACAGACGCCCGCCCCGGCGCTGCCCGCCTTCACCCGCCGCACCCCCGGCGGACATGGCACCGAGCAGTTGCGCACCGGCTTCACGTTGGAAGCGTGGGTTACTCTCGGCGGCATCGCCCCCGGCCAGACGCTGCTCGACAACCGCAGGCCGGATGGCCGCGGCGTCGCGCTGCTGACAGCCGAAGGCGGCGCGGTGGAGATCGTCCTGCATGACGGCCAGACCGAGAATCACTGGCGGTCGGACTCGGGCGCGCTTTCGGCCGGCGCGAAGCATCACGTCGTGGCCATCGTGGATGCAGGACCCCACGTAGTTTCCTTCGTCATCGACGGCAAACTGCACGACGGCGGAGAGCAGCGTCAGTTCGGATGGGGACGCTTCAGCCCCTACCTGAGGTCGGCCGAGGGCGGTTCCGAAATTCGGATCGGGTCCGGGGTGGCCACCGCGCGCGTCTATGGGCGCTATTTGCGCACCTCGGAAGCGATCGGGAACTTTCGCGCGGGGAATTGACTTAACGGCGCTTATAAGTTCCGTCAAACCACGTGGAGTATGTTTTCCCGCCGTCGCTCGATTGCTCGATGTGCTGCCGGACGTCGCCCGAAGCAAGCGGTGTAAATGTCATTCGCTGATCGACGACCTTGCCGCTGGCATCGGTGGTCTTACCCTCGAAGCGCATCGCGCCGTCGCGGAACTCGCCCGCGAAGTCCATCACCCGCGCCGAATCATCCACCCAGACCTGGCGCCATCTGCCGGATCGCTTGTCGTAGAAGTTGTAGCTCTTTCCGACCCCGCTTGCGCTGCTAGTCCAGTTCTCGTGCACCACGCAACCATCGGTGATCTTCTCGATGCGGCTCTGCCCCACCTGCGAGCCCTGAGGGTTGAAGACGTTCCACTCGCCAAGCCAGAAATCGAACTGGAGGTGGGGCCCCTTGGCGCAGGGATGCTCGTATTTGTTCTCGAGGGAGAGGAAGCGCGGATCCTCACGCAAGTCGCCCAGCGCGTCGATGCTCTTGAAGTAACCCGTGCGCGCCCCGGACTTCACCGCCGCCTCGATCCATTCGAGAGCGGTGTCACGATCGCCGGACGCGGCCAGGGCGAGCGATCCCCGGATCAGCAGCGTGATCGAACCGAGCCCCAGTTCCCGCGCCTTGCGGAAAGAGGCCGCGGCGGATCCCGGATCATTGGCGCGCTGCTGGGCCGTACCTTTTTCGAGCCAGGCGTTGGCATCCATGCCGGAGTCCGGCGAAGCCTGCGGACTGCCCTGGGCGGCCAGAGTGGCGGCAAGGATGGGGACGAGCGAGCCGGAGAGCCATCGGGTCATCCTTACAAGTTGTAGTGACGGCCGCCGATTGTCAACCGTTGTGGGGCCAGGCGCGGGATCATGGAGGGTGAATGCGCAAGACGCTGGACAGGGTGATATCGAAGGCGGGTCTCGGGTCGCGGACCGAGGCGAGGAAGTGGATTGGCGCGGGACGCGTTCAGGTGAACGGAAGGGTGATCCAAACGCCCGATCACTGGGTAGTGGCCGGGGACCGTGTCACTGTGGACGGACAGCCGCTCGAGCCGGCCGAACCCATCCACGTGCTGCTGTACAAACCGAAGGGCTACGTCACCACCTATCGCGATCCGGACAAAAGGCCCACGGTTTATGACCTGCTGAAAGACATCCCGGGCTTCGTCGGAACCGTAGGCCGGCTGGACATGGACTCGAGCGGCTTGCTGCTGCTCACCAACGACAACGACTTGGCGAACCGAATCATGAGTCCCGAAGGGCACGTGGAAAAGGAGTATCTGGTTCGGGCGGCCGGCCATTTGACTGACGATCAGGTGAGGCAGTTGCGCGATGGCGTGCAATTGGACGATGGTCCGGCAAAGGCGAAGTCGGTGGCGGTGGAGCGGTTGACTCCGAAGGATACGGTCCTGCGAGTGACGCTCGAGGAAGGACGGAACCGGCAGGTGCGCCGGATGGTCGACGCCGTGGGCAGCCGGGTGAGAAAACTCGTCCGGATTCGGATCGGCGCCCTGACGCTGGCCGGACTAACGCCCGGTCAGTATAGACTGTTAACTAAGGCTGAAATCCGGCCGTTCACCAACGATGCACACGCTGATCAAGAACCCCAACGGACAGTACTCGTTTCTAAAGGGAATCGCGCCGTACTCGGCCGGCGCGGTAGCCGAGCACGGCTACGAGATCGAACACGCCAGGTTCCTGCGTCCGGTCCCGCTGAAGACCGGTTTTGACCGGGTACGCGCGCACCTGGGCTCCATCGGGAGGCAGGTTGCCGCTCTGTGTGGAATGGAGTTGCGGTGCCCGCAGCCATTCTCGTTTCAGGGCTTCAATGAGTTCAACCTCAGCTATATCGACATTCTGAAGAACTGGGGCTTGTTCGTTAACGGAGTGAACCCGGTGGCGCGGACCAACGTCGCGGCGGAGTTGACGCCGGTGAGTGAGCCGTGCCTGTATTCCTTCAGCTACACGGTGCGTTCGCAGCGCAGCGACCGGACGTTCGTGGTGGCGGGCGGCGGCGAACTGCCGGAAGGCTCTCTCGATCCGCACGACGTGGTGCGGCGCGGCGAGACCTCCGCGGACGCCATCCGCGAGAAGACACGCTTCGTAATGGAACTGATGTCCGGGCGCCTGGAAGGCCTGGGGGTGGCCTGGGACAACGCGACGGTCGTGAGCGTGTACACGGTTCATCCGGTTTGCCAGGGCCTGGTGAGCGACATTCTGGAACCGGCGGGCATGGCGCAACTCCATGGGATGACGTGGCACTACGCGCGTCCCCCAATCGTATCGATCGAGTACGAAATGAACGTGCGCGGCTGCCGGCGGGAATTGGTGCTGCCGGCTTAACGGGCCAGCCCTTCGCGCCGCCCGGCCCGCCTGCCAAGAGAAGCTCCCCGCAAAGACCCGTGATATCCTGGAGCGATTCGAAATAGGGCCATGGCACGCAACGCCAATCTACCGAAAGTCTGCATTGCTCTCGGGCTACCCGACACGGCGAGCCTGCTGGAGCACGCCCATCGAGAGGTGGAATCCGGCGAGTCGTTCCTCGAATTCCGTATCGATTATCTCTCCGATCCGAAAGAGGGCATCGGAGCGATCGAAAGATTCCTGGCCGATCATCCCGATTGCACCGTCCTCGCCACCTGCCGGCGGCACCAGAATCACGGAAGGTTCAACGGCAGCATCGACGAGCAGACCACGCTGCTCGAGCAGGCGATCGACGCCGGAGCGCGCGCGGTGGATATCGAAATCGAGAGCGCCGAGTTGGCTCGGGCAGGCGTCGATCATTTGCGCAGTAAGGCCTGGGTAATCGTATCTTTCCACAATTACGGCGGGACACCGAACGTGGAGCCGATCCTGCGCCGGATGACGAAAATTCCCGCCGACGCCTACAAGCTGGTGACCACGGCCCGCAAGCCCTCTGACAACCTGCGCGTATTGTCGCTCGCGAGGAACAACCCGCGGACGCCCCTCATCATGCTGGCGATGGGGGAAGCGGGGCTCGCCACGCGGATCCTATCCCCCGCGATGGGCGGCGTTTATACCTACGCCGCACCGAACGCGGTGGAGGGAACCGCGCCCGGACAAATCTGCGCACGGCTCCTCCGGCAGATGTACCGGGTGGAGAAGTTCACCAAAAACGCAAAAATCTACGGTGTCATCGCGGACCCGGTGCGACATTCAATCTCGCCCGCGGTTCACAACCGGGCGTTCCAGAGCCGGCGCATGGATGCCGTCTATCTCCCGTTCCTGGTGCAGGCGGCGCAACTTAAGGACTTCTTCATTCTTGGCGACAAACTGCCGCTGGCCGGATTCAGCGTCACCATCCCGCACAAGCAGAAGATCATGCGCTATCTCGACATCGTCGATCCTTTGACGCGGCGGATCGGGGCCGTGAACACCGTGTGGCGGAAAGCCGGCAAGTGGCGCGGCACCAACACGGACGTGGACGGGGTGATCGTGCCGCTGAAAAAGCACCTGGCATTCAACAAGTCCTCCATCCTCATCGTGGGTAACGGCGGCGCGGCGCGTAGCGCGGCATTCGCTTTGGCCGACGCCGGCGCCTCGATTTCCGTAGTGGGCCGCAACATGGATCGGGTGCGGGCGCTTTCCAAGCTTTGCGGGGCCACGCCAGTGTCGCGGGATCAAGTGGAAACGCTGCACTTCGACGCGCTGGTGCATTGCACTCCGATGGGCATGTTTCCTCACGCCAACGAGTGTTTCTTCCGGGACCGCATCCCGGCGGACCTCGTCTTCGACATGGTCTACAATCCTCGCGAAACGCTTCTGGTCCAGCGCGCCCTCGCCGAAGGCAGGACCGTGGTGCCCGGACTGCAAATGTTTCTCGAGCAGGCCGTTCGGCAGTTCGAAGTGTGGACGGGTGAAACGGCTCCCCGCGCGGCCATGGAGCGCGCCGCGGTAGAAGCTCTCGGGTAGCCGGCGGGTACTTGGGAGCTTCTCCCGGACGAGCGTTCCGCCGGCCCGCCCGGGATAGAATGGTCACATGACTCGAAGGCAGATGGCGGGCGCGCTGCTCGCACCGGCTGCGATGCCTGTTCCGGCTGCGGCACAAACAGCATCCGAGGATTTGAACGCGTTGGCACAGCGAAATTTGGAGCGGAACCGCGAGACTTTAGCCAAGTTCAAGATCGAGATGAGTCTGGAGCCGGCCTTCCGGTTCGAGGCTTGAGACCGGCATGGCTTCTTTCGACGATTCCGTCTTTTTCGCTCCCCTCACCGACCTCAACCGGCGGCTCAGGGCCAAGGAATTCAGTTGTTATGAGCTGACCGAGGCCTACTGTAACAGGCTCGAGAAGCTGGCTCCGCGGTACAACGCTCTGGCGCTGCCCTTGCGCGAGTATGCGCTGCGCAAAGCCAAGGACGTGGATTGGGATTTGAAGCGAGAACGCTACAGGGGCCCTTTGCAGGGAATACCGTATGGCGCGAAGGATCTTTTGAGCTTCGCCGGCAAGCCGACCGCGTGGGGAGCGGCGCCCTATGCGGGCCAAGTGTTCGATGAGCATGCAGCGGTGGTTTCCAAACTGGAAAAAACGGGCGCGGTCCTGATCGGAAAGCTGGCCATGGTGGAACTGGCCGGTGGCGGCGGGTATCGATTCGCAGCCGCGTCGATGACCGGACCGGGGCTGAACCCGTGGGACCGGAGCCGCTGGTCCGGCGGATCGTCGAGCGGCTCTGGAAGCGCGGTTGCGGCGGGTCTGGTCTCGTTCGCCTTGGGTTCGGAGACGTCGGGCTCTATCCTGACTCCGGCGGCCTACTGCGGCATCACCGGATTGCGCCCTACCTACGGCCTGGTAAGCCGGCGCGGGGCGATGGCCCTTTCCTGGACGCTCGACAAAATCGGGCCGATGGGGCGCACCGCCGAAGATTGCGGCCTGATTCTACAGACGATTTCGGGCGGCGACAGCGGCGACCCCGGCAGCGCCGGAAAGAGCTTCTACTACGCCCCGCAATTCGCGAGGAAGTTTACGGATCTGACGATCGGCTACAACCGGGCCGATTTCGAGGAATGGCCGGATGAGGCCGCGCGTCCGGCGTTCGCACAGACGCTCGAGGCTTTCCGGGCCATGGGGTCCAAGATGGTGGAGGTGGAGATTCCCGAGTTCCCCTACGGCCCGGTAATTTCGACGATCATCTCCGCGGAGCAAGGTTCGATTTTTGAAGATCTGGTGAGTTCAGGGCAGGTGGATAAACTCGCCGATGCCAAGCAGATCGCGGGGATCAAGGCTTCGCAGGACGTGCTGGCGAAAGACTACCTGCGGGCGATGCGGATCCGGGCCCTGATCCGGAAGGCGTTCCAGAAGCTGTTCGTGGACGTGGACGTCTTATTGACGCCGGCGCGCAATTCCGTGGCGTCGAAAGTGAGTGACCCTCTCGATGGCGGCGGAAGAGGCGGCGAGTCTCCGAAATCCCGCGGCCTGCAAGGGCTGATTCCCGCGGCGAACCTGGCTGGGCTGCCGGCGCTGTGCATGCCTTGCGGCATGGCGGAGGGGTTGCCGGTGGCGATCAGCCTGGTGGGCCGGCCGTTCAACGAGAACACGCTGCTGGCCTACGGGCGCGAGTATCAGAAGTCGACAGACTGGCACACGAAACGGCCCGCGATCTAAGAGGGCGTGCCGGCGGCTACTCCCTGACGATCTTGTTCAACCGCTTCAGCCGGGACCGTAGCTCATCGCTCGCATCCAAAAGCTGGTTGGTGTCGTAGATCACGCGCGGCTGCATGAAGATGATCATCTCGGTCCGCTCTTTCGAATAGGAGCGGCTGCCGAATGCCGCGCCTACGATCGGAAGACGATGCAGCAGCGGGATCCCGGCGCTCGACATGGTGTCGCTTTCGTTGATGATGCCGCCGATGGCGATGGTGTCGCCGTCCTGCATCGTAATTTGCGTGCTCACCGTGCGCTTGGAAAACGACGGCGACTGGATTCCCCCGGCCGGCGGCGCCTGCGGAGAACTCACTTCCTGATTGATGATCAGGGTCACCACGCCGCTCGGGTTCACGCGCGCCAGAATGTTGAGAGTGACCCCCGAGTTGCGGCTGTTGATCGTGTTGGCGAACAGCGAATTCCCGCCGCTTTGGATCGGAGTGACGCTGCTCGAGGCGAGCGTGGGAACTTCCGTGCCCACGTTGATCGACGCGGCAATACTATCGGTGGCGATCACACTCGGCGCGGAAACCACCTTCGCCCGGGTGGTGTTTTCCTGGAGGCTGAGGAAGGCGAGCAGTTCGCGGCTCTGGCCCACCAGCGCCCCCGCCGACAGACGCACGGCGCCTTCGGCGAGTTGACCGATGAAGTCCCGGCCCGCGCCATTTCCCGCCGCCCCGTCCCGCTTCTGCAGAAAGGCGGCCACACCGGAGGCGAAGGCGCCCGTTAGCGACACTTCGTAGATCCGGGCGTCGATCAGCACCTGGCGCGGAGGAATATCGATATCGCGCAGCAGCTTCATGATCTGCTGATACTCCTGCGAGGTGGCTTGAATCAGAAGCGTGTTGTCGATCGGGTTGGGCACGATGCGAGGGAACCGCCCTCCGTAGCCCATGCCCATCCCGCCCATGCCCATGTACATGCCGGTCTGATCCACCCCCGTAGTTCCGGCTGCACCAACCGCGCCGGCCACTCCGGGCGCGCCCGCTACCCCGCCGGCTCCCGCCACACCGCCCACCGGATACTGAGGTGCATACCCGGACTGTGCTCCGGCGTAGTAGCCGGCTTGTCCCGCGCCCGGAAATCCGTTATATCCGGGAAAGCCGCCCAGTCCGCCACCGCCGCCATAGCCTCCCATCCCGTATCCGCCCATGCCCATTCCATAGCCACCCATCCCCATGCCGCCCATGCCCATGCCACCCATGCCCATGCCACCCATGCCCATCCCATAGCCACCCATGCCCATGCCGCCAAAGCCGCCCATCATCCCGTATCCGCCGCCAAAGCCTCCGAACAGGCTCATGATCGCGCCGGCCAGCATCTCAGCGCGGCTGTATTTGACACGATAGACGTAGACGTCCACCGAACCGGCCGTCACCTGGATCTCCTGATCGAGTTTCTTGATCCACTCCTCCACCTGTTCGAACGCACCTGGATTCGGCGCCACCGCGATGATCGTGTTGATGCGGTCCACCGGCATGAATCGCACGAGCGTCTTGTCGGTGAGCGACATCCCCTTCAGGATGTCTTCGAGTTCCTTGGCGATGGCCGAAGGCGCCCCGTGCTTGACGTCGAACAATCGGACACGCTGATCGGCGAGCGCGTTGCTGTCGAACATCTGGATGATGTCGAGCACGCGGCGCACGTTGCGATGGCTGTCGAGCAGGAAGATCAGATTGGCGGGGCCGTAGATGAACATCTTCGCGCCTTCGCCGATGAATGGCTCGATTAGCTTGCCCACTTCGGTGGCGTTGGCGTACTTGACGAAGATCAAACTCAGCGACATCTGATCGTCCTCGGGCATCGTCGAGGAATCGTTGTTTGTGATCGGCCGCACGGGCAGCCGCGAGATCTCTCCCAATGGAGTAATCCGGTAGAAATCGCCCACCTGCACCATGGCGTAGCCGTTCAGCCTGAGTACGATATCGAGAAGCGCCCGCGCGTCGATATCTTTCGTCTCGCCGTAGGTGTTGAGCGTCACGCTCCCGGTAATTTTCTTGTCGGCGATGTAGTTGATCTTCAGGGTCCGGCACAGCACGTCCACCACCTCCGAGAGTGACGCGTTGTTCAGGTTGAGCATGCCTGTGGAGACCTTGGGAGGCGGGGCCGCCGTTTGGGTGGGCGCCGCTTGGGAACCCGCGGGTGGCTGGGCCGTGGGGGCCGGAGCTGCCGCGGCCGGCGTTGCCTGCCCCGCCGGAGCGGTTGTGGGGGGAGCCGTTTGCACGGGGGCGGCGGGTTGCGTTTGCGGTGCGTCCGCTGGGGCCTGCGGGGCTTCCGCTGTTGCCTGCGGGGCTTGCCCCGTTCCTTGCGGGGCTGGTGCCGGCGGCGGTGCGGCCTGCTGCGCCACCAGCAGCGAAAGGCTCAACAAATACGCAAGGGGTGCTCTCATTCGCTACCTTCCGCTCCGCGCGCGCTCGACCGCCAGTTTCTCCGCATCGTTCAACTCATCGCGCTTGCGCGTCCACTTGGCTTTGCCGAACGGCGTCTTCCGCTCGAACTCCACCGTATCGCCGCCCTTGTCGATCGCGGTCAGGAAGGCGGCCTCGTTGGCCGAATCGTCGGGGATCGATTCGGGCTCGAAGCGCCGGACCCCAAAGGGCGTGCGCGTGTAGTGCCATGTCTTGCCCTTGGCGTCTTTGTGCTCCCAAAGGCCGGGCTCGATTTCAACGGCGGCCTTGGGAATGGTCAACGGCACGTTGGCGCGCGGCGCGGTTCGCGCAGCAGCGGCCGATCCGGTTTTTGACCGGCGCGCCGGCGTCTTGGCGGCGGCCTTGTCGGCGGCGCTCGAACCGAGAGCGAGCAGCAGGATTGCGATTCCGATTCGAAACATGGCAGTAGACTCCTTGTGGATTCGCCGGCAGATCGCGCGCTAGCGCACCGGCTCCCAGAAACACGATTGGCCGAACATCGAAGGACGCGTCACTTTGCGGTACCCGTTCATCACCGTGCCCGCGGGATTGGTGTCACCGGGCGCACAGGCGTGATTGGTGCCGCCCACGTTCACCCATGGATTGCCACCGCTTTCCTTCTTTTGCAATTCGGCGATTTCTTTCTCTTTCGTCTGAGGGTGGTCGATGATCACGGTGCCGGTTCCTTCGTTCACTTTCCTTGCGGGGTCCGTGGAAGGGGCTTCGGCGGGAGGCGGTTCGTCCGCCTTGGGCTTCAACTCCGCGATCGCTTTCACAAAGCGCTTGTCTTTCCATTCGAGGATGATTTCCTCCTGCGAAAGCGACGCCAGCTTGAAAGGCCCCACCTGGTCGTTCACGCGATAGCCCTTCTGGGGCGATCCGGCTTTTTCGCTCAGGAAGGCCGTGGTGGTGTCGCCAAACGCGAGAACGCCGTAGGCTACGGGAAACGGAGGTACCGGATCTTCCACCACCGGCGCTTCCTCGATGACCACGGTGGGATTGCGGTCCCGTGAGAACAGCATCTTGCTGGCCACTTCCGCATAACTGGCTGCCTGCACCGGCGGCACACCTTCGAACTTGCCTACCTCGGGCGTGGGCGGCGTCCGCACGCGCACCTTACGGGCATCCTCGGCGCGCTTCCACGCGTCGGCCCAACGCTCGCGGATCTGCCAGCCAGCCGCCGCCAGCAGCGCGGCCAGCATCAGGTTCAACAAGATCAGTTTCCGGCTCACAGGCCCAATCCTTTCCGCTCGGGAACGAGCTTCTTAGGTATGACGCCAGAAACAGTCAAACGGACGGAGAGCATCTTCTGTTTTTGATCTCCCGTGGGAGAAACCCGCATTTCGTGCGTAGCGATCAGTTCGGGCTGGGCAGTGATATCGGCCAGAAGGTTCACCAATTGTTCGATGCGGCAATTCATCGTTACCGACACCAACGCTTCTCCGTAACTATCGCCGATCGCCTGGATGGGGCCGAAGTCATTCTGAGAAATGTCCACCGGCGGCACCTGCTTGCGGGCCAGGGTCCGGACCAGTTGGAGCAACTGCGCTTGCGCCTGCGCGGCGGTCTCGGCCACCAGCATCCCTTTTTCCCGCGACGCCAATTGTGCCTCCACGCCCTCCACCACGGTCCTTTTGCCGGGAATGGTGGCCAGCACCTGGCGAAGGCGCTCCACACGCCGTTCGGCAACCGGAATCGTATTGGTGGAGGCGGCGGCGATCTCATCGCCCCCGGAGGGCCAGAACTTGACCGCCAGTGTGATCGCAATCGCGACCGCCAGTGCCAGCAGCGCCTTCTTATCGCGTTCCTGCATGGCTAGCGCGACTCCCCTTTCTCCAGTCCCGATCCCTCGCCTTCGCGTTGCGCGCGGATCACGAACTGCTCGCCCGTGCCCGTCCGTGTCATCGCCTGCGCGAATGAGGAATCCTTGAACAGCGGCGATTCGTCGATCAGCTTCAGCAGCGCCGTGGCCTGCTCGGCCTCCCCTTGCAAGGAAACATCGGTGCGGGTTAACTGGAACGACTGGATCCAGCCCGGGGCAGGCAAAAGATTCGTGGCCTCGCGCAGAGCGTCGGCGTCGGCCTTGGCGCGCCGCCGGTAACGATCGAGCAGCGCGATGCGATCCTTGGCGGACTGCACACGCTGATCGAGCCGCGCCGCCTCGGCCGCTTGCGTTTCAAGCGTCCGGATTTCCTGTTCCAACTGCCTTAAATAGTGCCGTTCGTGAAACCCGGGCTCGAGAAACAGCGCTATCGCGGCCAGCGCCAACGCGCCTCCGAGCACGGCAGTGGGAAGATAGACCAGCCGTGAGGATTGTGTCCGGCGGTCCTCCGGGAGGAGATTGGCGTCCGCGCTCAAACGCGGGCACGCGGAAACAATGGCCGCGGCCACCGCCATCGGAGGCGCCTCCCCGCCGCTGAGCGGTGGCAGCACATCCTCGATCGACAGCGCCGGGGCATCGGCGGGAAGCCGCAATTGGCTGAACGCGAGCGCGAGGCCCCGTTCGGCGGACCCTTCCCATTGGCTCGAAAAAACAGGACGCGACGGGCTCTCGCCGTGGAACTCGAGCGCACCGGCTTCCTCATGAACAGCCACGAAGCCGGCGGGTGGCTTCACCAGGATGCGAGATGCCGAATAAAGCGCCGCCGCCGAAAAAGTGAAGCGCGCCATTCGCAGGCCCGCTTCCGCGAACAGGTTCGCGTATTGGTCCACCGTCTCCCGTTGCGCGATACCCACCAGCACGGCGGGCGGTTGTCCGGGCCTGGTGTCGAGCGGCGCCCACCCGAAAGCGGCCGAATCTTCGGCAAACGGATGCAGCGTGTCCAGTTGCAGCGCCACCGCGGAGGCCAGGTCCGCCTGCGCGACACCGGGAAGGCTCAGGTGCCGCACGATCACGTCCGCGCGCGGGAGCAGGACCGTTACAGGAACTCGCCCCACGCCGGCGCTACGCGCGAAGGCCGCGTATTCGGCGCCCCACTCGGTGGCCGGACGTTCGCGAAAGTTGGCGATCACCGCCGAACCGGTCACCTCGACGCCCGAGGGCCGCACCCGCACCGCGGCCAGCCGCAGATCGGAGCCGGCGATTTCGATAGCGGCGCCGGTCCCGATCGCCAGCCACTTCCGCGCACCGCTCGCTGCCTCGCGGCCGGAGCGCGGCGCCGGCTGGGGATCGGCGGCGATCGGCGCTTCTGCGGTGCGTTCTACGGCCACTGGGAAACCTCCGAGTAGGCTTGGTCCTGCCAACGCAGTACTTCATAAGGGGGGCCTTCCCCCTCAGTGCGAAACTTCACGGTGGCCGCCACTGTGCGCGACAAGTCACTGAGCAGGCCGCCCGGCTGCCGCAGGCGCGCCGTGGCCCGCAGCGTATAGATTGTGTTGCCGCCGACGCGAAGCCGCCCGGAAGCGCCGGCCGCCAGTGGCCCCAATTGGCCGATCTCGCTCTGATTCACGAACGGGCGCTCGCGCCGGATCTGGACCAGGCGCTGAACCGCCTCGGGTGGAATGCCCAACGAAACCAGCAGCGCCGGCTCGCTGTGGTTCACGTCGAAATTGGAGTTGGTGCCGAACACGGAAACGCAATCCTTGAAAGCGCCCATCCGGACCAGACCGCCGCGCGGGTCCCGCCTGTAGTCGCCATGGAAAATTTCCGGTGTCATGCCGCGAACGTAGAGAGCTTCTTCTACCTCCTGAAAAGACGCGTGCCGGGGACGAAAAGACGGCGTGAGAGACAAATAGTAGGGATCGAGGGCGCCCCCGCCCGATCGCCAGTCCACCAGCGCCGCCGCGATGTCCTGGGCGCGCGGGGGCTCCACCCCGAGCGCCAGCAGCAGCGCCACGAATTGGTCCGGACGGCCTTGATTCAGGCTGAGGCGCGCCGTTTCCGGGATCACGTCGACAATCGCCTCGCCATTGGGAAACGAGAATGGAAGCCGGGGAAGACCGGCTTGGTTGGGGCGCGACAAGCGGGTCAGGATCGCGCGCCGGATGGCCCCTTCCGCCAGATAGTGCGTGCGGATGCCATCCGACAGGGTCGCCGCGCGCTCGGTCTCTCCACGGACGTTGGTGGCCAGCGAGAATGCGATCGCGCTGAGAGCCGCCGCCAGCCATAGCACCGCCAACAATGCTCCGCCGCGGCGATTTTTTCTGAGAACTTGCCGCCGTGCGCCGACTGTTGCTCTATGGATGCGGTACCCTCGCTGTTTGTAACGTGGCGGCTCCACGGCACCTTGCCTCTCCGCCGTTCGCCGCCCAGAGCGCTCGCCGATGGCCGTCAATTCGTGTCGATCGACCGCTTGCTCGACCGTGAAGTGGCCGGGCCCACCTGGCTCCGCCGTCCTGAGATCGCCGAGATCGTCGCCGGCACTCTGCAAGCCCACGCCGCCGTGCTCGGCGAGTTCGATCTCCATGCCTGGGTGGTGATGCCGAACCATGTCCACGCCCTCCTCACTCCGCGCACCGCCTCGCGGCCCGCTGTTCTCCGCTGGCGCGAGGCCGCCGGAAGACTGGCGCTGCAGGCGCTCGGATTGGCCGGACGTCCCTTCTGGCACCACGACACCCTGGAGCGAATCGTTTCCGACCGACCGCAGCGCATCGCCCGCTACATCGAAAGCGTCCCGTGCACGCGCCTCGCCCGGTCTCCAGAGGAGTTCCCATGGTCGAGCCGCGGCGCTGCCCTACAGCCGGAAGTGAGTTATTGCACATGACACGCGGTGGTTCGATGTCCGTGGCAGTCAGGCCGGGTCCCGGCTCACCCGAACCGCAATGTCGTCGTCGCCATATTCGCCTGCGCTGAGTCCGGTTCGAGCGGCGCCATTCAATCCGATCGCCTCGGGCAGCCGCCTGCCGGTTGGCCTGGGGAGCCAGGCGCGCACTCGCGACCGGGGATCGTTCACCAGGATACGACAGCCGGCAGGCAAGCCGGTCCGCCAGCACGAACGAGCGTCCGCGGTTCCACCGGCCGCAGACAGTGACCACCGGGCCGGATCGCTCCCGGACCGGCGCACAAGGCCATCAGCGATCCCGGCCCCGTGTAGTGATGCTCTCGTTCACCACGAGACGAACCCTGAGCCCGTTCCCGGAACCAGCCGCGTACTCGAGGATGCGGGGATATCCGCGGCTCGCCTCCTCGAGCGTGAAGCTCGACACCATGCGCATCGAGTCCGGCGCTCCGTCGAAAAACAGCATCCCCGTTCCCGCGCTGCCGGAGCAGGAAAACAGAACCGGCATCAGCCCGGCCACTTGCTGATCGAGCACGCGCTGCGCACCCACCGTGCGGCGACTCGGAAAGCAACCGTCCGCTGGTTCGGTCCAGCGTATTGAGCGCCGTCCGATCGTCATCGCCATGCCGAGCGTGAGCAGGCTCAGCAACGTGATCACGATGATCAGTTCGAGCAGCGTGACGCCTGTTCGGTCACTCCGCCGGCTGCCAGTCGATGACCGGTGCATCATTGCCTCCGCGGCCCTGGCCGGTATCCTTCGAGTTCGAACGTGCGGCGGCTAGCCGCTCATCCACCAGACTTCCACCACCACGCGGTCGATTCCCGCCATCTGCGCCGGCAGATTCGGATACGCTCGAACGGTTCCAGCCGCGCGCGCCAGCCACCCTGAACATCCGGTCTCCGAACGAGAGCGCCCTTCTGGCGTCTGACCCGGCGGCATGTCTTCGAGCAGCAACGCGTCGAGCGTCCGTTTCGCCATGATCGCGGCGCGGTCGGAATCGGTGACGCGCGACGCCGACCGACCGTTCCAAGCGCCGACATCAGCGCCGCGATCGCCACCGCCATGATCGTGGTGCCCACCAGTACTTCGAGCAGTGTGAAACCGCGGTTCTGGCTCCGGCGCAGTCCTGGCGATCCAGCCTGTTCCAGCCGTTCAACCAGGGGAACGCCGGTGACAGGATCCACACGCACCAGGCGGCGGTCTCCGCGCGAGTTGCCGAGCAGGACGCCCACGCGCGGCGCCGATCCGCCGGGATACAGCAAGAATCCCCGTGCCATGCGAGGATCGCCGGGAGCCGCCGGCAACACGGTCAATATCGACACCCCCACCGGCAGCACGAGCCGGCGAAAAAAGGGCGGCCGCGGCGGCTTCGGCGGCGAGGCGAGCACCACCGCGTTTTCCGCGGGCAGGATCGCGATCTCCACTGCCGTTTGTCCGCGCTCGGCGCGATTCAAACCCAGGTTGAATTGGGCCGCCACGTCGCTCGCCGCGTTGTTGATCCGCAGCGAGTCGATGGCCGCCGACATGGACGGATAACTGATGCCGGCGAGCACACTGAGGATCATCACCACCACCAGCATCTCCACCAGCGTGACGCCGCTCCTCGACGGGCGAGCCCTTCGTCCGCGGTTACTTCCAACTGACGATATCGGCATTGAGTCCTTCGCCGCCCGGCTGCCCATCGGCGCCGAGGCACACCACCTCGGGTTCGTCCCCGCGTTCGCTCGGGTACTTGTACAGGAACGGCCGCCCCCACGGATCCATCGGGATCTCTTTGCTGAGATAGGGGCCGTTCCAGCCATTCACCGCCGGGGGCCTGACGCGCAGTGCCTGCAGACCCAACTCGGAAGTAGGAAGCTGGCCGGTGTCCATCTTGTAGCTGGCGAGCGCGGTCATGAAGTTGTCCACTTGCGTGCGCGCCGCGGTGACGCGAGCCTTGTCGGTGTTCTTGAAAATGTTCGGCCCCACCACCGCCGCAAACAGCGCGATGATGGTCACCACGACGAGCATTTCGATCAGAGTGACGCCGGCGGTGCGGCGGCGGCGTGCATGGCTTCTGGTTCTCATTGGTGCAGTATCCTCTTCTCTAAATTGCCACGTCATTGATCGATGTGATGGCGAGCAGCATGCTCAGGATCAACGTTCCGATCAGTATCCCCATGGTTAAAATGATCACCGGCTCGAACAGCGATGTAAAGCGGCGGATCGAATCGCGCGTGTCGGTCTCGTATATGTCGGCCATCCGCCCAAACATCGCGTCGAGCTTACCGGTTTCCTCACCTACCGTCAGCAGGTGCGCCGCCAGCGGCGGGAACTGGCCCGTTTTGCGCAGCGGCCCGGCGATGCCCTCGCCGCGCTTCACCCCCTGCGAGACGCCCTCGAGCGAGTTGGCCAGGATCTTGTTGTTCAGAATGGCTCGCGCGATCGAGAGCGACTGGACCAGCGGCACCCCGTTGGCCACCAGCGTCGACATGGCGCGCGCGAACCGCGCCGTCTCAGCCTTGCGCAGCCCATCGCCCAGAATAGGAATCCGCAGGCGGAAACGGTCCCACCACAATCGTCCGGACGGAGTGCCGATGTAGACGTTCAGCCCCAGCGCCGAGAGCGCCACCCCAATCGCCGCGATCCATCCGTACGACCGGATGGTATTGCTGAGCTCGATCATGATCTTGGTGGGAAGCGGCATCTTGATCGTGCCGCCCTCGAAGATCTGAGCGAACCGCGGCACCACGTAGTACATCAGAATCGTGATCGACGCCAGGCCCACCAGCGAAAGCAGCGCCGGGTACACCATCGCGCCGACGATGTAGTTCTTCAACTCGTCGCGCGTCCGCTCGAATTCCGCGAGACGCTCGAAGACCTGGGCCAGTGAACCCGACGCTTCGCCGGCTCGCACCATGTTGATGTAGAGATCGTTGAAGTGCTCGGGATGGGTAGCAAGCGAATCGGCCAGCGAGCGTCCCCCCTTGAGCACACGCAGGATGTCTTGCACCACCAGGCGGAATTCGGCCTGCTCGCTCAGTTCGGCCGTGATGGCGAGCGCGCGGTCCAGCGGGATGCCGCTGGTCAGCAGAGTGGAGAGTTCCTGGGTGAAGAACAGGACACCCCGGCGCTTGCCCCCTCCCAGCTTGGGCAACTTCAGTTCGATGCCCTTTTTCGCCTGCCGCCCGATGAAGACAGGCGTCAGGCCCTGGTTCCTTAATTCCGCGGCAGCCAGCTTTTCCGTTTCCGCGGAAAGGGTCCCCGTTCGGGACTTCCCGTCGGAGGTGACCGCCTTGAAATGGAACGCTACCGCCATGATCGTGGGGCGAGCCTCCGCTCGCGGCGGGCTTCCGCCCGCCCAATCCAACCTGAGAAAATCCTGCCCCAATCCCCACTGCTCCGCATATGGCCTTCCGATCCCGCTACCTGCCGCACGTTCACGAGATTGGCCACCCATTGTTCATCACCTTCCGCCTTCACGGGAGCCTGCATCGAGGGCGCTATTTCGCCGAAGGGGAGATCGACTCCGGAAAAGCTTTCGCAATCATGGATCGTCTGCTCGACAGCGAACGCTTCGGTCCGCTGTATTTGAAAATGCCGACGATCGCCGAGATCGTCTCGGAGGCCCTCCGCCGAAGAGCCGGCCGGGACTACGACCTCCATGCATGGGTCCTCATGGCCAACCATGTTCACTTGCTGCTTACCCCGAGAATCGACTTCCCGCAACTCATGCAACGAATCAAGGGCGTAACGGCGCGGCAAGCCAACCTGATTCTCCATCTTACGGGCACACGTTTCCGGCAACACGAAAGCTACGATCGGCTCGTACGAGGCCCTGAAGAATTTGTTCGCATCCACAGGTACATCATCATGAATTCCGTACGGGCCGGAATCGTGCAAGACCCCGCCGAATACCGCTGGTCTAGCGAGTGGGGCAAGCTTTAGCTGAAGCCTCGCGCAAGCGAAAGCTTGCCCCACCCCAGTTGACGTTTTCCGCGCCATCAGAACTCCTGCGTCACACGCATCACTTCGTCCACCGTGGTCACCCCGCGCGCCACCTTGTCCCACCCATCCTCCCGAAGCGTGATCATCCCATGCCGCCGCGCGCACTCGGTAAGCAGGCTCGCATCCTCGTTCCGCATCACCCGCTGGCGCAGTTCGTCGTTCATCCGCATCATCTCGAAGATGCCCACTCGCCCGCGGTATCCCGTCCCGAAACAACGCTCGCACCCGGACCCTTTCCAAATCGCCACCGTATCTCCCGCCGGTGAAAGATGCTCGCCCGCCGGCGCCTTGCAGTGCTGGCAGATCACGCGAACCAGGCGCTGCGCCAACACCGCCACTACGGACGACGTGATCAAATAGTTCTCCACGCCCATATCGGTGAGCCGCGTGATGGCGCTCGGGGCGTCGTTGGTGTGCAGGGTCGAAAACACCAGGTGGCCGGTGAGCGCCGAACGAATCGCGATATCCGCCGTTTCGCGGTCGCGGATCTCGCCCACCATGATCACATCCGGATCCTGACGCACGATGTGCCGCAGCCCCGCCGCGAACGTCAGCCCGATCTGCGGGTTGACGTGGATCTGATTGATGCCGTCCATCTGGTATTCCACCGGATCCTCGATCGTGATGATCTTCCGGTCTTCGAGATTGATCCGCTTGAGCGCCGAATACAACGTCGTCGATTTTCCGCTTCCGGTCGGCCCCGTCACCAGAAAGATCCCGTGCGGAAGCTGCGTGAAATGCTCCATCAGCTCCAGCATCTTTGGCGTGAACCCGAGCTTGCCCAGGTCATAGAACGCCTCGCCGGCGGATCGGTCGAGCAGGCGCATCACCACGCTTTCCCCATACAGCGTCGGCAGTGTGGAAACGCGCAGATCCACCTCGCGGCCGAGCGTCCGGATTTTGATGCGCCCGTCCTGAGGAAGCCTCCGCTCGGCGATGTTCAACTTCGCCATCAGCTTCACGCGCGAGATGATGGCGGCCTTCAATTCGCGCGGCGGCGGATCCTGTAATTGCAGCACGCCGTCCACGCGGAACCGGATGCGAAAGTCCTTTTCGAAGGGCTCGATGTGTATGTCCGATGCCCGGCTTTCCACCGCCGACGCCACCACGGCGTTCACCAGCCGGATCACAGGCGCCTCCGACGCCATGTCCCGCAGATGCTCCAGATCCTCGCCCGCTTCGTTGCCGAACTCATCGAGCGTGGCCGCTTCCGCCCGGGCGGACTCGATGTAGTGGCGCTTGATCGAGTCGAGGATTTCGCCCTCGCCCGCGAGCACCGGCTGCACCTTCAGCCCCGTCACCGCCCGCACCGCGGCGATGGTCTCGAAATCCAGCGGATCCGCCATCGCCAGCACCAGCGACGTGTCATCGAAACCGGCCGGCACACACCGGAACTGTCGCAGAAATCGAGCTGTCAGCCGCTCGGTCTCCGGCGTAGACGGCGGCGGGCCATCGAGCGTCACCATCCGCAGCGAGAGTTGGTCGGCGAGAGCCGACAACACCTCGCGGTGCGCCACGAAACCCAGATCCACAAGGATCTTTCCGATCTTGTCGCCGCGTTCCTTTTGGAGTTCGAGAGCCTGGTTCAGCTCATCGGCGCCGAGCACCCCGCGCTCGATCAGCATTTCACCCAGCCGCATTGCTTCAGTACACCCGTTCTTCGATCGCCTTGCCGGCGGCGGCTTCGCTGAGGCGTCCCGCCTCGATATCGGTCAGCACCCGCCGCGGCGCTTTCATCACGATCTGCGACGGCAGCCCGGCGACTTTCTCCCACGGATGATAGAAGAACGTCACGCCGACCACCACCTGCTCTGCCGGCGGCATCGTCTTGAGGCCGGTGGCCGAGTTGATCATCATGTTGCGCATGATCTTTTTCATCTCCGGCAACCGAGACAGCTTCTTCTGCCGCAGACGCTCGGCTTCTTCGGGTTTGGGACGCGGCCGGAACGGCGTCTCGAGCGGCACCGTCACCAAGCTTACTTCCGAGGAAAACACCACCCCATAGTTTTCGATGTAAAGTCCGCGCGCCGGCCCGATCAGGTCCACCGGGTCGTCCACGTTGAAGCGCTGGATCGCTTCGTCGAACCGCCGCTCCAAGCCACGCAGTTCGCCGCGCGTAATCATGGGCGCGGCGCAAAGCACCGTCGCGCCCAGCAACAGGATTCCGCGTTTCATCGATTCGCCTCCAACTCCGCGCTGGCATAGGAGGCCCGCTTCACGTTCGCCATCTTCTTGGCCAGCATCTCGAAGCTGACCTCCATCATCGCCCGGGTTTCGGCCAACCGCTCTTCGTAACGCTTTTCCACCGCGCTCACCAGTTGCGCGGTCTCCTTGCGGTGACGCGCTTCCACCTCCGCCACCGCCTGCTTCACGGCGTCGCGCACCGTGCTCTCCACTTCCACCTGCGTCACCGCTGCCGGCGACACTGGGGAGGGCTGCGCCTGCGCCACCGGAACCACCGGACGGGGATACACCGCATGCGTCAGAATCGCCGCCGACAGCATCGCCGCCGACGCAAACCCGATCGCCGGGGCGCGGAACAGACGCTGCCACCAGCGCGGCTCGAATACTTTGTCGGAAACGAACGCGATCCGCCGCGGCATCTCCTCGTCCGGCGCCGATCGCAGCACCGCGAAGGTCACCTCCAGACGCGACCATTCCTCCTGACACGGCGCGCACGCCTTCAGGTGCTGCTCCACCTGGCGGCGTTCGTCCGCCGACGCTTCCCCCAACATCGCCGCCTTTAGATCCGGACACGGGTTGGTCATCGCGATTCTCCCCGTCCCATCGCCACCGGCGCCAGCAGCGTCTTCAACACGTCGAGCCCGGTATACACCCGCGACTTCACCGTCGATGCCGGGCACCCCAATATCTCGGCGATTTCCTCGAACTTGAATCCTTCGTACACCTTCAGCACCACAGCCTCCTTCTGCTCGGCCGAGAGCCGGTCCAGGGCCGCTGTCACAGCGAGCGTCGTTTCCACCGGCAGCATGCGCGGTCCGGTGGGAGGAGGTGCCAGGTCCTGCAACTCCTCCCGATCCGGCCGGGACTTCCGTAACAAGGAGAACGCTTCGTTATGAGCGATCCGGTAGAGCCAGGATGAGAACCGCGCGGGGTCGTCCAGCTTGCCGAGGTTCTGGTAGGCCTTCAGAAAGACGTCTTGGGTGATGTCCAGCGCGTCTTCCCGCGATCCCAACAGACGGAGGACGTAGTTAAAGACACGCCGCTCCCATCGCGACACCAACTGGTTGTAGGCGTCCACGTTGCCCCGGCGGGCTTGGCCCACCAGGTCCCGATCTTCGACTTCGCGAAAGATCAATTCCGGCTGCTCCGAATCCTGGCCGCGTATTCCGGCCTCTGTGAACCCCGCCCGGGACGTTTCGAGCCATTCCGGCCGTTCGGGTTCGTCTTCAGCCAATAAGACGCGGACGATGTGTAAAAAGACGGCCGGACGATGTTTTTCCCAAAACGGCCCGGCAACTCATGAGTGTATCGCGCCCGTGCAGAGCACCGGCTGCGCTGCCTACACTGAAGAGGATGGCCCTCGATCTCCGGCGCATCGCCGCCTGCCTGCTGGCCGCCCTGGCTCTCGCCGCCCCGGCCGCCCGGGCCGCCGAACCCGCCAAGATCGTCACCTTCGGAGACAGTATTACCGAAGGCTACGGCGTGCCCCTCAAAGACGCCTACCCAGCCCGCCTCGCCGACGCCCTCGCCTCCCGCGGCATCCGAGCCAACATCGTCAACGCCGGCGTCAGTGGCGACACGTCGGGCAACGCGCTGGACCGGCTGCCTCAGGTCATCGCACTCGCGCCCTCCCTCGTCATCCTCGAAATCGGCGGCAACGACGGCCTTCGCGGCCTTCCCACCGCCGCCACCCGCCGCAATATCGATCTCATTCTCGGCGGCCTCGGCAAAGCCGGCATCCGCGTCGTCCTGGTAGGCATGACGCTCCCTGCCAACTACGGCAAGGTCTTCGTCCGCCAGTTCGAACAGATCTATGAGGAGCTTGCCGCCAGTCACAAAGTCCGCCTCGCCTCGCTCGCCACCGCCGGCATCGCCAACGCCCCGGGCATGATGCAGCGCGACGGCATTCACCCCACCGCGCTCGGCCATCGCAGGCTCGCCGAGTTTCTCCTCCCCCACGTCACCGCGCTGCTCCGTCGCTGACGCCCGGCCGTCTTGTAGGATGGAAGATATGGCATGCGGCTCTGTTCCTCCATCGCGCCCCGAAGATACCGCCGGTAAGCGCACCGTGTTCTGCGTCAAGTTCCAGAAAGAAATGGTGGGGCTCGACGAGCCTCCCTTCGACGGCCACCCCATCGGCGCGAAAATCTACGAGAGCGTCTCCAAGGAGGCCTGGAAACTCTGGCTCGAGCACATGAAGATGCTCATGAACGAATACCGGCTCAATCTCGGCACATCCGAAGCCCAGGAGTTCCTCATCAAGCAGATGGACGACTATTTCTTCGGCCCCGGCGCCGTGCTGCCTCCTGATTTCGTCCCCCCGAAATCCAAATCCTGACCCAAACTGCTTCCCCCCCGAAAGGAACCGCTTTGATCCGCCTTCTCGCCTCCGCCGCTCTGCTTGCCGCCTCGGCGGTCTCCGGCGCCACCTACCAGATCGACGCCGGTCACTCCTCGGCGCAGTTCTCGGTCCGCCACATGATGGTGTCGAACGTGAAGGGAACCTTCGGAAACATCACGGGGTCTATTGAATGGGACCCCGCCCAGCCCGAAACGTCCAAAGTCACTGCCTCCATCGACGTCAAGACCATCGACACCCGCCAGGCGAAACGCGACGCGGACCTCCGCAGTGAGCAGTTTTTCGACGTCGCCAAATACCCGGCCATGACGTTCGCGAGCAAAAGCGTCTCCAAGGCCGGCGGCAAGATCCTGGTGAAAGGCGATCTCACCATGCACGGCGTCACCCGGGAAGTCACCCTCACCCTCGACGATCCGCCCGCCGAGATCAAGGACCCCCGCGGCGGCTATCGTCTTGGCGCCTCCGCTTCCACCCGCATCAGCCGCAAGGAATGGGGACTCACCTACAGCCCTGTGCTCGAAGCCGGCGGCGTCACCATCGGCGACGAAGTCACCATCACGCTCGACATCGAAGCCACACGCAAATAGCCGTATACTCTTGGGTTGCCCCCTCCGGCCATCGCCTGGATCGTAATCGGCGCCGCCGTGGTGCTGGCGCTTCTGTCTCTCGGCGGAGACCGGGAACGGGCCGCCTATGTCTCCCGGCGTCTGGCCCTCCGCCTGGACGACGCCCTGTGTCCCCCCGCTACCGTCATCGTGCCCGTCAAAGGACACGAGGATCACCTCGCCGCCAATCTCGCTTCGCTCGCCGCGCTGGACTACCCGGATTACGAGCTGATCGTCGTCGCCCGCGCACCCTCCGATATCCCTCCCGGTGTGACGCCCCCGCGCGCGCGAACCTGCATCGCGGGCCTAGGCGATCCCGGCACCGGTGAAAAGATCAATAACCTGCTCGCCGCCGTGGATGCCGCTCGTCCCGGCTCCGCCATGTTCGCCTTCGCCGATTCCGACAACGTCGTTTCCCCCGGTTGGCTGCGCGCCCTCGCCGCGCCCCTCGCGGAATCCGGCGTCGGGTTGAGCACCGGCTACCGTTGGCACGCCCCTGCCGGCGGTCTCTGGCCGCTGCTGCGCTCGGTGTGGAACAGCGTTGTCGCCGGCGGCTTCAGTCCCGGACCCAACCGGTTCGCCTGGGGCGGCGCCATGGCCCTGACCCGCGAAACCTTCCTGCGCACCAACGTGCCCCAATACTGGCGCGGCGCAATCTCCGACGACTTCCAGATCTCCCGCGCCGTCCACGACGCCGGCCTCTCCATCGCCTGGGCGCCCGGAGCCACCGTCGCAGACCGGTCTTCCACCAACGCCGGCGCCTTCCTCGCCTGGATCGAGCGCCAGATGATCATCACCCGCGTCTACCATCCGCGTCTTTGGGTGCTCGGGCTCGGCTCGCATGTCATCTATTGCGCCGCCATGGCTTGCGCCGCCGTCTGGGCTCCCATCCTGCTCATCGCCCAGTTGGCTCTTGGCATGGTGAAGGGAGCCAACCGCGCGGTCATCGCCAAAGCCTGCCTCCCCGGCGAAGCCGCCTTCTTCACCCGATGGGGTTGGACCTACACATGGCTCGTGCCCCTGGGCACCTGGATCTGGCTGTTTTCTCTCCGTGCCGCCGCCCGCACCAACGTCATCTCCTGGCGAGGAATCCGCTACCGCCTCGCCGGCCGCGGACGCGCCGTCACGCGTCTCTGACCTCGCTGACCAAGGGGCGAAGAAAATGCGAATACCCTCTTGTACTCCCGCTCCGTTTCCCCTATAGTAGTGGGTATCCACATGGAAGAAAAAGAACGTGGCCGCGCACTGACCGCCGCCCTCGGTCAAATCGAAAAACAGTTCGGTAAAGGGTCGATCGTAAGGCTTGGATCCAAAGAAGCGATGATCCCCATCGCCGCCATCTCCACCGGGGCCATCTCGGTGGATTGGGCGCTCGGCGTCGGCGGATTCCCCCGCGGACGCATCTCCGAAGTGTTTGGCCCGGAATCGTCCGGCAAGACCACCGTCGCACTCCAGGTTGTGGCTCAGGCCCAAAGAAACGGGGGCGTCGCCGCCTTCATCGACGTCGAACACGCGTTGGACCCGATCTATGCTCGCGCCCTGGGCGTCGATGTCGATAACCTCCTCGTTTCCCAGCCCGACTATGCCGAACAGGCCCTCGAAATCACCAGTTCGCTCATCAGTTCCGGCGCCGTCGACGTGCTCGTCGTGGACTCCGTGGCTGCCCTCGTTCCCAAAGCCGAACTCGACGGCGAGATGGGCGACAGTTTCATGGGCGTCCACGCCCGCCTGATGTCGCAGGCCATGCGCAAGCTCACCGGCATCGTCTCGAAGTCGAAAACCTGCCTCATCTTCATCAACCAGATTCGCGAAAAGATCGGCGTCATGTTCGGCAGCCCGGAGACCACCACCGGCGGACGCGCCCTCAAGTTCTATTCCTCGGTCCGTTGCGACATCCGCCGGATTTCCGCCATCAAAGACGGCGAATCCGTCATCGGCAACCGCACGAAGATCAAGGTGGTGAAGAACAAGCTTGCGCCACCGTTCCGCGAAGCCGAGTTCGACATACTCTACGGGCAGGGGATCTCGCGCGAAGGCGACCTACTCGATTTGGCCGTCACCCACAACATCATCGAAAAGAGCGGCGCCTGGTACAGCTACGGTTCAGACCGCATGGGCCAGGGCCGCGAAAACTCGCGCAACTTCCTGCGCGACAATCCGGACATTTTCGCCCGCGTGGATTCGGAAGTCCGGTCGGCCTTGGGAGTGATGCGGGCCGAGCCGGTTGACGGGCTGCCGGAGCCTCCGTCGGAAGCACCCAGGGCGGCCGCTGCATCCCGGTCCCGATCGTAAGGCCGCCGTTCACCGGAACTGAGCGGCAAATCGCTACAATGGGGGACGTCTTGCCACGTCCCCGGTTTCTACTCCCCGTCATACTTGCCGTCGCCGCCCCGATCGGCGCTCAAACGCGTCCCATCGTGTTCGAAGGCGCCCGGATCATACCGATCGACGGCCCGGAAATTCCCAGTGGCGCACTGTTGGTTGAAAATGGAACGATCCGCGCCGTCGGCGCCGCCGTCTCCATACCCGCCAATGCCGAGCGCCGCGACGTGAAGGGTAAGGTGCTGATGCCGGGTCTGGTCGACACCCATAGCCACATTGGCTCTGGAGGCGGCGCCGACGGCAGCGCGCCCATCCAGCCCGACGTGCGCGTGCTCGACGGAATCAACGTTCGCGACGCCCGCTTCCAGAAGGCCCAGTCCGGTGGCATCACCACAGCCAACGTCATGCCCGGGTCGGGACATCTGCTCAGCGGCCAGACGATCTATCTGAAGTTCCGCGACGGCCGCATCCTTGACGATCTCGCCATCGTGCTCGACGACGGCCGCTGGGCGGGCGGCATCAAGATGGCCAATGGCACCAATCCGCGCCGGACTCCCCCGTTCCCCGGCACTCGCGCCAAAGCCGCCGCTCTGGTCCGCGAACAGTTCGTCAAAGCGCAGGAATATCGCACGAAACTGCGCGAGGCCGGCGCCGACGCCTCCAAGCGTCCGCCGCGTGACTTGCGCCTGGAATCCCTGGCCGATGCGCTCGACGGCATACGCGTCGTCCACTTCCACACCCACCGCCACGACGATATTCTCACCGTCCTGCGGCTCCAGCGTGAATTCGGCTTCAAGGTGGTGCTTCAACATGTAAGCGACGGCTGGATGGTGGCCGACGAAATCGCCAAGGCCGGAGCGCCGGCATCCATTATCGTCATTGACTCGCCCGGCGGAAAGATCGAGGCCAAGGACAACAACTTCACTACCGGCGCCGCGCTCGAAAAAGCCGGAGCGCTTGTCGGCTTCCATACCGACGACGGGGTCACCGATTCGCGATGGTTCCTCCGCTCCGCCGGCCTTGCCGTCCGCGCCGGAATGTCACGCGAAAAGGCCCTCTACGGCATGACCATGGCGGGCGCGAAAATGCTCGAACTCGACAGCCGCATCGGTTCCCTCACCCCCGGCAAAGACGCCGATTTCCTAATCCTCTCCGGCGATCCCCTCAGCGTATATACCCACGTCGAGGAGACATGGGTGGAAGGCAAGCGAGTGTTCAACCGCGCCGACCCCAAGGATCGTTTGTACGCCACCGGCGGCTACGGCGCCTCCCATGACCAGTCCGGGCTGTTGGCCCACGACGAGGAGATCGAGCAATGAAAACCCTGCTGGTGCTTGCCGCGGCGCTTCCCCTCTCCGCCCAGGTTGCCGTGCGCGGCGGTATCGTCCACACCATGGCCGGGGAGCCGATTCGCGATGGCGTCGTGCTCACCCGGGACGGGCGCATCGAGCGCGTGGGGCCGGCCTCGTCGGTGGCCATCCCCGCCGGATACCGGACCCTTCAGGCGAAAGTGGTAACGCCTGGGCTGGTCGACGCGCATTCGGTGGTCGGCCTCACCGGCTATCTGAACCAGCCCCACGATCAGGATCAAACCGAACGTTCAACCGCGATCCAACCCGAGCTTCGCGCCATCGACGCCTACAATCCCCGTGAGCCCCTGGTCGGGTATTTGCGCACCTACGGCATCACCACCGTCCACACCGGACACGGCCCCGGTCCGCTCGTTTCCGGCCAGACCCTCATCGCCAAAACAGCCGGAGACACCGTCGAGCAGGTGCTGGTCGCCGACGGCGTCATGGTCGCCGCCACCTATGGCGAAGCCGCCGTCGAATCCGGTTCCAAATCCCCCGGCAGCCGGCCCAAAATGATCGCCATGCTCCGCGCGGAATTGATCAGGGCGCAGGAGGCGGTAGCGAAAGGAACCGGAACATCGGCGGCGCGCGACCTGCGGCAGGAAATATTCCAGCAGCTCATCCGCCGCGAGACTCCCCTTCTCGTCACCGTGAATCGCGCCCATGACATCGCCACCGTGCTGCGGCTGGGCAAAGAGTTCAATTTGCGCATCGTGCTCGACGGCGCTGCCGAGGCCCATCTGCTGATCGATGAGATCAAGGCTTCGGGCTATCCCGTCATCCTCCATCCGACGATGGCGCGCGCCGGCGAGGAGACCGAGAACCTCAGCATGGAGACGGCCTCGAAGTTGAAAGCGGCCGGCATTCTGTTCGCGCTCCAAAGTGGCTACGAAGGCTACGTGCCCAAGACACGCGTTGTATTGCTGGAGGCGGCGATGGCCGCCGCCAACGGGCTCACGTTCCGGGATGCCCTCGCTTCGGTCACCATCGACGCCGCGCGTCTGCTCGGCATTGACCGCCGCGTGGGTTCGATCGAACCCGGCAAAGATGCCGACCTCGCGCTCTACGACGGCGATCCGTTCGAGTTCACCACGCACTGCACCGCCGTCGTCCTCGGTGGCCGTGTAGTCAGCGAGACGCCGCGATAGTACGATGAGCGGGTGCTCTCCGTATTCTGCTCACCCGCCCGATACACACAGGGCCGCCACGCCACCGAACAACTCGGCGCGGAAATGGCGGGCCTCGGCCTCCCCGGTCCGGTCCTGATCGTCGCCGGCCGATCGGCCCGAACGCTGCTCGCCGACGCATGGCGCCGGACGTTGGGCGATTCCGGCTTCCACTACCAGGTCCATGAGTTCGGCGGCGAATGCTCACACCGAGAAGTGGCGCGCATCGTTGAAGCCGGACGCTCGATGAAGGCGGCCACGGTCATCGGCGCCGGCGGCGGCAAGGTGCTGGACGCGGCGCGCGCGGCCGCGGCCGATCTCGACACGCCCGTGGTCAATTGCCCGACTGTGGCTTCGAGCGATGCTCCCTGCAGTGCGCTTTCGGTGATCTACACCGAAGAAGGCGTCTTCGAGGAGTATCGTTTTTACCGGAGGAATCCGGAATTGGTGCTTGTGGACACACACGTGGTGGCGCAGGGGCCGGCGCGGTTGTTGGCGGCCGGGATGGGCGACGCCCTGGCTACGTGGTTCGAAGCGCGAACCTGCGCCATCGGGCACAAACGCAACGCGCGCGGCGGCGCGTCCACGCGAAGCGCCCTCGCCCTCGCCGAGCTCTGCTACCGGACGCTGATGGAGTCCGGCGTCGAAGCCATGCAGGCCGTCGCGGGCAAGGTGGTGACCCCCGCGCTCGAACGCATCGTGGAGGCCAACACTCTGCTTTCCGGCTTGGGCTTTGAATCATCCGGATTGGCCGCGGCGCACTCGGTCCACAACGGCCTGACCGCGGCGCCCCCCGCCCATGCCTATTTCCACGGCGAGAAGGTAGCGTTCGGGGTGATCGTGCAGTTGGTCCTCGAAGGCGCCTCGCGGGCGCAGATGGAGGAGGTATTCCAGTTTTCCACGTCGGTGGGGCTGCCGGTGACGCTGGACGCCATCGGATGCGGCGGCCTCTCGCGCGATCTGCTTGGCGAAGTGGCGGCCCGCAGTACCGCCCCGGGCGAGACGATTCACAATGAGCCTTTCGAGGTGAGCCCCATGATGGTGGCCGATGCCATCCTGGCCGCCGACTCCGCCGGCCGCGCGTGGATGGCGCAAGGCCGGATATCATAGGCTCCATGTCTGCGATGAACCGCCGCCAGTGGCTCCAGTCCGCCTTGGCGCTGCCCCCCGCAACCGCCCTTGCCCAGACACGCAAGCCCAACGTCATTCTGATCGTCGCCGATGACCTCGGCTACGCCGATCTCAATGTCTGCGGCGACTCCTCCATCCGCTCCCCGCACCTCGACCGCATGGCCGCCGAGGGCGTCCGCTTTACCGATTTCACTGTCTCCTGGCCCGCATGCACTCCCTCTCGCTCCAGCATCCTCACCGGCCGCTACCCGCAACGAAACGGCCTCTACGACATGATCCGCAACAACGAGGTGAACTGGAAATTTCAATTCGACGAGGAGAGCTACGCGGTTTCGCCCGAGATGACCATCGGCATGGATATCCGCGAGGTCACCGTCGGCCAAGTGATGCGGAGCGCCGGCTACGCCACCGGGATCATCGGCAAATGGGACGGCGGACGCGCCAAACGCTTCCTGCCCCTGCGCCGCGGGTTCGACTTCTATTATGGCTTCGCCAACACCGGCATCGATTACTACACCCATGAGCGCTACGGCGTCCCGTCGCTGTTTCGCGGCGAGCAGCGCGTGAAGGAGGAAGGCCACGCCACGGACCTGTTCAAGCGCGAGGCGCTCCGGTTCATCGAACAGAATCGCAACCGGCCGTTTTTCCTCTACGTGCCCTTCAATGCGCCCCACGGCGCCTCTACGTTTCAGAAGCAGGATCCGCAGGCGCCGCCCAAATACATGGCGATGTACGAAGGCGACCGCCGTGCCCAGTACAAAGCGCTCGTCACCCATATGGACGACGCCATCGGCGAGATCGTCGCACAGGTGAAGCAGTACGGCCTCGATAACGATACCCTGGTGGTCTTTATTTCCGATAATGGCGGCACCGGCAAGAATAACGGTCCGCTGAGGGGCGGCAAAGCGACCCTCTGGGAAGGTGGTGTCCGCGTTCCCTTCATCGCGCGATGGCCGGGACGCATTCCCGCCGGAGTGGTCCGCGACGAGTACGCCTCGTCGCTCGAGTTTCTACCGACGTTCGCGGCCGTCGGCGGCGCACGTCTGCCGGCGGGTGTGACGCTCGATGGTTTCAACCTGATGCCCTTGCTCGAAGGCAGAGCCGGTGCACAGAGCAGGAAAACCATGTTCTACCAGCAGAAGGCGAACCGGTCCGCCCGCGCGGGTAAGTGGAAGTGGATGGACGCGCAATACGGACGGGGATTGTACGACCTCTCCCGGGATCCGGGCGAGTCCAAGGACCTCACCGCGGAACGTCCCGAAATGGCTCGTGAGATGGAAGCGAAATGGAAGGCTTGGCGCAGGGAGATGGATGAATCCGACCCCCGCGGCCCTTTCCGCGACTATTGAGCGCCCAGCACTCACGATGGAAATCCACGGCATCATTCCGCCCCTGGTGACTCCGTTCCGGCCCGACGGGTCGATCGATGAAGCGGCCCATCGCGCCGAGGTGAGTTTCCTCGTCGAGGCCGGCGTCCACGGTCTGGCCGTTTGCGGAAGTACCGGCGAAGGTCACGCACTCACGGTGGACGAAGCGCGCCACGTCACCGCTATCACCGTCGAACAGGCGCGCGGGCGAGTCCCCGTCATCGCCGGCATCATCGCGGACTCGACGCAAGCCGCCACCGAACGGGCCCGCGCGGTAAGCGATCTCGGCGTGGCCGCACTGCAGATCACCCCGGTGCACTACGTTTTCCGGCCGGATGACGATTCCATGCTGCGCTTCTTCGCCGGAATCGCCGAATCGAGTGGCGTCCCGGTGATCATCTACAACGTGGTGCCATGGTCCTATCTCCTGCCGCCCCTGCTGGCCCGGATCCTGCGCGAATGCGCCGGAGTCATCGGCGTCAAGCAGAGCGCCAGCGACATGAAAGCCCTCGCGGACCTTCTCCTGCTCAACGAAGAAGGCGCCGCCGGAGAGGGCAAACGGATCCTCTCGGCAGTGGATGCGCTGCTGTATCCATCATTTCAGTTGGGTGCGCACGGAGCCGTCGCCGCAATTCTCACCGCGGCGCCCACATGGTGCGTAGCGCTGTGGCACGCCGTGCAGGCGGGCGATCACCGACAAGCGCTCCGCCTCCATCGGCGTCTGTTGCGGCTATGGAATGCGATCCACGACAGCAACCTCCCAGCCAACGTCAAAACAGCGATGTCGATGCAAGGCAGGGACGGGGGCGCGCCGCGCGCTCCCATGAGCGCGAGCACCCCGGTGCAGCGTGAAGCGATTGCCGTGGCTTTGGCGGACTAGCCTCACCCCGCCCTAATGTATGTCAAAAATGCACGAGGCCGCTATGCTGCACCCGCGAGTGAGGATACAATGATCGCTACCCATGAGCAACTTCACTCGCAGACACTTCCTTGGCGCAGCCGCAGGTCTCGGCATGGCGCCATGGCTCCAGCAGTACCGCGCGCTCGCAGCACCCCTGCGAAAGAAGACCAAAGTCCGCGACATGCAGGTCATGGTCATGCAGGGGCCTGACCGCAACTATACCTACGTCAAGATCATCGCCGACGACGGATTGTACGGCATCGGCGAGGGCTACGGCAGCCCTGGCATCGGCGTCAAGGAACAGATGCTGGGTCTCAAGGCGGAACTGGTCGGCAAGGACCCCCTGGACATCGACGTGATCTACACCAACTGGCCCCGCCGCACCGAAGGCTCCGCGCACATGTTGATGCGCGCCATCAGCGGCATCGAAATGGCACTGTGGGATCTTGCCGGCAAGACGCTCGGCGTGCCCACGACGTCGCTGCTCGGAGGCCGTTTCCGGGAGAAAATTCGCGTCTACGATCATGCCTCTCCACGAAACTTGTTGGACAAGGCAAGCTGCCGCGAATGGGCGCAGAAGGTGAAGGCCGACAAGGCCGGCTTCTCCGCCCACAAGTTCGGATTTCGGCATACGAACCCCGAAAGCGACCCCGGCAGGGATCTGGCCAATCGCCAACTGAGCACCAAAGAGCTCATCCAGATCAAGGATGGATTCGAGAATTGCCGCGAAGCCATCGGCTGGGATCACGACATCATGGTCCACTGCCACTGGGAATACGACGTCCGCACTTCGATGCAGATCGCCGACGCCATCACCGGCATCAAGCCTTTGTGGTTCGAGGATCCGATGCAGGTGGAGTATACGCCGGCCTGGAGCCGTCTGTGCGACTACACGAGCGTCCCGGTGTGCACGGGCGAGAACCTGTCCCGCCGCCACGGCTTCAAGGATTTCATCGTCAATCAGGGATGCGACATCCTCCATCCCGATCTGCGTAACACGGGCGGGTTCCTCGAAACCAAGCGGATCGCCGACTTTGCCGAGGTCTTCAATCTCCCGATGGCCACCCACAACACCGGCTCTCAGCTCTGCACCTGGGCCACCGTCAACTGGGCCGCTACCATTCGCGACTACATTGCCTGTGAGACCGTCACCGGCAAGGGTGACTGGATGGATCAGGTGCTCACGCTCGACGGGCCGTACATCAAGGACGGCTTCATCACCCTGCCCCAAAAACCCGGACTCGGCGTCGATCTGAATCCCGACGTCGTGAAGGCCCACTTGGCCACGGGCGAGAGCTGGTGGGGGTAAGCCCCCACCGTTACTCGACCGCCATCGTCACATAGTCCGGGCTGGACCGGCCCTGCGCCGAGACAACAACTGGTACCGCGTCTCCAGACGCCACGCCCGTGGGCATGATCACATTCACCTGGTACAGCCCCACGAATCCCGGCGTCAGCCCGGCGAACAATACCGCCGCATCCACACCGCCGATCCGCACCGCCACCGGAGCCAAGGTACGCGCCACGGGCGAACTTGGCGCCGGCTGACCCGGCCCAACCAGTGTGTCCAGCGCGCCGAGCCCGGTGCAATAGATCACCAGCGCTTCACCCGCGATCGCCGGCGTCCCCGGTTCCGCGGGCGTTACTCCGTCGGGCTTCATCACCCAGCCTTGGCCGCGTCCGGACTGATCCTTGGTGAAGATTCCCGGCTCACCCACCGCGACGGTGAATTCTTCCGGCACCGACAACGCGCCGTTGGTCTTCACCACGATCTGCTGCTGCGTGTTCGGAACGATATCGAGGGGGATCTGCGCGTTGATCTGCTGCCCATCGGCATAACGGATCGGCAGCGGCTTGCCCGCCATCAGCACCTCCACGCCGTTGAAGGAGAGCGGCAGCGAGGGCGTATCCACCACGGCGGGCGCGGACGCGAAGTTCGCCCCGAAGATCGAAATGAGGCTGCCCGGCGCCACCGGACCGCGCTCGAAGCTCGCCGAATGCACCAATCCCCGCGGCACCAGCCGCGGCGTGGCGGACGCGGTCCGCAGCGCACCGGAAAGACGCGCCGCGCCTTCCTGGCGCAGCAGACCCTGCCGGTAGCTGGCCAACACCCGGATTGCCAGCGGACCCGCCGTGCCCTGGGTCGGATGCCAAGTCGCCGTCCACACTCCATCGCCAAGGTGGTTCAGCTCCACGTCGCGATCGCCGTTGGAAAAGCTGGCCGTCACGTTCGAACTCGCTCCGCTTTCGGGGGTCAGCGGCGTTCCGCACTCATCCACGACTTTCACGGTCAAGTTGGTGGGTTCTCCAATGGTGGAGACGAAGCCATTGGCGAACAGCGACGTGGTCTGCACCTGGAGATTCGGACGCCGGCACGAAGCTGCGAACCGCCGGTCGTCCTTAGCCGGGCCCGAACCGGGCTCGGCCACCACGCTCACCACGTTCACCGACAGGGGAGTGGAATCGCCGCGGGGGAACGTCAGGGTCACCGCCCCGGTTTGGACACCGGGTGCCAATTTACTGAAATCGGGCTGCACCACCACCTTCTGCGGCGTTCCCGGAACCAGCGCTCCGTTCAATGGCAGGTGCGAGAACCATTGCCCGCCGCGGAAGGGTCCGCCGAAGGAATCGTAGTCGATGGTCTGCGGACGCCGATTGGCGATCTGCACCGTCTGCGCGGCGGGGCTCTGGCCCTGCACGCCGGTGAATACCAGCGTCGTGGGCTGAATCTCCGGACCCGGATCGGCTCCCTGCGGCAGCACGCGCAGCAGTACGGAAACCAATTGGGGCGAGTTGATCGCCTGCGCGGTGAACTCCACCTGGCCGTAATAATCGCCGGGCGCCAGGCCCCGATGGTCGATCGACACCTCGGAGAAGTTCACATCCAGCTTGGCCCGGGCCACGGTTCCCGACGTCGTGCCAATCTTCAGCCAGCCCGAGCCGCCGCCCAGCGTCGACGAACGCGCCTGCCAGGTCATCGATCCCTCGCCGACATTCAACACTCCGATCGGTTGCGTCAGCGGGATACCGCCGCCCGCCGCCGCCGTGAAGGCCAGACCAACCTGACTCAGCAGTATCTTCCGTTCGGCCGCGGGCGCAACGGTCAGGGTCACGTCCACCGTTCGAGACGTCCCCGCGCCTTCCACAATCACGCGGCCCGAATAGGTGCCGGGCGCAAGCCCGTCGGCGGACGCGACCACTTCCACATCCATGGGCGCCGAGATCGTCGCCCGCCCCGAAGCCGGATTCGCGGTGAGCCATCCCGCGCCGCTGTCCACCTCCGTGTTTGCGGTGAATTCGAGCGTCCCACCGCCGCCGTTGCTCACCGGCACCACGCGGCGCGCCGCCGGGTCGCCCTGCCGAAGGCTGAAGGTCAACGCGCTCACCGGAAGATCCAGTTGCGCGGGGAGGCTCCGTGTAACCGTGATCGTTACCGGAATCGTCCGCCGCGACGGATTTGCCCGTGGCACATCCACCACGACGTTGGCCGTGAACGACCCCGCCGCCAGCGACGAGGCATCGGCCTCCAATCGCAGATCGGCGGGCAGCTGCCCCGATGCCGGGCTCACCTTCAACCAAGGCTCGCTCGCCGACGCGGTGTAGGAAACCCCTGGCACGGAACTGGCCAACCGCAGCACGCGCCCCTGCGACAGTTCGCCTTCCTGCAGCGCGAACGAGATGTTCGCCGCGCTCACTTCGATCGTCGGCGTGCGCGACAGCACGCGGCGAATGCGGTGATTCAGCGAATCGGCAATATAAAGATCGCCCGCGCTGTCCACCGCCACCCCCGCCGGACGGAACATGTCCGAATCCACGGCCAAGCCGCCATCGCCATTGAAGCCGCCGCGGCCCGATCCAGCCACTGTCTCGATGTTCCCATTGGCCAGCACGCGGCGCACACGATGGTTGTAGTGGTCACCGATGTACAGGTTGCCGCCATGATAGGTGAGCGTCACCGGGTACCACAAACGCGCCCTTGCAGCCGGTCCGCCGTCGCCCTCCGATCCCGCCGTGCCGTCACCTACGACGGTGCGGATCACGCCCGCCGGCGTCACCATACGGATCCGGTTATTGTTCCGGTCCGCGATGTAGAGGTTCCCCGCCGGATCCACGGCCACGTCCGACGGGCCGCTGATCTCGGCCGACGTGGCCGGCCCGCCATCGCCCGAAAAACCCGGCGTCCCGGTGCCCGCCACCGTCCGCACGGAGCCATCGGTGGCGATGCGCCGCACCCGATGATTGTCCAGGTCCGCCACGTACAGATTGCCCGCGCCGTCGAAGGCGATGCCCGTCGGCGAGTTGAACACGGCGCTTCGGCGCGGCCCGCCTTCGGCGGAGAACCCGAACCGGCCGGGATCGCCCGCGAACAACTCCACGGTTCCCTGCGGCGTCACGCGCCGGATCGTCTGCCCCAATCCGTCGGCGATATACAGATTCCCCGCCGCGTCCATCGCCAGGCCGAGCGGATACGCCATGCGCATCTGCACTGCCGGGCCGTTATCGCCGCTGGTGCCCACGTCTCCGGTGCCTGCCACCGTGCTGATCACCTGATTCCGGTCAATCTTGCGGATCACGCGCGCCTCGCGGTCGGAAAATATCAGATTCCCCGCCGCATCGATCAGCGTGTCCCAGGGTTGATTGATCACCGCCGAAGTCGCAAGCCGCCCGTCGCCCGAGTAGCGATTGGCGCCGCTGCCGGCCAGCGTTGTGATCGTCCCGTCCCGCGACACGCGCCGCAGCCGGTTGTTGTCGGAGTCAGTGATGAACAGATTCCCCTGGTCGTCGGCGTCCACACCTTGCGGACGCGTCAGGGACGCGCGGGTCGCCGGACCTCCGTCGCCATCGAAGCCGCGCCGGTTCACGCCCGCCACCGTCGACATCACGCCCGCCCGCGTTACGCGGCGCACCACGTTGTTTTCCTTGTCGGCGATGTATAGATTGTCCTCGGAGTCAAAGGCCACCTCGCCCGGATAGCTGATCGAGGCTTCGGTGGCCGGACCGCCATCGCCGGCAAATCGCGGGCTTCCGTTGCCGGCGTAGGTGGTCATTCGTCCATCGCGGTCAATCCGCCGCACGCGATGATTGTATTGGTCGGCAATATAGAGGTTGCCCTGGCTGTCGAAGGCCAGGCCGCGCGGGTAGAACACCGACGCGCTCGCGGCCGGCCCGTTATCGCCGAAAAACCGCTCCTGTCCGTCCCCGGCAATCGTCGTGATGATCCCGGTGAGCGCGTCCACGCGGCGGATCCGGTGATTGTATTGGTCGGCGATGAACAGGTTGCCTTGCCCGTCCACCGCCACCCCGGTCGGAAATCGCATCGCCGCTCCCGTCGCCGGGCCACCGTCGCCGGAAAACCCATATACCCCGCTCCCGGCCACTGTCGTGATGATCCCGTCCCGGTCCACCTTCCGGATGCGGCCGTTGCCTTCATCGGCGATATAGACATTACCGTCTTTGTCGCGCGCCAGAAATCGCGGACCGCGAATCGCCGCCAGTGTCGCCGGACCACCGTCGCCCGAAAAGCCTCCGATTCCGATGCCTGCAAATACGCTCACGTTCCCATCGGTGGACACCTTCAGCACGATGCTATGGTCGAAGTCCGCGATCAGCACCCCGATCCGCGGCTCCCACAATACGCCGGATACGTTGCCGATCGGTGCGCGCAGGGCCGGCTGGCTCACCGAGGGAAATACATATTCGGTGCCGGCGAACGTCGTCATCACGTTTTGCGCCGCGCCGCTCTGCATCCAAAGCGCAAGGCAAAAGGCGCTTCGCATCCCAATCGACTGGATTCTCATCCTGTCCTCCTTGTTATTTTTCAGCCGGCGGCTTGTCCACCACGCACCGGAACCCGAGCCGGTTGCCGGACTTATGCGGTTCGAACGCCTCGCGCGCCGACAGGCGCAATTGATCGGGCAATCCCGCGAACGACCCGCCGCGCACAACGCGCTTGGTCCCCGTCGCAGGCCCCACCGGATCGGCCGCCGCCGCCTCCGCGTACGGCGTCTCGTAGAAATCGTTCACCCACTCCGACACATTGCCTTCCATGTCATACAGTCCGAATGCATTCGGGGGAAACGTCTCCACCGGAGACGCATCGGTGTACTTGTCCAGACCCTTCTTGTCTCGGCCGTCGTAGTTGGTCAGATTGCGGTCGATCTTGTCCCCCCACGAATAGATCAGTCCGTCTTTGCCCGCTCTTCCGGCGAATTCCCATTCCGCCTCGGTGGGCAAACGCCCGCCTGCCCAGCGGCAGTAAGCATCGGAGTCGGTCCACGAAACCCGCGTGATGGGGTTATAGGTGTCCGCCCATCCCTGATTGGTATCGGTATTCTCAGGCAGCGGAGTTCCGGTTTCCTGGCTGAACTTGCGGTAGGTCTTCACCGTCGTTTCCTGCCGCGCCATCCAAAATCCCCGCGTGATCTTCACCCGATGCGCGGGTTTCTCGTCGTCGTGGCATTTGCGATCCTTGCCCGCGCAGCCCATGGTGAACTCGCCGGGAGCCACGAAGACGTATTTGGTTTCCGTTTTCGGATTCTCCCAAATATCGCCTGCTTTCGGCTCTGGCTTGTCTTCCACCTTGGATACGGGGGCCGGCGGCGGCTTCGCCGGCTCCGGCTTCGGATCGGGCGGGTACAGCAGCGGATCGTCGATAAGGAGGGTGTCGGTGCGGGGCAGATCGCGCGACGGGTCAAGCGCGCGGATTTGCCGCGGCAGTTCGTCCCGCAAGATCCGGCTGATCGGCTCGCCCTTCACCTTCATCGCCAACGCGAACGCACGGGCGAATACCCCGCTCGCGTTGGTTCCGGGCGGCGGCAGCACGCGGCTTGGGGGTGTCGAGTAGGTGACCAGCGTCTTCTCGTTCACCTCCAGCGGCTCCAGGCCACGGCCGAGCGACAAGCGCACCAACGCGTCGTTCTGATGGGGCGCGTCGAGCACCAGGTACGCCGCGGTGGGGGTACGCTCGAGCACGTAGAACAGCAGCCGCGCCAATGAGTAGGCCCTGGTTTCGAGCCCGCCCTGCGCCGCCGGATCAAAATCCGCTCCCAGAAGCCAGTTGCTCCCGCCGGCGTGGATCGCGTAGCCGCGATAGTAGATCATCACGAGCGCGCCTTCGGGCAAGCCGGGAACGAATTCCGATTCGAGCCCCAGCAACTGTTGCCGTGTCGCGTCTCGAATCAGCTTCACGTTGAACCCAGCCTGTGTGAGGGCCCGGGCGGCTGCCTGTGCATCCTCGTCGCCGCCCGGGAGCGCCGGAAGCGACCCGTAGTTCCCCCCCGCGATCACCAGCGCGTACCGGGGCGGCGCCTGCGGCGTCTGCGCCAACCCGGCGAGCGCCGCCGCCGCCAGCACCGTGAATGCGCGCACTGCCGCCGCGTGTTTCAACGGACCTGCTTCCACGTGATCCGGAACGTCGTCACCGCGGCGCCCGTGGTGTTCCGGATCACCATCCGGCCGAACCGGTTCCCCTCCGAAGGTTGCTGCTCCACCTTCAGTGCTGGGCTCACTTGCACCGAGAACCGTATCGGCGGGAACCATTCACCGCCGATACGCTTCCCGAGCAGTTGCCCGTTCGACGCTCCGTCGCTCGTCAAAGTCACCGTGTCCTGGTCTTTCAGCTCTCCCATCCAGGTTATCGTTCCGAACGGGTCGCCCGCATACTCCGACGCCGACAGGATCTTCCGCCCCGAATCGCGCGGTTCTGCCGGCCGCGGCTTGGCCTCCGGCGGCTTGGTGGGAGCCGGATCGGGCGGCACGGGCCTGGGCGCCGGGGGCTCGGCCGCCTTGGCTTCCACTCTCGCCACCACGGCTACCGTGGAGCGTACACCGGAGCCCGTCACCGTCACCTCGCCCCTGACCTCGCGGCCAACGGGAACCCGGCTCCCCACGACACCCACGTTCCACGCGCCCGGTCCCGCACCGCGGGCCGGCGACACCAGCAGCCACCGTTCGCTCGGGGACGCCTTCCAGGGCCCCCCCGTGCCGGTCGCCAGCAGCATTTTCGACGGGGGCGGTGGCTCGCCCTCTCGCCACGCAAACCGCATCGTCTCCGGATCCAAGCTCATCGCCGGGGCTGGCTTCGCCGCCGGCTCCTCGTTGGCCGCCTGCTCCTGCTTGGGAGTTTCCACGTTCGGTGGATTCGCCGCCACCGGTTCGGCCACCGGAGCCTTCGCCGCCCCGGCCTTCGACACGGGCGCTGCAGGCGGGGCGTCGCCCGATGGTCCACGCAACAATAGACCACCCATGATGGCCACACCCGCCGCCGCCCCGATCCCTGCCGGCAGCAGCCATCGTGGCCGTGCCGCCGCGGGTACGCCCACGGCTTCCGCGGCTGTAGGCGCGGACGCGCGGGGGGCCGGGGCCGCGGCCGCCATCGCCGGAGCAGGAACTGGCTTCGGCCTCGGCGGCGGCGCAGGTTTGTGCTCGACCCGCGTTGCGTCCGGCTCCGGACTCCGCGCCGGTGCTTGCACCACGGGCGAAGCGGGCGCGGGCGGCGGAGAAGACGCCGCGGGTGGCAGAGGAGACGCCGCGGGTGGCGGAGGAGACGGGGGCCGTGGCGGAGGAGGCGCAGGCGCTGGCGCATTCACAACGGGCGCCGCCGATGACGCAGCCGGAGCCTCGGCCCCGAACCGCATTCGCTCGGTACTCTGCTCGCCTTCTTCTCCAGCCGGCGGATTCGGCCGCGCCGGCGGCGTGGGCGCGGCCGCCGGACTCGTCTTTCGTTGTTCGCGAGCGCGCCGCTGCTCCTCCAACCTCATCCGCAGCGCCAGTAGACGCCGGTCAAGCGGAGCGGTGGGAAGCGCCTCCTCCAGCAGATCCTGCGCCCTGGTCAGTTTCTCCTCGTCGAGTAACGTCTCGATCTCCCGCGCCGCGTCCTGCAGACGCTGCTGACGCCGCGCCTGCTCGAGCCCCGAGAGATGTTCCCGCAGAGCCGTCAACCTCGGATCGGCTCCGATCTCTCCGATTGCGCGGTCAAGCATGGCCACCGCCTCGGAAAGCCGCTCCTTCGACCGCAGATCCTCCGCCTTGGCGATCACTCCCGATATCGCCGTTTGCCGATCCTGCTGCGCGCTCCGGCGGTTCACTTCCTCGAGAAGCGCGTCCACCCGCTCATCGTGCGCCATCTGACCGAGGTCGGCCAGGATGCGTCGCGCCTCGGCATAGTTGCCGTGGTGGATCTCCTGCCGCGCCCTCTGGCATCCCGCATCCAGTTCCGCCCGGCGCCGCGCGGCGTTCAGACGACTCGCCACCGCCGCCCGTAGACGCTTTAGATCCGCGTCTTCGATACCCTCCTCGCGCAACAGGTCCAGCACCGAAAGAGCTTCGGTCTCCTGATTCCGTTCGAGACACGTCCGGACCTTGTCTTTTGCCTCCTCGATCCGGCGGCGCCGTTCGTTCTCGGCGCGGCCCTTTTGCGCCTCCACGCGCGCCCTCTGCAATTCGGTTGAATCCGGGTAGACCGCCAGAGCTGATTCGAGAATCGTGCACCCTTCGGCGAAATCGTCCACGAGAAGAGCCATTCTGGAACGCTGCAGGGCGTCCTGGATCGCCTCCTCGCGCTCCTGGCGGTTGCGCTCGTGCTGAATTCGCTCGAGCACGATCCCGGCCCCGGGGATCTCCGGGTCCGCCTCCCGCGCCTGGTTCACCTTTCGCACTGCCCCCGTCAGGTTGCGGCCATCCAAATCGCGGACCGCACTTTCGAGCAGGCTCTGCGCGCGCGCCGAGCGCTCGCGCATCTCCTGGATCTCCACTGCCCGTAACCGCAGTGTCTTATCGGCAGGGTCCAACTCGATCGCCTGCTGGATCCGTTCCAGCGCCTCATCGGTCCGCCGTGCCAGCACCAGCTTTTCCGCTTCCTTGGCCAACGACGCGATTTGCGGACCTACGCTGAGCGTTCGCTGCCGGTCGTCCAGCCGCCGCAGCAATCCCGCGAGCGCTGGATTCCCCGGATCCAGATCCGCGATCTTGCGCAACGCCCGGCGCGCTTCGTCCAAATGATCGGACTCGAGATGCTGCTCGACGATCGGGGCCAATTCCGCCGCGTGCGCGCGCCGCAGTTCCACCAGCACCGGCCGCAGCACCATTTCGAAGTCCGCCAGCGACGCGAACCGATGCTCTTTGTGCTTGGCCAGCAGACGCTCCACGGCCCGCGACAACTCTTCCGGACAGTCCGTGAGCATTCCACGCACCGGCTCCGGGCTCTCGTTCAGGATCTTCTGGATCACCATCGCTTCGGTCGGCGCCCGAAACGGATGCGTGCCCGTCAGCAGCTCATAGCAGACGAGCCCGAACGCGAACATATCCGAATAGACGCTCGCGTCGGAATGGTAGAACAGCTCCGGCGCCATGTAGGCCAGCGTTCCCATCATCAACTGCGTCGGTGTGAGCCGCGTATCGGCTAACTGCGCCCCACGCGCGATCCCGAAATCGGTGAGCATCGCCGATCCGTTCGGCTGCAGCATGATATTGGCCGGCTTGATGTCCCGATGGATGATGCCCTTCTCATGGGCATACTGCAGTCCGGACGCCACCTCGGCGATGATCCGGACCTTTTCGAGCAGCGACAGCTTCGAACCTTGTTGCAGCACCCTGTGCAGGTCCGTGCCCTGCAGGTACTCCATCACGATGTACGGAATGCCGTCCTGCTCGCCGTACTCGTACACGGTGACGATGTGCGGATGGCGCAGCCCGGCGGTGGTTTGCGCCTCCGCCCGGAACCGTTCCGCGGTCCTCGGATCCGCATTCGAAATCTCCAGTTTGAAGACCTTGATCGCCACCCGCCGTTGGATTTGCGAATCCAGGGCGAGGTACACCGTACCCATACCACCCTGCCCGAGGCGGGATTCGACTTTGTATTTTCCGATCCGCTCCAACATGGCGATCCAATCTCGCGCTGCCCTCTCTTGCAAAGCGCGGGCGCCGGGGACGGCTTACCCGCGAGCCCCGGGATGCAACGGCACCACTAATTATATGTGCTGATCGGACGGCGCGTAAGACTTGTAACCGGCTCGGGCCGGACGCACTTCCCATCGCGGCGGGATCCTGCGTTTTTCATCGGGAAAGAGCGTCAGACGGGGGGCAAGCCGCCGCCGCGCTCACTCGACGCGCGAATCAGAATTGCCAGAAAATTCCACCCGTCACTTTGAGAAACGGGTCGGATAACGATTGGCTCGCGCCCACCGGCTTGTAGACCTTCACTTCCACACGGAACCCGATGTTCTCCGACGCATACCACCGGATGCCGGCGCCGCCATTGACGGCGAAGTTGGTCTCCGAGGGCACCGTTTCCTGACGCCGTATGTCGGCGAACTGTCCGCGCGGGTCTCGCACCGTCACATCCACGCTCTGCTCGCTGAACCGGATCAAACCCGCCGCACCTACGAGGTACGGCACCACCGGAGATTGCCCAGAGGGAATCCGAAGATGGACTCCGCCGTGAAAATCGCTCACCGGGATGGTGGATTTGAACGAAGAAATCGATCCGTCCTGCAACGTCCGGCTGCCTTCGCGGCCAATGCCGGGAAAGTAGCTGAACTCCACGTAGGGCATCACGACACGGTTTACGGCATAAGCGAAGTTGCCACCGCCCATCACCCGCCACTGATCCACCCCGTAGCTGGAACCCAGGAACATTCCCAATTCTTTGTTGCCTGCCCGGAGATAAGGGGCGTCTTGCGCATAAGCGCCTCCCCCAAACGTGATCGTCAGAAGCAGGATGGCAGCGGAGTTACGCGACATGAACTCTAAGCCTACACCAAACGGGGCAGGCTTACAAACATGGCATACTGCCGGCCACTACTGGCTGATCGTAGTGAGCAAGGGCGCCGGACGCCCTGGCACCTGCAAGTCCGGCATCGGCTGCGCCCGGAACAATCGTAGACAGATCAAACCGGTCCAACGCGCCCACCGGTTCGCGGTCTTTCGCCGCGCGCTGTCGGTGGCGATGCCGGTGTTGGCGTACATCTGCCGGTAGAGCTTGGACACGAATACGAAGGCCAATCGTGCTTTGATCGACTTCACGCATTTCGCGCGTTTCCAGATCTCGCCCAGGCTATAGTAGTTGTCCCACACGCCCTGAGTCCGCGCGCGGATCTCATCCGCGCTCATGCTCGGATGCGGCATATACAACTTCGGACGCCGATGCCCTGGGATCAGCCAATACCGCGTCAACGGGATTCCGTCTACCTGCTCGATCGTGTCTCCCGCCGCTTTTTCCCAACGGTCGAAATCCACGGTGCCGGGGAACGGTGTCATCATCACGAACTGAGCAAATGTCAGGTCCGCTTTCTTGGCCAGATCCGCGGTCGCCTGGAAGGTGTCGGCCCGGTCCGTGGAGAGCCCGAAAATAAACGAGCCCAAAATGTGCACCCCATGGCTCCGGAATAGCCGCAGGCGCTCCACCAGGTTATCTCCCGCCAAATTGAAGTCCTTATAAACGGACTTCAATCCCTCCGGCGTCACCGCTTCCACGCCAACCAACGCCCCCTTGATGTGGGCCTTTCGCATGGCTTCGAGGAACGCCGTATCTTCGGCCGCTTCCATCGTGATCTGCGTGAACAGAATCGTGTCCTTGGGTAGTTCGGCCAGCCGTTCCATGAATTCGAACCGCTCCGCCCGCAGCCCCTTCAGTTCGGCCACCCGCTCGGCATTGTCCTGCCGCTCGGCGAGTTGGATGTCCTTGAGCGTCACGGGATAGAAGTTGTCATCGGCCAAGGCGATGAACCTGTACCCCAGCCGCCGCAATTGCACGATCTCCTCAATCACCGCGTCGCTCGAACGCTGCCTCGGCTTCTGGCCGTCCGTTCGCCACACCGAGCAGAACGAGCAGTGCTTCGGACATCCGCGGACGGTCTGCACCGACGCCCACATATACTTGTCCTTCGGCAGCAGATCCCACCGCGCCGGCAGAAACTTGCCCGCGTTCACCCGTCCGCCGTCGTAGAGAGCCTTCGGATCGCCCTTCACGCAATCGTCCAGCACGGTTGACCACACAACGTCGCCGTCGCCCTTCACCACCGCGTGGGCCGCGCCCAGTTCCTGCGCTTCGTTCGGGTAGAGCGTCGAATGGATCCCGCCGAACACCACGAACGCGCCCCGCTCCCGCGCCATCCTTCCCACTTCGAATCCCCGCAATGCGTTCGCCGTATGTATCCCGATGCCCACCACGTCGCCCGGTTGAATTCGATCCGGATCGATCGGCTCCAATGTTTCGTCCACAATCACGGGCGTCCCGAACTGCGCCGGCGTCGCGGCCGCCAGTACGTACAGCCAACGCGGTGTGATAACTCCAACCCCGAAGGCTACGTCGCTGGGGTTGACGAGATGGATACGCATCGATTTCAGTTTCTCCTTCAAACTTCCTGCCAATCGCCGGGATGGACCGAACCATTCTCGAACGATGTTCCGAGGTGTCTTCGTGATTCACTGCGGCTCATCGCAGTAGAAAGAAGTTGGATTGCGCCAGCCCTTCCGGCGATTGAAAATCGAACGCTCAAACCCAGTGTGGCTCCCCGAAGCTGGCAAAACGCCGCTAGGACGGATTTCGCGGCGGGCCGATCCTCCTGTCCTCACCGCGACCAAGGCGCAACACTACCAGCAAGTTCATGGGCTCAAACGTCAACCAAGCGCCCAATTGTCTCACGATGGCCATTGACAAGCAAGCTGCCCTTCGCAGTTGCCCTTCGCAGTCGGCGCTTCGCGTGCGGGTGTTCGTGGACCAAACCCCGCGAACCTCTTTTTGACCCTGTTACCCTAATCGTGTCAGCCTACCGTCCCCCATGCTTCACCCCGACCTCGATCGCGCCGTCCGACTCCTCCGCGCCGGCCGCCTCGTCGCCATCCCCACTGAAACCGTCTACGGCCTCGCCGCCAACGCCCTTGACCCGGTTGCCGTCGAACGCCTGTTCGCCGCCAAAGGCCGCCCCCACACGTCCCCTCTCATCGTCCACGTTCCGTCCATCGAAATGGCCCGATCTCTCGCCGCCGATTGGCCTCCATCCGCCCAACTCCTCGCCGAACGTTTCTGGCCCGGCCCCCTCACCATCATCGTTTCAAAAAAGCCCGTCATCCCCGACGTTGTCACCGCCGGCCTGCCCACGGCCGGCCTGCGCATTCCACGCCACCCGGTCGCACTCGATCTCCTCCGCGCCGCGGGCATCCCCCTCGCTGCCCCGTCGGCCAACCTCTTCACCCAACTCAGCCCCACCACGGCCGAACACGTTCGCGCGGGCCTCGGCTCCCGCGCCGATCTCGTCCTCGATGGCGGACCCTGCCAGGTCGGCATTGAATCCACCGTGGTGTCCCTGGCCGTCAATCCGCCGCTGCTGCTCCGCCCCGGCATGATCCCACGGGCCGAGATCGAAGCCATCGCCGGTCCAATCTCCACGCCCAACTCCCTGGTCTCCACGCCCGGCTCCCTGGACAGGCCCGGCACGCCGCAGCCGTCCCCCGGCATGCACCCCCGCCACTATAGTCCCCGCACACCCTTCTACCTATTCCCCATGGACCCTACTCCTCCCGGACGCGGCGTCACGCTCCGCCGGTCCGACATGCCCTCCACCCCGGACGCTTATGCCGCCGCGCTCTACCCGACTCTCCACCGTCTGGATGCAGAGGGTTGGGACTGGATCGCCATCGAAGCCCCGGAAAACACCGCCGCTTGGACAGCGATCCTCGATCGTCTCCAACGCGCCGCCACTCCCCCTCGTCCCTACTAGCAGTAAGCCACTTTCCCTCATCCCCCCGCAAGATTCTCAGCACAATCTCTCTCCCCGCGTCCCCCGATATCTAGTTGTGCTCCTATCTCTGTCCCCGCTTTCCGTCCCTTCCACCGTTGTCACCGACCCCTGGGAAGCGGTAGGGCGCGCCCGATCCGGCGCCTTCCAGGCCGTTGTAATCCGTCTGCCTCTGGCTGGTCCTCTGCAGGCCGCCGACCTCGATCCTGAAGATCTCCTCGAAAGTTTTCAACGAGCCAACCCCTCGCTACCGTGCATTTTTCTCGCCGAAACCCCTTCGCTCGAGCAAGGCCTGCGCCTGGTCAAACTCGGCGCGCACGACTACCTGCCCGCCTCGGCGCCGTTGGAAGCCCTCCTCGCCGAGATGGAAGCCGCCGCTCCCCGGGCCGCCGTCCCCGAGCCATGGCGTGACTTCCTGGCCGGCGATAGCCTGCCCATGCGGGTGGTGATCGATACGGTCCGCCTGATCGCCCCGCGGCGCAGCACCGTTCTCATCTCGGGCGAAACCGGCACGGGCAAGGAGATGGCCGCACGCGCCATCCACAGCGCGTCCGGCCGCGCCGCCCAAGCGATGGTCGCAGTCAATTGCGGCGCCCTGCCGGCGAATCTCCTCGAAGCCGAATTGTTCGGCCACGTGAAAGGCGCCTTTACCGGCGCGAGCGGCAACCGCGCCGGCCGTTTCGAGCAGGCTCACAAGGGGACCATCTTTCTCGACGAGGTGGCCGAACTGCCGATCGATCTCCAATCCAAACTCCTCCGGGTCCTTCAGGAACGCGAGTTCCAGCGTCTGGGCAGCTCGGAGACCATCAAGGTGGATGTCCGCGTGATTGCCGCCTCTAACGTCAATCTGGAAAAATCGGTCCGCGAGGGCCGTTTCCGCGAGGATCTCTACTACCGCCTCAATGTCGTGCCCCTGGTGATGCCGCCTCTCCGCGTCCGTGGCGGCGATATCGCCCTGCTGGCCCGTCATTTCGTCGATAAGATCTGCCGCCTGGAGGGTATTCCAGTCAAACGCGTACGCCCGGAAACCCTCGAACGCCTCTCCGCCTATTCATGGCCCGGCAACGTTCGCCAGTTGGAAAATGCCGTCGAAATGGCCGTGGTCTTGAGCGGGGATCGCGACGTCCTCTATCCGGCCGACTTCCCGCTCGCCGCCTCGCTGGCTCAACCCGGGGCAGCGGCAGGAATCGCCGCCTTCGCCGCCGCCACACTGCCTGAGTCAGGGATCGACTTCGAAGAACAGATCCAGAGCCTCGAACGGGACCTGCTTCGTCAGGCTCTAAGCCGCACCAACGGCAACAAAAGCGCCGCCGCGGACCTGCTCCGCCTCAAGCGCACCACCCTCACCGCCAAGCTGAGGTCGCTCGACATGGCGCACGCGTGAGCAGGCGGCCGGCCATGCTACTGGCCTGGCAGGGGATACGCCCCGGCGGCGAACGCGGTGGCGCCGTAGTCCACGGTGACGCGGCCTTCGCGGCCCACCTGGTCGATCAGGGCGTCGAGCTGAGCACCGGGCCCGAACGACTGCAGGGTTGCGCTGTCGCCGAGGCTGCGCAGGTTGACGGTGCGGTCCTGGTGGCGAAAGTCGATGGCCCATTCGAGTTCGAGCGTCGTGGCCAGGAAATAGGCGTTCGAGGTGACATTGGCTCGCGTACCATGGGTCCGGAAGGATGCGACGTGGGTTCCATCGGAGAAGGAATCGCCGCGATCGAGGTCGCGTTGGGGATCGGCTTGGTAGTAGACGCCGATCCGCGAGAATTGTCCGTTGGTGGGCGCGGCGATGAGGTGAAGGACGCGTCCATTTTCGACGAACTGGGCGGAGGTGGGCTCGGCGCGATAGGTGAGGTGAGCGCCGGAGGCGGCAGGGGCGCCTTTGAACAGACCGGGCATGCCTTCGACGAAGGTGAAGTAGCCGAAAATGTCGGTGGTCCCGTCGGGGCCTACGTGGACGCGGCCCGCGGCTTGGGCCGCCACCGCGCCGATGGGTACGCGGGCCGTGGGCGAAGTCTGCTGGCCGGCGACATCCTGGAACGAACCCGTGAGGAGAACGGCGCCGGCGAAGATGGCGGCCCCGGCAGTGAGCGTGGCGAGGAAGTGGATTTTTCTCATGAAGTTAGCGTATGCCCGCCTGGAGGGCGGAATCCTCAGAGAAACGTCAGTATTCGGTAAACAAGATATCCCGCGGAACACCGGCCGCCGCGCGCGCCCGCAACGAGTTGGCAAAACCACCTGGTACCTGTGTAACCTCCCCCTGGCATGCGACGCCCCGTTAATATAGAATCATCGAACAGTCCGAAGTGTCTAAACCCATGCGCGGACCGATGATCTGAGTGAGGAAACTTGGCCAAACCGAAGAAAATTATCGCATTTGCTTTTGTGGCCGGAGCCGCGGTCCTGATCGGTCTCCGGATTCAGACCGCCTATCGGCAGCATGACGAGATCACGGCCAAAGCCGCCAAAAAGAAGGGCGGTGCGCGCGTGGTCGGCGTCAGTGTGGGAAAAGCGCAGTACGGCCGGGTTCGCGAGGACATTCTCCTCACCGGTTCGCTGCGGCCCAAGGAGCAGGTGGAGGTGACCGCGAAGGCCACCGGCCGAGTGGAGAAACTGATCTTTCAGTTGGGCGATCATGTGCCCAAGGGGGCGCTGAT
>JAWKHI010000020.1:82500-122768 GCA_041394885.1 Bryobacteraceae bacterium | reverse complement strand
CTCGAAAAGGTCGGCCTCGTATGGGTGAACTACCAGGTGCTGCGGCGCACCAACTCGAGCCTCTCGCGCAAGGCAAACATCGACGACAAGGTCTCCGCCGACCAGCGGGGCCACGGTCTCGGCGTGAGCCTTGCGGTCTATGCGCAGAGCGATCTCGAGCAGAAAATTGCCGCCGTTGGAAGGCTCGAATCGGACGTGCTGGAAGGATCTCCGGCGGACGATTTTGGGCCGGAAAGGAGGCTCAACTAGTGAAAACGGAGTAAACGGAGTAACGAAGTTTTTTCGGAAGTCCGTAAGTTGTTGAAAACATGGAGCGGGAGACGAGAATCGAACTCGCAACCAACAGCTTGGAAGGCTGTGACTCTACCATTGAGTTACTCCCGCCCGATCACCCACCTTGCGTGGGCCAAGCCACTTCCATTGTAGGAAAGCCGGCTACGCCCGGTCAATCCCGGTTTCCCATTCTCGCCACACGCCGGATCGGCGCCAACACACCCGACATCGCCAACTCCATCTCCTCCACCGCCAGCAAGCGGCACAGCCCGTAAAAGACCGCCAGACCGCCAGGCACGCACACCGCCAGCGCCACCAGACTCACCAAACGCGACTCGCCCAACGCGTTTCCGATCCCCAACCGCATCATCGAAATCACAACGCCCATCCCCAGCGCCGCGATCCCCATCCGGATCGAACTCGAAAGCAGCGCCCTCCCGTGGATCCCGCCCACCCGGCGGCCCATGATGATGAATTGGCACAGGAACGCGAAAATCGCCACCGCCGATGTCGACAGCGCCAGCCCCGCGTGGCCCAACTGCGTGTATCGCAGCAGCGACGTCGCCGTCAGAAAATTGATCGCGATCGACCCCATCGAAATCAGCATCGGCGTGCGCGAATCCTTCAACGCATAGAAGGCCGGGTTCAGGATCTTCGCCCCCGAATAGGCAGCCAGCCCCACCGCGTAACAGCTCAACGCGAACGCCGTCTGGTGCGCATCGTAGGCGTCGAATTCGCCGCCGCGGAACACCGCCGTGATCATGTCCCGACCCAACACGATCAGCCCCACCGTCGACGGCACCGTCATCAGAAACGCGACCCCCAAAGACCGGTTCAGCGTCCGCCGGAACTCGTCATGCTGGCCCGACGCCAATGACCGCGCAATCGACGGCACCGTCGCCGACGCCAATGCTACTCCGAACAACCCGAGCGGAAGCTGGAAGAAGCGAAACGCGTAGTTGAGCCAGCTCACCGCGCCGTTCACCCCGCGAATCGGATCGTCCACATGCGTGGCCAGATTGGTGTTGATGAACACGTTGATTTGCACCGACGCGCCGCCCAGGATCGCCGGACCCATCAGTTTCACAATGTGCCGTAACCCCGGATGAGACCAGTCAAACGCCGGCCGGAAGCGAAACCCCTGCCGGATCAGGCTCGGCACCTGTCCCATCAATTGACAGATCCCGCCGATCAGCACGCCCCACGCCATCCCCTGTATCGGTGAAATTCCGAGCGAATCGCCGTAGGTGTATCCCAGCAGCAGCCCGGAACTGATCGAAAAGATGTTGAACAACGTCGGCGCTAGCGACGGTACCCCGAATTGATTGCAGGCGTTCAGCACCCCCATCGCCTGCGCCGCCAGCGCCACCAGCAGCAGGAACGGAAACATCGTGCGCGTCAACTGAACCGCGAGTTCCGTCTTTCCCGGCGTGGCGCGAAATCCGGGTGCGAACAGATCCACCAGGATCGGCGCCGCCAACACCCCGAGAACGCAGATGGACCCCACCACCAGGATCACCGCCGTCGCCACGAGATTGGCCAACTTCGCTGCCTCTTCGCGCCCCTTCCGAGTCAGTTCCTCGGTGAACGTGGGCACGAACGCCGACGACAAGGCGCCTTCCGCGAACAGGTCCCGCGTCAGGTTCGGAAGCAGGAACGCCAACCGGTAAGCGTCCGCCTCCATCCGCGCGCCAAAGAGCCACGCAATCACGGACTCCCGTACCAGCCCTGTAATCCGGCTGAGCATCGTCGCCGCGGAAACCAGCCCCGCCGAACGGACAACCCCCTCGGCGGCAGCCGAATCGGGCACACGCCCGCGTGGTGCGTCTTGGATCGTCTTGGCCATGAATATCCGGCGCGGAGGAAGTACGACAGGTCCTGTTGTTCAGTGTAGTTGGTTTCTCCGGACCGCCGCCCGATCTACTTCCGGTCCTGCTTCAGAACCGCCAGATACGGCAAATTTCGGTAATACTGGCGATAGTCGAGCCCGCAACCCACCACGAAATGCTCGCCGATCTCGAAACATCGGAACTCCACCGGAACCTGAACCAGGCGGCGCGAGGTGCGGTCGAGCAGCGTGCAAATCGCCAGCGAGTTCGGTCCCCGGCCCGCCAGCGTCTGCAGCAGATATCGCAGTGTGAGTCCGGTATCTACGATGTCTTCCACCACCAGCACGTCTTCGCCTTCGATCGGCTCGTCCAGATCCTTCGCGATACGCACGATCCCCGGCGCCGAAGGCCGGTTCGGCGCGAAAGAAGAGATCCCGAGAAAGTCGATCTTCACCGGAATCTCGATCCGCCGCGATAGCGCCGTGAGAAAGAAAACGGACCCTTTCAGCACGCTCACCAGCTTGAGGTCGCGGCCCCGGTAGCGTTCCGACACCTCGGCGGCGACGGCGGCGATCCGCTCCTCCACCTGCTCGGCGGTATAGAGCACCCGCTCCACCGGAGGCTGCGCCGGGGCGCTCATCGGAAAGCGGTCCGCGCAGCCAGCCTCACGCCGTCACCGCGCGCTCGGCCAGGCCGTACTTGAAGATCAGATTGTGAAAGTCTTTCTGGTAGAACACCTGGATGTTGATGTGCGGATAGATCGTCCGCAGCAGTTTCACTTTCCGGTTCTTCCTGGTCACGTGCGCCTGTTTCATCGTCGTCAACTCCACATACAGATCGAACTCGGGAAGAAAAAAGTCGGGCGTGAAGCTCTCCGTCACCCGCCCGTTGCGATCCCACTCCACCGGAAAACTCTTCGGCTCGTACTCCCACGGGATCCGGTAGAAGTCGAGCAGGCTCGCGAACATCTGCTCGCTCTCGTTGACGAAAGGCTTCTTCGGCGCAAGCGTATTTCCCGCCGGTGCGATCCCGTGCCGCGCCAAGGATAATCGCGCCTGAAATTCGATCTCGGCGACCACCGCCGGGGTCAGCAACCCCATTTCCGGCAGCGCCAGCGCCACAACCGCATTCTCTACCAGCGCCGCCACGTGCTCGGCATCGAGTGTCTCCACGTTGCACACCATGTCGAACTCCTCGGCCCGGGGACGCGATCGGCCAAACCGCCGCTTGCGCAAGGCCCTTTCCTCCTGCTCGAGGTGGGTCAGCAGCGCCCGCGCAGCGGGTCGGTCCAGTCCGTGATCGAGCAGAAACGTCCCTTCGCGATACCGTTCCGCCGCCGTCAGGCCCACGCGGAACCGGTTCGGGAACCCCGCCACCAGTGCTTCGGCCGCCGGCGCCGCGATTGCGAGGTGAGAACGGGCGGCTCGACGCGCGATTAGCGGCGCCACCGCCATGGCGAACAATCGGTCCGGAATCGCCGTCTCGGCCGAATATTCGTCCGCAACGATCTGCCGCAGCGCCGCCTCGGACAAAAAGTCGAATCCCAGCCGCAGCGCAAACATCCGGGCGGAGTGTTCGGCACGGCAGCCGGGCTCGCCCGAAAACGTGACAACCGCCATTGAGCCACATCATAGCGGGATCGGATCCCGGTCACAAGCGGAGCGAATTTATTTTCCGCCGATTTTCAACGACATCGGATCCGCGGCCACCGCCAGCGCTCCTTTCGGCTGCTATCGTCGAAATGCGCCCGGGAGTCCTTCCCGCCTCACCTCTGTCCGCTATCGAATCCCGCCATCGGTCCCACCGTGCACCCTACCCGCTCAATCCATCAGGAGCGCATCCGCCAGCCACAGGACTCGCCCGGGCGCGAACAAATCCTCATCCGCGGCCATTCCCGCCCGATAAGCAATGCAGGGAATGCTGGAAATGACCACCGCCACCGGCTCGACAGCGCCACGAGCGCCGCTCGATCTCGTCGATGCCCATCGACGCTGGCTCGATCGCGCCGACGGAGGCATCCGCGCGGACTTCACCCGCCGCTCGCTGCCGGATCTCGATCTCCGCGGCGTACGGCTGTCACGCGCTCTGCTTCGCGGAGCCGACCTTTCCGGCGCCGATCTCACTGCCGCACGTCTGGACGCCGCCGTCCTCCGCGAGGCCAACTGTACCCACGCCATCCTGCGCGACGCCGACCTCACCGGAGCCGATCTCCAAATGACGCGGCTGGACTCGGCGGAAGCCGCCCGCGCCAACTTCAGCGAAACCCAAATCGAAGCGGCTTCCTTCGACGGCGCCACTCTCGAGGAATCTCTCTGGTTCGACGCCATCGTCCACCGCGCGCGCTTCACCCACGCCGTCCTCACCGGCGCCGCCTTCAGCCAGGCCCGCATTCATCAGGCTGATTTTTCCGCCGCGGACCTCTCCGCCGCCAACCTTTCCTACGTCCGTGTCCGGCTCTCCAGATTCACCCGCGCCCATCTGAACAACGTGCGCTGCAACGACGCTGCGTTCACGGACTCCAACTTCGCCCAGGCCATCTTCGACGGCGCAATCCTGGTGCGGGCGGACCTCACCCGTTGCATATTCGACCGCGCCTCCATCGCCGGCGCCGATCTCCGCGAAGCGCGCCTCAACGGAGCCGATCTGTCCGGCGCGGTCCTCACCGGCGCCCGCATGCGCCACGCCGTTCTCACCGGTGCTGACCTCCGCGGCGCCAATCTCCGCGATGCCCGTGACCTCACCCGCGATCAACTCGCCGCAACCCGCACGGACTCAACCACCATCCTTCCCAGCGGCGCCCACGGGCCTTACGTCCCCAGATCCGGTATGGAGCGTCCCGCCGCCGAATCCATACCCAACAACTCCTCCGCGTAAAGCGCCCCTTCCGGCGTATCCTCGTGTTTGAAAAACAAATACACGTCCCTGCCGCCAGCCACCATCTCCCGCGCGCGCTCTCCGATCTCGGCACGTTCCTCGGGTGAATAATCCGCCTTTCGCAGCCGGAAGTACACGAAATCCGCCGTGATCCGCTCCGGAATCACCAGCTTCTCCGATTCCGCCAGGCATAGCGCCGCCCCGTGCTGCACCAGCAGTTCGTACACCGGCTCCACCAGCCATGACTTGTTCCGGAACTCGAACGCGCACCGGATGTCCTTGGGCGTCTGACGCAGAAACGCCTCCAGCCGCGCCGGATCCGCGGAAAACTGCGGCGGCAATTGGAACAAAACCGGACCCAGCCGCTTCTGCAGACGCAATGGCTCGATAGACCGGAAGAAGACTTCGTTGAAATCCGATTCCCCCAGCCGCTGGAAGTGCGTGATCTTCTGGTGCGCCTTCAACGCGAACACGAAATCGGCGGGCGTCTCCCCGATCCATCCCTCGAGCGTCGACGCCGACGCCAGCCGCCGGAACGTGTAGTTCACCTCCACCGAGTTCAGCCTCGTCGCGTAGTAGGACAGAAACTTCTTCGCGGCCAGCTTCTCCGGATAAAATGCCGGCTTCCACGCCGGATAGGCGAAGCCGGATGTCCCGGCATAGAGTTTGCTCATCGCTCAGTCCACAACAAGAACGCTTGAGAATGTTTTATCATAACGGATGCAGTTTCCTGGAGCCCCATGCGAGTCAGCATTGACGCCACACCGCTGCTGTTGCGGTCGGCCGGCGTCAAAACCTATTTCTATCACTGGCTCCGGCATCTTGCACGAGTCGAGTCGCCGATTCACCTGGACCTGTTCCCGCGCCTCCACGGTCTTGGAGCCCTGGACCATGAGTCCAGTCACTACGGCTACTTCGCCACCCGGTGGCGCCTGGGCCTCCTGCTCGCCGCCAATCGAGGCATTCCCCCGGCGCGCTGGATCCTGATGCCCCGCCGGACGGACCTATTTCACGTCTCCAACCAGATGCGCCGCCCAGCCCGTAACATCCCGCTGTCGGCCACGGTCCACGATTTCACCTGCTGGCTCATGCCGGAACTGCACACCGAAGCCAATGTCCGCGCGGATCGCCATTTCGCCGATGCCGTACTCGCCCGAGCCGCCGGGCTGATCGCCGTTTCCGAGAACACCCGGCGCGACGCGATTCGTGTCCTCGGCATCGACGCCGGCCGCGTCGAAGTGATCTATCCTGGAGTGAGCGAAGCGTATTTCCGGGCTGGAGCCACGCGTGAGGGCACGGCACCGGACGCCCAAAGCTCCCAGACGACAACGGACGGCGAAAAGCCGTACGTCCTCTTTGTAGGAACGATCGAGCCCCGAAAGAACGTCGGGGTGCTGATGGATGCCTTTGCTATGTTACCGGCTTCGATTCGGGAACACTACGAGTTGAAAATCGCGGGCCCTCCAGGATGGGGTTCGGCGGAATTGATGCGCCGCTTGGCCGCTCCACCCGCCGGCGTGCGCTACTTGGGTTACGTTCCCGAAGACGAAGCTCCCGCCCTGTTCGCCGGTGCCAGCCTGGTCGCCTATCCGTCTCTCTATGAGGGTTTCGGATTTCCTGTGGCGCAGGCCCTGGCCTGCGGCGTTCCCGTGCTTACCTCCAGCGTCTCGTCGCTGCCGGAGGTGGGTGGGCCCGGCGCCCAACTGGTCGATCCGCGCAGTGCCGCCGAAATCCGCGATGGTCTGCTCGCCCTGCTCACCAGCCCATCCCGCCGCGCGGCGCTCTCCGGCGCTGGGGCCGCGCACGCGCAGCGTTTGTTTCGCTGGGACGAGAATGCCCGCCGCAGTCTGGCGTTTTTCCACAAGGCCGGGGGAAGGGCGTGAGCCGGGCGCGCACTAGGGAAAAGTCCGGAAGCAAGGACACCCCGCTCAACTCCGCCGCTCCCAAGCTCGACGTCGACTCCGCCGCACCGCGGCCTCCTGACTACGCCGACCAGCCCCGTCCGCACTGGTGGCCCTGGGCCCTGCTCGCCGCCGTGGTGGCGGCGTTCTTCGTCTACGCCCCTGCCCTTTCCGGACCCTTCGTATTCGACGACCTCTATCTCCCGTTCGGACGCCCCGAAGCCGACGTCTGGGCTCGTAAACCGACCCTGGAAAACCGTCCGCTGCTGATGATCACCTTCTGGCTGAACTATCTGGTTTCCGGCCAGCAGACCTTCTCCTATCACGCCGTCAACGTCGTGCTCCACGTCGTCGTCGCCATCCTGGTATTCACCCTGTGCCGCCGCCTGCTCGTTTGGGCCGGGGAATCGCTCCGCAAGGCGGATCTGCTCTCGGTGTTCGGCGCGTCCGTGTTTCTCCTCCACCCCATCCACACCGAGGCCGTCGCCTACGTTGCCAGCCGGTCTGACGTACTCAGCACCATGCTCGCCTATGCCGCCTTATCGGTGTTTCTCGGTGGCTGCCTTCGCCCCGGCGGCGGCTGGGGCGCCCGGGAACAGAATCCACAGCCGCTCGGCTTCCCCCGCGCACTCGCCATCCTCGCCCTGACCGGCGCCGCCGTCGCCTCCAAGGAGCAGGCCGCGGTGATCCCCGGGCTGCTGCTGCTGGCGGATTACTTCTGGAACCCCGGATTTTCTTTCCGTGGCATTCGCGCCCACTGGCCCATCCATGGCGCGTTCGCGCTCGCCGGCGCTGCTGGCGTGGCCTTCGTCCTCCGGATCCTCGCCGTCTCCGACACCGCCGGCTTCGGCTCCACCGGTGTGCGCTGGTTCCAGTATTTCTTCACACAGTGCCGCGTCATCTGGCACTACCTTCTCCTCTCGGTATTGCCGCTCGGCCAAAACCTCGACCCGGAGTTCTCCTACTCCCGCTCGGTCTGGGATCGAGGCGCGGCGCTCGGCCTGGCCGCCTTGGCCGCGCTGTCGGCCGCCGCGTGGCTCTATCGCCGCAGCTACCCGCTAGCCGCATTCGGCTGGCTGGTGTTTCTGCTCCTGATCGCTCCTACCTCGTCGGTGGTCCCCATCCGCGACGTGGCGGCCGAACGGCGGCTCTACTATCCGTTCCTGGGGCTGGTCCTCATTCTGCTCGAGGCCGCGCGCCGCATCCGCATCAGCCGGCCGGCCGGCATCGCCGCCGCCGCCGCCGTGGTTTGCTGCCTCGGATATCTTACTTCGGCCCGCGCGGCGCTCTGGGCGGATCCCATCGCCCTGTGGACCGAAACGGCCAAAGCGTCCCCGAACAAGGCGCGGCCTCGATTCCAACTCGGTCACGCCCTGTACGCCGCCGGACGCTTCCCGGAATCGGCCGAAGCCTACGCCGCCGCTGCCCGCGTCGAAAAGCCCGATTTCGGCTTGCTCCTCGATTGGGCGCTGGCCCTGGATGCCGCCGGCCGCGGCGAAGAGGCCATCGAGCGACTGCGGCAAGCCGCCCAAATCGAAAAAGGCGCCCACGTCTACGCGACAATCGGCATGGTGCAGGCCAAACTCGGCCGCTACGGAGACGCCCTCGAATCGCTATCCACCGCCCGCAGCTACGACCCCACTCATTGGCCCACCTACCTCTACCGCGCCAACACGTACGCCGCCCTCGGCAACTGGGCCGACGCCGCCGGCGACTATCGCCGCGTCATCGAACTCAACCCAGGCAATGCCGCCGCCACGCAAGGGCTCGCGCTCGCCCAACAGAACCTGGGCGCGCGATAACCTACTTCCGAAAATAATCGCGGATCCGCCCCGCCACCTCAACCGCGGCGCTCTCCGGCATGTAAGGCCACAGCGGCAAACTCAGCACTTCCCGGCACGCCCGCTCGGCGTGCGGCAAATCCCCGGCCTTTAACCCGCATTCCCGAAACGCCGGCATGCGGTGCAGCGGAACCGCATAGTGAATCCCCGTCCCGATCCCGTGCTCGCCCAGATACGTTCGCAGCCGCTCCCGGCCGCGCACCCGAATCACGTACAGATGCCGCACCGATTCCGCGCTCGTACGGACCAACGTCACCCCCGCGCAATCCGACAGAGCGTCGGTGTACACCGCCGCGATCTTCCGGCGATGGCCGTTCCATTCCTCCAGTTTCGGGAGAAAGGAACGCAAGAAACAACACTGCATGTCATCCAGACGCGAATTGATCCCTTTGATCTCCGCCACCTGTTTGCCTCGCTTACGCCCACCGTCCCGGAGCATACGCAGTCCGGCGTCGACGCCGGCGCTGTTCGTCGTGATCGCACCTCCGTCGCCCAGCGCGCCCAGGTTCTTGGTCGGGTAGAAACTGTGGCAGACGTACCGGGAGAACTCCGTCAGCGGACGCCCGTTCCACCGCGCACCATGCGCCTGGCAGGCGTCCTGCACCAGTACCGCTTTGGCCTCGCGGGCCAGCGCCCGGTAGCGGTTCATATCGCATGTCTGCCCGTAGAGATGCACCGGGACGATCGCCGCCGTCCGCCGCGTGAGCCGCCGCTCCACGTCGGCCGGATCCATCAGCAGCGTTTCCGGATCGATGTCGGCGAACCGGATCCGGCATCCCGCCGACACGATCGCCGTCCCCGTAAACGGCGCGGTCAATGCCGGCGCGATCACCTCTTGCTTGGGGTCCGTGATTCCGGCGTGCCGCAGGCAAAGTTCAATCGCCGCGGTCCCTGTGCCCACCCCCACGCTGAACCGGGCTTCCATCGCCCGGGCGAACTCGACTTCGAATGCCGCCAGTTCCGGACCCAGAATAAAGTGTTGGCGCGCGAAAAACTCTTCCAGCCGCGCCCGCCATTCCGGCTCCGTCGCGTCGAGCAATGCTTTGAAATTTACCGGTGGAATCTGCATCGTGATGTGTGGAAACTTTGAGCGTAGCGCATTCCAATCCGGCCGATCTCCGGCCCGTCCCGTTGGGCTATGGTAGATGGACATGACCGCCATCGGAATCTGGTTGGCCCTGCTTTCCACCGCCGCCTCTGCGCAGGTCCATTCCCGTCCGCCCCTCGCCCGTATCGCCCCGCAGCGCGAGATCCTCCACGGAGTCGCCCTCACAGACCCTTATCCCTGGCTCGACGACCTTGCGAGCGAAGAGACCCGCGCCTGGCTCCAGGAGCAAAACGCTCATTCCGAAGCCGCTCTCGGCCGCATCCCCGGACGCCACATCCTCCGTGACCGCCTTGCCCGGTTGGCCGTTCATGACTCGGTTTCCGCTCCCACCATCGCCGGCGGAAAATTCTTCTTCGAGAAGCGCTCCGCGGGCGGTGGGCGCCCCCTCCTGTGCATGCGCGAAAAACCTGATGGCCCCGACGTCGTTCTCATCGATCCCTCCTCCGTCTCGCCGGACCCCTCCGTCGCCGTCCAATTCTTCTCCATCGCCCAAGACGGCCGACGCATCGCCTACTCGGTGCGCGAAGGGGGCCGCGACGAAGTAGCCATCCGCTTCCTCGACATCGCGTTGTCGCGCACGCTCCCCTTCTCCCTGCCCACCGGCCTCTACAGCCGCCTTGTATTCGAACCCTCCGGCGACGGATTCTATTTCGTGCGCCGGTCACGCTCGGAAGGCAGCCGCCTCTATCGCCACAGTCTGAAAGACGGCGCCGAACGTCTCCTGTTTGGCCAGGACACAACGCCGGACCAATTCGTCAGCGCGGATCTGTCCTCAGACGGCCGCATTCTTCTCATCGCCGTCCAGCACGGCTGGGCCCGTAGCGAGCTTTTCTTCCTGGACCTCGAACACGGCGGCCCCGTGCGGCCCCTCATCACCGGTATCGACGCTCTCTTCTTCCCCACCTGGTCCGGACCGCACTCCCTCATCGTCCAAACCAGTTGGAAGGCCCCGAACCGCCGCCTCATCGCCATCGATCTTCTCCATCCCGGTCAGGACCACTGGACGGAAGTCGTTCCCGAATCCGCCTCCGTCATCCAGGATTTCGACGTTATCGGCGGCGCCCTCTGGGTGGGCTATCTGAAGGACGTGCACTCGGAAATTCGCCGCTTTCCCTTGACCGGGGGCCCCTCCGCCGTCGTTCCCTTGCCGGGAATCGGCATGGCGCGCCTGCGTGGCGAGTGGGATCACCCGGTCGGCGTACTCACCTACACCTCGTTCACGGAACCATCTGCCGTCTATCTGTTCCACACGGAGAAGGGAAGCCGCGACCTCTGGTTCCGCCCGGATATCCCGCTCGACAACACGGCGCTTGAAACTCGCCAGGTCTGGTTCCAATCCAAGGACGGCACCCGCGTTCCCATGTTCCTGGTTCACAAGAAAGGGTTGCGCCGGGATCGTAACCGGCCCGTCCTGCTGTACGGCTACGGAGGTTTTAACGTTCCCCAGACCCCGGGATTTCGCCCCACCGCCGTCGCATGGGCTGAGCAAGGCGGCGTCTTCGCCCTCGCCAACATCCGTGGCGGTGGCGAGTTCGGCGAACGTTGGCACCGCGGTGGCATGCTCGCCAACAAGCAGAACGCCTTCGATGATTTCATCGCCGCCGCGGAATGGCTCATCCGGTCCGGTTACACCACCCCGTCCAGGCTCGCCATACAGGGCGCCTCCAACGGCGGCCTCCTCATGGGCGCCGCGCTCACCCAGCGGCCGGATTTGTTCCGGGCCGTGCTGTGCGAGTACCCGGACCTCGACATGATCCGCTACTACCGCTACACCGGCAACAACAATCCCCCCGCGTTGCTCGAATACGGCGATGCATCCAAGCCCGCCGAGTTCGCCTTCCTTCGCCGCTACTCACCCTACGAGAACGTCCGCCCCAAGACCTCGTACCCGGCCGTCCTGCTCGTCACCGGCGACGGCGACACCCGCGTGCCGCCCCAGCAGGCCATCAAGATGGCCGCGAAACTCCAGGCCGCTTCCACATCCGGCCGCCCCGTCCTGCTGAGCTTCAACTTCAAGTCCGGCCACGCCGGAGGACGCTCCATCGAGCAGGCCATTGACGCCATCGCGGCTCGCTTGGCCTTCCTCCTGGACCAATTGGGCGTCGCGCCGCAATGAGTCACGAAGGCTTTTAAAAAAGCGAAAAAACACAGATTCAACTGAAATAAAACAAGATATCCGTTGCGTATTTGCGCGCGCATCCGCCGCTGCGGCCCGGTTTTCTTGGAGCCCCATGCTCTACTGAAATCAGATGGAAGCGCGGACGCGGCCGGCAGCAAATGCTGGCGCGGCGGGGCGTCGCCAACCGGCGGCGCGCGAGGGGCGCTTCCATCGAAAATGGCCGAAAAGCCAAGCTTTGCGGCCGTGGTCGCGCCGGGACGTCGCAGTCCGCACTGCCTTCGGAGGGAAGGCCGCGCGTTGACTCCGCCTCAGGCCCGCCACGGTCGCGGGGACCGGCCGGTGATGGGCACACCGGCCGGTTTTGCGGCGCCCCGGAACCGGAATTTTGGGGCCGGTTCCGGGGTATTTTTTACGCCAATACGCCCTTCACTACATTGCCCGCCACATCCGTCAATCGAAAATCCCGCCCGCTATACCGGTACGTCAGCTTCGTGTGCTCCAGCCCCAGCAGATGCAGCACCGTCGCATGCACATCGTGCGGATGCACGCGATTTTCCACCGCCTTGAACCCGAATTCGTCCGTCGCCCCGTACGTCGTCCCGCCCTTTACACCTCCACCGGCCAGCAGCATGCTGAACCCGTGATTGTTGTGGTCTCGCCCGTTCTGCACTCGCACCAGGCCGCTCACTTCCACCGACGGCGTCCGCCCGAACTCCCCCCCGATCATCACCACAGTCTCGTCCAACAACCCCGATGCCTTCAGATCTTCGAGCAGCGCCGCCATCGGCGCGTCCGCCGTCCCGGCCAGTTTGCGATGAATCAAAATATCGTCGTGGTTGTCCCATGGCTGCCCGTTGCCGTAGTAAACCTGCACCATCCGGACTCCACGCTCCACCAGTCGCCGCGCGATCAGGCATCCTCGCGCGAAATCGCCCTCTCCATATCGCGCCCGGACTTTCTCCGGCTCCTTGCTCACATCCAACGCATCCATCGCCTCGGTCTGCATCCGGTAAGCGATCTCCATCTGCTGGATCCGTCCCTCCAATTGAGGATCCGATCCCTCGCGCGCCAAATGTAGCCGGTTCAGTTTCGCCAACAGATCCAACTGGCGCCTCTGCTCATCCGCCCCCAGGTGACGGTTCCGCAGATGTTGGATCAGCCTCTCCGGTTCTTTCTCGTTGTTGGGCAGATAGGTGCCCTGGTAGATGCTCGGCAAATAGGCCGATGTCCACAACTGCGGCCCGATCACAGGCACTCCCGGACACAGCACCACGAACCCCGGCAGATTCTGGTTGAACGAACCCAGTCCGTACGTCAGCCATGATCCCATTGACGGATGTCCCGGCAGCACGTGCCCGCAGTTCAGCATGAACAGCGACGGCTCATGATTCGGCCGCTCCGTGTACATGGACCGGATCACGCACAAATCGTCGGCCCGGTCCCGCAGCTTCGGAAAAATGTCGCTGATCGGCACACCGCTCTTGCCGCCCGGCTTGAACTCGAACGGCGACTTCAAAAGCGCGCCCGTCTTTCGTTCCGTCTTCAGATTCCCGCTCGGCGCCGGCTGTCCGTGATACTTCGTCAGCATCGGTTTCGGGTCAAATGTATCCACCTGCGACGGCCCGCCGTTCAGGAACAGGTAAATCACGTGCTTGGCCTTCGGGGCAAAGTGCGGTGCTTTCGGTTCGAGCGGCTGATCCGATCCCGCCGCCACTCCCGCGAATCCCGCCATCCCAAACCCCGACCCCAGCGTTCTCAGTGCGTCACGTCGCGTCATCATTCGGGTCTCTCCTAATCGACGAAAAGCAGTTCGTTCGAACTCAACAGCACCTGGGCATAGCGCACCCATGGATCGTCTCCGCGCGACACATACTCCTCGCCCAACGCAATCTCTTCCTTCGACGGCGCGCGCCCGTAGACCATTCGGTACGCCGCACGGATCCGCCCGGCGGTGTCGAACGCCGATCCTTCCACCCGGCACGCCAGCGCGATCGCGCGGTCTTCCACGAATCCACTGTTGAGAAAGTAGAGCTGCTGCAGTGGCGTCGCCGTCTCGATGCGCTGCTCGCTCATCGAATTCGGATTCGGAAAATCGAACAGCGAGAGCGTTCCATCCAGCTTGCGCCGGCTCACGAACCCATAGACGGACCGCCGCCGGTTCGACGAATTCGTCAGCTTCACCGGAGCCCCGCCCACCGTCCGGTCCAGTTGCCCCGACACCTGCAACAGCGTGTCCCGCAGCGGCTCGATGTCCAGCCGCCGCCGGTTCGCTCTCCACAGATACCGGTTATCCGGATCGCGCGCGAAGTTGCTCTCATCGGTCGCCGCCGAAAGCCGGTATGCCGTGCTCAGCACGATTTCCCGGTGCAGCGCCTTCATTGACCAGTTCTGCTCCATCAGCCGCGCAGCCAGGTAATCCAGCAGTTCCGGATGCGTCGGACGCTCGCCCAGTTGCCCGAAGTTGCTCGGCGTGGCTACCAGCGGCTTGCCGAAATGATACCCCCACACCCGGTTCGCCCAGACCCGCGCCGTCAACGGATTCTCCCTGTTCCCGATCGCCTCGGCCAGTTCCAGCCGTCCACTCCCTTTCCGGAACGGCTCCGGATCGCCCTTGGCGAATACCGACAGGAACGCCCGCGGCGCCTCGTCACCCAGATTGTCGCGGGACCCGCGGATCTGGATCCGCGTGTTCTTGGGATCCTTCACGTCCTGAATCGTGTGGTAGTAGGGATAGGGATCCGGCATCGCCTTGGTCCGCCGGTCCAGCTCCGCCCGCAGCTCGATCAGATGCTGTTTCCACGCCCCGCTCAGGAACCGCTCCAGCCGCTCCGGCTTGTGGTACAGCACCCCGGAGTCGAACTTCTCGAACCGCCCCGCCCCAAACAGATCGCGCCACAGAAAATACCGGTCGCGGGCAAGCGACAGCAGATCGGCGTTCGCCAGATCCCGCCGCACCTCGCTCCCGCCCAGCCGGATCATGTTCTGTTTATCGATTTCCTTCTTCTCGCGATTGAGCGCGATCACGGTCTCCTGGAACTGCGCCGGGGAAAAGGAGTCCTTGTCCCAGTCATCGAGAAACGGATGCTCGCGCTTGGCCCCGGTCAGATACTTCTTCCAACGCTCGTAGGTCTCGCCATCCAGACCCGGCGCCGCTTCGCCCTTCCGCACGCTCTCGATGAATCGAGCCGTCTGCGCCGCCAGTATCTCCGCAAGGTCATTCGCCTGCCGGTCCAGAAATTCGTCGATCTCCTTCCGTTGATCTTCGATTCCCTTTTTTGACTGCTTATAACGTTCCACCACGTCGGCCGGCGCCAGCGGAAATTCGCCCAGCTCGGTGCTGGTGAACACGCCGAGCAATGCGTAGTAGTCCTTGGTCGGGATCGGATCGAACTTGTGATCGTGGCACTGCGCGCACGCCACTGTGATGCCCATCACGCCGCGCGTGGTCGCATCCACCCGGTCGTCCTGAAACTGCGGACTCAGCGCGTAGAATCCAAGCCCCGCCACCAGCTTCGCTTTGTCCGGATGCTCGATCTGATCGCCCGCGATCTGCGCCTTCAGAAACAGGTCGTACGGCATATCGTCGTTAAACGCCCCGATCACCCAGTCGCGATACCGCCACGCGTTCGCGTAGGGCTCGTCCTGCGTCGAATTGAGTTTGTCGTCGCTGTACCGCGCAACATCCAGCCAATAACGCCCCCACCGTTCCCCGTAAGCCGGTGACGCGAGCAATTCGTCCACCACCTTCGCCAATGCCTCGCTGGATTTATCGGCCTCGAACTTCTCGATGTCGGCCGCCGCCGGCGGCAACCCAATCAGGTCGTAATAAACCCGCCGGATCAAGTCGCGCTTGGATGCCGCCGCATTCGGCTTCAGCCGTTCCCGCTCGAGAGCGGCCAGCACGAACCGGTCAATCGGCGTGGAAATCCAGCGCTCGTTCTTCACCCGCGGAGGCTCCGGCTTTCGCACCGGCTGGAACGCCCACCAATGCCGCTGCTCTTCGGTGATCGTGTACTTGGACCCTGCCTTCGCAGCCGGCGCCGCCTTCCCCCACGCCGCGCCCCCATCGATCCACGACGCAAGATCGGCAATCTCGCTCTCGCTTAACTTCCCCGAGGGCGGCATCTTCAATTTCGGATCGGCGTGGCGAACGGCCGTCATCAACAAGCTCTCGGCGGACTTGCCCGGCGCAATGGCCGGACCTCGCCCCCCGCCCTTCAGCAGAGCCTCGCGCGAATCCACCGTCAGCCCGCCCATATGCGTCGCCGTGTGGCACGAGTAGCAGTGCTTGGCCAGCACCGGACGTACTTTCATCTCGAAGAACTCCACCGGATCGGCCGCCGCGGCCAACGCCGGAAAAAGAGCGTAGGACAGAAAGGGTAAGCAGCGATACATGCCTTTGCGCTAAATTCTATCAGCATGACTGAATTCAACGGTAAGACCGCGCTCGTCACGGGCGCCAGCCGCGGCATCGGCGCCGCTTCCGCCATCGCCCTCGCCGAGGCCGGCGTCTCCCGCGTCCTGATTCACTACGGCTCTCACCGCCCCGGCGCCGAGGAGACCCTCTCCGCCGTTCGAGCCAAAGGCGCCGACGGCGCCATCCTCCAAGGCGACCTCACAACCATGGAAGGCACCCACGCCCTCATCGACGCCATCGCCGCCGATGGCGCCTCCATCGACTACCTCATCAACAACGCTGGATCGCTACTGAAGCGCGCTCCCCTGCCCGAGCTCACCGAGGACACCTTCGATGCCGTCATGAACCTGAACGTCAAAAGCCTCTGGTTCATCACCAAAGCCGTCGCACCCGGCATGATCGCCAACGGCGGCGGCGCCATCGTCAACCTCAGCTCCATCGCCGCACGCAACGGCGGCGGACCCGGCGCCACCATCTATGCCGCCGCCAAGGCAGCCGTTTCGGCCATCACCAAAGGGCTCGCCAAGGAACTCGCTCCGAAGGGAATCCGCGTCAACGCCGTTAGCCCCGGCACCGTCGACAACCACTTCCACGAGGTTTTCTCCACCCGCGAAATCCTCGACAATGTCGTCAAGGCCACGCCCCTCGGACGCCTCGCCACCAATGAAGACATGGCCGACGCCGTCGTCTATCTGTGCTCGTCTAAATCCGCCTATGTGATCGGGCAGACGATCGAACTCAACGGCGGCATGTTCATGATCTAGCCGGACCCGGGTGGGCGCCGCTCCCGATCAGTGCGCGTCCACCTTCACCACGAAGTAAGTGACCTCTTTGCCCTGCGCCACGAAAAACTGGTGCGGCGTTCGGGCCGGGATGTGCACCACGTCGCCCGCCGACACCTTCTTCCGCACCCCGTTCTTAATCGTCCCGCCGCGGATCTCGCCCGGCGTCGTCGTCTTCCCGCCCACCACTTCGCCACCCACCAGCAACACACCCTCGCCGCTCTGGATCACGAAAATATCCGTCTGTCCCTCATGCACCTCCGGAATCCCATCTTTTTCCCGATGCGAAACTGACAGCTGATGATTGGAAAATTTCGCTGCCTTCGCCCCTGCCGGCGGTACGCCCTTCGGCCACAGGACGAAACCCTCCGGGTCAGCGGCAAACAACGATGCAGTCAATAGAACGGCGAGTGTGAGTTTCATTGGAAGCGATTATACTCTCACCCGCGCCACCGCACGCCCAGGTCCAACTTGTTCTTGCAATACGCCAGGCTCTGCTCCATATGATCGAGCTGCTGTATCTTCAACCCGTCCATGTACCGATCCCGGACCCCGGTCAAGTCGGCCATCAAGTGCGGCTTGTCCCAAGGCTTCCCTTTCCGTGACATCGCCAGGAATCGTGACAGATCCTTCGAGCGCGCCCGCGGAAACCAACGTCGCCAGAACTCGTCCGAGTACACCGGAATCACCACCGGCGGACGCGCCGTGATCGGCTTGCAGTAAATGTACACGTTCTCGGGAAGGATCGTCGCCGCCCGCGCCACGATCGCGCGAAAATCGTTGGTCCCCTCCCCCAGCGGCACCCATTGCACCGCCACCCCGTCCGGATGCGCATAAACCACCGAGTCCCGCAGATGAAACGTCACCGCGTAAGGACCCAACTCCTCCACCGTCGTCATCGGATCCTCCGCCACAAACACCGGATTGCCCGTATCCAGATACGACCCCACGAATTCCTTCCCCGCCGTCTCGATCACCAGCCGCGTTTCCCAAGCCTGCAGTTCCTTGTGGTTCTCGATCGCGATCTTCACCCCCGCATCCATCGCCCGCGTCCGCACCGCCCGCAGTATTCCCACCGCCGTTTCTATCTGCTTCTCGAGCGACCCTTCCGGCAGCGCGTAGCGATCGCTTGCCAGCAGCGCCCGCACGATCGGTGACCCCACCGCCGCCGATCGCTCGATGTTCTTCTCGAGCGTCGCCACCGATTGCGCCACCCCATCGGCCGTACGCGGAAGGATCGCGCCGCCTCCGGTCTCGATGTGCATCTTATGCTCGCGCGTCCATGCCCGCACCTCGGCCCAGTGCTTCGGGTCCATCACACCCGGATCCAGCGAATCCTGCAGGAAAATCGCGTCCAGCTTCTTCTCCACGCAGTAGTCGAACAACCGCCGGTCGTTCCAACGCTGGAATCGCAGACAGTACGTATTGATGCCGAGCGGCCACCGGCGTCCCCCTTGGGCCATCGCAAGCGGCGGCATCGCGGCCGCTCCCACCGCGGATGCGGCTGCCAGAAAACTTCGTCGGGTCATTTTTTGAGTATAGGCGGTGGAATCGCGTCAGGACCTTAAGCTAGATCTCCGGCCTTCTCCCTAGGCGGAACTGCCGATCCTCCCCCTACATGGGTACGCTCGTCGCGCTGCTGCGCTTTCTCCTCGACATGGAGGGCGTAGCTTTGCTGGTTGGCTCAGGCTACATTGCCTATCGCGCCGGCTGGCTCGAGCACTTTCTCGGAATCCATCTGCCCGGCATCGAGTTCCGCGAAGCCACTCTCGTGCTGCTCCAGCCCGCAGCCGTCGCCGCCGTCGCCGGCCCGGTCGCCATCGCCGCCGCCGCCGGTATCCGAGGGCAAAGACCCTGGGCCAGGCTCGCCGCGATCCTGGCGAGCATGGTCAACCTCGTCATCTTCCCGCCCTTTGGCCTCGCCTTCGGCGTGTTCGGATTGTGGATCTGCTTCCTCCCGGAAACACGAAAAATCCTCGAGACCTTCCCCGCCGAGGTCCACCGGCCCGGGTCGGCGCTGCCGGAAGCCATCGCCTCCGCCGTGGGGACGCTCTCCGGTGTCGCCGTCTTCATGGGGATCGGCTATTTCTGTTCCGGATTTCTTCCCCCCGGTTCGCACTCGCTCTCCGATTGGCGGACTCTGCTGTGGTTGCTCGCCGGCGCGCCACTGGTCGAAGTTGCCGTCCACGAGTTCGGCCATCTCGCACTCGGCCTCGGCGTTGGCATGCGCTTTCAGTCGATCGGTGTCGGCCCCGTCGCCCTTCACCGGAAATCGGATGGGTGGCGAATCCGGCTCTCCGCCTCCTGGGATGGCGGTTTCGCCGGAGCCAGGGCGGGCGCCGCCAGCGGCGAACAGCAGCTCCGCAAGAACCTCGTCGCCTTCATCGCCGGGGGGCCACTCGCCTCGCTCCTGCTGGCCCTCGCCTGCTTCGCGGTCGTCATCGGCGCCATCCCCCTACCCGCGTTTCAACCCTACGCCGCCTGGCTCGCCGCCGCCGCCGGCGCGGACTTCGTGTTCAATCTCATTCCCGCGCGCATTCGCGGGTTTCGCACCGACGGCGCCTGGCTGTTTGATCTCATCCGCCGCGGTGACCGGTGGCGAAGCGTCTGCGCCGAGTTCGCGGCCGTCACCGCGCTCGAAGGCGGCGTGCTTCCGCGCGATTGGCCCCAGGCACACGTGCAATCGCTCACTGGCGTGCCCCCCCAGAGCCGGGATTTCCTGCGCGCCTGCTACCTCGCCGCCGTCCACTACCTGGACCGGGAAGACCCCATCTCCGCCGAAGACCATCTCCGCCGCGCGGCTGCATCCTGCCGCCAGAACGACGTGGACGTCCCGGCGGAAATATCCCTGCTCCTTGCCTATCTGCTCGCCCGTCATCACAACCTTCCCGTCCCCGCCGCGGATCTGTTCGAGAAAGCCAAAACCGCGGGCGAGACCAGCGGTCCGCAACAGGTGATGGTGTTGGCCGCCATCGCCATGGCCGAAGGCGAATGGGCCCACGCTGCCTGCTGGGTCGACGAGACCGCCGATACCCTCCGCAGAGCACCGGCCTCGGAGGCTCCGTTGGCCGCATTTGAATTAGCTCGTCTTAACGATCTCGCCGCGGAAATCGAACGGCGCGCCTACTCCGAATCGCCCGAAAATAAGGCCCTCGGAGTCAACTGCTCGCCCTCGAGGGACCGCGTGGTGTACCCTAGTGGAACATGCAGAGCGATCTCGATACCTTAGCTAGGATCCAGTCCCTTGACCTGCGGGCCGCTGAGCTCAGCAAGGAAATCGCGGAACTCCCCAAGCATATCGCCCTCATCGAAAAACAGCTCGACGCACACCAGCGCCGCCTGGATGCGGACAAGGCCCTCCTCGCCGGCAATCAAAAAGACCGCCGCCTTTGCGAAAGTGAAGTCCAGGCCCAACAACAGAAGATCTCCAAGCTCCGTGAGCAAATGATGTCGGCCAAGACCAATGAGCAGTATCGTGCCTTCGAGCACGAAATCGCCTTCTGCGAAGCTGCCATCAAAACGCAGGAAGACCGCGTCATCGAACTGATGGAACACGTCGAGTCCTTGGAGAAAAACGTCAAGGCCGCCGAAGCCGACCTCGCCGCCGAGCGCGTCGAGGTCGACAAACAGAAAGCCGAAGCCCGCACCCGCACCGCCGCCGACGAAGCCCTCCTCGCCGAGAATCGCGCCGAACGCAAGACCGCCCTCGCCTCGGTCGCCCCCAACATCGCTGCCGCCTACGAGAAAGCCGCCAAGCGGTTCCGCGGCTTCGCCGTCTCCGACGCTTCCCAGGGTCGCTGCTCGGCTTGCCACCTCGAACTCCGTCCCCAATATTTTCAGGAATTGCGCCGCCGCGACAAGCTGATGATCTGCGAGAACTGCAGCCGTATCCTGCACTACAATCCCCCAGTCGCCTTTGACGAGTCCGGCCCGGGCTCCTCGGCCGCACCCACGTCACCGGCCCGATCCGGTACCCGCGTCGACATGAGCTGACGCCACTTCCCACCGCCGCCCAAATTGCGATATGCTAGCCCGCAACGAGGTTAGCCAAAAATGAAAAGTGTCTCGACTTCAGGCGTCGTGCGTCTCGCCGCGACTGCCCTTCTATTCCTTTACGCCGCCGCCGCGCAGGATCCTCGCGGCGCCATCGCCGGCCAGATCACTGACGAAACCGGCGCCGCCGTTCCCGGCGTTTCGGTGCGCTTCACCCACATCGACACAAACGTAGCCTCCACGGCTACATCCAACGAGCAGGGCCTCTACGAGATGCCCTACCTCTCCATCGGACAGTATCGCGTTTCGGTCGAGCACTCCGGCTTCAAGAGCTTCTCCCGGTCCGATATCCAGGTCCGCATCCGCGCACGCGTCCAACTCGACATCCGCCTCGAAGTGGGCAACATCACCGAATCGGTCGACGTCACCGCGCAGGCCCCCGTGCTCGAATCCACCACCGGCTCCATCGCCCAGGTCATCGACGGCAAGCAATTCTCCGACATGCCCCTCCGCAGCGGATCCATCGCCTGGCTCTACGCCATGTCTCCAGGCACCGTCCTCCGCTCGCTCCCCTACGACGGCCCCTGGAACATCGCCCAAAGCTCCGCCATGGCCGTCGCCGGTACCTCCGGAGTCGACTTCAACGTCGACGGCGTCAGCAACAATTCCTACGGCGGGCAGACCGCCTTCGTTCCCCCGCCAGACATGGTCCAGGAAGTCCGTGTCTCCACCACCAGCTTCGACGCCTCCATCGGCCACACCTCCGGCGCCTCCGTCGACGTCTCCCTCAAATCCGGCACAAACGCCCTCCACGGCGTCCTCACCACTTCGGTGTCCTCCGGCCCCATGATGACCCGAAATTTCTTCACCAACGGGTTCATCTTCAATCCCTCCACAGGCCCCGTCACCCCGAAGAAGATCAAGGACAATACGCCTTCGCTTCGTTGGCTCCGCTACTCCGCCGCCGTCGGCGGCCCCGTCTACATCCCCAAACTCTACGACGGCCGAAACAAAACGTTCTGGATGTTCGGCTACCAAAGTCATAACCGCCGCCGCCCCGTCAACACCACCAACACCGTCCCCACCGAACAGCAGCGCACCGGCGACTTCTCCGCGCTCCTCGCCCGCGGACCCGCCTATCAGATCTACGACCCCTTCTCCACTCGTCCCTCCGGCGCCTCGCGCTTCCAGCGCACTCCGCTCCCCAACAACATCGTGCCCGCCAACCGCATCGATGCCATCAGCCGCAATCTGCTGAAATACTACCCCCTCCCCAACGCCGCCGGTACGCCGGACTTCACCAACAACTACTCTCGCACCCGTCAGGATACGCAGGACCTCTACCAGCCCGTCGCCCGCATTGACCACAACTTCAGCGAATCCCACCGCATGTTCGCCCGCTACTCCCAGTCGGACTTCTTCGGACACTTCGACGAACTCGTCGCCGGGTCCACCGTCCGCGGCCGCGGACGCCAACGCCCCCATCGCGGCTTCGCCCTCGATAACGTCTTCGTCCTCAACCCCTCCATGGTCCTCGACGTTCGCTACGGCTTCACCTGGTTCAAGGAGTTCCAGACCTTCGACAACATCGGGTGGGACCTCACCGAGTTCGGCCTCCCCGCCAGTCTCATCTCCCAACTGGACCCCAACGGCATCTCCTTCCCCCAGATCTCCACCACCGGACTTCTCCAACTCGGCAACGACGGCGGCTTCGCCACACGCAACTATTCCCACTCCCTGGTGGGAACCATGAACTGGACCCGCGCCAATCACAGCATCAAGTACGGCTTCGATGGCCGCATCCTCTACGACACCAGCAAGACCTACGGCAACGTCGCCCCCGCACTCCAGTTCGGGCCGGACTTCACCCGCGGCCCGCTCGACAACTCGCCCGTCGCGCCCAACGGCCAGTCATTCGCGCAGTTCCTCTACGGCACGCCCACCGGCGGCGGCATCGATCTCAATGATTCCCGCGCCGAGTCCACCCGATTCTACTCACTCTTCTTCCAGGACGATTGGCGCGCCACCCGCACCCTCACCCTCAACCTCGGTCTCCGCTGGGAATACGAAGGTCCCCTCACCGAACGCTTCAACCGCTCCTCGCGTGACTTCGATTTCTCCGTCGCCAGTCCCATTCAGTCCCAGGCCAGGGCCGCCTACGCCGCGGCCCCGTTGCCGGAGCTCCCTGCCTCGCAGTTCAATACCACCGGCGGCATCACGTTCCTCAATCAAGGCGGCCTTCCGCGCGGCATTCGCGACCCCTACTATCCCACCTTCATGCCGCGCCTCGGCTTCGCATGGCAGCCCAAACGCAACCTCGTCGTCCGCGGCGGCTACGGCATCTACTACGCCCTCCTCGGCGCGGAATTCGACGATGTCGCTCAGCCCGGCTTCAACCAGCGCACCGCCGTCGTCCCCTCGCTCGACAATGGCCAGACCTACATCGCCTCCATCTCCAATCCCCTTCCCGCCGGCCTCAATCAACCCCTCGGCGCCGCCGGCGGACTCCGCACCTTCCTCGGACGCCGCCCCGGCTTCTTCGCGAGCGATGGGCGCCGCCCCTACAACCAGCGCTGGAGCTACTCCATCCAGATCGAGCCCATGGCCCAAACCGTCGTCGAACTCGGCTACATCGGCAATCGCGGCACCCGCCTCCGCGTCAACCGCGAGTTCAACGCCGTGCCCCGCGAACTGTTGAGCACCTCACCGGTCCGCGATCAGCCCACCATCGATTTCCTCTCCGCCCGCGCCAGCAATCCCTTCCGCGGTATCGAAGGCTTCGAAGGCACCGCGTTCTTTGCCGGCGCCAATACCACCCGCGCCCAACTCGTCCGTCCCTATCCGCATTTCACCAGCCTCATCACCGCCCTCCCGGCAGGCGCGTCCTGGTATCACGCCTTCACCGCGCGCCTGGAACGCCGCCTCCACAAGGGCTTCCTGTTCCAGGCCAATTACACCTGGTCAAAGACGCTCGAAGCGCTCGCCTACCTCAACGACACCGATTCCATCCCCAGTCACGTCGCCTCCGATATTGACCGCCCGCACCGCTTCACCCTCTCTGCACTCTACGAAATCCCGTTTCTCAAGCAAAACCGCTTCCTCGGCGGATGGCAGGTGCAAGCCATCTATCAAGCCCAAAGCGGAGCCCCCCTCGCCTTCGGCAACGTCATCTACAACGGCACGTATGACCAGCTCCGCCTGTCCGGCTCCGCGCAGTCCAACCAGCGATGGTTCAACACCGCCGGCTTTGAAACCAACCCCCGCGCGCAGCTCCAGGACAACATCCGCAACTTCCCGCTCCGGATCGCCGCCGCCCGCGCCGACGGCATCAACGTCTGGGACATGTCCGTGCACAAGAACTTCCGGATCTTCGAACGTCTCACCGCGCAACTCCGCGGCGAAGCCGAAGGCGCCATGAATCACCCGAATTTCTCCGCCCCCAACACCAACCCCGCCAGCACCCTGTTCGGCCAGGTCACCGCCACCCAGACCGGCCAGGAAGAGCGGCGCATCTTCGTCACTCTGAAGCTGATTTTCTGATCGGCCGCGTTGTTACTGCCCGATGCGGCGGCGGGGCATTGCAGCCCCGCCGCCGTTAGCGCTGCAGACGCTCCGCGGTCCAGGCCTTCGCGGACCGCAAATAAACCCGGCCCCCGCCGCACGCCTCCACGTCCCCATCGGCCCGCGGAACCACTTCATCGGCCCATCCGTCTCCGGATACACACGGACCATCCACGATCACCGACACGCGCTTCCCCGCCCCGCGCACCCCCTGCGCTACGCTGCGAAAGAAATCGTCATCGCCGCCCGGCGGGAAAACCAGTTGCACACCCCGGATGTACTCCGGCTCGATCAGCTTCCTGATCGCCGCCACCGCCCCGGCCCGCTGTTGCTCCCCATACGGCGCCCCTTCCGTGGCGAACTGCACCACCGCCATCAAATACGGCCGCCCCCGGAAAGGCAGCATCTGCGGTGACCATCGCGGCTCCACCTCCACCGCCCCGGTAGATCCCAGCTTCACCGTCGCCGCATAATACGCAATCCCGTACTGCGATGCGTCCAGAAACCGCAGATCCTCACTTCGCTCCGGCGTCACCACGAACACACGCGGACCCGATGTCCGCGGCATCCGCCACCACACCACGGTTGCCAACACCGCCAACCCGAGCCCGAGCCCGATGCGCTTCAATAGTCCTGCCTTGTCTATGCCGCCGCCAGTCCGCGCAGGTTCCAGCCGCAGATCCGGCTCGCCTCGAACTTGTTTCCTCCCGGCCCGGCCCAGTGCGTTTCCAGACTCAGCCAGCCCGTGTAACCGTCCCGCATCAAAGCGTCGATCTGCCCCTTCCAGAACACGTGCCGCGTCCCCACGGGCCCCCACACCGGCTTGTGCCCTTCCATATGGCAGTCCTTCACATGCACATGCGCGATCCGGTCCTTCGGCAGCTTGTCATACCCGCCCGGATACGGATCCTCGCCCGAACACATCGCATTCGCCGGATCCCACACCAGCTTCAGATTCGGATGCTGCACCGCCGCCAGCAGTCTGCCCGCTTCGGCTCCCGTGGCGATGTTACACGCATGCTCGTTCTCGATTCCGATCGTCACTCCGTGGCGCGCGCCCTTCTCCGCCAGCCACTGCATCGCTTCCACCACCGCGTCGAAGCACTTCTCCGGTTCCACCGTCCGCCAGTAGGAAAACACACGAAGCAGGTTGCAATCCATTTTCTTGCAGATCTCGATCGCGCGGTCAGCCAGCCCTTTCTGATCCTCGAACGAGTACTTCGCGTTGAACATGTCCTGCTGGAACCGCTCGTCCACCGCCGGTGCGTACGGCAACACGCACTTCAGCACCGGGGAGGCCACGCCGATCACCTCCATGCCCGCGTCGCTCACCATCTGCTTCGCCGTCTTCAACTCCTCTTCCGTGAGGTCCATGATGTTCTTGCCCCACAATACGCGCAATTCCGCGCCCGTCATCCCGATCTCGGCCATCGCGGGCAGGGCGACGCTAAGGTCCGGGGAAAATTCATCTGTGATCGATGCGATCCGAAGCTTTGGGTTCATTTCTCCTCAATTGTAAGTGACCGGTTCGCCTTTACGCCCGTCATCTTCGTCTTCATCCCGCTCGGCCAGTCCACCTCCACCGTCACGGTCGCGTCCTTGCCCAATCCGAACAACGGCGCAATCTGATTCGCCGAGCAATAGCTCGATCCGGACCGTACCATCCGCCACTGCGCCCCGCTCGCCGATTGCACCCGCACCACCGCCCCGATGCCGTTCCGCGTCGACCGCGTCCCCTGCAGCGTCACCCGCAGCCAATTGTTCTTGTTGCCCCCGTCGTTGCGGTACAGGTAGGCTGGACCATTGTTGGTCGAAATCGCGATGTCCGGATCCCCGTCGTTATCGAAGTCCCCATACGCCGCCCCCCGCGCCACCAACGGCCGCTGCAGTTGCTTACCCACCTTCGCGGTCACTTCCTCGAATCGTCCCTTCCCCAGATTGCGGAACAGGTGCGGCGCCTGCCCGAACGTCACCCGCGGCTGCACCCGGTTGATCTCTTCTTCGATATGTCCGTTGGCCGCGAACAGATCCAACAGCCCGTCCAGGTCGTAGTCGACGAAGAACACCCCGAACGCCAGGCTCAGCAACGACGCCCGCCCCACCGCCGATCGCGGCGCTTCATCCACGAACAGGCCCTTGCCCTCGTTGTGATACAAACCGAGCATTTGGTTCGAGAAATTCCCAACCGCCAAATGCGGCCGGCCGGACCCGTCATAGTCGCCCGCATCCACGCCCATCGCCCCGCGCGCCACACCGTCTTCCCCGAACGCCACGCCCGCCGGCAGCCCTTCCTCCTTGAATGTCCCGTTCGTCATGTTCCGGTACAGCTTGTTCGGCTGCGTATCGTTGGCCACGAACAAATCCGGCCACGAATCGCCGTTGTAATCGAACACCACCACACCCAAGGACTTCGACGTCGCATCCCCGATCCCCGCCTTCACACCCACGTCCGCGAACTTCCCGCCGCCCAGGTTCCGGAACAACCGGCTCGCGACGCCCTTGTACGACTCCGGCGTGCAGTAGGACTTTGCCGCCCCGTCGAGCGAACACCACAAATCATTCTTGATCGAGTACTGCACATAGTTGGCGACGAACAGATCCAGCTTCCCGTCCTTGTCATAGTCGAGCCACGCCGCCGAAGTCGCAAACTGCGCGTTCTGGATCCCCGACGCTGCGGTCGCATCGCGAAACTTCATCCCGCCTTCGTTGTGATACAGCCGGTCGCCCTCGAGCGCCGTCACATAGAGATCGTCGCGCCCGTCGTTGTCGTAGTCGCCCACCGCCGCGCCCATCCCATAGCTCTCCACGCCCAACCCCGACGCTGCCGTCACGTCCGCGAACGTTCCGTCGCCCTTGTTGCGGTACAGCGCCGGCAGTGACTTTCTCCCTCGCGGCGTCCAGTCTTTCGAATTCACGAAAAACAAATCGAGATTCCCGTCTCCGTCGGCGTCGATCCACGCCACGCCGGACCCCATCGTCTCCGGCAGATACTTCTTCCCGGTCTTCCCCGCGTTGTGCGTGAACCCGATTCCCGCCGCCTTCGTCACGTCGGTGAAAGTGACTTGCCCCGGCAGCAATCCCGCGGCCAGCGCCGCCAACAACATGATCTTCATTGCGGCGCTCGCGTCGGCAGTGAATCATGCTCGTGAATCGCCTGCCGCTCATTGTTGTCTTCCGGACTCAACATCCGCGCCTTCGCCGTCAGCGTCTGCGACGCCTCGTCCGCCTTGAATCTCCGGAACAGTTGCTCCTCCTGCTGCGCCTTCTCGATCTCACCCAGCCCCCGATACGCCAGCATCAGGTTGTAGTGCGCCTGCACGTCCTCGGGATCGATCGCAAGCACCGCCCGCAGAGCCTCCACCGACGCCGCATAGTTCCGCTTCAAAAACTCCAGCCGGCCCACCTGGTTCAACACCACCCGGTCCCGCGGATACAGCGCCGTCACTCGCGCGAGCGACGCCAGCGCCGCGTCGTAATCCCCATCGGCTTTGTGCGCCATCGCCTGAAAGAAATGCGCCCGCCCCAGGTTCGGTCCAATCTCGAGGGCGCGCGCCAAATACGGCTTCGCCGCCTCGGTCTGCCCCTCCTGGATCAGCGCCCGCGCCATGTTGATCCACCCATCGGCGTACTCAGGCTCGGCCTCCATCACGCGCTCGAAGGCATACTGCGCGCCCTTCAAATCGCCTTGCAGCAGCATCCCGATGCCCCAATCGTTCCAGCGTTCCCTGTCTCGCTTCTCCACCACCGGCTTCCAGTCCGCCGCGCCGCTTCCGATCGCGAGAGACGCCTTCGCCGAGGCTAGCGTCACGATCGGAATCTCTGGAATCTCCCCCTTGATCTCACCCGAGACGTTCGCCGGTATGTTGGCTGCGTCGAAGTTGTACTCGCGCGAATCGTGTTCTTTCGTCGCTTCGCCGCTCACCGCTTTGCCCGCGTACGAATACTTCGTGTAGTAGTGCGAGAACTTCCGGTAATGCAGCTTCGCCTCCACGGTCACCGCGCCCTCGGCATCCTTCGGAATCGCCAGCCGGTAATGCGCCACATCGGCCGCTCCCGGCGGAATCAGCCGCACATACAGTACGCTCCTCGCCTGCCAGGCATTGCGCTTGTCCACCGGGTTCCCTGCCCCATCCAACATATAAGACCGGTAGAAATGCGCCCCCTTGTCCACCGCGCCTCGCCCGTCCTCGTCCACCGCACCCGAATGAAAAATCGTACGGCCCTTGCTGTCGCGTGCCTCCACTTCCAGCCAGATGTCGAACGCATCCACCGTTCCGCCAGGAAAAAAATGCCCCACTTTCCGCGTCCGCACCGCCACGTCCACACGCACCGTCGAACCCGGTGCGAACTTCGTCCCCACTCGATCGAGCGGAGCCGCCACGTTGCCCACTTCCCGCAGAAAAACCGGACCGCCCTGCTCGGCCTCCTCCCCCACCGCGAACGTCGACATCAACTGCGGACCCTCGCCAGCCCGCCGCACCATCTGTGCCTCCCGCCTGCTTTCGTCCACCGGCGACGCCGCGAAAATATCCACCGTGATGAATCCCGACTGCAGAAACTTCTTCACTTCGTCCAGTTGCTCCGCATCCTTGTTCACGTATGCGAGCGCCGTGTTCGCCGCCGCAAAACGATGCGAATGCACTTGCCCGTCGCGATTGCCCGCGTCGCGCGACGCCACCTTCTGCATGTGGCAATCCCCGCATGTAGCCGGCTCAGCCGGGTAGTAGAACGATCGCGCACCTTGGCCCGACACCCCGCTAGCCTGCCAGTTGTCGTAGTCGTTGAATCCGCGCAGCCAGCGGTAATTGTTCACCGGCACGTCCAAATGCACCTTGTGGCAGTTGGAGCAAAACTCCGCCTGATCCTCGCGCATGAACGGCTTCAGGAACGTCCGCCGGTGCGGCTCAGGATCCAGGTACGTCAGGAACCGGTCCAGCTTCCGGATCCATGGGTTCCGGCTCGACGCCAGCTCGTGCAGCGGCGGATACTCGATCGTGAATCCGCCGTTGCCCATCGTGCCCGCTACCTTCGAAATCGAATGGCAGGATACGCACCCCAACCCGTTCCGCGCCTCCGGCGTGTCGATCTGCTCCGAGATCGGCTTGTCGAAACGCCCATTGAAGAAAACCGCATGGTCGTGACAGCCCGCGCACCACTTGCTCCCCTTCAGCCCGCCTAGCTCCTGCATCTGCTCGATCGACTTCCGGTAGAACTGGTTGTTGAACGACGCGAAATGATGCGCCGACGAATTCCACTGATCGTAGATGTCCTTATGGCACTCCGCGCACAGCTTCGAGTCCATGAAGAAGTCCGACGGGATAACGCCGTTCACGTTCGTGTTCGCCGACGACGGCCAAAACGGGGACTGCGGACCCGCGCCCTCCCCTTCCATCGAGACTGGAACTACCTCCGGATTCCGGATCCGGTCATCGGGGTTGGGCGCAATCCGATGCCACAGCGCGGACGCACCCACGTACACCAGGCCGCACACGGTCACCGTCACTAGCCATTTTCGCCACTCCCCCCGCGCCGCGATCCCCACCAGCGCCACCCCGATCAGTCCTAGCACGATATGAATCAGCAGGATTCCCCGATTGTCGTACGTCGTCCCGCGGACCGTCAGGTACAAGCCCAACGCCGCGGCCGGCAGCACCGCGAACGCCGTCCGCCGTAACTCCGGACGCCGCCCGACCAGCACCAAAAAAGCCCCCGCCAGCACCAGGCCCAGCAACACGTGCAGCAGCACGTTGGCCATGTAGAAGATCGTCGCCGACGCATTCGCCGCGATATACGCGGTGTTGATCAGCAGCACCAGGAAGAAAATGGCGGTCCAACGTGTCAACATCGGAAGTTTACTCACTCACTGTTCCACTCGGACGAAGCGGCCGCGTCAGCCGCAGCGCGGGACGCGTGTTGAACTCCTCCCGCCACACCCGGTGCGCATCGTCGCCGGGAAAGCTCTCCCCCGCGCCGTAGGGGTATCGCGACATTCCATGAAACGGCAGCGGCTCCACCGTCTGTGAATGCGCCGTGTTCGGGTCGCTGTCCTTCGCCCAGCCATCCACCGCCAGCACGAAGCTACGCCGCCAGCCCGGACGCACCGCGCCCAATCGGCGCCCATCGAACCGCAGCGCCAACTCATCGCCGGACCCCATGATCACCATCCGGTCATCCACATCGTTCATCAACGGACCCGCATCGCCGTAGCGCGTGTAATTCCCCGGGGTCGGATTCCACATCGTCGCGGGCTGCGGATCGGCATAGTGAAAATACTCCGGCTTTTCCCGCGCCGGATCGAGCGTCACCCGAGAGAATCCGCGAAACCGTAGCTCGGCTCCCGACGCCGTCATCTCCGTCCGGCGCATCTCCACCTCCGCTCGCTCCGCCAGCGCAATCTTGTCCCAATGCAGAGCCAGGTTCGTGGGAATTCGCATCTCGCGCGCCGCCCGCGGCAATTCCACGCCGATCGTCTTCGGCTTGCCGGCCGGCATCCCCGGATCCTCCACCAGCGTCCGCCACCGCCCGCCTTCCCGCGCTTCCAATCGCGGCATCGCCAGTTCGTTTCCCTTCTCCTGGGACCGTTGCCGGAACTGGCTCCCGTCGGCCCAATCCACCCATCCGCCCATCACCAGCAGCGGACGCCGCAGTCCCATCGCCTCCGGCCCGAATCGCAATTGCACCGTCCGGCCCACGTTCCACCTCGCCACCGGAGCAATGGCATCGCGAACCGCGTAGATCTGCAGGTCCGGAAACGGCGGCGCTTGGAACTTCTCGTTCAGCACGATCCTGTACTCGTCCGGATGATCCACGGCGATCAGCTTCACTTGATCCAGATACGCCACCTCCGCCAACTCTTCCGTAATCCGTATCTCGAAGAAGCCGTCTTTCGCTTCCAGCGCGTCGCCCGGAATCAGTATGTGCTCCAGATGGTCCACCGGGAAATATTCGCCGTCCCCCGACGAGGCCCCCAGCGGAGCCACGCCCAGCACGTCTGTGATGTACTGAAACTCCCGCCCGTTCCACGTGAATACCTGCGGGCACGATCCCGTCAGCCGCTGCGCTTCCTGGTACGAAACGGTTCGTCCCACCGGCTGGTTCGCCTCGCTCTGGATCAAGCCGTTCTGCCACGTGATCCGCACCGCATCGGCCCGCTTGGCATCCCGCATCCCGAAAAGCAGCGGGTATCCCTGGTACACCTGTTTCTCATACCGCACCCCGTACTTCACCTCCACCTCGGCCCCCGCGCCCATCTTCGGATTCTTCACCCCTTGCAGCGCCACGCGCAGAAATCCGTTCCGCGACACCGTCCGGTTCGTCAACACGTGCAGCGCGTGATGCTCGTCCAATACCGCAACGTCGATCTTGCCATCCAGATTAAAATCCGCCGCCGCGTACGCGGTCCCGAACAAAGCCCCGCCCACCGCTTCCGGTTTTCCGAAGTTCCCAGGACCGATCTGGCGCAGCAGTTCACCCCCGGCCAGCAGATCGAACACGCCGCGATTGCCGAAGTCCGCTAGGACCGCCGGCGCCTTCCACCCCGTTACGTTCGCCCGCCGGAATCGCAGGTTTTGCGCGTCGTTGAACGCACCCACGTTGAACACCACACCCGCCGACGTCCCGTGCTCGAACACCAGGTCCATCGAGCCCGAGTGATCGGCGTCGATCGCCCCAACCACGTGCGCACCGGCTTGTAACGCCGGAAATGGCCGCCGCTCGAACCGGCCCGCCAGCTTGTCCTGATACAGCACGCCCGCTTGGTCGCCATAACTCACCGCGACGTCGGTGCCCTTGGTATCGGCCACTAGCCGAAACACCACCGCCCCGTTCGCCCGCCCTTTCGCAAATGGAAAGTCCCCGCTGCGGTCGCTAAACCCAGTCTTGCCCTCATTGCGCAGCAGTACGTTCGTCTCGCCAAACAGCAGCAGATCCAGATCGTAGTCGTGATCGTAATCGAGCCACAGCGCGATATCGAAACGGCCCTTCGCCGGCAGCGCCTTCCGGACATACCGGACTCCAACGCGCTCGAGCAGCACCGGACCATCCCCCGTCAACGCGCACACATCCGCGAAGCCATCGTTGTTGAAATCGCCCGCCGCCGCAAAGTGGACCCCTCGCGCCAGCGTCACACCCGTCCCCATCCCCGACACGAACAGCCGCAGCCGCCCGCCGATCCACGCCGCAATATCGGGCCGCTTGTCGCCGTTGGCATCCAGAATCACCAGTCCGGATTCGCCCTCGGCGCCCGCCGCCACCCGCCGCGCCACGAATCGAACTGGCGCCGGCGCATCGTCCACGGTCGCGCGCGTGTCCACCTCGTCCAGGATCTCGGAGTAGAAACTCCACTCCAGATCCTCGGGTATCGCCGCATTCGCTTGCTCGGTCTTCGCCTGCTGAAACGCCTTCAACTCGCGTGCCGCATCCTCGCGGCGACCGGCCTGCCGATAAGCATTGTAGAGCTGGAAGTGCGGCGCGGCTAGCGACGGGTTCAGCCGCGATGCCCGTTCGAATGCCTGGATCGCCGCCGGCATTCTCCCAGCCAGCTTGTGCAGCGTCCCCAGGTTGTAGTGTCCGGCCGGTTCGCCCGGAACCAGCTCCGCGAACTTCTCAAACTGCGCAAACGCCCGGTCGTAATCCCCCGCCTTCTTGTACTGAACCCCCAGGTTGAACCAGGTGTGCGCGATCGCCGGACTCGCCCTCTGCACCCGCTCGATTTCCGCGATGCCTTCCTTGGTCTGCCCGTTGGCAAGCAGCGCAATTCCGTAGTTCAAACGCTCCCGCGCCGATTCCGGCTCGATCGCCAGCGCCTGCTTGAATTGCTCCACTGCCTGCGGATGCGTCGTCGGATTTTCGAAAAACGCCTTACCCAGATTCCGGTGCGAGGCCAGGCGCGCCTCCCGGGGAGCCTGCGCCAAGGCAAACACAACAACGATCCCGATAAGGCAAATCCGTTTCATGTGGGCAAGCTCGACACTGGCAGCCGGCTTTAGGCCGCCCCAACGCTACACGCCGTCCATCGTCCAACGCCACAGGTTCGCGCCCGACGTAAACCCGGCGCCAACGGCGGCGAACAGGACCAAATCGCCTTTCTTCAGCTTACCGCTCGACAGCGCATCCCCGGTCGCAAGCGGAATCGTCGCCGCGGTCGTATTGCCGAACTTGTCGATATTGATCACCACGCGCTCGCAAGGGATGCCTAACTTTTCCGCCGTCGCCGAAATAATCCGCCGGTTCGCCTGATGCGGAATCAGCAACACTTCGTCGGAGTGGACTCCATGCCGGTCCAGCAGCTTCCGTGTCATGTCTTCCATCTGCCGCACCGCGTACTTGAATACCGGCTGGCCTTCTTGATGCACGTAGTGCTGCCGTGCGTCCACCGTCTCGTGCGACGCCGGCAGCCGGCTTCCGCCCGCGGGCATCTTCAAATGGTCGCAACCGGATCCGTCCAGCACATTCTGGAATCCGAGAAACCCTTCTTCGTCTTCCTCCGCCGGTTCCACGATCATGGCGCCCGCTCCGTCGCCGAAAATCACGCACGTCGCGCGGTCGGTGTAGTCGATGATCCGCGACATCGTGTCCGCGCCGATCACCATCACCTTCTTGTGCGTGCCGCAATGCACCATGTGCGCCGCCGTCGTCAGCCCGTACACGAAGCCCGAGCACGCCGCCACCAGATCGAAACCCCAGGCCCGCTTCGCTCAGATCCAGTTCTGCACCAGGCACGCCGTCGACGGGAACAGCATGTCCGGCGTTACCGTGCAGCATAGGATCGCATCCAGTTCTCCAGCCTCGATCCCCCGCTGCGCGATCGCCGACTTCGCCGCCTCGATCGCCATGTCCGACGTCGCAACCTCCGGCCCGGCAATGTGCCGCTCCGTGATCCCCGTCCGCTCGAGGATCCACTCGTTGGTGGTCTCCACCATCTTCTCGAGATCGAAATTCGTCAGCAGGCCCGGCGGCACATACGTCCCGAGCGCGGTGATCTTGGCGTTCAATCGTTGACCGTTTGGCATAGGAGGCGAAACGTTTATGGTAAAGTCTCCAAGGGATGCAAGTCCAGAGCGCCCTCCTCTTCGAAACCACGGAAGAGATATACGCTCGCGTATTTCGCCAGATGCGCCCCGCCGCCCCACTCCCCAAACTTCAGGTCAATTTTAAGCCCTTCGCCAACGCCAACTCTTCCATCCGCCTCCGCGATGGCCGCCTCGAAGTCAGCATCTCCGACGTGCTTCGCTCCGCCCCAGCTCCCATTCAGGAAGCCCTCGCCAACATACTCCTCGGCAAACTCTTCCGCAAAACCATCTCCGCCATCCATTCCCATCAGTACCGGCGATGGCTGCTCCGCGCCGATGTCCGCCGCCAGATCCAGACTCTCCGCCTCGAACGCGGCCGGAAATACGTCAGCGGTCCGCAAGGCGACGCCTACCACCTGGACCCCATCTTCGACGACCTCAACCTTCGCTTCTTCCACGGCCTAATGCCCCGCCCTCAGCTCGGCTGGAGCCGCCGCCCCTCTCGCACCCTCCTCGGTCACTACGATCCCTCCCACAACGCCATCGTCATCAGCCGCGTCCTCGACCGCCCCGAGGTCCCCATCCTCGCCGTCGAATACGTCCTCTATCACGAAATGCTCCACCTCCGGTATCCCGTCGAGCACAACGGCGCCCGCCGCTGCATCCATACCCCAGAGTTCAAACGGGCCGAAAAGGAATTCCCCGATCTCAAAGAAGCGAAACGGATCCTGCGCAATCTTCCCTAGCCCGTGTCTAGAGTCGCGCAGGCCGCGTTGCGAGCGCCACGGGGCCGGATGCGAGGCGCGGTGAGGAAGATGGATGCGGGTCATCCATGACGAAATGGAGCGAAGCAGACGGCCCCGTGCCGCCGCAACCCTTTGGGCGGCGGGGGTTTGCGCCCGGAGGCCTCGCGCCTCGCCTGCGGGCGCAGATCCCCAACCGCCCCCCTCACAATCCGAACGGGGGAGGATAAACCACCGCTCCCTGCACGCCGGCAAGTGCGCCGTCGGCCAGTTCCAGCCCCATGAAAGCCTCGCGGGAAAACGGAGATTCCAGTAGCCGCACCTTCTCGCTCGAAAACCCGAATCGCGGGTAGTAGCCCGGATGGCCCACCACGATGACAATCCGTTCGCCCCCGCGCCGCAGCATCGCGAGTCCCTCCCGGATCAGGCGCCCTCCGGTTCCCTGTCGCTGATGCCCGGGACGAATCGCTAGCGGCGCCAGCGCCACCGCGGAGATACGCTCTGCCGGGGTCTGTATCCACATCCTGCTGAACAACGCATGCCCAATGATCTCCGAATCGCGCTCTGCCACCAACGAAAGCAACGCATATTCGCCCCGAAGCTGTTCCACGAGATTCGCCTCCTCGTCACCAACGAAGGCCGCCTGGATCACGGACCGGACCGCTTGATGCTCCCCCTGGCTCGACGGGCTTTCTAGCCGAACACCGATGCCCACCCCGCCTGCGTGCGGCTTCGAATTCATAGAGCCTCCTCTCCTGACGTTTCCTCGCCAAGCGCATCTTACCCGATCCGCGGATTGCCGTGCGCACAACTCACGGGCTTCGCTCCGTGACATTGCGGCTCCGTGATATTCGGAATGATGCGGGGAAACGTCGCTCTTGATTTCGTGACAATTGCCTCTACTTCTTCTCCAGCCTGGGGCCGAACGATGCGTACCGCCGACAGTGCAGCCCCGCGATCTACCGGCACCATGCCATGATAAGGGAAACCCTGATGCTACTTGCAGTCCGGCGCGCCGCGCCACCAGCCTCCGGCCCTCCCGTCCACTCCGTCCCGATACCGCCGCCGTCCCGCCCCATCCGGCGCCGTTGCCGCGCCGAGGCCTGAAACCGATGGGATTCGCTCTCTGGCTGGACCGTGATACCGCATGGTGCGCCGGCACGCATGAATACCGGCCCATGGGCGTCGCCGTCATCGCCGCGGCCGGCCTGTTCACCGCACGGGATTTCCATCGAACCCGCCCCGCCCCCTCCCGTCTCCACCCCGGCTTCCAGGGACTGTTCGGCTCCCTCGTCCACGTCAACGCCTACCTGGCACAAACCCGTTCACAACGGATTCGCACACTCCGCACCCGCGCCACATTGGTAACAAAACAAATACTATAATCGCGATATACTGCGATGATTCAGTACTCATTGAACGGCTTTTTCTTGCATCGGCAAGATACAATCGAGGCATGTTCACCGAGGAGAAATTTCCTGTATCATGCAACGAAGTAGCCACGCGACGCCAGGTCCGCGTTGGCTTCGACATCTACTGGCTGCGCGAGACCCCCGCCGGCCGTCTGCACGGCGAATTTGGCCTCCGCCTCCCCGCCGACGTGGACAAAACCGTAACCATTTCGAGGTTCCCGGATGCCACCTCTCTCGCTCGAGTCACCGTGTCCAACGGCGGGTGCGATACCTCCGTCTCCCTGCGCGCCAAACTCGCTGGCTACGCCTGCCAAATCGAGGACATCCTCAATCAGGCCCTCCGCGCCCGCGTGCTCACGCTCCTGCCCGGCTCCGCCGAAGAGCTCCCCCCGGAGATCCGTATCGCCGTGCATGTCCCGTTTTCAGGACGCCGCGCGCCCCGCAAGGACATGTTCCCCCCTGTTCAGTTCGATCCCTCCGGCGCCATCTACTTCGGTGACCCCGGGCGCCTGCAATGCCTCACCCTTGCCGCCGGCCCCCTCGTTCATCGCGGCAACCCCCAGCCCGCTGCTCCGTGGGGCATGCGCTACTCCTTCACCCACGCCTTCCCGGCCCAGGAGGCGCTCGGCCCCGTCGTGCGCTCCGTCCTCGATCGGCATCGCACAGCCATTTCCCTTCCTGAAACCAGCGGCGACCTCTCCCTCACCTGGCTCATCGCCCTCGATCCCTCCGCCGCCCCAGCCTGGTGTAACCTTCCCGCGCCCCACTCGGCGTCATTTTCCCGGATCATGCACCACACCATGTTCGCTGTCCAGTACGCCCTTCGCACCTTTGTGCCCTTCCACTATTTCCTCGACGTCCGCCGATTCGCTTCCCGTGGTCGCGCATGGTCCATGCTCGTCTACTCCGCCATGCGGCCCGTCCTCGCCCGATCAGCCCATTGCTACGGCTATGACGTCCTGGATCCCACTCCCATTCGCTCCGCCCTCCGTTGGGCCTCCCGCCCCCTACGGTCAAGGCTCCGGTACGCCCATCAGCGAATCCTCGCCGCCGGAAACGTGGATTGGATTCGCAACTATCCCATCTGCGATCGCGGCCGCATCATTCGCGCCATGTCCGACCTTCCCCGCCACTTTCGATCTCTGCTCTCCGGCGAAAACCGAATCCTGAACCTCGTCCGGTTGATGGCCGAATCCGCTCACCGCATGAGCATCGCCGCTCCTTCCAAGGTCGGCGTAGTATTTTCCCAGTTCGCCGCCCGCCGCTTCTACGATCAGTTGGCACTCGCCCTGAACCGGCTCTATTCCGGCGACAGCTTCGGCCACCTCGCCCCGCTTGTCGCCCTGGCAGCCACCTGGGGGCTCGCCAATGCACAAGGCCTCCGCCCGAAGATGGACTTGCACCTCCGCATCCGTGAAATCGGGGGCCCGCTCGTCCATGCCTGGCGGCGACCCATTTCCTATGCGAATCCCCGCCGCCGTCCCGCACTACAATGTTCATGAATCTCAACCGGACCATTCGCGGACTACTGTCCACCCTCATCCCGCTGACCTGTCTCGCCCTCGCCAGCCCCGCCCAGCGCAAAGCCATTCCGGCCGCACCGGCCAACGATCAGGCCCTGGCTGCCAATATCCGTGCACGATTCGCCAAGTCGAAGATCAACGCGGACCACTTCCAGGTACGCGTCGAAAACGGTGTCGCCATCATTGAGGGAAAAACAGCCATCATCCAGCGCAAAGGCGTCGCCACGCGCCTGGCCAGACTCGCCGGCGCCAAGTCCATCCAGAACCGGATCGAAATCTCGGAAGCCGCGCGCGCCAAGGCAAAGGCCAACCTCCAGGAGGGTAGACGCCGTGCACAGGTCAAAAGGGACGAAAGAGACTAGACGGGCCCACGCGGGGGGACTCACCTCCAAACCGGGCGCCGGAGCGAGTCCGCTTTGCGCGTGTTCCCCTGGAGGTGAACCGCCGAACTGACCATCCCACACCTCCGAGCAATCACCCGCTCAGGAAAAAGGCACCCGGGATCGACAGCAACGACGCTGCAAATCGAAAGCAATTTCTTCACGAATGTCCTCCCGAAGAGGACTCGCACGGGCCACGATCATCATGCACGCGCGCAAAGCAAAAGCCCCGGCGGTTACCGGGGCTTTGGATCTTGAATCGGGCGACGTCCTACTCTCCCACACACTCGCGCATGCAGTACCATCGGGGCTGAAGGGCTTAACTACCGTGTTCGGGATGGGAACGGGTGGGACCCCTTCGCTATGGTCGCCCAAACCTGTTTTCGCACTGGCCCATCCCGATTCGGGATGAGCTGCGCCGTCAGGCGGAGCGAATATTTGACGGGTGCAGCAAGCTGTTTTGCAGCGCTGCTCAGTGGAAAGAGTTCATTTTATGGTCAAGCCGAACGGGCTATTAGTAACGGTAAGCTCAATACATTACTGCACTTACACATCCGTCCTATCAACGTGGTAGTCTTCCACGGCCCTTCTTAGCTTGCGCTTGGGAGATCTCATCTCGAGGCAGGTTTCGCACTTATATGCATTCAGCGCTTATCCTAACCAGACTTCGCTACCCTGCTATGCCACTGGCGTGACAACAGGAACACAAGAGGTCTGTCCAGCCGGGTCCTCTCGTACTACGGCCAGGCCCTCTCAAATCTCCTACGCCCACCACAGATAGGGACCGAACTGTCTCGCGACGTTCTGAACCCAGTTCACGTACCGCTTTAATAGGCGAACAGCCTAACCCTTGGGAGCTTCTACACCCCCAGGATGCGATGAACCGACATCGAGGTGCCAAACCGGAGCGTCGATATGAACTCTTGGCTCCGATCAGCCTGTTATCCCCGGCGTACCTTTTATCCGTTGAGCGATGGCCCTTCCATTCAGAACCACCGGATCACTATGTCCTGCTTTCGCACCTGCTTGACTTGTAGGTCTCGCAGTCAACCTAGTTTATGCCATTGCACTCGAAGGAGGATTTCCAAACCTCCTGAACTAAGCTTCGAGCGCCTCCGTTACAATTTAGGAGGCGACCGCCCCAGTCAAACTACCCGCCTATCAGTGTCCCTCTCCCGGATTACGGGAGTAGGTTAGATCCACAGAACGATCAGGGTGGTATCTCACCGTTGGCTCCGCCGAGTCCAAAAACCCGACATCAAAGCCTCCCACCTATCCTGCGCAGATCGCCCCATAAATCACTGATAGGGTATAGTAAAGGTGCACGGGGTCTTTCCGTCTAGTGGCGGGCATCCGGCGTCTTCACCGGAACCACAAATTCGCCGGGCGGGTTGTCCCGACAGTCGAGGGATCGTTACGCCATTCGTGCAGGTCGGAACTTACCCGACAAGGAATTTCGCTACCTTAGGACCGTTATAGTTACGGCCGCCGTTCACCGGGGC
>JAWKHI010000020.1:0-77500 GCA_041394885.1 Bryobacteraceae bacterium | reverse complement strand
GGGCACCGCCGCCTGCACGCTCAGCGCTTCGTAGAGCTGCCGCTCCGTCACCAGACCCCCTTCCACCAGATGCCGCCCCAGCATCACGCCATCCGGCTTGCTCTCGAGCGCTTCCCGCAGCACCCGTTCCTCCAGATATCCCAGTCCCGTCAGGATTTCGCCCACTTTGCGCCGATGCGCCGCCAGCGCCGTCGTTCCCGGATAGTGGTGGTCGGTCTTGCGCCACGCCACCGCCCGCCCGCTCCACCGGCCACCTAGGTAGTCCGCGCAAGCCTTGCCCACCGAGAGCGTGTTCAACACGTGCCCCAGTAGCAGCCGCAACGGCGCCAAGGCCCCGAAGCCCCACCCGTAGATCCGGCCCGCCGACACAACCCGCATCGCCACTTGCACGCCTCCGAGCAGCGCCGTCAGCGGCATCAACGCCGCCGCCCACGAATCCGGCGGCCAGGCTTCGCCCGCACCCGACACCCACCGCGCCGCCGCATACGCGCCCACTCCCGCCGCGAGCAAGCTCACCGGATGCCCAATGAGCCCCTTCCGGTCGCGCCAAAACCAGTACCGCTCCCATCCCGTGCCCCACCCGTGCCGCTCCCACGCCTGCCACACGATCCCCGTGCTCCACCGCGTCCGCTGCCGCAACGCCGCTCCAAACCGCTGCGGGAAGTACTCCCGCGTCGCCACCGGCGCGCCGTCCACCACGCAAATCGGCAGGAACAACTGCCGTGCGCCCATCCGGTGCAGCCGCAACCCCAATTCGTAGTCCTCAGTCAAGCTCCCCGGATCGAACAACGTCTCGCTCTCTTCCGCCATCCGCTCGAGCGCGGCACGATGATACGCCGTCCCCACTCCCGCCGACGGAAGAAATCCCCCCAACCGGCACCGCGCCGGCAGTTCGATCGTGTGGAACTGCGCAAAATCGTCGCAGTAGATCCCATGCGTCATCCGATGCCACGGCGTCGGCAGCGCCAGCACCGGTAATTGGATCATCGCGTAAGAGTCCCCGTAGTAGTTGAGCCAGCTCAACTCATCGGGATGAATCAGGTCTTCGGCGTCGTGCACCACTACCAATTCGAATCGAAGCCCGCTTTCCGCCTCGTATTCCCGCATCCGCCCATGGATGGCATTCAGGCAGTCGGCCTTCGATGTCGGGCCCGGCCGCGGACACACCGCCATGCGCACCCGCCCGTCTTCGGACGCCACCGCTCCCACCGCCTCCATCGTCAAACGGTCGTTCGGGTACACCCCCACGAAAAAGACCAGCTCGCGGTATCGCGATGCGCCGAGATTGTGCCTTAGCATCGAGGCAATCACCGCGTCCTCCCGCCAGCACGGCACGAAGATCGCAATGTGTTTTCGACGCGCCGACTCCAATTGCCGCGCCGTCGGCGCCGCAGCCGCCCGCGACGTCAACAGAAAGGCGCCGAGCAGCACCAGGTCGTCGGCCCCGCTCAGCAGGAGCCAGCCCAGCAGCCAAGGCAGCATCAACGACACCACCCAAGCCAGCCAATCCCCAACGGCCGTCCATAGGTAGTCCAAGTGAAATTGCAGCTCCTGGAACAAAAGTCATCGGACCGAAGCCGATTTCTCACATCGGTTGTGTCAAAATCTGGTCATGCGCTCCCGCCACGGTAATCTCGTCCCCGCCATCCTGGTTACGCTTCTGTTCGGAGGCGTCATCGCCACCCGCGCCGTCACCGAACCCAAGAATGATTTCCGCTTCTCCATCCTCGGTGACCGTACCGGCGGCGCACAGCCGGAAATTTACGGCCGCGTCTGGCGCGAAGTCGACATGCTCCACCCCGACTTCGTCATCAACGTCGGCGACACCATCGAGGGCGGCAAAGAGGACGCCGCCGTCTCCCAGTGGCAGGAACTCCGCCCCATCTGGGAGCGCTACAACCATTACCCTCTGTTCTTCACCCCTGGCAACCACGACGTCTTTTCCGACACCTCCCGCGCCCTCTACGAAAAAGAAACCGGGCGCCCGTCTTTCTACAGCTTCGATTTTCAGGACGCGCACTTTACCGTCCTCGACAACAGCCGCACCAACGAACTCACCGACGATCAACTCGCGTTCCTCGACAAAGACCTCACCGCCAACAAAGACAAAAACCCCAAGTTCGTCTTCTTCCACCGGCCCTACTGGATCGCCCTTCTCAAACTCGGCTCCACCGACTTCCCCCTCCACCAAATCGCGAAGAAACACGGAGTTCCCCACATCATCAGCGGCCACGGCCACCAATTCGTCCGCATCGTCCGCGACGGCATCGCCTACATGGAGGTGGGTAGTTCCGGAGGCAACATGCGCCGCGCTCTGGAACTCGGCCAGGGACTCAAGGAAGGCCGCTTCTACCACCACGTCTGGGGCCGCGTCAAAGGCGGCAAGGTTACCCTCACCGTCAAAGAGCTCGATGGCGCCAAGGGCGCCGGCCGCATGTTCCGCGCCGAAGACTGGGACGAAAACGGGCCCAAATTCGACATCGGCGACCCCGCCGCCACCGAAGACCCGCGCACCTGATCCCCCACCGGGGAATTTCGCGCCACCGGCGCCGCTGAATCCTTCGTGGCCGACGCCAACTCCGATTCCGGCGGCGCGCGCGAGGAACTCTGGGAACGCGACCGAATTCCAGATCTCCAACGATCCCTCGATCGCCTACCGCCAAGGCATCGATTGCCTCCTCCCCGCTCGGCAGCACCGCCGACCCATCCGCCAGGTCGTCCTCTACGTCGGACGCGCCAGTATGACGATGCCGGGCTCCCTCCAAATCGGCGACACCACCGTCCGCTCCGGCATCCTCGGACGCTTCTGATCCCACCGTCATCGCCGCTATAATATCTAGGAAATGCCCGACAATACCTTCGACATCGTTTCCGAAGTTGCCATCCCGGAGGTGGTCAACGCCATCCAGCAGGCCCTCAAAGAAGTGCACCAGCGCTACGATCTCAAGGGTTCCAATTCCGACATCCAACTCCAGGAAAAAGACAACCAGATCATCGTCACCAGCCAGGACGAGTACAAACTGAGAGCCGTCAACGAAGTCCTCGAATCCAAGCTCGTCAAGCGCAAGGTCCCCCTCAAGGCTCTCAATTACGGACCCGTTAACCCCGCCGCGGGATCCACCGTCCGCCAGGAAATCAAGCTCCAACAAGGCATCCCGATCGAAAAGGCCCGCGAGATCGTCAAGTTCATCAAGGACTCCAAGAAAAAGGCCCAGGCCTCGATCAACGCGGACCTGGTCCGTGTCTCCAGCCGTGACCGCGACACCCTCCAGGACGTCATCCAGGCCCTCCGCTCGCACGACTTCGGCATCGACATGCAGTTCACCAACTATCGCTCCAACTAACGGAACTTCCCCTCCCCCATTTCCGTATCCTTGTCCGAAGGGATAAGGAGATCACGATGTACTGCACACGCTGTGGAGCCGAACTCACCGCCAGCGCCCGCTTTTGCTCACAGTGCGGCGAACGCGCTGCCGCCGCCGGACCCGAGGCCTCGCCCCGCCAGGCCCCGCGACGCCTCTATCGCCTCACCTACGACAAGAAAATCGCCGGCATCTGCTCCGGAATCGCCCGCTACATCGATGTCGACGTCACACTAGTCCGCGTCATCGCCGTCGCCGTCACGCTCTTCACCGGGCTCTTCCCCGGCGTCATCGCCTACCTCGTCGCCATGTTCATCATGCCCCGCGACGAACCCTACCTTCCGTCCGCGCCGCATCGCCAGACGCCGCCGGCCGAAATGCCTCGAGACTCGACGGAATCCTCACCCGGTGTGGCTTAGCGTTTCCAGCGCGACCCCAGTCCCCGCGCTCTACGTGAGCGACTTCTTCCACGCCGACATCGCCAAAGTCAGTTTGCTCGAAACAACGGCAAACTCGCCCGACGACGCCATCTCCGCCCTCGCGTCTCCCGCCTTGCCCGCCTCCGCAAGTTCCACGACCCGCGCCGCGGCTTGGTGGAATCGCCCGTGCAGTTCGCGCACCGTTGCATAGTGCTCGGCTCGCTTCTGCTCCGCCGGGATCTCCCCTCCATAGAGCCACTTGCCGAACTCGCACTGATTGTCTACCCGCACCGTCGCCACCGGAACGTCCATTCTTCCCGTGTCGATCGCATTGTTCAATCGTGCCTTCCACCGCGCGTGCGCGGCGATGCCTTTGTCAATTGCCGTATGGTCCATGCTGAACCATATCGGCGCGCATTCAGAACTCTTTGCCGTTGTACATCGAACCCACCCACTTCTCGTATCCGTTGTACATCTGCGTCGGCCGGACCTCCATCTTCGGAATCAGCTTCTCATGCGCCTGAGACCATCGCGGGTGTGGCTTGCCCGGATTCACGTTCGAGAAAAATCCATACTCGGCCGGCGCCGTCTTGTGCCAGAACGTCTCCGGCTGCTTGGCCAGAAACTCGATCTCCACGATCGACTTCGGATTCTTGTATCCGTACTTCCACGGCACAATCACCCGGAACGGCGCCCCATTCTGCACCGGCAGCGGCTTGCCATAGATCCCCGTCACGAACATCGCCATCGGGTTCATCGCCTCGTCCATCCGCAGCGCCTCGAAATACGGCCACGGGTACCACGGCGCCTCGCCGATGCCCGGCATCTCGTTCCGCCGTTCCACCGTCACGAACCGCACGTATTTTGCCTCTGGTTTCGGCTCCAGCTTCTTGATCAGTTCCGCCATCGGGAACCCCGTCCACGGCACAGCCATCGCCCACGCCTCCACGCAACGGAACCGGTATAGCCGCTCCTCGAACGGCATCGTCTTTTCCAAATCGTCCAGGTCCAGCGTTTGCGGCTTCTTGACCAACCCCTTCACCTGAATTGTCCACGGCCGCGGCTTGAATTTCCCCACCCGGTCCTTCACCGCCGTCTTGTTGGTCGGATGAAACTCGTAGTAGTTGTTGTATCCGGTCGCAGCCCATTCCTCGGTCACCGGACGGTCCAGCGTGAAGTCCGGATTGCGCTTGGCCGGATACGGAGATTTCCCCTCGGCCGCCGCCAGCGGACCAGCCAAGGCGCCCAGCGTCACTCCGGCCGCCTGCAGGATCTCACGCCGGTTCCAGTAGGCCTGCTCCGGCGTAGCCTCTCGTTCAGGAATTTCCCAGCCCTTCGGAATACGTATCAGCATCGTTGGTCGTCCTCTTGCCGTTATCCTATCACCGGCCGGATTTATTCCTGTCCCCCGTGAGGACCCTTCTTGCGAATCGGAATCTCCAACCGCTTGATTTTCTGGTTCAGCGTCGACAGCGGTATGTGCAGCCGCTCGGCCGCTTCCGTCTGGCTGTAGTTGGCCGATTCGAGAGCCTCGATGATCTTGCGGCGTTCGAACTCGTTCACCATCTCGAACAGGCTGGCATCGGCCGGCAGCGTATCCCCACTCGGCCGCCGCGTCCGGATACCGGCCGCCTGCAACAGATAATCCGGCAGCACGCTCACCGGCACGATGGCCCCGGTCGCCAGAACCACGGCCCGCTCAATCACGTTTTCGAGTTCCCGTACGTTGCCCGGCCAGGCGTGATCCATCAGGATCTGCATCGCTTCCGGATCCAGCCGCAGCACAGATCGCCCGCCCGAGTCCAAATACTTCTCGTTTTCCCGGCCATACTTGTTCAGGAAATGATCGGCCAGCAGCGGAATATCCTCTTTGCGGTCCCGCAGCGGCGGCAGCACCAGATTGATCACGTTCAGCCGGTAGTAAAGATCCTCCCGGAACTTGCCCTCGTCCACCAGCTTCTTCAGATCCACGTTGCAGGCGGCAATGATACGCACGTCCACCTTCACCACCTCGGTCGAACCGAGCGGCATGAATTCCCGTTCCTGGATCACCCGCAGCAGCTTGGCTTGCGTATCGAACCCGATCGTGCTGATCTCATCGAAGAAGATCGTTCCCCGGTTGGCCAGCTCGAAATACCCCTTACGCGACGCCACCGCGCTCGTGAACGCCCCCTTCACGTGGCCGAACAACGTCGATTCGAGCAGGTCCGGCGGCAGCGATCCGCTGTTCACCGCCACGAACATCTGCTCGGCCCGCGGCGAGTTGGCATGCACCGCCTTGGCGATCAGTTCCTTCCCCGTCCCCGTCTCGCCCGTGATCAGGATCGTGGACCGGCTCGGCGCCACCTGCGCCACCATATCCAAAATCGAGCGGATCGGCTCGCTCTTTCCCACAATGTTCGGGAAGCTGTAGCGCTGCTTCAGCGCCCGTTTCAGCTCGATGTTCTCGCTCCGGAGCCGCCGGGAACCGATCATGCCCCCGATTCCCAACACCAGCTTCTCGTTGTCCCACGGCTTGGAGAAGTAGTCCGTCGCGCCGTTCTTAAGCGCGTTCACAGCCACTTCCACCGAACCGTAGGCGGTGATCATCGCCACCGGCGTCTCGGTGTCCCGCTCCCGGATGTCGGCCAGCACTTCCATCCCCGAACGGTCCGGCATCATCAGGTCCAACAGCACCAGATCCCATGGCGTGGATTCGAACTTCGCCAGCCCCTCGGTGGCGTTCACCGCCAATTCCACCTGGTAGCCTTCGAGCGTCAGCAGGTCCGCCAGGCTCTCCCGGATGTCCGCCTCATCGTCGATCACCAGGATCCGGCCGCGCGGCGCCGCCGCGGCTCCTGGGAATCCCGCGCTAAGCATGCACCGGTTTCCGGATCGGCGGAAACTCCAGCGAGAAGCGCGTGCCCTCGCCGGGCCTGCTTTCGGCTTCGATCGTGCCGCCGTGCTCGCGCACGATGCCGTAAGTCACCGCCAGCCCCAGCCCCGTGCCTTTCCGCGCGCCCTTAGTCGTGAAAAACGGGTCGTAGATCCGCGCCAGATCGCCCGCATCGATTCCCTTCCCCGTGTCGGCCACCTCGATCCGCGCCTGTGCGCCCGCCGTCCTGGTCGAAACCGTCAGAATGCGCCCGCCTTCGTGCGGAGCCCCTTCCGCCTCCATCGCATCGCGCGCGTTGAGAAATAGATTCAGGAACACCTGCTGCATCTTACCGAAATTTCCCCGCACCGCGGGCAGCGTCTCGTCCAGTTCTTCCCGGACCTCCACGCCGCTCTTGTCCAACTGATGCTCGATCAGCGAGAGCGTCTCCCGGATCACCCGGTTCAGGTCCACTTCCTCGAACTCCGTCTTCGATGTCCGCGAGAAGTTCAGCAGTGAATTCACGATCTCGCTCGCCCGGAAGGTCTGCTTGGCGATCTTTTCGAGCAACCGGTTTTTCGGATCGTCGGCCGCGATCTGCTTGGCCAGCATCTGCGCGTAGCTGGAGATCACCGCCAGCGGCGTATTCACCTCATGCGCCACTCCCGCCGCCAGCAACCCGATCGAACTGAGTTTATCGGTCTGCATCAACCGCTGCTCCAACTCGCTCCGCTCGGTCACATCGTCGAACAGGATCAGCCGCCCGATCTTCTTCTGGTCGCGCGCCACCAGCGGCGCCACCGCTACGTTCACCACCCGCGCCCCACGCTCCTTGGCGCCTTTCGCGTTTCCGTTCGACGTTTTTCCATTGGCGTGCCCATTCCCACCGTTTCCATTCGCCTGGCTGCTCCCGCCATCGCCGTTGGAGTGAATCACCCCTCCGTTGGCCACCACCGAAAATGCCTCCTCCGCCCGTGCCGGTGGAAACTGGACCTTGTAGAGATGCTCCACGGTCTCCCCGTCGAGCGCGTCCAGCTGATTCACAAGCGCCGCCGGCAAGAGCGACCGCACCGGATGACCTGCCGCCCGCGCGCGCGGGATCCCCGTCAGCTCTTCCATCTGCCCATTCCAACTCTCCACGCAATCGTCCAGGCCCGCCGCCACGATTCCGACGTTCAACGATTCCACGATGTTCTCGTTGAACTCCTTCAGCCGCTCGTTTTCCTCCACCTTGCGCTGCAAAGACCGGTATAGCCGTGCATTCTCGATCGCGATGCCCACCGATCCCGACAGCGTCGTCAACAGTTCCAGATCCTCGCCCGAAAGAAAGTCTCCCGTCGAGGACCGGCTCACCCCCATGAACGCAATCGTCCGCCCTCGCACCCGGCATGGCAGATAGTACGTCAGGTCGAGCCGCGCGATCGTCAACCGCGCCGACGGCTCCCAATCCCGCATCACCACGTCCAACGTGCGGCCGGTTTGCTCGAAAAACAGCGGCTCGGCCGCTTGCGGACGCAGGAAGCTCAGGTCCAGCCGGTCGGCCGGCGTCAGCCTGTTTTCTTCGCTCACGTACTTGATCAGTTCGAACGTCTCGGCGCCCTCCGGCAGAAGGAAGAAGCCGACGTTCTTGATGTACAGGGTCCGCCGCAGCCGGTCCGCCACCGAGACCAACATCGCATCCATATCGGTTTCCGAGCTCAACTCCCGCGCGAACTCCTCGAGCGTTTGCCGATAGTCATAACGGTCTTTGTAGAAAACGTGCCGGTCCAGCAGCTCCTGGATCGAATTGCGCAGCGGCTGGAACACGAACGTCGCGCCCACAATCAACAGCGCGATCACGCTCGGGTCGAGTTCGTCCACCGGACCCCGCGTCAGCACCAGCGTATAAAACAGCCCCATCACCCCGAGCGTCGCCAATGTATACGCGAACCCCTGCTGGAAGATCACATCCACGTCCATCAGCCGGTAGCGCAAGATCGCATACGCCCACGTCAGAGGTACGAAGATCAACGACAATACCGCCAGGTTCATGTACGGACCCGGCACCGCCCCGAAAATGTAGGGAATCGCGTACAGACAGGTGAACGGCACCACGCCGAGCACCGCGCCGTTGCGCAGCCATTTCAACTGTTGCCGCACGATCGGGTCCGACGCGCGCCGCGAGGCCAGTGTCGCCGCCACCGCGCCGGTCAGGTACACCGCGCTTAAAAACAGCAGCCATCCCCGGTCCATCAGCCAGCGCAACTCCACCATCGACATCGAGACGCGCACCACGCCCGAGGTCACGCCCAGCCACGCCATCGTGATCAGCAGCGCCGGCACATACAGCAGCGCCTGCTTTTTCCCCCGCACCGCCGCGCGCTCTTCCGGGAACGTCAGGCAGAAATGCAGGAAGATGGTCGGCGCGAACAGCCCCGCCACCACGTTGCCCCAGTAGATCACCTTGTCGAAGCCGCTCAGGACTCCCGTGTAGTGGAACGTCGACAACACGAAGCTCGCCAGGCACAGGACATAGAAATGGGTCGCGTGCGCCGCCCGCGCCCGCCGGAAGTAGACGAACAATCCGATCGCAAGATAGAACAGCCCCACCCCGTACTGGTAAAACCGCGCCGATCCGCCCGACTGCTCCCGCAGCACCACCTTCGCCTTGATCTCCACCTCGGCGCCGCCCATTCCCGTTCGCCGCACCGTGTACTGCGCGTCGCGATAGGCGCCCACCCGCGCCAGCACCCGCGTCACATCGGTTTCCGCCGCAATCGGAAACGATTCGATTTTCACCAGCACGTCGCCAGGCTTGATGCCCGCAAACTGCGCCGCTCCGCCCTCCACCAGATGCAGCGCCACAACCTGCCGCGTCCCACTCTCGCTCGTCCGGTCCACCCAGATCGCCCCGTCATCGGCCAGCCGCGTGCGCCGCTGATGCTGGAAGTTGATTCCGGCGCAGATCAGCCCCGCCGCCGTGAGCACCACCAGCAGCGCGCTAACGAGTTGTCCTTTCAGGTCGTTCAAGCAGTATCCCCAACCGGGCTCAGAGCCCCGGGAGACCCCGTACCGTCAGAATACACAAACCCATGGCCGTCTCTTGCAAGTGGAGGGCCATGCGCGTCCCGACGCCGGTTTACCCATGGAAATCAATCAATTACATAGGACGCGTCAGCGGCCGAATCCGTATCACTGTAAACAAATTTTTGAAAAATGGGAAACTCCCGTGTGTCCCGGTGCGTCCTTCTGACACGAATCGAGCTTGGAAGCGCTCGAGTACCGGTTCCCGGCGAGGGAGTTGACATGGGCCTCCAGGGGCGAACCCTAAGTTGGTTATTTACACCCGGGCCGCTTGACCTTGCCAAATCGCGTACCTACAATTGAGATAGCTCAAAGTGCGGGCACTCTGGGCATCCGCGGAGACTCTATGAACCCAAAGACGTTTATCGCGATTCACCTGGCAGCAGCGTTGGTCGCATTCGCTCCCTCGGCGGCCGGCGCCGACAAGAAGGCTTCCTCTGACGATTCCAAGCGGGAAACCATTGCCAAGCCGCTGAGTGAGAAAGAGCGCAAGCGGCGCGAGAAAAAACTGATGAAGGAGCTCGAAGGCCCCTTCAAGCGTTGGCTCACCGAAGACGTCACCTACATCATCACCGACGAGGAACGGCAATCCTGGAAGCGTCTCGCCACCGACGAGGAACGCGAGCAGTTCATCGAGTCGTTCTGGCTCCGCCGCGACCCCACGCCCGATTCCCAGGAAAACGAATACAAAGAGGAGCACTACCGCCGTATCGCCTACGCCAATGAGCGCTACGCCAGCGGCATCCCCGGCTGGAAGACCGACCGCGGACGCATCTACATCACCTTCGGCCCCGCCGACGAAGTCGAATCCCATCCCTCCGGCGGCACCTACGAGCGCCCCATTGAGGAAGGCGGCGGCACAACCTCCACCTATCCCTTCGAGAAATGGCGCTATCGCTGGATCGAAGGCATTGGCAGCGACATCATCATCGAGTTCGTTGACCCCACCATGACCGGCGAATACCGCATGACCATGGACCCGTCGGAAAAAGACGCCCTCCTCTACGTCCCCAACGCCGGCCTTACCATGTACGAGCAGCTCGGCCTCTCGTCGAAGACGGACCGGTTCAGCCGCACCGACGGCACCCGCCTCGGCACCGGCAACCAGCCCCTCCCGATGCGCATGAACCAGTTTGAGCGCCTCCAACAGTTCGCCAATCTCCAGAAGGCGCCCAAGATCAAGTTCAAGGACCTCGAAGCTGCCGTCACCTCCTCCATCCGCTTCAACACGCTTCCCATCACCGTGCGGGCCGACTATATCCGCATGACCAATTCCACCGTCCTCACCAACCTCTCCGCGCTCCTCGAGAAGAAGGATCTCCAGTTCCAGGACAAGGACGGCGTTTCCAAGGCCATCGTCAACATCTACGGCCGCATCACCTCCATGTCCCGCCGCGTCGTCAACGTGTTTGAGGACGTCGTCAGCGTCGAGGTCGCCAGCAGCCTGCTCCAGGAAGCCATCAAGGGATCCTCCGTTTACCAGAAATCGGTCCCGCTGCCCCCCGGGATGTACAGGCTCAATCTCGTCGTCAAGGACATCATCGGCGGCACCATGACGAATTACGAACTCGCGCTCGCCGTTCCCCGCTTCGAGGACGAAACGCTCGGCATGAGCAGCCTCATCCTGGCCGACATGATCGAGAAGGTGCCCACCAAATCGATCGGTACCGGACAGTTCGTCATCGGCTCCCACAAAGTGCGCCCGCGCATCAACGACACCTTCAAGCGCGACGAGAAGCTCGGCGTCTACGTCCAGCTCTACAACTTCGTCCCCGACGAAAAAACGCAAAAACCCAACGCCTCGGTCGAATACGAACTGGTGAAGTCCGGCACCAACAAGAAGGTGTTCGAGTACACCGAGGAAGTCGCCAAAATCGAAGGAGCCTCCGCGCAGCAGTATACTGTGGAGAAGATCCTCCCCCTGCAGAACTTGGAGCCTGGCGAATACACGCTCCGGATGAAAGTCATCGACCGCAACGCCGACAACGCCACGCTAGCCCCCGCGGCAACGTTCAAAGTGTTGTAATGGTACTTTAAGGTGCAAAACCGAGTCTGCCCGGCCTCTGGACAGGCTCCTGGACAAAGGATCGCGTGAAACCGACAACGCTGAATCCGGTCTTCTCGATGACGGCTGCCGCCGTCGCCCTCGGGATCGTGTCTACGGTCTTCGCCCCCACCCTCGGCGCCGTCGAACCCCGTTCTACCGCCGGCGTTCTAACCGGTAAGGTGACCGACTCCGCGGGCATCCCGCAAATGGGAGCCGCCGTATTCCTCTATAACCGCTACGAGCGCATGGTGGCGCGCGTCCTCACCAACGAGCGCGGTTCTTTCCTGTTTGACTCTCTCGCCGCCGACAGCTACTCCCTCCGCGTTTCTCTCGCCAGCTTCGTACCCGCCCTCAAGCGCAACATCACCATTCAGCCCGGCATGCGAAGCTTCCTCGCCATCAATCTCACCAGCGTTCTCAGCTCCATCGAGCTCATCTATACCGCCCCGGGTCAGCGCGCTTTCATGAGCGAGGACTGGAAATGGGTTCTGCGCAGCGCCGCCGCCACCCGCCCCATCCTACGCCTGCTCCCCGGCGTCGATATTAGTGACCCCAATCGCCGCGCCCGCTCTACCTCGGGCGTCTTCTCCGGAACCAAAGGCCTCCTGCGCCTGTCCTCCGGCGACGGCGGCGAGTTGGCTGCAGCCGGCACCCAAACTGACCTCGGCACCGCCTTCGCGCTCGCGACATCCATCTACGGCGCCAATCAGGTCTCCCTCAGCGGCAATCTCGGATACGCCTCCCACACCGGAACCTCCACCGCCGGCTTCAACGCCTCCTTTACGCGGGACCGCACCGGTGGCGGTCACAGCCCGGAAGTCAACGTGACCATGCGCCAGATCTTCCTCCCCGCCCGCATCGGCGCCTCTCTCGCCGCCGGTCAATCCGATAATATCCCCGCCCTCCAGACCCTCACCGCCACCTTCGTCGACCGGCGCGAACTCACCGACAATCTCGAGGTCGAATACGGCGCCTCCCTCGAATCGGTCGCCTTCCTCAACCGCCTCAACTACGCCAGCCCGTTCGGACGCGTCCGTTGGGGTTCCGATCAGGAAGGCGCGCTCGAATTCGCCTTCAGTTCCGGCGCGCCCGCCACAGAACTCCTCGGCCGCACAGCGCACAGCGAAACCGAACTCCAGCATGATCTCACCACGCTCGCCCTGTTTCCCCGCGTCTCCATTCGCGATGGCCAGGCGCGCGTCCAGCGCTCTGAGAATTTCGAAACCGGCTATCGCCGCAGAATCGGCAGCCGGATCGTTTCCGCCTCCGCCTACCGCGAGCGCGTCTCCAACGCCGCCCTGAACGCCTCGGCCGGGCCCGGTGTATTCTCCGGCAACAACCTGATGCCGGACCTTGCCAGCAACACCTCCGTGTTCAACGCCGGACGCTACTCCCGCATGGGATACGCAGCCTCCATCACTCAGGAACTTGGCGACGATTTCAGCGCCAGCGTCACCTATGGCTACGCCGGCGCCCTCGCCGCGGGTGACCAGCGGCTCGTCACCGCCGACGCCAATGAACTGCGCCGAAAAATGGATACCGAAATGCGTCAGTCGATCACGGCCCGCATCGCCGGACGCGCCCCTGGCTTAGGAACCCGGTACGCGGCCTCCTATCAGTTCACCGATTACAACGTTCTCCACCCCGTGCACCTCTCGCTCACCCAGCGGTCTACCGTCGAACCCGGACTCAATCTCTACCTGCGCCAGCCCATCCCGCGCGCCGGTTTCCTGCCCGGACGCCTCGAAGCCACCGCCGAGCTCCGCAATCTCCTCGCTCAAGGCTATCTCCCCATCTCGGCCACCGGCGGACAGCGCATCATCTTGATCCAGTCCCCTCGAGCGGTTCGCGGTGGCGTCAGCCTCATTTTCTGACGCTCCTTTCCCCACGATGCCCATCCCGCACATCGAACTTGACGCTACGCTCGTCCGCCAGGCGCTCGACGAAGCACTCACCCGCTTTCCCCAGTTCGCCGGTTTCGGCCCTCATCTCGTCGGTCGCCCCATCTACCAGGGCGTCGCCTACCAGATCACTTGGAAGGTGGAGCCGCCGGCGGAAGTGACCGGCGGATGGGAGTTCCAGAATTCGGCGGTAAAGGCATACCAGCGGCTCTCCGAGGGCCGTTAGCCGGTTCCCCGGCCGCCTCCGGGGGCATGCCCTGCACAGCGGCGCCCTGCCCGGCCCCAGCCGCACGCGTACGCCCACGCCGGCGCCTCGGCACGGGCTTTGCCGCCGCAGGGGCAGCCAGACTCGGATCCGATGCCCATTGCCGCGGAATCAGATCGAAATTCCGCCTCACCGCGAAATACGTCGGCTCGATCGTCAATGGTTCCGACGACGGCTGGAACATCCAGTGCTGTCGTGGCTCCGCCTCCGCCGCCGCGATCGCGGACCCCTCCACCGGCTCCACCGATAACAGCAACTGGCTCCGCGGCATGAAGTAGATCCGCACCAGCGGACGATACGTGTCGTACTTGCCCACCAGCAGGATGTGAGCCTCGCGCGTCACCTCGAACTCCTGATCGCGGATGCAGTAGTGGTACACGGCGTCGGTTTCCCCCCGCCACCGCCCCAACCCATGCGAATGGTTTTCCTCGAAGCTCGGCGCCACCCGCCCCACCACGTGCGCCACGTCGCCGTTCACCGCATCGGCCACCAGCAGCACCGTCCGCCGCGAGCATTTCAGCACCGCCAGCACGAACGCCCCGAACATACCCACCATCGGCCCCAGCGCCCCCAGCCCCAGCTTCTTCAGCACGAACCCCTGCGCGATCCCCGGCAGAAACGTATGCAGGATCATCAGCATCACCATCCACCCCACCAGCGCCGCCCCCGCCACCCGCAGTGGCTTCAGCGCGTGCAACCACACTCGAATCAGTTGCGGCCGCGTCGTTTTTCCCGCCCGGTTCGCTTCCAGATCCACAGCCACAAAGCAGTTCGCCCTCGCCATATCGACGAGGAACTCGTGCCCGCCCGGACCGCTGAAAGATTCCACTGACACAGGGGCTACCTGACTGAATTCCGTACTAGTTGCTTCCACTCGTCTCATCGTTCGCTGGGACCCATGTATGCATAAGGGGAATCCCTGCGCTATAGTTCGAAACGTGCGCATTCAACCGCCTCCGGTCCTTACCCGACGCCAGTTCCTCGCCTCCCTTGCCGCCGCCCCCGCGGCCCTCGCCCAGCCCCCCCGGCCCCACTGGATCCTCGTCCATGAGCACGTCCTCGTCAATTTCAAACGCGCTCCTGTTGACCAGGCCGCCGTCATCGCCAAGGTCCTGCCGCACCTGGAAGCCATAGCCCGCCTCGGCTGCGCCCGCTTTCAGGACGCCACTCCCAACTTCCTCGGCCGCAGCCCCAAACTCCTCGCCCGCCTCGCCGACGCCACCGGTATCGACATCTGGACCAACACCGGACTCTACTCCGCCCGCAATCACGAATACCTGCCCCCATACGCCTCAACCGATTCCGCCGAACAACTCGCCCGCCGCTGGACTCAGGAGCACGCCAACGGCATCGACGGCATCAAACCACGCTTCATCAAAATCGGCGTCAACCGCGCCCCCCTCGACGCCCTCGACCGCAAAATTGTCCGCGCCGCCGCCCTCTGCTCCAATCAAACCGGACTCACCATCGCCTCCCACACCACCGGCGCCGGTCCCGCCGCCCTCGAGCAAATCGAAATCCTCTCCGCCGCCGCCTGTGATCCCGCGCGCTTCGTCTGGGTCCACGCCCACAACGAAAAGAACCACTCCTTCCACGAGAAAGCCGCCCGCGCCGGTGCCTGGGTTCAATTCGACGGGCTCAGCCCCGCCTCAATCGCCTGGCACCACGAATGCGTCCGCTTCATGGCCGGGAAAACGCTGCTGGGTAAGACCATGGTCTCCCAGGACGCTGGCTACTACCGCCCCGGAGAACCTGACGGAGGCGCCTTCCGCCCCTACGCGTTTCTCCTCACCGATTTCCTCCCCAAACTCGACACCGCCACAGCAAAGGCCCTCTTCGAAACCAACCCCATCGCCGCCTACGGCCAATAGAACCAAAGCCCCAGCGCCCGGCTGCTAGTAGGCCTTCGCGATCACCGACCGCTTCCCCACCGTCTCTCCCGTCACCACGCAGCGGCCCTCGCCCTCGCGGCCCAGCGGGTCATCGCCCACCGGGATGCACCGTACGCTCGCACGAAACTCCTTCACCTTCGCATCGCACTCCGGATCGTCCTTGATGTATGCCATCACGAACTTCCCCCCTCCCTTCTCCGCCGTAGCCGGCGTAAGAATCTCCTTCACCTCCTCCAGCGTTTCCGCCTCCACCGTGTTCGCCCGCAGACGCCCACGCGCCGCCTCCAGCAATTCGCCCTGCATCCGCTCGAGCCCCTCCGCCAGCCGCGCCCCGATCCCTTCCAGCCCCATCGGCTCCTTCGTCCCCAAATCCCGCCGCTTCACCACACACTGGCCCGCCGCAATATCCCGCGGACCCAACTCGATCGTCAGCGGTACGCCCAGCCGCTCCCAATAGAAAAACTTATGGCCCGGACTATGTTCCTCCCGCGCGTCCACCTCCACTTCCATCCCCGCCCCCCGCAAATCGCCCGCAATCCGCGACGCCGTCTCGAGCACCGTCCCTTTATCGGTGTCCTTCCGGTAAATCGGCACGATCGCCGCCTTCACCGGCGCCAGTTTCGGCGGCAGCACCAGGCCTTTATCGTCGGAGTGCGTCATGATCAGCCCCCCGATCAGGCGTGTGCTCACGCCCCAACTCGTCTGCCACACATACTCGAGCTTCCCCTCTTTGCTCTGATACTGCACATTGAACGCTTTCCCGAAGTTCTGCCCCAGTTCATGGCTCGTCCCCGCCTGCAGCGCCAGCCCGTTCTGCATCATCGCCTCGATGCAAAACGATCGCGCCGCCCCCGCGAACTTCTCCGCCCGCGTCTTCACGCCCCGGATCACCGGCATCGCCATCACCTGCTCGGCCACATCCCCATAGACATGCAGCATCCGCACCGCTTCTTCCCGCGCTTCTTCTTCGCTCGCGTGCGCGGTGTGCCCTTCCTGCCATAGAAATTCCGATGTCCGCAGAAACATCCGCGTCCGCAATTCCCAACGCACCACGTTCGCCCATTGGTTGTACAGCAGCGGTAGGTCCCGATAACTCTGGATCCACTTCGCGAAGAAATGCCCGATGATCGTCTCCGACGTCGGACGCACCACATAGGGCTCTTCCAGCTTCTTCCCGCCCGCGATGGTCACCACCGCCAGTTCCGGCGAAAAGCCCTCCACGTGCTCGGCTTCCTTCCGCAGAAAACTCTCCGGAATGAACATCGGAAAATACACGTTCTTGTGCCCCGTCTCCTTGAACCGCCGGTCCAGGTCCGCCTGCAGACGCTCCCAGACCGCGTACCCGTTCGGACGGATCACCATGCAGCCCTTCACTACCTCGGCCGGCTCAGCCATGTCCCCCTGCAGGACCACGTCCTGATACCAGGCGGCAAAATCCTCGTTGCGTGGAGTAATACTCATAAAATGTGGGTCGTGTTCGTTGGCCCCGAAGCCCTCGAGCCCCGGCGCGCCATCACACCAGTGTACCCGCTCCTGACTGCCGGCACGTCGACGAACCTGAGCGTGGAAGCCCGTGACTGAGCCGTGAGCGTCAGCGAGCGGTCGGGTTAGACTGAGGTACTTCATCACTTTAGGCTGTTACGGCGCATATCTTCACGGACAGGAGTCGGGCTCCGTAGACCGCCGGCACAATCTGTTTGGAGGCCGATTGGTGGAAGCCGATCCACAGCGCGCCGAAAGCGGTGCGTCGCAGTGATTGAAGAACAAGGCGAGCCGATGGCGGTCTTCTTGGGTGACGTGCCATGAAAATCCGCCGGACCGCAGCCGGGCGCGCTAGCGGAAATCCATTCGGATCAGACTCCGGTCAATGGACCCGATCGTCGGACGCCCCGCCAATCCCATCGCCCAGCCCAGTTCCGTCCGCAAAAGCTCCATCACCCGCTGCACACCCTCGGCCCCGAACGCGCCCAGCCCCCACAGCGGTGGACGCCCCACCAGCACCGCCTTCGCCCCCACCGCCAGCGCCTTCAGCACATCCGTTCCACGCCGGAATCCGCCATCCACCACCACCGTCCCGCGCGATCCCACCGCATCCACAATCTCCGGTAAAACCTCGATCGTCGACGGCGCGCCATCCAGATACCGGCCCCCGTGGTTCGACACCACAACACCCGCCGCCCCATGGTCGAGCGCCAACCGCGCATCTTCGGCCGTCAGCACTCCTTTCACCAACACCGGGACTTTTGCATATCCGCACAGCTCATCGAGAAAACTCCAGTTCAACCCCGCCTGAAACCGCATCGGCAGTCCATACGGTCCCGCCTCCTCGGTATGCCCACGCGCCCGCCGCGCCTGCCGCCGGTCCGGCTGATCCTCCAGCCGGTTCCGCATGTCGCGCTCACGCGGCGCGTGGTAGGGTCCATCCACTGTCAGCAGCACCGCCTTGCATCCAGCCCCCGTCGCGCGTTCCACTTTCGCCCGCGTACTCTCCAGGTCCGGACCCGTATAGAGCTGGAACCAAAGAGGACCCGTCGCCGCCTTCGCGATCTGGTCGATCGGGAAACTCGAACTGGTCGATACGCACATCGTCGCCCCCGCCGCTCCCGCGCCCCGCGCCGTCTCCGGCTCCCCCGCCGGATTCACCAGCGAGTGCGTCCCCGTCGGCGCAACCAGAATCGGCATCGTCAGCTTCTGCCCCAGAACCTCCGTGGACAAATCGATCTTGTCCACTTCCACCATGTACCGCGGACGCAGTACGATCCGTCGAAACATCTCCCGGTTCCGCGCGAGTGTCCACTCATCCCAGCCCCCGCCGCTCACATAGTCATAGGCGGACTTCACCGCCTTCTTCCGGAATACCGGCTCGAAGTCGAAGACATTGATCATGTCCGCCAACTTCGCCTCGCTGCTCCCCTGCGCCCGCCCGAGCGGCGAACCCGCCACGAAACCAGCCAGCCCTTCCAACGCCTCGCGCCTCGTCATGGCCACTGAGCTTATACTGCTCAATGCGGACGCGCAACCGCCCACGCCGCCGCCGCCAATTCCTCCGCGCTCGCCGCCCCGCGCCGCAATCGCGCCTCCCGGATACGCGCCCCAGCCGGACGAGGTCCTCCTGGCTCCAAATTCCCCAACATCCATGGCAGTCCGGACGCCCCTTCGCCGCCTTGCGCACGGAACACCTCTCGGCCATCCAGATACCCGGCCCACTGGCCGCCCGCATACGTCAGCGCCAGATATACATCCTGGCCCGCCGGTGGCGTCCATTGCCCGATCGCATGCCACTCGCCCCCCTCGCCCACCACGCATTCGAGCACGCCCGCTCCCGAAAGCGGTCGCTGTATCGTCACACCGCGCCGCGCCCCCGGATCCTGATTCGTCAACAAAGTGCCGAGCGGCGCGCCCTGCTCATCGAGACTCGCGATGATCTCGATCGTGTATCCACTCGCCGAGGACGCCGGCGCTCCGGAGAATACGCCCTCCGCCGCGCCGCCTTCCCCATACGCCCGATGCGCAAGCACCTCGCCCTTCGCCGGCGGTAGCAATGGCATCGGCGCCACCGCCCGCTGCTTCAACTTGCCCCCGTCATAAATCAGATACTGCTTCGGCTCTGCGGCCGCCTCGTACGCGGCCATCAATTCCCCTGGCGGAAGGTAGATCGTGCACCGCTGGCTGTCATCCCGATACATCACCCGAACCGCGTGGCAAGGTCCATAGTCGAACAGATTCAGATAGTCCGGCAGGCCTTCGATGAAGAAACGATTACCGCGAGGCAGCGTGGGATAAAGTCGCCGCAGATCGCTCGCCGACTGGGCGAATGGCGCGGACCGATCCAGCACCTCCCGCTCCAACCGCCGTACCGGTCCCGCCGCCTGCCACCCCGTCATCCCCACACCCAACACAGCCGCCGCCACCCCGCCCCAACGCCCCCCAACCATGCCTGCCACCCACCCCGCCGCCCCGATCCAGAAAAATGCCGACGGCGCGTAGAGGTATAGCGGCGATATCCGCTTCGGCAGAAACAACACCGGGAGCAACAGCAGTACGAACGAGCTCAACGCCACCACCACCGTCCATTGCCGCCGCGCCGCGGCCACCGCCGCCGCCATGAGCACCGCCGCGATCGCCCCCGCGCCCCCGCTCGCGAGTCCCAGCAGCAACCGCAGATACTGCCCCAAACAATCCGCGAACACGGCCATTGTGAACACCGGCGTGTACACGTCCCCCGGCTTCAGGACGTCGCCATGCGTCACCAGCCACAGATACTTCGCTCCCACAATCGCCGCAATCGCGATGGAAAGCGCCAGTCGCCGCAGGATCGGCAAAGCATCGCCCCACCCGTTTCGGCTCACCTCCCACAACGCCAATATCGCCGGAACCACGATCGCGAATTCCTTCGTCCGCAAGGCAATGAAAAACAACACCGCGCTGGCCACCCTCCATCGCCACCCAGGATGCATGTACGCCAGCACGCTCCCCAGCACGAGAGTGCATCCCAGCAGATCGAAGATCGCCGCGAGCCACGTGAACGCCGTGATCGACGCCGCCCAGTTGCCGAACACCACTGCGGCCCCGAACGCCGCCGCCGTCCCATTCGTCCAGCGCCGGGCCAGCAGAAACACCAGTACCGCGTTCCACACATGCAGCCCCAGCAGGATCCCGTGGTGCGCGGCCGGATTCAACCCGAGCCACTGGTAGAGGACCTTGATGAAAACCGCGCCGGCCGGCCGGTCGTTGTAAGGCTGCTGCGGAAGCCAGTCCGTCAATTGCCCGTAGGGGACGAAGGCCCCATAGTTGAGCCACGCCCAGTCATCGGCAAAATAGTAATGAAGCGGCGATAGCGTCCAGGCATGATTCAGCGCCGTGACAACGGCAATGATGGCGATGGCGAGGAACCCATCCCGCTTCGGCACAGCCGTTCAGTGTACCATTTCCCCAAAAACCCGGGGATTTCCCCCATCCGGCCCCGCGCGGCAAATGCGGTCACAAGCCCGTTCATTCTCATAACCCTCACCCCATCAATCACTTGCGAGAACGTCCCGCCCAAAAATCTTGACCCCGCATGCAAGAATGAAATTGCCCGAAAACCGAACGGGCCTTTTCGTCGAAATCAGGAGGACTTACCCATGGCCACTGAACGCCAACTCGCCGCCAACCGCCAGAACGCTCGCAAATCCACCGGCCCGCGCACCGCCGAAGGAAAGCGCCGCGTCGCCCGCAACGCCATCAAACACGGCCTCTACGCCACCGACAGCGTCGTCTACGCCATCGGCGAAACCAGCAACTCCTTCCAAAAACACATCGATGTCTTTCTTTCTACCGCCCTTGACCCCGGTGACCCCATCGAAACCTCCCTCCTCAAAAACATCGCCGCCCTCGATTGGCAGGTCTCCCGCGTACGCCGCCAGGAAGCTGGCTCCAGTGACGCCCTCGCCCAGGACCTCTGGGACCGCTCCGTCGCCCAGTCTCCCGACCCCTCCCTCAGCCCCACCTTCGGTCCCTTCGACGAATCCTCGGACCGCGGCCCCAATCGCCTCGCCGGACTCACCTTTGTCGCCTCCGCCACCGCCACCGATGCCCCCGAAAAGCTCTCCCGCATCCAACAGCGTTTGTTCGCCGCCTACTTCCGTGCGCTGAAGACACTCGCCGACTACCGGAACAAACCCAATTCCCATTCCCGTAACCCTCGCGCCGCCAACGAGAAAGCCGCCGCGTGAGTTGGCTTGGTTCGCCCACTCAAACCCATTCCGCGCGCAGACTAACCCAACCGTCGCGCCCGCCTGCTGGTTGTGATACACCTACACCCATGCGCCCCATCCTCGCCATCGCCATTCTCCTCGCCGCGGCCACCGCGCGCGGAGAGGATCTCCCCATCGTCACCAAGGTTGACTTCCAGCCCCTCGCGGCCCAAATCGAGCGTCTCCTCCAGTCCCTGGACCTCATCGGTGAGCCGCTCCCCGCTCCAGACACCGCCGCCATTCGCAAGATCCTCGATGCCGGCGCCGGTGGCCCTGATCAAATCGCAGCCCTGCAAGCTATCCTTGACAAACACGCCCTCGTTGGCATCAACATCAATCCTGAAAGTCGCGTCAAGGTGCAGCAAGGCAACGCCGCCGCGCAACTCGTCGAACAAGGCTGGCGCGCATTCCTCGTCAAGGTTCACAACGACGCTGGTGTTACTGCCGTCCTCGCCGTCGACAGCCCCAACATGGGCCAACTCGCCAATCAACCCCAACGCCTCGTCGGACGCAAGTGGATGGACATCGCCATGTTCAACAAACAGCCCATGCGCATCCACCTTTCCGGACTAGACCTCGAATACCGCATCATCCAGATCTTCGCCGCCGAACCCGGCAAGCGCGAAGCCAAACTCGCTTTCGATGTCGGCCAGGGCTCCCAGGACCTCGGCTTCCGCAACGAGGTCGACATCCTGTTCCAAATCCAGCCCAGCGCCAAAGTCACCTTTCGCGTCCTCGATTACAATGACCAGCCCACCACCGCCGGCTTCATCATTCGCGACGCCAAACGCCGCGTCTATCCCTCCCAGACCAAGCGCCTCGGCGGCGATTTTTTCTTTCATCCCCAGGTCTACCGCGCCGACGGTGAGCACGTCTCGCTTCCGCCTGGCCAATACACCATCGAATATGGCCGTGGTCCCGAATACCGCCAAAACACACAAACCCTCAACGTCCCCAACCGGGACCCCATTCAAATGACGTTCCGCCTCGAGCGCTGGATTGATCCCGCCAAGATGGGATGGTACTCCGGCGATCACCACATCCACGCCGCCGGCTGCGCCCACTACGAACGCCCCACCGAAGGCGTCTACCCGCAGGACATGATGCGCCACGTCACGGGCGAGGATCTCAAGATCGGGTCCGTGCTCACTTGGGGCCCCGGCTGGTATTTCCAGAAGACCTTCTTCGAAGGCAAGGAAAATGCCCTATCGACGAAGGAGCACCGCATCCGCTATGACGTCGAAGTCTCCGGACACCCTTCCTCCCACACCGGTCACCTCATCCTGCTTGGCCTCCGCGAACAGGATTACCCCGGCACCCAGCGCATCGAAGACTGGCCCTCGTGGGGCATGCCCATCCTGCGCTGGGGGCGGCAACAGGGCGCCGTCACCGGCTACGCCCACTCCGGCTGGGGACTTTCCATCCCCGAGGAAAAGACGCTTTCTTACGCCATGCCGCCCTTCGATGGCATCGGCGCCAATGAGTACATCGTCAGCGTCACCCACGGCCTCACGGACTTCCTCTCCACCGTCGACACCCCATGGCCCTGGGAGCTTAACATCTGGTATCACACCCTGAACGTCGGCTATCGCACCCGCATCTCCGGCGAAACCGACTTCCCCTGCATCTATGGCGAAAAGGTCGGCCTCGGCCGCAGCTATGTCCGCCAGAAGGCGCTCGACTATGCCGACTGGGTCCACGGAATCAAGGAAGGCCGCAACTACGTCTCCGATGGGAAGAGCCACCTGATTGACTTCCGTGCCAACGGCGTCGAAATGGGAACCGCCGACATTAAGCTCGCGGCCCCGGGTTCGGTGAAGCTCACCGCCAAAGTCGCGGCGCTCCTCGATGCCAAAGCCGATCCGGCTTTGCAGTCCAAACGCGCCGATCAGAAGCCTTATTGGGACATCGAACGCTCCCGCATCGGCGCCACCGCCAAGGTTCCGCTAGAGGTCATCGTCAACGGCGAAGTCGTCGCCCGCCGAGAAATCGACGCCGATGGTCAGTTGCGCGACCAATCCTTCGACATCAAGATCGATCGCTCCGCCTGGGTCGCCCTCCGCATCCTTCCCTCCTCGCATACAAACCCGATTTGGGTGGAGGTCGCGGGCCAGCCGGTACGTTCCAAAGCCAGTGCCGAGTGGTGCCTCAAGGCCGTCGAGGTCTGCTGGAACCAGAAACTCAACCGCGTCCGCCTCACCGAACAGGGAGAGATGAAACGCGCCTATGACCACGCGCGAAGCGAATACAAACGCCTCCTCGCGGATTCCAGGTGATATACTTTTCACAATCTGATTCCAGGAGGAAAGACCGAGATGATTTTGCGCACCGGCGCCGCCCTTGGGCTACTATGCTCCATCGCGGCAGCCAATCCCATTGTCGTTAGCGGAACCGGTAGCGGCGTCGCTCCGCAAGTGAATGTTTTCGATAAGGCCACTCACGATCAGGTTGGCTTTTTCCTCGCCTACGATCCGGCCTTCCAGGGCGGCGTCCGGGTCGCCGTCGGCGACTTTAACAACGACGGCGTCGACGATATCGTCACCGGCACAGGCGCGGGCGGCGGTCCTCACGTCAAGGTTTTCGATGGAGCAGGCGTGTCCGCCGGCGGCGTCGCACCCGCGGAGCTACGGTCGTTCTTTGTCTTTTCCCCCTCATTCACCGGCGGCGTCTTCGTCGCCGCCGGTGACCTCAACGGCGACCACATCTTCGATATCATCGTCGGCGCTGGCGCCGGCGGTCCGGCTCAGGTGAACGTCTTCGACGGAACCAACCTGAACCTCATGCATAGCTTCCTTGCCTATGACGGCTTCCAGGGCGGCGTCTACGTCGCCGCCGGTGACATCAACGGCGACGGATTCGACGACATCATAACGGGCGCGGGCGCCGGCGGCGGGCCGCACGTCAAGGTGTTCGACGGAGTATCTGGGGGCGAGTTGCAGAGCTTCTTCGCATTCGACGCGGGTTTTGCCGGTGGCGTCACAGTCGCCGCGGGCGATTGGAACAACGATGGCCGCGACGACATCATTACCGGCATGGCCACCAACGGCGGCCAAGTCCGTGTCTTTGACGGCGCTACCTTTTCGACGCTCGACTCGTTCTTCGCCTTTGATCCGGGCTTCACGGGAGGCGTGTTCGTCGCCGGCGGCTCCATCCTCACCGCCCCCGGCGAGGGCTCCACCGGCCCGGTGAATGTCTTCCCTGCCCCGGGCCAGCCCCCTGCTTCGTTCTTCGCCTATGGGCCCGGTTACGACGGCGGAGTCCACATCGCGGCCTCGGCGCCGGCTTCGGTTCCGGAACCGTCCAGTTGGATGTTACTCGGATTAGGCCTGACCGCCTTCGCCTGCCGGCGGCGCAAGCTCAATACTTAGGAACGCTCGGGTCGATCTTGTCGCTCCAGGCCAGAATTCCCCCTGCGACGTTAGTAACTTTCTTGTAACCATTCTGCCGGAGTAAGTCACAAGCTTTGGCGGACCGCCCGCCCATCTTACAGTGGACGACGATGTCGGCCTCCGGGTCGAGCTCATTGAGCCGCTTGGGCAGTTCGCCCAGCGGTATCAAAATCGAGCCGGGGATCCGCCCGATCTGAAACTCGTGGACCTCACGGACGTCCACAAGGACGAAGTTATCGCCGCGGTCCAGCCGGGCTTTCAAGGCGGTGACGTCCATCTCTCCGTTCGCGGCGGCGGCAACCGGAGCCTGCGGAACGATGCCGCAAAACTGCTGATAGTCGATCAGCTCATGAATGGTCCGGTTGTCTCCGCAGATCGGGCACTCCGGATTCCGCCGCAGCTTCAATTCACGGAACCGCATGTTCAAGGCGTCGTACAACATCAGCCGCCCCACCAGCAGTTCGCCCTGGCCGATCAGGAGCTTCACTGCTTCGGTCGCCTGGATCACTCCGATCACGCCCGGCAGGATCCCCAGCACTCCGCCCTCGGCGCACGACGGCACCAGCCCCGGCGGTGGTGGCTCCGGATACAGACACCGGTAGCAGGGACCGCCCGGATAGCCGAACACCGTCGACTGCCCCTCGAACCGGAAGATAGAACCATAGACGTTCGGCTTGCCAAGCAGCACACACGCGTCGTTCACCAGGTACCGCGTCGGGAAGTTATCCGTTCCGTCGATGATGATGTCGTAGTCCTTGCAGATCTCGAGAGCGTTCTCGCTCGTCAACGCCACCGGGTGCCGGTCAATGACCACGTGAGGGTTGATCTCGCGCAGCGTATCCACCGCCGAGTCGAGCTTCTTACGTCCCACGTCGGAGGTGCCGTGGATGATCTGCCGCTGCAGGTTCGTCGTATCCACCACGTCGAAATCCACCAGCCCGATCCGCCCCACTCCCGCCGCCGCCAGATACATCGTCAGGGGCGACCCCAGCCCGCCCGTGCCGATGCACAACACGCTCCCGGCCTTCAGCTTCAACTGCCCCTCCATGCCCACTTCAGGCATGATCAGGTGGCGCGAATAGCGAAGTATCTCTTCCTGCGATAGCGTAGGCTGCATCAACTTACTCCGCCGGCAATGCTCGGTACAATCGACACCGTGTCCCCGTCGCTCACGGCGGTCGCGTCCTTGCCCATGTAACGGATGTCCTCGTCGTTCACATAGACGTTGACGAAGCTCCGCAATTTCCCTTCGTCGTTGTAAAGATTCTTCCGCAGGTCCGGATACTGCGCCGTCAGCGCGCCCATCACTTCGCCTACCGTTGCCCCGGAAATCTCCACCGAGTCTTTCTTGTCCGCGAACTGCCGGAGCGGCGTGGGAATAAGAACTTTAGCCAATGCATTCACCTCTTCTTGGTTATTGGGGATGTACTAACTCTTCCTTGTCCGCCGCGGTTTGGTCCGCATTCGGCAGAAAACTGTTAGCGTGGTGGAACTCGCCCTTCTGAATAGAAAGTACCACGAAGGAATACCATGGACACGAGTTCTTCAGATCCGTCTCGGAAAAGTATGCGTCACAGTCGGGATGGGAATGGAAGATCCCGATCAGGTCCATCCCCTGGCGACGCGCCTCGCGGTCGGCCTGGAGCAGATCCTCCGGACGCAGCTCATACCGCTCGGCCTGCGAACCCTCGAACGCATTCTCGATCGCCACGGCGACCTTCACCGTCTTCTGATCGCCGTCGATGCTTCCGATCATCGCACCGCAGCACTCGTTCGGAAACGTCGCCTTGGCGTGCGACACCATTACATCCCAGGCGGGCTGTTCAATTCGAATCATAAAGTGAGCACGGGCGGCGAGGCCGGCACAACTCTAGCGATGCGGCTCGCCGCCCAAAGGATTCATTGTAGCGCCGCCCGGCCCGGTTCGCCGGGCCTGGCGTTTAAAAATACAGCTTCAATCCGAGCTGCATGCGGCGGGGCTCGTTGAGCTGGCCCTGCACACGGCCGAAGTTCGGGTCCTGCACGTTCGTCGATCCCGGAGACGGACGGAACCGGTTGAACATGTTGAACATCTCCCAACGCAGGTCCACCCGCACGCTTTCCCGGATCGGGAAGCTCTTCGCCAGCGAGTAGTTCTCGCTCAGGTTCCACGGCTGCCGCGCCTTCGGGTTATGACGCGTCACGTTGCCCGCCCGGTCGTTCGGCTGCGCGCCGAAGAACGATGCCGGTTGGAAGAACCGGTCCGCCCCTTTCCAGTTCGGATTCGAGTTCTGCGCGATCCAGCCGTCGTAGGTCGACACCGTAGCCGCGCTGCGGCCGTTGAACAGAATCGAGTTCAGCGCCGCGCTGTTGCCTAACGACAGCGGGTAGCCGCTCGAATAGAAATGCGTCCCGGCGATGCGCCAACCGCCCAGCACCCAGGTCGCCGGACCGCTCGTCAGCCACCGCTGGCCCTTGCCGAACGGCAGTTCCCAGATGTAGGTCATCTTGAGATTGTGCGTAAGGTCGAACTCGCCGATCGACTTTTCGAGCCGCCGGTTGTAATGGTCAAGCGTTCCGTTGTCGGGGTTATATCCGTCGGCGTCGGTGATCAGCTTCGAGAACACGTACGATCCTTGCATCGTGACGCCGTGGGCATAGCGCTTGTCGAGTTTGAGAACCATGGCGTGATAGCTCGAGTGGCCGCTCTTGTCGCCCGCTCCCGACGACGTGTTGATGTCGCGGAACTGCGGGAACGGCCGTAGTGCCTGCGCCACGCTCACCTGGGCACAGGTGGCGCTGAACTGGCAGTTGATGTCCTGGTAAGGGCGGCTCAGCCCCGCGTTGCGGGCCGCGGCCGAGTCGATTCCGCTAGTGAGCAGCGAGCGTCCGTATTGCTGCAGGACGCTGAACGGCAGTTGGTTGTAGCGCTTCAGACCGGCCACCAAATGCGCGCCGATGGTCGCATTGTAGGTGGCGTCGAAAACCATCGTGCTCGAAATCTGCCGCTGCATCGAAAGCGACCATTGATAGTTCTCCGGCAGACGCACGGCTTCTCCGTCCCAATAGGCCGGGCTTGCGCCGTTGGAGAACGTCGGATCGATCACCGGCGGCTTGGTGTAAGGCGGAAGCCCTTGGTCGATGTTGAAGATCGGCGTCACACCATTGTCGAGACTGGACGCCGAGAACACCAGCGTCGAACCTTCGAAGTGAGCGCTGCCAGTGATGGTCTTCGCCACGCCGAAGCTACGGCCCAGGCTCGCCCGGAGGACCGTTTTGTCGTCCATCGCGTAGGCCAGGCCGACTCGCGGCCCAATGCCGCCGAACCAGCCGTCGGCGATGGCGCGCTTGCCTTCGCGGCCGGGGCCAAAGCCCGCGAACCGCAGCGCACCCGGAAGGCCTTCGGCGCGCGCGTTAGCGAGCTTCGGATCGAGGTCGCTCCATTTGTCGGTCTGCTCGACCGGGGGCAGAGTGAACTCATATCGGACTCCGTAGTTCATGGTCAGCTTGGACGACACTTTGAAATCATCCTGGACGTAGAAGCCGTGGCTGCGCCACTGCTGGCCCACGAAGCGGTCATTCTCAGTGCCACCCGTGAAGCCCTGGCCCAACAGAAACGACGCGAAGCCGTTACCGCCACCAGTGCTCAGGTTGTTGTCGTTCGGGATGCTCGTCGATCGGCGATCGCCGCGGATCAACCCGCCGATGGTCTGCTGACCGAATCCGTTATAGTGGATGCGCTCCCAGAGGTAGCCGGCCTTGAAGGTGTGTTTACCGCGGGTCATCGTAATGTCGTCACCGAAGCTGAACACCAGGTTTTCGGATCCGTCATAGGCGCGGGCGACCCACGTGCTGTAGTCCGACGACTCGACGATCAAAAGGTTCCGGTTGCAGTCCCAGGCGCCCTTGACGCAAACACCCTTGGATTCCCAGCCTCCATCGAGGGTCTGCGCGTCGTGCCGCTCCTTCCAGAAGTTGATGCCGAAGAACATGTGGTTCACCGTGGTCGGGGTGACCACTTTGTCGTAGGTGGCGCGATAGACATGGCTTTTCTGGTCGTCGACGCGCTGATCGTTCACCGGATACGGAAGGCCGGGGAAGCCGTCCGGGCCGGCGAGGCCGCCATGGAAGCCGTAGTTATAGAGAAAACTCACACGGTCGTTGATTCCGAAGTTATGGTCGCCCTTGACGCTGAACTTGGTCCATGGGTCAAGACGAGTTCCCGTGCTGTTGATGTAGTTATTGCGCACATAGTCGCTGGTGCCGGGCGCAGCGCCATTGTTCGGCTTGACGACGTCTTTCACCAGCCCGATGTAGTTGCGCGAAATGGTGGCGAATCGTGACGTGGGCACCTGATTGCCGGCGAAGGGCGTGCGAATGAAGCCCGCGCCATTGGGGTTCTGGCGCGTGGTCGACGGGTCGTAGATGCTCAGCGGGCGGGCATTGCCGTCCACCCAGTTACTGAAGTCGCCGTTGTACATCTCAGGCGTCGGCACCGAGAATCGTCCGGATCCCGCGCCGACGCGGTTGCGGAACCATTCGCCGGATGTGAAAAAGAAGCTCTTGTTGCGGCCGTCGTACAGTTTCGGGATGAAGACGGGACCACCGGCGCTCCAACCAAAATCATGCTGTTTGTACTTACCCTTTTGGTCTTCGAAGAAGCGCCGGGAGTCGAGCGCATCGTTACGCAAGAACTCGTAGGCGGTACCGTGGAGCTCATTGGTGCCGGACTTGGACGAGAAGGTGATCATGCCACCCTGCCCCCGTCCGAACTCGGCCTTGAAGCCGTTGGTCTCAACGGCGAACTCGGTGATGGCGTCCACGGAAGGCGTGTTGACGTTGGCCCATTGCACGGAGTTGAATCTTCCGGTAAGCACGGTCACGCCGTCGAGCGTGGCGCCATAGCCACCGGCTTGGCCGCCGCCGACGTTAAAGGTGTCGTCGCCGGGCTGATTGGCCTGCGGCGTAATGAGGGCGAGGTCGAACGCCCCGCGCATGGCGCCGCCGACCACGAGAGGAAGTTCGTCCACCATCTTGTTAGAGACAGCGGTGGAGACCTTCGCGGTGGAGGCTTGGAGCAGTTCGAGCGTCGCCGCCACCTGGACGGATTCGGTTACCGCGCCCACTTCCAATTGGGCGTTGATGGTGACCGAACTACCGGCGCTGACGATGACGTCGCTGCGAACCGCGGCCTTGAAGCCTTGCTGCTCCACGCGGACGGTGTAGGTCCCGGTGGGGAGGTTGGGAATCGTATAGTCACCGGTGCCGGTGCTTTCGGTAGCGAAGGCCACGCCAGTGGCGTTGTTGGTGGCCGCGATCCGGCACTGGGGAACTGACGCCCCAGTCGAGTCGGTTACGGTTCCGGTGATGATGCCGCGGTCGGTCTGGGCCAACACGGGCGAAAGGGCCGCGAGCGCGGCAAACAAGCTGACGAGGATCGTTCTCATGGCAGACTCCTGAAACTCTGCCAGGAACGATATCACACGAAAATGTATCGATCTTCACAGAATAAATTCGATCAACCAACGGCCTTGGCGGCGTTATATACTGCATGGCTGTCATGAAGCGACGCAGGTTCCTGGGCACATCCCTATCCACGTCCGCCGCTGCCGCTGCGCCTCTCGCGGCAGCGCAGGCAACCCCCGCGAAGGCCGCGAAACTACCCGAGCCTCTGCGGCCCACCGCTTTCGCGAACCCGAGTTCCGGGTACAGTCCTTTCACCACCCCGGACTACTACAGCTACAGCGACGATCTGACCGTCGAGCGGGCGCAGGCGGGCAGGCCGCATCAAGGGAAAGTGCTCGCAGCGGTGCAGGCGCACTCGGACGACATCCCGCTCTATGCCGGGGGGCTTGTCGCCAAGCTCGTCGATGAGGGCTACACGGCCTACTTGATTCGCATCTCGAACGACGAAGCCGCCGGCCGTACGCTGGGGTACGGTGTGGCTCAGAACGAGACGGACAACGAAGAAGTGGCGCGCGCGCTGGGATGCAAGAAGGCGATCTCGTTCTACTACCGGAACCATCGCATGGACGACTGCGCGGAGATAGAGATTCGCGCCCGGCTGATCTTTCTGTTCCGCGCCCTGCAGGTGAACACGATCATCACGATGGACCCCTACAACCACTACGAGGAGAATCCGGATCATTTGGTTGCGGCGCGCGCGACGGAGGCCGCCTGCTGGATGGCCGGGGCTTCCAAGGACTATGTCGAGCACTACCGGGCAGGATTGAAGCCGGCGCGCATCCGCGAGAAGTACTATCACGCGAGATCGCCACAGGGGCACAATCTGGTGAACCGGGTGGTCGACATCGGCCCGTATATCGATACGAAGGTCCGGGGGAACGTGGCGAATCGCGGAAAGGGTCCGGCGGGAAGCGCGGGATCGCGGCTCCGCGAGGAACTGGCGAAGCAGGGGAGGCGTCTGCCGCTTCTCGGCGACACGAACGATTCGGCCGACGCCGCCTATGTGAAGCACTTCCTGATGGAGGACTGGAAACTGCTGGGTGCGCGATTCGGGCTCGGGTACGCGGAGGCGTTTCGATACATCGGGCCGCCGGCCGACTACGGTGCGAACATCCGGGCATGGGTGGATCGCAACGCGGTGAGGAGATGACGGCGATGGCGGAATCGAACGAGATTGTGGTCCTGCGAGACGAGCCCGGAGGTCCGCACAGGGGCAAGGTGTTCGTGGCGGTCCATGCGCATCTGGACGATGTGCCTTACTACGCGGCGGGGTTGTGCGCGAAGCTGATGGCGGAAGGATACACAGGCTATCTGGTGCGAACTTCCAACGATGAGAAGCGCGGCGGACAATCGGCGGCGAAGAATATCCTGGCCAACGAGCAGGAGCACTTGAAAATGGCCGCGGCGCTAGGCTTCCGCGACGTGTACGACCTCTACTATCAGAATCACGAGATGGACGCGGTGTCGTCGCTTGACCTGCGGGGCCGGATGATCTTTCTGTTCCGTTACCTGAAAGCCGATACGGTGATTTCGTTCAACCCGTGGGGCCATGGAGAGGAAAACCCGGATCATTGGCGAACGGGCCGGGCGGTGGAAGAGGCCGCGTGGATGAGCGGCATCGAAACCGACTATCACGAACACGCCGAAGCCGGCATCGGCCCACACGAGGTGCGGGAACGCTACTACTTTTACGCGCGGCCGGGACAGCCGTACAATCGCGTGGTGGACATAGGCCCGCACATAGAGAAGAAGTTAGACGCGATCGTCGAGTGCCGCGCGCAAGGCGGCGGCAATCTCGGATCGCAACTGCGGGCCCGGCTGGCGCGCGAAGGGAGGCGGCTGCCCCTGCTGGGCAACGACGACCGGACGGCGGACCGCGAATACGCGAGGCAGTTTCTGCTCGACGACGATCGCGAATATGGCAAGCCGCATGGGCTGTTGTTTGCCGAGCGCTTTCACTATATGGACCAGCGGCGGCCGGCGGTATCGAAGGTGGACGACTACGTTCGCCAGAACGCGGTGGCGCTATGATGACGCGCCGCCAGTGGCTGGGAACGGCGGCGGCCGCAGCGGCGCGGGCGGCCGGCGCGTTGAAGATCACGAAGGTGGAAGCGTTGCGCTTTCGCCGCGATTTTCGCATCCAGGGCGTTTCGCCCAACTGGACATGGGTTCGGCTGCACACCGACCAGGGGATCACTGGAGTCGGTGAATCGTATCCCACCGATGAAGCCCACATGGGCGCATTGCGGGAATTGGCGCCGATGCTGATCGGCAAGGATGCCTCGCGCATCGACCGCCTGTGGCAGGAGATCTTCTACCGCATTTCGTATCAGCCGTGGGGCGGCGCGGAGTTCCGGATGCTGACGGCGATCAACATCGCGCAGTGGGACATTCTCGGCAAGGCCGCGGGGCTTCCTGTATACCGGCTGCTCGGCGGAAAGGCGCAGGAGAAGCTACAGGTCTACAACACGATGAACGGCTGGACGATCAACGGAATGCGTGAGCACGACGAGCCGGAAAAGATCGCCGAGTTTCTGATGCAGCGGGGCGTGCGCGCGATCAAGCTGTATCCCTATGACCGGGGCCCGGTGAACGCGTTCGCGCGGCACGGGGGGACGTTCATCACACAGTCGGAATTGAAGCGGTCCCTCGAGCCGATCCAGCGGATCCGCAAGGCGGCGGGGGATGAGATGGAGATCGCGCTCGATTTGTCGAGCAAGTGGAACCTGCCATGCACTCTGCAGATCGCGCATTCGCTCGAACCTTACGGAATCATGTATCTGGAAGACCCGATGCTGCCGGACAATCTGGAAGCGTACGCGGCGCTGGCGCGCGAGACCTCGATTCCGGTCTGTATCAGTGAGCGGCTGGCGACGCGGTTCCGTTTCCGCGAGATGTTCGAAGCGCGCGCGGTGGACGTGGTGATGTACGACGTGACGTGGTGTGGCGGGATTTCCGAGGCGAAGAAGATTTCCGACATGGCCGATACCTACAAGATTCCGACGTCTCCGCACACCGGTGGCGGTCCGATTCTGTGGTTTGCCTCGATCCACGTGGCAACGTCGCTGACGAACTTCTACATCATGGAAAGCGTGTACCACCTCTACAATGACCTGTTCCCGCACTTCCTGAAGGACGTGCCCCATCCGGTGGACGGCTTCGTGACGGCGCCGGAGCGGCCGGGGTTGGGGGTAGAGCTACGGGACGAGGTGTTGCGGAACGGAGATGTGCGAGTGGAAACGCTGGCCTCGGCGTAGGCGTGTATCATTGACCGCATGGGTTTCTCCTTGTCTATGTCCGGGTTCGCAATGACCCGCGCGGCGGTTTGGATACCGATACTGGCGTTGAGCGCGGCGGCACAGACGGGCACGGCTGAGCGGCCCTTCTGGCGCACGGTGGTGATGGGGACTCGCGGCGCGGTGGCGGCCGAGCATCCGATGGAGGCGCGCGCGGCGCTGCGCGTTCTCGAGAGTGGAGGCAACGCCTTCGATGCGGCGGTGGCACTGTTCTACATGACCGGGGTGGTGGAGCAGCACCAGTCGGGAATCGGCGGCGACATGTTTCTCCTGGCCTACAGCGCGAGCGAGAAAAGGGTGGTGTTCATCAACGGAACGGGACCTGCGCCGGCGCTGGCGACGGTGGAGCGGTACCGCAAGGAAGGCGGCATCCCCGACCACGGCATGCTGGCGAGCACGGTTCCGGGCGCCGTGGGCGGGTTCGACCTCGCGCTAAAAAAGTACGGCACGCGCAAATATCCGGAGTTGCTGGCCGATGCCATCGAAGCAGCCAAGGAAGGCCATCCGCTGACGCATTGGGCGGCCGGCATGCACGCCTCGGCGGTGAAGAAGCTTTCGCCTTATCCGACGTCGATGAAGACGCTGCTGCGGGACGGGAAGCCACAAGACGCGGGCGAGGTGTTCGTGCAGGCCGATCTGGCGCGCACGCTCACCGAGATTGCCCGGGGCGGGGCCGACGCATTCTATCGAGGTCCGGTGGCGAAGAGAACCGCGGCGTTTTACGAAAAGCACGGCGGACTGATCCGGCTGGCGGACCTGACGGGGTATGCGGCGGAAGAGGGTTCGCCGATCCGAGTACCTTACAAGGGGCTGGACGTGTACCAGTCCGCACCGAACTCGCAAGGGATCGTGCTGCTGATGGCATTGAACATTCTGGAGAGCATGGATCTGCGGAAGATGGGACATAACTCACCGGAGTATCTTCACGTTTTGGTGGAAGCGATGAAGCTGGCCTTCGCCGACCGGGACCGTTACGTGGGGGATCCTCGTTTCACAAGCGTTCCCGTGGAGAAGTTACTCTCGAAGAGTTATGCCGCTGCGCGGCGCAAGGAGATTGGCGAGCGAGCCCGGGCGGGGGCGGCGCCTTTCGGGCAAGCCGGGGAGACATCTTCCTTCTCCATCGCGGACCGGTTCGGCAATCTGGTTTCGGTGACCCACAGCGTGAACTCCACATTCGGAAGCGGGGTGGTGGTGGAAGGCGGCGGGTATGTGCTGAACAATCGCATGCCGTATTTCAGCCTGGAGGACGGAGATGCCAACGTGCTGAAGCCGGGCAAGCGGCCCAGGCACACGATCAACCCGGCTCTAGCGTTGATGGACGGACGCCCGTACATGGCGTGGAACACGCCTGGCGGTGACAATCAGCCGCAAGCGATGCTGCAGGCATTCCTCAACATGGTGGAGTTCGGGATGAACCCACAGCAGGCCGTGGAGGCAGCCACAGTGACGACGACAAACTTTCACGCGTCCAACTATCCGCAGCCGGTGGGAGACGAGTTGATCCTGCCCCAGGGGTTGGCGGCGGAGGTGGGACAGGCGCTGACGGCGAAGGGGCACCATCTACGGGTGACGGGGCAGCAGTATCCGTATGGGCAACAGCCGTCGGGGGCGGGCGCGGTGAAGATGCTTCGGATCGAGCCACGGACGGGCGTGATGCAGGTGGGCGTGAGCCCGGCGAAGGACGATTATGGGCTGGCCTACTGAGCGAAGCCTGAGGCCTTGTTTTGACGAGACCCTGTAATATCATGGGGCATGATTTCTTTTCGACTGCGTATGGCCGCGGCATCCGGTGTGGTCCTGTGGACTCTGTCGCCCGCGCGTTGTGAGACGGTGATCCCGGTCTGGCCGGGGACAGCGGCCGCGGAAGCGGCAGGCACGACAACACGGGACGCCGACGGCGAGCGGCGGACGCGAAACGTGACGGCGGCGACGCTCACGGTCCATCTTCCGGAAGCCGGCAAGGCCAACGGCACGGCGGTGATTATCTGCCCGGGCGGCGGATACCGGCATCTGGCGATCGACAAAGAGGGCCACGACGTGGCGCGGTGGTTGGCGGGGCAAGGAGTGGCGGGCCTCGTGTTGAGCTACCGGGTGCTGCCGGTGGGAACCGAGACGGAGGCGGCGCGGCGGATGCGGGGTGAGATCGCGGAGAAGGCCCTGGCCGACGCCGAGCGAGCGATCCGGGTGACGCGATCCCGAGCGGCGGAGTGGCGCATCGATCCCGAGCGGATCGGCATCCTGGGATTTTCGGCGGGCGGCAATGTGGTGGTGAACGTAGGTCTGCATTTCGACAAAGGGAACGAAGCGGCGGCCGATCCGGTGGAACGGCAGAGCAGCCGCCCGGCATTTCTGGGAATGATCTATGCGGCTGCGCCGGAAGGAATCGAGTTTCCGAAAGATGCACCGCCGGCCTTTCTGGCCCATGCGGCCGACGATACGACGGTGCCGGTGGCGCAGAGTCTGCGACTGTTTGAAGCGCTGCGCAAAGCGGGATCGGCGGCGGAGATGCACGTGTACGAGCGGGGCGGACACGGCTTCGGCGTCAGGGGAAAGGGTATACCCACAGACGGGTGGACGGAGCGTCTGCGGGAATGGATGTCCCTACACCAGTGGACTCGCTAATAAAGCCCCGGAGTTGATACAGTTGTTAAGGAATGACCGGGCCGAACCCGGCGAATAAGAACGCGAATTAGCGTCCCTGCCAAGGAGATGCCGACCAGTATGAGCACGCCGCACCCGCTACGCCGAAGAAAAAGGACGGGACACGCGAGCATCAAGGATGTGGCGGAGCTCGCGGGAGTTTCAACCGCCACGGTTTCCCACGTGATCAATGGGACGCGCAACACGCTCCCGGAAACGCACGACCGTGTGATGGCCGCGGTCCGGGAACTGGGATACTCTCTCAACCAAGCGGCGCGCAACCTGGTAGTTGGGCACTCGAGCCTGCTGGGGTTGATCATCAGCGACATGCGGAATCCCTTCTTTCCAGAGGTGACGGCAGCGTTTCAGGAAGAAGCGTTGAGCCACCAAATGGACGCGTTGGTATTCAGCACCAGCTACGACTCCCAGCGGACGCTGGCGGCGGTGAACCGGCTGGTCGGGCTGCAAGTACCGGGAGTGGCGGTAGTGACGTCCCAAATCGACCCCGCGGTGATGGAATTGCTGGCGCAACGAAAGATCGCCGCCACGTATCTGGATCTGGGAATCGTGGGCCCCGGCGTGAGCAATCTGGCGGTGGACTACGAGCAGGGAATCCGGCAGGCAATCGAGCACCTGCTCGAGTTGGGCCATCGCGAGATCGGATACGTGGGAGGCCCCCCGCATTTGCCTTCGGCCATGCGGCGCAAGGCGGCATTTCTGGAAGAGGCGTCGCGCGCGGGACTGCAGCCGACCGCGGTAGTGGACGGCGACTTCACGGTGGAAGGCGGTTACCGGGCGGGAACGGTGCTGTGCGAGCAATCGAGACGGCCGACGGCGGTGGTGGCGGGGAACGACCTGACGGCGATCGGGGTGCTGCGATGCGCGCAGGACCATGGGATCGCGGTGCCGGCGCAGCTCTCGGTGGTTGGGTTCGACGACATCGCTTTCGCCGAGCACACACAGCCACCGTTGACGACGGTGGCGCTGCCGCGGGAGCATATCGGGCGGATCGCGTTCGATTCGCTGTGGCGGATGATCAAGACGGGTGAGGCGGGGAGCACGTATCCGATCGAGACACGGCTGATCCAGCGGGGGTCGACAGCGCGGGTATTGACGGCGGTGGGTGCAGGCGCGGACTAGGCCAAGAAAAGAGAACGCCCCGGCCGAGGCGAGTACGCCGCGGACCGGGGCTTTTTCGAGTTACGAGCCGATCAGAATATGTACTTGAGCGCGAACTGCAGTTGACGCATATTCGTGCGAGTACCAGTGATCTGGCCAAAACCGCCGCTGGCGATGTTGGTGTTGGGATTGCCGAGGATCGGGTGATTCGGCATGTTGAATGCCTCAAACCGGAACTGGAGACTGTGGCCTTCCTTCGGAATGTTGAAATTCTTGAGAAGGGAGAAATCCCAGTTGACGATGCCGGGCGAGGATAGAGTGTTGCGGCCCACGTTACCGAAGCTGCCCTTGGCATTCTGGACGAAGGCCGCGGTATTGAAGAAGCGGCTGGCGGAGCGTTGGCTGCCGGAGAGCGCAGCGTCGACGCCAGTGGAATCAGGACGGTCAAAGAAGCCGGCTACGTTGGAGTTATCGAGACCGTTGGTCACGGTGATGGGGAAGCCGGTCTGGAGCGTGATGATGGAGCCGACCTGCCAGCCGCCGACGACGGCGTTGGCGAACGGGTTGGCGATTTCGTGCTTACGGCCCTTGCCGAAGGGCACGTCCCATAGGGCGCTGGCGACGAAGCGCTGACGCACGTCGTGGGACGAGCGAGCGCGTTCGCAAGCCCGGCAGTAGCTGTTCTGGGGGAACAGCGTGTCGCCGCCCTGGTTTCGGATGGCCGTGGCGTTGTCGATAGACTTGGCCCAGGTGTAGCTCAACAGGTAGGTCATCCCGTTGGAGTACCGTTTGGTGAGCTTGGTGCCGAGGGAGTGATAGTTGCCGCTACCGCCGTTGTCGACCAATTGGATGCGGCCAAAGTTGGGGAACGGAGAACGGACCCAAACGGAGCGGCGATCGGTGGTGGGATCGGCGGGAATGGCTTCGTTGACGGCGCGAAGCGATTCCAGGCGATGGCTGACCGAACCGAGATAGCCGACTTCGAACAGCGTGCCACCGGCGAGTTCGCGCTGCACGTTGGCCATGGCCTGAATGGTGTAGGGCGTGCGGCGGTCATACGGGTTGGCGAAGGTGTAAGGCCGGGTGACCTGTGCGACGGAACCGGCAAGACTGGCGAACGAATTGGCCCAATTGAGATCGGGGATCTGGGCATTGGAGTTGAAGCGAGTGCGGCCGGCGAGGTTGCGAGCCATGTCGAAGCGCGGGTTGCCGGTGTCCTGCGAGTAGAAAACGCCGGACCCTCCGCGGATGACCCATTTCTCGCTGGGCGACCATGTGATGCCGAAGCGGGGAGCAAAGTCGTTGCGATCGAGAGCAACGAGCCGGTTACCGAGCGCGCCGGTCTGGCGCACGTCCACGTCTACCCAGCGGAGCGCGATGCCGTTGTAGGGATCCTGACTGGCGTCGCCTTGCCGCATGAAGTAGGGGTACAAGCTGCGGTCAGCGACACTTTCGGCACGAATATCGTTGGGCACGATTCCGTTGAACAGGCGGCCGGTCTGGTCCGTCCACGGCGGCGTGAATTCATAACGAAGGCCGACGTTGACGGTGACCTTGCGGCTGACCTTCCAGATATCGTCGACATAGGCGGCGAAACCGGTGGAGCGGAAATTGGCGGAAGCGATGGAAACGGCGGCTTCCGCCTGGAAGGTTTCCCCGAGGAGGAAGTCCGCGAAAGGATCGCCGGTGGTGCCGCTCTGGGCGAGGTTCTGGGTGGCGTTGCGGGTGAAGGTGTACTGTCCGCGGGCGAACTGATTGCCCACCTGATTGTAACGGTCCTGCCGGACCTCACCACCGAACTTGAACGAGTGCTTGCCTCGAATCCAGGACAGGTTGTTGATGAACTGGACCGAGCTGTTGTTATTTTCGTAGGGGCCTTCGGAATCGTTGCCGAAGCCGGAGTAGACACCCGAAAGAGAAACGTTGGGAATGCCCCACTGGACGGGCGGCCCGGAGTTGAGGCCGGCGATCTTCAACTCACCGACGACGTCGCGAGTAAAGGCGAGCTGCGGTCCGTTGGTGTTGTAGAACTTGGTGTAGCCAAAGCGTGTCTCGTTCACCAGGGAGGAATTCAATACGCGGGTATTGGAGACCATGTACTGCTTGAAGCTGGTGACGATCTGGCTGCCGTTGAGGCGGAGGGCTTCCGTCAACTGATTCTCGTCGCCCCAGCTATAGCGGCCGCTCCACTGCGAGTTGGAGCTTTCGACGACATCGAACCGGCCAATGAACTGATCGCGATTGACAGGCCGGCCCTGGGAGTTGACGTAGTTGTTGCGCAAACTGCCGGGGAGATTGGGCACGGGGTAAAACTCGAGGAGCTGTTTGGAGACACCGGCGATCCGCGATGCGGGGATGATGTTGCCGGGGAAGGCGTTGGCTGTCACGGTGTTGCCGGAACGGGCCTTGGTGAGGGGGTCGAAAATGCCTTGGGTCCCGAAGGGCAGTTCGCTGAAGTTGCCGCCCTGCATGGCCGCGGAAGGAAGGCTGTTGACGCCCTGGACGTTGCGGCGCTGGCGGAACCATTCATAGTTGGTCATGAAGAAGAGGCGGTTCTTGCCGTCGACGACTTTGGGGATCGAGATGGGGCCGCCCAAAGTGAAGCCGAACTGGTTCCACTTGAAAGGATCCTTGGGGGGCCGGGCGGCGGTGAAGGCGTAGTTCTTGGCGTCGAGCTTGTCGTTGCGCAAGAAGTAGAACGCAGTGCCGTGATACTGATTGGATCCGCTCTTGGTGAGCACGTTGATCTGGGTGGAGCCGCGGCCGAATTCGGCGGGGTAGACGCCGGACTGGACCTTGAACTCCTGGAGGGCGTCGACGCTGGGGAGCACGACGAAGGTGTTGAAGTTGGGATCGGTGTTCTCGACGCCGTCGAGGGTGTAGCGGTTGTACTGAGCGCGCTGACCGGCGACGGAAATGCTCTGGTCGCTACGGATGCCACCCTGACGGGAGCCGGCCTGACCGGCGGCCGGGAAGCCGAAGCTGACGTTGGGGGCGAGAGAGACCAGTTGCAGGAAGTTACGGCCGTTGAGGGGCAGTTCGACGATGCGCTTGTTCTCGATGACGGTACCGATGGTGGCGTTTTCGCTGGTCAGGACGGCGCCTTGCGCGGAAACCTCCACGGACTCGCTGACGGAGCCGACCTCGAGAGTGACATCGATACGAGCCCGCTGTTCCACCTGGAGCTCGATTTGATTCCGGGTGGAGGCTTTGAAACCCTCCTTCTCGACCCGCATGTTGTAAATTGCGGGAGGAAGCGATGGAAAACTGAATCCACCCGCATCGTTGGAAACAGACTCGCGGGTGGCGTTCGTGCCCACGTTGGTGAGGACAACCTTGGCCCCACCGATAACCGCGCCGCTCGGGTCACGCACCTCACCCGTGATTTCGCCAAAGGTTTGGGAAAAAACAGGAAGGCCGGACAGGACGGCGACGCACAGCAATGCTGCGATTCGTCGCATGACTTTAAAACCCCTTAACGCAAAGAATAAGCGACCGAAGCCGCTGCGCCTATTATACGGAGAACCTGACATCTCGGTTACAGCGGACTGAGAATTAACCATTGGAACCGGGCTAGCATAGGAAGGTGTCCACACCGCGCATCGCACTGACTCTCACCCTGATCGCTCTGTCCGGTTGTTCGCAAGAGAAGAAACCGGGCGGCCTGACGGCCGGCGCGGCGCTCGAGACCCTGCGGTTCAGTGAGGACTTCCACGCGGAGACGTTCGCGAGCGAGCCGAACGTGATGGATCCGGTGGACATGGTGTTCGACGACCGGGGGCGCGCGTTCGTGGCGGAGATGCATGACCTGCCGGACGATCCACCGGAGGGCAAGCCGGCCCTGGGACGGATCCGGATGCTCGAAGACACCAACGGCGACGGCAAGGCCGACAAGGCGACGGTGTTCGCGGAGAACGTGATGCATTGTTCGGGGCTGATCCCGTGGAAGGGCGGGCTGATCGTTCCGGTTTCGCCGGAGATCCTTTACCTGAAAGACACCGATGGCGACGGCAAGGCCGATGTACGGGAGGTATGGTTCACGGGATTTTTCCACGGCAACCCGGAGGCGCAGATCTCGAACCCGCGCCTGGGGGTGGACAACTGGATTTATTTCTCGAACACGGGAAACGCGGGGCTGGTGAAGTCGCCGAAGCATCCAGGGCATCCGGCGGTGCAGTTGCGGGGGTACGATTTCCGGTATCACCCGGTGAAGGGGATCTTCGAGCCGGTATCGGGGACGGCGCAGTATGGGGCGACATTCGACGATTTTGGAAACCGGTTCATCTCGCAGAACACGGTGCATCTGCGGCACGTGGTGCTGCCACAGCCGTATCTGGCCCGGGCGCCGATGCTGGAGGTGCCGACGACGATGCAGGACGTGTACTTCGAGCATGACCGGCGGATGTTTCCGTTGACGCCGGTGCCGGAATGGCGGGCGATCCGGACGCGGCTGCGGCAGCAGCGCTACGACGAATTGAAGACGGGCCGGGTGGAGCATGCGGCGGGCTACATCACGGGGGCGGCGGGGAGCACGATGTATCACGGTGACGCATGGCCGGAGGGGTACAAGGGGTCGATTTTCACGGGCGACGTGAGCGCGAATCTGGTGCGGCGGGACGTGATCACGCCGGAAGGGGTGACGTTCCGGGCGCGGCCGGCCAAGGAAGAGGTGGAGTTTCTGGCGTCCACCGATCCGTGGTTCCGGCCGACGAACTTCGCCAATGCGCCGGACGGGAATCTGTACGTGATGGACATGCAGCGGGAAGTGATCGAGACGCCGGTTTCGATTCCCGATGAACTGCGGAAGAAGCTGGATTTCTATAGCGGCGACAAGATGGGACGGATCTACCGGATCGCGTCCAACCAGCCTCGAACGCAGCGGGGGCTGACGGTGAATTTGGGCGCGCTGAGTTCGATGGAGCTGGCGGGATTGCTCGAGCACGACAACGGGTGGCATCGGGAGACGGCGCATCGTCTGCTGTTGGAGCGGCAGGACAAGACGGTAGCGCCGCGACTGATTGAAATCGCAACGGGAGGAAAGAGCGCCGCGGGCCGCGTGAGGGCGTTGTGGCTATTGGAGTCACTGGGCGCGCTGGATGCCGCGACGGTGGCCAAGGCGCTGGGCGACGAGCGTCCTGAGATTCGAGAACATGCGATCCGGCTGGCGGAAGCGTTTCCGGCGCTGGAGTCCCGGGTGGTGGCATTGGCGCGCGATGAGAGCGTACGTGTGCAGATGCAGGCGGCGTTGTCGCTGGGCAATTCGAAGTCCGCGGCGGCTCGGAACGCGGTTGTGGAGGTGGCAGCGCGCAACATCGAGGATCACTGGATCGGGACGGCGGCGTTGTCGTCGGCCGCGGGCGCGCCAACGGAGTTTCTGGCGGCAGTGATGCGAAAGGCCGGCGCAGGGAAGGTGCCGAAGGAGATGCTGGGCGCGGTGGGTTCCCTGGTGGGGACACGGCAGCAACCGGCTGAGGTGCTGGCGTTCGTGCGTTCCCTGGCGGCGAGCACGGATCCCGGAGCCGGGCTGGATGGCTTGGCGCGAGGTCTGACGCAAGTGGGGGCACGCAACCTTCGGGCTCCGGGAGTGGATGCGGCGTTGGCGAAGTATCTGAATGCGGGCGAGGAATCGGCGTGGAACGTGGCTAGCCATTTCGAAATGCGGGGATTGGTGGATCGGGCGGTCAGAGACGCGTTGTCAGAGAAGACACCGGCGGCGAGCCGGCGGCTGGCGGTTCTGGCGCTGCGTGGCGCGGATTTTGGGCGGGCGCGGGACACGGTGGCGAAGCTGCTGGCGACGAACCCGCCGGCGGAGATTCAGTCGGCGGCGGTGTTGGCGCTGTCTTCGTTCGAGGGTCCGGAAGTGGCGCCGGCGCTGCTGAGCCATTGGAAGACGTATGCGCCGGACACGCGTCCGAAGGCGATCGGGGCGATGCTGGCGCGCAAGGATCGAGTGCCGCTGCTGCTGGATGCGATCGAGAAAGGCGAAATCCCGGCCAACGCGCTGGAGATCAACGCGCGGAACCGGTTGCTCGAGACGCAGGACAAGGTGCTGGCTGCGAGGGTCCGTAAGATATTGGGCACACCGGGAGACCGGGCCGGAGTGGTCGCGTCGCACAAGGACGCGCTGTCGCTGGCGGGCAGCGTGGACCGGGGCAAACAGGTGTTCGAGGATGCGTGCGCGAAATGCCATTTGCCGCGGCGCGAGGGGGCGCGGGTGGGTCCGGATCTGGCGGGGATCAACATGAAGACGAAGGAGGAGTTGTTGACGGCGATCCTGGATCCGAGCGCGTCGATCGAACCGCGGTATGTGAACTATCTGGTGACGACGAAGGACGGGCGGATGTTCGATGGGGTGTTGGCGTCGGAAACGGCGGGAGCGGTGACGCTGAGAGGCGGGTCCGAGCAGGACGTGACGATACCGCGTTCGCAGATTGCGGAGATCCGGTCGTCGAATATTTCGCTGATGCCGGAGGAGATCGAGAAGACGATTGGTAAGCAGGGGTTGGCGGATGTGATTGCGTACTTGCAGGGGGGCCTGTAGGGACTGTTGGCAGCGCCTAGCGGGACTTGAGGCGATCGGCGGGGTTGCCGAAGCCGAACCAGGCGCGTTCGAGCGCGCCGGAGCGGGTGAAGCGGGCGGTGGACTGGAAGGCGCCTTGTCCGGGATCGGCGAATCGGAGATCCGAGGCGGTGACTTCGACGCCACCGTCGGGTTCGGGTAGGGCGGCGACAGTCCAAAACAGAGTGGATGAGAAGCGTTCCAGGGCTTGGAAGGGTTCGGTTTGGCGTGCCTTGTCGATCCATTCGGATCGATCGGGCTTGAAGAAGACGCGGCCGGAGGCGGGGTCGAATTCCTTAAGGAGGTCGATGTCGAGCGATTGCCATGCGCCGTCGAGTTCGACGAGGCCTCGCCAGCGCAAGGGGCTCCAGGCACTGGGCATGGCCATGACGCGCTTGGGCGTCTCACCCTGGTAGATGCGAGCATCGAGCGTCTCAACGGCGCGAGTATGGGTGACGGCGCGTCCGCCTTCGTACAACAGCAGGAAGACGAGGGCGAAGCGGGCGATGCCGGGACCGGCCTTGGACTTGGCTCCGATCTCGGAACTGACGAGTCCGGCGAGCATCGGCCAGACGATGGCCAGCAGCAGGACGGCCCAGATCCACGGATCGATGACGTTGGTCCAATCGAGACGGTACCAGTGTTGGGAGAAGGGGGCGCCGAGGCGTATGCCGTAAATGTTGGTGAGGTCCAGCAGGAGATGGCTGGCGACGCCGGCGAGGGCGATCAGCCAGGCATGAAGGAAGCGGTATTGCGGGGGACGCTTCCACAGCCCGGCAGCGAGCGCAGGCAGGGCGGCCATCAAGGGCAATCCGGCGACGCCGTGCGACCAGCCACGATGGGTGTCGAGGTAGGCGGTGGGTCCGAAAGGCGCGCCCCAGAGCAGGTCAATGTCAGGAACATTGGCGGCGAGTGCGAGGACCAGTGTGGCGCGCGGAGAGAAGCGGCTGAGCCCGGCGCGGCTAAGCATGATGCCAGTGAGGGTGTGCGTCAGATTATCCATTCACGTACACTTGACGATCATGGAACAAACGCCTGCTCTCGCGCCAGTTCCTCCATCGGAACGGATCCGCATCATCGACGTACTGCGGGGCGCCGCCCTATTCGGAATTCTAGCGGCGAACATGAGAGGATTCGCGGCGCCATTCGCCGTCTACATGGAACCGTTCAAGATGTGGAGCGACGCACCGAACCTGACGGCGCAGTTTCTCATCGATCTATTGATCAGCGGCAAGTTCATCACGATCTTCGCGGTGCTGTTCGGAATCGGGTTTGCGATCCAGATGGACCGTGCGGCGTTGCGCGGGCAAAACGCATGGTTCTATCTGCGCCGGATGGCGGTGTTGATGCTGATCGGCGCGGTGCACTCGTTCGGGGTGTGGTGGGGGGACATCCTGATGTCGTATGCGGCTGCGGGGCCGATGCTGCTTTTGTTCCGGCGGACTTCAGACCGGGGGTTATTGCGGTGGGCGCTGGCGCTCTATTGCGTGATGCCGGCGCTGATGGTGGTCGGCATGATCGCATCGATGGCGGGCGCGGAGATGCCGCATCCGCCGGAGACGACGGCCGAGGAAATCGCGGAAACGGTGCGGATCTATTCGCAGGGATCGGTATTGGAGATTTTCCGGGAGCGAGCGCGGGAATGGACGGTGCTGAACAGCTTCGCGGCATTCTTTCTGCCGCGGGTGCTGGCGCTGTTCCTGGCCGGTGTGTGGCTGTGGCGGCGGGGGTTGATCGTGAACGCGGAAGGGCATCTGGATTGGTGGCGCCGGGCGCGGACGATCGGCCTGGCGGCGGGGCTGCCGTTGAGCCTGGCCGCGGTGGGGGTGCAGTATGTCTTGCGGCCGAACATCATGGAACCGAATCCAGCGTCGGTGGCGATGATGCTGGCAGGGTCCATCGCGATGCCGCTGTTGAGTTTGTTCTACGCGTCGACGCTGGTGGTTCTGTTCCACACGAAGCGAGAGTGGAAAACGCGGCTGACGCCGTTCACCTATGTGGGGCGGATGGCGTTGACGAATTACCTGCTGCAGTCGGTGATCGGAACGACACTGTGTTATGCCTACGGGGCAGGGTTGTATGGAAAGATGGGTCCTTTGCTGGGGCTGATCCCGACAGTAGTAGTGTATGGAGCGCAGATCCAGTTCAGCCGTTGGTGGCTCGGGAAGAACGACTACGGCCCGGCGGAGTGGTTATGGCGGAAGCTTACCTATCCTGCTCCCGGCGGGCGTAGCGTGACGGCACCATCAGCGTAAGGGCCTCGGTGACGATTTCGAGAGTGGCGGGAAGGGAGCCGGCCTGTTCCCCATCGATTTGAATTTCGACGCCGGATCCGTTGACGGGGGCGAGTTCGACGCGGCGGGTGAAGACGCTTTCGACGCCGGGGACGGCGCTGGCGCGGCCAAGGAGCGCGCCGCCGAGGTAGAGGGGATAGGGCCAACTCGTCTCGCCGCGGAAGGTGACGAGTTCGAATCGATCGCTGAGCAGCGATGCTTTCGAAGCGATGGCGAGATCGCCGCCATAGTTGCGTACGCGTGCGGCGAGGGCGAAACCGGTGCGGAAGGTGCGTCCTTCTGCGCGGGCTTCGATTTGGGCAAGACGCCGTCCGACCATTTCGGCGCCGGCGAGCCAATAGGCGAGCTTGCCGAAGCGGCGTTTGATATCGGGGCGGACGCGGCCGTTGACGCGGGCGTCGAGACCGGCGCCGGCCATGAGGAGAAAGTGGCGGGCTTCGCCGTGGGAGTTGCGGATGGAGCCGAGCGAGATGCGGCGAGGTTCGAGCGCGGAGACTTCGCGGGCGGCGCGGAGGGGATCGCGGCTGAGGCCCATTTCGCAGGCAAGGACATTGGCGGTGCCCATGGGAACGATGGTGAGCGATGTGGCTGACCCGGCGAGTCCGTTGGCGACCTCGTTGATGGTGCCGTCGCCACCGGCGGCGATGACCATGGAAACGCCCTGGCCGGCGAAGCGGGCTGCAATTTCGGTGGCTTCGCGGGGCCGGGTGGTGGGCGTGGGACGGAGATCCGCCGCGCGTGGCCGGAGTTCGGCGAGGACACGTTCGAGCAGACCGGGATTCCGGACCAGACGGCCAGCCGTGGGGTTGTAGATGAAGGGCGTCAGAAATATCAGTGTAACGTTCCCGTGAGCGCCGGTCGTGGGATCATGTAGGGTTGCATGTCGAAAGACATTGAAACGCTGCGACGCGAAATCCGGCGGCACGAACATCTCTACTACGTTCTGGACAAACCGGAGATCAGCGATCAGGAATATGACGGGCTGATCCGCGAGTTGCAGGCGGTGGAGGCGGCGCATCCGGAACTGGTGACGCCGGACTCGCCGACGCAACGTGTGGGCGGCGCTCCGCGCGAGGGATTCGTGCAGGCAGCGCATTCGGCGCCGATGTTGAGCCTGGACAATGCGCTGAACGAAGGCGAGTTGCGGGACTTCGACCGGCGGGTTCGGCAACTGCTGAACGGCGAATCCTATGGATACGTGGCGGAACTGAAGCTCGACGGATTGTCGATGGCGGTGCGGTACGAACGGGGATCGATGGCGATCGCGATCACACGGGGCGACGGCAGCGTGGGCGAGGAGGTGACGGCGAACGCAAGGACGATCCGGTCATTGCCGTTGCATGTGAAGACGGATCGGGCCGCGTTCGAGGTGCGGGGCGAGGTGGTGATGCCCGATGCGGCATTCAAGCGGCTGAATGCGGACCGGGAGGCGCAGGATCTTCCGCGGTACGCCAATCCGCGCAACTCGGCGGCTGGATCGCTGCGGGTGCTGGATCCATCGATCACGGCGTCGCGACTGCTGGACTACTACGCCTATTTTTTGTTCGAGAACGGAACGCCGGCGCGGGAGAGCCACTGGGACGCGCTGGCGGAACTGGAGGCGATGGGCTTCAAGGTGAACCCCAACCGGGCGCGTTTCGAGGACGTAGACGCATTGTACGGGTGGATTGCGAAGTGGGAGACCCAGCGCGACGGGCTTCCTTACGAAACCGATGGGGTTGTGGTGAAAGTGGATTCGATCGCGCAGCAGCAGCGGTTGGGTTGGACGGCGAAGGCGCCGCGATGGGCGATTGCGTTCAAATTCCCGCCGCGATCGGCGGAGACGCTGCTGGAAGACATCGGTGTAAACGTGGGGCGGACGGGAGTGATCACGCCATTCGCGATCTTGAAGCCGGTGACGGTGGGCGGCGTGACGGTGTCGCGGGCGACGCTGCACAACGAAGACGAGATCGAGCGGCTGGGGTTGGCGTCCGGGGATACGGTGGAGGTGCTGCGGAGCGGCGATGTGATCCCGAAAGTGGTGCGGGTGGTGAGCCACGGCGAGCAGCGGCAGCCGTTCCGGATGCCGACGGAGTGTCCGAATTGCGGGGAGCCGGTGGTGCGCGCGGAGGGCGAAGTGGCGTCGCGGTGCATCAATCCCGATTGCCCGGCGCGATTGAAGGAATCGGTCTGTTACTTCGCTTCGCGCGGAATCATGGATATCGATGGGATGGGCGAGGCGCTGGTGGAGCAGTTGGTGGAGCGGGGGCTGGTGAAGAGCATCGCCGATTTGTACGGACTGACGAAGGAGCAGTTGGCGGGGCTCGAGCGGATGGGGGAAAAGTCCGCGGACCGGATCTTGCGCGGGGTGGAAGCGTCGCGGGAAAAGCCGGTGACGCGGTTGATCGCGGGGCTGGGCATTCCGTTCGTGGGCGAGCGAACGGCGCAGTTTCTGGTGGATGAGTTCGGGGGGCTGGACGCGATGATGGCGGCCGACGAGGAGACGCTGCAGACGGCTGAGGAAGTAGGCCCGAAGGTGGCGGCGAGCGTGCATTCCTTCTTCGCCAACGAACGGAATCGGGAATTGGTGGAGCGGCTGCGCGAAGCGGGTCTTCGGTTCACGGGAGAGAGGAAAGTCCACACGGGGGGCCCGCTGGCCGGGAAGACGCTGGTGGTGACGGGGACGCTGCCATCGTTGAGCCGGGAAGAGGCGCACGCGATGATCGAGCAGGCGGGAGGGAAGACGAGCGATTCGGTGAGCAAGAAGACGTCGTATCTGGTGGCCGGGGAAAAAGCAGGGTCGAAGCTGGCGAAGGCGGAGAAGCTGGGGGTGGAGATTATCGACGAGGCGCGCCTACGGGAGCTTGTGGGCGGGTTGCAGGAGATGGCGGGTGGGTAAGGTGGTGGCGTGGCTGCAAAGCTGGGGTCCGGCGGGGGCGGTGTTTCTGGCGGTACTGGATTCGTCGGGAGTTCCGCTGCCGGCGTCGGTGGACATCATGTTGCTGCTTGTGGGGGCGGCGACGCCGAAGCTGGCGATGTGGACGGCTGTATTGAGCATCATCGGGTCCGCGGTGGGGAGCATGATTCTGTTCGGAATCGCGCGGAAGGGGGGCCAGGTCTATCTGGAACGGCATGCGGCGACACCGAGAGCGCTGCGGTTCCGTGCCTTTTTCAACCGGTACGGGTTGATCACGGTGTTCATCCCGGCGCTGGTGCCGCTGCTGCCGCTGCCGCTGAAGATACCGGTGCTTTCGGCAGGGGCGCTGGGGGTATCACCGTTGTGGTTTTTGCTGACGATTCTGGCGGCGCGGATCCCGCGTTACCTGGGCCTGGCGTGGCTCGGAAGCCGGCTGGGCGACCAGGCGCTGGTTTGGCTGCAGGCGCACAAATGGCATTTCGGGCTGGGAGCGGCCGGCCTGTTGGTAGCGCTATCGTTGATTCTGCGACTGACCGAGAAGAAGCTCGCGCGTTACAATGACGCGTAATGAGTGTTAACCGACGAACGTTCCTTGCGGCCGCCTTGGGTGCGCCCGCGATCCTGAGCGCGAAGAAGGCCACCGACATCCGGATCGACGAGATACGGTTCGGGTATGAGGACTATCTGTACCGGACGCCGATCAAATTCGGCGGGTCCGTGGTGGACCGGGTAACGCTGTTGAACGTCAACTGCGTGGTGTCGACAGCGTCGGGAAAAAGCGCGAAGGGGTTCGGTTCGATGCCGATGGGGAACGTGTGGGCGTTTCCGTCGAAGAAGCTGAGCTACGACCAGACGCTGGAAGCGATGAAGCAACTGGCGGTGCGGATCAATAAGGTGACCAACGCGCACAAGGAAATCGCGCATCCGGTGGACATCAACGTGGCGTTGGAGCCACTGTATTTAAAGGCCGCGGACGAAGTGACGAAGTCCATGAAGTTGGCCGAACCAATTCCGAAGCTGTGCACGCTGGTGACGGCGAGCCCGTTCGACGCCGCCATTCACGACGCGTTCGGAAAGCTGCATGGGCGGAGCACGTACCAGACCTACGGCAGCGATCTGATGACTTACGATTTGTCACACTACCTGGGCAAGGATTTTCAGGGCGAGTATTTGAGCCAGTACGTGCAGCCAGATCCGAAGCCGCGGATGCCGTTGTATCACCTGGTAGGAGCGGTGGACCCGATCACGGCGTCCGACATCACCAAGCGAATCGGGGACGGGATGCCGGAGACGCTGCCGGAGTGGATCAACTACAGCGGGCTGACGCACATCAAGATCAAGCTGAACGGTGAGGATCTGAAGTGGGACGTGGATCGCGTAGTGGCGGTGGAGCGGGCGGCGGCGGAGACGCAGAAGAAGCGCAAGATTGCCAACTGGAGCTACTCGCTGGATTTCAACGAGAAGGCGCCCAACGAGGAGTACCTGGTGGCGTTCATCCGGCATGCGCAGGAGAAGACGCCGAAGGGGTTCGAGCGGGTGCAGTACATCGAGCAGCCGACCAAGCGGGATCTGAAGGCGGACCGGGCGAACAAGATGCACGAGGCGGCGAAGTACCGTCCGGTGGTGATCGATGAGTCATTGACGGATCTGGAAATGCTGTTATTGGCGCGCGAGATGGGGTACACGGGCGCGGCGCTGAAGGCGTGCAAGGGACAGGCGCAAGCGTTGTTGATGGGGGCGGTGGCGCAAAAGTACAAGATGTTTTTGTGCGTGCAAGATTTGACGTGCCCGGGCGCGTCGCTGATTCATTCGGCGGGGTTGGCGGCGCACGTACCGACGGTAGCGGCGATCGAGGCCAATTCGCGGCAGTATGTACCGGCGGCGAACAAGGCGTGGGAACCGCGGTTCCCGGGGATTTTCGACGTGCGGGACGGATGGGTGAAGACCGGCCAGTTGAACAAGCCTGGGCTGAGCGCGGTGGCGTAGGACGGCATTCTAGGGCCGCGGCAGGCTTTGGCCGATGACGCGGCGGTAATAGTCTTCGTAGCGCGGAATGATGGAGGCGGTGGAAAAGCGCGTCTGAGCGGTTTCGCGGGCATTGGCGGCCATTTGCCGGCACAGGGCGGCATCGTCGAGCAAGGCGCGCACCCTGGCGGCGTGAGCGCCGATATCGGCGAGGGGTTCGAGGAATCCATCGTGGCCATGGGTGATCAACTCGCCGAGGCCGCCGGTGCGGGCGGCGACGGGCACCACTCCGCAGGCCATGGCTTCGAGGGCGGCGAGCCCGAAGGCTTCGTGCTCGCTGGGCAGCAGAAGGACGTCGCACTGCGGCAGGAGTTGTTCGACGCGATCCTGTTTGCCGAGGAAGTGAACGCGCGCGGCGACGCCCAGTTCGAACGCGAGGCGCTCGGCGGGGCTGCGCTCGGGTCCATCGCCCACCATCCACAGTTCGACGTCATGGTCAGAGAGGGCGGCGAGGATGCGGATACAATCGGCGGGCCGTTTGACGGGGCGGAAGTTGGAGACGTGGACGAGGCGGCGCGGGCCGGAGCGGGGTGCGAGGGCGGGGGTGTAGAGATCGCAATTGACGAAGTTGTGGATGACTTCGATGGGCTTTTCGATGGCGAATACCTCACGGGTCCGGGCATCGAGATAGCCGCTGACGGTGGTGACGCCATCGGATTGTTCGATGGAAAAGCGAGTGATTTCGAAGTAGGAAGGCTCGACGCCGACGAGGGTGATATCGGTGCCGTGGAGGGTGGTGACGAAGGGGACGTGGCGGCGCCGGGCGGGGGGCCGCGCATCGAGCATCTGGCGGGCGAGCAATGCCGAGATGGAGTGCGGGATGGCGTAGTGGACGTGGATCAGGTCCAGTTGGTAGCGTTCGGCCACTTCGGCCATCCGGGCGGCGAGGGAGAGCGTGTAGGGCGGGTAGAGGAACAGCGGGTAGGAGGTGGTTTCGACTTCGTGGAAATGCACGCGAGCGAGCGAAGGCACGAGACGGACGGGTGGGGCGTAGCTGATGAAATGAACGTCGTGGCCGCGGTCGGCGAGTTCCATTCCGAGTTCGGTGGCGACGATGCCGCTGCCGCCGTAGGTGGGGTAACAGGTGATGCCGATCTTCATGGGGCTACGGTCTCCATTGTGAGGTAGGCGTGCCCGATCTGGCCATGGACGTTTTCGGCGGGATGGGGCAGGTCTCCGCCGCCGAACCAGACGTGGACGCGGTTAGGCGCGGACTCATCGACGGCGATGGTGGCGTCGCAGACGACCCGTGCATTCCAGGGCTGCTCGCCGGCGAGGACGGCGGTGTCGCGATAGCGGCGCCAGTGTACGCCGTCGGCGGAATGGGCGAGGCCCATACGGCGATTCTCGAAGCGATCGCGCCCGGTGTAGAGCATCCAGTAGCGGTTGTGGGCGATCCATACGGCGGGTTCACCGAGTCCGTTTTCGTCGAATAGGCCATCGTCGCCCAACTCCAGGATGGGATTGGCGCGGAGCTTTTCCCATAGGATGCCGTCGCGGGAGCGGGCGAGGCCGAGGCGCTGGCGGCGGGCGCGATCCTGGCCAAGGAAGTAGAGGTAGAGCCAGCCATCGCGCTGGATGACATAGGGATCGGCAACGCCCATTTCGTCCCAACTGCCTCGGGGGCCGGGATCGAGGACGGGAGGGCCGTGGCGGATCCAGTGCTCACCGTCGCGGGAGCGGGCTAGACCGAGACGGGGCGGGTCGCCCGCCTGATACCAGTAAAAAATTTCGCCATGCTGGAGGAGGGCGTGGCCGTTGGCGGCGATGGAGTGGCCTTCCCAGGCGGAAGCGGGGGTCTCGCCCGGGGAAAGGATCTTTGCGGCGCGGGTCCACTGGAGACCGTCGGCGGACCAGGCGGCGCCGGAACGCCAGACGCGACCGTCGAAGCCGGAGTAGATGTTGAGCCATCGTCCGTTGAGCCGGACCACGGATGGGTTGAGGGTGTCGACGGAGTCCCAGGAGCCTTCCGCGCCCCTGGCGAGCACAGGTTGGGGTGCAGTTTCCCAATGGACGGAGACGGGCGGCGGGTTGGATGGAAGAGCTGGGAGGGAAAAATCGGCGTAACGTCCGCAACCGGATAGAGCGAGCGCGAGGGCGGCAGCCAGGACGAGCTTCCTGCTCCTGGGGAATCCGCTAGCCGTCATTGGACTCGAGGGGAATCCGAACGCGGAGCCGCGCGCCTTTGCCTTGGGTTGATTCGAGCCGCATGGCGCCTTCGAGATTGTGGACGCGGCGGCGGATGGAAGCGGGTCCGGATCCCATGGCATCGAGCTCTTCAAGGGTGTAGGCGCCCTGGAAGGGGAAACCAGCGCCGTTGTCCTCGATGCGAATCTCAATGGCTCCGTTGGAATCGGCAAGATCGAGTTCGACGCGGGTTGCACCGGCGTGTTTGTGAATGTTGTGGAGCCCTTCGCGGATGAGTTGGAGGATCTCGTTGGCGGAGGAGGGATCGAGCCGGTGCAGATCCGCCCGCGGGGTGTACTTGACCTCGATGCCGGACTCTTTTTCGAAAGCTTCGGCGAGGAGGGCGAGTGAGGATCCGAGGTCCGCCAGGGGCGGCTCATTGCGTCCGCGGATGGTGTGCACGAAGGCGCGGAGGGAGGCAACCTGGGACTGCCAGAACTCGCGGAACTGCTCCAACTCGGCCATGCCACCGTCGTGGTCTTTCTGGAGAATGCGGCGTACGACTTCCAGGCGCATCTGGAGGCTCATGAAGCTCTGGAGGGGGCCGTCGTGAAAATCGTTGGCGATGCGTTCGCGCTCGGTTTCCTTGGCCGCGAGCGCCTCGGCGCGGCTCATCACCGATTGGCGGGAGAGGCGATGGAGGCGTTCCTCGAACTGATGCTTGAGCGCGGTGGAGACGACGGCCAATGCGCCCAGCAGGACGGCAAGAACTAAGTGCTCCGGGAGCCGCCATGCGGCAATCGCGCACCAGGCAACGACGGCGGCGAGCGATTCCCACCAATTGTGAAAAAGAACGAGCGACGCGGCAAGGAAGAAGAACCAGAACAGCAGCAAGCTATCGCCGGCCGATCCGGAGGCCCAGTGTCCGGCGAAGGGGGCGATGAGATCGACGGCGAGAGCGAGTCGGGAAAGCGGCGGACGCTGGAGGCGGGTGAAGGGAAAAGCCGCGAGCGCGAACAGGAGATAGGCGACGGCGACGGTGCGGGACAGGGGAGGTCCGTCGAGGATGAGCATGGCCATCGCGACGGCAACGCGGGCCACGCGCATGGCGACTCTCGTCGAGTAGGGGACCAGCAGATATTGGTTCAACACGGGAACGGGAAAGGGCGGGTCTACCGCCGGTAGAGATACAAGGTATGGGAGCGGCCTTCGCCATCATCGTCGATGTTTTCGATCTTTTCCGGGGTCCAGCCGGAGAATTCGAAATCGTGAGAGACGATCCGCGTTCCTTTTTTGAGCTGCGTTTCGAGAATGGGGCGCAGCTTGTCGTTGGAACTGGGGAGAAGGTAGACGGTGAGCATGGAGGCGGAGCTGTAATCCTGCTTCATGACGTCGCCGTGGATGATGCGGGCACGGGCAGCGAGACCTTTTTGCTGAATGCGGTCCGAGCTTCGCTTGTAGAGGTCCGTGTCCATTTCGACACCGGTGGCGTCGGCTTCGAACTTGGCGGCGGCCATGATGACGATGCGGCCATCGCCGCTGCCCAGGTCAAACATCTTTTCGCCGGCCTTCAACCCGCCCAACTGGAGCATCTTTTCGACGATGGTCTCCGGAGTGGGATAATACGGCGCGAGGTCCGGCTTTTTGGCCGTTTCTTGCGCGAGCAAGGTAACGGCACCCAGTAGAAAAAAGCATCGACGCAGCATGGGCAACTCCTGCCCCCCAGTCTACAGCAACTATGCTGGATGAGTGATCAAAGTCGCACTGACCATCGCGGGATCGGACCCGAGCGGCGGCGCCGGCATACAGGCGGACCTCAAGACTTTCCATCAATTCGGTTTGTATGGCGAGGCCGTGGTGACTTTGATCACGGTGCAAAACACACTGGGGGTGTCGCGCGTCGAGATTCTGGAGCCGGGCTTGATCGTGGAGCAGATCGAGGCGGTGGTGAGCGACATCCCACCGGCGGCGGCCAAGACGGGGGCGCTGGGCAATCGCGGCGCGGTGGAGGCGGTGGCTCGCGCGGCGGCGGGGTTCGGCTTTCCGCTGGTGGTGGATCCGGTGATGATCAGCAAGCATGGCGCGCCGCTGCTCGACGACGAGGCGGTGGCGGCACTGCGGGAGCGTCTGCTGCCGCATGCGTTCGTAGTGACGCCGAATGGGCCGGAGGCGGAGGCGCTGGCGGGAGTCCCGGTGACGACGGAACGAGAGGCGCGCGAAGCCGCGAAGAGAATCCGCGACATGGGGGCGGAGAACGTCCTGGTGAAGGGTGGGCACTTCGGGGGCGCGGTGGCGAACGATTTTCTCTGGACGCGGGATGACCGCTGGATCGTGCTGCCTGGCGCGCGGGTCGATACCCGGCACACACACGGGACTGGGTGCACGTATTCGGCGGCCATCACGGCCGAGTTGGCGAAAGGAACGGAACTAGTGGAGGCGTGCGCATGGGCGAAGCGCTTCATCGCGACGGCGATCGCGGGGAATCCGGGGCTGGGGAGCGGGTCCGGCCCGGTGAATCATCATGCGGCGATGCGGCGGTAGCGTGGCTTCCAAGGACTCGCCGGCACAACGGAGTTGGGGCGATGGTGACGAGGGTGAGCGTGGCGTTCCAATTTTTCTGGAGCAAGTATGCGATCAACACGCAGAGGTCCAGAGGCCTTCTCCAGACCGAGACCGGCGACCTGATGCTTGACCAACAAGACGACGCCGACGCATTTGTCGCGGGCCCGGGCGACGATGGCTGTCCAGCGGCCCAGGTGGCTGTCGTCAGGCTCTCAGGACGGCTCCTCGTTCTTCTTTCTGCGAGGAGCTTGCGCCAACGCGCTACCAGCGGCCTTGCGTCCGCGCGGGCTGGTGGCCTTTGCGGAAAGGGCCCGGCCGGCGGAGCTGGCTGCTTTTTTGCCGGTCTTGGCGCTGCGTCCGGTTTGAGAAAGCGCGCTGGCCGCAGCGGTCTTGGCCGGCTTGGGCGCCTCGGGGTTTCTGAGGACGCGAGCAGCGGCTGTCGCCGCTCGTTTACTGGTTTGTTTCGATTCTTTTTCAGACGGCATGAGGTCGAATCCGCCTATAGTCTACTGCAATCGGAAATGGAGGATGCAGTAGCCGAAGCCGATCGGGCAGGGCGACGAGGCTCCGCGGATTGCACGCGGAACCAAGGGTATGCGTCTATATTTATGTGACCCGATTCGCGCGACTTGGGGGATGGATTGCCGTGTTCGCCGTTCCGCTGGCCGCGGCTACCGACACCACGGCGCTGCTCGAGGGAGTGGAGCAACGGTATAACCGTCCGCGGACGCTGCAGATGCAATTCGAGCAGTCGCAAAGCGGGCAGGGCCGGATCACCCGGAGCGAGTCCGGAACGTTGAGCCTGCAGAAGCCGGGACGGATGCGTTGGGACTATGCGGTGCCGCAGGGAAAGATTTTTCTGTCGGACGGGAAGTTCGTGTATTACTACAATCCGGTAACGAGCAAAGTGTCGCGGACGAAACTGAAGCAGAGCGACGACCTGCGGGCGCCGCTGGCGTTTCTGATGGGGCGGTTGGATTTCCACCGGGACTTCAAGGAGTTCCGGACACAACCGGAGGGGGAGGACGTGTACGTGATCGCGACGCCGAAATCCGACCGTGCGCCCTACACGCAGGTGGCGTTTCTGGTGGCGCCCGACTACCGGATCAAGCTGCTGCGGGTGAACGGGCAGGATCACTCGATCATCGTGTACCGGATGAGCGAGGAGCAAGTGAATCCGGCGCTGGACGCGTCGCTGTTCCGATTCAAGATGCCCGCCGGAGCGATTCTGGTGGACGAGGACGAGATCGAGTAGGGTCGCCCCAGGGCGGGAGAACAACGTGGCAGAATTCGTGCTCAAATACGCCGACGCGCAGGGCGCCATCCACCAGCAGGTGACCGAAGCCGAGAGTGAAAAGGAACTGCGCGACCGGTTGTCGCAGCAGGGTTTCCTGGTCTATTCGATCAAGCAGCGCGGTGGGCTGGCGACGCAACTGGGTCCGGGAAGGCGAAAGCTGAACCTGGAGAAGTTCCTGATCTTCAACCAGCAGTTCCTGACGCTGATCCGCGCGGGGCTGCCGATTCTGAAATGCCTGGACCTGCTGGCCGAGCGGCTGGCTGAGCCGAAATTGGCGCGGTATCTAAAGGCAGTGCGGGACGACGTGAAAAGCGGATCGCTACTTTCGGACGCGTTCGCACGGCAGCGGATTTTCCCGCCGATCTACATCACGTCGATCATGGCGGGGGAAAAGAGCGGATCGCTGGGAGAAGTGATCGAGCGGTACATCTCCTACCAGCGGATGGCGCTTTCGGTGAAGAAGAAGATCGTGCTGTCGTTGATCTATCCGGCGGTGCTGGTGGTGCTGGTGACGTGCCTGATCGCGTTCATGGTGACCTATGTGGTTCCGAATTTCGCGCAGTTGTACGGGTCTCTCAACGCGGAACTGCCGGTGATTACCCAATACCTGCTGGCGGCCGGGTTGGCGGCCAAGGAGTACATCCTGTTCGCAATCGTTGGGGTGGCGGCGGCAGTGGTGGGTTTCCGGATGTGGTCCGCCACGGAAGCGGGCGCCACCACGCTCGAGCTGATCCAGCGGCGCCTGCCGATCTTCGGCGAGATTTGGCTGAAGTATCAGGTGGCACAGTTCGCGCGGGTGTTGTCAACGTTGCTGCTAGGGGGGATTCCGCTGGTGCAGGCGCTCGAGACGGCGGGCGACTCGTTGGGCGCCCGAACGCTGAAGGGCGCGCTCGAGAAGACACGGCGGCTGGTGCGCGAAGGGCAGCCCTTGTCGCACTCGCTCGAGACCACGGGGATGTTCCCGGGGCTCGCGATCGACATGATCGAAGTGGGCGAATCCACAGGAGCGCTGCCGGCGATGCTCTCGAGCGTGGCGGAATTTTTCGAAGAAGACGTGAACACGCGGATGACGGCGGCGATGTCGCTGATCGAGCCGGCGATCATGCTGTTCATGGGCGGATTCGTCGCCTTTGTGCTGGTGGCGCTGTACATGCCGATCTTTTCGCTCTCAGAGCGTGTATGATCGAGAGTTGACCCCTTCGGTTCTTCTCAGCGCCGCTACGGCCGCCGCCGTCGCAGCGGTAGCGGTCCGCCAGGCCGAGAGTGCGATCCGTGTACGTCCGGAACGGCGGCGCGTGGTGGACGACGCCGAGGCGGGAGCGATGGCGACGGCGATGTCGGCGGAGTGGGAACCGGCGACGGTGGAATCGGCGGACGGGCTTTCGCTGCGAGGATGGTTTTTTCTTCCGCGTGCCTGGAATGGCAGAGCGGTACTGGCGCTGCATGGGTTCACCGATTCGCGGCGGGGGATGCTCTATCACGTCCGGATGCTCTTGAGGGCGGGGTTCGCGGTACTGGCGCCCGACAGCCGAGGCCACGGTTCGAGCGAGGGTGAGTTGGTGTCGTTCGGGATCCACGAGAGCCGGGACGTGCCGCTGTGGGGGGATTGGCTACTGGCGCGGCTGGGCCTGGACCGGTATTGCGCACTAGGCGCGTCGATGGGCGCGGCGGTGCTGTTGCAATGCCTGCCGGAAGAGCCTCGCATCGAGGCGCTAGTGGCGGATGCTCCTTTTTCGCGATTCGACGATGTGGCTTACGAGCGGTTCGCTGGGCGGGCCGGTGTGACGCCGACGATCGCGCGGACACTGCTGCGTCCGATCGTGAGCACGGCATGGCGATACATCCGGCTGCGGTACGGGATCGATTTGCGTCTGGTGCGGCCGATCGAGGCGATGCGGCGGGCGACCAAGCCGGTGCTGTTGATCCATGGCTCCGGCGATCCAGCCATTCCGACGCGGCATTCGCTCGAGTTGCATCAGGCCAATCCGTCGCACAGCCAGTTGTGGGTGGTGGAAGGAGCGCGGCACGTGGACGCGGTTCGAGTGGAACCGGGTGAGTACGAGCGCCGGGTGATTTCCGTGTTCGGGGCGCCGGCGTAGGGCCGACTACGAGTGGCGGTTGGCGGCCGGGTGAGCGACGGCGCGGGGCTCATGTTCGCACAATGGATCGGACGCGAGCGGATCGCCGGTTGCACCAAAGGCGCGCGCGCGAGAGCCACCGCACAGGACGCGATATTCGCATACGCCGCATCGCCCTTCGAACTGGCCGGGATCGTGGAGGGATTGGAACAGCGGGGCGGACCGATAGATATCGGCGAGCCGCCCGGTGCGAATGCTTCCGGCCGGGACGGGCAGGAAACCGGCAGGACACACTTCGCCGGTGTGGGAGACGAAGACGACGCCGTGTCCGTCGCGGATGCCGAATCCACGAGCGACACCGCTTTTTCCGATTTGCTCGCCGGCGAGACCCTGTTCGCGCATACGTTCAATAGCCACGCGGCGATAGGACGGGGCCTCGGTTGTGGCCACGATGAACGGGGCAGTGGCGCTGATCGAGTGGATCCAACCCATCAGCTTTTCGGCTTCGGCGGCAGGAAGCGGCTGGAGGACTTTGCCGCGTCCGACGGAAATCAGAAAGAAGAGACTCCAGCGGGCCACGCCGAGCGGCTTCAGGAGTTCGAATACGGCGGGCAGATCATCGGCCGTCTCAGCGGCGACGAGCGTATTGACCTGGAGCGGGATCTCGAGTTCTTGCGCCCAGCGCATGGCCTGGACGGTGCGATCAAACGTTCCGGGGACGCCGCGGATGGCATCGTGGCTCGACGCGGAGGATCCATCGAGGCTGAGGCCGAGACCTTCGACGCCGTGTTGTTTCAAGCGCTCGAGGACCTGTCGGGTGAGCGCCGGCGTGGCGGCGGGCGTGATGGAAGTCCCGATGCCGCGGGTGCGGGCCTGGTCAATCAGCGAGAAGAGATCGCCACGTTCGAGCGGATCGCCACCGGTCAGGATGAGATGGGGGCGGGGCTCGCCGAATTCGAGGATCTGATCGAGGAGGGCGACACCTTCGTCAAACGAGAGCTGATCGGGATGGGCCTGTGGCATGGCCTCGGCGCGGCAATGGCGGCAAGCGAGAGCGCAAGCCTGCGTCATTTCCCAGTAGACGTTGAGTGGCGCCTGGGAATAATCGCGAGCGGAGTGTCCGTGCATAGCTTCAGCATACATGGAGGCGGAGCATCGCCAGCGGGCGCGGAAAATGAGGGCCCGCGCAGCGCCGCGGTGTGGTAGTGTAGGAGCTTCGAGACAAATATGGAAGCCCTCGGCATGGTGGAAACCAAAGGCCTGGTCGGCGCGATCGAAGCCGCCGACGCGATGGTCAAGACTGCGAACGTGACGTTGGAAGGCAAGGAGTTTATCGGCGCTGGCTACGTCACCGTCACTGTGCGCGGGGACGTGGGTGCGGTGAAGGCGGCCACCGATGCCGGCGCGGCCGCGGCGCGGCGGGTGGGCGAGCTGGTCTCGGTCCACGTGATCCCGAATCCGCACAGCGAAGTGGAGCGGGTGCTCCCGGGCAAGAAGAAAGCCGCTGAAGGCAAGTAACGGCAAGCGCGTGAATGCTCCGCGATTCCGATCTAGTTTCGGTTCAAGAAGTACGTTCCAAGGTTGAACGGGCGTACGCCGCATTTCAGACCTACCGCAATTTTTCCCAGGAACAGATTGATTCGATCGTAGAGGCGATGGGTGCGGCGGCGCGCGCCAATGCCCGGCGACTGGCCGAAATGGCGGTGACGGAAACCTCCTACGGCAACGCGAAGGACAAGCTGGCGAAGAATCTGTTGTGCGCGGACCTGATGGTGCGCACGATTCGCGGGATGAAGACGGTGGGTGTGCTGCGGGAAGTGCCCGAGCGAAAGATCATCGAGATCGGCGTGCCGGTGGGTGTGGTGGCGGCGATCCTGCCGACAACGAACCCGACGTCGACGGCGATCTACAAGACGATCATCTCGCTCAAGTCCGGCAATCCGGTGGTGATCAGTCCGCACCCGCGCGCCAAGGATTGCACATGCGCGACGGCGGCGATTCTGACGGAGGCGGCCGTGAAGGCGGGAGCTCCGGAAGACGCGATCCAGTGCGTGCACAACGCGACGATGGAAGGCACGGAAGCATTGATGCGGCATCCGCGGACGAGTGTGATTCTGGCCACAGGCGGGGCGGGCATCGTGAAGGCGGCGTACTCGAGCGGCAAGCCCGCGTATGGCGTGGGTCCGGGGAACGTTCCGGTGCTGTTGGAGAAGACGGCGGATCTGGGCGAAGCGATTCCGAAGATCGTGGAAGGCAAGTCTTTCGACTACGGCACGGTGTGTTCGAGCGAACAGTCGATTGTGGGGCTGGTGGAGCAGCGCGATGCGGTCCTGACCGCATTGCGGGGCAACGGCGCTCACCTGTGCACGACGGAGCAATCCAAGGCGCTGGCGAAATTGCTGATCGCGCCGAATTGGAGGATCGATCCGCGGTGCGTGGGCCAGGCGCCGGAGAAGATTGCCGCGATGGCAGGATTCGAGGTCCCGGCGGGGACGCGGATTCTGGTGGCGGAGATCGGCGGTGTGGGCAAGGAACATCCGCTTTCGATGGAAAAGCTGAGCCCGGTGCTGTCGGCCCTGTTTGTGAACAGTTGGGAAGAGCAGGTGCGATCGTGCCAGGCGATTCTGAAATTCGGAGGGCTGGGGCACACGTGCGCGATCTACTCCCGCGACGACGCCAAGATCCGGGAATACGGAATCCGGATGCCGGCGTTCCGGGTGCTGGTGAACACGCCGACGCCGCAGGGATCGACGGGCATCACCACCGGCGTGTTTCCGGCGATGACGCTAGGGTGCGGCGCGATGGCTGGCAATGCGACGTCGGACAACGTGAGTCCGCTGCATCTGGTGAATATCAAGCGGGTGGCGTATGTAATCCGGACACCGGCCGAAGCGTTCGAAGGCAGCGGAGAAGGCGGAGGAGCGTCACGGGAGGCGGTGGTGAACGCGGTGGAACGGTATCTGGCGCAGCGCGGCGTCGCGGCGCCGGCGGGTGCGAACCGGCCCGCAACGGTTTCCGGAACCATGTCCGCGGCGCCCACGGCCGCGATCGTCGATCGTTTTCTGGCGGGGCGCCGCGCACCCAAAGCGCAGGAAGGCGTGAGTAGCGATTGCGGATGCGGCGCAAAGCCGGCAGCGGCCGCGGCAGGGGCTCCGGCAGCGGTGGAGACGGCCGCACCGCCGGCGCCTTCCATTCAGGCCGTGGACTTCGTGTGCGAGGCCGATGTTCGCGACGCGATCCGCGACAAGCGAAAGATCTACCTCAAGGCGCGTTCGATCGTGACACCGTCGGCGCGCGAACTGGCAGCGGCGGATAATATTCTCGTGCAGGCCGAAAGGGCTTAGAAATTTGAAACAAGACCTTGACGCAATCAAGTCAGACATCGAGCAGCAACTGGAACAGATGGACGTAGCGGTTTTCCGGGGGCGCGGCCGCGGGGACGAGGCGATGCCGCTGGCGATCTTCTGGGACGAGCTGACGTATCCGGATCCAAAGCTGTTTCTGGACACAGCGCGGCGGCTGGAGGTGAAAGTAGTGGTGTTTCATCACCGCATCTTCACGGAATCGATGGTGGACGAAGCATTCGAACGGCTGGAGTCGTCCGATGTGGAGCGTGACGACCGGCGGGAGTACGAGCGGAATCTCCGGCGGCTGAAAGCCTACGTCGGCTTCACGGCGGCGATTGAGCTTTCCTACGACTACGACGGCAATACGTTCCTGTATGAAGTGACGGCGCCGTGGTTTGACGATCTGCTGCGGGTGCTGGACGAGATCGACGACAGCGATCCCGGACCGTTCGGCTCCCCGGAGGACGACGACGGCGGGCCACCGCTGGGCGGATACTTTTCGCAAAACTAGATGAGCGAACGCCCTCCCGCGCGCTGGACGCTGCCGACGGTGACGGAGGAAGACGCGTCCCGTTTGGCGGGGGAGTTGGGAATCTCGGCGCTGGTGGCGCGTATTCTCATCAAGCGCGGATACGGCGACGCGGAGGCTGCCCACCGGTTTCTGCATCCATCGCTCGACGCGATGCACGACCCGCGGCTATTGGCGGGGATGGAGGCGGCCGCGCCGCGGCTAGCGCGCGCGGTACGGGAGAAGGAACCGATTCTGCTGTACGGCGACTACGACGTGGACGGCACGTCGAGCGTCGTCATTCTAAAAAAATCACTCGAGTTATTGGGCGCCGACGCGGACTTCCACGTGCCTCACCGGTTGAAAGACGGCTATGGGATGCGTCCGGAAGTGATCACGGAAGCGGCGGCGCGGGGCGTGAAGCTGATCGTGAGCGTAGACACGGGCATCCGGGCGCTGGAAGTATGCCGTCATGCGCGCGAACTGGGCGTCGATGTGATTGTGACCGATCACCATCTTCCGGAGGCGGAACTTCCGCCTGCCGCGGCGGTTGTGAATCCAAACCAGCCGGGCTGCCCGTACCCGGAGAAAAATCTGTGCGGCGCGGGCGTGGCGTTCAAGCTGGTACAGGCGCTATGGGGCGAACTGGACGTGCCGGCGGCGCGGGCGGCGCGATTGACCGAGTCGTTTCTGAAGCTGGTGGCGATCGCAACGGTGGCCGATGTGGTTCCGTTGACGGGAGAGAACCGGATCATCGTGAGCCACGGGCTGCGTGGACTGGGGCGCACGCCGAATCCGGGTCTGCGGGCGCTGCTGGCGGTGGCGGGTTTCGAGGAGGGGGCGAATCCAACGGCTGGGCAAATCGCGTTCCGCGTAGCGCCGCGCATCAATGCCGCGGGGCGGATGGCAACGGCGCGGGCCGTGATCGAGTTGCTGACCACAACGGACGCGGGGCGAGCGGCAGCGATCGCGGCCGAGTTGAACGAGTTGAACGCGGACCGTCAAGCGGCGGAGGCGGGGATGCTCGAAGACGCGCTGGCGGCATGCGAAGCCGAGCCGGTGGGGGAAGACCGGCGGGGGCTGGTGTTCGCGGGCGAAGGATGGCATCGCGGCGTGGTCGGCATCGTGGCCAGCCGGCTGGTGGACCGGTTTCACAGGCCGGCGTTCGTGATCGGTATCGACAGTGAGCGCGGGGAGGCGCAGGGGTCCGGCCGCAGCATCCCGGCCTTTCATCTCCTGGAGGGGCTGGAATCGATGGCCGACCTGTTTCTGAAATTCGGCGGGCACCGCCAGGCGGCGGGTGTGACGCTGCGGACCGACCGGCTGGAAGAATTCCGGAAGCGATTCAACGAGTACGCATGCCGCGTACTGGAGCCGGCCGATTTGTGTGCGCAGTATGAGCCGGACGCCGTGCTGCGTCTGGGGGAACTGAACGAGAAGACATTCGGGGAGATAGCGGCACTGGCTCCGTTCGGGTACGCCAACCCGGCGCCGCTATTCGCGGTCCTGGGGGCCGAGGTGCCAGCGCCGCCGACGGTGATGAAGGAGAAGCATCTTCGTTTCCGAATCCGGCAGCAGGGGAGGTGGTTCGGGTGCAAGGCGTGGCATTGGGCGGAGCGGCTGGAGGCGGTCACATCGGCGCGCGACTTCTTGTTGAGCGTGGAGGACGATACTTACGCCGGGGGGTGGGTGGCTAACTTGCGCGATGTGCGAAGCTAGTGTCCTGAGTTGAAAGTTCGTTGAATAACAGTCGACCGACTCGCTGACGCTCGCGGCGCACAAACCGAGCTATTACCGAGCCGCGACCGTAAGGAAGTCGGTTTGCGCAGGCCGCAAATCAGACAACGGATTTCTAACTCAGGACACTAGCGACCGAGCTCAACTAACGGGGCGGCGGAACGATGAAGTCCGTACCGCGGCGGATACCGTAGTCCGGCGGAAGAGTGCGGTAGTCGACGCCGCCGATGGAGTTCTTGTTCCAGACCACACGGCCTTCGCGAAGCGTCATCTGACATTCGATCCGCTGTTTGCCCTCAAGCCGGGCTCCATAGGCATCGGCATAGGCGAAGCTGCCGTTGCGCACTTCGAAGACCGCGACATCGGCTTCGGCGCCGACGGTGAGGTGGCCGAGTTGCTCCCGATGAATCGATTGAGCGGCGGTCCAGGTGGATGCCCGGATTACTTCCTTCAGCGGCATACCCATAACGAGCAGTTTCGACATGGTGGTGGGCATGTCCTGCATGCCGGCGTTCATGCTGCCGGTGTGGAGATCGGTGGAAATCGTGTCGGGATAGAAGCCCTGCGCGATGGTGGGGACCGCGTTGCGCATGACGAAGCTGCCGCCGCCGTGACCGACGTCGAAACGGACGCCGCGGGCGCGGGCGCGCTCGAGGTAGTCATAGAGCTTGCCTTTGGCGTCCACCCACGGCACAGGGCCGCGAAACATATGGGTGCTGATGTCGCCGGGGCGCAGTTTTTCGGTGACGAGCTGCCAATAGGGGCGTTCGCGAAAAAAGAAGCCGAAGTCGACCATGATGGGAATGCCGGCGAGGCGACCGGCTTCAATGGCCTTGTCGACCGAGTCCCAATCGGGCTTCTGATAGTGCGCGGATTTGACGCCGACGACGACGTCCTTATGCTTGGCGGCGAGGCGGGCGACTTCCTTGGGATCGAAATCCTCCTGCTCGGTGATGTCGGTGATCATGCCGAACCCGGCGATGTTGATCATGGCGAGGACGCGGGTGCGGGCGCGATCGATCACGGTGTGGCGGAGAGTCTCGAAGTTGCGCCAGCCGCTCGAGCCAGCGTCGACCATGGTGGTGACGCCGGTGCGAAAACTGAAAGCATCGGGTTGGACGCTATTGTCGCCGGCCCACGCGCCGGGAATCCCGGTGGTATAGAAAACGTGAACATGCAGATCGATCAGACCCGGGGTGACGTAGAGGCCCGTAACGTCGAGGGTCCGGCGGGCCTGCGAGGGATCGATCGAAGCGGCAACGGCGGCGATCTTCCCGTCTTTAACGGCGACATCGCGGCGCTCGTCGATCCGGTTGCGCGGGTCGATGAGGTGACCTCCGCGCAGGACGAGGTCATAATTCTGCGCCAGCAGAGGAACGGCGATCAGCAGGAGAGAGAGTTTCATCAGCTAGTCCACGATGGCTTGATTGACGGCGTTCTGGAATTCGGGCCGTAGATTGAGGTGCGCGTAGGGCAAGAGTTGGATCATTACGATCCCGATCAGTTGCTCCTTGGGATCGATGAAGAAGTAGGTGCCATAGGCGCCACCCCAACCGTACTCACCGACCGAGCCGAGGGTGGCCGATTGGCCAACATCCAAGCGAACGCGGAACCCGAGCCCGAAGCCGTAGCCGCGATAGGTGTCCTGCCATAAAGGGATGCCGCCGATGTGATTGGCGGTCATGGCCTCAATGGTCTTGCGGCCGGCGAGACGGGCGCCGTCGAGATGGCCGCCATTGAGCAGCATCTGGCAGAAGCGGAGATAGTCTTCCGCCGTACCGGCCAAGCCGCCCGCGCCGGCGAAATAGCGGCCGTTGCGCGCGGCTGGCCCGAGGCTCTCGATCTTCTCGAGTCGCCCATTTTGCTTATGGTATGCGGTGGCGAGGCGGTTGAGCTTGGCGTCCGGCAGGTAGAAGTACGTGTCGTTCATGCCGAGCTGTTTGAAGATGCGGGTGCGGAAGAACTCATCGAGGGTTTGCCCGGAGACCACTTCGACGAGCCGGCCGGCGATGTTGGTGGCGGGGCCATATTCCCAAGCCGTGCCGGGCTGGAAGCTGAGCGGAATCCTGGCGAGCTCGGCGGAATATTCAGCCATGGTGTTTTCGGGCTTGCTGACGGCGCGGAGATTGGCGTACATGGGGATGGTGGGTCCGCCGGTGCCGGAGGCGAGTCCGGCGGTGTGGGTGAGCAGGTGGCGGATTGTGATGTCGCGTTCGGCGGGTACGGTGCGGAAGCCGCCGGCCGCGCGCTCGTTGGGCGCGTTGTGGACGGCCACCTTCACGTCTCTGTATTCAGGCAGGAATTTCGAAATGGGATCGTCGAGCAGGAACCGGCCTTCCTCGAGGAGCATCATGACGGCGAGGCTGGTGACGGGCTTGGTCATGGAAGCGAGGCGGAAAATGTGGTCATGCTTCATGGGCGTGCGCGAGGCGAGGTCACTCACGCCATGTGTCTCAAAGTGGGCGATGCGTCCGCGGCGAGCGACCAGGGTGACAGCGCCGGCGATTTCACCCTGATCGATGTAGCGCTTCATGAGGGCGTTGATGCGCTCGAGGCGATCGGGGGAGAGGCCAACGCCGGAGGGTTCCGATTTCGGGAGTGGGGCCGCGAACAGGCACGACGCCACCAGCAGACACAACGCGGATCTGGTCATGGGGAACAGTGTACCGAATCGACTAGCCGAACAGCGGGGCGATCTCGCGGTTGCCAATCATCTGTTTGGCAGCGAAGGGTTCGATGAAGTAGAAGTCGCGGCCGGAGGGAGTGCCGGAGAGCTTCTTGGTCCAATCAATGCCCATGGCGGAGTAAACGGTAGTGGCGACGTCTTCCATGTAGATGGAGCGCTTGGCGCCCCATCCCGTCTCGACGATCTTGGCGCCGGTCTCATCGGTTTTGCCGATGATCTGCCCGCCTTTGACGCCGCCGCCGGCAAACAGAGCGGTCATGGCGTACTGGTAGTGATCGCGGCCATCGAGGCCGGTGAGGGCGCCTGGGGTACGGCCGAACTCTCCCATGCAGACAACGAGCGTTTCGTCGAGCAGGGAGCCGCCGCCCGGGCGCTTCTTCGTCGCCAAATCTTCGATCAGGGGGCTGAGCGCGGCGTCGAGCTCGAGCGACTGTTTGTAGAAATTGCCGCGGGAGTAGATGTCTTTGTGGTGATCCCAGCCATAGTGCTGGAGAAAGATGAAGCGTGTCCCGGCGTCGGCTTCGATGAGATTGCGGGCGATGAGGGCAGCGTCGCCGGTGATGGTGCCGCCGTAGCGCTTCCGCTCCTCGTCGCCGAGGGCGAACAGTTTTTCGGTGCGGGGATCGGAGATCAACTGGACCGCGGATTCGTAGTGGTCATTGTAATCGCGGAAGGCCTTGGCCTGAAGGGAAGAATCATTGCGGAGGCGTGCGTCGAAGTCCTTGAGGAGAGCCCAGCGGCGCTGGAAATCGTCGCGAATCCCGGGGTCGAGCTGGTAGGCGGAAAAGCCGGTGTTGGTATCGATGTGGAAAGGCGAGAAGCGCGCGGGGAGGAAGCCGGACTTGAGGAGCCCTGCTTGACTCTGGGTGACGTTCAGAGCGACGTAGGGAGGGAGAGTGTCGGAGTCACGGCGCTGCGAGAGGGTTTCCAGCGCGACGACGGAGCCCATGGGCGGGATTTCCTTTTGCAGAGCCGGATTGAGAGAATGCGCGGCCTGGACGTAATACTGGGCGCGCCCGTGAACGCTATCCCAGGCTTCCATGGAGCGAAGCAGGGTAACACGGTCGAGTTGCGCGGCGAGGTTGCCGTAGAGGCCCATCGGCCACTTGACGCCGGGCTTCACTTCCTGGACGTCGAAATCGGGCGGAGTCCACTTGCCTTCCTTGAGATCCCAGCTATCGAGGTGACTTTGGCCCCCATCCAGCATGACGAAGATGCAGAAGCGAGCGCTGCCGCGAGGCTTGACCGACGAGGCGGCGCGCGCGACTTTCGGCCGGAGTAAGGGAAGAAACCAGTAGGCGCTCATCGAAACGGCGCCGAGCCGGAAGGCTTCGCGGCGGGTGAGGAACGAATCGAGCAGACTGGGCATCGCGGATGGCTCCTAGTAGTTGAAGATGAAGTCGACCTTGTTCAGCAGCAGCCACTGGAGGTCTTCGTAGCCCTTGGCTTCGCCGGACGCAATGAGACTTTTCGCCATTCCGATTTCGCGCGGTTCGGGCCGGCGGTTGAGGAAGCGTTCAAAGATCGCGGTGATGTTGGCGTCGGGGCTGCGTTTGGCGGCAAGCAGACGGGATAGGAAACTGCCCGGCTGGGCCGTAACCTGCCTCATGACCCAGGGGCTGTTCATGAGCAGGATGGCCTGGGTGAGATCCCCGTCATTGACGCGCTCGGCGTATTCCCGATTGTTTTGGCCGAACGATTCGAGGAAGAAGTTGATGTCCTTGAGTCCGGGAATGCGCTGCTTGAAGTCCTCCGGCGAACGGGTTTCGGTGGCGTAGCGGGCGGTGACGTCGGTGCCGCGGATGGGAACGCCCGTGTAGAGACCGGTGGCATGAACGATGGAATCGTGGACCTGTTCGGCGGTGAGGCGGCGCACGAAACGGCGGGCGAAGTACTTCGCGTAGGGCTCTCTCCATTCGCCGGCGAATTTCGAGGAGAGCTGGTAGGCGCTGGATTTGGCAATGGTCCCGATGAGGCGGCGCATGTCGTAGCCGTTGGAGCGGAAGTCTTCGGCGAGTTGATTGAGCAGTTCGGGATGGGAAGGCTGGAGCGTCCAGGGTGCAGGCGGGGGATTGTCAGGATCCTGGCGGGCCAGGTCAAAATCGAGCGGGGGATCGACGATACCGACGCCCATCAATTCGGCCCAGAACAGATTGACGGTGGCGCGAGCAAACTGGGGATGCTCGGTGAGCATGCGGGCGTATTCATGACGCAAGGGGCGGCGGGGCTGGGGCTGCTCGCCGGTGAGCAGGAACACGGGCTGGACTTTTCCTTCGCCGCGGCGGGGCACGCGGACGACGGTGCGGGCGGAAGCGTCGTAGCCGGGGCCATAGTCGTCGATCGAATACTCGTCGCGGGTGGTGGCGCGTTCGACACGGCGCAGGACGCGGGTTTCGCCGAAGAAGGCACCCATCTTCCAGGTCTGGTCCCGCTTGCGCTGCGACAGCCAGAGGTTGATTTTCTCGAGGTGCCGGGCGCCATCGTGGCAGGAGACGCAATTGAGATCGATGCCGAGGAAGTCCTTGGCGGATCGAATGGCGAGTTCGTCCGAGGTGTCTTCGTGAACGGTGTCCTCACACTTCAATCCGATGACGACCCATCGGGCGACGTAGCTGGCCGGGCCGACGTACCAATTGCTCGCCGCCGAGGCAGTGAGCATGTCCTTCACCATCTCGTTATAGGGGCGATTGAGATGGACGTTGTCGTAGACCCAGTCATAGAAGATGTTCTTGCCGCCCGGGCCGACGCGGTTGGCGGCGGCCATGGCAAGGTCACCGAACCAGTAGGTCCACTTCTTCTTGTATTCGTCGGAGGTGAGGATTTCGTCGATGAGTTTGTCGCGCTTGTCGGGATCGGCCGAGGCGCGAAAGGTCCGCAGCTTGTCATCGGAGCCGATGCGGCCGGTAAGGTCGAGGTGAACGCGGCGGAAGAATTCCTCGTCGGAGGAAAGCGGGGCGTGGGGAATGCGATCCCGTTCCATCTTTCCGAAGATTCGATCGTCGATGAAGTTCCGGTGCTTGACGGGGGCAACGGGTCCGGCGGCAGCGTCGCCACCCACGGCGGCGGTGAGCTTCGCAGCTTTCTCGCGATCGCCCTTGGGGATGGGAGGGTGATCCTTGGGAAGCTGGGCGTGAGCGAGAACCGAGGCCAGCAGAACGAGTCCAAGGCGGTGCGCAGCGTTCATGGGTGTTTGGCTTCAATCTTATCACCGGAGACGAACATAGTATGGTGGTTGGACGATGATGAACCGCAGAAACTTCCTTCAAACCGCCTCCGCGGCCGCTGTTGGCGCGACGTGCGCCGCCGCGCCGGAGCGCAGGCCGAACATCGTGATCATGATGGCGGACGACATGGGGTTTTCCGACTTGGGCTGCTACGGGTCCGAAATCGCGACGCCGAACCTGGACGCACTGGCGGGCAACGGGGTGCGCTTCACGCGTTTCTACAACACGGCGCGATGCTGCCCGACGCGGGCCTCGCTGCTATCGGGTTTATACTCGCATCAGGCAGGAATCGGGCACATGGTGAACAACATGGGCACGCCCGCCTACCAGGGTTACCTCAACGACCGGTGCGTAACCATCGCGGAAGTGATGAGAGCCTCCGGCTACCGCACGGCGATGTCGGGCAAGTGGCATGTGGGCGAGAATCGGCCGCATTGGCCGACTGACCGGGGCTTTGAACGCTACTTCGGCTTGATCAGCGGCGCATCGAGCTATTGGGAATTGGACAAAGGGCGGCAGATGGCGTACAACGACAAGCCGTACACGCCGCCCTCCGACGGCAGCTTCTATATGACCGACGCGTTCGTGGACCATGCGACGGAGTTCATCGGCGAACTCGGCCGTGGCGAGCAACCCTTCTTTCTATACCTGCCGTTCACGTCACCGCACTGGCCGCTCCACGCGCACGAGAGCGACGTGGCCAAGTACGAAGGCAAATACATGATCGGTTGGGACGAACTGCGGCGGCGGCGCCACCGGCGGATGATCGAGATGGGCATCGTGGACAAGCGGTGGCCGATGACGGAGCGGGACGAAGAGTCTCCGGCATGGGAGACGGTGAAGGACAAGAAGGATCGGGATCGCGCGATGGCGGTCTACGCGGCTCAGATCGACCGTATGGATCAGGGCGTGGGCCGGGTGGTGGCGAAGCTGCGCGAGATGGGAACGCTGGACAATACGCTTTTGCTATTCCTTGCCGACAACGGCGGGTGCGCGGAGAAGCGCGATAGCGGGAAACCGGGGGTGCCGCCGGGCGGCCCAGACTCCTACCTGGCATACGGGCTGCCGTGGGCCAACGCAAGCAACACGCCATTCCGGCGCTACAAGCACTGGGTGCATGAAGGAGGCATCTCATCGCCGTTGATTGCGCACTGGCCGGCTGGCATCGCGCGCAAGGGCGCGATCACGCACGAATCGGGGCACCTGATCGACCTGATGTCGACGTGCGTGGATGTGGGCAAGGCCAAGTATCCGTCGACCTACCAGGGCCGCGCGGTGACGCCGATGGAGGGGACGAGCCTCCAGCCGGCATTCCAAGGCAAGCGGCTTCCGCAGAGAAAGCTGTTCTGGGAGCATGAAGGCAACCGGGCCGTGCGGGACGGCAAATGGAAGCTGGTGTCGCGCTATCCGGGGAATTGGGAATTGTACGATCTGGAAGCAGACCGCACGGAGGTGAACGATCTGGCGGGGACGCAGGCGAACCGGGTGAAGTCCATGACGAGCGCCTACGATGCGTGGGCGTCGCGATGCGGGGTGGTTCCGTGGGGGCAGTTGACCCGGGAACGGAAGGCCGCGCAGAAGAAGGCATAGCCCCTTTCTTTCGCCGGCGCGGGCGAATATAATTCGGCTCATGCAGTACCGCTGTTGTTATTGGATGGTAATGGTGGCTGTTGTCGCGCCGGCTTGTGCCAACGATGCTTCGCCGATGGTGCTCGAACGTTTTCGGACGCAGATCCGGGAGACGCTGAAGCAGTTGCCGGACTACACGTGCCTGCAAAGCATCGAGCGTTCACGGAGGCCGTCGGAGTCCGTGGCCTATAAGGCGATCGATTCGATCCGGGTGCAGGTGGGGCTGATCGGAGGCAGCGAACGCTACAGTTGGCCGGATTCGCGGCGTTTCGAAGACACGGAACTGCGGAACCTGGTAGGAAAGGGCGTGGTGAGCACGGGCAACTTCGCGCTACACGTGCAGCACGTGTTTCTCTCGCCGGCAACGCAGTACAGCGCGCGAGGCGAAGCGCCGGCGAACGGACGGAAAGGACTTCGCTACGACTACGAACTTCCGGTGGAGCATTCGCGGTACATGCTCCGGTTTCCGCCGAACGAGGAGGAAGTGGGCGTCCGCGGGAGCTTTCTGCTGGACGCGGAAACGCTGGACCTGATGCATCTGGAAGTGATCGCCGATGAGATCTCGCCGGAAATGGGGGTGATGGCAGTGACTCACTCCATCGATTACGCGCGGACGCCGATCGGCAATGGGCAGTTCCTGCTGCCGGGAAAGGCGCGGCTTACCGTGATCGACCTGACGGGCGAGGAGCATCGCAACGACAGCGTGTTCTCGGAGTGCCGGCAGTACAAAGCCGAATCGAAGTTGAGCTTCGAGACGGAAGGGGAAGCGAAGCCGGAAGCGGATCCGGGAGCAGCCGCGATTTCCTCCCTGCCGGTTCGATTGACGGTGGAGGCGGCGCTGGCGCATGACATCGATCCGTCGGCGGCCGCGCTCGGCGACGGGATCACGGCGGTGGTGTCGAAACCGGTGGTGCACGAGGGCAAGACGCTGGCCGGGGCCGGGGCGACCTTGCAGGGGCGGCTGGTGCGGCTGGACAAGGAAACGATTCCGTTTCCGCACTACGTTGTGGGGTTGGAATTTCATACTCTGAAGAGCGGAGACGCGTCGTACGATTTCAGCGCGACGATGCAGCAGGCGGGGCCGTCGGCGGGATTGATCAGGCAGACAAAGCGAATGGACCCGGTGTTCACCAAGCGGCGGCAGAAGCGCTTCGACATCCTGGTGCGGGAGAAGCCGCGCGGAGAGGGCGTACTGCATTGGGATGCGAAGAAGCCGAAGGTGCCGAAGGGGCTGCGGACGGTTTGGGTGACGATCGATTCCCCGGATTCCCAGTAACGGTATTATGGCGGGGTGAGACGACGGTCTTTGCTCTTCGCTCCGCTGCTGACATCCGGGCTGACACGAGCCGCCGATGAATCCGTAAAAGTGCATCGAAAGCCGCGGGGGCTTTCCGCGTCGGCGACCGTGCATGACTGGACGACGTTTCTGGGCCCGGCGCACAATGCGACTTCGACGGAGACGAAGTTATCGCGCAAGCTGCCGCCGCCGCTGGTGTGGGAATTCCGCAAGGGGACGGGCTATGCGTCGCCGGCGATTGCGGGGGAGCGGCTGGTATATCTGCATCGATCCGGCAACTCGGAATCGGTGGAATGCATGCATCCGGAGACGGGGAAGGCGCTTTGGCAACATCAGTACCCGACCACGTTCGAAGACCGGTACGGGTATAACAACGGACCACGGGCGTCGCCGGTGATTGACGGAGACCGGGTGTACACGGTGGGGGCGCAGGGCGTGCTGCATTGCCTGGATCTGGCATCCGGGAAGGTGCAATGGAAGGTCGAAGTCAACAAGCAGTACAAGGTACCACAGGACTTTTTCGGAACGGCGTCCACACCGTTGCTCGAAGGAAATCTGTTGATCCTGAACGTGGGCGCGCCAGGCGGACCGTGCGTGGCGGCGCTGGACAAGATGAATGGCAAGGAGGTTTGGCGAGCAGGCAGCGAATGGGGACCGAGCTACGCATCGCCGATGCCGGCGGTGGTGCACGGCAAGCGGCGGGTTTTCGTCTTCGCGGGCGGCGAATCGAATCCACCCACGGGGGGGCTGTTGTCGATCGACCCGGCCAACGGGAAAGTGGATTTTTCGTTTCCGTGGCGATCGAAGAGCTATGAGTCCGTGAACGCGTCGTGCCCGGTGATCTTCGACAACAGGGTTTTCATTTCGGCCACCTATCGCACGGGGGGCGCGCTGCTCGAGATCACGCCGGATTTCAAGCACAAGGTCCTTTTCACGACGCCTGAGTTCGGACTTCACTTCAACACTCCGGTGTACAAGGACGGGTATCTGTACGGCTTCGATGGCCGCAACGAACCGGATGCGTCGCTGGCGTGCCTGGACCCAAAGACAGGCAAGATCGTGTGGCGCGAGAATCCGGAATGGACTGAAACGTTCGAGATCAACGGGCAGCAGCGGCAGCAGACGCTGAGCACGTTCCGGGGGACGCTGCTGGCGGTGGACGGGGATTTTCTGTGCCTCGGGGAGTTGGGGCATCTGCTGTGGATGAGCCTGACGCCGAAGGGATATAAGCAGATATCGCGGGCGTGGCTGTTCGCGGCGCGCGAGTCATGGGCGCTTCCGGTATTGAGCCGGGGGCTGCTTTATTTGACACAGAATACGAAGGACTCGATTCATGGTACGGGTCCTCGATTGTTGTGCTACGACTTGCGCGGGTAGCGCCTGGGGCGAGAGCCCGGGGTCACGGATGCCGTTTGGCGGTCCATTTGCCGGTGGCGGCTCCGCCATAATCGGCGGTTCCACTCATGGTTCCGTCGACCGCGATTTTTCCTTTGTAGATGACCTCGAGACTATCGCCGCCCAGGTTGGCGGGGAAGGTGAATTCGACCTGATCCCCTTTCACGACGCCGGTGAGCTTGGCGTCGCCCGCGGCGCCGGAGTAGGTACCGGTGAGCCTTTCCCCGTCCTGGGTGAAGGTGAAGGTGGGATTGCCGGAGCCGATATCGAGGACGACTTCGAAGTCCCATTTCCCGGTGATGTCGGCGGCGAGGGCGAGCGTGGCGCAGAGGCTGAGTGCGGCGAGGCGGATTGACAGGCTCATAGTGCGACGATAGCACCGGCGGGGGCACCTTCAGGGCGTCAGTGGGTGGGTGGTGGGGCGCGAAGCCGCGGTGGTGGCCGTCGTTGGCGGCGGCGCTTGGGTTCGTTCGGTCGAGTTTCGTTTGTGGGCCCGGGTTGGCCATGGGAGGGGCGGGCCGCGCGGGGGATGCCGGGCTCGCGTCGTGAGCGGCCCTTGGGTTCGTTCGGTCGATTTTGCGTTTTCGGAGGGTGGTCCAAAGCTCGACAGCATGGTCCATGGACCTCTGGGCGCGGAGTTCGACGGCGGCGAGCCGGGCGAGGGCAGCATGGACGTTCCTGAAACCGATCGCCAGGCGCGAGCCGGAATCGGTGACCGATGCCGGGACGGCGTCGATGGCGTTCTGAAGAAGTTCGGTGGAAATGTACCAGCAATGGCGGAGGCGGATTTCGGCGAGGGTGAGGCAGTGTAGGTGGCTGACTTCGGCAGAGTCGCGGGGATGCATGGTAGCGCGATAAAGGGCGAGGGTGTGGGCGAAATCGGGGTGGTCCGCGCCGGGAAGGGCGAAGGAGGCGGAGAAGATTCCATGCCTAACGGCATTCTGAGAGGCACGTGCCTTTCCCTCCGGAGTTTTGGGTCCACGGGATTTCGCGCCGTTGATGCGAGCGGCTTCGGCTCGGGTTCGTTTGACCTGTATTTGCGGTGTCATTTCCATTCTCCTCAATTCGTTGTTTCCGTGCACGATGCCCGGTTTCCGATTTGAGTTTGACAGGGGTGCGGTTGGAAGCCGCGAATTCGAAATGGGGAAGTGATTGTGGGGGAAGGAGAAATAAATGTTGTATGGCTGTGACGCCCGGTGAGTGCAGACGCTGAGCGGTGAGTGCAGACGCTGAGGCAAGCGTATGGCTTAGACAAGAGCGCCGTCAGCGAGCACTTCATCGAAGCCCGCCGGCAGAAGTTGAGGGAGTCGATGGAGCGCCGGCTGGACAAGCTGTCGTTTTGCGCACTGCTGAGGCCACTCGGTTCGCCGGCCGCCAGATGGTGGTTGCGCCGGGAATCACGCCGGACGGGCGGAAAACGATCTTGGGACTCCGGCAGTGGCTACTGAGAACGCCACAGTTGTGGGCGAGCTACGGGGCGAGCCGATGGATCGTGGGTTTGACTCCATACAACCGCGCCAACCTGCTACCTGCGACGCCGGAGGTCTCCGCCGAATACGCGCGCTGGTTCATGAACCGCGCGCCCATGCGCTCCAACAGAGCCGCCGCGGCGGGCACTTGTGGATCTTCTTCGCAGAGCCGGTGTTGGCACGCCCCGCGAGGCCGCCTGATGCAGGCAGAGCCGACAGGCCGCCGGGGAGGACGTGATCCTCGATGCGTCGCGCGGTATACTGCGGGTGGAGAGACCCACATGGCAACCGAGAGCCTTGCCGAAGTTGTTCGATCCCTGACGCCGCAGGAGCAGGAAGCGGTGCGGCAGTTCATCGGCTACCTGAAACAGCGGGGCGAGTCTGAACACTCTCAGTCCCCGTTCCTGCAGGCCGCCGACGAGTTCATCGGCGAACATCCGGAACTGCTGCAGCGCCTCGCCCGGTGACCCGATATCCCCTGATCGAAGAGACCGTTTCCGTGCATGCGAAGCTGATCGCGAGGTTCGGAGGGTCTGGAGGTATCCGGGATCGCGGGGCACTGGAGTCCGCGCTTGCCCGGCCGCGTAGCGGCTACTACAGTGACGTGATTCAGGAAGCGGCCGCTTTGTGGGAGAGCCTCTCGCAGAACCATCCTTTCGTAGACGGCAACAAACGGTTGGCTGTGACAATGACCGGCGCGTTCCTCCGTGTGAACGGCTATCGACTAGAGTTCGACGATACCGAAGCGCTCTCGTTCTTGCTGGACCTTTATGACGCCCTCGAGCGTCTTACCGAGAAGACGTATAGCGGCTCAACGACGTCAAAGGCGACACTCTTCTACGATACCTGTGACAAGGGCCTGGGACTGTTGTGCGGTGGCGCTGCCTACGATCCAGCGAATACGGCCACTGTAATCGGCAGCTTTGGGTACGGGTACGACGAC
>JAWKHI010000019.1:0-123412 GCA_041394885.1 Bryobacteraceae bacterium | reverse complement strand
TACGTTGCGAAATTCGGGATGGAGAAGTACTACGTCCATGGGTTGGGGCATCACGTAGGGCTCGAGGTGCATGACCGCGCAGACCCGGCGGCACCGCTCGAGGCCGGGATGGTGATCACCATCGAGCCGGGCGTCTATATCGCCGAAGAGGGAATCGGCGTCCGGATCGAAGACGTGGTGTTGATCACGCCGGGCGGGGCGAAGGTCATGTCGGCGGACCTGCCGAAGGAGATTCCAGCGATCGAACGGGCGCTTCGCGGAGCGCGGTAGATCGCATGAAGCCGGGCGTGGGTGAACGATGAAGCGGAGCGACAAAGCGGGTTACGTCGCGATGCTGGCGGCGTGCTTCTTCGTCGCGCTGGCGGCGGGCTGGACACGTCTGGGCGCGCAGTTCGACGCCGACGTCTACGACTTCCTGTTCGGTCTGAACCCTCCGGAAGCGGCGGAGTTCTCGTCGGTGGTAGTGGGTATCGACGAAGAGAGCCTGGCGGACGGCGGGGTGGGCGCATTGCGGCGTCTGTTGGCCGAGGCGCTGCCGGGGATCGCGGCCTCGGAACCGAAGGCGGTGGTGGTGGATTTGATTCTCGCCGATCGCGGCGATGAAGCCGAGGATGGCGCCCTGGCCGAGGCCTTTGCGCGCACGCCGAATCTGATTTTGGCCACGGGCCTGCGCCGTTCCGGAGAGGGGTGGGACGATCCGCGGCCGGAGTTCGCCAAGTCCGCGGCGGCGATCGCGCACGTCCATTCCGATCCGGACCCTTACGACAACGTATTGCGCCAGATTCCGCTCGAGAAAGCACTGGGGCGGCGCCGTGTCTGGGCGCTCGCGCTCGAGGCGTTCCGCCTGTCGCGCGGCGGCGGCGCGATCGTGGAAGATCCGGCCGGTGTGGAAGTGGGCGGGATTCGAATTCCGGCGCGGCGCGACGATGCGCGATCGATGCGCATCCACTATCTGCGTCCGGCGGCGCAGGCAGAGGGCGCGATTCCGGAGGTCCCGCTGGCATGGTTCCGGAACAATGCCGGCGGACATCCGGCGCTACGCGGCAAAGTGGTATTCGTGGGCATCACGGCGGACTCGGCGGCGCAGGACCGGCACATGACGCCCTATTCGTTCGGCCACGCCATGCCGGGCGTGCAGATCCACGCGAACGCCTATGAAACCATGGCGCGGCAGGACTTTTTGCGTCCGGCCAGCAATCTCGCTGTCGTGGCGGCTTGTCTGCTACTGACGGTGGCGGCGGGCGTCCTGTTCTGGCGTTACTCGGGGTGGCGGGCGTACGGGCCGGCGCTGGCGCTGCTGGGGCTGGCGCACGTGGCGCCTTACGCGGCCTTCCGGAACGGCTGGGTGTTTCCGTACGCGCCTCCGTTTTCCACGGCGTGGCTTTCCATCGCGGCGGCGGCCACGGCGCAGTACTTCTTCGTCCGGGGGCGTTTGGGGCGCAGCGAGGCGGAGAAGGAACGCTACCAGCGCGCGATCCACTTTGTGGCGCATGAGATGCGCACGCCGTTGACGGCGATCCAGGGCTCGTCGGAATTGATGGGACGCTACAAGCTTCCGGAGGAAAAGCGCGGGGAGATGGCCCGGATGATCAATGCGGAGTCCAAGCGGTTGGCGCGGCTGATCCAGGCGTTTCTCGACGTCGAACGGCTGACGGCGGGACAGGTGGAGTTGAAGCGGGCGCCTTTCGATTTGCGCGATGTGGTGGATGTTTGTCTGGGCCGCGTGAAGTCACTGGCGGAGGGCAAGCGAATCGCGGTGGAGACCAAGCCGATGGAGGCGGTGATCGTGGACGGTGACCGGGAACTGATGGAGTATGCGGTTTATAATCTGCTGACCAACGCGATCAAGTACTCGCCGGCGGGAACGCGCGTATCGATCGGGGGCGGAATGGCCGGGTCGGCGTGCCGGTTGTCGGTGGAAGATCAGGGGATCGGGATGGATGAACAGGAAATGAAAGGATTGTTCCGGAAATTTTACCGGACCAAGAAAGCGGAAGCGAGCGGGGAAAAAGGAACGGGAATCGGGCTTTCTCTCGTCCAACAGATCGTGACGCATCATGGCGGCCGTGTGGAAGTGGCGAGTACTCCGGGGGCAGGCTCGTGTTTTACCATAGTGATACCGGCTTCCGTTCCCCAGCCGGGGTCATAACTAAAGATCGGCCCGCGTCCCATTGAATAATGCGAGGCTTAATAAGTGAATTCGCTGCTGGTAGTGGAAGACGATAGCGCGGTCCGGAACACGCTGGTGACCTTTCTGGAGTTGGAAGGGTATCAGGTGGAGGCGGTCTCGACGACGCGGGAGGCGTTGGACCGGCTGGTGGCGCGCGACTATCCGATCGTCGTTTCCGATATTTATCTCGACGAACGGACCGGGCTCGACGTGCTGCAGGCGGCGCGGCGTTCGAATCCGAATTGCGCGGTCATCCTGATGACCGGCCGCGGCTCCATGGAGACCGTCATGGACGCCACCCAGGGCGGCGCCTTCGACTACATCGCGAAGCCGTTCGAACTGGACGATCTGCTGGCGACGCTACGCCGGGCAGAGGCGTCGATGAGGTCTCCGACGGTTGGTGGATGAGGAGAAGACGACGATCCACCCCCCACCGGATGATCGGCTACTCGGCGGTGATGATCGACCTCTACAAAACGATCGCGGAAGTGGCTAAGACGGACGCAACGGTATTGCTCGAAGGAGAAACCGGCACCGGCAAGGAAATGGTGGCGCGGATGCTGCACCGGATGAGCGACCGCAAAGACCATCTGTTCCAGCCTGTGGATTGCGTTTCGATCGCGCCGTCGCTGCTCGAGAGCGAATTGTTCGGCGCGGTGAAGGGGGCCTATACGGGGGCCGACCGGGACCGGCAGGGCATGTTCGAGGCGGCCAATCGCGGGACGGTCTTTCTCGACGAAATCGGCGACATCGATTCGAGTTTTCAGCCGAAGCTGCTGCGGTTTCTGCAGGAGCGGCAGGTGCGGCCGGTGGGGTCCAACCGGGTGAACAAGGTGGATGTGCGGATTGTGGCCGCCACGCACCGTGATATCGCCAAGCTGGTGGAAGCAGATAAATTCCGCGAAGATCTTTGGTTCCGGTTGAACGTGGTGCGGATCGAGATTCCGCCGCTGCGCGAGCGCTCCGGAGATGTGGAGCATCTGGCGCGGTTCTTTCTGGGGCTCTACAACGAGCGGTACCGGCTGCAGACGCGGATCACCGAGTCCGGCATGGCAGAGTTGGCCAACTACACGTGGCCGGGCAACGTCCGCCAGTTGCAGCACATCATCGAGCGGCTGACGATTCTTGCGCCGGGATACAGGATGGACGCGCAGGCGGTGCGGAACGCGATCGAAGCCACCGAGCCCCGGGATCATTCCTCCGAGACGCTGGCCGACGCCGAGACGGATCAGATCCGGCGTGTGCTGGCGGCGACGGGGGGCAACAAGAGCCGGGCGGCGCGGATTCTCGGCATCGAGCGCAAGACGCTCTACCGCAAGCTGGAGCGGATGGGGCTGGCGTAGCGCCGTGCGGTTGTTGCATCGCGTGCCGGGTCCGCCGCTCGACGAGTTCGTCGCGCTGATCTGGGCTTGCGAGAACGAACCGGCGCGGCGGGCTTTCGAACGGATCTTGCCCACCGGTACGGCGGATCTGATCGTCAACCTGAAGGAAGACGAGGTCCGGCGGTACTTTCCCGGTCAGGGGAATCGCTGTCAGCGCACGTCCGGGACGGTGCTGGTTGGCGTGAGCACGCGGCATCAGGTAATCGACACGGCGGAGCAGGAGCGCGTGGTGGGCGCGTGTTTCCGGCCGGGAGGCGCGTTGGCGTTCTTCCGGCAGCCTGCGCACGAAACCCGGGATACCGACATTTCCCTACACGCGCTTTGGGATCGCGCGGCCGAATCGCGATTGCGGGAAAGGCTCCTCGAGTCCGAGAGCCTGGAGCGCCAACTGGATACGATGGAGCGCACGCTCGTCGAGATGTGGCGTCCCGTGGAGCCGCACCCGGCGGTGGCTTTCGCGCTGCGGGAATTGGCGCGCCGGCCACAGGCGATGACGGTGACGGCGGTGGGCGAGGCAACCGGACTCAGCGCCAAGCGGTTCATCGAGCGCTTCAAACGCGAGGTGGGGATGTCGCCGAAAAAGTACGTCCGGATTCTGCGCTTCCGGCAGGCCGTGGGCCTCGCCCATGGCAGTGCGCGGGTGGAATGGGCACGGCTGGCGCTCGATTGCGGCTACTACGACCAGTCTCACTTCGTCCATGACTTTCGAGAGTTCGCGGGCGTGACACCGGCGGCGTACCAGAGGGGGAAGACGGGGTTCGAGAACCACGTCAAATTCTTGCAAGACGATTGACGCGGGCCGTGGCATACTGCGGCTATGGCAGAAACGATGGATTCCTATCGAACCGTGACACCCTATCTGGTGGTGCCCGATGGGGACGCGGAGCTGGCTTTTCTTAAAACGGCATTTGGTGGCGTGGAGGCCAATTGCGCCCGAAACGCCGATGGATCCGTGATGCACGCCGAGGTCCGGATCGGCGATTCGCTGGTCATGCTGGGACAGGCCGGCAGCGAGTGCACGGCGAAGGCCGCCTCGCTCTACTTGTGGGTTCCCGATGTGGATGCGACCTACGCCAAGGCGCTCGAGGCCGGCGCGGTTTCGCGATCGGCGCCGGAAGATAAGCCGTACGGACATCGCAACGCGGGCGTGGTGGATACGAACGGAATCGAGTGGTGGATCGGCAGTCCGGTAAGCGGGGCGGTATGATGCCTCTATGCCAACCCGTCTTCTCGAAGTCGCCTGTCCCTGTTGCGAAGCGATGCTCAAGGTGGACCCCGCCACAGGCGCGGTGATCACGCACAAAGCCAAGGAAAGAGCGAAGCCGATCGAGGATCTGAAGACGGCGGTGAACCGATTGAAGCAGGAAGAGGTGGACCGGAACGCGAAGTTCAACCGGTCCATGGAAGAGCAGAAAAATCGTCAAAGCACGCTGAACCGGCGGTTTGACGAACTGTTCAAGCAGGCGAAGGAAGATCCGGACATGGAGCCGCGGCGCAAGGAAATCGACTGGGATTGAGGAGTGCGAAAGCGAAGAGATACGGGCGACGCCGGCCGAAACCATGCGCCGCCCGGATGTCAGCAGCTCGCTGAGGTCGCTTAGAGACCCTTCGCGGCGAGGAATTCGATCAGGTCGACGACGCGGGTGGAGTAACCCCACTCGTTGTCGTACCAGGAGACGACCTTGAGCAGGTTGCCGCCAACGACTTTCGTCATTTGTGAGTCAATGATCGAGCTGTTGGGGTTGTGCATCATGTCGGTGGAGACGACGGGGTCTTCGGTGTAGCCGAGGATGCCCTTCAGCGGTCCTTCGGAGGCTTCCTTGAGGGCCGCGTTCACTTCCGCGGCGGTCACGTCTTTGGATGTGGTGCAAACCAGGTCGACGACGGAGACATTGGGCGTGGGGACGCGCATGGCGTAACCGTCGAGCTTACCTTTGAGTTCCGGCATCACGAGCGCGATGGCCTTGGCTGCTCCGGTGGTGGTGGGGATCATGTTCAGCGCGGCGGCGCGGGCGCGGCGAAGATCCTTGTGCGGGAAGTCCAGGACATTCTGATCGTTGGTATAGGAGTGGATCGTGGTCATGGATCCCTTCTCGATCCCGAACTTTTCGTGGATCACTTTCACGAATGGGGCAAGGCAGTTGGTGGTGCAGGAGGCGTTGGAGATGATGTTATGTTTGGCGGGGTCATAGGCGGCGTCGTTGACGCCCAGAACCATCGTGATGTCTTCGCCGGTGGCGGGGGCGGAGATGATCACCTTCTTCACGGAGCCGCGGAGATGCTTCCTGGCGTCTTCGGCTTTGGTGAAGCGGCCGGTGGATTCGACGACGATATCGACGCCCATGGAGGGCCAGTCGATCTCGGCGGGGTCTTTGGTTGAGAACACTTTGAGTTTTTCGCCGGCGACGACGATGGAGCCGTCCTCGGCGTGGATTTCTTCGTGGAGACGACCGAGAACGGAGTCGTACTTCAGAAGGTGAGCGAGTGTCTGGGTGTCGGTGAGGTCGTTGGTCGCGACGAAATCGAGGTCCTTCCGGTGAAGGCCAGCCCGGAGGACGTTGCGGCCGATGCGGCCGAAGCCATTGATTCCAACTTTGATGGCCATGAGGGTAGAGTGGGTCTCCTTAGCGGGGGAATTCCTCACTATGATAGCAATGGGATGGACCAATTCGAGATTCAGAACAATATCCGCGACCCGCGGGTGGACTACTCCGCGCCTCCGCTCGACGAGGACGCGCTCGACGCGGACCCGATCCGGCAGTTTCTTCACTGGTACGGCGAAGCGTCGGCGGCCGGCGTGGCCGAGCCGAATGCGATGACTTTGTGTACAGTGGACGCGGAGGGATCTCCGGACGCGCGCATGGTGCTGCTGCGGGGTTGCGGCGCCGACGGGTTTCACTTCTATTCGAGCGACCGCAGCGCGAAGGGTTTGCAGATCGCGGCCGGGAGCGGAGCGGCGCTGGTCTTCTATTGGGCGCAACAGCATCGGCAGGTGCGGGTGCGGGGACCGGTGGTCCGGCTGTCCAGAGAACTGGCCGCGGAGTACTGGGCAACGCGTCCGCGCGGCAGCCAGGCGGCGGCGTGGGCGTCGCGGCAGAGTGCGCCTGTGGCGTCGCGGGAGGAGTTGGAGCGGGACTGCGAAGCGGTGGAGCAGCGATTCTCCGGGGTCGACATACCGCCGCCGGACGACTGGGCCGGGTATACGGTGCAACCGGATGCGGTGGAGTTCTGGCAGGGGCGCGAGTTTCGTTTGCATGATCGCGTCCGGTACCGGCGAAAGGGCGATTCGGGTTGGCTGCGTGAGCGTCTGGCGCCGTAACCCATGGTTCCCACGCCCTCAACGAGGGCGTGGCGCCCCGCGTCACATGAAGTTCCTCGTGTGCAAAGCCGCCAGCTCTCCGGCTTGGCCTTCGGTGAAGCCGAGCTTCGCCAGCCGCGCGCGTCTGCCCTCGTTCATGTCCGCCAGAAGCCGCGTCACTTTGCCATGCCCCGCGCGCAAATCGTCATGATTCCAGGAACCGGCCGCGATCAGCAACAGCGCATCGAACACCTCCGCGTTGTGGCCGGCGGTGTGCTCGAGTTCTCGATGACGGCGGCGCACGGCGTTCTCCAGCCGCCCGAGCAGAGCCGGATCGGCCACCACGTGCTCGCGTAGATGCGCCATGCCGAAGGCGACATGCCGGGCCTCGTCTTGCGCCGCTAGCCGGCACACCGCTTCGGTAACCGGGTCCGGCGCGTTGCGCGCGAGGAACCACAGCAGCGTGAGGAACGTACCTTCGCCGAGCACGGAGAGCAGAAACGATGCGATCGCGAAATCAGGCTCATCCACCAATGTTTTGAGCGATTCCTGCCCGCCGGAGGTGGACAACCCGAGCCGGTCCCGCCGGAGCAGCGCCCGCCGCGTAAAGACCTCGATGTGGCGGGCCTCGTCCGCCGCCTGCACCGCGAGGACCTGCATCACCTCACGAAAGTGCGGATGCAGTTGCGCGAGAAACCGGCTGGGAACCAGAAGCGCCGCGGTTTCGTTCTCGATGAGATAGGTCATCACCTGGACGACGGCGTCTTCGATCTCCGGCGGAAGTTCGAACACGTCATCCCACGGTATCGACGATGCCGGGTCCCACTGGTTGGCGGCGGCCATGGCGTAGATGCGCGCGGCGTCGGCGGTCCAGACCTGCTGCTTTTCCGTCAGTGGAAAAGCGAACTCCGGGGCTCCCGATTCCACCAGCGCGCCTCGCGCGGCAAGCCCCCAGCGTTGCGGCGGCGCATCCACGACGCCGCCAGGAGTTGCGTCACCGGCGCGCACGGCATCGCGCCAACGCTCACCGGCGGCAGCGCCCTTCACGATTGTTCCGCCGCCGCCGCTGGGCGCGAAGCGATGCCCCTCGGCGCGGCACCATGCGCGGAGGTGGATGGCGAGATCCGGAGTGGAACCGGTGACCGAAATCGCCCCGCCGGTATCGAGCGCGCGAATCGCCCGCCGGATCAGCAAAGCGCCGCCCTGCTCGAAGGCAAGGTCCGCCAGATTGACCGTGGTCACGAGGCGATTCCGGCGATCGTGCGGTCCAGGTAACCGTTGCGGTCCGCAGCGGCGGCGAGCAGTGCGTAGCCTTCCGTCCTCCCTGGCAGCCATTGCTTCAATCCCTCGAGGTCAAGCAGCCGGCGCACGCGCGCATCGGCGTACGACATGCCGAGCAGCAGTTCGCGAAAACGCGCGATTTCGGCCTCGGGCCCGCCGTCGAGCACGGTAAAGTTGCAGTGATCGAACAAGGGCGTTTGCAGGATGGACCGCACGGCGCCGGCCGGCAGTGTACCTTCCTTGAGGAACAAGCCGTAGTTGGCGTCGAGAATGCAAGCCGCGCCGGTTTCGCCCTTGACCAGCGCGCGGACCGCATCGCGCTCGCCGCCGATATGGTCGCCGTGCTTGCCCGGGAGCACGTCGAACAGAACGGCCTCGAAGTCGCGGCCCGCGATCAAACCGTGCTGAGCGAGCACTTCGAGCGGAATCAGAGTCGCCTGCGGGGAGTCGGCCGCACCCACCGCAACGCGCTGGCCGCGGAGGTCTTCGGGCGATGTTGCCGAATCGGCCGCACGCACGAGAATCGTGGAGACGAGGTCCCGGTCTGAATCCCGCATGGCGATGGCTTCCGCGCGGCGGCCGGCGCGCGCGGCGAGGCGTTCAGTTTCGAGCCACGCGAGCGGCGAGTTCCAGGCGGTGTGGATGTGTCCGGCCATGTGCGCGGCCACCTGCCGCTCATAGTTGGTGTAGAGCACATAGTCGAACGGCAGCCCGTGGTCCGCGAAGTATTGTTGAAAGCCATCCCATATGGTGACGACTTTCGGATCGTAGGCAACCGCGCCGAGGATGAGTGTGTTGTGGTTCATTGCGAATCCTCAGAACAAGGGCATCCCGCAGACGGCCTTCCCGATGAAGTCGTAGAGCACGTCGGTGGTCGGGGCCATCACGCCGGCAGCGCGCGCGTCCCGGAAGTAGCGCTCGACGCCTACGTCCTTGCGAAACGCCGCGCCCCCGCAGACGCGCATGGCAAGGTCCAGCACTTCGGTGGACGACTCGCCCGCCGCGGCCTTCGCCTCGAGAACCCGCAGTGTCGCATCGGGGCGGCCGGCGGCGATGGCGGCGAGCGTATCGCCCAGCAGAGCGTCCACCATGCTGGTCTTTACGCGCATCCGAGCGATGTAGTTGCGGATCGTTGGGAGGTCGCATAGCGCGGCACCGGTGTCGGCGTGCCGCGTGGCTGCTGCGTGTTCGCCGGTTCGCCGAAGCGCGCCCGCCATCAGCCCCGCGCTGCACGCCGCGTTCAGAATCGAGAACACGGGCAGCACCACGCTCATCATGATTTCGAAGCCCTGACCGTCGTTTCCGAGCATCGCCGATGCCGGCACGGCAACCGCGGACGCCTCGACGGGCGAGGAATCATTGCCGCGGAGGCCCAGTCCCTCAAACGGTCCCTTCACGGCAAGCCCCGGCGCGCCGGCTGGAACCAGCCAGATCGTGCTCAGGCCTTCCGCGGAGAGCGGCCGTGAGGACCACACGTACGCGGAAGCATGCGAAGCCGACGTTATCCAGCTCTTACGCGCGTTGAGTACGACATGGCCGTTCTGCGCGGCGGCCGTGCTTTCCGGAGCCCAAAAATGGCTTCGCGAACCAGCTTCGCTGAAGGCAAGCGTGCTCAAGTGACGGCCGGCGGCCGCGTCCCGGCGGACCTCGATCGGCGCGTGTGCCTCTATGACCGCAACGCCGCAATAGTGCATCGCGGCGACCATGGCGGTGGAACCGCATTCTTCGGCTACGCGCCGGATGACGCGCACGGCCCCGGCGAGCCCCAAGCCCAACCCGCCCGCAGCGGTGGCGCTGAGCGCTCCCAGGAGGCCGGACTCGGCGAGAGCGTCGATCGATTGCTGGGGGAAGGCCCCGGTGCGGTCTACTTCCGGCGAGGAAGCAGCGATGGTTCCGGAACAGATTCGTTCCAAAGTGTCTTCGTGTGGATTTGCGGTCATGATGGTCCTCTCGCGTCGATATCAGAGCCCGCGTCGCGCGGACCCGAATAGGCGCGGTGAGGACCGTGCGCCGCTACAAGTCCGGTGGACCGGGCGGATGCTTGGACACGCCAAGCGGGTTTGTAATTCAGCGTCGTGCGTACATAGCTGACCTTGGGAGTCTACCACGGCGGTGGCCGGCGGTTTGACCACTCGGACGAGCGCCCCTTGACAACAATTTAGTTTCAACCAAACTAAGGATGTAGCGTGAACACCTACGACGCACTGGCGGAAGACTACCATTTGATCTTTGAAGACTGGCATGCCTCGATGACACGGCAGGCGGCGGCAATCGCAGGGCTGCTCGGCGGCGATCCCGCCCAGCGCGTTCTCGACTGCGCGTGCGGCATCGGGACACAGTCTCTCGGGTTGAGCAGGCTCGGCTTTGACGTGTTGGGAACCGATGTGAGCGCGGGCGCGGTGACGCGGGCGGCCAGGGAAGCAGAGGCCCTGGGGGTGCCGGCGCGGTTTCGCGTGGCCGACATGCGACGGCTGGATGCGATTCCAGAGTCCGGCTTCGACGCCGTGATCGCGATGGATAACTCGCTTCCACACCTGGAAACGAGCGATGATCTCCGGACGGCCGCGGCGCAGATGCGCGGCAAACTGCGTGACGGCGGCCGGTTGCTCGTGAGCACTCGCGACTACGATGAAATGGTCCGCACGCGGCCGGCGGTGCTTGGGCCGGCGTTTTATCGCGACGGCGATCTACGCCGTATCGTGCACTTCGTGCTCGATTGGGAAGACGAGCGCCAGTACCGCTTCCACATCCACCTCGCGCGCGAGACAGGGCAGGGTTGGGAGGCGCGTCACTACGCCGGCTCGTACCGGGCGATCCTGCGCGAGGAGTTGGCGTGTGTGTTCGGTTCCAGCGGATTTTCGGACCTGCGTTGGATGATGCCGGGCGCGAGCGGTTACTATCAGCCGGTATTGACCGGGGTGGCCGCTCGACTATAATTCAGTTTAAACTAAAATATAAGTATGTGCGCCGCACCCGCCGCATGGACCGTGCTCGCATCTCCGCGCCGCTGCGAGATTCTGCGGCTGGTGTGGAAGGACGAGCGCAGCGCGGGCGCCATTCGAGACGCGATGCCGGAGGTCACCTTCGGCGCCGTCTCGCTGCATCTGGGCGTGCTGCGCGAAGCCGGGCTGGTCACGGTGCGCCAGGAGGGCAGACGGCGTTTCTATCGTGCCCGGCGAGAGGCGCTCGGGGAATTGGGCGCGGCGCTCGAAGCGATGTGGGACGACGCGCTGTGGAAGTTGCAGCTCGAAGCCGAGCTCGAACAGTCGCGCCGCGGACCGAAGCCGTCGCAGTCCTCGAAACCAAGGAGTCCGGAATGAACATTTCGCTCGAAAGAACCGTGCGGATCATGGCCAGCCGTGAGTTGGTCTTCCGCTTCTTCACCGACAGCGCGCGCTGGGCGAAATGGTGGGGCGAAGGATCGACCGTGGATGCCCGCGTAGGCGGCAAGGTATCGATCCGGTATCCGGGCGGTGTGGAGGCGCTTGGCGAGGTGCTGGCGATCGACCCGCCCGAGAGGATCGTGTTCACCTACGGATACGCCAGCGGAAAACCGATACCGCCGGGAAGTTCGCGGGTGAGCATCCGGCTCAGCGACGAAGGCGGCGCCACCCGGCTCGATCTCACCCATGAGTTCGACGACCCGGCCGTGCGGGACCAACACGTCCAGGGCTGGCGCTACCAGCTCTCGGTGTTCGCCAATGTCGCCGCCGACGAGGCGTTCGCCCGGGCGGGGGAAACGGTGGACGCATGGTTTCTGGCCTGGGCGGAAACCGATGCCGCGCATAGGCAAGCCGCGTTTGCCGCCGTGGCGTCGAACGAGATCCGATTCCGCGACCGGTATTCGGCGCTCGAAGGCGTTGAGGAACTGGCGCTTCACGCCGGCGCGGCCCAACGGTTCCTGCCGGGCATCCGCGTGGGGCGGCGGGGCGAGGTTCGCCACTGCCAGGGCATGGTGCTGGCCGAGTGGGTGGCGGCGGGCGCAGACGGGGTGGAGCGGATGCGGGGCGCCAATGTATTCGAACTAGGCGCGGACGGAAAGATCGTTGCGGTCACCGGGCTGCCCGGGTGACGGAAGCGGACCCTATTCTTTCTTCTTGCGTCCGCCGCCTTTTTTCCGGGCTCCACGCGGGGCCGCGGCCTGCGCTTCCGCGTTGTCCGGGGCGTTGCGGATGGCTTCGGCGCGCTCGCGGGCATCGATGTGGGCATAGACGGGCATCGACATTCCGGTGATGCGGACCGGATCGGGATGGGCGGCGCGATGCGGCCACCTGCTCCATCGAATGGGCCACACGGTCGCGATGCCGTGGATCGGCGGCCAAGTTGCGCTCCTCTTTCGGATCGTTGCGAAGGTCGTACAACTCGCGCGGACCGGCGCCGTCCAAGCTGTTATCGATCAGCTTCCAACTGCCGTCGAGCCACATGCCGGACCGGAGTTGCGAGAAGCATGTGTTCTTCCAATTCGGATCGTTGCCCGCGGCCAAGGCGCGGAAACTGCGGCCCTGCACTCCGGGCGGCACGGCGATGCCGGCGTACTCGAGGATCGAGGGAAGCAGGTCCGTATTCTCCACCACTTTGTCGATGACCCGCCCGCGCTGCGCGCGATTGCCGGGTTCTTTCCACAACAGGGGCACGCGCGCGGAGCCCTCGTATTGGAGACCCTTGAACCAGCGGCCGCGGTCACCGAGCATGTTGCCGTGGTCGGCGGTGAACAGCACGAGGGTGTTGGATGCCATGCCCAGCCGGTCCAGTTCGCCGAACAACCGGCCGACCTGATCGTCGATGTGCGAAATGGCGCCGTAGTAGAGCGCGCTCATCACCCGCATCATCTGCTCGTTGTCCACGTAGTGGCGCCGGTTGCGTCCGCGCTGGGCCGCGCGCTGTTGTTTGGCGTTGGACGGGAGCTTGGGGATGGGCATCGCGGCGGGATCGTACATCTTGAAATAGGGGTTCGGTTCCACCGAGGGCGAGTGCGGCTTCAGATAGCTGGTGAATAGCATCCAGGGCTGCGGATTCGATTTGCGGGCGCGTAGGAAGTCCACTGAGCGATCGGTGATCCATTCGGTTTCGAAGTCCTCTTTGGGATGGGCGAACAGGCCGACGTCGCGACCCAATTCGTCGTCCGGCCATGGGCAGGTGCCAGGGACTTTGGGCCATTTGGCGGGCGACCCATGCTTTTTCTGCAGATAGGCGTTGTAGCCGAGCTCCGGCGTTGGGCCTTCCGCCGAGAACGTGTAGAACTCGTTGAAGCCGTAATCGAAGCGGCGCGGCACGTAGTGCAGCTTGCCCGCGATAGCGGTGTGATATCCGTTGTGGCGCAGGATCGAGGGTAGAAAAATCTCCCCATCGTGGGCCGGCACCTGATTCATCGTGACACCGTTGACGTGGGCGTGGCGTCCCGTGAACACGCAGGCGCGGGCCGGCGAACAGACCGGCGATACGGTGTAGCTCGACGCGAAACGCGCGCCGTCCTTGGCGAGCCGATCGAGGTTCGGCGTCCGGACGACGGGGTGTTTCTCGCATCCCATGGCGTCCCAGCGCATTTCGTCCACCATCACGAACAGAATATTCGGGCGCGTGGAGGCTGCCGAAAGCGAGGAAGCGGCCACGGACCCAGCGGCCGCGGCGGAGCCAAGAAAATCGCGACGGGAGAACATGTACAGTACTATACTGCGCGCCAGCGGGCTCGCGCGGGGAGGCCGGCAGGGTCAGCGCGGGCGGGACCGGGTGGCCTTGCGCGCCTTGGTTTTGGCGATGTAGGCCACCGCGTCCGGAGTGACGCAACTGGTTTCGCCGTGGTCCACCTCCACCTTGCCGATGCGTTTGGCGGCGGCGACGGCGAGTTTCTCGAGATGGGCGTTGCGGATTCCGATCGCAATCAGAGCGCCATTCATGGCGTGGCGAACGCGGTTGGGCGCTTTGTGGATCCGCTTCTCGATCGTGTCGAGCTGCTGCTCGAAATAGCCGTCGCCGGCCTCGGCGTCGTGCATGGCAGCCAGAGCGACGAGGTCCCAGCCGGCTTGCGCGACATACTCCTGCCTGGACGCGGTCCACTGCTTGCGCTTTTTCACGGCGAAGCAGGTCTTGTGGGTGAACTGGGCAACGGAACCGGCCAGGATGTAATAGCTCACGCCGGCGATCCAGTGGTCGAGATCGGCCTCGGTGACGTCGGTGGGGCTGGCGATCATCAGGGCAAGCGACCGGGCGTCGCTAATGCCCGAATCCCAGAGCTGGCGCGCCAGATCGTGATTCGTCTTGATCCTCCTGGCGAGCTTGCCGAGATTGGCGAAGCTGACGCCGAGGGTCCCGGGGCCCGCGCCGTGCCGGGCATATACTTTGCGGTTCTGGGCTGTGCCCAGCAGCTCCAGCTCATTCATCGATTCCTGGAAAGTCATAGAGGCCCGGGGTGGAATCCCAGACCCAGGATACTACCCACGAGGGGTAGCGAGCGGATCATTGAATGGTGAGTATTTGAGGTTCGCGGCCCGAGGTAAGGATTGGCTGATCGCGATGGTGCTGTTGTTTGATCTTGTACATGCGCTGGTCGGCGGCGGCGAGGACGGTTTCGACGTCTTCGCCGTCGGCGGGGAAGTGCGCGGCGCCGAGGCTGAGGGAGAGCGTGGAATCGAGACCGCAGACGGCGCGACCGGCCCGTTCGACCGTCTCGGCGAGCACCCGCTGTTTTTCCTCGAGGCCGCGACCGCTGAGCCCGGGAGCGACGATGACGAACTCGTCGCCGCCCATGCGTGCGACGAAATCGCCGGGCCGGCAATGCTCGCGAAGCCCGACGGCCACTTTCTCGAGCACCTGGTTGCCTGTGAGGTGGCCGAAGCGGTCATTGACGAGCTTGAAGCCGTCGAGATCGAGCACGAGAATCGCCACCGGGTGCCCGCCGGCGCGGGCGCGGCCGATCTCGGCGTCGAGGTGGAGCATGAGCGAGTGGGCGTTGGCGAGGCCGGTGAGCTGATCGATGCTCGCGTCGCGCTCGACGCGAGAATGGCGCAGCGCGTTCTCGATGGTCATGCTGGCCTTCATGCTCACCGTCTGGAGCAGGCGCAGTTGATCGCCGGCGAAGGCATCGGCCTCGCGGCGATAGAGGGTGAGCGCGCCTACGATGCCGTTGGGTGTTTCGAGCGGGACCGAGAGGGCCGAGCGGAGCGTGGAGAACTTGCGCGGATCATTGAGGTAGCCGCACTCCACTGACGGGTTGCCGTTGGTCATGGGCTTGTGATTCTGCACCACCCATCCGGAGATTCCCTCGCCCACCGGGATTCGGAGCGAGGCAAACAGAGCGGCATCGTCTCCAGAGGCGAACTCGGGCTCGAGGGCGCCATCGCCGAGGCAGTAGATCGCGATGGCGTCATAAGGGACGAGATTGCGGGTACGGGCGGCCAGCAGAGAGAGGGTTTCCTCGAGCGAGAGTGAACTGCCCAAGTCGCCGATGGTCTCGTGGAGCATTTGGAACTCCTGGCGCGCGGCGGCGATGGAAGCGATGAAGTCCCGCGGACGGGCAGCCGGGGCCGCCGCCGCCACCGGCGGATCTTCTCCGGCAGCCAGGCCGGCAGCCGGGGCCTCGCCACGTTCCACGCGGACGTTCACCGAGAGCTTGGCTGGCTCGGAGACGGCGGTGGAGCGGGCCTCAGCCTCGAGTTCGGCACAGCGGCGGCGGAGGATCTCGACGATCTGGGGGTCGAACGCCTTGCCGGACTCTTCGACCACGACCTCGAGGGCCTTTTCGAGCGGCAGCGCGCGGCGGTACTGGCGGTCTGACGCGAGGGCGTCCAGGCAATCGACAGCGGAAAGGATCCGCGCGCCGATCGGGATTTCCTCACCCTTCAGCCCATCCGGATACCCGTTACCATCCCACTTTTCATGGTGGCTCCGGACGATGGGCACCACCGGGTAGGGGAACTGGACGCACTCGAGGATTTCCGCGCCCACCACAGGGTGCACCTTCATTCGTTCGAATTCTTCCTTGGTCAGCTTGCCCGGCTTGTTGATGATGTATTCCGGGACAGCCAGCTTGCCGATGTCGTGCAGCAGCGCAGCCGCTTCGAGCGCGCGGACCTGATCTTCGTCAAGGCCCAATTCGTTGGCGATGGCCATCGCATACACTTTCACGCGGCGCAGGTGAGCGTGGGTGGTGTCGTCCTTGGCTTCGATGGCGAGCGCGAGCGCTTCAATCGTGCGCAAGTGAAGCGCGGCCACATCGGTGACGTGCTTCTTCTCTGTCTCGAGCCGGCCGAGGTACAAGTTGTACGACGAGTAGACGAGATAGAGGCCCGGCAGCAACAGGAACGAATACTGCCACCCCAGCCGTTCGTTGATTACCAGCACGATCTGAGTCAGGGTGGCGCCGAACAGGAACTGGGGGCCGGTCCAGAAGAAATTGTTGTACCAGACCCGGTAGAGCCGCTTGCCTTCCGAGAAGGCGATCACGGCGGCGATCATCGACGTGTTGGTGAGGTAGTAGGTGAGCGTGGCGAGGAACAGCAGCATCGGCTGACCGGCGCCCATGGCCATCAACGCCTCCGAGTGGAACACATTATGGCTCATGGCCACACACAAGGCGAGGCACGATGGGTTGAACAAAACCTGTGCCAGCTGCACGCGCTTGGTCGCGTTGACGAACACCTGCGCGATGGATCCGCCGATGGAAACCACCAGCGCCTGCGCCAGCGGCAGGTCCACGATCGCCAGCAAAACGAAGACGAAATTCACCGAGAGCGTCCCGATGACGCCTGGCAAACGCACCTTCAGCTTCGATGTGGCTACCGCAAACAGGAAGTAGAACAGAAAACGCAACGGTTCATGCCAGGTCCAGTTGGCGATCGAAATGATCGCTAACTCGGCTCCTAACAGCGCCGTAAGCGCCACGTAGACCCACGTTTTGGGGCTTAGTTTCATCTGTGCACACAGAGTGCGCATCTGTGTCATCGGCAATTCCGGTCCAGAATAAGAACGGGTGAATCCCTGGGGCAACGTCAGCATTTCACCTCACGAGGCCCTTCGAACGATATGCTTACTCTTATGTCTGGCTCACACCGAAACCTGCCTTCGCGCCGTTCCTTCCTCTCCCGCGCGGCATTGCTTGGATCCGGGCTTGGATCCGGGCTTGGATCCGTCCTCGGTTCCGGCGCGGCTCCCGCGTTGTTGCGCGGCGCCGCCGCCCGCCGGCCCAACATCCTCTTTGCCATATCGGACGATCAGTCCTATCCCCACACCGGCGCCACCGGTGACAAGGTGGTGAAGACCCCTTCGTTCGACAGGGTGGCCGCCGAAGGAGTGTTGTTCCGGCAGGCCTACGGTCTTTCCCCGGGCTGCGCTCCCTCGCGCGCGGGTATCCTCACTGGCCGCTTTCCGTGGCAGATCGAGGAAGCCGGCACTCACGCTTCAGCGTTCCCACGGTCGCTCACCGTCTATCCCAATTTGCTCGCCGCCGCGGGATACCACGTCGGCCTCACCGGCAAAGGCGCCGGGCCGGCCAATTTCCAGGGCTCCGGATGGCCGCACAATCCGGCCGGCCCGCCCTACGACAAACGTCGCGCTCCAACCCGCGGACTGCAAATCAACGCCAACGACTACGCAGCCAATTTCGAGGATTTTCTCGGCGCCCGCCCCAAGGACAGTCCGTTCTGCTTCTGGTTCGGGTGCCACGAACCGCACCGGGGCTATACGAAGGGATCCGGACTCAAATCGGGGAAACGTCTCGAGGACGTGACGGTGCCACCCTTCCTCCCCGACAACGCCGAGGTCCGGGGCGATCTACTCGACTACTACCTCGAGATCGAGCACTTCGACAGCCACCTGGGGCGGATGCTGGCGATGCTCGAAAAGGCGGGCGAGCTCGACAACACACTGGTGGTGGCCACGGCCGATAACGGGATGTCGTTCCCCGGCTCCAAGGCCTCGATGTACGACTATGGAATCCATCTGCCGCTCACGATGATGTGGAAAGATCGCGCCAAAGGCGGGCGTGTGAGCGACGACCTGGTGAGTTTTGCCGATTTCGCGCCTACGTTTCTCGAAGCCGCCGGAGTGCGGCCGGCGCCGGCGATGGTGGGCCGGAGCCTGGTGAGCCTGCTCGGGTCAGGCCGATCTGGCCGCATCGAGCCGTCGCGTGAGCGCGTTTTCTCGGGCCGGGAGAGGCACTCCCACGCACGGCGGGACAATCTGGGCTACCCGGCCCGTGCGATGCGCGAAGGCAAGTATCTCTACATCTGGAACATGAAGCCGGATCGTTGGCCGGCCGGCGATCCGAAGGAATACTACGACATCGACAACGGGCCCACCAAAACATGGATGATGGCCAATCAGGCCGAATCCCGAGTCCTGTTCGAGCACGGGTTCGGCAAACGTCCGGAGGAGGAACTGTTCGACGTCGCCGCCGATCCCGGGTGCCTGCGGAATCTGGCGGGCGAGGCAGCGCATGCGCGCACCCGCGCCTCGATGCGGAGGACGCTCGAGCGCGCGCTCGAGCAGCAGAGAGACCCCCGCGTCACCGGCAACGGCGACATCTGGGAATCCTATCCACGGTATTCGGGGATGCGGCCGGAACTGGGCGGTTTCGCCGAGCAAGGTAAGTACAATCCGAATTATCGTCATTGAGACAACCAGGAACAGGAGCTTCTGCAATGAAACATCTACTTTCGGCGGCGGCGGTGGTTGCCGTCGTGGCACTTTCCGGCCTGCCGGCGCCGGCCGGTCCCGCCGAGCGCGCGGCGGCATGGCGCAACCTGTTTAACGGGAAGGATCTGAAGGGCTGGGTGAACGTCAATACCGATCCCGACACATGGAGCGTGAAGAAGGGGCTGCTCGTGTGCAAGGGGCAGCCGATCGGGGTGATGCGGAGCGAGAAACAGTACGAGAATTTCATCCTTCACATCGAATGGATGCACATGGAGCCCGGCGGTAATTCGGGCGTCTTTGTATGGAGCGACGCCAAGCCGGGAGAGCGGAACCGGCTGCCCAACGGCGTGGAGGTGCAGATGCTCGAGCTCGACTGGCCCAAGCTCCACATTCGCGATGGGGTGGAGCCGCCGATCGCTTACGTGCACGGCGAACTGTTCGGCGTTGGGGGCGTGAAGACCACGCCGGACAATCCACGCGGGGAACGAAGCAAGTCCATCGAGAACCGCTGTAAGCCGCGCGGGGAGTGGAACGTCTACGACGTGGTGGCGGTGGATGGCACGATCAAGTTGTCGGTGAACGGGAAATTCGTCAACGGGATCGCGCGCTCGACGCAGAAGAAGGGCTATTTGTGCCTCGAGTCCGAGGGTGCCGAGATTCATTTCCGGAACATACGGATCCTGGAGCTGCCGCCGGGGGTGACGGCGGCGGACCAGACCGCGCCGGTGATTCCATGAGACACGGTCGGGCGGCGGGCCTGCTGCTTTGGGCGGTCGCGGCCGGGGCGCAGCCGTTCGATCTGGTGATCGCGGGTGGGCGCGTGCTCGATCCGGAGACGGGCCTCGATGAGGTCCGGCACGTGGGCATCCGGGCGGGTTCGATCGCGGCGCTGAGCGAAAGTCCGCTCGATAACGCCAAGGTCACCATCGATGCGCGGGGTTTGACGGTGGCGCCCGGATTCATCGATCTGCATTGGCACGGACGAGACCCGGCTTCGGGGCGCTGGCAGGCGATGGATGGCGTCACCAGCGCGCTCGAGCTGGAGGTGGGCGTGGCGGACGTGGATGCCTGGTACGCGGGGAGGGTGGGAAAGTCGCTGGTCAACTACGGCGCTTCGGTGGGACATGCTCCGGTGCGGATGGCGGTGATGAAGGATCCAGGCGATTTTCTGCCATCGGGTCCCGCCGCGCACCGGGCCGCGACCGAGGAGGAGATCGCCGCGATTGCGCAACGGATCGAGCATGGGTTGCGGCGTGGCGCGGTGGCGGTGGGATTCGGGATCGCCTACACGGAGGCGGCTTCGCATTGGGAGATCCTCGAAATGTTTCGCGTAGCGGCGCGGTATGGCGCTTCGTGCCACGTGCATATCCGCGGCGCGTCGAGCGCGGGCGCCACCGGGGATCGCGAGCAGGGATTGAGCGAGGCGATCGCCGCGGCGGCGATTTCCGGCGCGGGGCTCCACGTGGTTCATATCAACTCGAGCGCGCAGGCATCCACCGGCCGGATGCTCGGGATGATCGCCGACGCCCGCCGCCGCGGACTGGACATCACCACGGAAGCCTATCCTTACACAGCCGGGGCCACGCGGATCGAATCGGCGATCTTCGACACATGGACCGATCGCGCGCCGGCCGACTATCAGCGCCTGCAATGGATGGCCACCGGCGAGCGTCTCACCCGGGACACCTTTTTGCGTTATCGCCAGCAAGGGGGAACGGTGATCATTCACGCCAATACCGAGGAACGGGTGCGGGAGGCGATTCTGAGTCCGCTCACCATGATCGCGAGCGACGGGTTCGACGTGACGCCCACGAGCGGTCATCCGCGGTCTTCGGGAACCTTCACCCGCGTGCTGGGCCGTTTCGCGCGCGACGGGGGATTACCGCTGATCGAAGCCGTGGCCAAGATGACGCTCCGGCCCGCGCAGCGGCTGGAGGCGCGTGTCCCCGGGATGCGGCGCAAGGGCCGGATCCGGTTGGGAGCCGACGCCGACATTACCGTATTCGACGCCGCGCGGGTGATCGACCGGTCGACCTACGAAAAGCCCGCCATCATGGCCGAGGGGGTGCGCTATGTGCTGGTAGGCGGCGCGCTGGTAGTGCGCGATGGCCGGGTGGTGGAGGACGTGTTTCCGGGTCAGGCGATACGCGCGCCGGCGGCGGAGTAGGCGGCGCCGGCCGGGTGAGTGTGGGCGTCAGCGAACCTGCAGCCCGTATTCGCGCAGGAGGCTCCGGCCGGAATCATACACCCGGACCCAGTATTGACCCGGCGCGCACCCGGCTGGATAGGTCACGGCCAGTGTATCGCCCGCCGGCTTGGAGGGCACCTGCCACAGGAGCTTCCCGGTTGAATCCACCAGTTCGATCACGTAGGAGTCCCGCACGGGAAGCGCGGCGGCGTCGAGCGTCATCTCGATCTGGCGGTGAGCCGGAGCTGTCCCCAACCGGCCGGCCGCGGCGGAGGAACCGCGCAGGGCTGTCAGGTGCACGGCCGCGGTTCCCGCCACCGGTTCAGGGCGCGGGGCGAAAACGGCGATCGCAAGCACGGCCGCAGCGAGGGCGCTCGCGGCCGGTACGGGAAAGAAAGACCGGATCCGCGGAACTACCTTCGGCTTGGGCTGGGCGGCCCCGGCGTGTTGGATCCGCGTGGCGGCGGTCCGGAGCGCACGTACGTAGTTATCGGTTTCCTCCACTCGTTTCTGGCAGAGCTCACACAGCAGCATGTGCTCCTCAAAGAGGGCTTGCTCGTCGTCGGGCATCGTCCCTAGTGAATATTGCTCCACTGCGTCCTCGTCAGGATGTCCGTGTTCCCAAGTCATTTTTCCTCCAAGTCAGCAATACCGAATCGTTTTCCGCCTTCCCGGACGTTGGGGTCCGCAGGCGTGTTTGGTTTGTAGGGCGAACGAGCGCGCGAACGCTCCGCCGGAACTGTATGCATGCGGCACGCACACAGTGGACTGCTGGTTGGATAGTGCAGGGAGAGTCAGGATTTTCTCAGAGAAAATCGACGAAGGGAACGCTGGATCAGCTTTTTTCTTCCGAGTTCGCCAAACCGGGCCTTGGCGCGGGACTTCAGCAGACGGAACTGTGTGGTGGAGAGCTCCATTTCGGCGCAGATCTGCTCCTGCGTCTGCTCACGCAAGTAGAATCGAGTCAGGATCTCGCCATCGCGGTCTGACAGGTCACTCAACACCTCGCGCATGAGTTCCACGCGCTGTTCGTCCTGGAGCGATTCTTCCGGATTCTGGCGGTGATCGACGACGCGGGCGCCGCTCTCGAGGTCAGTCCGGTCCTTACGGACCTGCACCACATGGTCAATGTGGGCTGCCACCTGGCGCCGGACCACCGTGCGAACAAAGCCCATCAGCCTCTCCGGTTCGCGCAGGTCGCCGGCCTGGATTGCCTCCACGACGATCAAGAACGTGTCATGCACCTTGTCTTCGAGTTCCTGGGGACCCAATTGGCGGCACAAGTAGAATCGAACGCCTTTGTGGAAGATCTCGTAGAGTTCCCGCATTCCGGCGTCGTCGCCGGATTGAATCCGGCTAACCAAGCGCCGCCAGCGGATGCCATCCACGGCAGGCGGTTGCGTTCCGGCTGCGCTGGCAACAGGCATCTTCGCTGTCGTCTGGTTCATCGAAGCAGCCTCGCAAGGCGGCGGAGGAATCTCGCCGGCCGGGGGAGCGGCCTCTCCGGAAGATCGGGTGAAAGGTGCGGTCTGGGCAAGTGCGGACATCGGTTGGGTATTTCCTCGCAGGAGACGCAGCGCCCGGACCGGCGCTCCGTCTTTGGAGTCATTTTTTTGAATTCGGTCTCCGAAGACAATCGGAGACAGGGGTTCTACGTTCTAGAGAACCCAGAAGCGCGATTGGGGGGAGGTCTTCTGGTTGAACGATTCCCGGAGGCGCATACCGGCAAGTGCAGCAGGTTTACTACCGTAATAATATAAGGCGTTCAACCGATTGACAATCCCCGCGTTAGCGGGTTATCTACCCACTCCGGAGAGAAAATACGCACCCCAATATTTGGGCTCTGCCCGCCAGCCACCCATTGCGATCATGGCCATTTGCGCCTGCTGGAGTGCTTCCTCGGGCGGAACGGCGGACTCTCGCCATCCTCCCCAACGGCGGTAGAATTCGGCCATCAAATCGCCCGAGTCGTCCAGGGTCGGCCAATAGGTGGCCAGAACCGTTTGGGCACCGGCGTAGAGCCAGGCGCGGGTAAGGCCCATCAGTCCTTCGCCAGGCAGTATGTCGCCGCTTCCGGACCGGCAACCGTTCATCACCACGATCCTCGCGCTGACCGGATGCGAAGTCACCCACTCGGGACTCAGGAGCTCGGGGGCGCCCGCTGGACCGAGGCTGAGCGCAAGGAGTGTTTCGCGCGGGGAGTCCGGCGCCGGCACGGCGTGGGATGCGATGTGGATCACGCCGGGCGAAGCAGCCAAGGCGTTGGAGATACGGTCCAAGTTCGCGTCTGGGCCTGTGAGCACGGAGCGCTCGGGAAACAGCGCCGCGCAGGACTCTACCTCCCGGCCTGACCCGGCCAGCCTGGAGAGCGGGGCGGCGGCGGGCGGAGCTGCGATGGCGGCGGCCCGCGGATCGGCCGAGTTGTAGACGGGGTCCCCGACGCCGAGGAAGGAGCGGACGGGACCATCGGGGGCGGAGGCGCGGCGGGGAAGGAGCCCAGCCGCCATGCGGATGGCATGGCTCTCCACGAGGTAGTGTTCGCGGCCGTCCTCGAAGCCGGTGACCAATGCCGAAAACGGCGCCTCGAACAGTTCATCGTCGAGCAGGAACAGCCACCGGCGGCGCCGTAGAGTCTCGGGCGGGAGGGAGGCAAACAACATACGGTAGAGCGCCTCGCCCTGCTGGCCGCCGGACGCCGCGCCATTCTCCACCGACTCCTTGAAACGCCGCAGAGGACCAATCAGTTCCTCTCCGGCCGGCAACCGGATGAGATGCCAGCCGCCGGGCGTGCCTGCCAGGAGAAAAGCATTGTTCCGCCCGGCGTGAAACACGAGCACCGCCTGATCGGAGGCGAGTTCGCTCAACCGCATGGGCGGCGCGGTGAGGTTCGCCAGCACGGACGCGGCGCCGGCCGCGCCTTCGAGTTCGGCCATCCGGGCCCGGGTTTGCGCGATGTCGCGATCGAGAGCGGGGGAGGGGGCTCGAAAAGCGCTCTCCTGTAGAAACTGCAGACGGTTGAGCGCATCCCAATAGCCGGAAGGCAGCGACTGCCGTACGCGATGGATCCAGGCCGGATCGGTGCGGAGGCTGGCGGCGCGGCGTCCAGCGGCGGCCTGGGCGAGTTCGGCGAGATCGGGCGAACCGGGCGCAGCCAGCAGCGCGTCCACATACCCGTCGAAGACCATGTCGACGCCCGCTCCCGCCTCCACGCGCCAGGAATCGGCGGGAAGCAGGTCCAGCCGCGAGCGGTCTACCGCCTCCACGGCGCGGCGGAAGAAATTGAGCCCTTCGGCCAGATGTCCGGTGGCGAGCAAGGCGCGGGCCCGCATCGACCACGGACGCCACCGCGGCAGTGTCGCGGCGATCGGTCCGCGCAGCAGCGTAGCCGCGTCGAAAAGGCGCAAGGCTGCCGCGGGGTCATTTTGCTCCAGCCGCAACTCGCCCAGCCACCAAAGCGAGGCCGCGGCTTCCGGATCGCCGGCCAGGGTCCGGATATAGAACGCCCGGGAGAGGGCCTCTTCCGCTGCGTCGAGATCGCGCCGCCGGAGATGTTCGAATCCCAGCGCCTCCCATACCCAACCTTCGAGAGAGCGGTTGCCGGAAAACGCCGTAGCCCCGAGCAGTGAGTAGAGGCGTTCGATGGACCGTTCCGGATCTCCCGTTCTGGCCAGGAGGCGGGCGTAATGAATCTCCATTTGCAGGCGCGTGTCCGGATTGCCGCTTACGGGGAAGAGCTGCAACGCCTCTTCCGAGGCCGCCAACGCCGGGCGCAGGGCAAAGGATTGCAGGTGGAGATTCGACAAATTGTGGGCGGCGGTGCCGGCCAGAGCGCGATCGCCTGCATCGAGCGCGGCTTGCCGTGCTCGGGCATATTCCGGAATTGCCTCGGCAAAGCGGAATAGCCTTTGCTGGCAAATCGCACGATAAAGATGAATGGAGGCGGCGACGCGAGGATTGGTTCCTTGGGCGGGATAGCCGTCGAGGGAGGAAAGCCGGCGGAGCGCTTCCTCGAACCGGAAATCGGCGATGAATCCACGAGTTTCGCGCAGTGCCTGTAGAACTCCGGGAGGCGTTGCCGCGGGCCGGGGGAAAAGACCTGGTGTGGGACGGCCCGTCATCAGGAGGAAAAGCAGGATGACGGGAACGAGCTTGCTCATGGACGCGGCGGCCAGGGTGTGTCTTTCGATGGGGAAGGCATTTACGCCTCCCCCATCGCGGTAAGGATACCAGACTTTGCCGTGAAATGGCAGCCTCTTTTCCAAGAGGCATTCTATTTGCGTTTAACGTGCGTCAGTGAGCGCACGAATCAGCGGAGCCGAAAGGCTCCGTGAGTTAGAACCACTGATCGGGAGGATCCGGAACAATGATGATCGGTTCTTCGGCCATGTCAGTTTCGAAGGGGGCAGCCCCTTCGCTCCTGATTCGAAGCTACCAACGGCAGCCAGGGCACGAGCAAATTCGATCTGGCCAGCTCTCTGATTCGGAAGGAGAAAAAAAATCCGCGTGCGTCGAAAAGCGCGAGCCCCGCCGCGCGCTCACTTCACTTTTTCGTCTTTTTCGACCTTGCCGTCACGGATGTAGATGATGCGGTGCGCGTACATGGCGATGTCATGCTCGTGCGTGACGAGAATGATGGTGTTCCCCTGCTGGTGCAGCCTGTCGAATAAACCCATAATTTCGTTGCCGGTGGCGGAATCCAAGTTTCCCGTGGGCTCGTCGGCCAGCAAAATCGATGGGTTGTTCACGAGGGCACGCGCGATCGCCACCCTCTGGCGCTGTCCACCCGACAGCTCGCTCGGGCGGTGGTACATGCGTTTTTCGAGATCCACGTGGCGCAGCGCGCCTTTGGCCATTTCGAGGCGCTTATCCGCCGTAATCCCGGAGTAGATCAGCGGCAGTTCGACATTGTGAAGCGCCGTGGCGCGGGCCAGCAGGTTGAAGGTCTGGAACACGAAGCCGATTTCCTTGTTCCGGATCCGCGCCAACTCGTCGTCGCTCATGCTCGACACCAAGGATCCGTTGATGTAGTACAGGCCCCCGGTGGGCGTATCCAGGCACCCGATCAGATTCATCAACGTCGATTTGCCGGAGCCCGACGGACCCATGATGGCCACGTACTCCCCGCGCCGGATCTCGATATCGGTGCCGTCGACCGCATTGATGGTCTGATCGCCCATAATGTAGGTCTTCCGCAAATCGTAGGTGCGGATGACGATCCCTTCGCTCTTGAGCTGTTTCCCTCGCGCGATCAAGTCCTCGGCTGCAGCGGTTGCCATCGATTCTCCTTCTTCTCCAGGCGCCGATTCCGGTCCGTCCCGATCCCTGTCCGGCCGAAACCCAATTCAGCGAATCCCAAACCAGTAATGACGCCGTCCCGGCCCCGGATGTAACGCCAGCGCAAACCCGGCCCGGTACTTCCTTACGATTCTGGCTTGGCGGGGGTCTTGTTGTCCACTTTGATTCGAGCGCCGTTGCGCAGCGTCCGGATCACCTTGTAACTGCCGGTGATGATCTCCTCGCCGTCCTTCACCCCGGAGAGCACCTCGATGTCGGTGGCGCCGGTGATGCCCGTGTCCACCTTCCGGAACACCGCTTTCTCGCCCTCCACCACGAAAACACCCTGGATCTCCTCTTTCCGGGCCTTCTCGGCGGCAGGATCGCGCTGGACCGGCGCGGACTTCTCGGCGCCGGCCACCTCGGGCTCGAGGTCGCCCTTTTGCCTCACCGTCAGCGCCTGAATGGGAATCGATGGGACGCCGTTCCGTGTGGCTGTGATCACCTTGGCCGTGCAAGAGAGCCCGGGCCGAATCTCCACGGGCGGATTAGTGAGCGCCACAACGACCTTGAAATCCTTGGCCTCCTGGCTCGAGATGGCCGATTGCGACGCCGCGAGGCCGGTAGAACGCAGAATCGCGGTATTGCCGATTTCGATCACCTGGCCCTTGAAGGTCTGGTTGGGCATGGCGTCGATGGTGACATCGGCCTCCTGGTCGAGTTTCACGTTGACGATGTCGGTTTCATCCACCTTCACCTCGGCCGTGATCAGCGACATGTCGGCGATGGTCATGATCAGGCTCGAAGGAGAATTTTGGATACCGGGCACGACGGTTTCGCCGATCCGCACCGGCAAATTGGTCACCATTCCCTCGATCGGCGCCACCGCCTGCGTGCGCTGGAGCACGTCCTGCGCCGCCCGGAGATTGGCCTGTCCTAGCGCGACGCGCTTTTGGGACGCGTTGAGAGACGCCCTCAGCCGCTCCAGGTCCGAACGCGCCTGCGGAATCCGGGATTCGGCCTCATGCACCGCTGCTTCGGCCGCCTTGACGGCGATCTGGCGTGTGTCGTACTCCTGTTTGGCGATCAGTTTCTGCTCATACAGCTTCTGGGTGCGGGCGAAATCGATTTTTGCGCGTTCGAGATCGGTCTGCGCCCGGGCAAGCGACGCCTCGAGGGTCCGGATGCTTTGCCCGGACGCCTTCAGGGCTGCCTCCGATGCGGCCGAGTCGGCCTCGGCCGAACTAACGTTGGCCCGTTGCGCGGCCACCTGTGCTTCCGGCTGCACCGATTCGAGCGTGGCCAGCAGTTGCCCCTTGCGCACATGCTGGCCTTCCGCCACCAGAATATTGGTGATGCGCGAAGGGACGTTCGCACTGGTGCCGATATTGATATAGTTGCGGGGCTTGATCTCGCCCGACGCGGTGACCAGCGACACCAGATTCTGACGGACGGCGCGGCCGGTCTGCACGGTGACGATACCCCGTTTGCTGTACTGGATGCTGCCGTAGATGCCCCCAGCGGCGAGCAAGACGGCAGTGACTCCGAGCGTGACTTTCCACTTCGTTTTCAATCTGTATGGGTCTCCGTATCTGTTCAGACGCGAACAGTGGGCCTGCTGTTCGAACTTATTTCATCCTAGCAGGCCGATTTGAGGAACCGGAACGGCCTCGCGTGCGTTCCTTGCAAAGGAATCCGGCGGCGTACTCCTCCCCGTTTAGTGGAGGTTGCCGCCGCGATCCGCGGATGGTAGAAAGGGATTCGGAGGGACGCACTTGGAACTACTGCAGACGCTCGGTTCGGCTCTTGGACTGGGGTTTCTTTCCGGGTTCCGGCTCTACGCGACGGTGCTCGCGCTGGGGCTGGCGATCCGGTACAACCTGTTTCACCTCAGCCAATCGATGTCGTCGCTCGGCGTCCTCGCCGATTGGAAGGTGCTGGCGGCGGCCGGCGCCGCGTGCGCCATCGAGTTTTTCGCCGACAAGGTCCCATGGCTCGATTCCGCCTGGGACTCGGTCCATACCATCATCCGTCCCGTAGCGGCCACCGTTTTGGCCGGAACGGCGCTCGGCGACATGGATCCGGTGTTCAAGACCATCCTCGCTCTGATGGCCGGGAGCGTCGCCTTCACCGCGCACTCCACCAAGGCGGCCACGCGTCTGGCGATCAATCACAGCCCGGAGCCGTTCACGAATGTGGCGATGAGCCTCGCCGAAGACGTCGCCGCACCGGTGGGACTGTGGCTCGTGTGGCAGCACCCGGTTTGGTTCCTGGGCGCGCTGGCGGTCTTCCTGGGCGCCTTCTTCGCCTTCGCTCCGCGCATCTGGCGGCAAATCCGGTTGGAGATGGCGGCGCTCGGCGCACTGCTCGGGAAATGGTTGGGGGCCGGTCCCGACGTCCGGGTCCAGGCGCCGGAACAAGCCCGCGACGGCGGTCCGGTGAGCGCGCTTTGGGGGCAGGTTCGCGATCTGGTGGACGAGCTGCCTGAGAATCTGGCAGCAGGGGCCGGTGTAGCCACCGGAGTGCGTTGCGCGGCCACCAAGTCCGTGGGTGGGCTGCGGCGATCGCTGGGCTATTTGTGCTTTGCGGGGGGGAATCTGGTGTTCGTCACGCGCCGCTGGTTCCGGACCCGTACGCGGACCATCGCCCTCGACGACATCCGCAATTCACGGCGCACCAACGGGTTGTTTCTCGATCAACTCATCATCTCGACGGCGTCGTCCGGCGATGTGACATTTGACCTGTTGAAGGCTGCGCCCAACCGTGCCGCCGCGATGGTGGCCGATCTCACCGGCGCCGAGCGCGCCTGATCGGACTTAGGGCTCGGCTTCCTCGGGAGGCGCCGCCGTGGGCGTATCGCGCACCCTGCGCCGCATCGTTTCCTGGTGCGCATCGATGACACCGGCCGGGAACGTGGGCACCGCCGCGGCAATCGCCGCTTGGATCGACGCTACGATTTCCGGGTTGCGGGACGCGCGGTCATAGCTTTCTTCCGGATCGTGCACGACGTTGTACAGTTCCGGCCGTGGCAGGCGCAGGTTGACCCGCGTCACTCCCTTCTTCAATGGAACGAACGCCGGAATGTCGAATCGTGAGATGTGGAGCTTCCATTCGCCGATCCGCGCGCACTGGAGATAGATGTCGTTGAAGTAAAAGAACGGCCCACGCTCCACCTGGCTTGCCTCGCCCGTCAATACCGGCGAGAGATCGGCGCCATCCAGGCGGTTGGCCGGCAGCGGCGCGCCGGTCCAACGGGCCACCGTCGGCACCACGTCCATGGTCGACGCGAAGGCGTCGCTGACCGCGCCTTCCGGAATTCGTCCCGGCCACCGGGCGATCAGCGGCACTCGCATGCCACCCTCGTAGGTCTGGCCTTTGCGGCCGCGCAATAGACCGGGGCTTCCCTGATACCACGGTCCGTTGTCGCTCGAAAACAGGACGAGCGTGTTCTCGTCGACGCCGTTGGCGCGCAGAGCCTCGAGCACCTGGCCCACGCTCCAATCCATTTCCTGCACGACGTCGCCGTATGCGCCCTGGCCGCTCCGGCCGTCGAAATCCTTTCCCGGAGCGAGCGGGATGTGGGGCGCGGTGTGCGGCATGTAGAGGAAAAACGGGCGATCCTTGGATTGGGCGATGAAGTCCACGGCGCGATCGGTGAATCGCCGGGTCAGCGCTTCCACCTGCGCCGGCTGCTCCACCACGGCGCGATCGACCATGAGCGGCCGTGGCCACATGTCGTGACTGTAGGGGATGCCGAAGAAGCTGTCGAAGCCGCGGTCCAGAGCAGTGGCGCCCGGAGCGTTGCCCAGATGCCACTTTCCGATGCATGCGGTGGCGTAGCCCGCCGATCTCAGCATTTCCGCCAGCGTGGTTTCCGACTCGTCCAGCCCGCCCGCATCGTTCTGCCCCAGAACGCGCGGTACACCGGTCCGTATCGGATAGCGCCCCGTCAGCAGCGCGGCGCGCGAGGGCGAGCAGACCGAGCTTGCCGAGTAGAAATGGGTGAAGCGCATGCCCTGCGCCGCCATCGCATCGAGGTGCGGCGTTTGGATCTGCGATCCGTAACAGCCGAGATCGCCGTAGCCAAGATCGTCGGCGTAGATGACGACTATGTTCGGCGGACGAGTTTGAGCCCGGGCGGCTGACCCGAGAGCCGCCATGCCGGTAAGATGAAGAAAGTTTCGCCGGGTCCCTCTAAGATCCCGAAGCAACATGCATCATGGAGTATACATGTTTTTCATGCGGAATGTACGGTACTCCGGCGCTGAACTGCGTAGGGAATGAACTGGAACCCCCAGAGGGTTCACTTCGATCGAAATTGCCGTAGCGTCGGCAAGGAAACCACAGTCGAAAAAGTAATTTCCGTTGTCGAGTAACTGTGCCGATCCCACCGCGACGGAGTAAACGCCGAGGTTGGCATTGAGCAGCCACTTTACCGTGTGCCTGGTTTCGTCCAGTATCATCGCCTGGCCCCGGCTTTGCACGGTATCGTCGCTGGCCCGCCGCGTGTTGCCGTTGTCGAAAAGCGTGAGTGTGCCATCGGACTCGAACTCGGCGTCGTGCTGATGCGAAAACCAGTCATCGTCGGCGCCATCTTCGATCTGAAAATCTCCGCCCCGTCCCAACCGCCACAGCACGGCGCCACTGCCGAGACCCTTTGCATAGTCCACCTTGACCACCCAGTCCTGATGGCGCACCGAGATCAACAAGTTCCCATCCGGCGTTTCGGCGACGGAATTGGCATGGGTCCAGTCATTGGCTTCCGGGGCGAGGTACAGGGGCGGGCACGCGGCGGCGTTGCAGGGCGAGCCCAGCACCGCCTCCCGTTTCGGATCGAGATGGTCGAAGGCATCCCAATACCAGGTGACCTTCAAATCGCGGTCAAGCACCACCAAGGCGTCGCCCAGTACGTTGACCCGGCCGTCGCCCTGCACGTCCTCGAGAATTCGCTCCACCGAAGCCAGAACGAGGATGTTGCCGTTGGAGAGGAAGCGCGCTTCATGGTGAAAGCTCCCGATGCGGCTGTGACCCATCTCCTCCAGTTGCTCGTTGATCCGGGCCGCGTTGGTTTCGATGATCGTCACTCCGGTGAGATCGAACAGCCGGACGATCTGCCGGATCTCGCCGCCGGTCCGGTCCTGATTGATGCCGAAGAAGACGCCGCCCGTCTCCGGATGCGTGAGAAACTGCATCGTCTTGGGGTAATACCAGATCGGAGTCCCGGACATGTCGGTGGCCACGAAGTTGGTGTTCAGCGACCCGGCCAGCAACACACCCTGCGACGGAGAACCAGTGGTTCCCGCGGCAGTGTGTTTGGATATCGACTCCGGCAGGCCACCGCTGGTGAAGGGGATACCGGGGCCCGACAGTGACCTGTCGCCATCGGTGAGGGTGTGGCGCGCCACATACATGGTCTCGGGGCGCAAGCCCGCGAGTAAAAAGTTCACGCTGTGTAATTCATCGCATCTCTTTTCGGGCGTCTTCTGAGCGTGACCTTCCGGATCAGTAAAAGTTACAAAGGTCATGGCGCCCGCCGAGCATGGCGGCGCGCTATAGAGGAAGACCAGCGGGTGTGATGTTTCCTTGATCGACGGAACACCCGCGCTAGCGTTCGACAGGACTTCGAACGGAACCTCGATGGTCGAGATGGCGCCGGTAATTTCGTTGCGCGCCGAGGCTTCGATCAGATACTGTCCCTCGTGTTCGTAGGGAGCCCACTCGAAGGTGTTTTCGCGGCCAAAATCCACGGCCATGCGCGGATCCTTGCCGATCTCGTGAACGCGGAATCGAAACACCGCGGGACCCGGGGCTTGGGCCGTCCATGTGACAAGTGTCCCGAGGGGAGCCGGCGAGGGCACGGACGGGCTCAAGGTGATGGGGCCCTGGGCGTGGGAGAGTGCGGAAAAAAGCGAGACGATCGCCAAGGCTCCGGTAGCCCTGAGCTTGCAGCGAAGGGAGGTGGTCATAGTTTCACCTGAGTAGGTGCAACTGCGGGGCCAATAGTTGCCTTAGAGAAAGAACATTAACGAAGTAGGCGTTGACATTGGGGGAGAGGTCGGGATCGGCCGCCTCCCCCCGGGATTCGGATTGCTAGTGTTTCGGCATGATCACGGTGTCGATCACATGGATCACACCGTTGCTGGCGGCAATGTCCGTCTTGATCACGCGGGCATCGTCGATCATCACCTGACCAGCAGCCGCCTTGATGTTCACGTTTCCTCCCTGGACCGTCTTGGCATGCCGGAGTTTCACTACATCCGCCGCCATGACGTTCCCCGCTACGACGTGGTAGGTGAGGATCGAGACGAGTTTGGCTTTGTTTTCGGGCTTGAGGAGGCTCTCCACCGTGCCGGCGGGCAGCTTGGCAAACGCCTCGTCGGTCGGCGCGAATACAGTGAACGGTCCCGGACCCTTTAGCGTTTCCACCAGCCCCGCCGCTTTCACGGCGGTAACCAGTGTCTGGAACGAGCCGGCCGCGACGGCGGTGTCGACGATGTCGGCACTCGCCATCGCTTTGTGAGAATCCGCCGCCATCAGCCCAGCGGCGAGAACAGTAGCAGCGCTCAGGCGCAGAAATACCGTGCGATTCATACAATCTCCTTCTTACAATTCGGTTAGTTGGTTAGGATTTGCGAGGCGCTCTCGCTCGCTACACCCGGTTAGACGCCACCATCCGAAGACGGATCCATAATCTGGCTCCCGACACCATTTTTTGCGCCGCTGTAGTTGATCGCGCGCCGTGGGGGTCTTAGTAGCAACCGCCGGATTCGTGGAACGGACCTATCCGGCGGGACCGGCTTTCTCACTCCTCAACAGATCGGGCCTCTCATATGGAACGGATGGATAGATCCGGGACCTCGGCGTCCCTGGTGTATGCGGCGCCTCTGCTTTGCCTGCTGCTTTATGGGCGATGCCTCGGCGCATGGTTTCAGCTTGACGATTTTGCATGGCTCGGCCTGCGGGACCTCATCGGCGTCAACCAGACGTGGACCACTGCCTTGTTTGCCCCCATGGCGCAGGGCACCGTGCGCCCCATCAGCGAACGGCTTTTTTTTATTGTGTTTCGCGCGCTCTTTGACCTCGACGCCTTTCCGTATCACGCCCTGACGATGGCGACGCAACTGGCGAACCTGATTCTGCTGAGCTCGGTGGCCCGCAGGCTCGCGCCCGACGCGCCGGCGTGGTTCTGGGCGCCCTTGCTCTGGGGATCGCACAGCGCCATCGCGTGGCCCATGGCCTGGGCCGCCGCGTACAACCAGATTTTGTGCAGCTTCTTTTTTCTCGCCGGGCTTCTGCTGTTGGACCGAGCCGGCCGCACCGGACGCCGCCGCGATGAGGCGGCTCATTGGATCCTGTTCCTCCTGGGCTTCGGCGTCCTCGAACTCAACGCGATATATCCAGTCATCGCGCTCGCGTTCGCAGCAGTTCGCCCCCGGCCTTTCTCCCGAAGTTACTACCGGCGATTGTGGCTGCTTCCTCTTGTCAGTATCTTGTATGTTTCTTGGAATAGTTACTACGCTCCCAAGCCCACCGGCGGACCCTACGCCCTGGCTCTCGATGGACGCATCGTAAGAACCTTGGGCCGCTATGTCCATTGCACGATATGGCCAGCGTGCTCGGAAGCCGAGGGCGGCATGGGTGTTTCGGCGGGCACCGCCTTGTTCGCCCTCGCCGTGATTGCCATACTGGCGATCCTTGCCGCGCATCGTGCGAAGGGGCCCATCGTCTTCGGCCTGATCTGGTTCGCCGCCGCGCTCTCGCCTTACCTCCTGCTACCGGACAAGATTTCGCTCTACTACCTCACTGTTCCGGCCATCGGCTTTTCGATCGCGGCTGCCAGCGTCATCGGTCCCGCGCTCGAATGCCCCGCCGCCACCTGCCGGCTCCAGGCGTCGCTCGTTGTGGCGGCCATCCTGCCCCTCGGATGCTTGCACGCGTTGCGTCTGTCGGCCGATTACACGGCGCCCTCGCTGCACGCCGAGAGCCTCGTCCGGGGCGTCCAGGAGATCATGAGCGCACATCCCGGCAAACTGATCCTGCTCGAGGGCGTGGATGAGCGCACGTTCTGGGACAGCGTCTACCACCATCCATTCCGGCTCGCCGGTGCCAGCGCCGTCCTGCTCGCGCCTGGCAGCGAGGCGCGTCTGCGCGCGGCCCCGGAAGCGCTCAACGGGTATCAGGACTATATCCTCGACCCGGCCTCCGCGCTGCACAACCTGAACACCGGCGAAGCCGTAGTCTACGAGTTGGAGGGCGATCGGCTCCGCAACATCACGGGCGCTTTTCGCGCCAAGTTGACCCTGGATCCCCAGACGCTGGCCCTCCCCCGACGCGTGGAAGTGGCCCGGCCCTGGTTCGCCCACCTCCTGGGCCCCTCCTGGCACGACGCCGAGGGCGGCTACGGGGCCGTCGCGGCCGGCTATCGATGGATGCCCAAACGGGCGAGTGTGCGCTTGCGGGGCCCGGCCTCTCGCGGCGAGGCTCTGGTTGTGTCCGGATACTGCACCGCGTCTCAGCTCCCAGGTGGTCCGCTGACGGTGACGGCGTCGGTGGATGCCGGGACGCTCGGCACGGCGCGGGTGGCCTCATGCGGTGAGCGGCAGGAACTCACCTACCGGTTGCCGCGTGCCTGGCCGGGCGCTCCGGCTTGCAGGTGTGGCTGGAGGTGAATCGCGCCGATCGATACCCGGGAGACGGCCGGATCCTCGGCTTCGCCGTCCAGACGGTCGAGATCCGCGCACCCGCTCCGGGCTGAAAGGGCTAGGGAAATCTGAAACCGGAGCAGCCAGCGGCTACACTGGGAAGTGAATGGCCCACCGTTTCCGTCAATCGATCTGTAATGAAGTATTCGAGGGCTGGGACTTTGCCGATACCTGTAAGGCGGTGAAGGAAGCCGGGTACGACGGCATCGAGATCGCCCCGTTCACTCTCGCCGAAACGCCCGCTGGAATTTCTCCCGCGCGTCGCAAAGAATGCAGCGCCATCATGGCCGGGGAGGGGCTCGGTTTCGCCGGTCTGCACTGGCTGATGGTCTCACCGAAGGGTCTCCACGTCACCACGCCGGACGCGGCGCTCCGCGAGCGGAGCTGGGATCACATCCGCCAACTTATTGACCTGTGCGCCGATCTTGCCGGGGACCAGGCCGACAAGGGCGTGATGATTTTCGGATCGCCCAAGCAGCGTTCCTCCACCGGCGGATTGACCCCTGCCGAGGCGACCCGTCATTACGCTGACGGCCTGGCCGCGGTGGCGCCGCAGGCCGAGGCTCGCGGCGTGAAGATCCTCGTCGAGGCGCTGTCGAGTGACCAGTCCGACATCGTCAATACTCTCGAGGCCGCGGTAGCCATCGTGCGCCAGATCGGCTCGCCCGCCATACAGACGATGTTCGACACCCATAACACGGCCGACGAGGTGGCACCGCATCCGGTGTTGGTCGATCGCTTTTTCGACTACATTTGACATATCCACGTGAATGAGATGGATGGCCGTCACCCTGGCACCGGAGACTATGCGTTCGGGCCGGTCTTCGAGACCCTATCCCGCAGAGGATATGAGGGTTGGGTGTCCATGGAGGCCTTCGATTTTTCCGCCGGAGCCGTAAAGATCGCCACCACTTCCTTACGATATATAGAAGGGATCGAAGCGTCGCTTCACACCTGAGGAGAGGGAAAAAACAACATGAAACGTTTCGTAGTCACGGGAGGAGCAGGCTTCATCGGTTCGCAACTGGTTCGCAGCCTGTTGCGGGAGCCGCATGCGTCGATCGCCGTCATCGACAACTGTCTTTCAGGGAAGAAGGAGAATCTCAGCGAAGTTTGGGACGAGATCGAGTTTCACGACGCCGACATCCGGGATGCGGAAGCCATGCAGCGCCTGCTGCGCGGCGCGGACGCCGTGTTTCATCTGGCGGCGATTCCATCGGTTCCGCGATCGATCTCAGACCCCGTGCCCTCGCACGATGTCAATATCAACGGCACCTTCGAGGTGTTGCGCGCCTGCGCCGGGGGCGGAGTGGGACGTGTGGTGTATGCGGCGTCCTCGTCGGCCTACGGCGATACACCCACCCTTCCCAAGACCGAGTCCATGCAGCCGAACCCCAAATCCCCCTACGCGGCGCAGAAACTGATGGGCGAATATTACGCCAGTTGCTTCCATTCCTGTTTCGGGCTGGAAACGGTGGCCCTGCGGTACTTTAACGTCTACGGGCCGCGACAGGATCCGTCGAGCCCTTACTCGGGCGTGATTTCCATATTCATGAGCTGTCTGCTCGAAGGCCGATCACCCACCTTGTTCGGCGGCGGCGATCAAACCCGCGACTTCACCTACGTGGAAGATGTGGCCAGCCTGTGCATCAAGGCATCGAAGGCGGAAGGGGTGGGCGGATGCATGTTCAACGCGGGCAACGGCAACCGGTACTCGCTCAAAGAGGTTTGGCAGACGCTCAACGAGATCGAAGGCACCTCGATTCCCGCCAACGCCGGTCCGCCTCGCGCCGGAGACGTGCAGGATTCACAGGCCGACACGAAGGCGGCGATCGCACGGCTCGGCCATCAGCCCCAGTTCACTCTCGAGGAAGGGCTGCGGCGGACGTTAGCCTGGTATAGGAGCGCCCACGCCGTTGCGGCTTGAGGACGGCCGGGGCCTTCCCGGTCCCATCTATGTCTCCACGCTTCTCGAGGAGACCCCCGTGGACCACGGCTTCGGGACCCGTGACGCCGATCCGTGGGACTCGGCCGCCGAGTCCGCGATAGTCACCGTCCGCCAGACCCATTCCAGCCGTGTGCTGGTTTGGGAGGAGCCGCAGCCAGAGCAGGCCATGCCGGTCTGCCTCGGCGAGGGCGATGCCCTGGTGACGGATCAGCCGGGCGTCTGGCTCACGGTGAAGACCGCCGATTGCGTCCCGGTTCTGCTTGCCCACCGCGCCGGCCGCGCCGTGGGCGCCGCTCACGCCGGATGGCGCGGAGTAGCGTCTGAGATCGTGCCCGCCGCCCTTGCAGAAATGACAAACCGCTACGGCGTTTCGCCTTCGGACGTTGTGGCGGCGATTGGACCCGCCATTGGCCGATGTTGCTTCGAGGTGGGTCCGGAAGTAGCGCGCCAGTTTGGCCGCTGGTGGCCGCCATCGGCCGCCCCCGAAGGCAAACAGTACGTCGACTTGGCCGCTACCTTGCTGAAACAACTGAAGGAAGCGGGCGTTCCCGCCCAGCAGATCGACTCCGGGGCGCCGTGCACCAAGTGCCGGCCCGGGGAGTTTCACTCCTTCCGGCGTGACCAGGATCGCGCCGGGAGAATGCGCTCAGCCATCCGCATCCGCCCCACGCGTTCACGCTGACTCTCTATCCTCCACGCTGACTCTCTACCGCGTCCCCCCGCCCTTCACCTGCGGCTCCTTGCGCGTGCGCACCTCACGCACCGCGTAAATCCGCCGGTCCTGGCTCTCGAAATAGGTCCGCATCATCATTTCGCCCAGCAGACCCGTCGAAAACATGATCACTCCTGTCACCAGCAGCAGTGCCCCGGCGAGCATCAGCGGACCATGCTCCACCATCACCATCTCGTTACCGAGCAGCTTGTAGAACAGCAAGTACACCATGATCGCGCCGCCGATGCCGGTGCCGAACAGTCCCAGCTTGCCGAAAAAGTGCATGGGCCGCGTAAAGTAGGTGAGCAGAAAGCGGATGGTCAGGATATCGAACAAGACCCGAAACGTCCGCCCCAATCCGTAGTGCGACCCGCCGTTGATGCGCGGCGTGTTCCGGATGGGCACCTCCGCCACCCGTGCCCCATAGAAGCTCGCCAGCGCGGGAATGAACCGATGCAGTTCACCGTAAAGGTGTACATCCTTGAGCACCTCGGCCCGGTAGGCCTTAAACGTGGTGCCAAAATCGTGCAGCCGCACGCCGCTCGCCTTCGACATCATCCAATTGGCGATCTTCGAGGGGATGCGCCGCGTGATCGCGTTGTCCACTCGCTGCTTCCGCCATCCGCTGGCGATGTCGTAGCCTTCTTCGATCTTGGCCAGCAGGCTTGGGATGTCTTCCGGATCGTGTTGTAAGTCGCCGTCGAGCGACACGATGACTTCCCCCTGCGCCTCGTCGAAACCCGCCGTCAGGGCCGCCGTCTGGCCAAAGTTCCGCCGCAGCCGGATCACCTTCAGCCGGCCGTCGGTCTCCACCAGGTTCGACAACAGATCGAAGCTCCGGTCCGTGGAAGCGTCGTCGACGAAGATGATCTCGTAACGGGTCTTCACGGTTTGCAGCACCGACGTTAGGCGGTCATAGAGCGGCAAGATGGCCGGCTCCTCATTGTGAATCGGGATCACTACGGATAGCATCGTCGTCTCTACCTATTTATTCTAGTCTTCGAACAGGTGCGCCCGCCCGCAAACCAGGCCGGCCTCGCCGCACTGCTAGCCCCGCGGCCACCAAGCGTCGATGCGGCGCGCCAGGTCCGCCTCTACCTTGGCCTTGCCCGCCAGATTCCGCAACTCATGCGGATCCTGCTCGAGATCGTAGACCTCGCGCTGGCCAGAGTCGTACCAGTTCAGCTTCCAGTGCTTCGTCCGTACCGTGCGGATCGGGTTCACCCACTTCTGTTTGGAGTAGTATTCGAGAAACACCGCGTCCGGACCCTTGCGGTCTCGCGCCAAATCGCGGCCATCCACCTTTCCCGGCCATGCAACCCCGGCCGCCGCCGCCAGCGTCGGCCCCAGATCGGCCTGCGTCGTGAGGTCATCCCGGGTGCCCCCGCGCGGGAACGCAGCCTTTCCCGGAACCCTCAAAATCAGCGGGATCCGCAACAACTCGTCGTACATGAACGGACCCTTGTAGGAGAGCCCATGCTCGCCCACCATGTCGCCATGGTCGGTGGTGTAGGCCACTACCGTGTTGTCCAGAGGCCCGGCAGCGTCGAGCACACGACCCAACAGGCCATCCGTTTTCTCCACGAGGCCGAGATAGTAGCTCCGGTACCGCAGCCAATCGTCTTTGGTGAAATCGCGCGTCAACCTGCCCTGATCCTGATCCACGAACGCCCGCTGTTCCGGCGGTTTCCCCACAAGGTTTTCCAACCCCGAAGCCGGCGCCTTCACTCCCGGCCTCAACTCCACCGTAGCCGGCTTCCGTGCCCCCGGCACATCGTAGACATGATGCGGATCGAGCACAGACACACAGCACAGCCACGGCTTTCCCGATCGCCCTCCCAGCCAATCCCCAGCGGCCTTCACCGCCCGCTCGTCGCCCGCCTCCAGGAATGTCTGGAACCCGGTGTGATTCGGACCCAGATGCCACTTCCCGAACCATGCCGTCTCGTATCCAGCGCCGGCGAATACACTCCCGAGCGTTGGCGTCCCGGCGGCGAGTGCTTTGCCGAGCGACGATCCGTCCACGTTGGTCCGCACGCCCGCGTTGTGCGGGTAGAGGCCCGTGAGCAAAGCCGCGCGCGCCGGGGAACACTGCGGTGTGTTGCAGAATGCGTGCGTGAACCGCGTTCCCTCGGCGATCAGCTTGTCCCGATTCGGCACCCGCACCGGCCCCGGCAGCAGCGCCGTCTCCTGGTCTGTGGCGAACAGCAGCACATTCGGACGCCGGGCCGCCTGCGCTCCCAACACCGCGGCGCCTGCCGCCGAACCTAACAACGCGCGTCGTGAAATCATGTAAGAGTTATCTTAATCCCTACTCCGTCCCAACCGCCGGTTCCAGCGCCTCATCCCGCGTGGTCCGCTCTCCCGGCCCGCTTCGCCGCCATCGGACTGACGCCCGCCTTCGCCCGCTACACGCCGCCGCGCCACGCCCTGCTTTCTTCCCATCCCGCCCATGTAGCGCTTCGCGTGTTCCAGCATCGCGGGGCTGCTTCGCCGGAAGAGATGGAGGAACTTTTTGGCCACGGCTTGTGCTCGATCGCCTATGCCTCCGTTGGCTATTTCCGGCTTGACCTGCCGGAGGGCATAATTCTCTTCTCCGATTGGTCGGACCGCTCCGGAACCGATACCGTCCTCGCCCCCGGCGAAACCACGGCGGTTCTCTATCGCGCCGCACTCCCGTACGCCGCCCAACGCCGCGTCTGGGATCTCGGCTGCGGCTCCGGAGCGCTCGCCCTCCTCCTCGCCGGCTGCGCCGCCCGCATCCTCGGCACCGACATCAATCCCCGCGCCATCGCGCTGTCGCGATGGAATGCCGCCATCAATGATTCGCCGGCGCAGTTTCGCCTCGGAAGCCTGGCCGGCCCTGTCGATGGCGAACGGTTTGACCTCATCGTCGCCCAGCCGCCGTACCTTCCGTTTGACGGCGGGCCCCACTCCAGCGCCACGAGGTCGCAGTTTCTTCATGGAGGCGACCGCGGCGACGAGATTGCCCACCAGGTGCTGGAACTGGCTCCTCGTCACCTCGCGCCCGGCGGGGTGGCACTCGTGTTTACCGATTGGCTTCTCGGCGCAGGGGAAGACCTCGAGCAGCGGCTGCCGCCGATCGAGGCCAACGTGCACGTTCACTACACGCGAATCCTCGCCGAAGCCTGGTCAGAGGCCTACGGATTGCCGTGCGCCGCCGAGGGCCAGGTTCTGCAGTCGCTCATCGCGATTCGCCCCGCCCCGGTTCCCCGGCTCCGCATCACCGAAGTCCACGGCAACTGGCAATGCGCGCCGGATGCGGCCTGACCTGCGATAGCATCGGTTTCGTGGACGACCGCCAGTTTCACCAAATCGCCAAGACCATTGCCGACCCCAGCCGGCTGGCCGCGCTCGAAATGATCGCAGCACGCGGAGAAGCATCCTGCTCTGAGATCCGCGAGCATCTGAATCTCACCGCCGCCACGATTTCCCATCATGTGAAGGAACTCGCCGACAGCGGGCTCGTACATCTACGCAAGGAGGCCAAGTTCCTCTACTTGACCCTCAACACGACCGTTTGGAACGACTACCTCGCCACTCTGCGCAGCCGGATTGGGCCCGCCTCAAAATAGTTGCAACCGCTGCTCCGCTTCTCCATCACTTAGATGTACGTCGAAATGGTCGAAAAAGGAGACAGCAAGTCATGAGCAGAAAACTGGAAGGCAAGGTCGCGGTGGTAACCGGATCTTCCAAAGGTATCGGCGCCCAAATTGCGCGCCGCTTCGCCGAAGAAGGCGCCAAAGTGGTAGTGAACTACGCGCGCAGCCGGGATGCGGCTGATGGCGTCGTGGCCGCCATCCAAGCCGACGGAGGCAAAGCCGTGGCGATCCAGGCCGATGTACGGGATCGCGCCCAAGTGGCCGAACTGTTCGCGGCGTCGGAAAAGGCCTTTGGCCCGGTCGACATACTGGTGAACAATGCCGGGGTCTATCAATTCGCCCCGCTGGAATCGATCGACGAAGGGCATTTCCGGAACCAGTTTGACCTGAACGTTCTCGGGCTCATTTACGCGACCCAGGAAGCCGTGCGCCAATTCGGCGCCCGCGGCGGCAACATCGTCAACCTCAGTTCGGTGGTTGGGCTCACTCCCGCCGCCGGCGGCGTTGTCTACAGCGCCACCAAGGCGGCCGTCGAAAGCATCACCCGCGGCCTCGCGCTCGAACTCAGCGGAAAGGCGCGCGTGAATGCCATCGCTCCGGGGATGGTGGAAACCGAGGGCCTCCACGACATGGGTCCGGACCAGGCATTCAAGGACTTCGTGCTCATGCGCAGCGCCGTCAAGCGTCTGGGAGCGCCGGATGACATTGCCAAAGCCGCCGTCTACCTCGCATCGGAAGACTCCGCGTGGGTGAGCGGAGAAACACTCGTTGTCTCCGGCGGCATGCGTCTCTAAGGCGCGTCAAAACAGCAGCTTCAGCCCGAACTGGACAACCCGTCCTGACTCGCCGGTCTGAATGATGTTCTGCGTGGAGGCGGGCGCGACCGCCTCACAGCACGCCTCGCCGAATCGCGTGCTGGTGATCTGGTTCGACCCGCTCGATGACGATGTCGGAGACTCAAAGCTCGGGTGGTTGAACGTGTTGAACGTCTCCATGCGGAACTGGAGTTTGAATCGCTCCGTGAGCAGAAAGTTCTTTTGCAGCGCGATATCGGAATTCCAGTAGCCGGCGGCGCGGAACGTGTTTCTACCGATTCCGTTGCCGCCGGGTTCCGGATACGTGAACGCCGAAGCATCCTGGAAGAATACCGGGCCGACCGTGTTGGGCTTGTTCTGTAACTTTGACTCCGGCGCCGGGCCTACCAGCGCTGCCCGGGAAATGTGGGAGTTATTCGACGTCCGCACGCCGCTTTGCACCGAATAGGGTTCGCCCGTGTATATGCTCAGGATGCCGTTCAAGCTCCAGCCTCCCCACAGTTTGTTCTTGCCCCATGGGAGTTCGTAGAGCGCGATCCCGTTGAATACGTGCCGGCGGTCAAAGTCCGACACTGCGCGCTCGTTGCGCCAGTTCCGGATGTCGGCCGGGCTTCGCGAGTTGGTGGTGGACAGTCCGCCGCCCGAGGTCGAACCCACGGGATCCACGGACTGGTTATCGATCGATTTAGCGAGAGCATAAGCCGCGCCCACCTGGAGGCTATCGGTGAATCGCTTTCGAATGGAAGCCTGGAAGCTGTGATAGTAAGAATCGCCCGCGGCATCGATGTAGGTGACGATGCCGAACTGCTGGTTGGGACGGAGATTCAGCCCGAGCGTTGTTTGTTCGATGCGGCCCGCGAACTGTCCCGCGGCATTCTGGCGTAGTTCGGTTTGTGTGGTGGCGCTGTTGACGAAGGCTGCAGTCAGTTGGCCGTTGGTCACCAGCGGGATGCGCTGACCGGTGGCGCCGGCCGGACAATTGGTGCCGTCCGGACGGCATCCGGCGCCGAGGTTTGCCTGCATCGCCCGGAAGTCGCCCAGGATGGGGTCCGCATTGATCTGGTTGAGATCATAGGCGCGCATCAACCGCGTACCCCGCCGCCCCACGTAACCGACTTGGCTCACGAAACCGCCCGGCAGTTCGCGCTGTATGTTCAGGTTCCACTGGTGCACCGTGGGTAGCTTCAGATTCTGATCGAAGATGGTGATCGCGGGCGCATTGTTGAGCGTCTGGCGGGGCAGAGTGAGGAAACTCGACGGCTTGATGGTGGGCGGCGCCAGTTCTTCGGGGAAGCCCTGCCCGATACGGACGTCGGGAACCGGCGAGCAGCCGGCGGTAGTGGATCCGCCCGGGTTGCTCTGGCAAGTGGTGGTGAGCCCGGGAACACGGCCGGCCACCGCGGTCACCTGGAACGACGAAATCGGGTCGAAGGCGATGCCATATCCAGTCCGGATCACCGTTTTGCCGGACCGGCCCGGGCTCCAGGAAAGGCCCAGCCGGGGTGCAATCGCACTCGTATTGTTCCGGCCGTACCAGCGGTCCGCCGGGACGAAGCTGACGAGGTCCGGACCATCGAAGCTTCCCTTGGGAACATAGACGCGTCCGCCGGCTTCCGTGGGAGCGGTATTCAGTTCCCATCGCGCTCCATAATTTACCGTGATGTTCCGGCGGATCTTCCACTCGTCCTGCACGTAGAAGTTGTATTGCTTCAGGCGTTGGCCCTGGGCCCATAGCGTTACGCTATCGCCGGTTCGGAACGGCAGGAATTGATCGCTGCGAAGATCGCCCATGAACACTTGCGTGAGGCGCGCCGGGATCCCGAGCAGCTCATTGATCGCCTGCTGCAGGTTATTGCTGTCTTGAGCCGCCATGGTGCGCGGAATGTCGAATCCGGCCGGCGGACGGATGGTCCGGCTGAAGCTGAGCACCGGCGTCACGTTCACCCCGCCCGGCTGCCCGCGCTGATCGTTGTGCTGGTAGAAACGGAAGTTGAAGCCCATGCGAAGCTGATGCGCGCCGGTGACGACCGAGAAGTTGTCCAGGATCTGCGGCGTGGTGATGGCGCGATTGGTGCGGGGGCGATTCAGGAACGGCTCGCTGATGTTGGTGAAGTCATATGGAGGAACATTGGGAAACGCCGGGTTTGCCTCGCCCTGTGTGAAGAGAAAGAAGAAGCGCGAAAAGCCCGCCGTCAGTTCGTTCACCATCGCCGGCGAGATGACCCGGCGCCAGGATACCGCCATGTTGTGGCTGCGGCGGAAGACTTCGCCCAGGGGCGCGAAGCCCGGATAAACCTGCGGCCGCGAGTTATTCGGATCGCCTCCGAGCGTGTTCTGATCGCCAAAGAGATAGCGTCCGAAAACCGAATTGTTCTCATTGATCGTGTGATCAATGCGCGCCATGATATGCGGCCCGCGCACCCGTGTCGGCGGGTTCCAATTGTAAGTGGCCAGGTTCAACCCGTCTCCCCCGACATACGAGTTTGGCGCCGGGAACGTCGATAGAAGTTGCGATATCGCTGGATCCAGCCCGCGGCGGGACGGGTCCGCCTGGGCGAAGTTGTACGTTCCCACGCAGTTCAGATCCGTCTCGGACCCGCAGTTGCGAACACCTGGACGCAAGGCGCCCGAGCGCGGGTCCACCAATTGCGGACGGTTGCGGTCTATCCGAACGCCGTCGAGCACGAATGGGTTGTTCGGATCGGGGCGGAAATAGCGCCAGCGTCCGGCCAGGGCGTCCGGCGTGTACAGCGCGGGAGCGCCGAATACCTGATCGATCGGCTGCGCGAAATTGATGTGCTGGCCCTGCCACGATCCGAAAAAGAAGGTCTTGTTCTTCCGGACCGGTCCGCCAATCTCGAGGCCGTATTGGTTGAGCTTGATGTCGGGCTTCGGGCTGTTTAACGCGTTGGAAAAGTAGTCGCGGGCGTTCAGAGCCGTGTTGCGGAGAAAGTGATACGCGGTTCCGTGAACTTCATTAGTGCCCGAGCGGGTTGCCACGGAAACGGACGCCCCGCTGTTGCGGCCCTCCTCCGGAGTGGGATTCGATGTGGTGACTTTATACTCTTGCACCATGTCCGGATTGAGGCGAAAGGTGTTTCCGAGTGGATTCGGAACGCTCGATTCGTTGGCCTCGATCCCGTCGATGGTCGTGTTGGTGGAGCGATCCCGCGATCCATTCACGTGGATGCCGGAACCGGCGCCCCCTTGGGTCCGCTGCACCACGCCGGGTTCGAGAATCAGCAGGTTGAGGGGGTTGCGGCCGTTGAGCGGCAGGTTGACGATCGCCTTGCGCTCCACCACATTGCCGATGGTGGCGTTCGCCGTCTGTAGTTGCTCGGCCGCGGCTTCCACGGAAACGGTTTCGCTGGCTTGCCCCACTTCGAGCTGCAGGTCCACTGTGGCGGGCGAGCCGACCTGCAGCAGGTTTCCCGTGCGTTTGGCGGTCTTGAAGCCTTGCATTTCCACCGTCAGGGTGTAGGAGCCGATCGGAAGGGAAGGAAACGAATAAAGCCCCGCCGCCGTGGTCTGCTGGCGAAACTGGACCCCAGTGGATTCATTGGAAGCAGTGACAGTTGCGTCAGGCACCACGGCCGACGACGAGTCGGTGACGGTGCCGGAGATGGACGAACTGGACGTCTGTGCGAGCGCACCGGCGGCCAGCATCAGGATAATGGCGCAGGAACGTACCATTTTGCGTAGACCCCTTATCGGATCGAAAATCAGTGAAGCAACGAAGCTGATTTGAGTATAGATGTTGAGGCGCTACAATGGGAAGCTAATGCTCCGCCACTTCCCGATGATCGTGAAGAATAGCGTGCGCAACAAGCGGCGGAGCATCCTGACGATTATCAGCATCGCCGCCTCGCTGTGTCTTTTGGGCGTCCTCATGGCGCTGTACCATGCCTTCTATTTCACCGAGGCAAGCGCCGATCAGGCGCTACGGTTGCTCGTTCGCAACAAAGTTTCCCTCGCCAATCCGCTCCCAGTCTCCTACCTGCCCCGCATTCGTCAGGTGGACGGTGTCGACGAGGCCATGATTTTCCAATGGTTCGGCGGCACTTACAAAGACGCCCGCGACCCCGCCAATTTCTTTGGCAGGTTTGCCGTCGAAGAAGATAAGCTTGCCAGGATCTTCCCCGAGTACAAGCTGCCCTCGGATCAGCGCGAAGCGTTCCTGGCGGAAAGATCCGCCTGCATCGTCGGCCGCAAGACCGCGGACCGCCACAACATGAAAGTGGGCGATCGCATCACCATCGTGGGCGACATCTTTCCCGTCACGCTCGAGTTCGTGGTCCGCGGCATCTACGACGCCGAGCGCGACAACGAGAATCTGATCTTCCACTACAAGTATCTGGATGAGAGTCTGGAAGAGGCCCGCCGCGGTTTCGTCGGAACCTTCAGCATCCGCATGAAGTCCCCCGATGACGCCACGCGCATCGCCAAGACTATCGACGACATGTTCCGTAATGCGCCCATCCAGACCAAGACCGAGACCGAAAAGGCCTTCGAGCTCAGCTTTCTGGCCTTCCTCGGCAACGTGAAAGCCTTCCTGCTTTCCATCTGCGGCGCGGTTACCTTCACGATTCTGCTCGTCGCCGGCAACACCATGGCCATGTCCGTTCGTGAGCGCGTGAAGGAAGTGGGCATCCTCAAGACGCTGGGGTTCACCCGAGGCACCATCCTTTCGATGCTCATGGGCGAATCGGTGTTGATATCGGTAATCGGCGGCGCGATCGGACTCGGTCTCGCCATGGGCGTGTGCGCGTTGATCCGCCAGTCGCCCTCTACTTTCGCGGACCTGAGCCGTATCCACCTACCGCCCGCGGTTCTCGCCATCGGCTTGGCCGTCGCCGCTGTGATCGGGTTGGTGAGCAGCGTAATCCCGGCCTACGGCGCGTCGCGAAAGTCGATTCTTGACGCTCTTCGCATGACGGATTGAATCCGCGAATCAGATGGACATACCGATCAGTTACAACCTTCGGAACCTTGTCTCGCGGCGCACCACCACGCTGATGACGGCGCTTGGCATCGCGCTCACCGTCGCCGTCCTGCTGAGTATCTCCGCTCTCGTCACCGGCTTGAAGACGTCGCTCGAAGCCACCGGACATCCTCTTCACGTTCTGGTGACGCGGAAGGGATCCACCGCCGAGCTGAACTCATCGGTGACGCAGGAATCATTCCTCACCATCCGCTCCAAGCCTGGCATCGCCAAGAACTCGGACGGCCAGCCGATGGCGTCGCTCGAACTGGTCACCGTCATCGTCCTTGAAACCGCTGAGAATCCGTCCGGGATCAATATCAATCTGCGCGGGCTCACCGCCACGGGGTTCGCGATGCGCGAGAATGCCAGGATCGTAGAAGGACGCATGTTTCAGCCCGGGCGCCGCGAAGTGGTTGTGGGCCGTGGCGTCGCCAATCGCTACCCGATGGCCCGCCTCGGCTCCAAGCTCAGCTTCGGGCGCGGCCAGTGGGAAGTTGTGGGCGTAATGGATGCCGGCCGCTCCGCCGCCAACAGCGAACTATTCTGCGACCTGGCCCAAATCGCGTCGGACCAGAATCGCGAAACCACGCTCAGTTCCGTGCTGCTTCGCGCCACTGACGAAGTAGCCCGGCAGGCGTTGATCAACGATCTGGTGGACGACCCGCGGCTCAACGTCGACGCGGTCACGGAAAAGTCATACTACGCGTCGCAAACCACCGCCGCCACTCCCATCCAAGCGCTTGGCTATTTCGTCTCCATGATCATGGCGATCGGGTCGAGCTTCGCGGCCATGAACACCATGTACGCCGCCGTGGCCAGACGGTCCGCCGAGATCGGCACCCTGCGCGTGCTCGGCTTCTCGAGGATCGGCATCCTCGTCAGCTTCATGATCGAATCCCTGTTGATCAGTCTTGCCGGCGGAGTCCTCGGCTGCCTCCTCGTGCTGCCGTTGAATAACTTTCAGACCGGGATCGGAAGCTTCGTAACTTTCAGCGAAATCACTTTTGACTTTCGCGTTACTCCTGAAACCATGGCCATCGGCATCGCCTTCGCGGCGTTGATGGGCGTGATCGGCGGGCTTTTCCCCGCGGCCTCGGCGGCGCGCAAGCAGATTCTTGCGGCCCTCCGCCAGGTCTAGGCATCCATTCAGTCAATCCCGATGAGCGACCTCGACGGCCTGAAAATAGACAAGTCTCTGAAGAGCAAACCGCGCCAATCCCGATGGGCCACGCGCTGGATCGTCATTGGCGTCCTGCTGTTTTTGGTTCTCGGCGCCGCCCGGTACGCCAGCCAGACCTGGAACGCAGCGCTCGATGTCCGCGTGGAGCGCGCCACCCGGAAAGCAGGCGCGTCCGGACCCGCGCCCGGCAGCATCGTGCTCAACGCCACCGGATACATCGTCGCCCATCACAAGATCCAGTTGACCTCGAAAGTAGTGGGTAAGGTCGCCTGGATCGGCGTCGAGAAGGGTGACCGCGTGCGCAAGGACCAAGTCATCGTCCGCCTGGAAGACGAAGAGTACCGCGCCCAACTCCAGCAAGCCAAGGGAAACCTCGCCAATCTCGAAGCGCGGCTGAAGGAGCTGCTCAACGGATCCCGCCCCGAAGAAGTCGCTGTGGCGAAAGCGAACCTGGAGCAGGCGCGCGCGGAGTTGGCCAATGCCCGGATCAATCTTGACCGGACCTCCAAGCTCGCCGACGCCAAGGTCGCCTCGGTTCAGGCCTACGACGACGCCAAGGCGCGCTTCGACGGTCAGGCGGCGCGCGTGGCCTCGCTCGAGCGGACCTATGAACTGGTGCGCATCGGACCGCGGCAAGAGGTGATTGAACAGGTACGCGGCTCCATTCTACAAGCCAAGGGCCAAGTCAGTTTCAACGAGACGCAGCTGTCCAATACCGTGATCCGCGCGCCCATCGCCGGCACGATCCTCGAGCGCGCCGTCGAGATCGGGGAGTTCGTCACCACGGGCTTCGTCGGCGAGCGCGGCGCGAAGGGCTATGTCGTGTCGATGGCGGACTTGAATGATCTGCAGGTCGAACTCGATATCAATCAGAATGACTTCGCGAAGCTCTATCCCCGCCAGCGCGCCGTTGTGACCACCGACGCGTACCGCGACCGCAAGTACGAGGGCGAGATCGAAGAAATGTCCCCAGAGGCCAACCGGCAGAAGGCCACCGTGCAGGTGAAGGTGAAAGTGATGAATCCGGACGAATACCTTCGCCCGGAGATGAACGCGAGCGTCGAGTTTCTGGCAAAGGACGAGCCGCGCAGTGGCTTGTCCGAGTCCGAAGCGCGGCCGGCCATCGCAATACCGGAATCCGCGGTTCGCGATGGCGCGGTGTTCGTCGCCCTGGGGGAGAAAGCGGTCCGCCGTCCGGTCAAAACGGCCCGGCCCGCCAACGGGCGCGTCGTCGTCGAGCAGGGACTCAACGGGGGCGAGGATGTGATCGTGAGTCCGCCCGAGACGTTAAAAGACGGTGGACGAATTCGAGTGATCCCATGAACAACAACGATGTCGTCATTCAGACCCGGAAGCTGACGAAGGAGTTCGTCCGCGACGAGTTCCACGTGATCGCGCTGAAGGACGCCGAAGTCGAGATCCATCGCGGCGAATTCGTCGCCCTGATGGGCCCGTCCGGCTCCGGCAAGTCCACGCTCCTGCATCTCATCGCGGCGATGGATCGTGCTTCGAGCGGCGAAATCCGCGTGCTCGGTGAGGATCTGACGCAATTGAGCGATGGCGAAATCGCGCGTTGGCGCAACGCCCATATCGGGTTCATCTTCCAGTCCTTCAACCTCATCCCGGTCCTCACGGCGCTCGAGAACGTCGAATTACCTCTCAAGCTCACCAGGCTCAGCAAGGCCGAGAGGCTGGGCCACGCCAAGAAGGCTCTGGATCTGGTTGGGCTCGGGGACCGCCTCGGTCACACCCCGCGGCAGTTGTCGGGCGGACAGGAACAGCGTGTCGCCATCGCCCGCGCCATCGTCACCGATCCCGACCTCATCCTGGCCGATGAGCCCACCGGCAACCTCGACGCGGCCTCGGCCCGTGAGGTGCTCACCCTGCTCAGCCGCCTCAATACCGAGTTCGGCAAGACCATCGTCATGGTGACCCACGATCCTCATTCCGCCAAAACGGCGTCGCGCATCCGGTACCTCGAAAAGGGCATTCTTCTCCCGGTGGGGCAGAAGCCCGAAGATTGGGATTGAGTTCCGACCTATCGCGGCACGGTTCACACCACAAAGTTCACCGCCCATGTCCGCTACATGGCGCCAGTTGGTTTCGAGTAAGTCCTCCGTCGCGGCATCGTAGGACCAGTAGATCAAGAACGGCGTCCCGATCATGTTTTCCCGCGGCACCAGGCCCCAGTAGCGGCTGTGGGCTGAGTTGTCGCGATTGTCGCCGATGGCGAAGTATTGGCCTGGCGGCACGACCAGTTCTCCGTCCCGCAGGTGGGCCGCCAGCATCCGCCGCGCCGGCTCATTCCATCCTCGAAACCCGCCTGCCGTCCCCGGATAGTTATCGCGATAACCATCCAGTTCCGCATACCTCATACGCAAGCCGGTCCGGGGAAGTTCACAGAAACGAACCGGAGGCAACCGGCGATGCGGGTGGCCTTCGACTACTCCAAGCGGCCCTCTAGCAGCGCGGTCAATTGCTCCGGCTGGCGGCGGATGCCCACGTAGAACATCCCGAACAATGCATACACCGCACTCACCTCGTCGAATCGCATCTCGTAGATCAACTTCTTGAACTGGAGCGGATCGTCGCTGAACAGGTCCACGCCCCACTCCCAATCGTCGAACCCGATGGACCCGGTGATGATTTGGCGCACATGGTCAGCGTACTTGCGGCCCACCATGCCATGCTCGTGCATCATCCGCGCCCGCTCTGCAAACGGCACCGTGTACCAGTTTTTCTGTTCGCCGCGAAGCCGGTTCATCGGGTAGAAGCAGATGTACTTATGCGCCGGGATCGCCGGGTACAGCCGGGGCTCCATGGCCTTGCGCTGCCGGTCCATTTCTTCCGCCAGGGCCTGGTTCCAGGCCTCCGAACCCGGTTCCAGACCCCGCTCTGTGAATACGCGATGGGCGCGCTGGGTGGATTCATACAGGCCCAGTTCCACCACCGAAAAATACGATGTAGTCGGCTCCAAAAAGTCCCACAAGCGGGTTTGCGTCAGCCGCAACTCGGCGGCGTTCAACTCGGCGGGATCGCGCCGGAAGTGTACGAACATCAGGTCACCCTTGTGCCCGAGCATCGAATAGAAGGCGGTCTGCGATCCGGCCATCCCGGCGAGCGCCGCCGCGGCATCCTGAGCCACGGTGATCCGGTCCGCCGCGTGCATGCATTTCCATTCGTCCCACCGGATCCGCATCATTTGATGCAGCGCCCACGAGCCTTCGAGCGTCAAAGGTACTGATAGAGAGTCCATCTGTTCATGATGCAACAATTGTGTGTGGATACTGATATGGCTTCGGAAAAATACGACGCCCTCCTTGTGGTTTCCTTCGGAGGTCCGGAAAAACATGACGACGTGATCCCGTTCCTCGAAAACGTGCTCCGTGGACGCAACGTCCCACGGGAACGGATGCTCGAGGTGGCTGAACACTACTATCATTTCGAGGGCCGCAGCCCCATCAACGACCATGCCAAGGAACTGATCAGTGCTCTCGAGCCCCTCGTCCCCATGCCGATCTATTGGGGAAATCGTAACTGGCATCCGATGCTTACCGACACGGTGCGCAAGATGAAGGACGACGGCGTCCGCCGCGCGCTGGCTCTGGCCACCTCCGCCTTCGGCTCCTATTCTTCCTGCCGCCAGTATCAGGACAATCTTGACGGCGCGGTGCGCGCGGTGGGCGAAGGCGCCCCGCGCATCGACAAGATCCAGCCCTTCTGGGATGGCCCCGGTTTCACCGCCGCCATGGCGGACCATATCCGTCCCCTACTCACGCCGGACGCCGAACTTATCTTCACAGCGCACAGCATTCCCACCTCGATGGCGCAAACCAGCCCCTACGAAGGGCAGATCCGCGAAGCTTCCGCGCGCGTGGCCGCCGAACTGGCGCACCCCCGTTGGACCCTGGTCTGGCAGAGCCGCAGCGGGCCACCTTCGCAACCGTGGCTGGAACCCGATGTAGTCGATTACATCCGCGCCCGGCCGGACCAATCGCCGATCGTCATCGCCCCCATCGGCTTCCTTTCCGATCACGTCGAGGTGTTGTGGGATCTCGACCACGATGCCCGCGAGGCGTGCGTGGCGCGGGGCATTTCCATGAAGCGCGCGGCAGCCGTTGGGACCAATCCGAAGTTCGTGGCCATGCTGGCGGAATTGGTCCGCGCCGGCGCTCCGGCAGCGTGCCCAGGCACATGTTGCCCCGCGCCGGTTCGTCCGGCGATGCCGCAAGCGTCAACGTCGCACCCGGGCAGCCGGCCGCGGTAGTGTCCTGTCTCAGCGTACCCACCATCAAGGCGGGGCACTCTTCGAGGTGACAATCGGGGTTGATTTGGGAGTGCCAGCGTTCTGAAGAACGGTGGAACCGGCATAGCACATAGCGCCAGAATTCAGCGTGCCGGCCGCAAGGATCTGACGCGTATGTTTCGGACCCACTGACCGCCAGCCCGCCCCCGATTCCGTCCTGCTCCGAACTCGATGCCGGCTCCCCCCTCATTGAATCCTCGAGGCGTGGCAGTTTCCCAGGCTGGCGCGAGGTGGACGGTCAACACGCAGCAGGCGCCTCCCGAATCGAATTCCACCGGGCTGCCGTCGAGCCACACTTGCAGTGCCTCTCCCCGGGCGCTGGCCTCGAGTTTGTGGAAAACACGCGAGTTGAATGTTTTGGGGATCTGGCTGAATGCGATGGTTGCCATGGGATGCAGGCGTATCACGCGAACCTGCCCGGTGCTGTTCAGTTGGACCCAGAAGCCAGCGCTAGTGCCGCCGATGATTCCGTCGCCGGGGGCAGCGTTCCGGCTGCGAAAGTACGGTCCAGCTTCTGTGGCAAGACCGGGTGCGGGTTCGAATTTGATCTCCAATTCGATACTGAGATCCTGCCCGATGTCAGCCGAGCGTAGAGAAGCGAGAGGACAATCCGGCCGCCGGCTCAAGAAAGTGACACCGGCGAAATCTGTCCCGGTGTTTCGTATGGAAGCCGAGCTTTCCCCGGTCTCTGGCGGGAGCACCTGCGCCTCGTTAGCATGGACCGTTCCGAAATAGTAAGGGTGGCCGCTGATCTCGATGTCGACAGGCCCAGTCATGCAGCGGTTCAGAGCGGCAATGTGGCTGGGGCGGAGGGCTCGGGAATAGACGCGCACGTCATCGATCGCGCCGCGAAAGCTGGTGCCTCCACGCAGTCTTCGTCCGATTGCGAACACGGATTCGGGATCGCCCCGCAGCGATCCGTTCGCAGCAACCGGCGCCGCGTCCTCGTCTCCGTCGACGTAGAGGCGCATCAGGCCCTTGTGGCCACCTTCGAAAACACCGGCCAGATGATGCCAGCGGCCATCGTCGATGCGCCGGCGGCCCAGGATGGGATTGTTACTACCGAAAGCGGCCACGCCACTGTCGTGCAGCGCAAGATAGAAATGGTCGGAACCGGAGTCGAGGTCAGGATTTCCCTGTTGAAAGATTACGGTGGTATCCGCGTTAGTGGAAGTCGTGCGGATCCAAGCAGACATGGTGCGAGGAGCGGAGCCGCGCGGCAGAATGGCTGGGTCTTCTCCGAGGATGACGAGTGCGGCCCCGGGAAACTCAACGGCGGACCCAGAGATGCCGGGAATCCACCGGAGGACCGGGGCGAATGGCGCGCGCATGCCATGGATGGAGTCCGAGGCGGTCTGGCCGGCGCCCTCGTCGAACTTCCACCAAGCGATCTCGCCGCCCTGCGCGTGCGGCGTCTGCCCGCGCCATTTCAGTGAGACGGCTGCCAGCAACGATGCGGCCAGAACTGTGCCCACCGCGATCAGAGGCAGCCGCAGTCGCGGTGCGCGTCGAGTCGAAGCGGGCGTGGGTGCTTCGTTCTGTTCGACAACCATTGCGACCGGCGTTACCGGCTCAATGAACCTGGCGTTGATCGCATCCATGGGGCCGATGAACTGGTACCCCGCTTTGGCTGCCGTGCGAATGAATTTGGGATCTCGCGGATCGTCCCCGAGGACTTTCCGCGCCTCGTTGACGCACTGCATGATTGAGTTGTCGGTTACTGCCGTGCCTGGCCAGAGTGCCTGGTGCAGTTCCTGCCGGGGCACAACCCTTTCGCGGTGTTCGATCAGGTAGACGAGCAGCTCAAAGGCGCGCGGGCGCAAATGAAGTAATGCACCACCGCGACGCACGCTTCGCTCAGCGGCGTTGATTTCGACCGTTCCAGCCCGATAGATTTTTTGCCGGAGCCCCTCCATGGCGCCCCCCTCACGACGGGAGTATATCACCTAACCAGCAGGCAAAGCTCCATCGACAGACACTTCGACGCCTTCAGGGAAATATCACGGGAATATCAGTGCCACCGGAGGGTGGTTCTCCTCACGATGGTGGAGCGCACATGAAAGCCGAACTCAAGATCACCGTAACTGCGCAACGATACGCCCCGCCTGCTGGCCTGGAGCGTCGCCGCGAGCCGCCCGCGCCCTCGTTGCCGATCCGCTGGTGGACGCGCGTAGTCCGGCTGCTGGCATCGGCGGCGACGCTCACTTCGCTGGCGCTGGGGCAAGTGGAGCTAGTACCCGATACGGCGGTTGTGACGCGGTCTTCCACCGGGCTCACAGTAACAACCGACACAATCGGCACGGCCACCATCTCCGGTTTTGGAACCGTAGGCACGGTGGAGTTGAGGCTCCCTTCCCCCCTGCCAGCGGGAACCGCGGATCAGGGCTCGATCGTGTTCCCGACGCGGGCCTCCGTTCAGATCCGGCAGACTTGGTCCGTGGGGGCGCCGTTTGTGTCGATCGAGCGAACCGCCACGGGGCGATGCACGACAAACCTCGACGTGCGGGACTGCTCGCTCGACTTCCTGGAAGTGGAGAATCTCGGCGGCGTGCGGAGGGCCTACGTCGATGCCCAGATCGACCTCGGCCTTCAGCGGACCGCTACGGTTCGCTTCCGTTGGATGATCAAATCCTCCGTGCTCGGCGCGGACAATATTCGCATCGTCGGCGCGGCGCCTCCGGGCGGTCAAAACCTCGCCTGGGGCACCAAGCAGACGTTTCGGGCGCGGATACGCTACACGCTACTGTCCAGGAGCACGGCACTCGTAGCGCTGCGGATCTTCGATAGGGCCGATGGTGGCAATCTTCTCGCGTCCTCCGACTTCGTCCGCCGCAGCCGCACCCCACCATCGGGGGAAGAAATTCCCACGCCCCTCGAGATCGCCGATTTCGAAGTACCCCAGAGCCTGCGCGAAGTCTACCTTCACGCGGTTCTGATTGACGACTTCAACCCCGGCGTGCTCGCGCGATTTCCTGAGCGGTACGCGATCCCCGAAGTGAAGCTGAGCATCTCGAGCGTCGAGGTGGTGCAAGTGGCGCAAACAGCCGACAACAAGGTGCCGCTCGTGGCTGGAGCGCAGGGGTTGATTCGTGCGTTCATCAAACAGGAGCCCGACGATCCGCGTATTTCCGGCGTGACCGGCCGGGCCCTTCTCGATGGAAAGCCGCTTGACAGGGTGGGCGCCAGCACAGCGGCGCATGCAAGTCCGGACCGCAACAATCCGGGCCATTCGCTGAATTTTCACTTTCGTACGCGAGACAATCGCGCTTCGCAGGAACCGCTGCAGGTCTGGCTCGACGAGGCGCCGGGCGAGGAATATTCGGTGGAGCATGGCGAGCGAAATCAGAAGGGATTGTCTCTGAACTTCGAGGAGCCCCTGACCACCGGGCTTAGAGTCTCCATCCAGAGAGCCTGTGTCCTTGTGGACGGAAAGAGCACCTGCGGCACACCTCCGGTAGGGGCTCGGCTGACGCCGCAACAACTGTTCCCCATCTCGCCGGACCGGCTCGACATTTCGAGCCGCTACCATTCACTGCGATATCCAGGCGAGATCACGGCGAGCGACGAGAGCAAGCGCAAGGAACAGCACAACCACTTTCTAAATTTCCTTCGGCGGGTCCGTGACAAACAACGCGACCCCCCGGATATGCTGATTGGCGCGATCGAGCGTTCGCTCAATCTCGATGGAGTGACCGGCACCGCGGATCCACCCTGGCGCGGAATGAACCGGGGGCGCGTCGCCTTCATCAAGGAGAACAACGTACCCCTGACGGCGGGGATGAATCTGGCTCACGAGATGGCCCACAATATGGGGCTGCATCATACGAATACATCCGACGCATGCCTCGGGATGGCGCTAGACGGCAAATCAAACTGGTCCGCTTTCTACACCGACGCTTCCGGATCGATTCATGACCCCGGCTACGACGCAAAGAACCGGAAGATCGTAAGCCGCGGAAACTTCGACCTGATGACCTACTGCTCTCCGGAAACGAAATGGCTGTCGCCCTTTCATTACTCTCAGTTGATTCGTCAGCTACGGCAATTTTCGAGCAGCAGGCAGTTCGTCTTGATTGACGACATCCAGCCCTTGCCCGGCGGCGGTGTCTCTGCCATCCCAGCTTCCGCGCCCCCCAAGGATAGGGCCCTGTCCGGACGTCGCGCAGACCCGGTACGCCCGCCACGCTCGGTTGATCCTGTGCCATCCATCGTCGTGAGTGGTTGGGCGAACCGCGACGGGACAGCAGGAGGCCTGGATCCGGTGCTGCACGTCCAATCACTCGCGCCCGCCGACATCAACGAGCCCGCCGGCGGCCATTGTGTGGAGTTCCATGGCCCGGCCGCGAAGCTCTCCGAATTCTGCTTCGGGCTCAGCTTCGACTCGCAGGAAGATGGCACCCCGCTCGATCGCGACTTCTTCACGATCCTCGTGCCTGCGCCGGAGGAACTTGCGCGAGTGATCTTACGCCGGGGAGAGTCCGCCCTAGCGGAGCTGAGCGCCAGTTTGCCGCCGTCCATTCAGATCGACCGGCCTCAGCCGGGCGAGCGTTTCGAGGGTCCGCTGACGCTTTCCTGGACCAGCTCACAGCCAGAAGGCAAGGAGCTTTCCTACGAAGTGGAATTCTCGCGCGACGGCGAAAACTGGAGCACGCTCGGCCTCGACCTCAAGGAAACCAGTCTCACGATTGACTCGATGGAATTCGAACAAGCCGGCGCCTACCAGTTCCGCGTCACTTCGACATGCGGGCTCACGACGGCAAGCGCGATCGTCGGGCCGATCGAGATTTCGCAACTGCCTCGCATGGAGGTCCCCGAGAGAACGGTGTCGTTCGGTCAAGTGCCGCGCGGCGGGCGCGAAACACGGCCATTGACGGTTCGCGCAACCGGAACCGGGCCGGTGGCCATCCAGGAGGCTTCGTTTTCGAGCCCAGTGTTCTCGTTGGAGGAAACCCTTCCCCTGCTGATTCCAGCCGGCGCTGAGGTGGACTTGCCGATTGCCCTCGATACGACAACGCCCGGACGCTATGCCGGGACGATGACTTTGGTTTCCGATGCTTCCGACGCGGAGTCCGTGGAGATCCGGCTCGAGGCCACGGTGGCCGATCCGCCCGGAGCGGGCGGCAACGAGGGAGGAGGCGGCAGCAGCGGTACGGGTGGGACCACGCCTGGGGGCACAGATGTAGGATCGCAGAGGATTTCTCCTCTGGCCGCAAGAGGGTGGCCAAATGAGCGGAGTTTCGACAATCCACCGGCAAATGCGTTGGACGGAAATACGTCCACCTTCACTTGGACCACCGAACCCTTCAACACGCAGTCGCCCTCGTATTTCGGGGTCGACTTCGGCGCATCGAAACCGGTCAGCCGCATCCGGATCTTCAAGGACAACGATGGAGGCGGCGGCACACGGAGTGACCAGTTTAAGAATTTGGTGATCGAGTACACCACGACGAGCGGGTCGACGCCGCTGGCTTCGCGTACATGGGCTCGCGTGAGCGGCCTTGTGAATGGCTTCCAAGGCACGGAACTGCTCACGGCCGGATCGGTGAACGCCGACGGAACCGTGACGCGCGATTCGCATAACAGCCTCACCAGCGGCTGGGCCTCGCTCACCTTCACGGCGGTGAACGCGACAGGAGTCCGCATCGGTTTCTCGAATGTGACCGACCCGTTGTTCTTCAACCACTACAAGATCCACGAGTTTGAGGCGTATGGTCCGGCGGGCAGCACGGCCGTTCCTGGCGGCGGTACGATCACCGGCATCGAGTTCCGCAACGGTGGGTTGTCGAACGGAGTGTTCCGTACTGGCGGACAAGTGTGGGATACGCTGCCTACCGGAGCCAACATCCTCGGCGTCTCCCTGCCCGACGCCGGGGCCACTCTCCTCAACAACCCACAGACCAAGGCAATCCGGGTTTCCGGTGGGAGTTACTACACCTACATTGAGCCGGCAATTATCGGGACACACCTGCAGGTGACCGTGAAGTGGGCCGAAGGGCGCCCCGACGATGTCGCGGTGTTCGCGGTGGGCCCGGCGGGTCCGGCCGGGCCGTGGGAGCGGGTGAGTGGTTCCACCGCGTTGAGCCTTGCCAGCACGGGATTGAACATGGACAAAGTTTCCTCGGGTTTCGGGCCGAACGGGACGCCGGACCAAGTGTTGCGACTCACGGCTGGCACTGGCGGCGCTGGCGGCGGTGGCAGCTCGGCCATTCCGCTGCGCTTCGATCCGGCATCGCTTTCCTGGGAGGCGGCCGAAGCAGGTCAGCAGAAACCGGTGCGGGCGGTCAACCCGAACAGTGAGACGGTCACCATTACCCGTATTACGAGTTCGAATCCGAGCTTTGTGGTTACGACAGCCGTTCCGGCGCCAACCGGGCCGGGGTCGTTCAACAACGTCGTGATCCGGTTCACGCCCACCGGGCCGGGCCAGCAGACCGGCGTGATCCGTGTCGAGACCGAGCCGGCTGCGGCCGGTGGCGAGTTTCGGGCGACTGGTGCCGGTGCGGGCAGCGGGGGAGGCTCGAGCGGAACCACCTCCCGCGTTGTCCAGGTGGACGACGGGTCCGTCGATCTTGCATTGGGATTCAATCAAGGCGGCGTCCAAGGTTATTTCGTCAACCGCCTGACTCCGGCCTCCTACCCGGCCACGCTGCGGAAGGTGATCCTTTTCTTCGTTCCGAGCGGCCCCCCTCTCAACGGGCTACCGCTGGGGTCCGCGATCCAGCTTCTCAGCGGAACCGTGACCAGTGGCGCATCCCAGTTGTCGGGATTGACCTTCACGCGCACCAATGCAACTGTCACCGCATTCAACAATTTTGTCGAATTCGATGTGCCTCCGATCACCGTGCAGAGCGGGAGCTTCGTAGTGGGATTCACAGTTGCCAATCCGCCGGGAGTGCTGCCTGCGGCTGTCGACACGTCTTCGATGTCAGCCCGGCGATCCTATGTGAGCAGCGACGGCCTGAACTTCTTTTTGCTGGACGAGATCCAGGGAGTTGGCCCGGGGAATTTGATGATTCGGGCTCGCGTCGACCAGCCCGACGGAGCAGCGCCGTCGACCCGGATCAACGCAACGCAGGTGGCGGCCTGGCCCAATGGCCGGACCGCCGACAATGTGCCGGGGAACGCCATCGATGGAAACACGGCCACATTCACGTGGACCACCGCTGCGTTCAACAACGTGAATCCATCCTATCTTGGCGTGGGGTTTGCGGCGCCGAGCGCGGTGAATCGAATCCGGCTGTACAAGGACGCCGATTCGGGCGGAGCGGGACTGCTGGCGAAGGATCTCACGATCGAATACACGGCCAGTCCTGCGTCGGCGCCACTGGCGTCGCGCACCTGGACGCGAGTGACAGGGCTGGTCAACGGCTTCCGGGGATCGGAACAGATGAGCGCGTCGAGCGTCAACGCGGACGGAACCGTTACAGGAGACAGCCACGATAGCACTCGCAATGGCTGGGCGTCGTTAACTTTCGACGCGGTAAACGCCACTGGTCTGCGTATCGGGTTCTCCAACGCGGCTCCCCTTTCGATGAATCACTACCGTGTCTACGAGTTCGAGGCGTATGGGGTGGACTCGGCTATTTCTTCGAGTGGTGGCACCATCGCGCGGACGGTGGCGTTGCGATAGCCGACACCTTGGGCGGCAAAGGATCCCGCGAGGCGCCATTCCGGTGTCGATTGACGACCAGAGCAGCGCGCGTTGGTCCCTCAAGCCCCCTGCGACTGCGCCTGCACCTGATCCACCGGACGCCGTTCGAAGAACTCATGGTCAATCGCCGACCCGAGCTTGTTCAGCCGCACCTGCAGCCCGTCGAGGAACTCATGCATCCCACCCGAGAGAATGTCCCGCGCCGAGGTGTACTCCAACTCGGACCGCAATTGCCCCGTCAGGCGCTCCGCCGGGTTGCGATATCCATCCGGCGGCGACCCCGAGATGGCGTGCAGGGACTCGTCGGCATCGATCAGGCAATACAGCACGGACCGCGGGAAATGACGGTCCAGCAGCAGAAAATCCGCCACCGACACCGGATGAATCCGCCCGTGCCGCTTGCGGTACATGATGAACGCCGTCGCCGACTTCAGCACCGCCGACCATTGCGCATCGTCGAACGTCGTCCCCACGTCCTCCACCTTCGGCAGCAGGATGAAGTACTTCACGTCCATGAGCCGCGTGGTTTTGTCGGCCCGCTCGAGAAGGCGGCCAACCCGTCCGAAATGCCAAGCCTCGTCGTGCGACATTGTGGAATCCATCACGCCGCGGAACAAGTGCGAGCCGCGCTTCACTTCGCGCAGAAAGTCCAGCGGAGACTCCGACATGGTGAGCGTCAGGTCGCGCTCGGCCACCGTCAGATACATCAGGTTGACCTGTTCCCACATCTCGGCGGAAATCGTGTCCCGGACGGTGCGCGCGTTCTCCCGCGCCGCGTTCAGGCAGCTTACGATCGAGTTCGGATTCTTCGTGTCCAGCACGAGGAAGCGCAGGACGGATTCGCGCGTCGCCTTGCCGTACTGTTCGGCGAACGCCGCCTGATCGCCGCTGGCGTCGATGAGCGGCTTCCACTGCTCGGCGGCGGTCCCAGGCGCGTCCAGGACCAGGCGGAAGTTCACGTCGATGAATCGGGCCACGCTTTCGGCGCGCTCCATGTACCGGCTGAGCCAGTAGACCGAATCGGCGACGCGGCTCAACAGGGGCCTGTTCGTCATTCCTCGCCTCCGTCGCCCGACAGCACCCAGGTGTCCTTGCTGCCGCCGCCTTGGCTCGAGTTCACCACGAGGGAGCCCTTCCGCAGCGCGACGCGCGTCAGCCCGCCGGGCAGGACAAAAATATCGCGTCCGTTGAGGATATAAGGCCGCAGGTCCACATGCCGCCCTTCGGCGTGGTCATTGACGAGCGTCGGCACCCGCGACAATCCGAGCGTCGGCTGGGCGATGTAGTTTCTCGGGTTGGCCTTGATCTTTTCGGCGAAAGCCTCGCGTTCGGCTTCCGAGGCATGGGGACCCACCAGCATCCCGTACCCGCCCGCCTCGTTCGCGGCCTTCACCACAAGCTTCTCCAGGTTACCCAGCACATGTTGCCGGTCCGCGTCGCGCCAGCACAAGTACGTGGGCACGTTCGGGATGATCGGATCTTCGCTCAGGTAGTAACGGATCATGTCGGGCACGTAGGCGTAGATTACCTTGTCGTCGGCAACGCCGTTGCCGGGGGCGTTCGCCAGCGCCACGCGCCCGCTCCGGTACACTTCCATGATTCCGGGTACGCCGAGCAGCGAGTCCGGCCGGAACGCTTCCGGGTCCAGAAAGTCGTCGTCGATGCGCCGGTAGATCACGTCCACGCGCTCGAAGCCCTTGGTGGTGCGCATCAGGACATAGCCGCCGTGAACCACGAGATCGGATCCCTCCACCAGCGGGATGCCCATCTGCTGCGCGAGAAAGCTTCATGTTCGAAGTAAGCCGAATTGTAGATACCCGGGTCAGCAACACCACCCGCGGCGAAGCTACCGCCGGCGGGGCGAGTGACTCGAGCATCTCGAGCAGCTTGCCGGGATAGTCGTCGACCGGACGGATCGACATGCCCGCGAAAACGCGCGGAAAGGTGTTCTTCATGATGTGCCGGTTCTCGAGCACATAAGACACTCCCGACGGCACGCGCAGATTGTCCTCGAGCACGTAGATCTGCCCGTCCCGATCCCGCACCAGATCGGTGCCGGTGATGTGGCACCAGATCCCGTGCGGCGGATTGATGCCCATGCATTGCGGCCGCAGTGACTGCGCGCTCTCGATCACCTCGCGCGGAATCGCCTTGTCCGTGAGAATCTTCTGGTCGTGATAAACGTCGTCGATGAAAAGGTTCAGCGCCCGGATCCGCTGCTTCAGGCCGCGTTCGAGCGTGCTCCATTCCGCGCCTGTGATGATGCGCGGAATCAGGTCAAATGGAAAAATACGGTCCCGTCCTCCGCCTTCCCCGTAGACGTTGAACGTAATTCCCATCTCGAGCAGCATGCGCTCGGCCACCTGCTGGCGTCCGCGCAACTCACCTTTGGAAAGCGATTCAATCGTGTCCACCAGAGCTCGGGCCGCCGGCCGGGCAGACCCGTCAGCCTCGAACATCTCATCATGAAATGGACCGGTATCGTAGTTCTGGAAGATCATACAGGCAACTCGGTTCTCGAACGCAAACAGAGCGAACTGAGCGGTTCGGCCGGACGGGGGCCAAGATGGCGTCGCGTACAGATGGCGGCGGGTACGGGAATTCCGTGCTGAAATTATATCACGAGGTCGCCGGTATTACCCGTACTTCGACGTCGATCTTCTGCTCGCCCCCGCCTAGTGTGACGCCCTTGACGGGCGTAACGTCCCCATAGTCGCGCCCCCACGCGACGGTAACATGGCCTTGCTCCGGCACGACGTTATTGGTAGGGTCCAGATCCACCCATCCGGCTTCGGGAACGAAAACCGAAACCCAGGCGTGGGAAGCCTCGGCGCCCGTGTAACTTGCCCCACTGCGAAGATATCCGCTCACGTAGCGCACGGGGATACCCACCGGACGCAGCATCGCGATCATCAGATGGGCGAAGTCCTGGCATACGCCCCGGCGCGTTTTGAATACCTCCGAGGGCGTAGTGTCGATGGTGGTTGACGAGGGTTTGTACTTGAAGTCCCGGTGGATCCGTGCGTTCAGCTCCAACACGGCGTCGAGAAGACTCCGACCCGGCGCCAGCGAATCCCGGGCGTAAAGCTCGATTTCGACCGCTCCAACCGCGAATGGCGATTCTCCCGTGAACTCGATCGCCTCGAACAAACTGCCCGACCGCGCAGCCCGCACCGCGTCCCGCACCTGCTCCCAGCTCGCCGTCGACCGCGGCAGTGGAAGCGGGCGCGCCTGGACCTCGACGATACTCTCGGAATGCACTTCGAGCGATGAGTGCGAATCGAACAGCGCAAACCGGTGGACGATGTTGCCGAAATAGTCCTCCCGTTCATCGATGCGTTCGGGCTTGGGCCGCACCGAGACGGAACGGCGCCACACCTTCTGATGCGGTGTCACTCGTGGCGCCAGCCGCAGTTCGCTGTGACACGAAGACACCGGCGCCTCGTAGCTGTACCGCGTAATGTGACTGACCTGATAACGCAAGCGCAACGTCGGGGCCAGCTAAACCGCGCCCAGCCTCCCTGCCAGCGCGGCGTGGCTTAGATACTTCACCGCCAAGGTGTCCGAGAGAACAGTGAGTTTGTCTTCGATGCCAGTGAGCAATTCATTCAATTCTTCCCGCGCTTCCGGCGAATCCTCGGACAGTTGCTCGACCGGAGCCATCCGGACCGACGTGAGCAGCTCCCAGATGGTGCGCGCGTCCACCGGATATCGTTCCCTCGCTTCGCGCTCCGGAAGCCGCTTCCAATGGCCGGCCAGCGTCTCCAGTTGAAACGCGATCGAGCGTGGGTTGGCTTCGTCGTTCAGCAGTAGATCCAGCACGAGATCGGTCTGCATGGCCGTGTAGTAGCGGCTCCGGTAGGTCATAGTGCTGTCGGCCACCTGCAGCAGTGTTTCCAGATACGGCCCGGCCGGTCCGGCGGCGATCCCATGACGCAGCAGCGACGCGGTCTGTGACGCCCGCTCGAGACGGCGGCCGATATCGAGGAAGCGCCAACTGTAGCCGCGCGTCATGTTCTCCATCGCCATGCCGTTGAAAGCGGAAAGCGTCTGGACGGCGTGATCGAGTTCCGGCATCTCCGCCATCAGCCGGCCCGACGGCGGCTTCCGGTTGCGCTGGAATTCCTTCTCGAGACGCCCGAGCAGGCGGCTCGTGTCGGTGGAGAGGCGCTCGCGGAGCTGCCACCCCAGCCGTGAGATCTGTTTCGCCGTCCAAAGCAGCCCTCCCGGACGGTTGCCCTCGAACAGCATGGCCGCGAGCGCCTTCTCGAGCCATCGCCGCTGCTCGAGCGGATGGGTGTCGCCCAGTTCCTTCGGCAGATGTCCATAGGCGGCCATCAGTTGCACTGCCGCCTCCACCGCGATGGCGCCGCCCAGGTCGCATTCGCCCGAAAGCGCCGGCATCAATGCGCGGGCAAGCCGTGCGTCTGTCTCCACCCGCTCCATGTACCTTCCCAGCCAATAGAGGTTGTCCGCCACACGGCTCGGAAGATCCGCGCCCCGGCTGGTGTTCACCTTTTGGGGCGTGGAGGGCATCAACGGGATCGGCTCCTCGTCGTGGTCGGACAGGATCCAGGTATCCTTGCTCCCACCGCCGCGCTGCATGTTCACCACCAGCGAGTCACCGGAACCCGCCACGCGTGTGAGCCCGCCCGGCATCACCTCGTAGTTCGAGCCGGACCAAGCCGCGAAGACACGCAGCACCACATGCCGCGCTTCCACTCCGTGTCCGTTCCAAGCCGGGGCCGACGAAAGGGCCATCGTTTCCTGGCCCACGTAGTCCTCCGGACGCCGCTCGATGGCGAGCGCCAGCTTGGCGCGTTCATCCGCCGAGAGCGCCGCGCCGAAAACAGGGCTCTGTCCGATCCGCGGAAACGCCGGCTTGATCACCAGGTGCTTCAGGTTGTTCAAGACGTAGCGGCGCGCCTCGTCCTGGCCGCACCACCACGTGGCCAAGGACGGCAGCGCCAAGCCACCCCCTGTCAACTCCCGGCAATACGCGGGAAGGAACGCCATATTGGCCGGCGATTCGAGCATTCCGCTTCCGAGGCCGTTGGCCACAGCCACTTCGCCCGCGCGGATCGCCCCCACCAGGCCCGGCACTCCCAACAACGAGTCTCCCCGCAACTCCAGCGGATCGCAAAACGTATCGTCCTGCCTGCGCAGGATCACGTCCACGCGGCTCAACCCGCTCAGGGTTTTCAGATACACGCGGTTGTCGCGCACCGAAAGGTCGCCGCCCTCCACCAGCGGGAACCCCAGATACTTTGCCAGATAGGCGTGCTCGAAATAGGTCTCGTTGAAGGGGCCCGGCGTCAGCAACACCACACGAGGCTGATCCCGTCCCGTACGCGCCAGGGAGAGAAGCCCCTCGCGATAGCTCTGAAAATAGCGAGCCAAACGCCGCACACGCGCGGCTTGGAAGGCCTCCGGTAGCATCTGCGCGCTCACGAGCCGGTTCTCCAGGGCATAGCCGGGCCCGGACGGCGCCTGGGCCCGGTCGGCGATCACCCACCATCTTCCGTCCGGTGACCGCGCCAGATCGGCCGCGTAGTGAATCAGCCGCGGACCGGAACCCTCGGAGCCTCCCGGCGCCGGAAGCCTGTGAAACGGCCGGAAGAACGCCGGATTTCGAAACACCAGATCCGGCGGGAACCCGCTTTGCTTCAACAGTTGCTGTTCACCGAGAAAGTCGTTCAGAACCGCATTGAGAACATGGGCGCGTTGCGCCACCGCGGACTCGATCGAGTTCCATTCCTCGGCCGGGATCACCAGCGGGATGGGGTCCAGCGGCCATGGGCGCCCGCTGCCCTGCGGGTCCCCATACACGTTGTAGCTGATCCCGTTTGCCTGTATGAGCTGCAGCGCCTGCTGCCAACGCCGTCCGAACCGCTCGGCGCCCAGCCGGCTCATGGTGGCGGTCAGCTTCCTCCAGTGGCGGCGCGGAATCCCCGGCGCGGCCAGGAACTCGTCATAGTGCCCCGCGGGCGCGACGTAGGGATCCTGAGCCTCTGGAGAATCCCTCCTCTGCTCCGCCGTTGCCGCTTGTCGAATGCGCCTCGCCATCCAGAACGATAATATCCTGCACCCATTATGCCAGCCGATGGTCCCCGCCGGCCCCGAAAACGCCCGGCGGCGCCGCCGACGTCTCCCCGGAGGCTCCAGCCAGCCTCCCGGCATTCTACCAGCCTCCCGGCATTCCGCATGCGACAAGCGCTGGCGTTGCTATTTGCTACCATGAAACGCTGTGAAATACCTGACTCTACTCGGGCAACGACATCGTCAATATCGACCTTCCCGAAGGCTCCGAGATCCTCTACCCGCCGCCGGCGATACCCGGGTTTCCCATCGCTACCTACCCTGAGCACGTGCGCCGGGCGTTTCAGAACCCTCGCGGCATGGCGCCGCTCCGGTCGCTGGTCGACGGCAATTCCAAGGTTCTGCTCGCCTTCGACGACAACTGCCAGCCCTTCCCCCCAACCGCCCGGCCGGACTTCCGTCAGATCGTTCTCGAAACGCTCCTGCCCATGCTCTACGAGTATGGCGTCCGCAAGGAAAACATCAACCTCATCTGCGCCGTCGCTCTCCATCGCAAGATGAAAGAGCACGAACTCCGCTTCATGGTGGGAGACCACGTGATGAGCGAGTTCTACCCCCATCAACTGCAGAACTTCGACGCCGAAGCGCCGGAAGAACTGGCCACCATCGGCGAAACCGAGCAAGGCGAGGTGGTTGAGATCAGCCGCTTTGCCGTCGAAGCGGACCTGGTCATCTACATTGACTCGGTGCAGATCCCCCTCAACGGCGGCCACAAGTCCGTGGCGGTGGGTCTGGCCGGCTACAAGTCGATCGCCTACCATCACCATCCGGCGATGACCAAGGATTCCCCCCACGTCATGCAGCCCCACGGTTCCGAGATGCACAACTGTATCGAACGGATCTCGCGCGCGGCGCAGAAGCACTGCAAGATCATGGTGCTCGAATTCGCCATGAACGGAGCGTCGTACCCACCCCACAGCGCCTGGCTCGGCAAACCCGATTCCCGCTGCAATGGCATGGAGAGGATGCTCAAATCCGTTACTCCATCGGTGATGAAGATGCTACCGGAACCGGCGCGGCGGAAGATGCTGCGCAGCGTTCCCGGAGACTATACGCCGCTCTCGGTGGAGGCGGGCTCGATCGACGAAGTGCATCCCATCACGCTCGCCAAGCTGCGCGAGCAGTTGACTGTCGAGGTGGACCGTCAATACGACACGCTCGTGTTCGGCCTGGCCGATCTGAGTCCTTATGCCATCGATGCCCGCGTGAATCCCGTGCTCGTGGTCAGCGATGTGCTCGGCTACGTCTTCAACTGGTTCTACAATAAGCCGCTGGTCAAGAAGGGCGGAACCGTCATCATCGTCAATCCCGTCGATGAGGTGTTTCATCCCGAGTATCACGTCGCCTACAGGCTGTTTTACGACGAAGTGCTCGCGGCCACACAGGATCCGTTCGAGATGCAGCGCGTCTACCAGGAACGCTACGCCTTCGATCCGCACTTGCGCGATTGCTACCGCAACCGCTACGCGCATCACGGATTCCATCCCTTCACCGTCTGGTATTGGGCCACCCACCCGTTGAAGTACCTGTCGCAGGTGATCCTGGTGGGACCGAAAAATGACCGCGCCGCCCGGCGCCTCGGGTGCCTCTGGGCGCCGTCGATGGCCGCCGCCCTCGAGATGGCCAAGGGCAACAAGGGCCATCACGACGTGGTTTCGCTGACGATCCCGCCGTTTATGTACATCAGCGTGAAGTAAGGCCGGCGAACGCCGGCGGGCTCTAACGGGCCCGGCGGCCCGGCACCACCGTGGACGCAATCAACCGGTTCAACTCCCGCCGCGCCGCCTCCGCCCACTGGCTGCCGGGATCGATCTTCAAATACGTCCGCCAGTGCCGCACTGCCTTCATCGTCTCCCGGGAGTTCTGATAGAGCAGGGCGAGATTGTAGTGCGCGTCGGCGTAATTGCCGTCGATGTCAAGCGCCGCCAGATAGTGCCGCCGCGCTTGTTCGATCTCTCCGCGCTCGTCATGCAGATTCCCGAGATTGAAATGCGCCAGCGCGTAGTTGGGGTTCGCCTCGAGCGCTCGCTCGTAGTACTTCTCCGCCCGCGCCAGATCTCGCTGCGTGAAATACACCGTCCCCAGATTCACCAGCGCCGCCGAAAAGTGGGGGTCGAGCGCGATCGCCACCCGGTATGCGTCCACGATTTTTTCCCGGGGCCCATCGGCCTGCTCCAACTCCACACCGCGCAGGAACCAGCTCTCGGCTTCCTTCTGCTTCCGTCGCGACGCCGCGGCGCGCTCCTCCTCGTCCCTACGAGGCAGCATCACCGCTGTGTCGTAGCCTGGTTCGTCGTGGAAGGCGAGGACCAATTGTCCGCTCTCGGCGTCCAGATGCTGGCCCGCGACGCGGGCATGAATGCGCTTGCCATCCACATAGAGCTTGAGGTCCGTCAGCGGATTCGCGATGCCTTCCAGCTTTTGCCGCACGGAATCGAGCGCGCGCCGGATCTTGTCGGGACGCAGTTTGCTGGCCTTCAACTGCACGAGCACCCGGAGCGCGAGCAACTGGCGGAAATCGTAGGAAACGGCCTCTTCAATCAGGCCACTGCGTTCCCATCGCCGCATTTGCCGCGCGGACACGCCCGCCATGCGCAGCACATCCGTCCTGGTGAACTCCTGCCTGCTTGCCACAACCGTTAGGGCTGATTGTAGCATGAGCCTTTGCGCGCTTCTCCGATTGCCAAAGCCGCTTATCCCTCGCCAACCAACTCGTTCGGCCGGCTCCAGTGGATGGCCGCCTGCAGCGTATTACCGCTCCACCCGCGAGCCGGCATCGTTTCCCCCGCCGTCACCAGGCTCACCCCCCTCGACACCGCCGTCACGTGAAAATTTCCCAGCCGGGCCACCGTGTCCGGGGCGCTGATCCCGTCGCCCGTCATTGGGACCACCACCCGTTCGCTCGCCCGCTCCAGCGTCATGCGGGCCGGATCGAGCCGCGCCGCGTACAACGGCGCCCGCCAACGCATCACGTTCGCATTGATCTCGCTCTTGCGCGTATAGACCAGATACGTCGCCGCGCTATGCTCCAGCCAATGCTGTTGCGTGGTCGACATCGTGAGTGGCTCGCCGTCGTCCCAACTCCAGGCTTTCTTCTCGCCCCATGTCAGCCCGTCTTCCGACAACGACACGTACCCGCGGTCATCCTCAGCCCGGATGGTCATCGCGAACCGCCCGTCGGGAAGCCGCGTGAGGGATGGCTCGAGCAGCCCTCGCTTCACCGCGAGATGAAGCGTATTGCCATGCGCCTTCACCGCGATCTGCTCTCCGTCAAAGGCGCACCGTACCGTCCCCACTCCCCGATCCGCTTTACCCAAAGGACCGTAGGTCAGCGGCACCAGCAGATCGCCATCGGGCAGCGTCAGCCGCTGCGAACAGTTGCTTCCGTAGATCGCCGTGCTTTCCGGATCGCCCCAGTCGAGTTTCCGCGCCCCGGTCCAGCTTCCATCGCGCCGGCGGACCACATACACCGGCCAACGCTGCTCGTTGGGACGTGTCAGCTTGCCGTCTTTGTAATACACGTTCCAGCCCATGAAGATCACCGCTCCAGTGGCCGGATGCTCCTGTGGAACCGTGTCGCATACGCCTTCTTCCACGCCATCGGGATGCGTGCGCCGGCCGAGCCCGGGTATCGGCCGCGGATCGCTCCAGGTGCGGGCGCCGTCGGTTGACTCAGACCAATGCACCGGACCGAAAACATCGGAGCCCGATATCGTCTGCGTCGCCATCAACAGCCGCCCGCCGCGCAACCGGCATGCGCGCGGGTGGAACCACGTCACTCCGGTTTCGCGGCCTTTCCAAATCACCGAAGGCTCCACGCGCGCGATGAGATCGCCCGCAGGTTCCGATTTCCCGCATCCCCAGGCCCCGGCTGCCGCCGCCAGAAATTCCCGCCGCCGAATCACTTTGCCTCCAGCGCACGGGCCGCCGGCATCCGGTACGGCGCACGATAGCTCTTATCCAGCATCGCCGTGGCTTCGGCGTCTCCGTCGAACCGGTTGGACGCGGCGTCGAACCGCAGCATCCGGCCGGTGCGCTGGGCGATGTTGGCGAAGTGCGCCAGTGCGCAAGAGGCTTGCAACTCGGCCGGTGGCGCGTTCAGGTCCGCCGGATCTCCGCTGCGCACCGCTTTCACGAAGTTCTCGAAATGCGGCAGGTCGGCGATGTCGCCGGCTCCGGTTTTCGAGGGGCCTTTCTCGCGCTTCTTGCCGAGAAACACGTGATAGCTCGAGTAGTCGGGGATGATCATATAGCCTTCCGTCCCGATGAAGATCACTCCCACCACGTTCTGCTTGTCGAGGAAAGGATACTCGGCGCCCATCCCCGCTTCCGGATTCGTGAAGCCGCTGCGCGTCTCGAACGTCATCGTCAGATCGCGTCCGGCGAACTCGTACATCACGGTCTGCACTTGCGGCGCCTGCACGGCATCGTTGGGATGCACGAACTTTCCTCCCATCGAGACCACTTTCGACGGAGGTTCCGTAAGTCCCAATCCCCACCGCATGATGTCCAGCTCATGTACGCCCTGGTTGCCGATCTCGCCATTGCCAAAATCCCAAAACAAATGCCAGCTCATCCCGGCCGGTCTGCGATGATAGGCTTGCGAGTATTCCACATAAGGCGCCGGCCCCAGCCACGCGTCCCAGTTGAGGCCGTTGGGAAGCGAATCGCGCGTGATCGGCCCGGAAGCCGCGCGAGTCTTGTAGGCGATGCCCCGCGCCATGTACACACGGCCGATTACTCCTTGCTTCAGCTTTTCGATCGCTTCCACGATGTTCGGACTGGAACGGTTCTGCGTGCCATGCTGCACGATGCGCCTGTAGCTCGATGCGGCATCCATCACCCTCTTGCCCTCGGCGAACACGTGCGCCCCCGGCTTCTCGAGATACACGTCTTTGCCGTTCTGGCACGCCCACACCGCACCCAGCGCATGCCAATGATTCGGTGTTGCGAACGAGACCGCGTGGATGGACTTGTCGTCGAGCAGGCGGCGCATGTCGGAAACACGCCGCACCGTGCGCCCCGACAGCGACTCGTACGCCGCGGCGCGCTCTTCGCGGACGTTCTGGTCGCAGTCGCACAAGGCTGCGATCTCCACGTTTTCCTTCGCCAGCGCATGAAACGCCTTGATGTGGCTCTGGCCCCGGCCGCGCAAGCCGATAATCGCGATCCGAATCCGTTCATTCGGGCTGAATCGGGTTGCGGCCGCGGCCGGCGCTGCCATAAGCACGGCACGTCTTGTCAGGGGAGTCATGCAGCCATTCTATTCCTGCCGGGCGCGCAAATCACCCGCGGACGCAAGAGTACGGAAAGTTCTTTGTGCGGCGCGCATAATAGCGTCGTCGCTCGCGCGAGCTACCGCTTGCTCGACAAACTGATGAGGCCGTCAGGTCGCCGCGAGCCGGCTGACGGCGGCGAGCTACGGCCCCACTAAATCGTAGCCACCTTGGGCAGGCGCCGGCAATCGCCCACGCCCCCCTAACGCACCGGTGGACCCGGCTTCCACCACACCGCCTCGAGCGTGACCAATCCGCGCGTCCACTGGATCGGCGCCATCCCGGCTGCATCGGCCGCCGCCTCCAGACCCCGCACCGTGGGGTACCCAGCGCCCGGCACCACACGCCGCCCCAAACGCGCCAGCCACTCCGGGAAAACGAAGTCTCCGTACACCAAATACCCGCCGCGAGCCAGTACTCTGGCCATTTCCGCGATCGCCGCACTCCAATCCGGTACATGGTGCGTCATCTTGTTCGTGCCCACGATCTCGAACGCCTCGTCGGGAAACGGCAGACGCTCCACCCGCGCCTCCTCGAACCGGACGCTGCCGCGGACGGCTCCCAATCGGATGTCATTGGCTGCGGCCCGCGCCAGACGGACCTGTTCCGGATCCGCGTCCACGCCCGTCACCTCCAGCCCGAATGCTGTTGCCATCCGCGCCGCGGCGGCGCCGTTGCCGCAACCCACGTCGAGGTAGCGCATGCCAGGCGATACGTCGGGAATGTGGCGCAGGCGCCTCTCGAACAAGTTGGCCACACTCCGCGAATGTCCTTCCGCATTGACGAAACGTTTCTCCAGCGCGCTCATATTCATCGCTGCATTCTCCGGAACACCAAGCAGTAGTCCCACCATCCCCAACCGCTCACCTCTTGCTCTTTCTCGAATCCCGCCCGGCGCATGCCTGCGATCACTTCTTCCCCCCCTACCCCATGGCGATGCATCCAGAATCGCCACCATGATGGAGCAAAGTCGATGATCGCCACCCGCGCGTCACCGCGCCCGGCATCGTACAGACCACTGAGAAACTCCGCGCGATGTTCGATGTGGTGGAATACGCGCCGCATCACGACGGCGTCACAACAGGCGCCGGGCAGGTTCGGGTCACGCGAGCCGCTCTGCAGAAGAGTCACGTTCCGCAGGCCCGCCGCGTCCAGCGCGCCGCGCAGCGCGCTGAGCTTTTCCCCATTCACTTCGGTGGCGATCAACCGGAGCTTGCCGCCGTACAGCCGGCCCATCGCGATGGTCAGTTGGCCTGCCCCGGCCCCGACGTCGGCAACTACCGCGCCCGCATCCAACTGCAGTGCCCGAGCCAACCGCGCGGCTTCCTCTTCAGGATCGCCCCCGCGCTCGGCCCAGGCGATGACCAGCCCGGCCGCCGCCAGCGTCAGGATTGCCGGAATAAAGAGCCGCCGTTTGCGCATCCAATCGGGAAGACGATCCAGCGGGGGATCTTGTTCCCCTCCGCCGACAGTAACTTTTATGACGCCGCCGCCGAAAAAGCGTATGATGCCGGTTTCCGCTCCGCGGCGCGAACCGGACGCGCGAAGCACACCGGAAAGGAGGGTAGCCGTTTCCAACATCGACGAGGAACACCTGCGCCGCCTCATGATCGGCTACCAACAGGCCGACTCCCAGGCGGTGGAGTCGCTCGTCCGGCTCGTTTCCCCCATGCTGCACCGCTTCCTGGCGAGCCCCGGATCTCTGGCCGGCGACAACGATGACCTGCTCCAGGAATGCTGGGTGCGCGTGCACCGCGCCCGCCACACCTATCGGGCCACCGAACCCGTTCTTCCCTGGCTGTTCGCCATTGCCCGCCACACCAAGCTCGACGGTTTCCGCCGTCACAAACGGCGAAATTCCCGTGAGGTGCTGTACGGCGAAGTGCCCGAGCCGAGGTTGCGCCCACGCCGCGATACGGCACCGGAAGCCAACGGCCGGTTGCAGGCGCTGCTCAACGCGCTCCCCGACAGCCAGCGGGAAGTGGTGGTCATGCTCAAAGTCACCGGGATGTCGCTCGAAGAGGTAGCCCGCGCTACGTCCTCGACGGTTGGTTCCGTGAAACAAAAGGCGCATCGCGCCTATGAGAAGCTGCGCCGGCTTCTCAGTGAGGAAACGTCATGAATCACCGTCCCGGCGATGACGGGCAATTCGACCGCCTGTGGGAAGAGGCCGGCCACAGCGACGCCCCGGAATCGCTGGTCGCCGCCATCAGTTCCCGGTTGTGCTCCGGGCTGCGCGCGGTCGCCCCCGCTCCATCGCCTGCCAACATGGCTGTTCGCTTGTTCCTTCTCATCGTCTTGGTCACCCTCGCCGTCACCAGCCTCATGGGGCTCAGCGGGGCCGTCCGGATGACAACCCTCCAGCGCCTGCTGGTATCGATCGCCCTGGCCTCGGGCGCCGCGCTCCTCGCGCTATCCCTCAGTTGGCAGATGATTCCGGGCAGCCTCCAGCGATTTTCCCCCGTCGCGGCCCTCGCGCTTACCCTGGCCGGATTCCTCGCCGCCGTCGCGCTGTTGTTTCCCCTCCGTCATTCCGCCGATGACCTCGCCTCTGGGCTCGAATGCACGCGCGGCGGGGTGGCCATCGCGTTTCCCGCGGCTTTCCTCATCTGGCTCCTGGTCCGCCGCGGCGCATCCCAGGCCTACCCGCTGGTCGGCGCCACGATTGGCGGCGCTTCCGGCTTGGTCTCAGTGGCCGTCCTGCAATTTCACTGCGAAAAGCAGGAAATGGTCCATCTGAGCCTGTGGCACGGCTGCGTCGTGATTCTGTGCGGACTCACCGGATTCGCGGCGGGTACTGCCTTCCGCGAGTGGCGTCTGCGCACCGCCCGCTAAACCCTTTTGCGGGAATCAGTTACCCGCATCGCACCCCCTCCTGCTGTATTGCGGCCCTGACCCATGGGTACTATAATTACTAAGACGTACCGGCCCACTGGGGCCGGGCATGGTTTCATTTCTGACTGGAGGAGAGAGAGAAAAATGAGGAGATTTCTGTTGCTAGGTGCGTCTTTCGCCCTAGCTGCGTTGGTTCAAGCGGCGCCAATCGTGCCCGTCGTTTCTACCGATGCCACCGCACTTGCCAACGCGATCCTCGGTGGCATTCCAGGCACCGTCGACACTGCCGTGCTCAACGGAGACGGCCCCGAAGTAGGGACTTTTAGCGGCGCCACCGGCCTTCTACCGTTTGACAGCGGTGTTTTCCTGACCACGGGGGGCTCAGTCTGCATTCCAGGTCCCAACAACACCAACGATTGCACTGGCGACTTCGGTTTTTTTTCCGAGCTTTCAATTGAGTTCACGCCGACCGCCTCGGCGATTTCGATCCAGTACGTATTTGGCTCCGAGGAGTACCCGCCTTCCAGCCCCAGCTTTCCGGATCTGCTGACGATCGTGCTCAACGGGGTCAACATCGCCCTGATTCCGGTGACCAACGACACCGTGACCCCGGTGAACGTCAACAGCGGTACCAACGCGAGCTTCTTCACCGACAACAGCGGCGGCGCGCTTGACCTCCAATACAATGGCCTCGCCGGTATCGCCGCGACGCTGACCGCCAACGGCCTGCTGAACCCCGGCGTCACCAATACGCTCGTGATTCGTATCGAGGACGCCACCGATGGTTCGCTTGATTCCGGAGTCTTCCTGCGCGCGGCGTCGGTGCCCCGCAATCCCGTTCCCGAGCCCGCCACCTACGCCCTCCTGGGTGCTGGTTTGCTCGCGATCGCGGCTTTTCGCCGCAAGCGCGCCTAAATTTCGTAACCCGGCCGCGCCCCGGAGCGAATCATATGGGTGAGGTAGTTGTATGTCACCCTTGGAAACCGTATCCGATGCGGCCGGGAACATCCCCCGTAAGCAACTGGAACTGCTCGAGAAACTGCAATCGCACCCGGGCCGCTGCTTCTCCAAGAAAGTCCTGCTGGCCGAAATTTGGGGTTACAGCGAGGGCGTTCGAACCCGCACTGTGGATGTTCATGTCAGCCGGCTCCGCAAACGCTTGCGCGCCGAAGGCTCTCGCATTGAGACCGTCTATCGCAAAGGATACCGCTGGCGTCCGCTAGCGGAAATGAGCGAAGGCCTCCCTCACTGAACTGCTACAATCGTGGCTGAAACGCATGTCCACGTCCTCATCGGCAGCCGCGCCTCCCTCCGGTGCGACTCCTGCCAGCACGTCCATAGACGCCCGTGACCGGTTGATCCTTGCCCTGGACCTTCCCGACATTGACCAATCACGGCAAATGGTCGAACGGCTGGAAGGCGTCGTGTCTTTCTACAAAATCGGCCTCGCGCTCCAACTCGCTCCCGGCGTCGAAGCGTTTGTCCGATCCCTCATCGACCAGGGCAAGAAGGTCTTCCTCGACTACAAGTATTACGACGTGCCGGAGACTCTCCGCAAAGCCGTTTCCCGCGCCTCCACACTCGGTGTCTCGTTCCTCACCATCCACGGATCCAGTTCTCTGATCCGCGGCGCGGTGGAAGGCCGTGGCGACAGTGCGCTAAAGCTGTTCACCGTTACGGTTCTCACCGCCATGGACGCTGGCGACATCGCCGAACTCGGCTACACGAACCACTCCGTGGAAGAGCTGGTGCTGTTTCGCGCCCGCAAGGCGCTCGAGGCCGGTTGTGACGGCGTGATCGCGTCCGGACTGGAAGTGGAAAAAATCAAGGCGGTCACTGGGGACCGTCTCCTGGTGATCACGCCCGGCATCCGGCCCGATGATTATCCCGGAGACGACCAGAAGCGGCGCGTTACCGCTAGCGGCGCCATTCAGGCGGGCGCGGACTACCTCGTCATCGGCCGCCCCATCGCCGATGCACCCGATCCGGTCGCCGCAGCCCGGGCGTTTCTCGACGAAATGCAGCAGGCCTTCGGCGCCCGTGCTACCGCTTGAAGAACCACAGCCAGAAATACTGCTCCCCGGCCCCGTGCCGGTAGCGCGGTTCAAAACCGCATTTCTCAGCTAGTTCCACCGCCTGCCGGTCTGAAAACGGGACTCCGAGCCAGGTATCGTCCGGCGGCGCTTCCATCGTCGCATCGCCCTGCACCTGAAACTTGAAAAGCCCGCCCGCGCGCAGCAGCCGATGCACTTCCCGGACGTAATTTTCGATCACCTCGCGGCTCGGAATGTGCTGGAACACGATCGTCGAAAAAGCGAAGTCCACCTGAATGTCGCCGAGCACGGCCAAGTCCGCGCCGCTATTTTGATGGATGTGCGCTCCGGGGAACTCGGTGAGCGCGCGCCGCGCCTGCATCACCATCTCCCCGCTGATATCCACCGCGTACACCTCGCCGAATAGCTTGGCCAGCGCCCGCGTCACGCGGCCGGCCCCGCATCCGATCTCGAGCACCTTCATCTCCTTCGGGTCCTTGCCCTGACAGATGTTGGTCATATCGGTGAGGATCTCTTCGGCCACGGTACGCTCGCCGGAGGCGAAGAACTCTTCGTCGGTCCAGGCTTCTTTTTCCGTGTTCACGTAGTGCCGGGCGTTTTCGCGGGCGCGTTCGTCCCACTCGCGCCGCATCTTCTCGACAGTCTTTTCGTCGACGGTCTTTTCGACAGGAGTCCGCGGATTCATCTAACCTTCGATTGTCTCATGTTAGGATAGTAGAGTCGGTGGCGGTATTCGGTCACTGTGGGCGGCTAGCTCAGCTGGGAGAGCACCACGTTCGCAACGTGGGGGTCGTGGGTTCGAATCCCATGCCGTCCACCAAACTCCCCATCCCCTCTATCGGACCGACCAACCCTCGACAGCCAGCACGAGTTCCTCCATCGCCACATCCGTCCCCTTGGCCGGAAGGGGACGTCCGGTTCCCTGAAACCGCCGGATCTCCGCCCCGTTCGCGCTGGCAGTGACCGCGATCCGTTTCGACGGCGCGCGCCCACTCCGGCACTGGGCCAGCCACAGCCGGGCTGGACCGGCGGCAGCCGCATTCACGCATCCTCGGAACACTATGATGGTCGAGCCCGGAAGGGTTTGCGTGTTGCCCTGAACGTAGAAGGAGCCGTCGAACGGCACACCGGCGCCCGTGAGTCCGGTCGAGGCTCCCGGCAGGAGAGGCTTGGCCGCCCCTGCCGGACTGATCTCGAACGCCTCTTGGAACGAGAGCGGCACGCAACCGTCAATCGACGCCGTATATGTGATCCGCACGCCTCAATAATACAGCTTCAACCCGAACTGAATGATGCGCGCCGCGTCGGTGGCTGTAATCCGGCCGAAATTGGGCTGCCCAAACGTCGCCGCCGGATTCCGGAAGTTGACGATGTTGAACGCATTGAACAGCTCTCCGCGGAACTGCAGCCGCAGCCGCTCGGTCACCGGGAAGTTCTTCAAAATCGAGACATCCCAGTTGTGCGACCCCGGGCCGAAGTTGTCGGGAAGGAACCGCCCGACGTTGCCGAACGTGTAGGGCGCCGCGTCCTGAAACGCCGCCGGGTTGAACCATCCATAGATGCGGTCCTTCGCGCTGCCCGGCGTCGCACTCGAGATGCCGGTGGAGTTTGGACGCTGGCCGCCACCCTGCGATGCCGTGGTGTTGTTGCGCGAATCGATCGAAATCGGCGTGCCGGATTGGATCGAAGTGATCCCGTTGAGAGTCCATCCGCCGAGCAGGATGTTGGCCGCTCCCCCCGTGTTCAGGAAGCGGCGGCCCTTACCGAATGGCAGCTCCCACTGGTAGTTGAACGCCAGATTGTGCGGAATGTGGGACGCCGAAAGGGACCGGTCCAGGTCCCGCCGGTTGTTGTTGGTGTAGCCGGGATTCTGGTCGCCCAGAAAGCCCGCCACCGACGATACGTCGTCAATGGTCTTTGACCATGTGTAGGCCAGCAGGAACTGCAGCCCGTTGGCGTAGCGCTTCCGGAACTTCGTCTGCAACGCGTGATAGCTCGAGTGCGCTTGCGAGCCCCACTGGTGCGTCAAGCCCGTCAGCCACGGATACGGACGCAGCAACTGCGAACGCGTGGTGGTGGCCCGGCCGAGGTTGGTCGTCGCCGGCAGCACGCCGAAAAACGGATTCGGCACTACCGCGTTCAACTGGTCGCCCAGCGCCAGCGCCGAATCGGGAATCTGGTTCAACTGCGAATTGGCCTGGAGCTTGACGCCACTGTTGCCCGCGTAGGCGACGTCGAGAAGCATGCTATCGGGCAGTTCATACTGCACGTCGAAGTTCCATTGGACTGTGTAAGGCACGCGGTCATACCGCAGGTTTGCGTTGATCGCCTGGCCGACGAACGTCTGCAGCCCCTTGGACCCGTTTTCTGGAACGTTGAACCCGTCCGGAAACGGATTGCTCAGCGTCGTGTAAGGTGTGCGGTTCCCGTCGATCGAGGCGGTGAAGGGCGTAATCACGTTAAAGCCGAGAGCTCCCGCGTTGGTCGCGTTGGGCCCGAATCCCGTGGTGGGCGAATAGAAGATTCCCGCCCCGGTGCGGACCACCAGCCGGTTGCTCACCTTATACGCCAGCCCAAGGCGCGGCGCGAAGTTGTTCTTGTCCAGGTCCTTGATGCCGCGCGGGGCCCCTGGCGTCCGCGCGCCCGCGAAGACCAGCCCACCGCGCAGTTCGCCCAATCCGGGCGCGCTCAGCCCGATCGGCGCGTTCAGATCGAACCACGACGCACGGTCGAACCGCTCCGTCTGTGGGAAGTCGGCGTCCCAGCGCAGACCGACGTTCACCGTCAACCGGTCCGTCAAACGCCAGTCGTCCTGGATGTAGAGCGCCGAATACTTCACCTGCAACCCGAGCACAGGCTCGGACCGCATCTGCCCGCCCGAGGCCAGCCCCAGCAGCATCGACGCGATCGCATCGCCGCCGCCGGTGCGATTGAACGCGGTCCGGCTAAACACGTCATTGAAGTTATAGGAGCCGTTCGGATTGTTGGGGCGGAAGTTGGAAACACGATTCAGCCGGTGCGTTCCCCCGAGCTTGATCGTGTGCGTGCCGATCAGCTTCGAGGCATCCCCGGACCACGTGTGGGTCTCGAACTTATTCCCGATGATATAGCCCGCTTCCGGGCCCAGTTGGCTGTACCCGGCCACGGCCACGGTGGGGAAGATCGCGAATTGAGCCGCCGCGTCCACCGATGCGGGGAAACCCAACGCGGTGGAAGTGATCGTATTCTCCAGCGGACCGCGTGGGTTGGCGTGGTACGAGTAACCGTAATTGCCGTGCAGAATCCAGCCATTCACCACATAGGAATCATCGACGGTGCCGCTACGGTTTCGTGCTCCCGTGAAGCCCGGCGTCGGCGTCGCGACGTTACCGTAGTGGTTCGCCTGATTGGTGGTCGCGTTTTCCCAGGAGAAGCGGCCGAACAGATTCTGCCGGTCTGAGATCCGCCTGTCGATCTTGAACGAAACGTTGTTGCGGCCGGTGGACGATCCCGCCTGCGAGAAGTAGTTGTTGATCACGCCATCCCGGTTCGGGTTCGGATAGAACGACACGAACTTGGCACCCACTTTGTCAAACCGCGAAGCAGGAATCCGCTGGCCGGCGAAGGGCTGCCGCACGCCCGCGGCATTGATGGTTGCCGGGTCATTGATGACACCGGAGATCTGGGAGAAATCGCCCTGCCGCATCGCCGCCGTGGGAACGCTGAATGTCGCCTCGCCGGGGTTTACCTGCCGGATCCCCTCGTAGTTCACGAAGAAGAACGTGGTCTGGCGCGACGGCGTCAACGGGCCGCCCGCGGTGAAGCCGAATTGGTTGTACCGGAATGCCGCCTTTTGACGCCCGTTCAGGTTGTTGAAGAACCCGTTGGCGTCGAGCGCGTTGTTGCGCAGGAACTCGTACAGTACGCCGTGGAACGCGCTCGTGCCGGACCGGTGGACCATGTTCACCACCGCGCCGCCCGTCCGTCCATACTCCGCCGACATCGAGTTGGTCTGCACCTTGAACTCCTGCAGCGCATCCGGAGACGGAACATACGCCGGTTGGTTGTAGCCCATCACTTCCTGCGGCGATCCGTCGAGCATGACCGCCGTCGATACATTCCGTCCCCCGTTGGCCGAAAAACCAACCGCGGTGATGCTCCCCCCGCCCTGCCCGGAGTTGCTGAAGCTCGTGTTCGTGTTGATGCCCGGCGTCAGCGCCACCAGTTGCAGCACGTTTCGTCCGTTGAGCGGAAGGTTTTCGCTCGTCACCGAGTTGACCACTTCGCCGAGCGTGGAACTGGCCGTCTCGAGGAGCGGGGTCTCCGCCGACACCTGCACTGTCTCGGTGACCGCGCCGATCTCCATCGCGATGTTCAACTCCGCGATCTGCGCCACTTGCAGGATCAACCCGGCGCGCGAGAATTTCTTGAAGCCTTGCGCCTCCACCTCGAGCGTATAGTTGCCGGGCGGGATCTGCTGCAGCACATATGCGCCGGATTCGTTGGTCCGGGTGGTCCACGGACGATTCTGGTCTATGTTGGTGAGCGTGAGGGCCGCGCCCGGTATCACCGCGCCGGTTCCATCCTCGACCACGCCCCGGACGGAAGCAAACTGCGTCTGCGCGGATACGGCGGAGGCAAGCAAAGCAGTTACCGTGAAGGCGCACAACGCCGCTCGGAAATCGCTGTTCATGTTCGAACCCCTAAAACAAAAGATTTGCTTGGATGATACCAGACGTCCGGCTTGGCGGCAATGGACCGTTTTGGTTCGTGCATCGGGCATGGGACTTGCAATTTCCGCCGCGGAGTCGTAATCTGGATATCTAGATCCGGATATCAAGATGTCCCCCGTCAAGACCATCCTACTGATCGCCGCGGCCACTGCCCTCTGCGCCTTCGAACGCCGGCCCAGCCTCATCGACGAGGCCCGCATCCTCCCATCCGAACACGCCGCTATCGACTATTGGAACGCCCAGCCCGCTGACCCCGTTGCCCGCCTCCAGCAGAAAATCGATTCCGGCAAAGCCAAGCTTGGCTACGACCCCCGTTTCGGATACCTCCCTGCCGTTCTCGACGCACTCAACGTCCCCGTTTCCTCCCAAGTGCTCGTATTCTCGAAAACCAGTTTTCAGGCCGTCCGCATCTTCCCCCGCGTTCCCCGCGCGCTCTATCACAACGACACGATCTCGGTCGGCTACGTCCGCAGCGGCGACGTCGTCGAGGTGGCCTCACTCGACCCGAAACTCGGCGTCGTCTTCTACACACTGAGCCAGGTGGAATCGGCCGAGCCCCGCTTCGAAGCCCGGACCACCGAATGCATCTCCTGCCATGCCGGACCCGCCACCCTCGGCGTACCAGGCCTGTTCGTCCGTTCCGTCCGTCCGGACCGTTCCGGCGTTCCTGACCGCGCGCCCGGTTTCATCACAGACCACAGGAGCCCGATGAAAGAACGCTGGGGCGGATGGTACGTCTCCGGCGAACACGGCGAGCAGCCCCACCTCGGCAACGCAATCTACGCCCGCGGCGGCGTGGAGAGTTCGCTCCTCGGCAGCGCCCGGACCAACGTCCGCGACCTTGCGCCCTACATCACCGACATTGATTACCTGAGCGGCGGAAGCGACATCGTATCGCTGCTGGTGCTCGAACATCAAACGCGCATGGTCAATCTGATCGTTCGCCTCGGCTACGAGACTCGGATGGCGCTCGCCGCCACCCCCTCGGCCTCCACCCTCGACGACCTCCCGGAGCCGGCTCGAACCAGCATCCGCAACGCCGCCGAAGAAACACTTCGCTACATGCTGTTCACCGACGAAGCGCCTCTCAATGAGCCTGTTACGGGCGCCTCACGCTTCGCCGCCGAGTTTCAGGAGCGCGGCAAGAAAGACAAGCGCGGCCGGTCACTCCATCAGTTGGACCTCAAGACCCGGCTGCTGCGCTATCCCTGCAGTTACCTCATCGAGTCGGAAGCCTTCCGTGCCCTGCCCTCGGTGGCGAGGGAGTACGTGTTCGGCCGCCTGTGGGAAGTGCTCACCGGGCTCGACACCTCCCCCGTGTTCGCCTCCCTCTCCAAGGCCGATCGCACCGCGATCCGCGAAATCCTCGTCGAGACGCACTCCGGACTCCCCGCCTCCTACACCGGCCGCAAGCGATAGGGGTCCGCGCGAAACATGCCGGCACGAACATGCCGGCACAAGCGTAACTGCGGTGACGGCTGTGTTAGAATTGCCAGTCACGGAGGCGATCCGCCATGCAAAAAACCAGCAATCGCCGTTCGTTTCTGGCCAACAGTGCTCTCGCCGCCGCGCTGCATCCGCTCGCCGCGTTCTCACAGGCGGTCGAGAACGCTCCCAAGACGTCCAGCCCGTCGAACCTGAAGATCACGGACCTCAAATGCGGCTACGTCCGCGGCAGCCTGTTCGTCAAGCTGTATACCAACCAGGGCATCTGGGGCTGTGGCGAAGCCGTGGACGCCGTCGGCGGCACCTACCATCTCGTCCAAGGCTTCGGCCGCCGCCTTCGGAACCAGAATCCGCTCAACGTCCATCGCCTCGCCGAGTCCATCCGCAGAGGCGGCGTCTTTAGCGGCGCTCAGTCCGGCATGTACGTGGCCGTGCTCACGGCCGTCGAGACGGCGCTGTGGGACCTCGCCGGGAAAGCTTTGGGCGTGCCCGTCTATCAGTTGCTGGGCGGCAAGTTTCGCGACAAGATCCGCGTCTACCTCGATACCGCCCTCTATCAGACCCGGCTCCCCAAACCCGAACAGTTCGCTGAGGCTGCCGCCGAGGCCGTCAAGAACGGCTACACGGCCATCAAGTTCGATCTCGACCAGGCCAACGACCCCAATAAGTACGACCAGTTCAACTGGACCGCGAGTCCGGCCGAAGTGCAGCGCATGTATGACCAGATGGCAGCCGCCCGCGAGGCCGTCGGGCCCAAAATCGACATCTGCGCCGACATGCACGCCCGCTACGATTACCCAACCGCCCTCCAGGTAGCCAAGCGCCTGGAGCCGCTCAACATGATGTGGCTCGAGGAACCCGTACCGGCCGAAAATGTGGACGCACTCAAGCTCATCGCCGATTCCACCAGCACGCCGATCTGCGTGGGCGAGAACATCTACCTCGCTCATGGATTCCGCAAGCTCCTCGAGATTGGCGCCGCCGACATCGTGATGCCGGATCTCCAGAAGGCCGGCGGCCTCGGCGAGGGTCAGCGGATCGCCAACCTGGCCAATCTCTACTACGTGCCCTTCGCACCACACATGGTGGCGTCGTTCCTCGGCGCCATGGCCTCGTGCCACGTCTGCGCGTCGGTTCCGAACTTCATGATCCTCGAGTGGCAGACTTACTTCGACACTAACGCCATGTACAACGAGATGGTCACCTACGATGGCCCGAAGGTCGACAAGGGCTTCATCACTGTGTCGGAAAAGCCGGGCCTTGGCGTCGAAATCAACGAGGAAGGCATGCGGCGCCACGCCATTCCGGGCGTGCCGTTCTTTGCATAGATGGGAGGTGTCATGACGAACACGACGAAGCTGCGATTCCCGGTGTTGGCGCTGCTGGCGGTTGCGGCCGCGAGCGGCCAGGTCATCGATTTCGATAAGGACCGGCTCATTCGCTACACCGCCGCGAATCCGTTCGAGCGCTTCCCCGACGGACGGCCGAAGGTTCCCGATTCGCTGCTCGAGAAGCTGGAGGGTATGTCCGCCGAAGAGATGCTAGCCTTGAACCAGCGCGGATTTCGCAACCAGTTCGAAGGCGGCTGGCAGATCCTCAAGCCCGGCAAGATCCTCGTGGGTCGCGCCTTCACCGTACAACTCATGCCGTCGCGGCCCGACGTCGCCGGCGTGGCCCAGGCCGATTGGGGCGGCAAACACTCCGGGCGTCTCACTCATCAGACCACGCTCGATATGCTGCAGCCCGGCGACGTGCTCGTCGCCGACGCCGCCGGCGTTCAGTTCGGCGGCATCATCGGCGATAATCTCGCCTACTACATCATGAAGAAGACCGGTACCGGGTTCGTCATCGACGGCGCCATCCGCGATCTCCGCGGCATCGCTCCGTTCGACATGACCGGCTATTTCCGCGCCGCCGTTCCGCCCGCCATTCACGACCTCATGGTCGGCGGCATCAACGTGCCTGTCCGCATCGGCGGCGCCACCGTCATGCCGGGCGACGTCGTCTTCGGCGATCCCGAAGGCGTCTACTTCATCCCGCCCGCCCACGTAGAGGACTTGGTCGACGACGCCGAGGTCACCCACATCCACGACGATTGGACCAAACGGAAATTCGACGAAGGCAAGTACGTCTCCACCGACATCTACTACACCCCGCGCGATCCAGCTCTGCGCGAGGAATACGACAAGCACTTGAAGGAAAAGCTGGGCGCGGAAAGGTACGAGAAGTACCGGAAAAGGCGCCAGGCCCCGCCCACTCCGGCACGCCGGCAGCAATAGGTCACGGCTGCTTTGCGATCCGGCGCTTTCGCCAGAAATTTCTGCAATCGTCTGATTGTCGGATTCGAGGCGGGTAATTTCCTCTTCGACGTTCGGGTTCCGCTGTCGGAGGTCGTCCCGGTCTCTCTGTAGACTCTGGACTTCCTCGTTCAGTTTTGCAGCCTGGGCCTCGAGGTGCTCCACCACCGGACGTAGTTTGGAAATGGCGGCCTTGACGGAATCGATCTGTCCCTGAAGGCGCGCCGCCAAGTCAGTCTGCTCCTGATTCTGCACGCGAAGAGCTTTCGCGCGTTCTTCGAGGTCGCTGCGAAGCTGGTCCGCGGTGCTCTTCAGCCGGCGGTTCTCTGCCTCCGCGCGAGTCCAGGTGCGCCAAAACCTGATAAACTCACGCGAGACCGTTTATGAATCCCCGCAAGCTATTCATCGCCAGTTGCATCGCTCTTGTCACCACCTCGATGGTCTTCTCCATCCGCGGCGACATCCTCGACGCTCTCGGCGCGGACTTTCACCTCAATAAGGAACAAACCGGGCTCATATTGAGCCCGGCATTCTGGGGCTTCACGCTCTCGATCCTCATCGGCGGCTCCCTAGTTGACTTTTTCGGCATGCGCCGTCTTCTGCTGGTCTCCGCCGCCGGCTACATCGTCGCGGTGCTCGGCATCTTGTTCGCGCCGCGCCCCACCGGACCCATCCAGTACAGCGACGCCGGGTTCCTCGTGCTCTACGCCTGCATGCTCACGCTCGGCCTCTCGCAAGGGCTGGTGGAAGGCGTCATCAATCCGCTAGTGGCCACCATGTACCCCGATGACAAGACGGCTCGCATGAACATGCTACACGCCTGGTGGCCGGGCGGCCTGATCATCGGCGGTCTGCTTTCCTACGCGCTCACCAAGATCATGGGGCTGGATCTGGCCGGTGTCACCGCTTCGGCCATGACGCTCGGCTGGCAGGTGAAACTCGCCCTCATCATGCTTCCAGCCGTCATCTACGCCTTCATGGTTTGGAACGAGAAGTTCCCCGCCACCGAGCGTGTCGCCGCCGGCGTCTCCAGTTCGGAAATGGTTCGCGAACTGTTCCGGCCGATGTTCATTCTATGGTGGATTTGCATGTGGATGACGGCCGCTTCCGAACTCGGTCCGGACCAGTGGGTGGGCTCGGTGATGTCGAAGCTCGCCAACATGCAGGGCATCCTGATCCTGGTCTACACCGCCGGTATCATGTTCCTACTCCGCTTCTTTGGAGGCCGGCTCGCCCACGCGATGTCGCCCCTCAGCGTGCTTACCATCTCCGCCATCCTCACCTGCATCGGGCTCCTAGGACTGAGCAACGTCACCACCATGACGCAGGCCTTCGTTTGGGCTACGGTGTTCGGCGTCGGCAAGACGTATTTCTGGCCGCTGATGCTCGGCGTGACCTCGGAACGCTTCCCGAAGGGCGGTCCGCTCGCGCTGGCCGTGATCGGCGGGACGGGCAACCTTTCGGTGGCGTTCATCCTGCCGGTGATGGGCGGTTGGTATGACACCCACGGCGCGGCGGCCGCCTTCCGCTACGTGGCGATCCTGCCGATGATCCTCACCGTGATCTTTGGGGCGTTGTTCCTTTACTACCGGTCCAGGGGTGGATACAAGGCGGTTAAGATCTGAGCCGCGGCCGGCCCTCCCTCGCTCCGCCGCGAGTTCGCCGGCGCAAAGCGATCAACACACCGAGTCCGCCGCCAGTCAAAATCAGCGACGCTGGCTCAGGAGTACCCGGAGCATCGGGAACCAGAAGAAACGCTCGCCCGTCGTTGGTCCCGGCGGTGATGTACCCGGCGTCGTTGATCGCGGTGGCGGTCATCAGATAGACGCCCGGGCCAAAAGGATTCAGGAGCAGCGTATTGAGGTCCGACATCGTTCCGCCTTCCCAAACGAATCCGTGAATTGTCCCATTTACGAGGGAGGAATCTCCCACCACCTGGCCGGCGTTGTTCACATCGTACGCCTGGCTATAACCTCCCAGCGAGCCCAAATCCATCATCGCGCCGTCCCACAAAAAGGCGTGCATTGTGTTCGTTACGTTGTAAGCTCCTCCCACGATCTGGCCGTTCTCGTTGATCCCATACGCGACACTGTGCGACCCGCCAAGGGTGCCGAGGTCAGTGATGAAGTTGTTTTCCCAGTAGACGGCGTGGGACGGCGCGCTGTCGCTCGATCCAACGGTGGACCACCCTGCGATCCGTCCACTGTTGTTGATCGCGTTCGCCCCGCTGTTGCCTCCGCTCAACGTCCCGAGGTCGAGCATCGCGCCGCCACCACCCGCGGCCAGCCCGGTCCATAGGAAGGCATGCCTCGTGAAATCGAAGAAACCGCCCACCGTCCGCGACGTGCCCACCACGCTCACTAACAACGATTGACCATTCCCGGGGAACGCGTCGGAGAGGCCGTTCGCAGTACTCTCGGGTCCGCCGAGCGAGCCAATGCCGAACAGCCCTCCCCCCGTGGTGAGCAGGAATGCCTCCTGGGTCGCGTTTCCGGTGGTGTATGAAATGCCCGCGCCTTGGCCGGTCTCGTTGAGAGCCTCCAGGAAACTGTTCCCTCCGCCCAAGGTCCCGATCTCGGTCATGACGCCATTACTCCAGACGAATCCATGCGTATTGCCGGCGGCTGTAGCCGAGTATCCGCCTACTACTCCGCTGTGATTGATGGAAGAGGCGTGGCTTTGTCCCCCAAGTGTACCGATGGGAATGGCAAAGTAAGACCCGTGGCACATCGGCAGCAGGATCACAGAGGCGGCAAAGAAGCGATAGCTCATTGGTGACTCGCCAGTTAGTGCGAGCCGCCGGCGACTTTTCTCAATATTCGCTATAGACAACCTGCAATACGCGGCATAGCCTCCGAGTGTTAAGGTGGACAGTTCATGATTCGATTCGTCTCGATACTACTCCTCACGACGGCGTTTTGCCCCGCCCAGATGGAGCCACAGTTCCATCTGACGGCAAGGCCATGGAAGCCGCTCGGGATTACCACGGACGCCTACCTCCACGCGATCGAGGGCGAAGCCCGCTACACCGCAAAGCTCCAAAACGCCGCGGGCGCCATCATCGATCCGTATTTTAAGGCTGAGCATCAGTACGCCACACCCTACTTTGCCTACGCCGTCGGAACGCTGGTCGACGAAGCCCGCGCCGCCGACCTGCTGCCGTATGGAGCCAAGGCGATGGAGCACGCCACCGGTTGTTTCGGCCGCGGGCGATCCGCTATTCCCGAGCAGCATGGCGAGTTCTTCATCGCCGTCCTCACCGGCGCCTTGCCCCTCTATGAGAAACATGTACCTCGAGACCAATGGCTGCGCTGGCGAGATCGGATGAGGACCCCATCCGCCCAAGTGATTCGTGGCAACAAGAATAACTGGGAGACGTATGTTCTCAAGGGTGACTGGATGCGCCAGCAGGCCGGACTTATTCCAAGGCAGGACACCGTCGGCTTCATCGAGGCTGCCTGGAAAGGCGGGCAAGCCAAACGAATCGCCGCCGCGCCTTACTATCTTTATCACGACCTTACCAGCGATCCGGATACGTTGAGCGTCGAAGCGGTGGGACGAGGAAACTTACTCGCGCTATCGGCCCTGGGTTACGACGGCCCGAGCGCGGCCGAGATTCGCCGCATCGTAGAAACCGCCACCACCAATACACTGTGGCTGCAGGACCCCACAGGGCAGGTCCCCACCAACGGCCGCACCGACAATCACGTCTGGGTAGAGATCGGTTATCAGCTTTGTTTCGAAGTAATGGCTGAAGTCGCCTGGAAGCGCGGCGATCGCGAACGGGCCGGTCAGTTTCGCCACGCGGCCATGCTGGCTTTTCAAAGCGCCCAGCGATGGCGGCGCACGCAGCGCGGTTTTGAAGGTTCCTATTCGGTCACCAAGAACCACTTCGATCCGGCCCTGCGAGTCGGATTCCAGCCCGCGAGCCAATACACCAACTACAACGGCTCATTGATGTTTCATCTGTCGGAGGCGCTGCATACCCGCCAAACCGGAATTCCGGAACGGCCGTCGCCATCCGAGATCGGCGGCTACGCGTTCGCCCTGGATGAGCAGTTCGCCACCGCATTCGCCAACGCCGGGGGCATGATGATCCAGGCGAACCTGCGCGGGCAGGAGAACATGACCCACGCCAACTACTGGTCTCCGCTCGGGATCGTCCGCTTCGCGCGACCTGGTTGGGATACTCGGCTGGGGCCCTCCGATGGAGCGTTCGACGGCGAACGCGGAGTCACCTTCGCCCCGGCGTTCGAGGAGAGCGGCCGATGGCTGCGCATGGCTGACTTGCCGTCACGGTTCCAGGCGGACTGGGACTTCCAGTTCGTGAGCCCGTTGGTGGTGCGCTGTTCATTGACCTACCGGCCGAAGCAGGGCCACTCGGGTCCGATTTTCCGCAATGAGCTGACAATCACGCCGTCAGGCGTCTTGTCCGCGGTCCGTCGTGTCTCGGGAGAAGGCGCGTGGGGAGTCACTTGGCCGGTGCTCGAGTCCGACGGAACTCCGTTGCGTCCCCGCTACGAAGACCGGTTGGCCGGAACCGGCTACAGCGCCGGCGGCGACGAAGAGGTCTTTCTTGCGCTCGACGAAGGAGCCCGGATTCAGCACGGCGAACCACTCATACGCAGCACCTATGGCGATTTACGGCCGGTCCTGATGACGGTCCCGGGCGAAGTGAGTCGGACGTTCGTCTATCCGCGAGCCCCCGGCGATCCCGCCGCGGCGGACGTGCTTGCTTCGTGGCGGTTCACGCAGGACGGCTTCACTTCATCGGCGGGAACGCTACGCAACGACGTTTGGATCGGCAAGACGGCCGCGGGCGGACGCGGTGACACCCTGGATCTCGATGGAGACGGCCAACCAGAATTGCGCCTAAGCGCACCCCGGAACTTCGTGGTCCAACTGAGCCAGCGCCGCATCACGGCGGTGGAAGTGGATGCCGGCGTCTCCGCCGTGGTGGGCGGGAAGTCCGTCAATCTCGCGAAGTACGTCCCGATGGAGATTCCATAGGCGGTCCCGCTCCGAACCTCATACTCGCGGGACTCAGCGCGAGTTGCCAATTGGCCCTGAAAATCCCCCAAAAGCGGTTGCCAACCCTCCCTTCCTGCTGTAGGCTAGACACCGAATGGCACAGTACGCGGAATTGGAAATCGCGCTCAGGCGCAGGGAGCCAGGCGGCTACCCGGTGGAGATGCGATTTGTTGCCATCGACAGCGATTCCGATGAACGCATGCCCGTCAAGGGAGTGGCGTACGCCAGTATCGATCCAAATTTGAAGCTCGCGCCTGGAGAGCCTGAAGCCTACGGCAAAGCGCTCGGGGCGGCGCTGTTCGCCGACGACGAGATCCGCGGCGGCTTTGAGAAGGCGCGCAATTCCATCCAGGACAAAGAAGACGGCGCGCTCCGCGTCCGGCTCTACATCGACGCCGGGGCGGAGGAATTGCACCGGATCCACTGGGAGACGTTGTGCGACGCACGAGGGGAAACTCTGTTCAACGGCAGAGAGGTGCTGTTCTCGCGCTACCTCGCCAGCAGCAATTGGCACTCGCCCCGGGGAAAGACGGACCTGAAGGCTTTGATTGTCGTCGCCAATCCTCCTGGGCTCGAAAAGGCCAACGATCCCGAACTGTTCGATCCCGACGCCGACGACAATCCCAAGCTCGCCCCGGTGGATGTCGCCAAGGAACGCCAGCGCGCCGAGGCAGGATTCAAGAAGGCCGGCATCGCTTTCCAGACGCTTGCCACCGGAGCGGAGGATTGCCTGGGCCCGGCGACGCTAAAAGAGATTCTGGATCAACTGGACAACGGCTTCGACATTCTTTACATGGTGGGCCATGGGGCGCTCATGCATGACGGGCAGGCCAGAATCTATCTCGAGGACGGGTTAACGGACGGTTCCAGGCTGGTGGAGCGCATCCGGTCGAAAAAGCAGTTGCGGCTGGTGATCCTGGCATCGTGCGAGAGCGCCGGCGGCGAGGGGATAACAGCGTCGAGCACACTGAGCGCGTTGGGTCCACTCCTGGTGGATGCAGGCGTTCCCGCCGTGATCGCCATGCAGGGCAAAGTGAAGATGGCCACCATGGCGAAGTTCATGCCGGAGTTCTTGCGGGCTTTGTCGAAAGGCGGCGGGCAGATCGACAGGGCCATGGGAGTGGCGCGGGAAGCGGCGGCCGACGATGACTGCGACGATTATTGGATGCCCGTACTGTTCCTGCGTCTGCGCACGGGCCGTCTCTGGTACGTTCCCGGATTGGCAGCTGGGGCAAGCGGCAGCACCGACGCCGAGATTTGGGATTCGATCAACCGAGCGATCGAGGCGCAGAAATGCACTCCGATTCTCGGACCAGGAGTGCTCGATAGCCTGGTGGGCACCACGCGCGAACTGGCGAAGGAAATGGCAGGCAACCGGTTTCCGTTCTCACCCATATTCAGCGAAGAACTGCCGACGGTCGCGCAGTACCTGGCCGTGCGCTACAAACGGCCGCTGACGGCGAAGGAAGATCTGGCGAGGCAAATCGCCAGAAAACTGGTTGGGGAGTCCGGGTTGGATCCGGAGAATCCGGAGAACCTTTCCCGCATCATCGCCATGGCCGGCAAGGCCGAGCGTGCAGCGAATCCGCTGGAGCCGCATCGCGTGCTGGCCTCGAGGCCCTTCGCGGTCTACCTCACCACCAACTCCGACACACTGATGGAAGATGCGCTCGAGGAAGCAGGACGGCATCCACGTTGCGACTTCAGCCGCTGGAACAAGGATCCATTCTTCGATCTTCGTAACTTGAATAGGTATCCGACGATCCGAGAAAGAGAGAAGAGTTATATTCCGAGCGTCGAGAATCCCCTGGTGTATCATCTGTTCGGGCAACTGGATCTGCCCGGCCCGTTACCCGGTGAGCCGGAAGCACCCGCCGGCTCGGCCCAGGTGGCCACCCGAGTAGAAGCCGGGCTCGGCTCCACGGTACTCACCGAAGACGACTTCTTCAACTATCTGCTCAACGTTGGCAGCAAAGCGGACGCGAAGGATTTCATTCCGGGAGCGGTGGGCACCGCGCTGACGGCGAATTCCCTGTTGTTTCTCGGCTTCCGCCTGGACGAATGGAGCTTCCGCGTGCTCTTGCGCAGCATCTTCAACAAAGAAGGGAGCGGCGCGCGGATGGTGGGCGCGAACTCGTATCCGTGCGTAGGTGCGCAGCTTCAACCGGAGGAGGATCGCGTATCTCAACCGGTGAGCGCGTCTCGATACTTCGAACAGTATCTGCGCGAATCGAAGATCGACATCTTTTGGGGTAGCACGGCTGAGTTCATCCAGGCTTTCCAGCAAAACACGTCCGAGCAGCGAGCACTGAAGCTGACCGCATGAAGAGCCCTGCCAATCCCTACGTCGGTCCTCGTGCGTTCCAGCGGGGCGAAACTCTATACGGGCGCGACCGGGAACTTGCGGACCTGATCGACCTTCTGATCACGGAACGCATCGTCCTTTTGTATTCGCCTTCCGGTGCGGGGAAGAGTTCGGTAATCCAGGCCGGGCTGATTCCGCGAATGGCCCGGCCAACGCAGGAGGGCGGGTTCGGATTCACCGTACGCGACGTAATCCGGGTGAACGCGGCGCCGAATCCGGGGACCCGGAATCGCTACTGGGCGAGCATGATGGCGTCCCTGCAGTTAGAAGCGCACAAGCCGCTGGCCGCAGCCCGAAGCGGCTCAGGAACCGCGCTCGACTCGAGCGCGGGCGGCGAGTCTGTTGTGCGCGTTTCCTCAATGGCGTTGGATCCGAATCCAAATGGCGAATTGCTGATTTTCGACCAGTTCGAGGAAGTGCTCACCACAGATCCGGTGGACGTGGAGGCCAAGCGCCAGTTCTTCCGGCAGATTGGAGATGCGCTGCGGCCACAGGGCCGCTGGGCATTGTTCGCGATGCGTGAGGAGTATGTGGCCAGCCTGGATCCTTACCTGCGCTATATTCCCACGCGGCTTTCCAATACGTTTCGTCTGGATCTGCTAAGCCTGGACTCCTCTCTCGATGCCATCCGCCGGCCAGCGGCGGAGGCAGGAGTTCCCTTCGAGACCGGCGCGGCCGAGCAGATCGCCGACGATCTCCGGAAGGTGAACGTGGTGAAGGCTGGGGGCACCGGCCAGGCATTGGGTGAGTTCGTGGAACCGGTGCAATTGCAGGTGGTCTGCCTGCGCCGATGGGAAGACCTTCCGGAAGGTGCACGGAGTATCCCCAAGAGCACACAGCCGCAAGTGGGATCCACCGCACTGGCGGACTACTATGCCGCTACGATTGCCAAGGCCGCCTGGGAAACCGGGATCGCGGAGAGAACAATCCGCGATTGGTTCGAGGATCATCTGATTACGAAGTTGGGTACGCGCGGTCAGGTGGTGAAGGGGCCACAGGAGAGTGAGGGTCTGGCGAATACCGCCCTGGAAGCTCTGATTGAAGCACATCTCGTTCGCTCCGACCAACGCCTGGGGTCCGTTTGGCTGGAACTGGCGCACGACCGGTTGATTGAACCCGTTCGCGCGAGCAACGAGAGCTGGCGAAAAGAGAAATTGAGCGCTCTGCAGCGCGAGGCCGAACTGTGGCACGAATTGGGGCGGCCCGAGAGCCGCCTGCTGGTTGCCGATCCGCTAGCCACAGCCGAGAAATGGGCGGCCGCCAATCAGCTCAAATCCGTGGAAGAAGACTTCCTCGCCGAATCGAGAAAGGCCGAGCGGGAAAGGCTGGCTCGCGAGCAGCGCCGGTTGAAGGACATTCGGACCGCGCGGATATTGAAGTCGGGCTCAGCGCTTTTGGCCGGATTGCTCATAGCGGCCGTGTGGCTGGGGGTGAAGGCTGGAAAGAGCCGGGATGCGGCCGTCGAGGCGCAGGCCAAGGCGAACGTGGCTTTGGCCCGGTACGATCTGGCCCAGGTTCCCTTGCTGACCGATCGCGGGCAGCCTGCCCAAGCTCTGGCCTATCTGGCCCGCGCGCTCCAGAGCGATCCGGCGTCGCCTCAGGCCCGTGCCTGGGCCGCCGCCTATCTGTCCCGTGGCGGATTGAGGATGGCTTCCCGGGAGCTAGATAACGAATCGCATGTCGTCGAGGCCGTTTTTAGCGGTGACGGTAACCGGTTGTTGACTTGGGGCGGTGGCTTCACTCGGGTCTGGGACGTGAGATCGGGAAAACTCGCCGGCCCGAAGATTCCACTGGCATCCCCGCATGCCGCGCTGAACCACGATGGCACAGTGGCGATCCTCTTCAATCCGGACCTCTCGAACGACATGGCGAATACGCACGTCATCGATATCGCCAGCGGGCGGGAGTTGGAAGCCGATTCCCGCACGGGGTTTCCTCCCCAATATCTCCGGCAGGTGCTTTTCCGGGGAGCTGGAAACCCGCAGGAGGCCGTTGTGGCGAAGATGGAGGGCGTGGAGCTGTGGGACGCCCGTAGGTTAGTAAGTGCGCCGCGTGTCGGCGGGAGCATTCGGTTCACCGAAATCAACGCCCGCCGGGACGTGGTTCTCATCGCGCTGAACCGGACGGCGTTGGCGTGGAGGCTGACAGACAGCTCGGGGAGTTTCCCTAGAGCGAGTCTTCCGGCTGTGATCGATCAAGCGGCGTTGAGTCCGGATGGAAAGCACGCCGCTGCGGTAGCGGGAAACAAGGCTTATGTTTGGAATGTCACATCGTCCCGGGTGAGAGAACTGGCGGGCAGTCAGGATGCCGTCTCCGCTGGATTCACGCCCGATGGGCGCCAGGTGGTAGTTACCGGGAAATCAGGGAATTCGTGGCTTGGGCTCTGGAGTGTGGACTCGGCAAAGGCTTCGCCCCTGCGATGGTCGGGGGAGAACGAGATCGAGTTTCATTCCGGGCAACCGGTGTTCGCCGGATACGGCAAGGGAACGCTGGTCTTGCGGGACGTATTCACCTTCCGGCCGGCCGCGCAGGTGTTCACGCGTGGACGCGCCGACTGGGCCCTGTCTCCGGATGGCCGTACCCTTGCCAACGTGGCCGCGGACCGGCGCACCATCGCCTTGTTCGACGTCTCGCTGGGTGAAGCTCCTTGGAAGGAAATCGACTTGGATCAGGCTGCGTCGCTTCTGGACGAGATGCGGAAGCAAGGCGAGCCCCGGCCAGAACGGCAGGCGATGAAGAATCTTTTGAGCGGCCTGATCGGCAAGACCTCACAAGGTGCATCGCCTCAGTATGCGAGCAAGGACGGAAGCCGGGTGCTGGTGCTGCGGCAAGCCGACGGGCACAGCGATGAGCCGCCGGAGGTTCTCGATGCGAGAACCAAAGAGCGGATCGCACAGATCCGGCTGGGCAGCGGACAGAAGGCGCCCGAGGGCACCAGGTACACGGGAGCCCTCAGTGACGATGGAAGGCTGGTGGCCTTGGCGGACTCCAATGGGTTGGCCGAAGTCTTCGACCTCACACTGCGGCGGACCATTCGGGAATGGGCGAACTGGCGCGGCGTGGTGGCGATGCGATTCACCTCCGACGGACGTTACCTCGTCACCGGATCCAGCGATAACACGGCGCGTGTCTGGGAAATGGCATCGGGCATGGCGGTGGGCGGTCCTGTGAATCAGGCGGAGGTCCCGGCAACGATCTCCATTTCGCAGGATGCCAGGGAGGCCGTCACCGGCGGCAGAAAGTTGCGGGTGTGGGACTTGTACCTGGGCTCGGGAGAACCCGCGGACGGCCAGGCATTGGCGGATCTGGCGGAAGCGGCCGGCGGTATGCGGCTGGTTCCGGAATCGGAAGCGCCAAGGGCTGTTCCTTTTGCGGAACGCATGGAACTGCTCGACGGATTTGCCAAACGAGAAGTCGACCCAGCTGTGGCGGAAGCGGCCACCCGCGTTAGATCCAAACGCTGAACATCTCACCCTTTTGCGGAGTGTTCGGTATACTTGGGTTCGCGAGACAAAGGATTTCCTCGCATCGGATGGCCCCGTTTGATTCTCGGCAGCCCGGCGACCGGTCCAGGCTACAACGCCTGTTCGACGAAGCAATGCGCCTGGAGGATTCTGCACGCCTGGAATTTCTCGAAACGATTACCGAACCAGAGCTTCGCGAGCAAGTATCCCAGTACGTATCTCGTGGCGCCGATGAGGCCTCCCCCGCTCGACCCGCCGCCGGCTTGTCTACGGCCGGCGCTCCGGCGCCCAAGAGATGGGGTCCATTCGAGATCCTGGAAAAGGTGGGCCAAGGCGCCTTCGGCGAGGTGTATCGCGCCTTCGATACGACCCTGGAGCGCGAGGTTGCACTCAAACTGCTCCTGCCTCGCGGAATGGACCGGGAGAGCGAAGCTAGAGCTCTCCTTCGCGAAGCGCGCGCCATTGCTCGCGTGAGACACAACAATGTGGTGCCCATCCACGGTGTGGACCGGCACGACGGCCGGGTCGGGTTTTGGAGCGATTTCGTAAGGGGAAAGACGCTGTCCGCGCTGCTGGCCGCGCAGGGTCCCTTCGGACCGGAGGAGGCCGCTCACATCGGTGTTGACCTCTGTCGTGCTGTCGCCGCCGTGCATGCGGCCGGATTGCTTCATCGTGACATTAAGACCGCGAACGCGATGCGCGAGGAGGGCGGGCGGATTCTGCTGATGGATTTTGGTCTCACGCAAGACCACGGACAGCACGACGTCATGAGTGGCACTCCCGCCTACATGGCTCCCGAGCTCTTGTCCGGCCAACCGGCAACCGTCGGGAGCGATATCTACGCACTCGGTGTGGTCCTTTTTCATTTGCTGACGGGCAAGTTTCCCTTCGAGGCTTCCCGGTTGTCGGAAATGCGCCTTCGTCATGAGTCGGGGCCGCGCGCCTCGGTGCTCGACCTTCGCCCTGACCTGCCCGAGGCGTTAGCCCGCGTGGTGGAGACGGCGGCCAATCCAGATCCGGCCAAGCGCTACAGTAGCGCGGGGCAAATGATTTCGGCTCTGACCGACGCGATGGGCTTTGGACAAGGCTCAGTGGAACTGCCGCTGCCACCGCATCCGCGCCGGCGTTGGTTTCGCGCATGGATGCTCGCCCCGGTGGCTGCTTTGGCCCTGTTCCTCGCGGTTCCGCGCACGCGGCATGCGCTGATTCGTACAGAGTCGCCCGCTGTCGCCAGCGCCCGGCAGGACTATCTTCGTGCACGTGGCCTTGTGGAGCACTACTACAGACCACAGGCTCTCGAGACGGCGATCCCTCTGTTACAACGGGCGACCGGACAGGATCCGCGCTACGCGCCTGCCTGGGCGGACCTGGGACGGGCGAACTTTCTCCAGTTCTGGCAGTTGCGCGATACCGCCTATGTGGAACCGGCCCGCGCGGCCAGCCTCCAAGCCCTGGCGCTTAACCCGGAGTTGGCCTCCGCTCATGTCACGCTCGGCATGCTCTATACCGAAACCGGGCAGAACGATCTCGCGGCTGAAGAGCTTTCCGAGGCTATGCGGATAGACAGCCGGAATGCGGAAGTATACTCGGCGCTGGCTGAGCTTTACTACCGGCAGGGTCGAACCGGAGAAGTAGAGTCGACATTCCGTAACTCCATCGAGTTGGATCCCGGAAACTGGCGGCTGGCGAATGAGTTCGGATATTACTATCTTCGTGCCGGGAGATTTGATGCCGCCGCCGTTCAATACCAGAAAGCAGTGAGCCTCACCCCAGACAACGCCCGCGCGCTGAACAATCTCGGAATCGCCTACTGGCGGCTCAATCAGTTGCCGGCGGCGCGAGCCAGCCTGGAGCAGGCGATCCGGATCGAACCGAGCGCCAACCCTTTCTACAATCTTGGTCGGGTATTAGAAGAAGAAGGTAAGTTCGCGGAAGCGGCGGAGGCCTTCCGGAATGCGATCGGGCAGGACGGCTCCCACTATCCCGCTTGGGGGCAACTCGGCGAGATGTATTCCCGGCTGGGTGAGGATCCGTCGAAGATCCGAGAGGCCTACCTGAAGGCTATTTCGCTCGCCGAAGAGTTGCGGAAGCAGCAAAAGAGCCAGCCATCTTTATTGGCGGACTTAGGGCTATACTATGCAATCATCGGCAAACAACCCGAGAGCGTAGCTCTTTTACGGCAGGCAGCGGCGCTAGCGCCCGAGAGTCCCAGCATCCTTCATATGGCCGCGGCGGGATTCGAGCTACTGCATCATCGCGAGGAAGCGCTGCAGTTTTTGGGCCGGGCGATAGCCAAAGGCCGCCCAGTTGCTTTTCTCGAGCGCGATAGCGCTCTTTCCGCCTTGCGGGGCGATCCGCGCTACAAGGCTATCATCAACAACGTTCCCAGAACATCCCACTGAATCGAGGACCTACCATGTATATGAATACGCGCGTCACGAATGATCCCCTGCCCCTACCCGGCTTCCAGTGTGCGGGCGCCGACGACAGTTCCGGCGTTTCGCATCCCATCGAAGCCGACGAGGAAGTGGACGACAGCTCGGGCGTTTCGCATCCGATCGACGCCGAGGAGAGCCCTTCCGCCACGGAGGGCGAGGGCGACAACAAACAATAGCCTTCTCCACCGCCAACAGGGAGCGCAGCTTGCAAACTGCGCTTCCATCTGCAATTTTCGACCAAACGCCATGCCAGACACCCCCGCAGCCGCTACTATGCCCGTTCCCCTCGGCGTTCATGCCGATAGCGGTGACTTCGAACAGCCCATCGATCGGGGAGCAATGCGGGCCTTGCGGACCAAGGGACCCGGCGGCTCCTTGTCGCAGGGCATCATAAAGGCCAAGGCCGAGTCCAACGAAGCCCATCTCGGGATCGTCGGAGGAGACATGGTCGCTGAGGACTTGGCTCAGGCTGGTTGGGCGGTGCTCTACGGGCCGTCCGTCAGTGAGGCGATCAAACAGGAGTTGAAGCCCCTACTGGAGCACAGGAAGAATGAGGTCGAAAGCGGTGAGTTCTTCAAGGTTTTCGAGGACTATCAGCCCGGCCAATCCGCCGCGGAATGGCTCGCGACGCCACCGCGCAACGCGACCATGCAGGTGGTGGACCCAGCCAACGGCGTTCCGTTCTACGTCTTGATCGTAGCCTCGCCGGAAGAGATATCCTTCGAGTTTCAGTATGAGCTCGATCTCTATTGGGGCGTCGGACGGCTGTGGTTCTCGACCCCCGAGGAGTTTGGCTGCTATGCGAAGTCCGTAATCGACTACGAGAAGGCCGCGGAAATAACTACCTCGCGTCAATTGGCGCTGTTCGGCACCCATCAGGAGTTCGACGAGGCTTCCAAGGTCCTCTACGCGAACGTCTTCGATCCATGGATCCAAGGGCATTTCGGGCAGCGCCAAAAGTTCGCGCTTCAGCTCTTCATGGGCGCGGACGCGACGAAGGACAAGCTCCGAGGTCTGTGGAGCGGCGAAGCCCCCGGGGGAACGCCGGCGTTGTTATTCACTGGCTCTCACGGCTTGCTCCGCGCGCCGGACAGCAAGCACCTGATCGAGACGCAAGGCGCGTTATTGTGTCAGGATTGGCCCGGCGGACCGGCTAAAGCGGACCACTACTACGCAGCCCGTGACCTTCCCGCAAATACGAAGGTTCACGGCATGATTCATTTCCTGTTCGCATGTTACGGCGGCGGATGGCCCCGGTTCGACACTTACAAGCGTGACGAGAACGGCGATGGTATTCCTATCGCGCCGAGCCCGATGTTGGCGCGGCTGCCGCAAGCGTTGCTCGGCCGGGAGAACGGAGCGCTGGCGGTGCTGGGGCACGTCGACAAGGCCTTCGGCTACTCGTATTCGACCAAAGGGCAGCCACAGAACCAGGGCTTCCGGGATGTCCTGATCAAGCTGATGAATGGGTATCGTCTCGGCAACGCCACCGATCAATTCAACTTCCGCTGGGCGGCTCTATCGACGGAACTTCTCAAGGGCATTGACTCGCTCAAGACAGGCGATGGTAGGTTCACACAATCGCAAGTGGCGAACCTCTGGGTGGCTCGCGACGATGCCCGGAACTATATGCTGCACGGCGATCCGGCTGTCCGCCTGCGCGTGAAAGACATGCCGCCCGTCGCTGCTATCGCGACTTGAACAGCTCTGGCGCGCCGCGCACGGTATTCAGTGGCAGGCCGAGCCTCTGTCCATCCACTTCCGCGCCGACGGTGAACCAGCCCCAGGCCACGCGGTCAATCGCGGCGGCGCCGTCGACAGCCTCGACTGTAACTTCCGGAGGCCGGAAAGTGGGATGTAAGTGGAACCTGACCTTGGTTCCATCACGGAGAGGCTGTGCCGCATCGGTGGAAGTAACCGAGGCGTGAATCATGAACAGATCCGCCGAGCCCGGAAACGGCTTGACGGTTGCCGAGAGCCTGCGCCCTCCGGCCACTGGCTTATTTCCGAACCGGCTGAAGTTGGGATCGTCCGGATCGGCGGCGGCCGCGGCTGGATTGGCCGGACCCTCGTCATCGGCGGCCACCACGTCGTGGCTGACTGCGCCCGAGTCGAACGCGGTTGGGGCTGGAGTTGTCCCGGGAGCTTTCCCCACGCCCACGACCGCGGATGCAGTGGCATTGATGACTTCGCGATTTTCCTCGATCTGGGCCTGCATTTCTCGAAAGCTCAAGTCCATGCCGCCGACTTTCAGGGACTTCACCAGCGTAGCGAGCCACGGCAGAGCCCAAGGCGCCGCCGCGAGGAATAAGAGTGCGAGAAATTCGGGATGAAGGGGTTTCTCGCGAAAGTAGTCTAGCACGGCGATCCCCAGACAGAGAAGCGTGAACAGAGCACCGCCCACTCGTTCCTTGGTGAACATGGTCTGTATGCTACCAAAGCCGCAGGCGGGCCGGCATTCAGCCGTTCCGCCGTGTCGCGCATCGTTCTTCGCCCCGAGCAGGGAGCAACGACGTTTGGGTCGGGAAGACCGTTGACCGTTGAACGCGGGTCAGGGGATCCCTTGATCTCGATGGAGGCGGCCAGTCTGGATTGCAGATCGGCGCGCCGCGGAATTTCGTGGTGCGGCTGAGCCGGGACCGCATCCTGGCGCCAGATGGAGCCACTACAACAAACTAGCGTCGATCTCTGTCCAGACCGCACATCCGGCCCACTCTACCAGGGCATGCCGGCCCACTAAGTCGGGTGCGTCGTCGGAGCGCTCAATCAAGACTTCGATCAAAGCGCAGTCTATCGAATCGACTCGATGCCAGTCGAAGAAGCGCAGGAACCGTAGATCATGCGAACCCTGACGCAGCTCGGTTCTTGGAGTTTCCCAGACATGCGCCGGGTCTGATGGAAGATTCCTGTCGACAAGCAACTGAGCGCCGACTCTAGCCTCGACGAGAAAGCGCCAGGAAGATCCAGGAGTGCAGCAGTCTGAAACTCGACTACTCACTCCGACAGGTCGTAGCACCATAGCTTCGAACAGTTTTGCCATCGCTGCGTCGAAGGGTTCGATACCCCCCCATCCCAGAGCACGCAAACCTGGGTCGGACTGCAACCCAAGATTCCATACCAGCCGCATGATCTCTCGATAGCGTGCAAACAATCTCGTGCAGTTCTCCATCATGTTTTTTGCATCTCGCGCCACGCAGACCCAGAATCGTCTTTCGATGTCTCATAGCCTGGATAGGCTACACAATCTGGACCATGATTCCATTCATAGTAGTACCAGTGTCGATCGCCGGTCGTACTGGGAAACTACCGCTTCTACGCTCATTGAGTTCACCGCGTTCACCAACTGTGTGATCTTCCCGTTGTTTTGCGTCGACGAATACGTGTAGTTCAAATCCACCGGCCCGCCCCCCGCCCGCCGAAACCCGAGTCAATTGACTGAGAATGTTGTACTTCCGCATCTCCGTCTGCGTCACCGTCGCACCGCTATTGCCGTGATGCTTCATCTGCGTTATGTCTCCATGCGCATTGTACAGAATCTGCCCCGCCCAGCGTCTCCAGCACCCGTCGTCCGCGCCATACCCATCCAGGTACGGCTGGCCGACGAGATACCCACGTTGTCAGGCCGCGCTACCGTCAGATCAGGCTACTGCTCTGGCGTCAGAGCCGAGCAGTTGAGCAATCGGTAGACCCCTTTCGGGAGTCTCCACGGAGGCATCGAGCTCTGGACCACGAGGGCTGCTTCGAAGCTCATGGCGATAGTGCTGTCCTGATCAACCAGGCTTCCCGGCCATACTGAGATCTCAAGTCGGCCAGAAGAAACCGCGGGTTATCACCAGATCCTCAGGAACGCTTCCGACGCAGCAGGCCAAGCACTCGCCTCTTAAATGACACAATCACCTCAGGACTGACGGCCCAACCCTGAATCGCAGAAGTTCTCGTCGCCCATCATTTCAATCAGTAGCCGATGCATCGCTCCCGCCGCGGCCGCGAGCCGCTGGTCGGTGCGGTTCACAAACCGAATCGAAGAAATAAGACACCGGCTTTCATTACCTCGTTTTGCCGTCTTTGTATCTATGTAGCCCACGCCCAATCCAAAACTTCTGGGCACCCTCGAAACTCACTCGTGTTTCCCCCTTCCGGAACTCACTGAAACCTGCTCGCGCCGGCCGAGCACAAAAACCCCAGACCCAGTACCGGATGACCAGCCCAGGAGAGTCACCGCCCGCTGGGGCTGTTGTCCCATCAGAACGCCGCCAACAAGAACTGCGTAAGAGCTGCACCTGCTCGAACTCGCCATGGAATGGTAGGCGCCAACAAGGATCGCAGGGCTTTTTTCGGTTGTACGTATTTTCTTGGCAAAAGAGTCAGAGATGCGTACTTTCACTGAAAACATTCCCCTAAGTCGAGAACATTCTGGTCATAGTTACCTCTGGCGAAATCCGTCGATCGAGTCCGGCGTTCGCCCTTGGCGTACTCGGTTGAGTACGCGGGGTAGTCCCCGGCTGTAGGAAGTCGCTGCTAAACGCCCTGCCTGCGCCGGGTCTGTAACCCACGCTGAGGACTCGATCAAGGGCGGAAGATAGAAATTGTGCAGCAAATCCGGCAGCAAGGTCAACTCCGCCGCCTGCGCAGCGGTCACGGAGGGGTTTTGGCCGGATGTCAATTTGAAAGACCCCCGCGCCCTTGCCCATCCGGCTGGGCGATGTTCTGGAAGCCGGTTTCACGGATACCTCAACGCTGCTAGTAGACGCCAGTCGACATTGTGTGTCCTTCCGGCTGCTTCTTCTAGCTGGTCACGCGAGGCTTCGACTCTCCTTGATGCATTGAGCAATGCTCGCTTGTTAAACAGTCAGTGTCACATCTCGGGTCGGCATCGCCTGACAGGTCGTCCCATTCGGAGTTCACGTTCGCCGGTCGAGTCAGGTCGATCTGTGGCATCAGGATAATCCGTGCTTGGTCCGGGTAGAGAAATGACATGACTGTCGCTGGATCGTAATGGCCTCGCGAGCATCAACCCTGTCGGATCACTAAGTCCCACTGATCCCCCTCGACATACGAATACCGGTTCCACGACACCGGATCCCACGCCCCCCACTCGCCCGGTACGGATCCGCCCTCAAAACCGCCCCCGATTCGAATAATGATACCGCTGGTCCGCATAATGCAGCCCCTTCCCATCCTGATCGTGCACCCCAAATCCGCCCATCCTGCTCCCCTATAAGGCTTCGCCCCTGTTCCCGTTCCCCAGGTGATCGTCCCCCCCACACTCCCCTCCCAACGCACCGCAACCCCACATACCGGTTCCATCGCCCCGGAGTCCTCAAAGTACCGGAGACAGTAACATCTCCGGCATACTCAAATTCTCCTCCCACCACCTTCATCTCCGACGCCACACGCGCATGTTATGCGGACCATACCGGTACTCCTCACCTGACACGTCTCACTTCAGTAATAGGTTCTCGATGTCGTACGCGCTAACGGTAACTCCGCTGATCTTGTTCTCCTGGTTGCCATTCGGATCATAACTAACACAAGAAAGCCGGTTCGTCCCTGGATCCACCCCACAACTCGACGCTTCAAATCCACCGCCCCGGCGCCGCCCGTGCCGTGATGCCTCATCTGCGTCATGGCTTCCTGCGTATCATAGAGCATCTGCGAGATCATCGTCTTCGTTTTGCCCACCCAACGTCTCCGTCACGAAATCCCACGTTCTGCTGGATGAAATAGGAAGCCAAAGCGCCAAATTCGCCTCCGAGTTCGAAGACCCCAAGGCAGACCTCATCCATGCCAAAGCCTTTCGTGAACTCGCCGACACCTCCAAGTCCCTCGCCCTCGTCTACCGCCAGCAGGCCGCTACGCCCGCGAACAAGACCGCGCTCTCGATCAACTTCGCTTCACTCAATCCCTGCGCAAGGAGCAGGAAGCCGGCTCAGCCACCATCGATCCGCCCACCGCCAACGTCGAAGATGGACATGCCCCATGTGGGAGTGCGAGCTTCGGCTTGTGATGGGCTTCGGCCCGCCCTATCCCCACCGCGAGCCAGTTCCAAGCCGCCGTCACAGACGCGTTGAGTCCTTGCGGTGGATCAGTAACTCTGCTGAATCAGCTTGGCCACCAGACCCGTCCAGCCGGTTTGGTGACTCGCCCCCAGCCCGTGCCCGTCGTCGCCGTGGAAATACTCGTGGAACAGGATCAGGTCCCGCCAGTGCGGATCGTCGCGGAACAGGCTCGCCGCTTCGCCGTGCATGGGACGGCTTCCGTCTTCGCCGCGCAGAAAGATGCGGGTGAGCCTACGTTCGATCTCGAGGCTCACCTCCCACAGGTCCATGCGCCGGCCCGAACCGGTGGGACATTCCACCTTGAAGTCCTCACCCAGAAAATGGTGGAATTTCTGTAGGGACTCGATAATCAGAAAATTCACCGGAAACCAGACCGGGCCGCGCCAGTTGGAGTTGCCGCCGAACAGTCCCGTGCGGGATTCGGCGGGCTCATAACCGACGCAATGCTCGACCCCGTCGAGCCGCAGGAAGTACGGCTGGTCGCGGTGGACGCGCGAGAGTGACCGGATGCCGTAAGGCGAAAGGAACTCGTTCTCGTCGAGCAATACACTCAGCACCCGCCGCAGTCTATCCTGATGCACCAGCGCCAGAAAGCGGCGGATGTTGGTGGGCGTGGTCTGTGTTTCGATATAGCCGCCGAACTCCGGCAGATTGTCGATGAACCACTGCATCCGCCGTTTGAAGCCGGGCAGCGTATCCACCAGCTCCGATTCCAGCGTCTCCACCGCGAACAGCGGGATCAGGCCCACCATCGATCGCACCCGCATCGGGAACGAGGCGCCGTCGGCGGTCCGCAGCACGTCGTAGTAGAAGCCGTCCCGCCGGTCCCACAGTTCGATGCCCAACCCAGCCAGATTGTTCATCGCTCGCGAAATATAGACGAAGTGCTCCAGGAACTTCGAGGCAACGTCTTCGTAGGCGGAATTCTCGCGGGCCAGTTCGAGGGCGATCGTCATCATGTTCAGACAGTACATGGCCATCCAACTGGTGGCGTCGGATTGCTCGATGGAGCGTCCACCGGGCAGCACCTGGCCGCGGTCAAAGACTCCGATGTTGTCCAGCCCGAGGAAGCCGCCTTGAAATACATTGTTGCCTTCCACGTCCTTGCGGTTCACCCACCACGTGAAGTTGAGCAGCAGCTTGTGAAAGACGCGCTCGAGGAAGGGACGATCCAGCCGCCCGGTTCGTTTGCCGTCGATCTTGTAGACGCGCCATGCGGCCCACGCGTGAACCGGTGGGTTCACATCGGAGAAAGCCCATTCGTAGGCCGGGAGTTGTCCATTGGGATGCATGTACCATTCGCGCAGCAGCAGCAGGAGTTGATGTTTGGCGTATTCGGGATCGATCAGCGCGAACGGGATACAGTGAAAGGCGAGATCCCATGCCGCGTACCATGGATACTCCCACTTGTCCGGCATCGTGACGATGTCTTCGTTGTAAAGATGGGTCCACCCGGCGTTGCGGCCGTGCCGGCGTTCGCCGGGCGGCTCCGGTCCAGCCGGATCGCCGCGTAGCCAGCGCTTGAGGTCGTAGTGGTAAAACTGCTTGCTCCATAGCATCCCGGCGAAGGCCTGCCGCTGGATGTTGGCGGCGTCGGCGGGAAGCCCCGGAGGGGCCACGGCCCGATAGAACTCATCGGCTTCGCGGATGCGCGCGGCGAAGGTCTCGTCGAATCCCGGTCCGAACGCCGCTTCAGACGGCTCTTGGACGGTAAGCCGCAGCCGCATCGTGACCGAAGCTCCGGGCTCGATCGTGGCTCGATACCGGGCGGACGCTTTCGTGCCCAGCGCCAATTCGCTGAGCACGCCGCGCGCGCCGTGGACGACGTACTCGTGGATGGCGTCTTTCACGCTCGCGGTGTGGTTATCCACGCCGAACAGGCGCCGGTAGTTGGTTTCGTTTTCACAGAAGAGCAGTTCCGGCTCGCCTTCGCACAGCAGCCAGCGCTCGGGCATCTCGTGATGATTCAGCCGGATCACGCGCGTATTGCCAACCGGATCTTCCGCGCGGAGGCGCGGCCGCCGGATGTCGAGGCCCCAGGACCATGTGTTGCGGAACCAAACCGTGGGCAGGATGTCGAGCGGCGCCGGCTCGGGTCCGCGATTGACGGCCGTCAGGCGGATGAGGATGTCGTCCGGCGCCGCCTTGGCGTATTCGACAAACACGTCGAAGTACCGGTTCTCGTCAAACACTCCGGTGTCGAGCAACTCGTACTCGGGATCGTCGCGCGTGCGGCCGCGGTCGCCGTCGATCAACTGCTGATAGGGAAACGCAGCCTGCGGATACTTGTACAGGTACCGCATGTAGGAATGGCTCGGCGTGGAATCGAGGTAGAAATAATACTCCTTGACGTCCTCGCCGTGGCGCCCCTGGTTGCCGGTGAGACCGAACAGCCGCTCCTTGAGGATAGGATCCTGGCCGTTCCACAGCGCGAGGGCGAAGCAGATGAGCTGGTGGTTGTCGCAGATACCGGCGAGGCCGTCGTCGCCCCATCGATAGGCGCGGGAACGGGCGTGGTCATGCGGAAAGTATTCCCAGGCGGCGCCGTGCGCCGAGTAATCTTCGCGCACCGTTCCCCAGGCGCGCTCACTCAGGTAGGGTCCCCATCGGCGCCAGTACGCCCGGCGTGACTGCGATTCGGAGAGTCGTCTGTCCTCGGCCGTCATGGTGCCACTTCATTGTAAGTCCCCGCATCCGCGTAACCCGTGCCTGGCTCCAACAGATCGGCGCTGAGCATGATCACCTCGATCTCTTCGGTGATCTCCTCCTGCCGCAACACGTTACGGCGGCGGCGCAGGTCCGGCAGCTTTCTATCCAGGCGCTCCACGGCCGCTTGCATGTGCGCCACCCGAGCCTCGTTTTCCGCCATCAGTGAACCATACACCAACTCATGGAGCCGGGCGAACAGATACTGCTCCAGAAGGCCCGCGGCAAACGATACGGGATCCAGGTTGAGCATCGGCTCGTAGGCGTATTGCGGTGGTTTGTCGCCGCCACCAAACGACGGGCTCAGTAACGACAGCCCGATCTCACCGCCGGCCGGGGTGTGGTGGATCACCGTCACACGCAGTGCGCTGGACCGGTGAGGCTTCGCGATTCCCTCACCGCTCAGCGCATCCATCAGCCTGACCATCGTGTCCTCCACTTCTTCCACTACGCCCGCACCGGGCAGGAACACCGGCAAAAACGTATCGTCGCCGATCTTGTTCCGCAGGTTGCCGCCCACAGCTACGATCGCGGCGCCCGGCCCCGGCTGTGCGCGAGCGGCCAGCACGCGTAGGAGAGATTCGTTGAAGTTGCCGCAGAATCCGCGTTCGCTCCCCAGTACGACGTAGACTTCCCGGCACCGTTCATCCTGCTCCCCCGCAAACAACTCCGGGTGGAACGCCCGCAGATCGCGGGCCGCCGATTCGATCGCCGTGACCACGCGGCGTTGCGTGGCGAGGAAACGCTCCAGCCGATGCACCTCCATCCGAGCCATGTTCTTCATGGCACTGAGAATGTCGCGGATCTCTCCGAGACTCCGCAGCCGTAGGTCGAGTTCGCGCGGTTTCATCGGCCGGCGTCTCCCAGCCACTGCCTCACTCTTCGCTTCCACTCATCCTGCCCGGCGTCGAGCCCCAGTGATTCCGCGCCGCCGGATTTCATCCGTTCGATCAGCCGATCGAGGGTGGCCGTGACTTCCGGTGGCCGGACATCGTCGAGCCAGCCCGCATTGAAGGCGACGAGCCCAGCCATCTGTTGCTCGATCGGCAGCGGCGCCAGTTTCGGCTGCTTCAGGAGTTCCCGCAGCACCCGCCCGCGCTTGATCTGCGCCTGCACGGAAGCCTCCAGCCGTCCGCCGAACCGCGTGAACACCTCCAGCTCGAGAAAGCGCAGATAGTCGAGCTTCATCCGTCCGGCCTCGGCGGCCACTCGCGCGTGTTGGGCCTTGCCGCCAATCCGCGATACGGACTTCCGCACGTCGATCGCGGGCAGGACTCCCGCCGCGAACAAACCCGAATCGAAGTAGATCTGGCCATCGGTGATCGAGATCAGATTGGTGGGGATGTAGGCCGCGATTTCGCCTTCCTTGGTCTCGACGATCGGAAGCGCCGTCATGCTGCCGCCGCCATCGCCGTTCGCGAGACGCGTGGAGCGCTCGAGAAGCCGCGCATGCAGATAGAAGATGTCGCCGGGATAGGCTTCGCGGCCGGGTGGACGCCGGAGCAGCAGCGAGAGTTCGCGATAGGCATCGGCGTGGGCGGTGAGGTCGTCGTAGACGATCAGCGTGTCGATGCCTTGCCGCATCCAGGCTTCGCACACGGCGCATCCGGCGAACGGAGCCAGGTACTTCAACCCCGGCGCCGCGGTCGCCTCGGCCACCACCACTACGGTATGCGCGAGCGCGCCCTGTTTGCGCAGCGTCTCGATGGTGCCTACCACGCTCGACCGCTTCTGCCCCACCAGAACGTAGACGCAGAGCACTCCGTGCGACCCCTGGTTCACCACCGTGTCGATGGCGAACGAACTCTTGCCGAGGCCGTTGTCTCCGATGATGAGCTGGCGTTGTCCCTTCCCGATCGGAATCATGGCGTCGGCTACTTTGATGCCGGTGTACAACGGCTCACTCACGAATTCGCGGGCAACGATGGGCGGCGACGGAGCCTCCAACTCGCGGCGATTTGGGCAATCCGGCGCAGCGCCGCCGTCGAGCGGGGCGCCCAGCGGATCGATCACCCGCCCCAGTAGCGCCCGGCCCACGGGAATCGCGAGGCGCTTTCCCGTGAGATGGACCGCGGAACCGGCCGCCAGCGCCGAGCCCTGATCAAGCAGGATCGCGCTGACGGATTCGTGTTCGAGCGAGAACACCAACCCACGGCTTCCATCGTCGAACAGGAGCATTTCTTCCATCTCCGCCGACGGCAGTCCGCTGATTCGTACAATGCCGTCTCCCACCGACATCACAATGCCTTGTTCGGTGACGCGTGGACGGAAGCGATACCGCGTCAACCAGTCCGGCCCGGCGTTAGTGCTTTCCGGAGACATTGCCGATCCGCTCCACCCCGGCCATCCCGGACCCCATCTTTTCGGAAAAGAACGCGAGTTCGTCCCGTAGGTTGGCGCGCACAATCCAGGGGCCAACATCGATGCGCACGCCAGCGATCAAAGCCCGGTCCTCTGCAAAGGCCGCGGTCAAGTCTCTGTGGATCACCGCTTTCACCGCATCGAGGAGCGCCGTGCGGCCTGACTGCGGCACGGGAAACGCCGTGGTGACCCGGAGCCCCGCGCGGGGATCGCTCCCGGCAGCTTCGAGCGCTTCGCGTTCCGCTTCGGGCAGCCGCGGCAGGTCTTCGATTACAAGCCCGATCAGCCGCTGTTCCAAACCGGGATCGGCCACCCGTTCGAGCAGCCGGCTGGCGAACCGGGCGGCGATGGCGGCACCTTCCTTCTCCGCGCGTTGCCGGAGTTCGTCGAGGCGGCGCGCGGCCAGGACTTTTTCCTTCTCTCGCTCCTTGCCGGCAGCTGCTTCGACCCCGGCCAGCATTCGATCTCTCCGCGCGGCGATTTCGTCGTCGAGCTGGCTCCGGAGCTGCTGTTTTTCGTGTTCCCATTCGCCCAGTCGGTTCCGGTATTGCGCTTCCAGATCACGGGCGGCAGCCTCCTTGGCTTCCGCGCCGGAGAGCGTCTTGGCCACCGCCGTCTTCCGGCGCTCGATCGCATCCAAAACCGGCCGGTAAAGGAACCGTTTTAGGATCCACACCAGAACCAGAAAGTTGACGATCTCGAGAACGAACGTGGAAAGGTCGAGTTCCACCGGAGGCTCCTGTTGCACCTAGCGTGTCAGATACTCGATCAGGGGATTGCGGAACAGGATGATGAGCACCACCACCAAAACGTAGATGGCCAGGGATTCGATCATCGCCAGGCCGATAAACAGGGTCCGCGTGATCGACTTTTCCGCTTCCGGCTGCCGCGCCAGTGCTTCGAGAGCCTGTACGATGGCGCGGCCCATGGCGAGCGCCGGCACCATCGCCCCCACGGCAATCGCCAACGCCGCCACGGCGGTGGAGATGATCACGAACCACGTCATGGCAGGCATGCGTTTTATTCTCCTTTCGTCGAACCGGTATCGCCGGCATTCGCCGCTTGTGCCCGCAACTCGAGCGTTTCCACGCCGCCGGCAATATAGATCAGCGCCAGCATTCCGAAGATGTAGGCCTGCACCAGCGCTTCGATGATGTGGAGCATCAGCACCGGCACCGGCACCAGAAATCCCGCCACCAGCAAGACCAGCAAGGCGGCCATTTCCAAGCTGAAGATGTTACCGAACAGCCGCACCGCCAGCGCCACGGTCCGCGAAACCTCGCTGATGATGTGAAACGGCAGCAGCAGCGGCGTCGGCTGAACATAGTGACGCAGGTAGGCCCGGATGCCGTGCGTTTCAATGCCGTACCAGTGCACCGAGGCAAACACCAGCACAGCCAGCGCGGCCGTCGTCGAAAGATCCGCCGTGGGTCCGCTCAACCCGGGAATCACGCCCAGAAGGTTGGCGATCGCGACGAAGATCCAGAGAGTGCCCACGAAGGGCAGAACGCGGCGCGCGTGTCTGGGCGTCACTTCGGCGATGGTGTCCTCCATGGTGGCCACCAATCCTTCGAGCGCGGCTTGGCCGGTGCCTGGCTCGAGTTCCATCCGCCGCGTCGATAACCGGCACAGCAAAGCTACCACGGCCATCACGGCCCAAGTCGTTATCACGGGTTGGCTGAGCAGGTGGCGCATCGGCTCACTCCCGGACAAAGAAATACACGTTCACAGCGCCGGTCACGACGCCCAGAAAGATCAACCCGGCCGTCCAGCGCACCGAGTAGCCGGGCGCAAGGCTATCGAGCCACAACCCGAGATAGGCGCCGCCAATCACCGGCAGAAGGAACACCACCCCCATCCCACCCAAAAAACGCGTTTGGGCGATCAGAGACGGACGGTCTTTCTCGGCGCGCCGGAGCCGTTCCGCTTGCCTTTCCACACCGCGCGCAAGCTTTCCCCGGTCGTCGTTCCATTCGGCCCGGACTTCATTCGGCGGTTCCACGATTGATCTGCAATAGACGTTTGAGCATCTCGCCTTCCAAACGCCGCAAACTCTGCTTCACGGTCCGCAAAGCCCCTTCCTCGGCGCGAAACTCCTGCTCGAGGGTGGCCTGAATCAGGCCGAAGTCGTTGCCACGCACGTATCGCCGCGTCGCCAGGTGCAGTTCGTTCCGCGCGAAGTAGACCAACGCACCCGGCGCCGCCAAATATTCCCAACCGCCCCCGGCGATGCGGAAGCGGGCCAGCCCGAAACGGAGCAGCGTCATCGTCCGCGCATGCCCGGCCAGGATGCCAAAGCTGCCGGAGGCGTCTTCCCCAACGAAGCTCACCACCCCTTCCAGGCGCTCATATTGGGTCGCACTCGCCAGATGGAGGGTAAAAACACTCACCGGGTTTCGCTCATCCTTCCCCGCATGTAGCAGCTCTCCTCAGGCGTCGAGTCATAGTCGCCGCGCAGGAACGCCTCGCAGTCTTCCAGCGTCCCGGCGAGCGGGACCGATGCCCCTTCGATACCCGTGTGCCGCGACACCACCGAGAACGGCTGGGTCAGATAACGCTCCAGTTTGCGGGCACGGACCACAATCCTGCGATCCTCCGCCGACAACTCCTGCATCCCGAGCATCGCGATAATGTCTTCGAGCTCACGATACCGGGCCAGTTGTTCCCGCACGGACCGGGCCACCCGGTAGTGACGCTCACCCACCACGTCGATGGAGAGCACCTTGCTCGAGGACCGGAGCGGATCCACCGCCGGATAGATCCCCTTGCCTGCTTGAGCGCGGGACAGAATCACGCTGGTATCCAGATGGTTCAGAATCGCGCTCACCGCGGGATCGGTCATGTCGTCGGCGGGGACATAAACGGCCTGGACCGAGGTGACGCTCCCGCGGGCGGTGGAACTGATGCGGTCTTCCAGACTACTCACCTCGGTCATGAGGGTCGGCTGGTAGCCCACCGTGGCCGGCATACGGCCGAGCAGCCCTGAGATTTCGCTGCCGGCCTGCACGAACCGGTAGGCGTTGTCCATCAGGAACAGTACTTCTTTGCCCAGCGTGTCGCGCAGATACTCGGCGTAGGTCTCCGCCGTCATCGCGATGCGGAATCGTACGCCGGGCGATTCATCCATCTGGCCAAAGACCATGAGTGCATGCGGCATCACTCCAGACGCCTGCATTTCTCGCCATAGCTCATGACCCTCGCGGATCCTCTCCCCGACGCCCGCAAAGACGGAAACCCCCTGGTGCAGCTTCGCCACCGCGTGCATGAACTCCATGATCAGCACGGTCTTGCCCACACCGGCCCCCCCGAACAGCCCCGTCTTCCCGCCCCGGACGAAGGGACACAGCAGATCGATCACCTTGATGCCGGTTTCGAGCACTTCCGCCGCCTCACGCTCTTCGCTCAACGGCGCGGGCTTGGCGAGGATGTTGCGGTGGCTCTCCGCCGCCAGCGGTTGGCCGCCATCGAGCGGCTCCCCGAACACGTTCAACAGGCGGCTCAGGCAATCGAGCGAAACCGGCACCTGCAGGGACGATCCGGTGTCGAACACGGCCATGCCGCGCCGCAACCCCGCGGTGCGATGCAAGGTGATCGCCCGCACGTGCAATTCATCCAGATGCTGGTGCACCTCGAAAGTGTAGGTTTCGTGGTCCAGGCGCGCCACCAGCGCCTGATGGAGAGGCGGCAATACCGAACAGGCGATGTCCACGATGGGCCCATGCACCTGGGCGATGGTTCCAACCAGCGGAAATTCCGCCACGATCGTCGTTCCTCAATCGGAACAGTGCACTTTGATTGCCACCGGGCCCGCTGCGCGTTGATTGCCACCGGAGCCCGCTGCGCGGGCCCGGACAGGCGCGTGCTACTCGGCCGCCGCCTCGTTGGCCTGCAACACCCGGATCAGATTCATCCCCATGATCTTCCGCACGTCCTCATCGGAATAACCCCGCTCCACCAGACCCCGCACGATCGCCGGATACTTCGAAACATCCTCCATGCCGCGGGGGACCATGCCCGAAACCCCATCGAAGTCCGATCCCAGGCCGACGTGATCCACGCCGATATGTTTGGCTATGTAGTCGAGGTGATCGATCAGTTTCGAGATCGGCACCGGCGGCATCAGGTCATAATATTTGGCGTGAATCCGGCGGATCTGGCGGTACTTCTCCGCCGCGGTCCCGGGTCCGGCCAAAACCGCGTCGGTCTCCTTGACACGGGAAGGCCGGTTGCGGATGTAGACGGCGTGCGCCTTCGGTTCCAGATAACCGGCATGGAAGTTGAGGCAGATCACACCGCCTTTGGATGCTACTGCCTTCATCACCTCGTCCGGCATGTTGCGCGGAATCGGCGAGAGGCTCTTTACCGACGAGTGCGACGCGATCACCGGGGCGCGGCTGGCCGACACTGCGTCGAAGACGGCTTTGTCGGAGATGTGCGAAACGTCCACCATCATGCCCTTGCGATTCATCCACTCGATCAACTTGCGTCCGTCCGGGGAAAGGCCGTTGTAGCGGGCGGTGTCGGTCATCGAATCCGCATACGTACTGTTGTGAAAGTGAGCGAGAGTCAGGTAGCGGACGCCCAGCCGGTAGAAAGCGCCCAGCACGTCGAGGTTGTCGGCGAACAGGTGCCCGCCTTCGAGACTCGCCATCGCGGCCACCTTTCCGGCGCGATGAATGCGTAGGATGTCCGCCGCGCTGTAGGCGAACTCCATGTCTTTCGAGTTGGCCGCCACTTCGCGATGCAACGCCTCCAGGCACTCGAGCGCGCGCGGCAGCCATTGCGGTTGCGCGTAGTCCTCCGGCTGCGCGTATAACCCAAAAAGGACAGCACCCACACGACCCTTCCTCAGCCGCGGAAGGTCGAGTTCGTAATAGCTGTGCTCGTCGGCCAGCCGGTAGCCTTCGTCGACGATGTACCGTGGCGTGTCAATATGAGCGTCGAAGATCAGCACGTCCCGCAGCAGACGTTCGGTACGTGCATCCACCCCGGTTTGCGCGGCGAGCGGCAGGGACAGCAGAAGGGTGAAGAGCGTATATCGCGGCACCTATTTGCTCTCGATACGGAGGTTGGCGTAGTGGGCAATCGTCGACCCCTCGAACCACAGGGCGACCGCGCCCTTACCCCCGGCGCCGGACTTCACGTCGTTCACCACCAGCGCCGGCTGATCGCTGCCATTCACATAGAGCCGCGCTTTTTCCCCATCCACGACCACCTTCACGTGGATCCACTTTGCCGGCTGGATGTCGACGTAGGTTTCGTATTTCGACGGCGTCTCTTGGCGCAATTTGAACCACGGATAGGCGGGATGCGAGATGTACTGGGCGGAGTGATTGCGGCGCTCCTGATCGTCGGAGCGTCCGTTGGTGGGGCGCAGATAAAAGGCGTCGTAGGTTTTGCGATCGGGCTGGACGCGGAATGCGATGCCGACGAAGCCGCGCGCGCCTCCCGCGGCTCCGGAGCCGGGCTCGCCGGCCAAGTCCAACTCGATGGTCCCGTTGGCGAACTCGACGCCATCGACGATACCGAGATGGTCCATGCGGTTGGCTTCGCCCGCGCCAGGTCCGCCACCCTTTTTCTGCCCCCTTTCTTGCCAGCGGCCGGACGCGCCATCCGCATCGGCCGCCTGCGGCGAGATCGTCACCTTGATCGCCTTCTTGCCTTCGAAGGTCACCGGCGCGGCGACGGCGTTATGAAGCGTCAGTCCTGACGCGGAGTCGAGCGAGAGGGACTTTGTCTGCCCGTGCGCCGACATTGCGGCCACCAGCGCGAGAATTGGGAGGCAGGATCGAGTAAGCTGCATACAGGCCACTATATCGAAGTAGGATGTTACTGTGATGTGTAAACGCCCTCTACCGCTTTCACTGCTCTCCCTTCTCTCCATTCCCCTGTTCGCCGCGGAACGGCCCGTGGACCCGACCTTCCTGAAGACCTCGCTCTCCAAGGCCGCCGTCGCCCAGGACGACCTCACCGCTCCCGGCAGCGAATTCCGCCCCTTGTTTACCAAAGGGGGCATCGTGAGAGGCGTCGCTCGATTCGGCGAGGCATCGCTAGCGCCCGGATCAGCCTCTCCGGTGGTGCAATATCCGCGGGAGGAGCAAATCTACTACGTCACCGCGGGGTCCGGCGAAGTGGTTTACGCAGGGAAGAAGCATCCCATCCGCGCGGACGACTTTTTGTATCTGGCCCCAACCATCGCGCATGGGCTGGTCAACACCGGCGACGCGCCCTTGAAGGTGCTCGTGATGGGGTATCCGATTCCCGCATCCACCCCGATTCGCATCCCGGACGCGTTGCCGATTGCCAACGCCAGTGAAGTGAAAAAGCAGGTGGTGGGCAATCATCCGCCCTCGACGTTGTATCAATTGCTGATCGGCGATCAGTCCAGTACGCGGGACCGTATCGCGGCCGCGCACGTGGTGACCAGCTTGTTCCTGATGGAGTTCGCCCCGGGCGGAACGAACTTCCCGCACCATCATGACCGCGAAGAAGAGGTCTACGTTCTGCTCGAAGGCGAGGGGCAGATGGTGGCCGGAGGCGGCGCGAGCGGCGTGGAAGGGCGGCACCCGGCCAAGGCGGGCGATGCCTATTTCTACCGGCTGAACGCGACGGTTGGGTTCTACAATCGCGAAACGGCGGGCGTGCCGAAGGCGCGAATTCTCGCGATCCGGTCCTTGTATCCGTTCGCGCGGCGGTAGTGGCGGCAGTCGCCGTATCTAGGAGCTCCTGCGCTCGAACACCATCTCGATCGCGCCGCCCCGTAGTGGATGCTGGCGGGCGAGGCGCGCATCGGCTTCACGCAGCGCGCCGATGCGTTGCGCCCAGCCCGAACCGCCGGTGAGGACGCCTTCGAACAGCCGCGTGAGGTGAAAATCCGAAGACGACGATCGAAGATCGAACTGTCTGCCGAACGTGTCCACGACCGCCGCGGCGTCGATGTGTTCGTGGAAAGCAGGTTCGTCGAGGGGCCGCATGGTCCGTTGGATCTTTGCGATCTCGCCGGCGTTGCTAAGCCGCAGCCAGATCCACGAGGGGCTCACAATGCGGCGCAGCCGGTTGAGCCAGACGTTTTGATAGAGCCAGTCCTGATTGGGCTCACAGACCACTACGCGCGCCCCGGGCGCGGTGAGCGCGTGGATGCTGTCGGCCACCAGCCGCTGGTCCGGCATGTGGTGCAGGGATCCGCAGAAATACACCACCTCGAATGGCTCCGGCGACTTGTACTCCTCCACTTGCTTGGCCGCGAACGACGCTTCCGGAAGCTTGCGGGCCGCGATCTCGATCATGCGATGCGAGATATCCACCCCGGCGAGCTGGCCGGCCGGAATCAACGTGGCCAGTTGCGACAGCACGGCGCCGGTGCCGCAGCCAACCTCGAGCACCCGCCCCGGCCGTTCCTGCCAGCATGCATGGACGATGGAAGCCACCTTCTCTTTGTAGAGCCGGTAGCACGGCTGCCACTCTTCATAGATCTTGTCGTAGTGTTCGGCCCAGGCATCTTCCACCTGCGCCTCGTCGTGCCAAATGGTGCGGATTTGCTCGAGGGCCAGGCGGGTTCGGCGAGCGGTTTCGGGCATGGTCGATGATTGCCTCCGTGGCGGTTTTGCGGGTGGTTGACGCCCGCCGCGCAAGACGAAGCTGAACTTGCGCGATCCGGCTGAATTGGTAGTGCGGTTGAGAGCGGTTCGCTCTCAGAGGAAATGCGGCGGAGGTTCAGGCCGACCGGCGAAACATCTGGCTGAAGCTGCCGAGCAGCGCCAGCGCGTTACCGCCGGCGGTCCACAGCGTGGAACGGAATTCGTCCATGCCGTCGAACTTGTAGGAGCCCCAGAAGTATCCGTAGATCATCACGCCTAGCGTGCACAGGTTCCACAGAGGCAGCAGTGCCCGCGCCTTGCCCCGGATGGCGAGCCAGGTTGCCAGTATCCCGATCAGACCGGCGGCGAGCAATGCCTTGGCCAAGGCGGTGCCGGTCCACCAGGGAACCGCGGACAACTCGAAGCCGGGTGCACCGGCGAGCAGGGCGACGAGGCCCAGCAGAGTAAGCGCAAGGGCTAGCCCTGTATTGAACAGGTACGAAAACAGGCGAACGAGGAATCGAATCACGAACCCAGTATTGTATCAATGCACGAGTCGATGCGCTGATGCCTGTCGCATGCCGTGCATCGCCACCAGCCAAACTGCTAGTCTAACGAGGAGCGTTCTGTCATGATTCGCCGCATCCTCACTACCTGGGCCGCCTCCACCGCCAGTCTTTTGCTTGTCTCCAATGTCATCAAGGGCTTTCACCTCACCGACGTGAAGGCGGCCGTGATCGCCGCCGCCGTCATCGCCGTGGTGAACGGAACCCTCGGATCGATCCTGAAGTTCGTGACGTTCCCGTTCCGCATCATGACCTTGGGCGTGCTCACGCTGGTGATCAACGCGGCTCTGTTGCTGGTCTCGGCTGCGTTGGTGGATGGGTTCACCATCGATACATTCCTCGCCGCGTTTTTCGGCTCCATCCTGCTCAGCATCGCCACCTGGGTTGCGTCCTGGCTGCTGCGGATGGTGATTCCGGAAAAATCGGAGAGCGCCGCCAAGGCCGGGCCGGGCCGGTCATAAATCCGGACGGCCGCGGCGGCGTTCGCGGAGGTACTGGAAAGGTACGGCTTGACGCCGCTCGAACCGGGTTCCTACAATAAGGGTGGTAGTAAAGGAGGCCGCATGAGAAGTCTTGGTGTTCCAGAGCTAATCATCATCCTTGGAATCGCTGTGCTGCTGTTCGGCGGTCGGAAGATCCCCGAGGTGGCGAAGGGCTTGGGCGAAGGCATCAAAAACTTCAAGAACGCCCTGAAGGGCGATGAAGTTAAGGCGGAAGAAAAAAAGCAGGCGTAAGCGGCCTTGCACAGCCCGGCGACAGCAAGATCGTGCGCCGGCCGGACATCTAAAACCAGAACCCCCGCGGCCGAGGGTCGCGGGGGTTTTGCTGTTTTGGCTTTTGGCCGGGCGTTTTGCTACTTCTTCTTCGGCGGAACGATGGCGTCCTTCACGGACTTCGCCACGCGGAACTTCACCACCTTCTTGGCCGGGATCTTGATCGCCTGGCCGGTGGCGGGGTTGCGGCCCATGCGGGCTTTCCGTTCCATTTTCACAAGCCGGCCGATGCCGGGAAGCACGGCGACGCCGTTCTTCTTGGCTTCAGTAACGACGATGGTGGTGTAGGCTTCCAGAAGTTCCTTCACCTGCTTGCTCGACAGGCCACTGCCTTCGGCGAGCTTTTTGATCAACTGCGACTGCGTCATTTTTTTGGCTTCAGCCATCCGTTTGCTCCTTCTTCCATTACCCAATGAACTGTTTTCGAATATCGCGCCTGCCCGGGCGCCGCCGGCCGGCGTCCGAATGAGGGATCGCCGCAAACCCGCCCCAAGCTTTCAGGCTTCTATCCCGAGCGCCGCGGTGAGACTCGGGCGTGCAAAACAGAATCAAGCAAGAATGTTTTGCTGTCCTATCTTCGCCAATGGTTCTGGGGGCTGTCAAGAGGAAATGGCGTCGAGCCCCCTGTTTTTCGGGGGTTCGGGCGCACTCAGCGGGCTGAAACCTCGTAAAATCGCCTTTTCGGGGCTCGCCAGGGCTGCTTCAGGCGGTCTGAGCCCGTTTGGCGGACACTTCCGCGGGCTTCTCCGACGTCCTTTCCGCCAGCGCCAACAGCGGCGGTTTACCGTCTCCCGGGCCTGCCGCCGTGCCGTGGGAGGCCTTTCCACCGGTCAGTCCATACGCGGCCCGTAGTTCCACCTCGAGCGCCGCCGCCACATCCCGGTGCTCCCGCAAATACTGCCGCGCGGCTTCCCGGCCCTGCCCCATCCGCTCTCCCCGCCGGCTGTACCAGGACCCGCTCTTGTCCACCAGCCCCTTCTGCGCACCCAGTTCCAGCAGTTCGTTCTCGAGCGAGATTCCCTCGCCGTGGATCAGCTCCAGTTCCACCTCGCGGAACGGCGGCGCCACTTTATTCTTCACCACCTTCACCTTCGTCCGGCTGCCCACCACCGTCTCGCCTTCCTTCACCGCTCCGATTCGCCGTACGTCAAGCCGGATGGAACAGTAAAACTTCAGCGCCCGTCCGCCGGTGGTGGTCTCCGGATTGCCGAACACGACCCCGATCTTCTCGCGGATCTGATTGATAAAGATGAGGCAAGTGTTCGTGCGCGACACTGCGCCGGTCAGCTTCCGTAGCGCTTGCGACATCAGCCGGGCATGCAGGCCCATGAAACTGTCGCCCATTTCTCCTTCGAGCTCGGCTTTCGGGACCAGCGCCGCCACGGAATCCACCACGATGATGTCCACGGCCTGGGAGGAGACCAGGGCGGCGGTGATCTCGAGCGCCTGTTCCCCGTGATCGGGCTGCGAGACGAGGAGACCATCGAGGTCCACGCCGAGCCGGCGCGCGTAGGTGGGGTCCATGGCGTGCTCGGCATCGATGAACGCGGCGGTTCCCCCCTCTTTCTGGCTTTGCGCCACCGCTTGCAGCGCGAGCGTGGTTTTGCCGGAAGACTCCGGACCGTAAATCTCGACGACCCGGCCGCGCGGCAATCCGCCGACGCCCAGCGCCGAATCCAAGGCGATGGAGCCGGTGGGGATCACATCGATCGGCTGAACGTCGCCCGAACCCAACCGGAGCACGGATCCTTTTCCGAATTGTTTGTCAATTTGGCCAAGCGCGGTGTGAAGCGCCTGCTCCCGCTGTTGCGTAGTCAAATGAATGCTACCTTTCCGGACACGCGTGCCTCGGCAAACCTGTCCTGGAAGAAGGTGCCTCTCGGGGAGCGGAATTCTCAGCCGCGATGCACGCAGCGGGTTTTGACTTCAAGGGCGCCCGCCGGTCGGCGGCCTACTCGTAGCTAGCGTTTGACGCCGCGCGAGGCTCGCGTTGGGACTTCGCCGCGTACATGCGCCGGTCGGCGGCCGCCAAAAGGGAAACAGCGTCGTCTCCATCGTCGGGGAACACGGCGAGACCGGTACTCATCGACAACTGCGCATCGATCTCTTCGTCTTGCCCCGCCTTCCGGATGGCCTCCGCCATCAGGCAGAGCTGGCCGGTAGCCGTTAGCTCATCGGCATCCGGAAGCACCACCACGAATTCGTCGCCGCCCATCCGCGCGATGCAATCGCGGTCCCGCGCCACCGATTTCATCCGCCGTGCCACGCCCCGCAACAGCGCGTCCCCGGCCAGATGCCCCTGCGTATCGTTGATCACCTTGAAATCGTCGAGGTCGCAGACCACCACCCCGAACCGGCTGCCGGCATTCTCGCGGCATCGCGCAATCTCGCGCTCCAGTTCCTCGAATAGCGCACGCGAGTTTGGCAGGCTGGTCAGCGGGTCCGTCTTGGCCAGTTGCGCCGCGTTCTGGAATCGGCGGGCGTTCTCGAGGGCCAATTCCGCCACCGACGCCACGCGACGCAGAATGCGAAGATGATCCACCGTAAAACCGTCCACCCGTTTCCGGTACACCGCCAGCACCCCGGCGGCGTGCCCCTGCGCTTCGAGGGGCGTCGCGATGACAGACCAGTTCGAGAGCACGGACTGGGCCTCGGCGGATAGCTGCGGTTCCACCGAGGGGTTTCCGTTGAGAATCGCCTTTCGCTCCTGCGCCACCCAGCCGGTGAGCCCGTCGCCGCAGGCCGAACGCAGTGACCACAGGTACGCCGCTCCGTCCCCCTGCGCGTAGATGGTCTCGAGCACCTCGCCCGCCGGAAGGAAGAACGCCAGGCAATCATGCGGGATCAAGTCGGTGAGGCAGGCCGTGACGCGTGGAAAGACCTCGCTCGCGTCGGTCACTCCCACCAACCCTTGGGAAAGGTCCAGCAGTAAACGTCCTTCGCGGCGCGCCGCGGCCACCGAGGCGAGCGAGTCCTCGAGCCGCGTCTCCAGTTCCGGATCGTCGCCGGCTTCGAATCCGGCTCCAGGAAGCGCCGTGTTCGCCGATCGCTCCGCCAGCCGGGCCAATTGCTGGGTCCGCGGGTTGCTCCGCGCCTTCGCCGCGGCTTCGACGTAGCAGTCCTTGAGGACCCGAACCACTTCCGGATCGTAGCTGCGTCCGGCTTCGGCTTCCACCATCGCCATGGCACGATCGAGCGGATAGGCCCGGCGGTAGTCGCGGTCCGAACTCAACGCATCGAGCGAGTCGGTGGCGGCGAGAATCCTTGCTCCCATCGGGATCTCTTCGGCTGCCAGCCCGCTCGGATACCCGGTTCCATTCCACCGTTCGTGGTGATGCCGCACGATCTCCACAACCGGACCCGGAAACCCCATCTCCGTCAGGATCTCGGCGCCGATCACCGAATGGGTCTTGACTTTGTTGAACTCCTCCGGAGTAAGCCGCCCCGGTTTCGAAAGGATGTACTCCGGCACGGCCATCTTTCCCACGTCGTGGAGAATCGAGCCAACACGCAGTGCCTCCACATCCGCCTGCGGCAGGCCCATCCGGATCGCCACCTCCACCGAGTAACTTTGCACGCGCACCAGATGCGAACGCGTGTCGGAATCCCGCGCCTCCACCGCCAGCGCCAGCCCTTCGATGCTGCGGTGATACAAGTCCGTGATCTTTTCCACGTGCTGCCTTTGCTGCTCGACCGCCATCACCTGGATATGGTATGAGCGGTAGATCAGATAGACCACCGGGATCACCAGTAATGTGATCGTGCCACTGAGCGCGCTGCCGGCGGTAAGATGCACGATGCCGGACATCGCCGCTCCCACCACGTAGTAGGGAAACGTCCACTGGTAGGACTCCCGCCACACTACAGAAAATCGACGTCCTTCCGCCAACCCGATCGCCGCGGCCGCCGGGAACGTATTCATCACGAAAAACGTCACCGCAGCCAAAGCCAGCCGAAGATGTATGTTACCGGCCGAGTCCGGCAGCAGGGAACGATACGCGAATCCCGCACTGGCAATCGCCGCCGCCAACGAACCCAGCGTGATCAGAATATACCGGAAATTGTTGCGTTGGTTCGGATTGAACAGGCACTGCAGCAGCGCCGGGGTACATCCGAGCGTGATCGTCTCCACCGCGCTCAACTCCACCAGCCCCAAAACGATGAAGATTACGTTCAGGGTAACCGGACCCTGCAGTGTCGTCGATTTCGCACTCAGCGCCGTGCACAACAAGGCGGCGGCCAGATAGGTGAGAAAACGCGGCGATCCGAAATCTCCGCCGAAGCCCAGGCTGAGAAACAGCGCGAGCAACCCCAGCGCAACCAGGGTTCCGACGAACGCATTCGATTTTGCGGCGGAGAGCATTCCCGTCTTAGGGAGGGATCGGCGGTAGGAGGGAATCTCATTATGGATAGCGGTTAAGTTCCCAATCCGTTCCTGCCGATCAATCGTTCGACGTATAATAGCGGCAGTCCGCCCGGGTGACCGCGCCAGGTCCCCCGGCGGCTTCGGAAGGAGATCCATTCGTATGCTTTCGATTCCAGGAAGACCCGGACGCACCTGCGACGGCTGGTCCAGGCGGGAGTTGATCCGCGCCGGAGGGCTCAGCCTTCTCGGCCTCAGCTTACCCGATTTTCTGCGGACCGAAGCACGCGCCGCCGCCGCCCGCGCCGATACCAAGATTCAGCCGAAAGCCAAGCAGGTGGTCATGATCTTCCTCCAGGGAGGACCCAGCCACATCGATATCTGGGATCCCAAGCCCGAGGCCCCCGCCAATATCCGCGGTGAATTCAAAGCCATCAAGACCAAGGTGGACGGCATTCAGGTCTCCGAGACCATGCCCATGCTCGCCGAAGCGATGGACAAAGTCACCCTCATCCGGTCCATGTCCTACACGCCGGTGGGCCTGTTCAATCACACAGCGGCAATGTACCAGATGATGACGGGCTGGGCCCCCGACAAGGTCTCCCCCTCCGGGCAGCTCGAGCCGCCCTCGCCTCGCGATTTTCCTCACATGGGCTGTCACATCGGACACATGCTTCCACCCGACGGCCCCATGCTTCCGTTCGTCGAGATGCCGCGCCCGCTTCAGGAATCGAGCATCATCGGCAAAGGCGGAGCGGCCGGGTTCCTCGGCAAGGCGCACGATCCCTACCGGCTCTATCAGGATCCCAACAAAGCGATCCGCCTCGATGACCTCTCCTTGCGCCGT
>JAWKHI010000018.1:0-125639 GCA_041394885.1 Bryobacteraceae bacterium | reverse complement strand
CACCAATAATTGGCGAGCCACCGCGACGAGTATCTCCTGTATTGTATTGCGTCACTGCGGAGAGCGAATGCGAGCGGCAGGCCGAATTTAGGCGCGCCACTGTGATCAGAATTTGTCCACCCTTGGATTCTCTCTGGTGCGCGCGCTTGCGTATGGATCGCGTGGGAAGGGCCGTAAAGATCTGAGCCCTTGGCAGTTGTGCGCAACCGGGAGCAACTCGGCGCAATCCCGCCAAGGCTTTGATTCCAGGTCGGAAGTTCATCCTCAGCAGTTCGCCGGCTCGATCCCGGCGGGTGGTTCCAGAATATCTGAAACCGTATCAATAAGATACGGAGGAACAATGGGCGGTCAGAGATGGCCGCCTTAACCTTCTATGGCTCTCCAAAAAAAGGTTCCGAGCCGGGTTCGGCCCGAAACAGGCTTGGTGGTGTCGCCGCGGCTTCGCCGGAATGCATGCTCGTGCTTGGTAGTGCGCGGGAAGTCGGCTACTTTGGTCGGCGCCATTGGCAACTCAGCTTGCGCGATCGCCGGAGCGACCTCGTCGGTGACCGCCTCCGGATCGGGCCTCCGGCTGGATCTGGATGTTTTGTTCCACTCTGCTTTTGCGGAAGTCGCGCGCACCACAGACACGCTGGGCGCTCTGGAATGAACGAGTTTCTTGCCAAGATCGGTGCCGCGCCCGGGGAACAAGATCGTCTATGTGGCCGCTCGAGCGCAGGGTGGGCTGAACAGCGGTTGGATCCGCAGTGGCGTCTGGACCGTTCCAGGCGTGCCGTTGACGTCCCCGCGCGTGATATCGGCAACGCCCGCGAGATCCGAAACCAGCGCAAGAACTCTCTCGGTATCTTTCGCCGACAACAACGGCTTCGCCGACCTCAATATTCTGAACCTATAGATCCAGAACGGCGTCGACGGCCGGAGCGCCTGTTATCTTGCCTACATTCGTTCCTCATCGACGCGGGTACTCGTAAACGACGCTGGCGATGCGGGTGGCCCATTTGCAGGACGGGGCACTCTGCCGGGGACACGGACGATCGCCAACAGGCAGTGCGAGGTTGACCTCGGCCAATCCTCGGCATGTGGCTTCCGGAACCACGGTGGTACTCACGCCGGCAATGCGCTGGAGAGACCGTTTCGCTGGCGATCGTGTGGTCTATGCGGTGGCAAGAGATATGTCATCGAACAATTCCGGCTGGCAGGCTATGGCCACGTTGGCCATTCCGTAGCCCTGTCTCTCTATTCAGCGGAGAAAGGAGGAATCCATGCTACCCCTAGTCAAAGTCATGGTTCTGATTCACCAGCGTGCAGACCGCCGTGCCGATCCCCAATCGGAATCCGAGAGCGAGAACGGCGGCAACCACCAGACCCGGTTCGCACGAGAGTTCCGAATGGCCAACCTGATTTCCGACATGTTCGAGCCCTGGAGGAGACTCATCGGGAAAATGTTCCCGCCAACGCTATAATCGGTTCGAATGCTCGTCGAGCTGGTGGTGGAAAACTACGCTGTCGTCGAACACGTCCGGGTGCGTTTCCACGCCGGATTAAACCTGCTCACCGGAGAGACCGGCAGCGGCAAATCGATCATCGTCGATGCGCTGGGGCTGCTGTATGGCGGGCGTGCCTCGGCGGATCTGGTGCGCACGGGCGCGGACCGCGCGCGGATCGCCGGCATCTTCGAGGCACCCTCTACACCGGCCTTCCAAGCCCTGGCGAGCGAGAGCGGCATCGAGATCGAAGACGGCGAATTGCTGATTGAGCGGGAGATTCTTTCGTCCGGCAAGTCCCGCGCGTTTGCGGGGAGCCGCCCGGTGACCGTCGCGCTGCTCCGCGAACTGGCCCCGCACTGGGGCGACATTCACGGCCAGCACGACCAGCAGGAGCTGTTTGACGCGGCCAGGCAACTCGACATGCTCGACGCATTCGGCGGTATCGACACCGCGGCGATCGCCTTGCTCCATGAGCGCTGGCAGACCATCCGCCGGGACATCGAAGCGCTGGACCGCAGCGAGCAGGAGAAGCTGCGCCTGGCCGATTTGTGGTCCTTTCAAAAGCGCGAGATCGACGACGCGCGCTTGCAGCCCGGCGAGGACGACGCACTCGAAGCGGACCGCCGCGTGCTGATGAACGTCGCCAAGCTCGACGAGTACGCGCGCTCGGCCTACGATCTTCTTTACGACGCGGAAGGCGCGGCGCTCGCCGCCGTCCGCCAGGCGCGCAAACGGCTGGAAGATCTTTGCCGGATCGACCCGGCACTGGCGGAAACGCTCGAGATGCTGAAGCCCGCCGAAATCGCCATCGACGAAGCGTCACGGTCCCTACAGCACTATCTTGCGGGTCTCGAGGGCGACCCGGCCCGGCTCGACGCCATTGAGACGCGCCTGGCCGCCATCGACAAACTAAAGCGCAAATACGGCACGACGGTGGCGGAGATCCTGGCGTTTTTGGCCGATGTGAGCGAGAAGCTCCAGGCGGTTGCATCGGCCGGGGAGCATCGGGCCAAACTGAGCGGGGAACTGGAAGAGGCGGCGGCGGCCTATGAAAAGGCCGCGCGCAAAGCATCGCTTGCCAGAGGGAAGGCGGCGCGGCAACTGGAGGCGGCGGCCCACGATGAACTCGCGTCGCTGGCGATGGGCGGCACGCGTTTTCAGGTAGAGTTGACCGAGGGCGAATGGTCACCCCATGGTTGGGACCGGGCGCGATTCCTCCTCTCGGCCAATAAGGGCGAGGAACCGCGGCCGCTCGAAAAGGTGGCCTCCGGCGGCGAATTATCCCGGTTGGCGCTGGCGCTCAAGACGTGCGCCGCCGGCAATGGCGAAGCGCGGAGCGGGGTTCCGCGGACGCTGGTGTTCGATGAAGTCGACACGGGCGTGGGGGGGCGGACGGCGGAAAGCGTCGGGCGCCGGCTGAAGCGTCTCGCCGCGGGCCATCAGGTTCTGTGCGTGACGCACGCCCCGCAAATCGCGGGCTTCGCGGACCATCATTATGTGGTGGCCAAGGGCGAAGCGGCCGGACGCACGGTCGCCTCGATCGAGGAACTGCCGACGCAGACCGCGCGGGCGCGGGAAATCGGGCGGATGCTCTCGGGCGAGAAGATGACCGAAGAGGCCATCCGGCAGGCCGAGCAACTCATCAAGGCCGGCGCGCGGTAGATGGCCCGTGGCAAAAGTCCCGCGGGCCGCACGGCTCGGATCCGCGAACGGAGGCGCGCGAGGCGATCCAGCCCTCGATTCAGCCCCATGGTCAACAAGGCGCCGTCTGCTTCGTTCCGGTTCGTCATGGGTGACCCGCATCGATTTTCCTCACCCAGCGCCGTGGCGCTCGCAACGCGGCCCACGCGACCGTAGACACGGCTAGCGCTTCCTGTTGCGCCGCCACTGCTCGAACCGCTTCTGATTCGCCTCGTTCAAGCGCGGATACACCCCGTAGATCGGCTCGCCCTTCTCGAGCAGCTCATGCTGGAACTCTTCCCGCTCCACCGACGACATGGCCTTCTCCAACACCTTCTCCACGATCGCGGCGGGGATCACCAAAATGCCGTGACGCTCACCCACCAGGATGTCTCCCGGAATCACCGTCACTCCGCCGATCCGCACCGGCGTCTGATAATCGATGCTCATCATCCCCGGACTTACCGACGCGGCCTGGCCCCGGCGCATGTATACCTGGATCGGCATCGCCGCCATGCCGGGGACGTCGCGAAAGGCGCCGTCGGCGATCATCCCCACTCCGCCCCGGGCCGCGAATCGCGTTGTCGTCATCACGCCCGTCACCGCCGAACGCGTCTCGCCGCCGGCGTCGAAGACGAGAATATCGCCCGGCTCGGCCTCCTCGGAACCCTTGTAGTTCAACTGAGGACCCGCTCCGTAGACCTTATCCCGCACATCTTTACGATTGGGCAGGTAGCGGATCGTGCGTGCACGGCCGATCAGCTTGCGGTCCGGATGGATCGGATCCAATTCGTGGATGAAGCACAACGGGTACCCTTCGGCCACCACCGCGGACCACATCGTTTCCAGTTCCGCCGCCGCGATCCGCGTGAACAGATCGCGATCCGGAGCCGAAAGTTTGGCCGGCAGGTAAGGCGCCGCCGTCTGCGCGTAGACGGGGCACAATACGGCGAGCAGCATCAGTGATTGTCGAAACATGGCCGTCATCATATCCGATCCAAGTGGGCAGGGGACAAATGGACATGGCCTCATGCCGGAGCCGGCTTGCACCGGGCACAATTCGAGTAACATCCGGAGACTATGGCGGTGTTGCAATCGAGATTGTATGACTGGAGGGATCATGTCTCGGCTTCCTGGCCGTAATTCCAACAATTCCTCTCGAGCGCCGCACGAACTTGCCGCTCGGGGGATCGAGATCCGAGCGCTTTACGAACAACACCGCCGCTCCGCGGTTCAGGGCGAAGGCGAACACCGAGCCTGCAACCCACGGCAAGAGTGGCTCACGCACTTCGATGGCCGCGGATTTGCAGGGAGTCCCGACGACGGCGAATGGGGATGGGGTTTGGAACTGCAAGGTTACGGCGGCCGCGCCTAGGTGAAAGTGGACGGCGACTGCGTTTCTTATCAATGAAGCGACGCGGTAGAGGAGCGGTTTCTCGATAGCTACCGTAGGTCCTCGAGGCTACTCCGGCGTGGCCGGGTTCGGCGATCGCACGATCTCTCCTTATCGATTCGTTTCGCAGAGCCGAGCCATGTGCGTCCGTGAATCGAATGGCGCTGTTCAAGGCTCGCTGGCTGCGCCGGAGGGACCCGATGCAACGGCAAGAGGCACAAATGCAAGAGGCCCCTATGTATGTCCAAAATAGGCTCGATCGATCCGCTATAATCAGTCTGACCTCGGGGATCGAACTGAGAATACGTCAAAGGAGTGGATGCTAGTGCGACTGATATTGATGGCCTGCCTCGCTTTGCTGCCCGCCGTGGCCCAAACCGATCTGAGTTCCATCCGCAAGATCTATGTGGAGAAGATGCCGAATGATCTCGACCAATACATTCGCGCGGAATTCACCAAGCAGATGAAGGGCAAAGTCGTGATCGTGCTCGAAAAAAACGAAGCCGACGCGATTCTGACCGGGGTCTCGGATGAGAAAAAGGGCACCGGCGCTGCCATCACCGGCCGCTACCTGGGCCTCCACGACAATGCATCGGCCGCGGTGACGCTCGTCGACAAGTCAGAAAAAACGGTCCTGTGGTCCGACGAAGCGGGCGACCGCAGCCTCCTGTTCGGCGCGATGAAACGCGGCGGCCAGCGGAAGGTGGCGGACCGGATCGTCGGCAAGCTCAAGAAGGCCTTGAAGGCGAACTAGGCTCATCGGATGAGCGGAGGGGGTGGCCGCCGCACCGGTGCGGCTACGCCCGTTCGAGGTAGGATCCGTCCACGGTCGAAACCCGAATGCGCTCGCCCGAACTGATGAATGGCGGCACCTGCACTACCAGTCCCGTTTCGAGCGTCGCCGGCTTGGTCACGTTCGACACCGTCGCGCCCTTCAAACTAGGCTCGGTCTCGGTGATCGTCAACTCCACCGACGGCGGCAGGTCCACGCTGATCGGTTTGTCCTCGTAGAACACCACCGTGACCTTGAAGCCCGGCACGAGGTAGTTGACCGCATCGCCGAGCAAGTCTCGATTCAGATGCATCTGTTCGAACGACTCGGTGTTCATGAAGTGGAACGCCTCGCCGTCGTCGTACAAATACTCCATCGGATGTTCGTCGAGAATGGCGCGCTCCACGCGGTCTTCCGACGAGAAGCGGTGCTCGGTCATGGACCCGCTCGCCAAGCGGCGCATTTTCGCCTGCACGAAGCCGCGCAGATTGCCGGGCGTGCGATGTTCGGTCTTGAAGATCGAGTACAGCTCGTTGTTGAACTTGATCACCATGCCCGGACGGAGTTGTGTTGCTTGCAGCATAAAAGAAGTTTTGAACTATGGAGGGACTTTCCATTATAGCACCGGGCTGCGATAATCGTCCTTCATATGCCCGATTTCGACGTGGTTGGCGTTGGCCTCAACGCCACCGATACGCTGCTGTTGGTCCCGCGTTTTCCCGCCTACGCCGGCAAAGAGCCGTTTGAAGAGGAAATGCTCAGCCCCGGGGGCCAGGTGGCCAGCGCGATGGTCACCTGCGCCCGGCTCGGCCTGCGCACCAAGTACATCGGAACTCTCGGCGATGACGAACGCGGACGCGTCCAAATGGAGAGCCTGCTCGGATCCGGCATCAACCTCGATCACGTCCAGGTGCGGGCCAACACCGCCAACCAGTCCGCCTATATCATCATTGACCGCACCACCGGCGAGCGGACCGTATTCTGGCGGCGGCCGGAAGAACTCCGCCTGGAGCCCGGGGAGATCTCGCCCGAGATGATCACCTGCGCCCGGATGCTTCACATCGACGGGCACGACACGGAGGCGGTGGAGCGCGCCGCGCGCATCGCGCGACAGCACGGAATTCCCGTCACCGTCGACGTCGACACCATCTACCATGGCTTCGACAAGGTGTTGGACACCGTCGACTACCTGGTCACCAGCTCCGAATTTCCCGTCCGCTGGACCAATGAGAACGATCCCTGCCGCGCCCTCGAAATGATCCAGGAAGAGCACGGGATGCGCGTGGCGGCCATGACGCTCGGCGCCCAGGGATCGCTCGCCCGCGTCGACGGCCGGTTCCACTACTCGCCCGCCTTCGTGGTCAACTGCGCCGACACCACCGGCGCCGGCGACGTCTTCCACGGGGCCTTCTGTTATGCTGTGCTCAACGGCATGTCCATCGACGACACGCTTGAATTTTCCAACGCCATGGCCGCCATCAATTGCACCGCAATCGGGGCGCGAGGCCGCATCGCCACCCGCGAGGAAGCTCTGGCGCTCATCCAGCGCGGCGAACGCCGCTCGCACCCCGAATTCGGCCGTCCCGAGTTCGGCCGGCCCGGATCCGGAAGCGCCGCCCGCCGGAGTTCGCGCGGCAAATGATCCCGCTGCGCGACTCCCAGCCCAGCCACTCCTTTCCGCTCGTGACGGTGCTGCTGATTGCCCTCAACGTCATGATTTTCCTGTTCGAGGTCTCCCTCGACGGGTTTTCCCGCAATCACTTCGTCAGCGAGTATGGCATGACGCCCGCACGGTTCCAATTCGCCGATCTGCTCACTTCCATGTTCCTCCACGGCGGCTGGATGCACCTGATCGGCAACATGTGGTTCCTCTGGATCTTCGGCGACAACGTGGAAGACATCCTCGGACGGGCCCAATACCTCGGTTTTTATCTGCTTTCCGGGGTAGCCGCCGGGCTGGTTCACTACATCTTCAACTCCGGATCCGCGATCCCCACCGTCGGCGCCAGTGGCGCCATCGCCGGCGTGATGGGCGGCTATGTGATGAAGTTCCCGCACGCCCGCGTGGTCACCCTAATCCCCATTTTCATCTTCATCACTACGTATGAAGTGCCCGCGTGGTTCATGCTGATCTACTGGTTCGTGATTCAGATTTTCAGCGGCTTCGGCGAGATGGCGGCTTCCAACGGCGGACATGAAGGCGGGGTGGCGTGGTTCGCCCACGCTGGCGGGTTCCTGATGGGCATGTTCCTCGTGAAGGTGCTCAAGACGCGGGAGCGCTATCGATTCCACCCGGAGTTACGTTGGTGAAACCCGCCGTTACGCTCTATACTCGCGCCGGTTGCCACCTATGCGAACGCGTGGAGGCGCTGCTCGCCCAGGCGCGTCAGGAGGCCCCGTTCGAGTTGACCGTCGCCGACATTGACCGTGACCCGGCGCTCAAAGCCCGCTACGATCACGAGGTGCCCGTGGTGTCGGTCGACGGCGCCGACCTGTTCCATCACGCCATGGACTACGCCGCTTTTCTCGCGCGCGTACGGAAATCCCAATGAGAAACCCCTATACCGATACCGAACCCGTACGCCCGGTCGACGTGCTCGCCATCGCCGCCCACCCCGACGACATCGAGCAGACTTGCGGCGGCGCCCTGATTCGCCTCGCCGAAATGGGCTACCGCACCGGCGCCCTGGACCTCACCGACGGCGGAATGGGCACCCGCGGCACTCCTGAAATCAGGCTCGCCGAGGCCGACGCCGCGGCCGCGGTGATGCGTTGCTCGTTTCGCGGCAACCTCCATCTGCCCGACGCCCGGCTTGAAAATTCCCTCGCCGGCCGCATGAGCCTCGCCGTCGAGATCCGCCGCCTGCGTCCACGCCTGGTGATTCTGCCCTATTGGCAGGGCCGTCATCCGGACCACTACCGGGCGTCGGAAATCGGCTACGAAGCCTGTTTCCTCGCCGGACTCCGTAAGATCGATTCCTACACGGAGCCACACCGGCCCCGCAAAGTGATCTACGCCTCGGTATACGCCGATGTCGCGCCAAGCTTCATCGTCGACGTGTCGGCCCAGTTCGAACGGCGTATGGAAGCGCTTTTCTGCTATGAGTCGCAATACGGGGATCATGAGGCGGGAAGTCATCTGTTTCCTTCTCGCGCCGAAGTGCGGGATCGTCTGGAAACGGTTGCCAGGTTCTACGGGCAGAAGATCGGCGTGAAGTACGGCGAACCGTTCGTGGTCAAGGAAGCCATGGCCGTGGACGATCCTGTGGCGCTCGGCGTCCGAAGCTTCTAATCTCCCAATTTTCAGGCGAGTACCGGCTTGCTCCGCTCATTCCTCTCAGGCCCGAACAGCTTCTAAGGTAGAACAGGACTGGCGAACTAAGGGTTTCGACGCGTAGCTATAGTTCCGGGGTTTCCTTACCATCAACGTAGATCCATAGAAAGGGCTCGTCGATGCACTGTCTGCTGTGCGGAAAGAAACTGCCGTTCCTTCGCAAAATGAAGAACGGTGATTTCTGTTCCGCGGCACATCAGGAAGAATTCCAGCGCGAACAGAACCAGGTAGCTGTGTCGCGGCTGCTGGCTGCCGCCTCGACCGAGGACAAGAACAGGTCCAAGATACAGGCGGCCAAGGCAGAGCAGGCCCAAGCCCAGGCGAAAGCCGCGCCCAAAGCGGCTCCAGGAAAAGGGAAGAAGTCCGCCAAACCGGGGGCGGATGGAAGCAGTCCGGCCTGCCAGGCGTTTTTTCCGTTTGCCTTCTCCTGGATAGAGTGGACCGGCCGCGGGATGCAGCTTCCTCCGGCCAAGCCGACGCGGCCCCGGCGGCGGCTGGTGGTGCCGGCGCTTGAAAAGCGCAGCGCCACGCGGCGATTGCCTCCTACGGTCAAGTCCCTGCTCGCGCTCGCGGCCATCGACCCCGCGCCCCCTGTCACACTGGCATTCGCATCGGCGCCGGCCGGGGATGCGCATTGGTCCCAGCCCCCCACGCTGCTCCCGCAGCCGTACCTTCCCGCCGATGCCTGCTCATGGAGCCGCAGCGCGCCGCTCGAGGAGCCGGCCGTCTCGCCGGCTCAGCCACACGCAGGCGGGCCTGCGGGTGAGCCTGAGCCCGCCGCCGAACCAGGGCTCGCTCCCGAACAGCCTTGGCCGGCGGAATTCAAGTTCCGCAGCGCGGGCCAGCTTGCCATCCGGCAACTGTGGGCTCTGCCGGTGAGCCAGCGGCTGGACTGGCGGCCGAAGAATTTCCCGCTCCTCGCAGTGGAGTTGCGTTCGGACCCGCGCAGCGATCCCTACGCCGCGGCGCAGCACGAAGGCTGCGGCCTGCTGGGAATTACTCCGCCCAATCCGCGCCGGGTTCCCTCCTACTCGGCCGCCTTGCGAACCGTCGCCGGCGGACAGGACATGGTGAAGCCGCACAGTGCGCCTCTGCTTCTGCCGGCTACGGCCGCAGGCGCCGTCCCTTCCCTGCGCCGGGGATCCAGGACGACAGTGAGCCTCACCGAACCGGTGGCGGGCCGATACCCTTGGATCGCGCTGTTCCCCCGGCAGATCGACAGCAAGCTCCGGTGTCGCGCGCCGCGATGGAAACAAGCGCCGGTGGCGCGAGCCCTTCCCCGTGGTGGGCGTCTGGAGATCGTCGTCCCCTTCGCCGGAAACCGCGCCAGCGCGGTTTGGCTCACCAGCGATGCGCTTCCTCTCGCTCCCATGACGACGAGGGTGCCTTCGGTGAAACCATACGCACCCGAATTCCGGTATCCGCTCGGAGGTCTCGAGCGGCTCGGGATGCATCCCAAAACGCGGTCCGGCACCGAAGTGCTCCCCGGTGAGCATACTTGCGAACCCGAGGTGTTGGCGTCGCCGGAGTTGCGCCGGGGACGGCTGCATGCTGCCCTCCACAATGACTGGCTTACGGTTTCCGCCGGGCCCGTGCCCATCGATCTTTCGGTGCGTATGCGTGCGATGGCTCTCACGGCCCGGGGTCGCGAGGCCACCGCGATCCCCGAGGTCCGTCCGGCGGCTGGTGTCGCCATCACGGCGCCGGAACTGCGTGTGCAGTCGGCCCGCCGCCTCGCGGTGCTCGCGCGGAAGATGTTCCCGATCTCGCTCGACGAGACCGCGCCGTGCGACGCCAAGCCGGCCTTTCGCACCGAAGGCAACCTGTCGGAACCGCCGCCGCCGGCTCCGGTGGGCGTCTCCGGGCTCCGCACCAGGACCACCCTGTTCCAGACCACCCCGGCGTCGAAGGCGCAGCTGTGGGGATTGCGTTTCCAACGCATGGCCGGACGGTGGCAGGAATTACCCGCTCCCATCCGTTGGAGCGGCCCATTGATGGCGCTGGTGGCCGCGGTCGCCTTGCTCGGCCCGAGCGGCATGCTCAGCGGTTCGCCCGATTTCGCTACGCTTGTCGGCAGGATCCAACAAAACGAGCCGGAACAGGCCGCCGGCGCGGCCGCGAGTGGACCGGTTGCCGGTGCGGCCCCTCGCAACGCCGCCAAGCCGGACCGGGGCGTTGTGCCAATGCCAGAGCCCTCGGCCACGCCGGCCACCGTCGCCGCCGAGCCCGCGTCGTTTTGGGACTCGCTCGAGCAAAAGCTGGTGAACCGCGCCGCCGTGGCGCTGACCGACGACTTCCGCAGCGGCCTCTCGTCGTGGACCGGATCCGGAAACTGGGCGCGGAACTGGTCCTACGACGCGGCCGGCTTCGTCCGCACCGGCCCCCTGGCGCTCTACACTCCTTCGGTGCACTTGGCCGACTATCGCGTGGAATTCCTCGGCCAGATCGAACGCCGGAGCATGGGATGGGTGCTGCGGGCATCGGACCTGCGCAACTACTATGCCTGTAAACTGACCATCGTGAGCGGCGGCCCACTGGCCAAGGTGAACCTTGTCCGCTACCGCGTCGTCAATGGCGTGGCTGGCCCGGCCCGAACTACCGAACTGCCGCTTCAATTGCAGTCAGACACCGTTTACCGCGTGCTGTCGGAGGTTCGCGGCACTAGCTTCACCGTTTCGGTCCAGGGCATGATCATCGATTCCTGGGACGATGAACGCCTGACGCGCGGTGGAGTGGGCTTCTTCAGCAACCCGGGCGAGTTGGCCCGGATCCGGTGGGTCGGCGTGTGGCATCAATACGACATTTTGGGCCGCCTGTGCGCGTTTCTCGCGCCCGGCGGCCTCCGAACGAATCGAAGTCTATAACGATAGTGGAGGAGAGAGAGCGATGAACCCGAGAAAGAAAGCGGCCGACCAGAAGGCCGCAGGTCCCGACCGCAGCGCCGCCAGCGTGCTCGGCAAAGCGGTTTCCCTGCATTTGGAAGGAAAGCTCAAGGAGGCCTTGCGGGAGCTCGACGACGCCGTCGAGCGCGGCGAGGTCAACGCCGACATCTGTTCGGCCCGCGGGCATATCCAATTCGAACTGGAGTTGTACGAAGAGGCCGCACAGAGCTATTCCAAGCTTCTCGAACTCGACCCCCGTCAACCCGGCGCCACGTTCAACCTGGCCGTGTGCCTGGAAAAACTCGGCAAATGGCCTCAAGCCGCCGAATATTTCCAGAAGGCGCATGAGGCCGATCCCGCCCGCCTCGACGCCGTGCTCGGCTTCGGCGTCTGCCTGCTGCACCTCGACCGCGCGCAGACCGCGCTCGACAGTTTCGACAAAGTGCTGGCCGGCAGCCCGGAAAACGAAACCGCGCTGTTCGGCAAAGCCGTCGCACTCCAGTTGACCGGGCGCCTCGAGGAGGCCGCCGCCGTCTACAAGAGCACCCTCCAGAAGAACCCCAACTCCGAGGATGCGCTCGTTAACCTCATCAGCATCGGCATTGCGCGGAAGGACTACGACACCGTCCGCGAGCACTCCGAGAAACTGCTCACCCTTCGTCCGTACTCACAAGCCGCCGTCGAGGGTCTCGCCACCTGCGCCTTCGCTTCCGGCGATTATGAAGCCGCCTCGAAGTTCTGCGCCAAGCTCGTCGAGTTCACCCCCGACAGCTTTGAACGCTGGTTCAACCTCGGCGTGGCCTATCAACGGACCGCCCGGCTCGATCAGGCCGCCAAGGCGTATCAGGAAGCCCTCAAGTTCCGGTCCGACGCCAAGAACGCCTGGGTCAACCTCGGCGTGGTCCAGCACGAGTTGAGCGACTTCAAGACCGCCCGCGAAGCCTACGAGCGCGCCCTGAAGATTCAACCCGACATCCCCGCCGTGATCTACAACCTCGCCCTGCTCCACGAGCAGCAAGACTCGGTCTACGACGCCGAAAAGCTCTACGAGCGCGTGCTCCAGAGCAATCCGGATTGGGAAGACGCCTGGTTCCGCCTCGGCTACCTGCGCCTCCAGCGCTCCGATTTCCGCGGCGCCATCGAGGCCTTCGAAAACTGCCTCCGCAAGCGCACTGCGTGGCCCGAAGCGCAGGTCAACCTCGGGCTCGCCTATTGGAAGATGGGCGACCGGGATTCGGCTGGAATCACTTTCCAGGGCGCACTCGAATCCGATCCCGAATCGATCGACGCGCTCCGCGGTCTCGCCGCCCTCGCCATCGAACGCGAGGACTTCGAAGCCGCCCTCGAGTGCCAGGCCAAGCTCATCGACAAAGGCGAGCGGAGTCCGGAATTGTTCTACAACACCGGCCTCATCCTCCAGAAGAGCGGGCAACTCGACGACGCCATCCGGCTCTACCGCGAGGCGATCACCGAACGTCCGGACTTCCCCGAGGCGCTGCTGAATCTCGGCCACGCCCTCAAGGCTCTTGGCCACTCCGAAGAAGCGCGCCTCTATTGGAGCCAGGCCCTCGCCTCCAAACCGGAACTGGCGGCAGGGTACTTCGAAGCGACGCCGCAGTAAAAAGGCTCGACGCAACGGCAAGGCGGGAACTCCTCCCCCGCTCCCTGGGCGTCCCCACCCCCCTCGGCAACGAGTTGCGGCCGGGACGCCCGAACTGTTTGGGCCACGCTCGGCAGGGGGAACCCGCTCCCCGCGGGCTCCGTGGAAGCCAGCGCATTCATTCTTCAGGCGCCGGCCTTGCGGTCTGGATTCCCACCACGCGTCTACTCCAGGGCGCTGCAGAGCGATTCTCGGTCGGTTGCCGGAGCACGACCGCGGCTGTCGTCCTCGCCGGTGGTGATTCCGGTCGCGTTTTCCCTGTCGCTCCGGCGCCGGTGGTTTATCCGCACCCTCAGCAGTCTGGCGAATCTCGACAATTTCACGCGTCCCCGGCGTAGCATCCACGAGCCTCGCCGCGGACGTGCCACTCCGCGGTCGCGTCTGGCCCGACCCGGTTGTTTCGTCAGTGGTCTCGCCAATTCCGCTGCTCTGAAGGATGAATGGATCGATTCTGGGGGGGCGCCGACTCGGCGCGCATAAACCGCGATGATGGCAGGAGACCTTGCAAACGTACGGATATTTCCAACACCGCAGCCGGACTCCAAGCAGCAGACTGACGCCCGGTAGGTCTCGACGACAGACCTTGGTTACCCGTGGTTGGCGACGATGGTGAGACGTCCCTGCCCGAGCGCGCCGTGCAGATCCACCGGCGCAGTCCAGATAGAGGCTTGTACCTCCGATCCGTCCTTCCGCCGCAGTTGTTCGGCCCCTCCGAAAGGCGTCTCGCGCCCGATCACTTCACTCTTGCTCCAGCCGAATTCCTTTTCCGCGGCCGTGTTCCAGCAGCAAATCGCCCCGTTGGCGTCCACGGCGAACATCGCCAGCGGCGAGGATTCGATCACGGCGTCGGTCATGTGAGGCGAAACCCCCGGCGAGTTCTCCCCGGACCGCCCGCGCATCACGGGCTTGGGCGGCGGAGCCTGGTTGCCTTCGGCCAGACGCAAACGGAACTGGTTCCGCCGATTCTCTGTGGTGGCCCGCTCCAGAATGATCACTGTCACCAGGTAGAGCGCCGTCGCCCCCAGCGTCACCCATTGGCCGGTCGCCGTTGGCGCCGCGCCCAGCCACACCCCCGCCTGCCCAAGCATCGTGAATCCATGATGCACCGACAGCATCCCCACCAAACCCACCACGAACCGGTCCTTTCCGAAACGCAGCTTCGGCATCATCACCGCGCACCACAGCACAGCGACCACGCAAAGCAGAAAGGACAGGATGGTTACCGGTTTGAGCGAGAGAGCAACGAGCGAGGTTTCCATGTCTATCCCTTTATCGGTCTTCCGGAATGATGGAAGAACCAGCGAAGCCACTCAAGATTCGCGCGAAAAACCCTAACCCCGTTGTAGTGTTCGCCCGAGCCCCTTTTTCGCGGCGATTCTACCCCGCCCCGAGGTACAGGAAACGCACTAGGAACAGCGCGCATAAACCGTACATCAGCGCCGAAACCTCCCGCCCATGCCCGCTCAGCAGTTGGATCAGGCAGTAGGCCGTAAATCCCAGCGCCAGTCCGTTGGCGATGCTGAAGGTTAGCGGGATGGCGGCGATAGTGAGAAACGCCGGTATCGCCACTCGCGGCTGGTTCCAATCGATGGCCGCGATGTGCCCCAGCATCGCCGCGCCCACCAACACCAGAGCAGGCGCTGTCGCCGCGCCAGGAATCGTCCCCGCCAACGGCGCCAGAATCATCGCCGCCAGAAACAGTACGCCCGTAACGACCGCCGTCACTCCAGACCTCCCCCCTGCCGCGATTCCCGCCGCCGACTCGATGTAGCTCACCACCGTCGAGGTGCCCACCAACGCCCCCGCCATCGTCGCCGCCGCGTCGATGGCGAGGATGCTTCCCACACGGGGAATCCTGCCATCCGGCTCCATCAGGCCCGCGTGCCGCGTCACCGCCACCGTCGTGCCGAGATTGTCGAACAAGTCCACGAACAGAAACACGAACACAATCTCGGCCAGCCCCAACCGTAGAGCACCGCTTACGTCCAGTTGCAGAGCCGTTCCCGCAACGCTCGGCCATTGGTACGGTTTCGGCGCCCAAGTGAAGGCGCCTGTCGCCAGCCCCGCCGCGAAGGTGAGGCCGATGCCCGCCAGGATCGCTCCCTGGAACCGGCGCGCCGCCAGGGCCGCCATCGCGACAATGCCTGCCATCGCCAGCGTCGCATTGGGCGCGGTGAGATCGCCGAGGGTGACCATGGTAGCCGGGTCCGCGACGATGATTCCCGCGTTGCGGAGGCCGACGAACGCGATAAAGAGCCCGATCCCCGCCGCCACCGATGCTGTCAGTTCCCGCGGCAGGGCGCGCAACAGCTTCTGCCGGAAGCCGCAAAGCGTTAGCGCGAGGAAGGCCGCGCCGGAGAGAAACACCGCTCCCAAAGCCGTCTGCCACGGTACCTGCATCTTCTGCACCACCACGTACGCAAAGTAGGCATTCAAACCCATTCCCGGTGCCAGCGCCAGCGGATAGCGGCCGGCGGCGCCCATGAGAATACTGGCGAGGCCAGCCGTCAGGCAGGTTGCCGCCGTCACCGACTCAACCGGCATTCCCGCGTCGGCCAGGATCGACGGATTCACGAAAATGATATAAGCCATCGTCGCGAACGTCGTACAGCCGGCCAAAATCTCGGTCCGCCAGTCCGTGCGCAATCGCGCGAATTCGAAATACCGTTCTATACGCTCTAGCATTCAGCGTTACAATCTGATTCATGCCCACTCCGCCTCGATTCGTGGAAGTGAGTCATCCCATCGAACCCGGCATGCGGACCTATCCCGGGCTCCCCGTGCCAGAGGTAGAAGTGGTGCTCGATTATGATACCTCGCGCGAGCGCTACCAGAATCAGGCCGAGTTCTACATCGCGTCTCTCCATCTGTGCGGCAACACCGGCACCTACGTCGACGCACCCATCCACCGCTTCCGCGATGGCCTCGATCTCGCCGCGCTGCCGCTTTACCGCCTCGCCCACCTGCCCATCGCACTTTTTCACGCCGTCCCCGCCACCGGCCGCGCCGTCGGCCCCGAGTTGTTCGCCGGACGCGAGGTCGAGGGCAAAGCCGTGCTCGTGCGCACCGATTGGTCCCGCCACTGGGGCTCGGAACGCTACTTCGAGCCCAACCCGTATCTCACCGCCGACGCCTGCCGGTACCTGGTGAGCCGCGGCGCATTCTTCGTCGGCATTGATTCTCTCAACGTCGACAACATCGAGGAAAGCGCCCGCCCCGCCCACACGATTCTTCTGGGCGCCGGCACGCCCATTTGCGAGCACATGACCAATCTGGCCGCCCTGCCCGACGAAGGGGCCATCCTTCACGCCGTTCCCATTGCATGGCGCGGCGGCGCCTCGTTTCCCGTTCGCGCCTACGCGATTCTTCCCGAAGCGTAAGGGTCTGCTACGCTTGTCCTTATGTTCTCCGTGCGGACGATCCATCCGGAACAGCGCCGCGTGGAATCCGCGACCTACGATCTGATTCCCACGCTGGAACAGGGCGTCACCGTGTGTAACCTGTTCGCCGAGTTTTTGGCCGGCCAGCCGGCCGAATTCCGGCAGCCGATCCCTTTTCTGAACAAGAACGAAATCGAGATGCAGTGGGCGGCTGCCGAACACGGCGCGGCATTCGTCGCTTTCTTCCAAGGCAACCAGACGCTGGCGGCCGGAGTGCTCTTGAGCGGCGAGGACCCCTCCTCTGACGCCAGCATGGCCGAGGCGTTGCGCGTATCCATCGTCGAACCCATCACTGGAGCCCCCGAATTGGCCAATCCGGGCGACAACCGGCCCGCGATGGTGATGGTGATGTTCGAGGGCCAACCCGAGTTGGCTCCAACCGTCCAATTGCTCGCCACCGCGCTGGCCAGCGTTTTCTTCCGCACCGTTCGTGCACTAGCGGCCAGCGCCTAGCGAACCACCATGAGCAAGCTACTGCTGTCGTTGGCCGTCAAAGCGCCGCTGATCTTCAGCGCCACCATCTTCATGGGCACTGTCTCGGTGGCCGTCTCGTTTTTTGACCCCACCGGCCGCCGCCAGCACGCCATCTCCCGCCGCTGGGCACGCATGCTTCTCTCCATCGGCGGCGTCGAGGTTCGTATCCGCGGCATGGAGAATGTCGATCTGACCCGCAACTATGTCTTCGTCGGCAATCACCTCTCCCTGTTCGACACCCCCGTCGTGCTCGGCAATATCCCGCAACAGTTTCTTTTTCTCGTCAACGCGAAATACGTCGCCCTTCCATTTCTCGGTACTCACCTGCGGCGCTCCGGCCACTTCCCGGTTGACAATTCCGACACACGCGGCAGCCTCAAGATTCTTACGGAAGCCGCCCGGCGCATTGAGGAACGCGGGCTCTCCGTCCTCTTGTTTCCCGAAGGCGCGCGCGCCCGTGGCGAAATGCAGGAGTTCAAGGAAGGCGCCGCCTACATCGCCATCAAGTCGCAAGCACCCGTCATCCCGTTTGCCCTCCGCGGCACCCGTGAAGTACTGCCCATCGGGGGTCTCTGCTTGCGCGGACTTCCCGTCGACTTCGTCCTCGGTGAGCCCATCTCCACCACCGGTATGACGCTCAAGGATCGCGAGAGATTGACCGCGCTCATGCGCGCGCGCGTTGTCGACCTCCTCGAGTCCATGGACCGCCAGCCGGTCGGCGTGGCGGATTGAGCACGGCCTTGGCCCCGTCCATCCAAATCGGCGCACGCGAACAGCATCTCGAGGAAATGGCGCGTGCGCCTCTCGACGTGCTCATCGTCGGCGGCGGCATCAACGGCGCCGGCATCGCCCGCGACCTCGCCTTGCGCTCGGAAGCAGCCTCTGAACCCTTGCGGATCGGTCTCGTCGAACAAAGGCATTTTTCTTCCGGCACCAGTGGCCGGAACTCACAGCTCATCCACGGCGGCTTGCGGTATTTGAAGTACTTCGAGTTTTCGCCGGTCAGGGAAGCCCTCCATGAACGTAGAACTTTGCTCGAAATAGCGCCGCATCTGGTCCATCCCCTGCCGCTGCTGCTGCCGTTCTATCGCGCGTTCGACCGCTACTTCTACGGCGCCGGGCTCTGGCTCTACGATCAGCTCGCCGGCAGCTTCAACATCGGCGAACGGCGATACTTGAGTCGCGCCGAAGTGGCCCGGATGGAACCGGCGCTTGCCACCGGCGGGCTGCACTCGGCGGCGATCTATTACGATTGCGCCGTGGGCTCGGCACGCCTCGTCCTCGAGAATCTGCAGGACGCCGCGCGCCACGGCGCGCTCATCGCCAACTACGCCGAGGCTCGGCCCTGGCAGCGCGCCGCCGATGGATTCACCTGCGAAGTCGCCGACACATTCACAGGCGCCACGCGTTTGCTGCGCACACGTCAGATCGTCGACGCGAGGGGCCCCTGGGAGACCGGTGGCAACGTCCGCCTCGTCCGCGGGTCGCACATCATCGTCCCGCGCTTGAATGCAAGCGACAGCGCGATCGCGTATTTCGGCCCTGATGGCAGAATCATTTTCGTCATTCCCTGGGGCCCGGAAAAGACCCTGTCACTCGTGGGGACCACCGATGTTGACCACGGCGGCACCGCCGATGACGTCCGTATCTCTGCCGCCGAGACCCGCTATTTGCGCGACGTCGTGGAACGGCTCTTTCCCGGCAAGTCCTCCGAACCCGTCGCCGCATACAGTTCGCTCCGTCCTTTAATCGTCACCAAAGGCGCTTCCGCAACCGCGGCCTCCCGCTCACACCGCATCTGGATGGAAGAAGGCGTCCTCAAGATCGCCGGCGGTAAGTACACCACCTACCGTTCGATGGCCGAGGAAGCCGTGGACCTGATCACGCCGCGGTGGCAAGGAAAGTCGCGAACCGCGTCAGAGAAACTACCCGATCCGGCCGCCGCGATCGCCCAAGCCGGTGGACCCCTGGCCTATGCGGTCAAGCACGAGATGGCCCGCCGGCTCCCGGACCTGATGTTCGTGTCCACCTATTGGGGTCACGAGCGACTCTGGACCGCGGAGGACCTCCGCCCGCTCGCCCGCGAGATGGGCGCGCTGCTTGACTGGGACGACGCGCGCGTCGACGAGGAAATCGCGCTCACACTCGAAATTGCCCGGATGCCCACAGAATAAGCGCGCACACCGCGTAAATGGTCCCCCGCGGCATCGTCAGCGCCTCCGGATGCGCGATGTCCAGTTCCGGCTTCGCATCAACCGGCGCCTGCCCACGCCCTATTGACTGCAGGATCGTACCCACATTGCGCAGCGTGCCGCCGAGCCGTCCCTTCGCCAGTGCATACACGATTGCGATCACACCACCTGCAATCGCATTGACGATGAACAGCACGCCGAACTGCGAAGGCCCAAGCAGAACCCCGCTCGCCGCCATCAACTTCACATCGCCCCCGCCGAGCGCCCGCAGTACGAAGAGCGGAACCGTGATCAGAAACGCCACCCCCATACCCGCCGCCGCCTGCTGCAAGCCGGCCGTTCCCCCGAGCCAGACCTGCGCCGCTAGCCCGGCAGCCGCCACCGGAACCGTAATCCAATTGGGAATGATCCGAAGCCGCCAATCCCATATCGCCGCCACCATACAGAGCAGGATCAGCAAAGCGGCGAGCAGCGGGTGCATCCGCTCATTTTCGCAAGGCCCGCTCTACCGCGTCGATCACTTCTTGAGAATCCGGTTCCGTCCGCGGCCCGAATCGCGCGATCACCTTCCCCTCACCGTCCACCAGGAACTTGGTGAAGTTCCACATAATCATGCCACCCGTCGACGGATTCGCCTTCTTGTCGGTGAGGAAGCGATACAGCGGTTCGCTCCCCGATCCCCGCACGCTTACCTTGGCGAACATCGGAAAGCTTACCCCGTACTTGCGCTTGCAAAACGCCGCGATCTCTCCGTTGGTTCCCGGTTCCTGCCACATGAAATCATTCGATGGAAACCCAAGCACCACAAACCCCCGATCCTTGTACTTCCGATAGAGCGCTTCCAATCCCTCGTACTGAGGCGTAAAGCCGCACTTGCTCGCCACATTCACCACGAGCGCCACCTTCCCCTTGTAGGCCGACAAGGGCGCCGGTTTGCCTTCGATCGACTTGGGCGTGAATTCGTGAATCGAGGTAGCCGCCATGAGTGCCCCCGCGCAGGGAATCGCCGCCAATAACAGAAGTTTGCTCACATATTCTATGATGCCGCTGTTGTGGCGGCGGATGCGATTTCCTGTTCCCTCAATCGGGCGTGCCCGGTGCGATCGCAGGTTCCTTCTTTAGCGACGCCCTGTGATCCACCAGCACCTGCCCCGCCGGCCACCGCACCCACAGATTCTCCACCCACCGCGGATCCAGCGGATTCTCCTCCTTCGGATCGGTGTGCAGATCGTACCAGAGCGGAAAACTGTACTGCTTCACCGGCTCGCCGAAACCGCGATCCACTTCCCTTGTGATCATCTTCCAGTTCCGCCATTTCACGCCGCAGATTTCGTTCGAAAGGTAAATCACCAGAGACTCGCGATTGGACTCCTTCTTCTTCCCCGTCAGAAAATCCAGTTGATCCACACCATCCACAATCCGATCGGTCGGCACACGCCCGCCCGCCACCCGCGCCAGCGTCGGGTACAGGTCCATCTCATGCACAATCTCGTTGCTCACCGCTCCCGCCGGCACCCGGCCCGGCCACCGTATCAGAAGCGGTGCGCGCAGTGAGCCCTCGAAGCCCGTGAAGTATGTGCCGCGCCATGGGCCGTTGAAGCCGTGATACGGCGGCGTCGCCTCTCCGCCGTTGTCGGAGGCGAAGATGAATACTGTGTCGTCGCGGATGCCGAGCCGGTCCACTTCGTCGAGCAGTCGCCCTGTGTAGGTATCGATCTGCGTGAGCACATCGGCGAATTCCCCGTTCCGCGTCTTGCCGGCGAACTCCGGCGCCGCCGTCAGCGGCATATGTGGCATCGTATACGGCAAATACAGAAAGAACGGCTTGCGCTGCGCCGACTGCCGGCGCATGAAATCGATTCCGCGCGTGGTGATCTCCCCGTCTATCGACGCCCGCGCCTCCAAGTCGTACGTCTTCACCCGCTGCGGATCCTCGCCGCGCCGCGACTGCATCACCTCGGCATACTTCACAAACGGATGCGCGCCCGGCCGGAACCGCGAGTTGGTCGGCCAGAACGAATCATTCGACGAATTTGGAATCCCATACCATTCGTCGAACCCGTGGTCGGTGGGAAACCGCCCCTTCGTCTGCCCGAGATGCCACTTCCCATACATCGCCGTCGCATAGCCCGCGTCGGAAAGCATTTCCGCAAGCGTATGCTCCCACTGGGTGAGTCCGTACACCGGCGTCTCGAGCGGCACCGAACCATTGCCGCCGCGGATCGCATAGCGTCCGGTGAGCAGCGCCGCACGGCTCGGCACACACTGCGCCTCCACGTTGAAGTTCAACAACCGCAACCCTTCACCCGCCAGCTTGTCGAGCCGCGGCGTCGGCGCCCCGCGAAGGATCCCTCCCCCATAACATCCCAATTCCCCCCATCCCAGATTGTCCATCAGCACCAGCACAATATTCGGCTTCCCACCCCCTTGCAGCGGCGAAGCGCCCGCCGCCGCAGCGGCGATCCAAGCACCTCCCCCAGAGCAAAAAAGGCGGCGCTGCATTCGATTTGGCATGGTTTCCATGTTAGCGCCGCGGCCGCGCAATATCGGCTCCCCCCAAACAACCCACGACACCCTTGCATGCAAAAGTGGCCGCGGCACGCCTCGCCAACCGCCGCTACCCCAACGCTCAACCCTTGAGAATTCTAAACTGCTACTTTAAATTTCTCAAAACCCATCGCCTGTCCATTCCCCGCCGCCCACCCCTTCAACACCCTTGAGAATTCTAAAGTTCTAGTTTAGAATTCTCATATGCGGTTCCTCTCCCGATCCATCGACGCCGTCCTCCTCGACGCCGTCCGGGCCTTCCCCGCCGTCGTCGTAACAGGCCCTCGACGCACCGGCAAAACAACCCTCCTGCGGCGCTATTTCCCTCGCGCCCAATACATCCTCCTCGAAGATTCCGACATCCAGACCCGCGCCCGCTCCGACCCCCGCACCCTCATCGACGAACTCCGCCCTCCAGTCCTATTCGACGAAATCCAGAACGTCCCCGAGTTGTTCGGCTATATCCGCACCCGCATTGACCGGCATCCCCGGAAAACCGGCCAGTGGCTCTTCACTGGCTCGCAAGAGGCCCCTCTCATGCAGGGCGTCGCGGAGTCAATGGCGGGACGCGCCGCCATCCTCCAACTCCTCCCGCTCAGCGTCGCCGAATCCAGCCGCGTCACCCTTCTTCACGGCGGTTTTCCGGAAGTAGCCGCCCGCCCCAAGAGCCGCGCCCTTTGGTTTGACTCCTACATCCAAACCTATCTCGAGCGCGATGTTCGCTCCATCGTCAACGTCCGGGACCTCGCCACCTTCCGCCGCTTCCTCGCGCTCCTGGCCAGCCGGCACGGCAAGATTCTCAACAAAACCGATATCGCCTCTCCCCTCGGAGTCACCGTCCCTACCGTGGGCGACTGGCTCCACGTGCTCGAGATCACGGGCCAGATTATGCTCGTTCCGCCCTACTTCGAGAACTTCGGCAAGCGCCTCATCAAATCTCCGAAGGTTTACATCACAGACTCCGGCATGGCCTGCCACCTCCTTGGCATCACCACCCCCGCCGAACTCGACCGGTCCCCGTTCCTCGGCTCCCTCTTTGAAGGCTTCGTCGCCGCCGAGATCCTGAAGCACCAGGTCAATCAGGGCCGTAGAAAAGAGCTGTATCATTTCCGCGATCAGCAGGGCCTCGAAGTCGACTTCCTGTTCCCCGACAAACGCGGACGCCTGTGGATAGTGGAGTGCAAGGCCTCCAAGACCGTCCACCCCGCCATGGCTAGGCCGATCGAATCCCTGCGGCGCTCAATCGGAGGCCAGGTCGAGGTGCGTGCTGCCGTCATCCACCGCAAATCACCCTCGGCGCCGCCCACGCGGGCGCTCGCCCCGGGCGTGGAAGCTTTCGACGTGCATGTCCTGCTCGACGCCATTGACGCTCCACCGGCGCGTGTCAGAAAATCCGCCGGCTGATTAGCCGGCACAGGGCGGGGCGCCCTAAAGGCACGCAAGAATTCGCTGCCCCAGCTCCGTTGTGCCGGCGAGTGCTTAGACGCGGCTTCCGCCGATCCTTCGCAGCGCCCACATCGCCACTCCGGGCAGCACCAGCGCGGCCGCCAGCGCGTAAACAAAAGATCCCGCCCCCGGCGCCCACGCGCCCGCCGCGGCATAGATGACCGATATCCCCAGGTTGGCCAACGCCGTAAGCAGCAGGAATCGCGCAAACGGCGCCCGTGTCATCCCGGCAAACAGCACGGACGCCTCCGCTAACACCGGCACCGGGCGGAAGATCGCCAGCATCCAGTCCCCCCATCGATGCTGCGCCGCCCGCAGGCGCTCCAACTCCGCCATGGAAACCAACCTGTGCGCGGGCGCGCGCAATCCCAATCCGTAGCCCAGGGCGCAACCTGCCGTCATGCCCGCCAGCGACGCGGCCGCGCCCAGCGGAAACCCGAGCAGCGTTCCCGCCGCCGTACTCACTATGCTCGATGGCACCGGCAGCACGATGTCCAGCGCCAATACCGCAGCCAGCACCACCGCTGTCCACGCTCGCGCGTGAGGCAGCGCCAGGAACTCCTCCACCGCCGCGCGGATGGGCTCCTCCCACAGCAAAAACGGCACAAGGATAAACGCCAACACCAGAGTGAACAGGATCAACAATCGCATCCTGGGAAGTGTATTCTGAAGGCGAGCAATGAAACAACTGCCACCTCCCATGCCTCCCATCGGGCCGGACCAGGCGCGCGACCTGCCTTCGCCGTCGTCGCCGCTGACAGCCTTGTTACCACCATGTGATATGTCCAGCTGGTGCGTGCGGCCCGTCTCGCCTGTCCGCGCACCGACGGCGCCACTGCTGGCATCGCATCCATGCGCAGTTCCGGCAAGACCGGTGAGCTGGATCCTCAACCCTCATGTCGAGCTCTGCCACCACTACATCACGGATCAGCACGATCGACCAAGTCGCCGTCAACGTCGCCAACGCCGCTGAACGGCAGTCCATCTGGGATGCCGAATCCTACTCTTCGCGCTTTATCTGAAGTCCATCGACAACCTCGAGTTGTTCTCTACTGGACGATCCTCTCCATCCGCTTCATGCGCGAGTGGATCACTGAATACCACGTGAAGTTCCTCTTCTGAAAACCGGATAGAGGCCCGTTTTCGCCACCCTCCCAAGCGCCCGTATGCTGGTCCTGCTCATGCCAGCCCAGGCGAAGAAAAGGCAAAAAACATATGACCCCTAGTTTGTTTGACGATCACCCGCCTGACCTCTTTCCTTCCCGCCAAGCTGACGTCGAAGCCGCCGTCGCCCGCTTCCGCGAACAAGCCCTTCGGCCCGATTCCCCCATCCGCCACATACGCCATCAACCCGCCCGCCAGCCCCAATGGATCCCCATCCCGGATTCGGTCCACCCCACCCTCTCCGGCGCCCTCGCGCGACGCGGCATTGCCAGCCTCTATTCCCATCAGGCCGAATCCCTCTCGCTGGTAAATGGCGGCGCCAATGTCGTCGTCGTCACTCCCACCGCCAGCGGCAAGACGCTCTGCTACAACCTGCCCGTCTGGAATCGCCTCCTCGCCGACCCTCAGGGCCGCGCCTTCTACGTCTTCCCCACCAAGGCCCTCGCCGAAGATCAACTCGCCGAATTCAACGCCTCGGTGGAGCAGATGGGCTCAGCCATTCGCGCCTTCACCTACGACGGCGACACCCCACAGGACGCGCGCAAGGCCATCCGCGAACGCGCCAACGTCGTCCTCACCAATCCCGACATGCTCCACAGTGGCATCTTGCCCCATCACACCAAATGGGCCAAGGCCTTCGAAAAGCTCCGCTATATCGTCATCGACGAGTTGCACTACTACCGCGGCGTCTACGGCAGCCACTTCGCCAACATCCTGCGCCGTCTGCGGCGCATCTGCGAGTTCTACGGATCCAACCCCCAATTCATCTGCAGTTCGGCCACAATTGCCAATCCCAGGGAACTCGCCGAAGCGCTCACCGGCGAAAAGTTCTCCCTCGTCGACAACAACGGCGCCCCTTCCGGAGAGAAATATTTCGTCTTTCATAATCCGCCCGTCGTCAACCGCCAGTTGGGCATCCGCCGCAGCTATTTGCACGAGACCCGCCGCATCGCCGTGGAACTGATGGAGCGCGGCCAGCAGACGCTCGTGTTCGCCAACAACCGGCTCGCCACCGAAATCCTGCTCACCTATCTCAAAGACGCCGCCCAGAAGATGCCGATGGGTCCCGAAGGCGTTCGCGGATATCGGGGCGGCTACCTCCCGCGGGAGCGCCGCGAGATTGAACGCAAGATGCGCGATGGTGATATCCGCGCCATCGTCGCCACCAACGCATTGGAGCTCGGCATCGACATCGGTTCGCTCGACGCCGTCGTCATGGCCGGCTATCCCGGCACCGTCGCCTCCACCTGGCAGCGTGCCGGACGCGCCGGACGCCGTCAGACCACTTCGCTCGCCGTCATGGTCGCCTCCAGCGCACCACTCGATCAATTCATCGTCGAGCATCCCGATTACTTCTTCGAACGCCCTCCCGAACAGGCGCAAATCAATCCCGATAACGCCGAGATACTCTTGAGCCACCTCAAGTGCGCCGCGTTCGAACTGCCCCTGCGCGACGGCGAATCCTTCGGCCGTTACCCCGTCGCCAGTCTCGCCCCCGTGCTCGAGGAACTACACTTGCTCCATCGCTCCGGCGACGCCTGGCACTGGACTTCCGACACCTATCCCGCCGACGCCATCAGCCTCCGCAGCGTGTCGAGCGATAACTTCGTCGTCATCGACGAGACCGGCGAGCCCAAGGTCATCGCCGAAGTCGCCTACACCGCCGCGCCTTCCGAACTCCACGAAAAGGCGATCTATCTCCACGAAGCCCGCCAGTATCAAGTGGAGCGCCTCGATTTCGAAAATCGCAAGGCCTATGTCCGCCGCGTCGAATGCGACTACTTTACCGACGCCATCGACTACACGCAGGTCAAGGAGCTCGATCAGTTCGCTAGCGAGCCCATGGATCCAGCCTTCGCCCGCCACGGGGAAGTCCGCGTCAATCGCCAAATCGTCGGATTCAAGAAAGTGAAGTTCTACACCAACGAAAACGTCGGCGCCGGCAACCTCTCGCTGCCCGAACAGGAAATGCACACCACCGCCTTCTGGCTGCATTTCCCCGCCTCGTTTCTGGACCGCTTTCCCGCCTACGGACCCGCCGAAAAGCAAGCCGGCCTGATCGGCATCGGCAATGCCCTCCGGGCCGTCGCCGCGTTGCTGCTCATGTGCGACCCCCGCGATCTCGGTGTCGCCCTCACCGAAGACATCGCCACCAGCCTCCAGGTTTGGGAGCCGGACCTGTTCCTTTACGACTCCTACCCCGGCGGCATCGGATTGAGCGAGCCCCTCTTTGCCGTGCGCCGCCGCCTGGTCGCCATGGGCGAGGAATTGATCGCCCGCTGCCCCTGCGAGTCCGGTTGCCCCAGTTGCGTCGGCCCCATGGGCGAAATCGGCGAGCGCGGCAAAGAAGTCGCCATGCATCTGCTGGGCGCCATCGCACGCCACCCGCAAGACTAACCCCCTGAGACACCGACGCGCATCGGGAGCCGGAAGCGCACCGCGCCGCGCCCGATGTTACTGACTGCCGCCCGCGCTTACTTCCGAAGATACCCGTCGTCGCCCCGGATCCAATCGGCCCGCACAGGAGCGAATAAGTCATAGGCGACGCTGTCTTCGAGCGCCTCCACCAGATGCGGCGCGTTGGGCGGAATCTGCATCACCTCGCCGGCCGCGATCTCCGCTTCGCCATCGTCGAATTGGAATCGCAGACGGCCCGCTTCAAGCACCGTAACCTGTTCGTTCTCGTGACTGTGCCGCGGCACGACAGACCCCTTGGCCAGCATCACGCGGGCGATAGTCATCCGTTCGGTGTGGATCACTTTGCGCGCGAAGTTCGGATTCATCTGTTCGAGCGGGATTTCATCCCAGTGATGTATCGGCATCGGGAGCCGCTATTGTATCATGTTGAGTTGGCCTCTTCGATACCTTCTTTCCGTTGTTCCACGCCGGGCCTGGGAGCGCTGATCCAGTCCCCGGAATCGCCGGATCTCATTGCCGGAGTGCGTATTCATCCGGGCAAGATATGGCCCGATGATCGTGGCTATTTCCTCGAAGTAGCGCGGCTGGGCCAGGGGCTTGTAGCGGAGTTTCCACCCGAATCGACGCAAGTATCGGCGGCCCTCAGCTATCCGGGAACGATCAAGGCGTTCCACTACCATAGAAACCAGACCGATTGCTGGGTGCCCGTTACCGGGATGCTGCAGGTGGCGCTGGCGGATTTGCGTCCGGATTCGCCCAGTTTCGGCGAGAAAAACACGTTCTATGTCGGCGGACTCCGGCCGTGGCAGATCATCATCCCGCCCGGCGTGGCGCATGGGTACAAGGTGATCGGAACAGAGCCGGCGCTTCTGGTCTATGTCACGGACCGGCTGTATGACCCGTCCGACGAGGGCCGCATCGCCTATAACAGCCCGGACATCGCCTACGATTGGGAGATCCAGCACAAATAGACAGCCGGTTGCCGATAACTTCCTGCGGAGAAGTTGTTAAGATGGCGGGCACGAACATGACACGCCGCCAAGCGCTCGCTCTCACCGCGTTGGCAAACCGGGCCGTGCGCGCCCAGTCTACCCCCCGCCCCAATATCGTCCTGTGCATGGCCGATGACCTCGGTTGGGGCGACACCGGCTACAACGGACATCCGCACCTGCGTACTCCGCACCTGGACGACATGGCGTCCCGCGGCCTGCGGTTCGATCGGTTCTACGCCGGCGCTCCCGTGTGCTCGCCCACCCGGGGCAGCGTGCTCACAGGCAGGCATCCCTACCGCTATGGCATCTACACCGCCAACGCCGGGCACATGCGTCCGGAAGAAGCCACACTCGCTGAGATCCTGAAGGATAAGGGATACACGACGGGCCATTTCGGAAAATGGCATCTCGGCACCCTGACCAACGACATGGCGGACGGGCGGCGAGGCGGGCGCGAGAAGCAGCATTACGCTCCTCCGTGGGAGCACGGATTTGACCAGTGCTTTTCCACCGAAGTCCAGATGCCGACGTGGAATCCGATGCAAAACCAAGCCTTCCCGTCGAAGTACTGGACCGGCCCCGGACAGTACGCTACGGCGAATCTGGACGGCGACGATTCACGCGTGATCATGGATCGCGCCTTGCCGTTCATCGCAAAAGCGGCCGCGGCGGGCCAGCCCTTCTTCAGCGTGATCTGGTTCCACGCCCCGCACCTCCCGGTGAAGGCCGGCCCCGGTCATCGCGCCCTCTATCGGGAGTTCAGCGACGACGAGCAGCACTACTACGGCGCGATCACCGCTCTGGATGAACAGATCGGCCGTTTGCGCGGGGAGTTGCGCCGCATCGGCGCCGCGGCCAACACAATGCTCTGGTTCTGCAGCGACAACGGCCCGGAGGGCCGAGTGGCCGGGCAGGGCGTTCATCGGGGATCGGCCGGCGCGTTGCGCGGGCGCAAGCGGAGCCTGTTCGAGGGCGGAGTCCGCGTGCCTGGATTGCTCGAATGGCCCGATCGTGTCAAAGCAACGCGCCGGACCGGCGTTCCCTGCTCCACGCTTGACTATCTGCCGACCATCCTCTCCACGCTGGGTGTCCCCCTCCCCGCGCCCCGCCCCATCGACGGCGTGGACCTCCGCCCCATCCTCGACGGCACCGCGCACGAACGCCCGCGGCCCATCGGTTTCCGCACACCGCGCGGCGACGCCGCCGCCAAAGCGTCACGCCTCGGCTCCCCCGATCATGCCCTCATCGGCAACCGCTACAAGCTCCTTTCCTACCTCGACGACGGCGCCGGTGAGGACCTCCTGTTCGACATCGCCGTGGATCCAGGCGAGCGCTTCGATCTCGCCGCCAGCCAACCAGCCATCGCCCGCTCCATGAAGGCCCAGCTCCGCGAATGGGCCGAATCCTGCAAGCGGTCCGACGACGGCCGCGACTACGCCTGAGCGGCGGAAGATGCGGCCGCTCTTCGGCAAGTGGTAAAAATAGACACGATGGCAACGAATTTCGCTGCTAGTGCGCGCCCTGTCGAAGGCAACGCGTCCAGCCCCGTCCGCGTGCTGATTTATGAAGACCTCCAGTGCGCCGACTGTCTCGCGTTCGCCGAAATGCTGGATGAGCACCTGTTGCCTCGATACGGCTTCGTAGCCGCGTTCGAGCATCGCGATTTCCCCCTCCCCAAACACTCCTGGGCCCGCGACGCCGCGATTGCAGCGTGTTTTTTCGATGAGCAGACGCCGGGAATGGGGCTTCGGTTCCGGCGAGCAGCAATGGCGCAAATCGACGACGTCAACGGAGGAACATTTGCCGATTTTCTGGCCGATTTCGCCAGCGAAAACCAGGTGGACCCGATGCGGGCCGCGGCGGCGCTCAGTGACGCCCGGTACAAAGCCTGCGTGGAGGCCAGCTACCAGGAAGGCGTGATGCGCGGCGTGAAGCGCACCCCCACGGTGTTCGTGATGGATCAGCCGTTCATCGAACGGTTCGACCCCGAGGCGATTTCACAGGCGATCGAGTTCGCGATCGAAGAGGCGCGGCGTTGAGCCCGGAAAAACCGGTCGTCATCGTCACCGGCGCCAGCCGCGGCATCGGCCGGGGAATCGCCGAGGAACTGGCATCGACGCATCGCGTCGTGGCCACCTATAAGGGACGCCGCGACGCAGCCGAATCCCTACAGGCCGCCACCGGATGCGAAATCGTGCAGTGCGACATCGGCTCGGCCGCGGACCGTGCCCGCCTGATCGAGTTTGCCCGGGAGAAAACGGGCCGTCTCGATCTACTGGTGAACAACGCGGGCATTACCCAGCGGACACGCGCCGATGTCCTGGACGCCACCGAGGAGAGCTTCGACGAAATCATCGGCACTAACCTCAAAGGCCCACACTTTCTCACCCAGCTCGCCGCCCGCTGGATGCGCGAACAAGGCGGCGGACGGATTGTGTTCATCACCTCCATCTCTTCGTACGCGGCGAGTGTGAATCGCGCCGAGTACTGCGTGTCGAAGGCGGGGCTGAGCATGAGCGCCCTGCTCTACGCGCAACGGCTGGCGCCGGAAGGAATTCCAGTGTTCGAGATCCGCCCGGGCATCATCCGTACAGATATGATTTCGAGCGTCGAGAGCCTGTACGACGAGCGGATCGCGGGCGGGCTTCTCCCGCAGCGCCGGATGGGCGAAGCCCGTGACGTGGCGCGCGCGGTCCGCGCTATCGCCGACGGGCTACTCGACTATGCGGCCGGACAGGTGCTGAACGTGGACGGCGGATTCCACATGCGCGGCCTTTGAATGGTCCGGACACCTCCGGCTGTCTACGCCATCACGAAGTCTTCGGCCGGCTTTGGAATGGAACCACCGAGTTCGGGAACGCCCACCGCGGATTCGTGCATCGCCATTCGGTTCTCGATCGCTTTCACGCCCGGCACCAGCCGTACCGAGAAGAGAATGCGGTCCACTTCGTCCACCAGCACGTGGCCGTTGAGTATGACCTTGCCGTCCGTGCAGGCCACGCCGATGGCGTGAGGATGTGTGCTCACGCGGCCCAGCTTGGACCGCAACCGCGCCACCAGTTTGCTGTCGTCGACAGGCTTCGGGTGCAGCCGGTTGTCGAGTTCGGCCTTCAGGCCGTGAGCGCGGTTGGAGAGATCGGCGTAGAAACCCTCCACCACTTTCCCGCCATGGCGGACGGTACTGGTGGTCTTGTCTCGCACCACCGTCCTGCGCGCTTTGCCCCGGTCCGGGTCAAAGTAATACATCAGCATGGCCCCTGCGCCCGCCGCCGCGGCGACACCGCTGGCCAGGCACGCCGCGGTCATCCATGTTGATTCCGTTCGTGTTTCGGTTGTGGGAAGGAACTCCGATCCTTCAAACTCGGGTAGGAGTTCAGACCGGTCTTGCTTGTTCATATCGCACCTCCACCTCTTGTGGCTGCACGCTGAGGGCCGTCAGCCCCGCTTGCGTTTGCTCTTCAGCAGCGGATCTTCCGGCGTGTGCCCCAATCCCTGCGACAGTGCGTCGACGAGGATCGAAAGAGTCTTCACGCGGGCCCAGTATTTGTTGTTCGCTTCCACAAGATGCCAGCCGGCGGTGCGTGTGGAAGTGCGCAACAGCATCTCCTCCACGGCGTCTTCATAGAGATGCCACTTGTCGCGATTTCGCCAATCCTCGGCCGTCAGTTTCCACGCTTTGTAGCCCACGCGCTGGCGTTCCTCGAATCGCCGCAACTGTTCCTCGCGCGAAATCTGCATCCAGAACTTCACCACAATGGCGCCGAACTCCGCCAATTGCCGCTCGAACGAATTGATCTCCTTGAAGGCCCGCTTCCACTCACCTTCCGTGGCGAATCCCTCGACGCGCTCCACCAGCACGCGACCGTACCAGGATCGGTCGAAGATCGCGATCTGCCCCCGCTCGGGGACCCGGCGCCAGAAGCGGTACAGATAGTGACGCGTGCGGTCTTCCCCATGTGGGGCGCTGATTGGATAAACGGTGTACCCGCGAGGGTCCAGCTTCTCCGTGATCCGCTTGATAGTGCCGCCCTTGCCGGCGGCGTCCCATCCCTCGAATACGATCACCACTGGGCGCTTTTTCAGATACACCTGCAAGCCGAGTTCGCGCAGTTGGATCTGACGGCGGGCCAGTTCGGTGGCGTACTCTTTACGTTCGAGCGATCGGGTGAGGTCGAGCGTTTCGAGCATCAGTTTTCCACCTCCCGCTCACCGGCGGCTTCCTCCAACTGATCGAGGAGATCGAGAGCGTTCCGGACGTCATCGTCATTCTCGGCGGATTGTCCGGAGACCGTTGGCGGCGGGGCATGTTCGCCCAAACGCCGCTCTAATGCGTCGATCACGGTCTCGAAGACACGCCGGCGTGCGTGCCAGCGGGAAGTCGCTTCAATGATGGTCCACGGCGCCACGTCGGACTCGGTCACCTCGAGCATCTCCTCGGCGGCTTCGAGATAGTCGGCGTACCGTTCGTTTTGCCGCCACGCCGCGCGATCGATCCGCCAGGATTGGAGTGGGTTCTTGCTCAGCTTACGGAAGCGGCGGCGCTGCTCTTTGCGCGAAACATGGAAGAAAAACTTGACGATCGCCACACCATCGTCGGCGAGCATCCGCTCATACTCGTTGATGTCCTGGTAGGCCTCCCGCCACTCGTGAAGGGCGATGCGTTTGTCGACCCGGTCTCCCAGTACCCGGCGGTACCAGGAATGATCGAGGATTACCATCTCCCCTCGGTTGGGAATCTTCAGCCAGAACCTGTACAGCCAGGGACGATTCTGTTCGAACGTCCGCGGGGGCTCGATCGAATAGAGCTTGAAGCCGCGCGGATCGAGCCGCTGCGTGATGGTGGAGATGGCCCCGCCCTTGCCGGCCGCATCCCATCCTTCAAACAAAAGGATGGACGCAACCTCCTGATCCCAGCAAGCCTTTTCCAAGTCGTACAGACGTCTCTGCAGGGCGGGCATCTCCCGCTTGTATTGCTCCCGGGAAAGTGACCGGTTGAGATTGACGTTCTCGAGCATGATCGTGCCTGAAACCCCGGCGTCCCGCTACGCGACGGCCGGCTTGCGGCGAAGCAGTTCGGTCTGAGCAGCCAACGGCTCCTCGCCTTCCACACCCTGCGCGCGTACATAGCTGCCGTCCCACGCCATGAGTCGCGCCTTGACGTTGTCAGCCAGATACACGGCGAGAATCTCGTCGCGAATCCGGGCCCGCAAAGCCGCGCTCTGCACCGGAAACAGAACCTCCACACGGCGATCGATGTTCCGGGGCATCAGATCGGCCGAGCCGAGATACAGCTCTTCTTCTCCCTCCCCGCCATTGCGGAAGTAAAAAATGCGGCTGTGCTCGAGGAACCGCCCCACGATACTGCGCACCCGGATGCGTTCGCTGATGCCGGGTATGCCTGGACGCAAACAGCAGATGCCGCGCACCAGCAAATCCACGTTGACGCCCGATTGGGAGGCTTCGTAAAGCAGCCGGATGATCCGGGCGTCGACGAGCGCATTCACCTTGAAGATCAGCCTGGCATCGCGGCCGGCCAAGGCATGATCGATTTCGCGGCGGATCATCGATTCCACGCTGGAGCGGAGCGTCACGGGCGCGACAAGCAGCTTCCTGTAATCGGACTTCGCCGAGTACCCGGTCAGGTAGTTGAACAGGTCGGAAGCATCGGCCCCGAAATCCGGATCGCACGTGAATAGGCCGAGATCGGTGTAAAGATGCGCCGTGACGGCGTTGTAGTTCCCGGTGGAAAGATGCAGGTAGCGCCGCATCACATCGCCTTCCCGGCGCACCACAAGGGCCACCTTGCCGTGAATCTTCAAGCCTACAAGCCCATAGACGACGTGGACGCCCTGCTTTTCCAGAGCGCGCGCCCACTCGATGTTGGACTCCTCGTCGAACCGGGCCTTCAACTCCACCAGCACCGCCACCTGCTTTCCGTGCGCCTGCGCCTCGAGGAGCGCGTCCACCACCGGCGAGTTCGCTCCTACCCGGTATAGCGTCATTTTGATCGCGACCACATGAGGGTCGCGGGCCGCCGCGCGTAGAAAATCGACCACCGGCTGAAAGGAATCGAACGGATGATGCAACAGCACGTCACCCCGGCGGATCACCGAAAAAAAATCGTCGTCGCTGCCCATGCCGTGCAGCGGCGCCGGCAGGAACGGAGCCTCCTTCAAATCGGGCCGTGGAGCCGACGACACATATCGAAGCCGGCTGAGGGCCAGCGGATCTTCCATATGATAAATGTCGCCGTCGGCAATCCCTAGATGCTCTTTCAGAATGTCGAGCAGCGGCGCCGGCATTTCGTTGGTCACCTGAAGACGCACCACGTCGCCGAACCGGCGGAGCCGGACGCTCTCCTCGACGGTCTCGAGCAGATCGCCGGACTCGAGTTCCTGAATGTCGAGGTCCGCGTCCCGTGTCACGCGGAACATGTGGGACTCGACGATGGTCATGCCCGGAAACAGCGAAGCGAGGTTGGCCTGGATCACCTGTTCGATCCACACCGAGGCTAGCGGCTGGCCACCGTTGCGCGTCACCGCCATCAGCGGCACCAGTTGCGGAAGCGTATCGGGGACCTTCAGGCGGGCAAAGTGCTGTTTGCCGCGCGGATCCCGAATCAGGATCGAGAGGTTCAGGCTGAGATTCGAAATGTGCGGAAACGGACGGCTCGGGTCCACCGCCAGGGGAGTCAACGCAGGGTAGATCGTGGCGGCGAAATAACGGTCCACCATTTCGCGCTGGGCCGCCGACAGATCCTTATAGTTGAGGATCCGGACGCCATGCTCGGCCAGTTCCCGGAGCAATCCGCGGCGGCACCGTTCGGCCGCGCCGGCGATATCGAGGAAGAGCTGACGGATCGCTTTCAGCGTCTGCAGAGGGGAATTGCCGTCCGGGCCCGGATCGTACACGCCCGCGTCGACCTGATTCTTCAGGCCCGCAACCCGAACCATGAAAAACTCGTCGAGATTGGAGCCGAGAATCGACAGGAACTTGACCCGCTCGAGCAGCGGGTTGGACGGATCCATCGCCTCTTCGAGTACGCGCGATTGAAACGCCAACAAACTGAGCTCGCGATTTACATAGAGGCTCGGGTCGTCGATAGCGACAGGTTTCGTTTGCCAGACGGGCCGGGCTGCTTCACTCATAACTGGGGGGAGGTCCACTTCAGTATATCCCGCGTGACCGCTGGCAGCGCTGCCGGCCCCCGCTGCCGCCGGTGAAGGCCTGCCCCGAATCGCGGCTCCCGATGACGACGCGGGCAGCGCAAGCGGACGGTTGATCTTGGAATACTCGTGCTATATACTCTTCCACATGCTTCAGAAGGTCTCCTTTCGTCATGGATCTTTGCGCGCCTGCACCCTCGTTGCTGCCGCACTGGCCGGATCGGCCGTGCTCCAAGCCCAGGGCCTCACGGGACAGATTTCTGCTTCGGTCACTGACCCCTCCGGTAACGTGATCGCCGGAGCCAAGGTAGTCCTGCTCAACACCGGTACTAACCAGGGGCGGGAGGCTCAAACAGGTCCGGCTGGCGACGTCATCTTCACGCAGTTGCTGCCCGGCACCTACCAACTCAACGTCATTCATGCCGGATTTCGCACCTACGAACAAAAAGACATCGTGCTGACGGCGACCGAACGCGTAGTTCTGCGGCGAATTGCGCTCGAACTCGGCGAGGTGACGCAGACGATTTCAGTGGAAGCCGAGGCCGCCCGCCTCCAGACCCAATCGGCCGAACGGTCGGGCCTGATCTCGAGCGTCCAGTACCAAAAGCTTTCCCTCAAAGGGCGCGACTATCTCGGATTGCTGAAACTTCTACCGGGCGTGATCGATACACGCAACCGCGAAGCTCCGGGCTGGAACAACCTGGGCGGCATCAATATCAACGGGAACCGGTCCGGCACAATCAACCTTACCCTCGATGGCGTATCCTCCCTCGATACCGGCTCCATGGGCGGACCGTACCTGGCGCCCAACGTCGATGCCATCGGCGAGGTGAAGGTGCTCCTCACCAATTACCAGGCCGAATACGGCCGGTCCTCTGGCGGAACCATCAACGCCGTGATCAAGAGCGGCACCAAGGACTTTCACGGCACCGCCTACTACTTCAAACGGAACGAGGCGTTCAACGCCAACGAGTACTTCCGCAATCGCGATGGACTCCCCAAACCGCGTTACCGGTTCGACTATCCGGGCTATAACATCGGCGGACCACTTTATATCCCTGGAAAGTTCAATTCCAACAAAGACAAGTTATTCTTCTTCTGGGCGCAGGAGTTTCTCCCGCGCAAGTACCCAACTGCCGTGGGGCGGCGGACCTTCCCGACGGCGCTCGAACGCAATGGCAACTTCTCACAAACCCTCGACACCAATCGCCGCTTGATCCCCGTGAACGATCCGCTCAATAACCGGACTCCGTTTCCCGGAAACGTCATCCCCCAAAACCGCATCGATCCCGTAGGCCAGAAGTTGCTGAACATCTTCCCGCAGCCGAACACCGTTGACCCGGCCAACACCTTCAACACCGTCTTCCAGAGCCAAGTGAACCAACCGCGCGACGAGGACATCCTCCGCATCGATTGGAACATCGGCCCCAAGACAATCTTCTACTCCAGGGCTATCCGCAACTACGAGGCCTTCAAGGGCGACTTCAACTTCGTCCTCGCCTCGGGCATCTGGCCGCAATTCCCGATCGAGTACTCGATTCAGAGCGCCGGCCTCGTCAGCACCCTCATCCACACCTTCAGCCCGTCGGTGGTCAACGAGTTCACATTCGGCATCAACCGCGCTCTACAGTTGGTGAGTCCGCTGAATCAGGCCGGGCTGGACCGGAATGACCGCAACAAGCTCAATCTGAACCTGCCGCAGTTCTTCCCCCAGTCCAATCCGCTGAACCTCGTTCCCAACGCGACCTTCGGCGGCGTTCAGAACGCCCCGCAGCTCAACATCGAGCAGCGGTTTCCCTTCTTCGGCACCAATAACATCTGGAACTGGTCCGACAACCTTTCCTGGGTGAACGGATCGCATAACCTCAAGTTCGGCGCCTACATCGAACGGACCTCGCGCAATGCGGCCCGCGCCACTGCCTTCAACGGCACGTTTGACTTCGGACGCAACGTCAACAACCCACTGGACTCCAACTACGCATTCTCAAACACCATTCTCGGATCGTTCAATAGCTACACCGAGAGCAACCTTCATCCGCACGGCCATGCCCGATACAAGAACTACGAGTTCTATGCGCAGGACAACTTCAAGGTGAACCGCAAGTTCACTCTCGACTTCGGCGCCCGGTTCTATATCATTGAACCGACGTTTTCCTCCGGCGATGATCTGTCGGTGTTTGACCTCGGCGTCTACGACCCGGCAAAGGCGCCGCGGTTGATCGAGCCCTACCGCGCGGCATCCAACGCGGCGCGCATGGGCCGCAATCCGGCCACCGGCGAGATCGTTCCGGAGGTCTTCATCGGGACATTCGCGCCCGGTAGCGGGCAGTTCTATCAGGGCATGAACGTGTTCCGGGAGCGGGTGCTCAACACGCCTTCGATGAAGGTGGCGCCCCGGTTCGGCTTCGCCTACGACGTATTCGGAAACGGCAAGATGGCGGTGCGCGGGGGCTTCGGCATGTTCTTTGACCGCTTCAACGACGATCAAGTGATCATCTTCGTGGAACAGCCGCCCAACGTCATCACCTCCACCGTGTTCAATTCCACAATCCGCGATTTGCAGGGCGCCACGCTCAATCAGGGTCCCACTAATAGCAACTCCATCCAGCGTAGCTACGATCCGCCCACCGTCTACAACTGGTCGCTCGGCGTCCAGCGCGACATCGGCTTCGGCACCGTGGTGGATGTGGCCTATGTGGGTAACGTCGGCCGGCACCTGCTGCAGCGCCGTTCGCTCAATGCCACTCCCTACGGAACCAACTTCCTCCCATCCTCGATCGACACCACCACGAACCGCCCGCTGCCGGTGAACTTCCTCCGGCCTATCCGCGGGTTCGGCGACATTCAGTACGCCGAGTTCGCGTCGAGTTCCAACTATCATTCCCTGCAGACCCAGATCAACAAGCGCTTCGGCCGCGGGTTGACATTCGGCGCCACCTGGACATGGTCCAAGGCGATGGATCTCGTTGACGGCAACAACAACGCGGTGAATCCTTACGTCGACTTCCGCATGCGTAACTACGGCAAGGCCGGTTTTGACCGGACGCATAACTTCGCCGGGAGCTGGAGCTACCAGGCTCCGAATGTAAGCAAGCGGTGGAACAACGCGTTCTCGCGATGGGCCTTGGACGGATGGGAGATCACCGGTATCGCCACCATGGTCAGCGGGCAGCCGCTCGGGCTCGGATACAGTCTCGTGCAGGCGGTCGACCTCACCGGAGCGTCCGGCGCCGGCATCGACAGCCGTGTCATTCTCACCGGCAATCCGAATCTGCCCAAGGGCGAACGGACCCGCCTCCGCCACTTCGACACTTCCGTCGTGCGGCCTCCCGTGGCGTCGGATTTCGGGCTCGGTAACGCGTCAAAGGATCCGATTCGCGGACCGGGCATCAACAACTGGGATCTGTCCCTGTTCAAGAACTTCCAGATCCGCGAAAACAAGCGGCTGCAATTCCGGTGGGAGACCTACAACACGTTCAACCACGCCCAGTTCAACGCCGTGGACACAACCGCGCGGTTCGATGCCCAGGGAAACCAGGTCAATGGACGCATGGGCCAGTACACCAACACTTTGGACGCTCGTCGCATGGTGCTGGCGCTCAAATTTATGTTCTAACTTCGCCCCGCTCGCAGTAACGATGCGATAACCTCTTCCTCGATCGATCTCTGATCCTCGGAACGCGGCGGGCCCGGCCCGGATGACTGCCCGGCGCCCGCCCGCCGCACCTGCGATACACTCGGTCATTGGAAAGGGGAGCCACCATGAAACGAGTCATTCTTGCCACCTTGTTCGCCGTGCTGATTTACGCAGCCGCCGACACCCGCGGCGCGGTTCGCGAATTGGCCCCGGGCGTCTACGTCCGCATGGGCGATCGTACCCGCAACCAGCCGGCCAACTGCGGTTGGGTCGTGTTCCAGGACTACGTGGTCGTCATCGACGCCAATTTCCCCTGGGGCGCGCGCGAGATTCTCGCTGAGATCAAGAAGACCACCAATAAGCCCATCCGATACGTCTTCAACACCCACTATCATGGCGACCATGCCTACGGCAGCAGCGTCTTCACGGACCAGGGCGCGGCCATCGTGTGTTCCCAGGCCTGTGGCGAGGAATCGCGCACCAAAGGCCAGAAGGCCTGGGACGCCAACACCGCCAGCGGCGAGTTCAGTCTCAAACCCTACAAGTTGGCGCATCCGGCAATCACCTTCGGACAGTCCATGGCATTTGACGACGGCACGCATCGCATCGAGTTGTCGCTGGTGGGGCCGGGGCACAGCCGCGGAGACTCGGTGGCCTACCTTCCCAAGGAAAAGATCCTGTTTACCGGAGATCTCGCCGTGAACTGGAACTTCGGCAACAACTTCGCGGACGCCGATGCCGACCATGCCAACTGGCTGCGGGCCCTGGATCGTATGTCACTGTGGGATGTGCGCACCCTCGTGCCCGGCCACGGGGCGCTTGGAGCCATGCCCGAGTTGCGCGCCCAGGCGGCCTATCTCAAGGCTGTGATGGACGCCGTGACCGCTGGGATCGAAGCTGGCAAAACCCCGGAGCAGATCGCGGCAATGGACTTCAGCGCCCACCCGATCGCCACCGACAAGGAACGCAATCTCGTCTCCATCCGGGCGGTGTACAAGAAGATGTCTGGAGGGCACTAACGCCCACTGCCGGCGAAACCACTTACTCTTTGAGCCGCAGCTCGGCGCGGACAAACTGCCAGTCGGGGAGTTCGTACGCGCGTAGGCTGGTCTTGAGCGGACCCTCGATCTCCTGGGCGTCGAACGATCGAAGTTGCGCCAGGGCAAAGGGCATTTCGCCCACTTCCTTGCCGCCATCCTTCAGCACCACCCAATGATCGAGCTTTTCAGGTCCGCCAGATCCGCCAATGCGTGATTCGTACTCAGCAGCAGGCGCAGCCGCGGCTTCTTACCCTCTTCGAAAATCCTGACGCCGGCCACTTCCAGATGCTTGATTGATTGGAGGCCGCCTCGCCGCCGCCCCCCTTGGTCTCTTCCGTCGTGTCGGTTGTCTTCACCGAAGCCGAAGCACTGCGGTTGGAGACGTAATAGTAAAATCCCGCTACCAGGATGCCCGCCAGCGCCGCGACGCCGATGGTCACCAGCCACGCCGGCGGTCCGGCCTATGGGGCGTACTGCGGCCGTCCATATTGCTGCGGCGGAGGCTGGCCATAGGGTTGCTGCGGATGCTGCTGCGGGGCATACTGCGGATGCGGCGGCGGCGCATATTGGGGCTGCTGCGCGTACTGCGGCGGCGGACCCTGCGGAGGAGGAGGCGGAGGCGCGTATGCCTGCTGCGGTGGATAACCCTGCCAGGCAGGAGCCGGCGGCCCTGCTGCGGATATTGCGGAGCAGGAGGCTGAGGCGCGGCAGTCTGGGCCGGAGGGGCTCCACCCGTTTGGGCAGCTCTTTCCGCGCACTGCGGGCATTCGTTCAGGTGGGGGGGCACTTCAGACCCGCACTGCGGACAAATCCAGGTAAAATGATCGGTCTTCATCCTCATGTGTAGTTCCTTCCCGGTGCCTGCCAGCGCCACTTCCTTCACATCCGGCAGTTGTTAACATAACCGGCCAGCCTGCAACCGGGCGTTCGTCAAAAGCCTCAGCCGCCTTCCGCGATTCCGTACCGGGTCAGCAGGTCGACGGCGGCCGGGAGCCCGTTCCGCTCCGCCGACCGCGCGTGACGCCACGCGGCTGGGTAGTCGGCGCGCACACAGTAGATTTCCGACAGCGCAATGTGCGCCGCGCCAAAATCAGGGTCGAGCCGGACGGCTTCGAGGATCAGCCCGAGGGCCTCATCCTGCCGCCCTTGCAGGCGATACAGTTGCGCCAGGTGATAGTAGGGCCTGGGGTTGGCGGGTTCGGCGGCAATCCAGCTCTTTTGCTCGCCGATCTTGCGAGCCGTGTCCTCGTCAAGAGACGGGTTCACTACTTCATTTTTCCAGAAGCCCATTGTGTCAATGATGCTACACTGAAGGCTCTCCACGATGAAATTCGGGGTCGTTGTCTTTCCTGGCAGCAACTGCGACCACGACGCTTGGTACGCAGTGACGAACAACCTCGGCCAACAAGCCGAGTTTCTTTGGCATGACCACGCGTCGGTCGGCTCGGTGGACGCCGTCATCCTGCCAGGCGGCTTCTCCTACGGCGATTACCTGCGCTGCGGGGCCATTGCGAAATTCTCACCTGTTTTAGGCGCCGTGAAGAAATTCGCCGCCGCCGGTGGCCTCGTCATCGGCATCTGCAACGGCTTTCAGATCCTCGTGGGAATCCGGCCTGTTGCCCGGTGCGCTGGTCCGCAACCGGAATCTCAAGTTCATCTGCCGCGAAGTCGGCCTCTCGGTCAGCACCGCAAATTCCCCGTTCACCAGCGGCTACGAAAAAGGACAGGTCATCCGCGTGCCCATCGCCCACGGCGACGGCTGCTACTTCGCCGATCAGCGGACCCCTCGATGAGCTGCAAGCCGAAGACCGCGTCGCGTTCCGTTACACCCAAACCCCAACGGTTCCTGCATCAACATCGCCGGCGTACTCAATTGCGATCGCAACGTGATGGGCATGATGCCGCATCCCGAACGCGCCGCGGATCCGTTGATGGGGTCCGTGGACGGACTCGGCGTATTCCGGTTCATGGTGTCCGCCTTCACGAATTCGACAGTTCCTCCCAACCGATGAGCGCCACAACACACCGGAACCGCTGGCCGCATCGCTACATCACAGCCGAAGAGTACCAGCGCATCGAGAACATCCCCCGGCCGAGCCCAATCTCACCGAGCTCGGCATCTTCAGCGTGATGTGGAGCGAGCATTGCTCCTATAAGAGTTCATCACTGAATATTTTGCCTACCGCAGTTCGCTCGTACTGGGCGGGGCCTTCCGGCGAGAACGCCGGTACCACCACATCGGCGACGGATGGGCCGGTTTTGTTCGCCAAGATCGAATCGCACAACCACCCGAGTTTCATCGAGCCCTTTCAGGGCGCGGCTACCGGCGCGACAGGCATCCTCCTTATACATCTTCACCATGCGGCGCGGCCCGTGGCGGTGATGGACGCCCTACGGTTCGGATCCCTCGACGACCCCTCCCACGGCGCACGCAACAAGCGCATTCTCGAAGGCGTTGTCAGCGGTATCGCGCACTACGGGAATTGTTTTGGCGTACCCACGGTGGGCGGAGAATGCGTGTTTGACCCGTCCTATGGCGGCAATCCGCTCGTGAACGTATTCGCGCTCGGCGTCTTCCGGCACGACGAAATCTTCTACGGCCGCGCCTCCGGCGTCGGCAATCCCGTCATCTACGTCGGCGCCAAAACAGGCAAGGACGGTGTCCACGGCGCCACCATGGCTTCCGCCGAGTTCACCGAAGAGTCCAAACAGAAGCGGCCCAACGTCCAGGTGGGCGATCCGTTCATGGAAAAGCTTCTCATGGAAGCTTGCCTCGAGGCCATGAAAACCGGCGCCATCGTCGGCATTCAGGATATGGGCGCCGCCGGCCTCACCTGCTCCACCTGCGAAATGGGCAGCCGCGCCGGCACAGGCATCGAGATCGATCTGGCCCTGGTCCCACAGCGCGAATCCGGCATGTCGCCCTACGAGATCATGCTCTCGGAATCCCAGGAGCGTATGCTCCTGGTGGCGGACAAGGGGCGGGAAGACGAAGTCTTCGCCGTCTTCAAGAAGTGGGGCCTGGACGCCGTCGAGATCGGCACGGTGACCGGCGATGGCATTCTGCGCGTCAAGGACCACGGCGTGGTCGTCGCCGAGATTCCCAATCGTCCGCTCGCCGACGAAGCGCCTCTGTATGACCGTCCGCACGATGTCGCGCCCTACCGCCGCGCCCCCATGGAAGCGCCCGCCTACGAGCCGAAGCCAGATCACACCGCCGATCTGTTCGCGCTGCTCGAATCGGAAGATCTCTGCTCGAAGCGCTGGATCTGGGAACAGTACGACTATATGGTCCGTACCAATACCGTGCAAGGTCCCGGAAGCGATGCGGCCATCATTCGCATCAAAGAAACAGGGACGTCGGTCGCGATGGCGCTCGACGGCAACGGCCGCTACTCGATGTTGGGCGCGCGTGAGGCCGCCCGGCTGATTGTGGCCGAATGCTGCCGGAACCTTTCTACGTCCGGCGCGCTGCCCGTGGCGGCCACCAATAACTTGAATTTCGGCAATCCGGAGCGGCCGGAGATCATGGCCCAACTCGTCGAATCGATCGAGGGAATGAGCGAGGCGTGTTCGTTTTTCGAAACGCCCATCACCGGCGGCAATGTCAGCCTCTACAACGAGACGCTCGGGGAACCCATTTATCCGACGCCCGTCATCGGCATCGTCGGCATGCTGCCCACCGGCGAACCGGTGGGTTCCGCATTCCGCACCGCTGGCCGCGCGGTGATCCTGCTGGGCGGCGTCGGCGAATGCGAACCGGTCCGGTTCGGCGGCACGCAGTATGCGCGCACGGTGCTCGGCGCCACCTGGGGACTCCCGCCGGCGCTCGACATGGATTACGAGACGCGCGTCCAGCAAGCCATGCGTGAGGTCGCGCGGGCCAATCTCGCCGAATCCGCCCATGACATCTCCGACGGTGGGCTCGCCGTGGCCCTGGCCGAATCGAGCTTCGGGGCGGCGGGCGTTGGAGCGCGGATCGTGCTCGAGACCGGCATGCGAGCGGATCATCTTCTGTTCCATGAGGGACCGTCGCGGATCCTGATTGCAACCGCCGATCCGGACGCGGTGCTCGCCATCGCCGCGCGGCATGGCGTGGAAGCGGTGACGATCGGCGAAACGGCAGCCGGCCGCATCACCATCGGATGCAACGGCCATACGCTGATCGATTGTGATTTGGAGCCGTTGCGCGAGCGTTGGGAGCGGGCGCTGCCGGATAGGCTGCACTCGGAAAGCGAAAGGGGCTGAACCATGTTCGACAAGTTCCATGAGGAATGCGCGGTGGTGGCGATCTACGCGCATCCGGAAGCGGCGAACCTGGCCTATCTGGCGCTTTACCAGATGCAGCATCGCGGGCAGGAAAGCTGCGGACTGGCGGTCACCGACGGTGTGGCCACCCAGTGCCACAAGTCCATGGGCCACGTCGCCGACGTGTTCACGCCCGAGGTTTTGGGACGCCTCCACGGCCACGCGGCCATCGGCCACACCCGCTACTCCACCGCGGGCGACACCGCCATCCTGAACGCCCAGCCGTTCTCGGTCAACTGCAACAAGGGTCAGATCGCCGTGGCGCACAACGGCAACATCACCAACGCGCTCGAACTGCGCCGGATGCTCGAACAGGAAGGTTCGATCTTTCAGGCCTCGAGCGACACCGAAGTCATCCTCCACTTGGTCGCCCGCAGCCGCGAGCGTAGCCTTTCGGAAGCCTTGCGCGAAGCCCTGCTCGCCATCGAAGGCGCTTACTCTCTCGTGCTGCTGGCGCAGGACCGCGTGATTGTCGCGCGTGACCCCCACGGGTTTCGTCCGCTCGCCATCGGCCAGCTCGAGCTCTCCGGCGGACGCACCAGCTACATGGTGGCCTCGGAAACCTGCGCGTTTGACCTCGTCGGCGCCGTCTACCTGGGTGACGTCGAGCCCGGCGAGATGGTCATCATCGACGCCGCCGGCATCACGCGCGAACGGTTCGCCATGCCGCGCAATCAGGCCCACTGCGTCTTCGAGCACGTCTATTTTTCCAGACCCGATTCGCTCGTGTTCGGCCGCAGCGTCCAGGTTTCGCGCGAGAACATGGGTCGCTTGCTCGCTCAGTCCTGCCCCGCGCCCACCGCCGACGTCGTGGTCCCCGTGCCGGACTCCGGCGTCGCCGCCGCCATCGGATTCGCCGCCGAGGCGAACATCCCCTTCCGCCAGGGCCTTATACGCAATCACTACGTCGGCCGGACGTTCATCGAACCCTCGCAAGCCATCCGCGACTTCGGCGTCAAGCTCAAGCTCAATCCGGTCAAAAGCCTCCTGCAGGGCAAGAGCGTGGTGCTCGTCGATGACTCGATCGTGCGCGGAACCACGTCGCGCAAGATCGTCCGCATGGTGCGTAGCGCCGGTGCGCGGGAGGTCCATATGCGCATCTCCTGCCCGCCGACATTGTCTCCTTGCTTCTATGGCGTGGATACGCCCACCAAGGGCGAGTTGATCGCGGCCAACAACACCGTGGATGAGATCCGGCGCTTCGTCGAGGCCGACTCGCTGGGCTTTCTCCCGTTACCGAAGTTGCGGGAAGCCGTGGGCGACGCCGAGAAGCTCGATTACTGCTATGCGTGTTACACCGGAGATTACCCCACCGAACTCGTGAATATCGACGAGTTGATGCGCCAGAAGAAGAAGTAGTTCACCCAGCCGAGCCGCGAGCCCGTGCAAGCGGTTGGCACAGTAGCGGCCTGAGAACGCTGCGCAAACCGGGGTTACGATAACATTTTCAACATATGTCTGTGTCGTAACCTGAATCTCGCGAATCCCGATCTGCCCAGCCACACGCTTGGCTACTTTCTGCTCATGCCGCCATCTGACGCCGGAGCCTTCCTCAGCTACGCCCACGCCGACGACGCCGAAGGCGAAGTCACGCGCTTTGTCGAACGCCTCCAACGGGAAATCCGCCAGCAGATCGGCAAGCGTATTCGAGGTTTTTCAGGACCGGGCCGAACTGAAGTGGGGCGAAAATTGGAAACAGCGCATAGACCAGTCTCTGGACTCGGTCACCTTCCTCATCGCGATCCTTTCTCCCAGCTTCTTCCAGAGTCGCGAATGCGTCCGCGAATTGGAACGATTCCGGGAAAGAGAACTCCGGATGGGACGCAGCGACTTGATTCTCGCCGTCATCTGGATCACCCCCGACGAAATTACCGGCGAGAGCGATCAACTCGGCGCGTTTCTGCGCGAGCGCCAATACACCAGTTGGGAGGACTACCGTCACTACGAGTCCTATCCCGTCGAAGGCAAGAAGCGCATCGAGAGCCTCGCCCGTGACGTGAAGGCCGCGATTCGCCGCGTCCACACTCCGCCCGCCCCTACGCCGGCCCCTCCACCAGAAGACACCGCTGCGGTCCTGGGAGGCGATGAGGCCGGAGGGGCTGCTCCACGGCTCGCGACGCGAGCGGGAATGCGCGATGGCAAGGAGTTGAAGCAACTGATAGCAGCGCTGTTGGCCGCCTATCCCAACTATGGGGATCTCGAACAGATGGTGCTGCTCGAACTGGGCGAGAGCCTCGCCTCGATTACTTCCCAACAGGCTAACCAGCGGAAGGTGGTCTGGTGGTTTGGGCCCGGCGCGTGGACAGAATGCAAGACCTCCCTGGCTTGCCGTAAGCGATCAGCCCGGAAACAACACGCTGCGGACCACGGTGAACCTTTGCGCGCCGCGTTGGAAGTGCGCAAGTCAGGTACAGTACGCCTCGCTGGGGACAAGTGGATGAACCCGTTGGACGGCCCAGTGTACATCTGGATTCCGCCGGGAACGTTCCTGATGGGCGCCTGAGGGCGACAAGGAAGCGGTGGGATAACGAAAAGCCTCGCCAAGAGGTGACGATCAGCCGTGGCTTTTGATCGGGGAAACGCCTGTGACGCAGGAGGCGGAGCGGGTGATGGGGCAGAATCCGAGCCATTTCAAAGGTAGGGGCGAATCCCGTGGAGCGGGTGAGTTGGGAGGAGGCTGCGCAGTATTGCAAGAAGGTAGGCGGTCGGCTGCCGACGGAAGCGGAGTGGGAGTATGCGGCGCGGGCTGGGACGACGGGGCTCGCTATGGGGCGCTAGACGAGATCGCGTGGTATGGGAACAACAGTGGACGTGAGCGGCTGGATACAGGAGAAGTTGTGGCGGGAGAAATCCGGTGAGTACGTTGCGACTCTAGAGAAAATCGGGAACACAACGCACCCTGTGAAGCAGAAAGAGCCGAATCAATGGGGCCGTATGACACGTTGGGGAACGTCTGGGAATGGGTATGGGATTGGCACGGACCATATTCCTCAGGGAAACAAACAGATCCGGAAGGGCCCCCAGAAAGCGGGAAGAGGCGTGTGTTGCGCGGGGGCTCCTGGGTCACCAATCCTGTACGTCCGCGCGTCGTCCCGAACGAGAATCTACCGGAGAACCGAGTTTCAATCCCTGGGTTCCGATGCGCCGGGGAATTCCGTTGAGTTTTTATTCTTTTTCTTTACCCTCTACCCCTGAAGACACGCCTGCTGGGGATCGGAGAAACCGGCGGGGATTGCAAATAGGGGCTTGCCCCCTTTGCCGGAAAATTTGCGAGTACCATACAGAGCCATGGCCGAACCAACGCTGGTGGTCCAACGAGCCCAGGACTGGACGGTATGGATCCTGCCCAAAGTCGAAAAATTCCCAAAATCGCACCGTTTCTCAGTAGGCCAGAACCTCGTCCAGCACTCGCTCGATCTGCTCACCAACCTCGTCGACGCCAGCTATGAATCGCGCAACGCGGAACCGCTCACGCATGCCGTCCGCAACGTCAACCGTATCCGCTTTCTGGTCCGGCTCTCCAAGGACCTGAAATTGATCGGCGCCGACGCCTACGAATTCGCGGCCAGCACCCGACGAATGGCTGCACACCGGTGGCTGGCGCAAGGCCGCGCGGGAGAGGAAATGAAGCGGGTCGGCAATCTGTGGCCGGAGGTTATCGCCTGGCAGAACCTGCTGGACGCCGCCCTCGCCGCCGCAAAGGCCAAGCGCCGCCGCGTGGACGTCGCGTTTCTCGCCAACCTCGAGCGCCTCGGCGATCTGCCGTGCGATTCCCAGCGCCTCGTCCAGTGGGATTGCCCCTTGTTTGATCCGCGCCGAGAGCGTCTCGCCTTCCACTAACTCCATCACGAGATAGTTGGGGCCGAATGCCGTAAATGGCGCAAATGTGCGGATGGTTCAGCGCCGCTACTGCCCGCGCCTCGCGCTCGAACCGGTCGTTGAACCGTTCGCTGGAGACTCTAACCGCGACGTCGCGGTGGAGCCGCGTGTCTGTGGCGCGATACACCTCGCCCATCCCGCCCTTGCCGAGCAGGCCGGTGATCTCGTATGGCCGAGCTTGTCGCCGACGGAGAGGTCCATGAGGATTATGGCACCTTTGGCCCAGGAGCACAGCCACAATGAGGCGAAATGAGTGTGTCCCTCCACGGCCTCGAGATCCCCCACGCACAGGTGGAGAGATTCTGCCAGCAAAACCACATTCGTAAGCTCTCCTTGTTCGGTTCGATCTTGACCAGCCATTTCCGCCGTGCTCGTGGATTTCGAGCCCACCGCGGCCATCACCTACTTGGATCTGGCGCGTATGGAAGACGAGCTTTCCACCATGCTGGGACGAAAGGTGGATCTTCGCACGCCGGCTGAGTTGAGCCGCTACTTTCGAGATCGCGTGGTAAGCGAAGTGTTTGTTCAGTATGAGCGAGGCTGACCGCATTCGTCTCACTCATATGTTGGATGCCGCGAGAGAGGCACGGTCTTTCGTGGAAGGAAGAGATCGCGGCGATCTGGATCACGACCGGATGCTCGCATTGTCGTTGATCAAGGAGATCGAAATCGCGACATCAACCTGAATATCCTCTGCACACGGTCACATTGCGCTACCCCCGCTGATCTTGAACCTCGAGGCGCGCTTGAGTCTAGCCCTGAGCCTATCAACTGGAATCTCCTGCCGTCGGAGGTGACGTCATATTGGTTCCGTAGACTCGGACGGGACGGTCAGCAGAGGAACGTTCCAGCGCAACCGAAATCTATTTTCAATTGCCCCAACAACTTGGCGGGATCGGGTTTGCCCGCGCCCCCAGCACCCGCGCTACCTCGCAGTCGAGATGCGTCACCGTACCCCGCAAATGCAACGCCGCCAGCCAAACATTCGCGTCGCACTCGGCAACACAGCAATCCGTACAGACTGCACCGGTCCAGGCCCACGCCACAGTCCCGGCGCATCTCACAAAATGAATTTTGCAGAAACGAACCCACCGTCCACCGCTCATCCCATCCCCGTGCCGACCTTCCCCCGAAATCGAATTTTCGGGAACAGAGCCACCGCCTATCGCCGGATCGTCATCACGAATGTCTGGCGAGTCCCGTCCGCCGCGATGGCCGGAAACGCAATCCTCGTCCCATCCCGATTCCACGCCGGAGCCGCATCCAGCCGCAGGTCTCCGCTCGTCCATCCCGGATGCGGAAATCCCCGTGTTCGATGGAAACTCCCGTCTTCCCGCCGAAGAATCACGTAGTGGTTGCTGCCTTTGTCCCGATACCCGTTCACGAACCACTTCCCGTCCGGCGAAAGCGCCGAATCGCCGCCGGGATCGGGGATGATCTCGGGCGTCCCCACTTGGCCCACGATCGTCTGGCTATCGATGTCATAAAGGATCAGCCGCTTGCCGTCGATGCCGAACAGCTTCGATCCAAACTCCCACTCCGGGTGCCCCCCCACATGCCGCGTGTGGACCGTAAGGCCGCTCCCGTCGGGATGGATACTCACCGGAACATCGATGCGGGTGCGGGAGCCGAAGTCCGCGCGCACGTAGAAGTAGATGCGCGAAGCGTCGCGATTCCACAGTGTGTGGTTGATGAAAAGCTCGCGCCCCATCACATCGGGGCGGTGCGGCCGGATCGCTTCCGCCAACCGGGCAAACGAGACCAGCAGGCGCTTGCGTCCGTTCTTGGTGTCCACCAGGAACACGCCATCATCGTTGGCGCCGGTGTCTTGCTCCGCCGTGCGCACTGGATAGCCGGTCACCGGCCGCAGAGTGCGCCATGCGGCCGTAGTTCAGACCCAGGAAAGATCCGCCCGCCGGGGACACGCCGGAATTGCCGAACGGCGTATCCCGGTACCGGAATTCGCGGATCCGCTTCCGCGCCGCCACGTCGTAGAGCACCGCGAACACCTGATTGCTCGCAACATCCCGGTCGTTGAAGAAAAACTGCGTCTCGGGCGCCTCCGGGTTCCAATAGAACATCGTCCCTTGCTGGAAGTTCCACGCGCGCGTGCGATCGAGCACCACTACCCGGTTGTTGTCCCGCGTATCGATCACCGCCACATCCGCGGCGTCGTTCGCGGCCGGCATATGGTCCTGAAATCGCGTCCGCAGCGTCAGCATATAACGCCCGCTTTGGTTCCACGGGATGGTCTTCGCGTGGCCGATATACCCGAAGAAGTGATGCTCGGGTCCGTGCGTGACTTGCTCGATGTCCACGGACCAGTCCGCGCCAAGGCAGAGTACCGGTGCCAGAAATACCACAGCGGAGGGGCGCATCGGTCACCTATTATAGTGCGCCGGGCACCTTATTGTGCGCCTCGGCGCCAATGTCTGTCACCTTTGGTCCGCAGCCTGCATCTGTCTGGGTGATGCCCGAATGGCTAACCATGATTCTGCTGCTGGCGGGCTACGTCGTCGTCATGCGATGGGTGCTGCCGCGTTTGGGCGTACCTACCTGAATGTCGGGCACTTGCGACGCCGGGCCGCGTCGCTCCGCGGACCCTCCGGACCCGTCCCACCGTCAAATCGAATCCTGACCCCCAGCGTCTCCACGCGGCGCAATCCCGACCCCTAAACATCCGCCGGCGCGTACAATAGGTGAAGATCGACGTATGCGCCGAAGCGTTATTACTACCGTCCTCGTCGCCGCGATCAGTTCTGGGACCTTCGCTCAGGATGGGCGGGCGAAGGCAACCTTGGAAGAAGGCCTGCGGTGGAAGCAGGCCGGCGACTTCGCCAAGGCCGCCGCTGCCTTTGGCAATCTGATCGAGACCAATCCCGCTTGGCGCGAGCCCTATCTCCACCGCGCCGAGTGCCGGATGGCTATCGCCGATGCCTCCGGCGCGGTCGCCGATCTCGATGAAGCCATTCGACTTGCGCCGAATGACCCCGGTGCGCAGTTGACCCGCGGCGAAGCCCTCATCGCCGCCGGCCGCTCCGTCGACGCCGTCGCCGCCTTCACTCGCGCCATCGAACTCGGCCTCCGTCAGGCGGCCTCCTACAACGGGCGCGCCAAGGCTCATGCGGCCGCCAGCCACTGGGCCGAAGCCATCGCCGACTACGATCAGGGGATCCGCCTGCGGCTCGATGCCCCCGAGCCCTATCTCGAACGCGCCAAGGCCAAGGCGCAACTCAATCAACAGCAGGACGCCATTGAGGACTGCACCTCCGCCATCCTTCACAAGCCGGATTTTTGGCCGGCCTACGTGGAGCGCGCACAACTCTACGGATCATCCGGCCGCTTCGATCTCGCCCTGGCGGACCTCGACAAAGTGGTGGCCAACGGCGCCGGTGATCTCCGCGTCCGTACACTCCGCGGAGGCGCCAATGACGTCTTGGGAAATCTCGACGCCGCCGCGGCCGACTACACCGCGGCGCTGAATATTACGCCAGACGACCCAAAACTGCTGTTGGCGCGCGCCTCCGCCTACGTCCGCCTCAAGCGATACCGGGAAGCGCTGGCCGATCGCGACCGCGTCGTAAAATTGCGTCCCGATGCCGCCGAATCCTATGTCGCCCGCGGCGGATCGTATCACCTGGTCGGCGAACACGATCGCGGCCTCGCGGACCGCACCAAGGCCATTGAACTCGATCCCAACTTCTCCCTCGCCTGGGCGGCTCGCGGCAATGCAAACTTCATCCTCGGCAGAACCGATGCCGCCATGGCGGATCTCAAAGAAGCGGTCCGGCTCAATCCCGCCGACAAAGCCTCGGCCGAGTTGATCGATCGCCTCGAGCATTCGATCGCCGCCACCGAGATCGCCACCCTGCGCCGGGAGCAGGTGATCGAGGAACCCAAGTCCGCCCTCACCGCCGGAAGCCTTCTGGAAATCGAAACGCCCGCCGGGAAGACCCCGGCAGTCGAGAAAGCTCCGCCTGTCGCGAAGACTCCACCGGCTCCGAAACCGGCAGCCCCGGAGCCCGCGGCTGCCGTTCCTGCTCCTCCGCCTCCTGCGCCGGCCCCTGCTCCAACCGCTCCCCTCAGTTCCCTCGATGCGGAGGGCCATCACAAGGCGGGCCGCGAAGCCATCGCCCGCCAGGACTGGCCACAGGCGCTCCAGCATCTGAACGAGTCGCTGCGGCTGAATCCCAACCATGCACTCGCCGCCAACGCTCGCGGTTATGTGAAGATGATGATGCGAAACCCTCTCGCCGCCATCGAGGATTTCACCGCCGCCATCCGGATCAATCCTGCCTACGCCAATGCCTATCGCAATCGTTCCGCGGCCCGCCGCCGCATCGGCGACGAACAGGGAGCCGCCGAAGATACAGCCAAGGAACGCTCGCTCACCAAGTAGATGAAACTCCTGTTCGCAGTCTCCGCCGCCTGCATTGCTGTTCACGCGCAGGCGATCGACATCGGCGCCCGCCGCGAGCTGATGGTCGATCATCATCTGATCTCGGCGCTCCGTGGCGCGGAACTTCGTCTCCAGACGCCTCGCGCAATGGGCGTCGCCCTGAAGCTCGACCGCGCCTGGGAAGGCCCCTTCAGCGGATATGCCACCGTCATCCGGCACCAAGGCGGATTCAGAATGTACTACCGAGGCCGCCCATCGGGAGGGGCCGACGGCGACGCGGGAGAGATCACCTGCTACGCGGAATCGCCCGACGGCGTCCATTGGACCAAGCCCGCCAGCAATGTCGTGCTGCGCGGCGCGGTCCCTTACTCGCATAACTTTACGCCCTTTCTCGACACCCGGCCCGGAGTGCCGGCCGCCCAACGTTGGAAGGCGCTCGCCGGTATCTCACGCAGTGGATTGGCCGCTTTCATATCCTCCGATGGGCTCCAGTGGAAGAAGATGCGCGATGAGCCCGTGCTTCCCCCTTCCAAGGTGACGCGGTACGACTCCCAAAACCTCGCCTTTTGGTCCGCCGCGGAGGGCCGGTATGTCGCCTACTTCCGCGTCTTCAAGGAGATTCCGGGTATGGGACGCGTGCGATGGGTGGCCCGCACCACCAGTCCGGACTTCCTCGAGTGGGAAGAGCCCGTCGAAATGTCGTTCCATCATGGAGACGCCGCCGCTCCCGCCGAGCACCTCTACACCAACCAGACCAGCCCGTACTTCCGCGCCCCGCACATCTCTGTCAGCATCGCCGCGCGATTCCTTCCCAAACGCCAGGTCCTCACCGAAGACGAAGCCCGCGCCATCCAAGTGGACCCGGGTTATTTCAAAGACGCCTCCGACGCCGTCCTGTTCACCACTCGCGGCGGCGCCCGCTACGACCGTACGTTTCTCGAGAGCTTCCTGCGGCCCGGGCTCGGAATGGAGAACTGGACCTCCCGCACCAACTACCCGGCGCTGAACGTGGTGCAAACCGGTCCCGCCGAGATGTCGTTCTACGTCAATCGTAACTACGGCCAGCCCACCGCCTACATCGCCCGCTACGCCCTCCGCCTGGATGGTTTCGCCGCCCTTCACGCCGGCTTCTCCGGAGGCGAGATGCTTACCCGTCCACTGCGCTTCTCCGGGAGCGAGTTGGAGCTCAACTACTCCACCTCGGCCGCCGGCGGCATTCGTGTCGAGATCCAGGACGAAAACGGCGCGCCCATTCCGGGATATGCGCTCGAGGATTCGCGCGAAATCATCGGCGATCAGATCGAGCGCACTGCTTCCTGGAAATCCGGATCGGGCGTCGCCGCGCTCGCCGGAAGAACCGTCCGTTTGCGTTTTGCGCTCAAGGACTCGGATCTGTTTTCGTTCCGATTCCGGTAGCGGCGTTTTTTACAACTCGCTCCCCGACGTTTAACACCTGTTCTCGGCCAACTCTCTTAGAATGAGATTCATGGCGCAACAAGAGGGAACGGCTGCGGAAGGGACTCGACGGCGGTTCCATGTCACCGTTATTTATGCACTCACATCGCTTATCTCCGCCGGATTTGGCATTCCGGCCCTGCTCTACCTGATACTGCCGTCCCGGAGGCAGAACAACGCTCAATTCGTCGAGATCGGCGACGTCGCGCAGCTGCGCACCGATCAGCCCGAGGAGATCGTATTCCGGCGTACACGCCAGGATGGCTGGAGACGCATCAGCGAAAAAACCAGCGCTTGGGTATTGCGTCTGGATGGAGGTCAGGTAGTGGCGTTCGCCCCCGGCTGTACACACCTCGGCTGTGCCTACCACTGGGACGAACGCAACAAGAATTTCCTGTGCCCTTGCCACACCTCGACCTTCGCCGCCGATGGCCGCGTGCTCGAAGGGCCGGCGCCACGCCCGCTCGATCGCTACCAGACGCGCGTCGAAAACGGCAAGCTCCAGGTTGGACCCGTGATCCAGGTGGGCAAGGAGGCCTAGGACGATGCGGCCAATCGTCGATTGGATTGAATCCCGCACCGGGCTCGAATCAGCCGTACGCCATTTCCTCGGTGAGGAAATCCCGGCTTCCGCGGGCTGGCATCAGGTGCTCGGTAGCGTCGCGCTGTTCTGCTTCATGGCGCAGGTCTTTACCGGATTGATGCTGTCTTTGAACTACGCGGCCTCGCCCGGCGAGGCGCACAACTCGATTCAGTACCTCATGAACGATGTCACCGGCGGCAAGCTGATCCGCGGATTGCATCACTGGGGCGCCAGCATGATGATCGTGGTTGTCGCGCTGCATATGCTCCAGGTGTTTTTGTGGGGCGCTTACAAGAAGCCCCGCGAAGCCACCTGGCTGGTGGGCATCGTGCTGCTGCTGTTGACGCTCGCGTTCGGGCTCACGGGCTATCTGCTCCCGTGGGATAACCGGGCTTACTGGGGCACCGTGGTGACGACGCAAATCGCCGCCAAGGCGCCTGGAGCCGGCGAGTACCTGCAGCGGCTGATGGGCAGCGAGAACGGCGTCGGCGTGATTACTTTCGCCCGCTTCTACGCGCTGCACGTGATGCTGCTGCCGCTTACCACCACGCTCATCATCGCCGGACACGTCTATCTGGTTCGCAAGCACGGCGTCGCTCCTTCCCCCGGCGACGAAGGTCCGAAGAAGAAATTCTATCCGGGCCAGGTGTACAAAGACACCGTCGCCATGTTCGTCGCTTTCGCTGTCCTGTTCACCCTCGCCGCAACCATCGAAGCTCCGCTGGGCCGCCTGGCGGACCCCACCGACACCACCTACATTCCACGGCCGGAATGGTATTTTCTGTTCCTGTTTCAGACGCTCAAGTTTTTTGAGGGTCCGCTCGAAGTGGTGGGAGCGCACATTCTGCCCGGGTTGGCGATCGCCCTGCTGGCCATGGCGCCCTTTCTGGACCGGCAGAAGATCACCCGCCTTCGGCAGCGCGCTTTTGCCTTCGGATTGGCGGGACTTGCCGTGGCGGCGTGGGCCGGGCTGACGATCGCCGCGGTGCGCAGCACGCCGAAGGAGGCCGCCGATCAGGATCGGCCGGATGAACCGGTGCAGGCATGGCAGACGCTGTCGTCGGAAGAATTAGCCGGGCTCGGGTACTACCGGCGAGAGAGCTGCCGCTCCTGCCACGCGGTCGGCGGCGGCGGATCCGTCGATGGCCCTGACCTCTCGAAGGTCTCCACGCGGCGAGACGCCGGCTGGATGATCAGGCATTTCAAGAACCCCAGTGAAGTGATGCCGGGGACGACCATGCCCCCCACACAGTTGAGCGACTCACAACTGAACGGTATGGCTGCCTTCCTGCTTCGGTTGCGCCCGGCCAATGCCGCGGTGCTGTTGTCCGCTCCGGCGGCGGAGGTGGAAGGCTCCATCATTTACCAGCGTTTTCAATGCGCGGCCTGTCACCAGATCAATGGCGTCGGTAAGAAACTCGGGCCTGTGCTCAACGGCCTACGGCGCCGGCGCGATCGCGCCTGGATCACGCAACATTTTCTGGAGCCCAAGAAACTCTCGCCGGGAACGACGATGCCGCCGTACCGGTTTCCGCCCCAGGATCTGGAGCGGCTGCTGGCGTACCTCGAGTCGCTTCCGGACCGGCCGGCGGAACCCCCGTCGAGCGAGTAGCGCTAGGGAACCGTCACCGTCCCGATGGCCTGCCAACCGGAGGAGTTCTCAACCGTATCCCGGGCCGCCGCGTAAACGATCCGGTCGCCGCGGAACGGCGCGAAGAAAGTGAAGCGAAGCGTCAGGAAAATGGATTTTCCGGCGCTCCCCACCACGGACCCGCTCGCGTCAATCCGGCATTGGCTGTTGGACGCGTTCGATCCGCCCGGGATGGCGATCGACCCCGCGAACGGTCCTCCGGCGTCACCGGCGTCGTTGACCAGCACGAGCGTGTTGGCAGACCGCACGAACGCGGCGTAGCAGGCCTGTCGCCCATCGACGGCATTGTTCACTAGGATGTTCAGCACGCCCAAATCCGCGAAGCCATCGTCGTCGGTGAAAGTCGTCGTCAGCGTGAACGTCGACGCCTCGGTGCGCGGCGGCGTGGATGCGTCGACACGCGGAGAAGTGGGCGCTGCGCCGGGAACCGTCCAGACTCCTTTGGCCACCCATCCCGAGTTGTTGCCCGCCCGGTCTCGCGCGGCTTGATACACGATTCGGCGGCCAGCGTAGGTTCCGGCGAAGGTGACGTTCAAAGCGAGCGCGAGCCGCGCGCCTGAGAAGGACGCGGACGATCCCGTGCCGTGAATCTGGCATTGCGAATTGCCGATGGAGGCCGTGCTCGGGATCGCGAGCGCGCCCGCGAACGGTCCCCCGGCGTCGCCGGCGTCATTCACCAGGAACATCGTCCCGGTGCCGGGGCCTGAGGGCACGTAGGCGATGTAACAGGACTGGCGGCCGTCGATGGCGTTGTTGATCAGGACGTTGAGCACGGAAAGATCGCCCGCGCCGTCGGCATCGTCGAACTGGAAAGTGAACGTCTGCGCGAGGCCCGCGCCGGAGGTGGGCGAGGGAGGCCGCGGCGACGGCATGCCCGCACTGGTGATGGTCAGCACAGGTGCCGCCGCGCCGCTGTCGACAAAGCGCGGCAGCGGAGCGGTGGCGCTGGCAGACGCGATCGCACTGGCCGGGCCCAGGGCGCCGCTCACGGTGGCGGTGCCGAACGAGGGCAGGTTCGCGCCGGGGTTCGAGGCGTAGGCAAACACCACCGGGATGTCCACCCGTTCCAGTTGGGTGGTATCGGCGTGCACCAGTTCGTAGACCGCGTAGCCTGCCCCGGCGGAGACTGTCAGGCGATGGAGCCCGTCATTATCGTAGCCTGGCGGGATCGGAGTTACACTCGAGACGGTGCGGAAATTGGCCGGTGAAGCGCCAGGACTAATTACGTTGAACTCGCCCGCGCCGTTAGCATCGGTCTGGACGAGGCGCGCGGTTCCGGTGCGGACGGCGGGGCTGGCCGATGTGTAGATGGGCACGCTCGTACCCAGCCATACCGCTACCCCGTTCTGGATGTTCTGAAATCGCACCACTAGCCGCGTTGCCGAATCCGCCAAGCCGAGAGTGCCGGGCGCCGTGCCAGCCGCGGGTTGGCCGTTTTGCAGGGTCGCCGGCCAGAAACTGGAAGTCGCGGCTTTGAAGATGCCGGATTCGGTGAAGAAGGGATACCCGAGAACATCCTGTGAGGTGGGCTGGCCTGGAACATCGATGGCCTGGCTCGGGTCCCAAGCGCGCCGTTTGAACGCCGACGGGAAGTATTCCTCGAAGCGTAGCAACGCGGCCCTTCCGTCGCACCGGCTGCCGAGCGCTGTCAGTGGATTCACCGCTGACGCAGCGAAGGCGGCGTTGGCCGGGTTTGACTGCAAACAGGTAGGCTTGTCAACCACCGCGAATGACACACCCGGCTGGGCGATGGCGACGGTCGGGGCGTTATTCGTAACAGGGACAGGGCCACCCGTGCTGGGGATCGCGGTAATGATCGTCTGGACAACGGCCTGCTGCCCCAGCGGCACACCGAGTTGACTTGCGTTGACGCGCAAGTTAGTCAACCGGATGATGCGGGTGCTGAGGATGCCTGGATCGTCGAACGGTACGCTTTTCCAAACGATCGTGTTACTCGTGAGACGGCGAGCCTGAAATGCATTGGCACGGTGGGTCTGATAGGTTGTGGCGCCAACCGTAAGAATAGGAGCATTGATACTGGGATCATAGGCGCCGATTCCATTGCCGGAGGGCGACCCCGCGTGAGCACCGCACACTCCAGGTAGCAGTGAACCCGAGCCCGGCGGAATTGAGTAGGGAGCGGATGGGCTCCCGCAGGGATGCTGAAGACTGGGCATTGGCTCGTCGAAGAACGCCAATGCCTCGGTCAGTTGGCCATCCGGACCGATGCGACCCGTGATGTCGATCGATGAACTGGTTGTCACTAGGATGTCAAGCAACCGGAGTTGTTCTACTGGGCCTGCCGGGCTTCCGCTGCTGCAGATGATCAGGATGTCGCCGACGAGTTCGGAAACGCCTTCCGAGCGGATCTGAGGCGTCCCCGCGGCCTGGGCCGTGCAGTTCAGCGGCGGCTGGGCTGCGGCAGCGCCGGCGTAGAGCAGCCAGATGGCCCCCAGGAAGTGTGGGCGATGCATATTTGCCTCCTATGGAACCGTGATTGTACCTAATGCCTGCCAGCCGGAGTTATTCTCCAACACGTCGCAGGGAGAACTGGAAGCGCGGATGCGAGATTGCCGGCTGGAGCTACATCCGGACAAGACGAAGATCGTCTATTGCAAGGATGATGACCGGCGAAGGACATACCTGCACGAGAAGTTCGATTTTCTGGGGTACACATTTCGGCCTCGGAGATCGAAGAACTGGAAGGGGAAGTACTTCGTCAACTTCAGTCCGGCCGTGTCGGATAAAGCGGTCCGGAAGATTCGGGCAGAGATCCGGAGCTGGAAGCTGCATCTGCGCAGCGACAAGGATCTGGACGATCTGTCCCGGATGTTCACCCGGTGGTTCGAGGGTGGATCCAATACTACGGGCGGTATTACCGCTCGGCACTGTATCCGGCGATGAAGTAACTGGACCGAACGCTGGCGCGCTGGGCCTCAAGGAAGTACAAGAGCCTCAGGCGGCAAATGCGGAGGGCGGCGCAATGGATCGCGACGATCTCGAGACGCGATCCGAAGTTGTGGGCGCACTGGCATATGGGAGAAAGACGCGGTTCTGTGATGGGAGCCGTATGAGCGGAGACGCTCACGTACGGTTCTGCGAGGGGCTCGGGGTGAGATTCCCCGGGCCCACTCACCTTCTCCTGTTCGCCGATAGCAAGCCGCAACTCAACGACATGCACGATCGGATCGCGAATTCCTTTACGGGTTGCGCCTTACGCTGCACCCCGGTAAGAGCCGTGTCTACCGCTGCTGCGACGGGTTCCCGTTCCTCGGATTCCGCCTGTTCCCCACGCACGCCCGGCTGGCACGCGCCAATGTAGTCCGCTTCCGCCGGCGTCTTCGCAAGTTGTGCGGCGACTATCACGCCGGCCGTTTGACGCGATGCGGGGGGCTGGATCAGGCGGGAATTTTTTGGGGCGTTAAGGAGCGCGGCCCTGGCCGCCGGCTCCCCGCCCAGGATGAGCGCGTGCTGATCGCCGTCCTCCCATCCCGCAATCTCGAGCGCCGCCAGATACTCCTGAAACGTCAGGTGCCAATAAGCGATGTCGGTTCCACGGCTCACCACGATCCCGCTATCGGCCTGCTCGGCGCGCAGGAACCGCTCCGCCCTTTCGCGATTCCCGAAGTGCCGAGCCAGAGTCTCGCCCGCCCAGGCCACCGGCGCCTGCTTCTGGCGGCCGTCCTCATGATCCTGCATCGCCAGCGCCAACTCCCGCAGCCGCAACAGGCACTCGGTGGCCGGCAAACGGTCCTTCCTCGCTCGCTGCTTCGACAGCCACTCCAGAATGGACCCGTACAGATCCACCCGATTCTCCGGCAGCTTCACTTCGTTGTGTTGCAGCACCGCCAGCGCCGTCAGCATCACCGGATTCCGCGTCATCTTCCGGATCTCGCGACGCCCGTTCACGGCCGCCGCCAGATCCTGGCGAAACCTCGTCTCCTTCACCGGATCGCTGGCGTACAGATGCCTTGCCAGTTTCTCGAGGTACGCCAGCATTTCCGCCGGCTGCACCTCCCCGATCAGAGCTTCCTCGAAGCCGCGTATCGCCACCTTCCCCTCCGGGCGCGACGTCACCACGAACCGGCACCCGTCGAACGCCGCCGCCGCATCGCGAATCAGGTGCGCCATGTTCACGCGCGACGCTTCGTCCGGAGTCTCGTCCAATCCGTCGATCAGCACGTGACAGCCGCCGGACTTCAGTCTCTCCCGAAAGTATTCCGCGTCCAGGCCCCGGTTGCGCTCCGCGCAATGCGCTGCCGCGTACAGCGGAATCCAGTCCGGGGACCACCGCTCAGCCGGACCGTCTTTCCCATGATGCAGCGCGATATGGCCGGCCAGCGCCGCCGCGCCCATCGCCACCGGCAGCGGCGCGGCGTCGCCATATTCGCGGCACATCTGGTGCGTCACTCGTTTCAGGAACGTGCTCTTGCCGGAACCCGGGTCGCCCACCACCAGCAGCTTGCGATGCGACCGGAGCGCGTCCACTAACGGGACCTCGCGTTCGCGCGATGCTTCCGGCTTGTCGCCAGTTTGCGCGCTGCCCGCGGACGTCGTCAACGGGATATAGAACTCCTCGATGGCGAATTGATACGCCCGGTTGTCGCCGAACTTCAGCCCCTGCACGTCGATGTAGGAGGTCTCCTCGAGTAGCGCCTGGATGTACCGGCGAGGGTCGTGCAGCGGCTTGGGCGGCGCGGGCGCGCTGGAGTTCCCAAACGCCGGAAACGCTACCTTCTCTTTCGTGAACCACTCGCCGCCGCGCCGCGAAGACCGATTGTCGCCGATCCAGTCGCCCCGCTGCGGATCGTACCCACGCGTCCAACGCTCGATCCCATCCGCCGACAGCCGCAGGCACTGATATTGATTCGGCACCTCCGCCGGCCGCTGGCCGGACTGCAACGCCGTGCTTCCCGTGGACAGCACCGGGAGCTTGTCCAGCCGTCCCATCTTGCCGTTGTGGGTGTGCCCGTGCAGAAGAAGATCGAGCGACGGGGCAAGTATCTGTTCGAGCTTCTCTGCATCGTGCAGGTTTTCATCGTCGTCCACGGCCTTGCGCAGCACGTTGTGATGGATCAACCCCAGCCGCGTCCATGCGGCGCGTTCATACCGGTCCATGCGCTCATGGAACCACCGCAATTGGGCTTCGCCCGCCCATCCGTAGTGGGTGCCGTCAACATGGCTCTCCACCATCGTCGAATTCAGTCCGGCCACCACCAGCCGAAGTTCCGGCATCTCCCAAAGCGTCCACGGCTCGCCTTCCCGGAACGACACGCCGTCGACACCGCGATAAAACTCCTCGAACATCCACGCGTAATGCTTCCACTTCGGCCAATAGGGCGGCATGGGCTTGGTCTCGTTGCCCTCGCATTCTGCAAAGTACGCCGTGCAGTTGGCGCGATTGATGTCGTGGTTCCCCGGAACGATCGCCACGTGCGACCGTGGAACGCCCAGCGGATCCGAAAGCCGCGCCAGGAACTCGAGAACGTCCTGGACCTCGCTCGTCCGGCCCCACTCCGCCAGATCGCCGGTCACCACCACGGCTTCCGGCACGACGTCGTGCTCTTTCTTCAGCCCCGCCAGATCGATTTCCAGCCGCTTGAACAAGGTATCGAACGCACCATCCTGAGGAGTTACGCCAAGATTGCCGAACCGGTGGTTACGCCCGAACTGAGTGTCGGACAGGTGCAGTAACGTGACCGAGTCGCGCTCCGAAGACATAGTTAGTCAATGTTATCAGCTCTCTGGCGATTCGCCGTCGGATCGGTGGCCAGCGATCGAAGAGGATCGCCGAACGCCAGGCGAATGTAATACGATAAAGTAAGAAAATACAAAATTGGTAAGACGATGCATACCGCAACACTGACGGTGAAGGGCCAACTGGTGATCCCAAAGCCGATCCGCGACCACCTCGGACTCCACCCGGGGGACCAACTCGATTTCGTGGTGCTCGATAGCGGCGACGTGCAGATCCGCCCGGCGAAGGTGGATGTCCGTAGCTTGCAGGGAGCGCTTGCGCGTTCGGGCCAGGCGGCGGTGCCGGTGGAGACGATGCATGAGGCGGTCCGGCGGCGGGCGGGCGCGAAGGCCCGTGGACGGAAGGGGTGAAAGGCCTGGACACCAACGTCCTCGTCCGGTACCTGACGCAGGATGACCCGCGGCAGGCTGCCCAGGCGAATCGGGTGATCGGGCAAGCGGCTGAGTCGGGCGTGCGCCTGGTGATCCAGCCGGTGGTGATCTGCGAACTGATCTGGGTATTGGAAGACTGCTATGGATTCCGCAAGGGCGACATCAACACCGTCATCGAACGTATCTTGCGAACGGCGCAATTCGAAGTCGTGGACAAGGAGACGGTCTGGCAAGCATTCGGGGACTGGACCGGCGGCCGCGGTGACTTTGCGGATTACTATATCGGACGAGCCAATGCGCGCGCCGGAGCGGCGTCCACTGTGACGTTTGCCCGCGCTCTACGCGGCGGGCGGGGATTCGAAGTGCTTTCGGCCAGTTGATCCTGGACTCGAACCTGTAGAATATAGGCTGTCATGAGACTCGCGTTCCTGCTCCTCATACCCATGCTCGCCCCCATGCTTGCCCCCGCCGCTCAAGAAATCGTACTCCGTCCAGACCTGCCGGCCGGCGAGGAATGGTACAAACCGGAGGCCGGCAACCAGCACGTGAAGAGCGACAGCGAGCGCTGGGTGCGCAAGGTGCAGCGTCCCGTGCTCGAAGTCTACCCGGCGGCGTCGCCCAACGGGACGGCGGTGGTGATCGCGCCCGGCGGCGGCTTCAACATCCTGGCAATCGAGCACGAGGGGCGCGACGTGGCCAAGTGGATGAACGGGATGGGCGTCACCGCGTTCGTGCTGCGGTATCGTGTCACGATGCCCGATCGCGCGGCGGGCCGCAAAGCCGCCGTCGAAGACGGGCTGCTCGCGGTGAAGACGGTCCGCGAGCGCGCCAAGGATTGGAAGCTCGATCCGGAGCGGATCGGCATTGTCGGCTTTTCGGCCGGCGGATGGGTGGCCATCGGGGCAGCCACGCAATATGACGCGGCGTCGCGTCCAGACTTCGCCGCTCCCATCTACGCCGCGCCCCCGCCCGGCTACACGGTGCCGGCGGACGCCCCGCCATTGTTCACCGCCGTCGCCTACGACGATCGCGACATGATGGTGAACGGCGCCGCTCAACTGGTGATGGATTGGAAGAAGGCCAAAGTCCCCGCCGAAGGGCACGTGTTCGTCGACGGCGGGCACGGGTTCGGGATGAACAAGAAGGGCAAGTCCTGCGACGAGTGGACAGCGCGGCTCGCCGATTGGATGAAGCGGGGCGGGCTGCTTCCCTAGAGGGCTGGATCCCGATGTCCGGCGACATCGTCGAACCCCTGATCCTGGACCTGCTCGAGTGGCTGGCCCGGCGCGACAGATCCTACGAAGAAGTCATGGATGCCTGGCGCACGTCCTGCCCGAAGCTGCCGGTTTGGGAAGAGGCGAATGAACGCGGACTGGTGCGGGAAGAGGACGCGGGCGGCGTCTCCCTGATCCGGGTGACGCCGCGGGGCGCCGCTCTGCTGGCTCAGTCCCGCCCTGGCGTGCCGGAAGCCCGCGTCGAGTCCTAGGCGCGGAGGGCGCGTTCCCTGGAAGCTCCCGCTGTAGACCCGCGCACCGAACGGAATCGCCGCGCCGCCGGGATTGGCGAGCGCTACCGCTCGGTTGGCATCGGGCGAGCACATGCTAGCATGTTGCTAGCACTGCAATCATGCCGAATTTGACCATAAGAGGCGTGCCCGCCGATGTCGTCAACCGGCTCAAGGCGTTGGCACGCCGCCATGGCTGTTCGATGGAACAGGAAGTGAGGGACATCCTCGCCGACCATACCGCCGAACGCGAGTCCATTCTGGATCGGATCGAAGCCTCGTGGCCGAAGCAGGCCCGCCGCCCGACCGCCGCCGAAGTCGACGCCTGGATCAACGCCGGCCGGTCGTGAAAGCCATCGTCGACACGAACGTAGTGGCGTACCATCTGCTGGGAGTCGAGCAGTTCGCCGGCGTAGCCAGCGTGGCTTTGCGCGCCATCTCCAACCCGATCGCGCCGGCCCATTGGGAGGCTGAATTGGCCAGCGTCGTTTGGATGGCCGTCCGGACTGGCGCTTTCTCCCATGACGAAGGTCAGGTTCGCCTTCGGCTCGCGCGGCGCCTGGGCATCGAGTCCGCCAGCATCTCTCCTCTCGGCCCAGGCGCCCTCATCCGCTCCGTTCAGTCCGGTGTGGCCGTCTATGACACTCTCTTCGTCGAACTCGCCGTTCGTGAACGCTGCCCACTCATCACCTTCGACGGGGGCGTACTGCGTGCTTTTCCGGACATCGCGGTAAGCCCGCGGACACTCACCGCCTGACCGACCTCGCACCCTCTGTCTAGAAGCTCCCGCTATAGACCCGCGCACCGAACGTAATCGCCGCGCCGGCGGGATTGTCGAACTCCACGGTGAAGTTCTGCGAAGCGCCGCCGCCGAGCGACGAAACGCCGGGAATCGCGAGCACCTGCCCGGCTTCGATGCTGGTGGTGGAGCCCGCCACGGTCACGCCCGCTGGAAGCCCGGTGAAGACGAGTTGCAGCGGCCCCGCGATGGTGTCCGCCGTGGTGTTCCGGACGTTCATCGCGGCTTTGTAGGTCCGCTGAACCTGGCCGAACGGGCCTGCGCCGGAAGCGGTCACCACTCCGAAGTTAGTTACTTCCACACGCGAAGTTACTTCGGGAGTTACGGCGAACTCGTAGAACGACGTGGTGCCGCTCACTTCGTGGGACAGGATCAGCATCGGCTTTCCGTTGGGGCTGTCCGCCGCGGCCACGTAGGCGATGCCTTCCGGCGAGACGTCGAGCGGTTTGCCGTCGGCCCCGGCGCGGGGGGCGACATAGCGGATGAATTCGGCGCGGCGCGGGTCGGTCACTTCATACACGAAGAAGCCGCCGGTGCGTTCGAGCGAGATAAAGGCGAACGTCTGGTCTCCGATGGTCGCCGTGACCACGCCCTCGGGCTCGGGTCCCTTGTTGTCGCTGCGGGTGTCAAAGGTGTCCTCGGCGCCGTTGGAGTTGAACGCCTTGGGCACGGCGCGCGCGGTCACTTGCTCGAACCGGTCACCGCTATCGAACACCAACTGCCCATCGGTGCTCCAGATCGAAAACGAACGGGCGCCAGGAAGCATGATGCTCTCGTAGACCCCGTCGCCGGCGTCGTCGCCGGAAGCGTTGCTGACCGTGAGGCGTCCGAGCGCGCCGTTGGCCTGCAGATCCTTCGCATTGGGGAACACGCGGGGGCTGAGCTTGAGTGACGATACGCGAGCTTCTTCGCTGAACCCGGCGTAGTCGCGCGTATCTCCCTCGTTGGCGCTGATCAGATAGGTGACTCCGCGAGTGGTAAATGTGCCGATAGCGTCGGGCATGTACATGCCGAGCACGGGCCAGCGGGCAATCTTGATGCCGCCGTCACGGTCAGACGGGTCGAGGCCGTTGCCGGCCGCGCTGTGGTCCTTGAAGCCGAGCGCGACGAGGCGGGTGACCTTCTTCGCGGCGATGTCGATAATGGCGAATGCGTTGTTTTCCTGAAGCGAAACCCAGGCGGTTTTCGAGTCCGGCGACACGGCGATGTACTCGGGCTCGAGGTCCTGCGCGACGGTGGCGTTGGGTCCGAAGATGCGGATGCGCGGGTCGATGTTGTTCTTGGTGAAAGCCTTGAAGTCCGCGGTGGCCACATCGGCGTTCGTCAGGTTTGCGGCGCCGTTGGCGAGGTCGATGATGCTGACCGAGCCTTCCGGGTCGATCGAGTAGGAATCGTTCGGTTCGCCTTCATTGGCCACCAGGACGTACTTGCCGTCGGGGGTGAAGGTGATCATGTCCGGTAGCGCGCCCACTTGCACGCCGCTGAGCAGCCGGCCTTGGGCATCGAAGAAAACGGCGTAGCCGGGGTTCTGGGTGGGCGAGGCGGCCATTGCCACGGCGACTACGCCGTTGCGCACCGCCACGCTGTTGGGCGCGTCGCCGAACTGCGACGGAATCGTAATCTCACCGGCCTTGGTGGGCGCGGTGGGATTGGACACATCGAGGATGTCGATCTTCTTGGTGGCGCCGTTGGTGACGAAGGTCCGGCGCGATCCAGGGTCGTAGGCGGAAATCTCAGAGGCCGCGGCGCCGCCGCCGGCATAGGCCCCCAGAAAATTCACCTTGACCTGCGCGTGCAGGCAGACCGATGCTAGCGAGAAAAACAGAATGGTTTTGCGCATGGTTGAAAGAAAGGAGTGTATGACACCAAGGTTTCGACACAACGTCAGAAAGCTGACGTTTTCGTTACGATCGGTGAAAACTCCCCGCTCAACCGTGATTAGCGCTTTGTGCCGTCGCCGGAGCGGGGTGGTTCCGGCACCGGCTTATCGTCCCCGTAATTGGCCACCAGATAGTCGAGCAGGGCCTCGCGGTCTGCGGCCGCGGGTCCCCATCGGGCCATCTTGTCCAACTCGCGTCCCCACACGGCGCGGGAAAGGCGCTGCGAGTGAATCAGGCGTGCCCCGTGGCAAGCCAGACAGGACCGTTTTTCTTCTGCCCGGCCCTTCTCGATCGAAGCCGCGTCGGCGGCGAGTCCGATCGTGGCAAGCACGAAGCCGGCGATCGCGGACCTCAATATAAGGCTCGTCATCTTAGGCCTCCACCGTCACGCCCAACCGCTCGATCGAATTGTTCAAGTATCCGGACGGATTCCACGGAGCTTCGATCGGCTGCATGCGGCCGGCGGAATCGGAAGCGCGGCAGCACAGTGTGAAGTAGCCCGTGCGCGGCGGCGTCCAATCGTAAGTCCAGGTGCGCCACGCGAACGGGAAGTTCTGGCGCGACAGGGACGCGGGCTTCCAGGTGGACCCGCCATCGGCGGACACCTCCACCGACGTGACCCGGTTTTCGCCTGCCCAGGCCGCGCCGGTGAGTTTCACCGGCCCACGCGGCAGTTTCGCTCCCTGCGCCGGCCGGGCGAAAAACGCCTTCACGGCCATCGCCTCGATCACGATCAGGTCCTCGGGCTTGGCGCCGGCGCCGGGCGCGACGGGCGTCTTCGGCTGCCGGTAGGCGGGATTCATATAGAAGCCGCTGTTCGGTTCGGCGGCTACTTCGATGCTCGAAACCCACTTCACCCAACTGGCGCCGTCCCAACCGGGCACGATGAGCCGCGCGGGTCCGCCATGCAGTTCCGGCGCCGGCGCCCCGTTCATGTCGAGCGCGATGAGGCTCGCCTCGTGGAGGGCTTTGCGCATGGGGATGGAGCGGATGAAGTCCGGCGTTTTCATCATGCCGTTGTCGGCGCCGTTGCAGTTGATCCAAGCGGCTCCCCCGGCGGCTCCAGCGGCGGCGAGAACATCCTTCACGCGTGGCCCGCGCCATTCCGCGTTGCCGATGGCGCCCTTGGTCCACTGGAGCCCGGGTACGCGGGGACGGACGTTGCCGCGCCCGTTGCCGGCGCACTCGAGCGTGGCGGGCACGGTGTATTGCGGGAGCTTGCGGAGATCGGCGATCGACATCGAAACCGGACGGTTGACCATCCCGCTCAGCTGCAACTGGAACGTTCCTGGGTCCACCTTCGGACGCGGCAGATGCTGCCGCACGAAGAACGAATCGTAGGGAGTGATCCACGTATCGAGATATTCGGGCAGTGCTTCCAGATCCTCGGGAAACTCGTTGTGGAGGATCATCGGGCGTTTCCCGGCGACGGTGAAAGACGGTGCGGTCTGGGCGCGAAGGGAGCCGAGCGAGGCGGCCGCGGTCAGCAGCTTGCGGCGGGTCCACATCCACGATTGGCGATCATTCATTGCTCAATCAGCTTACCAGTTGCAGGGATCCTTTTTCCTGTTCCACTGCCTCGAGCGGCAAGTCCACGGTGAAGGTGGACCCCATCCCTGGCTGGCTCGATACGCCGATGGTCCCGTTCATCATTCCAACCAATTGTTTGCAGATGGCGAGTCCAAGACCGGTGCCTCCGAACCGGCGCGTGGTGGTCGAGTCGGCTTGCGTGAATGGCTCGAAGATCGTCTCGATCGCCCCGGCGGGGATTCCGATTCCGGAGTCGGCCACTTCGATGCGCAGGAGGCCTGCATGCTCGCGGGCATCCAGACGTACGCAGCCGCGCTCGGTGAACTTGATCGCGTTGGAGAGCAGATTCGCGACTACCTGCCGCACGCGCGTGGGGTCGCCTTTTCGCATCGCGGTGAGGCCGGCGTCGACGCGAACATCGAAAACGAGGCCTTTGTGTCTCGCCGTCACCGCCTCCACGGCCCCGCACTCCTCGAGCAACAGCCGGGCGTCGAAGGGGACGCACTCGAGCTGAAGCCGGCCCGCTTCGAGCTTCGACAAGTCGAGGATATCGTTGATCACGCGCAGCAGCAGGGTACCCGACAGGTGCGCCAGGCGGGCGTATTCGCGCTGCTCGGCGTCCAACTCTGTGGTGAGCAGCAGGTTCACCATTCCCGTGACCCCATTCAGCGGCGTTCGAAGCTCATGACTCACGTTGGCGAGAAAGGCGGACTTGGCGGCCGACGCAGCGAGCGCGGAGTCTCGGGCATCGCGCAACTGGCGCTCCACGCGCTTGGCATCGCTGATATCGGTGAACACACTCACGCGTCCGATAGGCGCGTCCATTTCGTTGTGGATGGTGCTGATGGTGATTCGCATCTCGCGCACGCCGCCTTGGCGCCGCCGCATCGCCGCCTCGATGCAGGCGCCGGCGGCGCCGTGCCCGAGTGCGGTGAGGGCAGCCGCGTCGACAAACAGGGCTTCGGGTCCGCCTAGGGAACGGCACTCATCCACCGTGTAGCCGAACTGCTGCTCAAAGGCCGGATTGTGGTAGACGTATCGCCCTTGACGGTCCCAGATCGCGATGCCCTCGCTGACGCTCTCGATGGCCCGGCGGGTGCGAAGCGCGGCGTCGCGCATTTCGCGGTCTGCCCGCAGCGGACGCGAGATGCCGAGCACGCATTCAAGCCGGGCTGCCCCGGCGGGGATCGGCTGGAGGTCCACCTCGAGCCAATATCCCTCGCCGGCTTGATCGAAGGCCTTAGCCTCGAAGCGCACGGGTAGACCGGCCAGCACGCTTCGGCGCGCCTCTTCGGCGTGCGCGATATCGGCGCCTTTGCCCTGCAGGAGGAAGAACGGGTCGCGCCCGCTCAACTGCGCGCGCGTGTATCCCGAACGCCGGCACACGACATCGTTGGCCCACAGCACGCGGCCTTCGCCGTCGAGGATCAGGAACCCGTTGTCGCTCCGATTGGCGATGCTGATCAGGTTCCTCGCGTCGGTCTCACTCTTTCGCAAAGCGGCGTGGTTGAGCACCGCCCTGCGAGCGGCCAGATCCCGTTCCCTGGTCAGCCAAAACACCAGCATTGCGAGCGTCAGGCTGAGGGCGAGACCGCCTTCGAGAATCGTGGAGCCCTCCGCGGAGGGCGGACCGGGGAAACTGGCGGCCAAGCGGCAGAACTGACCTTGTGCCGGCGCCGGCAAGGAACGCTCGAACTGACCCGAAGGAAGGCCGTTCGCGGCCTTCCCTTCCGGCTCGTGGCCTCCCGTGTCCTGCCCGCAGTTAAGGTGTAGGCGGCATCCGGAAGATCCAGGATCGAGACCCGCCATCAACGCCTCGATCCGAACGGCGGTGGCGACCCGCCATCGGTCCGCGGCCGGAGTGGTGCTGACCAGCCACCGGTCCTGGGGCAGCGGGGCGATCGAGAATCCGCCGCCCGAGGATCCGGCGGACGAGAACCAATAGACCTGGGCTCCCGCGCCGTCAATGACGCCGAATCCGTCCAGGCCGGGGATGTTTCTGGATTCGATGGCGGCGGCGTACCGGGGCCACGCGCCGGACGGCAGAGGCCCATCGCGCACGAACGAACGCATGGCGCCGTGCAGAGCGGAGACCCGCTCCAGCCGGTCTTCGAGGAGCGCGGCCATCTGGGTGAACCGCTGCTGCAGACGCGCGGATTCCATCCGCCGCGAACGGTCAAACGCTTGCCACCATAAAGACGCCGTCACCGCCAACGACACTAGCAGGACGGCCAGTGAAACCAGGTATGGCTGCCGTCCCGTACCTGGGTGAGTGGAGGTTCCCGGCACGGACCCGTCGGGGTTCATTGCTGGAAACGAAGTCCCTATTATATTACAGATTTCACAACGACGTTTTCAGCAACACGCCCCGCAATTTATCCCTATAGCTTCTGGAAAGGGTAAGCTTTGCTCCCGTGTGCAGAATCACTTGATAGTCGCCGCGAAACCAGGGAAGCATTTCCTTGACTTGATCGAGGTTGACGATAGTGGAGCGATGGATGCGGAGGAAGCGGTGTGGATCCAGCCGCTGCTCGAATGAATTCATCGTCTCCCGCACGATATGCGTCTCGGCGCCGCAGTGGAGACACACGTAGTTGTCGGCGGCTTCCACCCAGTCGATCGAATCGGTTTTCACCAGTGCCACGTGCCCGCCCGATCGAATGGCGATGCGCCCCACGCCGGGCCGCTGGGAATCGAGATTCTCGATCAGTTCGAGCAGCCGGCTGTTGGTCTCCCCGGACCGGATGAGAGTCACCTGCTGCTTGGCTCGCTTGAGCACTTCATGAAAGCGCTTCCGGTCAAAAGGCTTGAGAAGATAGTCGAAAGCGTGCACTTCGAACGCCTTGAGCGCGTAGGCATCGTAGGCGGTGACGAACACGACGACCGGGAACTTCTCCCGGTCCACGGCCTCGAGCACTCCGAAGCCATCGAGCCCCGGCATCTGGATATCGAGGAAAAGAAGGTGCGGCTGTTGGGCGCGCATGGCCTCCACGGTCTGCGTGCCGCTTTCGCACTCTCCGGCGATCTCGATGTCGGCGTCGAGCGAAAGCAGCCGCCGGATCCGGTTGCGAGCCAGCCGTTCATCGTCGGCAATCAAGGCTTTAATCGGAGACATGGGCGATCACTCTTTCGGGTTCGGGATGACGGAAGGCGCCGGGTGGAGACTGCCGATAGGGGATCTCGATCCGGGCTTCGGTGCCATGGGGCGTGGCTTCCAGCGTGAAGCGCGACTCGGCACCGTGGAGCCTTTCGAGGCGGCCGCGCACCGATCGGAGCCCGATGCCTTCACGCGGCGCCCGCGCCGGGAGTCCGTCGCCATCGTCGAGGACAGTGAGGACCACGGTTGCGGTGGCTTCCGTGAGCGCGCCCGACATCCGGGCCCGGACCGTGACGGCGCCGCCGCCGATCCTTCCGCCGATACCGTGCCGGATGGCGTTTTCGACCAGCGGCTGCAGGATCATGCCGGGAACCAGCGCGTCTTCGGTCTCCGGCGCGATGTCGAAGCGAACGTCCAACCGGTCTTCAAACCGGGTTCGCTCGATATCGAGGAAGATCTCGAGGAATGCCAACTCCTCTCGCAGGGGCACCGCCGGCAACGCGGCGGTGTCGAGGGACCGGCGCAATAATTCGCTCAGGCCGGCGATCATGCGCTCGGCGGCCACCGGGTCCGAGTGGACGAGCTCAGACACGCCGTGGAGGGTGTTGAACAGAAAATGAGGGTCGAGCTGCGCCCGAAGCGCCTGCAATTGCGCCTGTACGAGCTCGGTTTGCAGTTGCGCTGATTCGAGGCGGGACTGTTGATAGCGGCCGTAGAAGACGGCGGCGAGGATGGCGAGGAGGATACCCCAGTAGAGGACGAAGCCGAGGTCGTAGGCTTGCACCACCGACTGCATCAGCCGTTCGAGCGATACGCCTTTACTGATCCAGTACGGGGTGATCTTACCGTTGGTAACATCCCACTGGAGCTTCATGACGGTGGCAAAAACTGTCGCGGCGCCGAGATGGATCGCTACCCGCCCAAGCCCTTGCCGGCGGTCAATCGGGTACCGGCGGGCTAGCCACAGGATGGCGGGAGTGAGGCAGGCGCCGAGCCAGGCGTAACAAAACTCGGAACGCAGTGCCTCGGACCAGGCCCATGGCTTCTCGGACCATGAGGTGCGGTACACAACTTGGGCCGCCGAGTACAAAGCCTCGAGTGTCCAGAAAGCGGCGATGAGGCCGGCGGTGCGGTACCGGTCGACGGGCCGGTTGGCTGTAGTGGTGATCCCCAACATTGCTGGCTCACTGCGTGGTGACTTGTGTTAGACGAACCACAGCAGAAAACCGTTCGCAAAAGTTGCATCGGAGCGCCTCGCCGGGGGCTCGATTCGCCCCGCTTTTCGGCGTTTTCGCCCCCTGGGCCGAAAAACGCGTGGGAGGGACCCTGCGATTAGCCGTTGACGACTCTGCGCCGGGTGATGCCGAGTTCGAGCTGGGAGTTCTTGCGGCTGCGCCGTGTCTGGTACATGCGCTCGCGCGCGGCGGTAACACTGTCGGCGAAGGTCTCGCCGTTGACCTCGAGGCCGCCCCAGCTGAACATGATCGAGAGGCTGCCGAGGGAACGGAGCTGGAAGTCCCAGAGCTTTTCGGAAACCTGGAACAGACGGCGCTGTGCCGCGGAACCGCTTTCGCCGGGGTACAGGAGAATGAATTCGTCGTCGGTGAAGCGCGCGGCGAAGTCCTGCGGTCCGAGCATGGAAGCGATCATGCGGTTGAGGGCGGCCAGGGAGTCGGAGCTGGCCGAAGCGGCGAGTTTGTCCTTGAGGTTGTCGTAGTCGTTGATGCCCACCGCGACGGCCACGCCACGGAACTCGTGCTGGGACTCGATCAACTGCCCGAGCGCCTCGGCCGGGTGCAAACCGGCGGGTACGTGGACGGCGGGCGGTTCGGGTTCGCCGATGTCGACCGCGCGCATCTCGAGATCCTGGCGATCGCGTGGGTCGCGGGAACTCGCCGCAGGTTGTGTTTCCTCATCGAGCCAGCCTTGCGGCGATGATTCGAATTGTTGCGAGGCTCCGAAATCCGGTGGCACCGGGACGTTGCCGCGATCGAAGGAGGCGGAACCGGCCGAGGCCAACAGAGCCGCCACGTCCATCTGGTTGCTGGCTGCGTCGCGTTGATCTTGCGCAGCGTCGCGGCGAAGGACCGAGGGTTCTCCCTCAGCCGCCCGGGACGGCTCGCGGGATTCGCGGTCGAACGAGAGATCGAAATTCGCGGCTTCGAAGAAGGAGGGTTCGGTGGCGGCGGGGTCCGGCTCGGAGGGCGACCATGACCACTCGCTGCCGGAATCCTGATCGGCCCTGGCGGCAGCTTCGGCGGCGGCGCGATTGAGCTCCTCGTCGAGGTCAAAATGGAACTCGCCGGCATCCGGAATCTCGCGGGCCCCGCCGCCCGCCAAGTCAGGGATGGGCGGCGGGGCGGCGGATGGGTCCGTTCCGGCTTGCCCGGCGGCGGGAGCCTCCGCGGGCGCCGGGCTGGGATAGGCAGACAGGATTTCCGAGGCGATGTCCTGGAAGGAGCCATCTTCCTCCGTCGCGTCGCGGCGCGATTCCGGAGAAGCCTCCGTACCGGCTAGTTTGTGCCGATCCGGTGGCGCGGCGGAGACTGGGGTTTCGGTGTCGACGAGATCGGAAATCAATGAGACGAGTTCCGGCTGTTCCGGCCGCGCGGGTTCGGGGCGCTTCCGGAAATCGAGACCCGGGCTGAGCGTGTCGGTGTCGACGGTTCCGCGCGCAATAATTTGGCTGGTGGCCAGATCGGGCAAAGAGGAGCGGGCCGGAGCCGATTCTTCTCCGATGGACTGAGAGACCGGTTCGGGTTCGAGATCGGCGGGCTCATCGATTTCGACAATCGATTCCGGCTCGAGTGCTTCCGTCGCGAACGCTTCCGCCTCGAGGGATTCTTCCTCGAACAGGGCCGGAGCGAAGTGGGGGTCCTCAACGTCGAGCGAAGCCGGTTGCCCGGCTTCTTGGTTCGGCCCGTGTTCGCTTTGCACCACTGGGCTTTGCACCATTGGGTCTGGCCCGATTTCCTGCCCGTCGAGTCCGGCGCTTTCTCCCTGCACTGGCGCCAGGTCCGCGATGAGCGGCTCGGGTTCCGATTGGGGCTGGGAGACCGCTACACCAGCAGCGTCTGGGGGATCGGTCGGAGTGAACCGCCAAGCCGGGTTGTCCTCGGCTGTTTGTTCCTTGGCTGGCTCGCTCTGCATCGCCGGGGCAAGGTCAGCGGCCGCATCCATTTCCGGAAGATCGCGGCCGGAAGGTTCCGGAAGGTCGACGCTGTCAAAGGAAGGCGGTTCGGTGGCGGCTGATTCGGGAACCTCGTGGCCCTCGACGCTGAACTCCCATTCGCTCTCTTCGGAGAAGGCGATTTCCTCGGATTCGAGTTCCGGTTCCGGGGCGGCGGCGGGGGGAGCTGTTTCGCGAATCGGCTTGACCTCAGCCAGACGGGACGCACTGGTGGCGAGGAAAGGCAGCGCACCGGCAGGTACAGTCTGGACGGGCGGTTGGTCCGCGATGACCGGTTCCGGTGTGGCTGGAGGCTTGGGGGCTTCCTGTTGGGACGCTTCGTGGCGGGCGCGGATACGCGCGGCGCGGCCGGCCAGTTGCTCGAGCTCTTCCTTGCTCGCCCAACTGGTGGCGCGGGTGGTGGCCTTCATGTCGTCGTACCGCTTGCGCGCGGTCATAGACGCTGGCACTTCCGATTCGCCGGCCGGGACGGCGATATCGGTCTCTACGGTGGGGGCGGGAGATTCCTGGACGGGAGGCTCGGCCGCGCGAGCCGCGGGAGCCGGTTGCGGGCGCGGAGGGGCCGGTTGCGCCGGCGCATCGGTTCCGAACGAGGACGCGAAGGCCTCGGCGGCTTGCGGCTGGCGAGCCAGCGCAGCAAGGCCTTGGAGCCACGCCAAGGGCTGAGACAATCCCAGACGGTCCCTTTCGTCCTGACGCACGCGCAATTCGATGTTGCGCTGCTGCAACTGTTCGTTGTTGCCTTTCAAGAAATCGCAGAGGAGCGCAACGAAGGTGATCGCCAGCACGACCGCGAGGCTTAGAAAGATGATTAATTGAATCCCGAGTACCATAGCCCGTTCCCTCTTCTCATCGTCGGATCCGGTAAGGAGGATTAGGGGTGCAATGGGGAAAATGCCCGTAGGGGGCCGCGCCCCTACGGAATCCGGTTCCCAGGAATACCTCGCCCGGGTAGGGGAAGAGGCTGACGCTGCTTCCTAGGGGAAGGACCCGAGGGCCCATTGAAGGACCTCCGGCCGGCGGAGGCGTTGTCAAAGTCGAGTTCGTCCGGCGAGAAGGCAAGCGAACGATCAAGGACCATTTCGATCGTGGAGCCGCGGGCGAGAACCGCGTCCGGGCCGCGCTGGAGAAGGACGCCGACCAAGCCGGCGGTGGCGCCGGCGGCGGCGCCGATACCCGCGCCCATGCCGGAGCGTCCGGCGGCGGAACCAGCGATGGCGCCAATGGTAGTGCCTCCAGCCGCGGCCTCGCCGACAGTACGGGCGTCGCCACCGCGGTTGCCCTCGCCTTTGACCTTACCCTCGGTGCGGTCGAGTTCTTCGCCGGCCTGGCCGTCGAGCGAGCCGATGCGAGCGCGAAAATCGCGGGTGACGCCGTTGGGGAGGGTGAGAGAGTCAAAGCGGACGAACAACTCGGCGCGGCCCTTGAGGCGGCCGGCGCGCTTGACACTGGTGACGGTGCCAGCCACGTAGCTGCCGGGCGGGATGACGATGCGGCCGTCGACGAGGATGGGAAAGACGCTCTCGAGGTAGACGCGGTCGCCCTCGGCGGCCTGCTTGGTGGAGATGCTATTGATGAGGCTGAGAGGAATACGCGTACCGGTATCCACTTGAAACACTTGACCTCCCGGCGGAGAAACCGGATCGGGCGCATCGCCCGCCTGGGCGTAGAGCCCGGCGGCGGCGAGAAACATCAGGTACAACATACGCATCCCTCCACTCCTCAGTCTACGCCTCTCGCCGGGATTGGGTTTCCCGATCCTGTAAAAAGGTGAAAATCGGGTTTGTCCGGCGCAAGCCGAAAGTGGGGTAACTATCTTCATTGCAATTAGTTAAAACCCATTCGAATTGGCTTTGTTCCGTCATTTTCGTTAACTTCGCCGCATCCTTGACTTCTATCGCGGGCCGTTCCGAGACCCGAGACCGGCTTTCGCATACGCAGTGTAGCAGTCCGGAGGCCGGGACTCGGGGCCCGCGCGACGCCGGCGCAGCAACAGAGGGGATAGGCTTTTCCGGATCGCGTGAACGGAAAAACTACCCCGGGCGGAAGTATCCTGGTTATGTAACCAATGCACCGATTCAACAATCGCCATGCTTTCGCCGCGGCAGCGGTCTGCGTTTGTCTCGCCTCGTGCCAGAGGTCCTCGACGCAGGCCGCGGGTGCGGCAACAGCACCGCCGCCGGCGCCGGTTCGGGTGGCGATCTCGGAGACGCGGACGGTGCCGGTGGAAATCGCGGCCGTCGGCAACGTAGAGGCCTCGACGACGGTGGCGGTGAAGGCGCTGGTGAGCGGAACCCTGATGAAAGTCCATATCGCCGATGGCCAGATGGTCAAGGCCGGCGAGCGTCTTTTCGATGTCTGGGACAAGCCCTACCTCGAAGCCATACGGCAACTGGAAGCAAATATCGCGCGGGACCGTGCGCTCCTGAAGCAAAACGAGGCAACGCTAGCGAGCGCGGAGGCGCAGGACGCCCACTATGGAAAACAGGCGGAACGGTACGGCAAGCTGGCGGAACAGGGAATCTTCTCGCGCGAAATGGCGGATCAGGCCGCGGTGGAAGCGCGAGCGAGGCGCACGGCGGTGCGCGCGCAGAGCGCTGGGATCGAGAGCGTGCGGGCAGCGATCCTGGCCGATGAGGCGGCGCTCGCCAACGCGCGGCTCAACTTGTCTTACTGCTATTTAAAGTCGCCGATCCACGGGCGGGCGGGATCGGTGATCGTGAAGGCGGGCAATCTCGTAAAGGCGAATGACCAGGAGCTGGTGGTGATCCACCAGATCCAGCCGGTGTTCGTGTCGTTCGCCATCCCGGAAGAGCATTTGGCGCAGGTGCGCCGGCGTGTGGCTGGGGGACTGGGCGTCCGCGCCACGACGCCAGGCGACGACCGTCCGCCGGTTACCGGAAAGCTGGATTTCATCGACAACGCGATCGATGCCATGACGGGTACGATTCGTCTGCGCGGCACGTTCGCCAACTCGGATTCCCGCTTGTGGCCGGGGCAATTCGTGGACGTGAAACTGCGGCTGGAAGATCGCCCGGCGACGGTGACGGTGCCGGCAGCGGCGGTGCAGACGGGGCAACAAGGCTACTACGTGTACGTGGTGAAGCCGGACACGACCGTGGAGCTTCGCGTGGTGAAGCCCGGCCCGCGCGTTGAGGATCTGACGTCGATCTTGGAAGGACTCGCCGCGGGCGAGACCGTGGTGACCGATGGGCAGTTGCGCCTTACGCCCGGGATGAAAGTGAAGGCGTCATAGGTTACTGATGCAAAAGCCTGATTCAGGAGGCGTGACCGAAATCTTTATCCGCCGCGCGGTGGCGACGACGCTGGTGATGGTGGCGATTCTGTTGTTCGGCGTAGTGGCCTACCGGTCTCTCCCCGTGTCGGACCTGCCCAACGTGGACTTCCCGACGCTGGTGGTGACGGCGTCGCTGCCGGGTGCGAATCCGGAGACGATGGCGGCGGCTGTGGCAACGCCACTGGAGCGGCAATTCTCGACCATAGAAGGTCTGGATTCGATGACGTCGATCTCGGCGCTGGGCGCCACGACGGTAACGTTGCAGTTCGCGTTGAGCCGGACGCTCGACGGCGGCGCGCAGGATGTGCAGGCGGCGATCACGCAAGCGGGGCCGTTTCTGCCGGCCGGGATGCCGACACCGCCGACGTTCCGCAAGGTGAATCCGGCCGATCAACCGATCTTTTTTCTCGCTCTGAAGTCATCCACGATGCCGTTGTACCGGCTGCATGAGTACGCCGATACGATGATGGCGCAGCGTCTTTCCATGGTGTCGGGCGTGGCGCAGGTGCAGATACTGGGGTCACAGAAATACGCGGTGCGGGTGCAGGTGAATCCGAAGAAGCTGGCGGCGCGGGGGATCGGGATCGACGAAGTGGAACAGGCGATCCGGCGGCACAACGTGAACCTGCCGGTGGGCACGTTGTACGGCGCGGACAGGATGGTAACGCTGCAGGCATCCGGGCAACTCACCAACGCGGACGCGTACGGCCCGCTGATTGTCGCCTACCGGAACGGGACGCCGATCCGGCTGCGCGAGATCGCGACGGTAACGGACTCGGTGGAAGACGACAAGGCCGCGGCATGGTACAACACCCGCACGTCGAGCGACCGCTCGGTGACGCTCAGCATTCTGCGCCAACCGGGAACCAACACGGTGGAGGTGGCGGACAATGTGCGGGTTCTACTCGATCAGTTTCGCAAGCAGTTTCCGCCGTCGGTGGCTCTCGAGGTCTTATTTGACAGGTCGCAGACGATACGCGAGTCATTCCACGACATACAGTTCACGATGTACCTGACGTTCGGTTTGGTGGTGATGGTGATTTTCCTGTTCCTACGGAATCTATCCGCCACCATCATTCCATCGCTGGCGCTGCCGCTGTCGGTGATCGGAACCTTCTCGGTGATGTACCTGTGCGACTATTCGCTCGACAACCTGTCGATGATGGCGCTCATTCTGGCCATCGGATTCGTGGTGGACGACGCGATCGTGGTGCTCGAGAACATCGTGCGGCACATCGAAGCGGGTGAGCCACCGATGCAGGCGGCGTTCCGCGGCGCGCGCGAAGTCGGATTCACCATCATCTCGATGACGGTGTCGCTGGCGGCGGTCTTCATCCCACTGCTGTTCATGGGCGGCATTCTCGGCAGGCTGTTCCGGGAATTCGCAGTGACGATCGTGGCGGCGATTCTGGTATCGGGGTTTGTTTCAGTCACGCTGACACCCATGCTCGCGGCGCGGTTTCTGCGCGCCCACACGCAGCACGGCTGGTTTTTCCGCAAGACGGAGGCGGTTTTCGACTGGCTGCTCCGCTTGTATGACGGGACGCTGCAGTTCACGCTGCGCCACCGGCCTGCCTTCCTGATCTTCAGCGTCGCGATATTGGGGGCCACCATCTGGCTGTTCGGGCAGATCCCCAAAGGATTCCTGCCATCGGAGGACAACGGCCAAATCTTTACGACGACCGAGGCCGCGCAAGGCACCTCGCACACGGACCTGTTACGGGAACAGGAGAAGCTGATCCACATCGCTCAGAAGAATCCGAACATCGAGTCATTCTTCGCCGGCGTCGGAGGCGGCAGTTCGGCGGTGGCCAACGCCGGGCCGAACTACGGCCGGATGTTCTTCCATCTCAAGCACCGCAGTGAGCGCGACGCGAACGTGGATGAGGTGATCGCACAGTTGCGGCCGGAGTTGAACAGCCTGCCCAGCATGCGGGCGTTTCTGCAGAACCCGCCGGCGGTGCGCATCGGGGGGTCGCTCACCAAGAGTCTGTATCAGTACACGCTGATGGGAACGGACACGGAGGAGCTGTACAAGTCCGCACAAGCGATGGAGGCTCGGATGGGCGGCATTCCGGGCCTGATGGATGTGACGAGCGACCTGCAAATCAAGTCGCCGCAGATGAATATCGTGATCGAGCGGGACCGGGCAGACTCGCTGCATGTGACGCCGGAGCAGATCGAAAGCGCTCTCTATAGCGCTTACGGGCCGCGATGGATTTCGACTATCTACGCGCCGGACAACCAATACCGGGTGCTACTCGAAGTGGAACGCGAGTTCCAGGCGGACCCGTCACTGCTCTCGGCGCTGTATGTACGGTCTGGCACGGGAGCTCTGGTTCCGCTGGATACGTTGGCGCGGCTGGAGCCGAAGGCGGGTCCACAGACGATCAACCACTATGGACAGCTACCCGCGGTTACGCTCTCGTTCAACCTGGCGCCGGGCGTTTCATTGGGCGAAGCGGTGGAGCGCGTTCGCGAGGCGGCGCTCGGCGTGTTGCCGGCGACGATCACGACGACGTTTCAGGGGACGGCGCAGGCTTTCGAACAATCCACACAGTCACTGATGGTGCTGCTGGTGGTGGCGATCCTGGTCGTGTATATCGTACTCGGAATATTGTACGAGAGCTTCTTCCATCCGCTGACCATCCTCTCGGGTTTGCCGTCGGCGGGATTCGGCGCGCTACTTACTCTGTACTTATTCAAGCTGGACCTCAATATTTACTCTTTCGTCGGGCTGATTCTGCTCATAGGAATCGTCAAGAAGAACGCGATCATGCAGATTGATTTCGCGCTGGATGCGGAGCGCAATCAGGGTATGGCGCCTGACGAAGCAATCTACCAGGGCTGTCTCATCCGGTTTCGTCCGATCATGATGACAACGATGTGCGCGCTGTTCGGGGCGCTACCGATCGCGCTCGGTTACGGAGCGGGCGGAGACGCGCGGCGGCCGCTGGGCCTGTGCGTGGTGGGTGGCCTGATGTTTTCGCAGCTCATTACGCTGTATCTGACGCCGGTGATTTACACGTACATGGCGCGGCTGGGAGCCGTGGGGCGTAAGGCAAAGGCGGAACGGGCGTACAGGCCGGCGGCGGCCGACTAAGCTCAGGGCCGCTTGCGGGCCGGACTATGGTGGGGCTTGGATTGTGACGTTCATCGTGCGCGCTAGGCTAGCGCTGCCAAATGACGCCGAACAAGTTCGTGAACGTCATCAGGCCCTTGGTGGCAGGGGGCGTCAACGCGTCTCCGATCGGATTCGGACCGAGAGTCTCGAGAAACGCGTAGCGGAATCCCCACCCCCTCTTGCTCATCACATCCACACCGGCGGCCACACGCAGCCCCAGCTTTGTCGCGGAGACGCGCGGCGCGGACGCCGATCCCGAAAATCGGGTCACTCCCAGCCCCACCGACAGAAACGGCTGGATCCAACTCTTGCTGTCGCGGAAGTACAACAGGAAATCGCCGCCCGCCTGATGCTGGGACACGTCCGTCCGTTGCTCGAGCAGACTGGCCCCTGAAGGCCCCCCGCGCAACGTGGAATATGTCACCGCATTGCGCGTCCAGACGTATTGACCCTGGATGGCAGCGTACTCATGCAATCGCCAGCCGGCGAATCCATGCGCGATGGGTCCCTTGCCCGCGTGATAGAGCGAGGCGGCTGCGCCGATGGAGGTAGTGGATGCCTTGGCGGCTTCCGACAACACCGATACACCGATTCCGCCTCCCGCGAACGTCTGCGCACACGCCATGCCTGCGCTCAACGCGGCCACGCTCGCCAACGAGGCGCGACGAAAGAAAGTACCGAAATGCAAAGCCTATTCTAAGACCCGCCGGCGCCCGCCGCCGCCATTTCCTTCATCATCTTCTTGGCGCGGCGTTTCATCTCGGGCAAGTCCACGTCCTCGATGTGCGTCGCGATTGCCCACGCGTTGCCGAATGGATCGACAACGGCGCCGTAGCGATCTCCCCAAAACTGATCGGCAAGAGGCATGCGCACGGTCGCGCCGGCCTTGAGGGCCTTATTGTAAACGGCATCACAATCGGGAACATACACGTGCAGCGTGGCGGGCGTGCCGCCGAGTGTCGCCGCGGACGCGTTTCCCATTCCTGGCATCTCGTCGCCCACCATGACGTACGAGTCGCCGATCTTCAACTCCGCGTGCAGGATGATGCCGCCAGGGCCAGTCATCTTCGTGACCTCGGTGGCGCCGAACACCTTCTTGCAAAATTTGATGAAACCGGCTCCGCCTTTCACGGCGAGGGCGGGTGTAACGGTGTGATATCCCTTTGGAATGGGTCTAACTTTGGCCATAGTAAGCCGATTATACGGCATCGCGCCACGAGCGGACCCGATTTTTCTTCCGCGCCTCGATACACTGTATAGAACCGTGATGCGACGCCGGACCTTCCTCGCCACACCCGCGGGCGCCTACATGGCCGCTCCGCAACTCGCCCCGCCCAACAGCGTCATCGAAAACGCGCGGGCCACGGCGCTGCGCCTGTTGCAGCCAAGCGATCGTGACCTCCGGCACGGCATGGAACTCCACGCCGCGGCCACGGTGGTAGAGTCCTACGGCTTCATGCCGCGCGCCGCCATCGACGGCGATTCCATCCGCGCGGCGATCGAAGCCGGCGCCTCCGCGATCGAGTTGCAGGACCTGCTGGAAGAGCAGGCCATGACCCGCTATGTCTCGAGCGTCGCCGAGCGCGCCGAGTATCTCGACGCATGGCGCGCCGCGGGCGTCACCTGCATCGTGCAGAACGCCGGCGAAGAGGGATCCGATCCCATGCGCCTCATCAAGCGCCTTGCGCGATACACCTGGGTTACGCATCAGCTGCGGGAATCGGTATCCCAGGCGGTGGTCCCCGGCGACATCCTCGCGGCAAAGAAGGCCGGCCGCCATTGCGTGGCCATGACCGGCAACGGTGTGCCCATCACGCAGGACTGGGTGTCGGTGGAGGACGAACTGCGCTACATCCGAATCTTTTTTCAACTGGGCGTCCGCATGATGCACCTCACCTACAACCGCCGCAACATGCTCGGCGATGGGTGCGGAGAACCCGCCAATGCCGGTCTCAGCGACTTTGGACGCGCGGCAATTGCGGAGATGAACCGTACCGGCGTAATCGTAGACGTCGCCCACTCTGGCTGGCGCACCAGCCTCGAAGCGGCGCGCGCCTCGGCCAAGCCCATGGTCGCCAGCCACTCGGCGTGCGCCGCGCTCCACACCCATATCCGCGCCAAACCCGATGAAGTCATCCGGGCCATCTGCGACACCGGTGGCTTGGTGGGCGTCTGCTGCATTCCTGAATTCCTGGGGCGCACCCGCGACATCCGCGCCATGCTCGACCATATCGACCACCTGGTGAAGACGTTCGGCGCCGACCACGTCGCCATCGGAACCGACGTGGCCTACACGTCCCGCCATTCCGCGGCGGAATCACGAAAGCTGCCGCGCCGTGGTCCGCAGCGCACTCGATGGGAAGCTCTTTGGCCTCCGGGGTCGCTCGGAGGCGGGACGCCCGAGCAACGCGACAGCATGGCCTGGACCAACTGGCCCATGTTCACCGTGGGCATGGTGCAACGCGGGTATTCCGAGACCGACATCGCCAAGATCATCGGAGGCAATGTGCTCCGCGTAATGCGCGCGAATTTCGACGGCGTCCAAGCCGTATGAGGATAATCAACTCGCTATGAATCGGATCCTACTGTTATTCGTCCTGGCCGCCGCCCCGGCGTCATCGGCATGGAAGGCAGGCGTTGCCGCCGAAAACATCACCCCGAACGAACCGATCTGGTTGGCCGGATACGCCTCGCGCGACAGGCCAGCCAGCGAGGTGCGCCAGGAGATCTTCGCCAAGGCGCTGGCCCTCGAGGATGAGACAGGCGCGGTGTCCGTCATCGTCACGCTGGATCTGGTGGGTATCCGGCGCGATTTGGCCGAAGAAATCGCATCCCATGCCGCCACCGCCCACGGCATCCCCCGCGAGCGAATCCTGTTTAACGCCTCGCACACCCATAGCGCGCCCCTGGTCGGCAGTAACTCGAGCTATGAACACCGCATGGGAAGTTACCTCGAGAAACAGAAAGGAGCCGTCGCCCGCTACACGGATTCTCTGCGCGACAAGATCTCCGGCGTCGTTGGCAGGGCTGTGGGGTCGCGTGAGACAGTCACTCTCGGATTCGAACAAGGCTACGCCGGATTCGCCGTCAACCGCCGGCGCGTCGGCCATCGCGAATATCCCGGCCCCGTGGATCACGACGTACCGGTGCTTGCCCTGAAGAGCCCCGACGGACGATTGAAGGCGATCCTGTTCGGCTACGCCTGCCACAACACGATCCTGGCGGACTACACGATCCATGGCGACTATGCCGGCTACGCCCAGCAGTTTCTCGAGGAACGGCACCCAGGCGCCGTCGCGCTGTTCGTGCAAGGAGCGGGCGCCGATTCCAATCCGCTGCCGCGGCGCAAGCCCGAACACCTGCAGCGCTATGGCGCGACCCTCGCCGATGGCGTCGACGAGGTGCTCGCGAAGAACATGAAGCCGGTGACGGGTCCGCTGCGGGCGGCCATCGAGTTCGCCGAGGTGAGGTTCGCACCCCACACGCGAGAGGAGTTCGAGCAGCGAGCCAAGTCCGGAAACGAGACCGAGCGCCGTCACGCCGCCAAACAGCTCGAGCAGTACGCCAACAACGGTAAGTTCATTGAAACGCACCCGTATCCGGTGCAGGCCTGGCGGTTCGGACAGGCATTCACGATGATGGCGCTCGCCGGTGAGTTGGTCGTGGACTACGCGTTGCGCATCAAGGGAAAGTATGGTTGGGATAACACCTGGGTGGCCGGCTACTCCAACGATGTCTTCGGTTACATCCCCTCGCTGCGCGTACTGAAAGAGGGCGGCTACGAAGGCGGTGACGCCTATTACTTTGGCAGCTTTCCCGGCCATCTCGCCCCCGACATCGAGGATCGCATCTGGGCGGCCGTCGAACGCGTCGCGGCGCAGGTGGGGAGCCAGGGCGCCGCCCGCTGATGGTCGAGCAACTCAAGCTGCTCGCCGACTATTGGATCCGCCCGCGGGTGGCGGCTTCCCACACCATCGACCACGGGCGCCTGGGCATCGCCGCGGCCATGGCGCTCGCGGTCGCCCTGTTGCTGCAGGCGCCTTCCCGCGGCGTGCCCGACGAAGCCATCGCCATCCGGGCTGTCCTTCATAGGCTCGACGCGGTGGCCGCCAGCCGCGAACTGACGCCGATAGAGAAACAGGACATGGCCGCCCTCACCGAGCGGTTGGCTTTGCTCGGGAAAGCGGACCCGTTTTCCGGCATCTCCCGCGCGGCCGCGATCGCACCCGCAAACTCGATCCGCTGGCTGGTGTTGCTCGCCATCGTGTTCACGCCGCTGTCGATCGCCTTCCTGAGCACGTGGGAAGGGTTGCCTCGCACCGGGATGAGCGTTCGCGAAAACTACGCCGGCCTTCTGTGCTGCCTTCTGCTCGCGTTCACCGCCACCCACCTCCCGGCGGCGATGGTCGGTTCGATTCGCCCGAACGCCATCGTCGATCTGGCCGCGCACGCCTGGTTCTTGCTGTTGGCCGCCTTCAGCCTGGTGGCAGTGGTGGGTGGAGGATTGCCCGGCGCCATTGGCAGCGCGATTGCCGCCTCGGCCGTCTCGGCCGGCGCCGCCAGGTTTGCCGCCGCTACCGGGTTGCAGTACATGTTGGCTTCGCCGTTCGTTTTGTTTCTGCTTTGGGCGGCGCTACGCGGAGAATGGTCCCGCCTCGGCGCCGGACTCGGGCAGCAACAGTCGTTCCGGCGGCATCTCGAGGCCCTGACACTCAACCCCCGCGATGCCGACGCCCACTACCAGATCGGCCTGCTCTACCTCCAACGCCGCGATCCTGCGAAAGCCGCCGACCGGTTCCGCCAGGCCGCCGAGATCGATCCCGCCGACGCCGACTACGCGTTTCAATACGGCCGCGCCCTTCGGGCCCAGGATCGGCACGAGGCCGCGCTCGAGTGGCTGCGCAAAGCAGCATCGCTCGATGACAAAACCGCGAGCAGCGAAGTCTGGCGCGAGATCGGCGCCGTCCTGCTGTCGCTCGACCAACCCGCCGCGGCCGTGCCCGCGCTCTCCAAATACGTGGAGCGGCGCGAGTATGACCCTGAAGGGCTCGTCCTGTTCGGCCGCGCTCTCGAACAGCTTGCGCGCCCCGACGAGGCACGCGACGCCTTTGCGCAAGCCATCGAAGCCGTCAAGACCATGCCCGACCACCGGCGCCGCCAGCTTCGGCAATGGGCCGACGCCGCCAAACAGGGCTTGTCGAGACTCGGCCGGTAGCCGCCTACAACTCCCGCAGAAACCAGTTGTGTTCCTTCTCGTAGCCGATGGTGGTTCCTGGACCATGACCGGCCACCACCGCCGCATCGTCGGGCAGCGGGAACAGCTTGTCTTTGATTGATCGCAATATTTGGCGCGAATCGCCGCCAGGAAGATCGGTGCGCCCGATCGACTCCCGGAACAGCGTATCGCCGGCCACCAGCATGTTCTCCGATGGAATCCACAAACACAGGCTTCCTTGCGTGTGGCCGGGAGTGTGCAGAATCTGGAATTCGGTTTGGGCAAGCCGCAGCGTTGCCGCGTCCTGCGTCGCCACGTCCACGCTGGTCTTGGACGGCGTGGGCATGGCGAGCCAGGCGGCCTGCATATCCAGATGGTCGTACAGTTCCTGATCGGCGACGTTCATGTAGACGGGGGCGCCGGTGCGTGCTTTGAGCGTCGCCGCGCCGCCAATGTGGTCAATGTGGGCATGCGTGATCACGATGGCGATCACGGTGAGCCCGTGCCGCGCGAGCACTGCTTCGAGCGCGTCGATATCGGCGCCGTCGCCCGGATCCACCACGATGGCTTCGTGTGTGGTTTCGTCGCCGAAAACCGAACAGTTGCATTGGAGCTTTCCCACCGGCAGGATTTCGTGGATCATGGCTGGGTTTCAGGGATCGAATACACTGGAGTAAAGAACATGGGACCAGATGATATTGTAGGCATCCTGTCCCGCTGGGTGCATGTTTCCACCGTGATCGTGCTGCTCGGCGGGAGTTTGTTCGCGTGGGTGGCCGCCACCGGTGGCTCGGGCGTCGCGTGGGCGAGTTGGCGCAAAGTCGTGCTCCCTGCCGCCGTTCTCGCCGTCTTGAGCGGGCTCTATAACCTGATGGCCAAGGGCGCCACCCCGCCCGGCTATCACGCCATTTTCGGCGTGAAGGTGCTGCTCGCGTTGCATGTGCTCGGCGTCGCCGTGGTGGCGGCAAATCCCGCCATGCCGGCCGCCAAGCGCAAGCGCCTCCTGGGCGGCGTGGTGGCGTCGGGATTCGTAATCGTCCTCCTTTCCGCACATCTGCGATGGCTCTCCCGATAAGACAAATGGGCAGTGCCGGCTAGAAAGGCAATGCAGTGAGAACAGCCCCCTATCACGCTCTGAGGGAATCCGCCGCCTGGATGGACCTGTCCGGACGCGGTGTTATCCGTGTCACCGGTGAGGACCGTGCACGCCTCCTCCATGCGATGACCACCAATCACATCGAGCAGTTGGAGCCGGGCGGGGGCGCCTATGCGTTTTTCCTGAACGCCCAGGGACGCATCCTCGCTGACGTCAATATCCTGTGCCTGGCTGACGCGCTATTGCTCGACACCGAACCCGAGACCGCATCGGCCGTGTTCGAACACCTGGACCGCTTCATCATCGCCGACGACGCCACGCTCGACAACCAGACCGCCAACACGGCCGTGCTCGCCATCGAAGGGCCCGCCGTCTCTGGCATCGCCTCGCAGTTGGGAATCGAGCATCTGCCGGCTCCCGGCGGATGGGTGGAGTGGAACACGTGGGTGGTGGCTCGATTGTCGGCCAGCGGGGGCGAGGGCCTGCGCATCTTCTTGCCGGCGCCGGAGAAAGACCGCGCCATCGCATGGATTGCCGGGCTCGGCGTGGTGGAGGCCGGAGAGCCGGAACTGCGCGTGGTGCGGCTCGAAAATGCGCATCCGCGATTCGGCATCGATTTCTCGAGTCAGCAGATCCCGCAAGAGACCCAGTTGCTCGGCGCCATTCACTTCGCCAAGGGATGCTATCTCGGGCAGGAGATTGTCGAGCGGGTCCGCTCGCGCGGCCACGTGAATAAGAAGTTGGTGCAGTTGACCGTCGAGGCGCGGCAGCCGCCGCCGGCCGGCGCCAAAGTGACCAGCCGGGACACGGAGGTGGGCGAGATCACGTCGGCGGCGTGGTCCCCGGCGCTCGGCAAGGTGGTTGCATTCGCCTATGTTCGCATCGCCCAGGCGGGTGCGGACCTGCGGGTGGGAGACGCCGCCGCGGCCATGACGGCGCGCCAGCCCGCCTGACCTTTCCTACACTTTTCTTCTCACGCTCCCCTCCTGGCGGACGATACGGAAGACAAGACTGTTAGGAAAGGACATCCATGCACGTCTTTGAACGATCTGGACACTACTCCCCGCCGGCTTCGCCGGAAGTTTTTGGCGGTAACCTGGCTGGCTTTCGTGCCGGCAGGCGGCTGCGAATCGCCGCCAGGAATGACGAAGAGGCCGGCCGAAATGAAGCCGGCGCAGCCCAGGCAGCACGGCGCGGCTCGACCAACCAACCGGCGGCGCGGGCACGAGTGCCGGACCTGGCCAGGGGATTCGGCAGGGTTGCCGGACCTCGCCCCGCCGACGGCGTCACCACCACCACGCGCACCAGTTTTTCGCAAACATCGGAGGGACCCGCAGGCACTCATACCTTCGAGCAGGATCATTTTGTCAGCCGGTCAGCCGACGAGATCTTCGTACAGAACTCGGTGAGAGAATCCTACACGCGTGCGAGCGCGATTGCACCGGTTCCCGAGCCCGAACCGGCTCCGGTGGAAGTCGCTGCCACACCCGTGGAGCCGGCGCCGGTGGAAGCCACACCTGTGGAGCCGGCGCCTGTGGAAGCCGCGCCTGCTGCGCCGAACCCCAAGCCCGCCCCCGTCGAGGCCGCTCCCGTTCCCGTAGTGGCCGCACCCGAGCCCAAGCCCACTCCGGCCGAGGCCGCACCGGTGGAAGCAGCCCCGGTGGAAGCAACTCCAGTGGAAGCAACTCCGGTCGAAGCAGCTCCTGCCGAGCCCGCTGTGGCTGAACCCGCCCCAGCCCCCGAACCGGCGCCTCCTCCCGCTTTCTCGCGCAGCTTCAAAAAGGAAACCTCCTTCGAAATCGTGACCGGAGAGGGCGACCACGTCTCGATTGCGCTCTCGTCGAGCCGGCGGGTGGAGCGTTCTTCCACGGCTGATTCGGACACCTTCACGCGGGTGAACCAGCGCACGGCCAGCTTCTCGGTGGAGGGGGACCTCAATGACTCCGAGCTTTCCGACATTCGCAAACTGGTTGGCGGTTTCGACTTCCGCGATCTCCAGTCGCTGGCCTCCTACCGGTATTCGTCCACCGTCACTCACCAGGTGACGCGCGGATCGCTATCCATCTCGGCCTAGCCGTTTTCATGGGGCGGCGGGTCCACCCCGCCGCCTTGCCCCTCTTCGTCCTCGGCCCGGTCGCCGGCTTCCTCCACGCGGCGCTCAACCGGGTTTCTCTTATCCGGCTCCACCACCGCTTGCACATCCAGCATCGCGCGCAGCAGCGCGTGATCGGCGTTTCTCACCGCGTCATGATTCGGGATCAGGATCCAGTCCCGGGTATCCATTCAGGAAAGTAGCCTCCCCACACCCCGTGTCAGCAGGAGAAATAACACATAGAGTCCAACCGCCAGGCGCGCGGCGGCTTCGAGTTCGTCATAGGTCATTGCGAACACTCCCTTCGTTTTTCTCGAAAATCCGCTTAGGATCCGAAAAACGAGGGAGGTCCGCGAGAAGAAACGGCTGACACATGGCCGGCCCGAGCCATCGGAGCCCGATACGCAGGCGCCGGATCGGTCGAGACCGGAAAGCAGTCGATCGCACAGGGCGCGCCCGACACCGGCGCGGACGCGTCCACGCAAGGCGCTCCCGTGATCAGCACGATCACAAGCAGCCAAGCCAGGAATGGAGCCCAACGGGGCATATGGCGGTTTCGAATCAGATCGCTTGCAGGATGACACACTTCAGGTAGTGCGTCTCGGGAACGGTGAGCAGAATCGGATGATCGCCGGCCTGCGTCCGCCGCTCGAGCACTCGCAGTGTCTTGCCTGCTTCGAGCGAGGCCTGCGCGATCAACTCGAGCAACGCTCCCTCCGAGACGTGATGCGAACAGGAGCACGTGACCAGAACACCGCCGCGGTTGAGCAATTGCAGCGCGCGGAAGTTGATATCCCGGTAGCCGCGCAGCGCTCCCTCCACCGCCGACCTCGACTTCGCGAAGGCCGGCGGATCCACCACCACCGTATCGAAGCGCCGCCGCGCGTGCGAAAACGCCGTCAACTGCTCGAATACATCCGCCTGCCGGAACTCGACGTTGCCGATGCGGTTGGCCGCCGCGTTCCGCCGCGCCGTCTCGAGCGCACCCGCTGAGCTGTCGATCGCCTCCACCGATTGGCATCGCGAAGCCAGGTGCAGTGCGAAGCCTCCGGTGGAGGTGAAGCAATCGAGCCCACGCCCGTGCGCATGGGCCGACGCCGCTACGTAGTTCTCCCGCTGATCGAGATAGACGCCGGTCTTCTGACCCTCGATCAGGTCCACCAACCACTCGAGGCCGTTCATCGTCACCGTCACCGGACCAGTCACGCTGCCCCGAAGCACGCTCTTCTCCATCGGGAGGCTCTCGAGCTTTCGCACGGCCGCATCGTTGCGCGCAACAATCGCCCGCGGCGCGAATCGCCGTTCGAGGACATCGGCGATTTCCTCGCGCGCGCGGTCCATCGCCTGGCTGAGCATTTGCACCACGAGGCAATCGCCGTAGCGATCCACAATCAGGCCGGGAAGACGGTCGCCCTCGGCGTGAACCACCCGATAGGCGCTGGTTTGCGCCGCCAGAGCTTCCCGGAAATCGGCCGCGCGCGCGATGGCCTCCGGTAACGGCTCGGCGAGCATGCGCAGCGTGATCTGCGAGGTGGAGCTGTAGTGGGCCTGGCCGAGCGATTGCCCGCGCGGATCGATGACAGCCACCGTGTCGCCCGGGGCAGCGCCGCCGCGGCCGGTCACGTCGCTCGCGAAGATCCAGGGATGGCCGGAGGCGACCCGGGCCGCGGCCTTACGGTTCACTCGTACGGATATCAAGATGTTCCTATTCTCGCGCGCCTACATGCCGGAGTGCGGGGAGGCCGCCCGCCGGTACCACCATTACTCCCAACCTTACCTCGTGTAAATCGACCGAGGTTTTCTCTTGTAAGTGGACGTTATCTGCTTTACTCTGGCGAGAGCAAGCCCCGCGAACCCTGACCCGGGGTTCGCGAAACCAAACAAATCAACCTCAGTCAATAAATAACAATAGATAGAGGAGTAAGTGATGAATAAATGTTTCACTCTGTGTCTGCTTCTCCCCGCGGCTGTTGCTAGCGCCGCCCCGATCACCGGCTCCCTGTGGGCGGTTCCCGACGCGGTCGCGGCAAATGCAATTTTCTCGAGCATTCCCGCCACAGCACCGGATGTCACCTTTCAGGTGAATTCGCCGCTCAATTTCACCGACCCGGCCACCGTGGAGGCATTCCTGCTATCCGGAGGCGCGTTCGGAATCACCGGATCGGCCGCCGCTCTCAGCCGGCCGGTGAGCGATGGAGTTACCGGCACTTTGATCCTTTTCACCGGCATGGTTACGGTAACCAACGGACAGCAATTCACAGTAACGCATGACGACGGGCTCACACTGACCATCGGTGGGCTCGACGTCATCAATATTCCGGGAGCGCACAACCCCACGCTCACCACGATGACCTACTCCGGCCCCTCCGGCACCCTACCCTTTTCACTCGTTTACGGGGAATGCTGCTCCGGGGAAGCGGTTCTCCAGACCAGCCTCAACCTACAGCCCGCCGCCCCCGGCGGAGTGCCCGAACCGGGAACGGCCCTGTTGACCGGCGCCGCTTTCGCCGCCATTGGACTACTGCGCCGGCGGCGTTCGCTTCGCTCCCGGATCGGGCGTTAGCCCATCTGCTGCAATCGCGCGATGCGGTCCGCCGTCGGCGGATGCGTCGAGAACAATCCCTTCAACGGATTGATAATGTACATGTGCGCCTGAGCTGGCGAAGCATCCATGGGGATCTGGCGCGCCCCGGACTCGAGCCGCCGCAAGCCGGAAATCAATCCGTGCGGCGTCCCGCAGTACTTCGCCGCCGTGGCATCGGCGCTGAACTCGCGCGTGCGTGAAATCGCCATTTGAATGACCGGCGCGATGAACAGCGACGCCAGGAACATCAGCGGACCGGCCCAGACGCCGCCGCCCTCGTCATCGTCGCGCCGTCCGCCGAAAAAGAAGGCCATCTGCGCCAACATCGAGATGGCCGAGGCGATCGTCGCCGCCACCGACGCGATGAGGATGTCCCGGTTCTTGATGTGGCCGAGTTCGTGCGCGATCACGCCTTGCAACTCGCTGTCGTTCATTAGCTCGAGCAATCCGGCCGTCACCGCCACCGACGAGTGCGACGGGTTCCGTCCCGTGGCGAAAGCGTTCGGCGAAGGCTCCGGCGTCACCCAAAGGCGCGGCATCGGGATGCCCATGCGATTCGTCAGGTCTTCGGTCATCGGGCCGATCCGGCGATAAATCTGCGGGTGAGAGGAGGGCGTCACCGGTTGCGCGCCGGTTGTGGCGAGAGCAATTTTTTCCGAAAAGAAGTAGCTGAAAAAATTCATGCCCAGCGCCAGGACCAGCCCAATATAAAGACCCTGCTGGCCGGCGATGGCGCGTCCGCCGAAAATCAACAGGCTGCTCATCGCGCCCAGCAGAAAAGCCGTCTTGATTGCGTTCATCGATCTCTGGCACCTCTCGCGCAGTTAAGTTCTCAACTACGATTTTCATACACACGGCCCCGGACGGGCCACCCTCGCCCACCGAGGGATGGCCTGCCGGGGTCGGTTGATTCACGGTTGGGCCGCTGTTATGCCGCCTGGACGCTGACCTTCACCGTGCGCGGTTTGGCCAATTCTTTCTTGGCGAGCGTGATGGTCAGCACGCCGTTGGTATAACCGGCCTGGATCTTCTCCGGATCCACCGAATCGGGAAGCGAGAAGGCGCGCACGAAGCTGCCATAGCTGCGTTCGATGCGGTGATAACCTTTGGCGTCTTCTTTCTTCTCGAACTCGCGCTTGCCTTTGAGCGTGAGCGTGCCGTTTTCCACCTTGACCTCCAGATCCTCGGGTTTCACCTCGGGGAGGTCGGCTTTGACGACCAGCTCGTGCTCGGTTTCGGCAATGTCGACGGGCGGAGTCCACGGCTGTCCGGAGACCGGCGCGGCCGCCGACTGCGGGTCGCCGAAGAAGGTGCGAACGACGTCGTCGAAGTCTCGCATGGAACGGGCGAGACCGAATTCATCGAAGGGACGGTGTTTGACAAGCATATGATTCGTTAAGCCTCCTGATCGTGATGTACTCACAATCAAAGTATAAAATCTTAGTGGTTGCTTGTCAAGTAATTTTATTCGATCAATATCTGCCTTTGATTTCAGCCACTTCCGGATACCCTCCCGTTTGCTTCCTCTCACACAACCCTTTAAACTAGGAGGATCCCGCCGAACTCTGTCGTTCGCAGAGACCCAAGGAGACGCATAGATTATGGGCTCCGCCCCAGAACCGAATATCGTGGAAGTCCTTTCGTTAGATGAGATTCGCGACCTGAGCTCGGAAACCAGCCACCCCGCCGAATCTCTCGCCAAAATCGTCGCCCTCATCGCGCAACGCTTTCGCACCGACGTCTGCTCCGCCTATCTGCTGGAACCGGACCGCTCCCGGATTGTTCTTGCCGCCACACAGGGCCTACGGCAGGAAAGCGTCGGATCCCTGCGTCTGGCCCTCAACGAAGGGCTGGCCGGACTGGTCGCCGAGCAGGTGGCGCCAGTGGCGGTGCCCGAAGTCGCGCTCCATCCGCGCTTCAAATACTTCCGCGAAGCGGGTGAAGACGCCTTCCATTCCTTCCTCGGCGTTCCTCTGTTTTCCCAGGGCGTGCTCCAGGGCGTACTCGTGGTGCAAACCGTCGAACCGCGCGAGTACTCGGGCGCCGAGATCCAGGCGCTCGCCGACGCTGCCGCCCAGTTGGCTCCCGTCATCGCGGAAGCAAGGACCCTGTCGCGCTTCATCGCACCCACCCAGGAGCGCCTATGGTCGCTTGCCCGCGATTTGTGGTGGAGTTGGGACCCGGAATCCGTTAGTCTTTTCCGCGAACTCGAACCGCAGCGATGGGGCCAGGTCGATCACAACCCCGTCTCCATGCTCGCCGAGATTCCCCTCGCCGAAATCGAACGCCGGTCCGCCGAACTCACTCTCCACAGCCGTATCAATTACGCCTATCGCCGCCAGCAGGAGTATCTCCGGCAGGACCGTACCTGGGGCGCCAAGCACGCCGGCATCCTGCGGCCCCGGCCGGTCGCTTATTTTTCCGCCGAGTTCGGCCTCCACGAATCCATTCCGATCTACTCCGGCGGCCTCGGCCTGCTCGCCGGCGATCACATAAAAAGCGCCTCCGATCTCGACGTGCCGTTGGTCGGCATCGGGTTGTTCTACGGCCAGGGTTATTTCCGCCAGCGCCTCGACGCAAGCGGTTGGCAGCATGAAGAGTACACACCCACCGACGAATCCCAACTGCCGATGACCCCGGCGATCGCCAAGGACGGCCAACCCGTGGTGGTCCAGATTGAAACCAGGACCGGGGTGATCAAGGCGCGCGTCTGGCGCCTCCAGGTAGGCCGGGTGAACCTGTTCCTGCTCGATTCGAATGTCGAGGGCAACGCTCCCGAGGATCGTGAGCTTACCTCCCGTCTCTACGGCGGCGACGGCCGCGTCCGCATCCGCCAGGAACTGCTGCTCGGCGTGGGCGGCCATCGCGCCCTCGTGGCCATGGGCATCACTCCCGGCGTGCTCCATCTCAATGAAGGGCACTCGGCGTTCGGCGTTCTGGAAGCCATCCGCGTCCGGATGGAGGAGGAAGGGCTCAACTTCGACGAAGCCGGTCCCCGCGTTTCCCGCGAAGTGGTTTTCACCACCCACACCCCCGTACCCGCCGGGCATGACCGTTTTCATGCCGGACTGATGGAAGAGCACCTGGGCCCACTGCGCGAAAGCCTTGGCCTCTCCCACGAGCGCCTGATGGGACTTGGCCGCGAGCATCCAGGCAATTCCGACGAGGAGTTCTGCATGACCGTGCTCGGCCTCAAGCTGTCGCGCCGCGCCAATGCCGTCTCCGCGCTCCACGGCGAGGTCTCACGTGCCATGTGGACCCGTCTCTACCCCGGCCGCGGCGAAGACGAGATTCCCATCGGTCATATCACCAACGGCGTTCACGTCCCCACTTGGCTCGCTCCCCAGATGTCGCGTTTGTATGACCGGCATCTCGGCACCGGCTGGCAGCAGCGCTCCGGCCGGGCGGAAACCTGGGTCGGCATCGAGAGCATCGACGACGGCGAACTGTGGGAGACCCACCTGTTCCTGAAGGCGCGCCTGTTGAACTTCGTCCGGGGCAGGGCCGTGGCGCAGGCTGAGCGGCGCGGCGAATCGCCGGAAACACTCCAGCGCCTGGCGCGAGTCCTCAGTCCGGACGTGCTTACCATCGGGTTCGCGCGCCGGTTCGCCACCTACAAGCGCGCCAATCTCGTCCTGGCCGACATGGAAATGCTGGCTGCGATGGTCAACGATCCCCAGCGTCCGGTGCAGTTCGTGTTCGCCGGCAAGGCGCATCCGCGCGACGAACCCGGGAAGCGCGTCCTGCAGCAGATCGCCGATCTCGGGCGCGATTCCAAGTTCGGACAACGCTTCGTGTTCGTCGAGGACTACGACATTCGCGTCGGCCGCAATCTCGTCCAGGGCGTCGACGTGTGGCTCAACAACCCGCGGCGTCCCCTCGAGGCCTCAGGCACCAGCGGACAGAAGGTGGTGCTCAACGGCGGCCTGAACCTATCCGTGCTCGACGGCTGGTGGGCCGAGGCCTACGACGGCCAGAACGGCTTCGCCATCGGCACCGGACGCACACACTCCAACACCGATCTTCATGACCGCCGCGACGCCGAAGACCTCCAGCGCGTGCTGCGCGAAGAAGTCATCCCGCTCTACTACCAGCGCGACCGCGACGGCCTTCCCCGCGGCTGGATCAAACGCATGAAGCGCACCATACGCACCCTCGGCTGGCGCTTCAATGCGGACCGCATGGTGATGGACTACGCGCTCAAATGCTACGTCCCCGCCGCCGGCGGGACATCGAGTAAAGTGGCGGTGGGGTTCTAGCGATGCCGGACGCGATCGCGGCGGCGGAACGCGCGGATCTGGTCCGCTACGTCAACCTGAAGCTGGCCGCCCTCGGCCAGCCGCCCAGCCAGCGCACCGCCGACACCGAGTTCATCGAAATCGCACGGCCGCTGCTGCGCAACTTCGCCAACCGCGAATGGCAACTCGGCGGGCAGCTTTGCGCCGCCGATGCCCGCATCCAGGCCTTCCTCGACGCCTATCTCAGCGACGTCTGTCCGGAGGGTGTGCCCCGGCTGCCAGGGCGCACTCTCACGCTGGACCGTGCAGGCATCGCCCGCGCACTCTCGCTGCCTCCCTCGAGCGACACCTTCCACTCTCCCTTCGTGAACTCCTATCGTGTCCCCCAGGGAGTTCTCCACAATCCGAGCAAGGATCGCCGCACCACGCAGGGCGTCTTTCATATCGCCGAGGGCGGATTTCCGGTTCCCGCCGACAAGCAGGCCGTTCCGAAGGTGGCCTTTGCGCGTCTGCTGCGGGCCGCGCTCAGCCCTCCGCGGGACGTACGCGCTCTCCCGTTCACCGCCGATCAGGAAGACGCCGCCTACGTGCATGTTTCGCTTCTGCTGCGTCCGCTCGTGTGCCCGGCCACGGGACGCGATCCGGACCGAACGATGGAAATTCGCTTCTTCGCCCCGGGGAGCCTGGTCAGCAACCTCGATTTCGTCGAATCCATCTTCGGCAACGGCGGCGATCCTCATCTCCCGGAAAACGACGCCGCCCTCGACGCCATGCACTGGACCGGCCACTCCGGATGCGTCATCCTGGCGCCGCACATCCTCGGCCTTCGAAAAATCGACCTCGGATTGCCCCACTACGATCACGCCACCGCGCGCCAGCGGCGTGACGGCATGTGCTGGCGCGAGGAATCCGAAATCTATAACGAGGGCCGCGCCTTCAAGATCACCTGCCGTGACCATCGCGGCGTGATGGTCACCATCCTCGCCGACAACTACTACGGCTATTGCAAGAAAGAGGTGAAAACGCAGATCAGCTACGCGGCTAACCTCTACGGGGGCTGCGAGGAAGAACACGCCGGTGGCGCGCTCGTATTTCCCAGCTATGTTCTCGGCCGTGACTTCGAGGCCGCCCACACCAAGAGCGTCGACAAGGTGGCCTACTCCGAGGGCGCGCGCATCCTCGGAGACCGGTTCGAACACCAGCCGGAAGGCTATGCCATCGACCGTGCCTATAGCGACATCTTCCTGGTGCCGGAAGAAACCGTCTTCAGCGTGCGCGACGGCATAGTGCAATGGCTGCACCAGGGCAGCCCGCAGGCCCTTCCCCTGCGTCCGGACGCGGCGTATCTGCTCCCCTCCGGATTTTGCGTTCGCCTCCAAAAGCAGGCTCACGGCAGCGCATGGCGGCTGGTGGGCTACCGCCCGCACGGGACTTTCTGCCACAAACCCTGCACCGTATCCGGCGGCGGCAAAAGCGAAATCTCAAAGTCACTCACCGGCGCCCTGTTGAAGGGCCCCGTCTTCGTCCGGGATTTTCACCGCGACATGGACGAAGCCGCCTTCGTCATCGAGAAAGACTATTCGGCGATCTACAAAAACCGCCCCGCCGATGACCGGACCCGCCGCCGCATCCTGAGTCCGGACCGTTCTCTCGGTTCCGTCATCCAACTCCTCACTCCCTCTCCGGACTACATCGACTCTTACAACGCCTGGCTCGAGCGCCTCCAGCCGATGGTGCGGCAGCTGGTGTTCACCGTCAAGCGCTACTACCGGCCGGAGTGGGAAGGCGAATGGCGCGAACACTTCACCGTGGACCGCGTCAACGGCTTTCTCGGGCACGAACTGAAGTTCGATGGCCAGCACCTGGTCAGCAACTACCTCCGCGTCGGCTACGACAGCGACGGTTCCTGGCGCATCTTCAAACTGCGTCCGGACTTCCATCCCTCGTTCAAGATCTCGATGGAGGACGACATCACGGCCTCTGTGGTTCTGCGGCGCGACTCCCTGGATGGGCTCGATCCCAGCTTGGCCAACCCGAGCATCAAGCTTGCCGCCAACTGCGAATCTCACCTGTTCCAGCGGCCCGATGACGCTATCCACCGCGGCGCGGACCGGCAGGCCGAGGCCGACATCGCCGGCCCCGGCGCGTTCCTGTCCAACTACGAACCGCTCGACCAGGAGCAAGTGCGCCGGCTGATCGACCACGCCGTCGAGTTCGACCTCTACACCGAGCCGATGAAGGAGTTGCTCAGCCACTTCGAGTCCACCGCGAATGGCAAGGTCAGCTATGTCGTGTCATCGGCCCACCCCCGCGTGGTGGACGGCAAGCCGTCGCGGAATCCGCGCTACCTGCAGAAGCGCCCCGATCTCGCCGCTCCGAGGGACCGCCACATCGCCGAACTCGTTTCCCGCCTCTACCGCCGTATCCCCACCGGCGCTCCGGTGCATTTTCCCGTGGACGCCGTGCTCGCCGGACGCCGCAACTCTCCGCCCGATCGCGCCGCCGGCATCCCGCCGCTCGCCGTGCACGGCCCGATTCACTATCAGGAACTGCCGGAACTCTTCATGGAATTCATCGCCAGCCTTACCGGACGGTCCCCCGCCACCACCGGCTTCGGCAGCGAAGGCGCCCTCACCAAGGGTCCGTTCAACGCGCTATGGCCGGTGGTCGATCTCAACAACGCGGTCGTTTCGGCCATCGTCACCGGCTACGCGGGCTACACGACATCGGCGGCGTGGGTGGGCCCGGAGGTCCGCGTGGACCACGACGTCAGCTTGCTGGTGCCGGAAATCTGGTGCCGCATGCAGCCGGCCGAACGCGATCCGCAATTTCTCATCGCCCACGGCCTGCTCGAGAAGGTGGATGATTTCGACTTCCAAGGCCGCCGGATACTGGCGGGACGCTTGGGCTACCGTATTACGCCGCTATTTGTCGACCGCTTCCTCGGGCGCGTGTTCGAGCGGGCCCGCGCCGTGTTTCCCGAAGAAATGCTCCGGCCGGAAAAGCAGAATCTGTTGCTGTTCGCCGAAGGCATCGACGCGATTGTGGAAACGCAGCGCAACGTGGCGATGAACTACTTCGACGACGGCAGCATCGAAGCCGCCTGCCCTCCGTTGCGCGCCTTGCTCACCATCATGGCGCACGGGGATTGGGAGGGACACGGGGTCGGCGATCCCGAAGTCCGTTCGCTGTTTGACCGCGAAGCCGTGCTTGCGAGCGACTGGTACGCCGAGCGCCTGAAAGCCAAGCAATCCCGCGATTCCGGTCTCTGGCAGCGCCACATCGCCGCCCTCGAACGCTTCCGGTCCGCGCGGCTGGAGGCTACCTCGCACGCAAGTATCGATTTCGAAGCACGCCTCACCGCCGCGCGGCTCCAGTTGGAACGGGTGAGCGCGCCGGAATATCTCACTGAACTCACCGGCACCATTGGCGCGGACCCGTTCCGCCTGCAATGGCCGGCCGCGGGCGTATAGACAGAACGACGCCGGACGTCAGGACCAAAGGTGTCGGCGCGCCACTGCCATGACGTGCCCAAACCCGCGCTGGCCTAAAGCGCGAAAAGGACGAACGGCCATTTGCAGCGCCGGCCAGGAGACGGGCACCCCCGCGGCGCTCGAATCCTCTTCACTCGGTTGAGCCAGCGAACGGACACGGTCCGGCAGGATCCGGAGCCCATAAGCGAAGTACCGCGCACGGTCCAACGGATGATGCCAGACTCGGGCCGCGTATCGGCGGAAGTTGCCGCTGAGATAGCCCGCTCCGAACCGCTCGCCGATCTCGGCATCCAGTTCCGCGAGCAGCCGGTCGCGGGCAAGGTCGGCTTGCACCAACGGCGGTATCGGTGCGCCCATTCGATTCGAGGCAAGGTAGAGCCCCAACCGGAGGACACGCTGGCGTTTCATCCGGCGAGCCTCTTCGAGAACCCAGGGCCAGTCCAGGTGTGGGTGGGTATGCACGAGTTGGGCCACGTCCAGAACCTGGCTGAGCTTCGGCCACCCTTCCTTGGCGCCGTGCGCGCAAACTGCCAGCAGGGTAGTTTCTGGGTCCAGGGTGGCAATCACGGCGCCGGCCACCGGGATTCGCCGGACGCGGCTCCAGACTTCCAGTGGGTATCGCCAGTAGGTTGGAGTCAGCGCCCAGTGCAGTTCCAGATGCAGGTTGCGATCGGCGCGCTCGAAATGGAGATGGTAGCGATGCCGGAGAAAATGCACCTCATCGGTGCTGGAAAGCACGGAGCGATAGCCTCGCGCCTCCACGATTTGCCGGGCCTGGGCGATGTCTTTAGGCCGCAGCAGCAAATCGAGATCGGACGATGGATTGCGCGCCGACAAGTCGCCGTATGCCATCGCCGCCAGCGCGGGGCCTTTGTATGCGAGCGCCTCGATGCCGCCTCGCGAGAGATCGCCGAGAACCTCGTGCAGTTCCTCCGCCAGCGCCTTGTTGTGACCCGACCGCTCCAGGAAGAGCTTCACCAATTCGCGCCTGGCCGCCAGCGGCGCCGCCAACTGCTGGGAGACGGACCGGGCCAGCAGCGGGATCATGCCGTTTGCCGACGCGAACCGCACCACGGCTTTCCAATCCTTGATCCTCTTTGCGATCGGACCCAGATCCTCCCCGGCGCCCATCGCCCGCCGGGCTGCCCACAAGAGAATCTCCAGTTCCGGCGACAATGCCAAATGATACCGGTCTCGGCAGCGTTCCACAACCCCCTTTGGATTTGGAACTGACAGTACTCGAGACCCAGGACGGCGCTGGGTATGGGTCCAACGCCTTGCCTGTTGTCGCCTCGGGATGCGTGCGTTACGATTCAAGAAATCGAGAGAAACAGTCAGCGTGAGCAAACGGCGGCCGGTGGCGAACCGGCGTTCTGAGTACGTGTGCAGACCTTGAAGCCATCCATAGCCGTCATCACCCCGGTGAGAAACGCAATGCCGTTTCTCCCCGAAGCGATACGATCCATCCGCGATCAGAGTTACGCGCCTCTCGAGCTGATCGTGGTCGACGATGGATCCACCGACGGCAGCAGCGAGTACGTGCGGAGTCTGGAGGGAATCGCCCTTCGCTCCCTGACTACCGCGGACGCGGGACCCGCAGCCGCCAGAAACGCCGCTATTCGATCGTCGGAATCCGATTTGGTCGCCTTCCTGGACGCCGATGACCTATGGCCGTCCGGGACCCTGCACCGGATGGTGGAAGCCCTGGCAGCCGACCCGGAAGCGGGCTTCGCCCAAGGTCTGATCCGCAACTTTCGCGACCTTTCCGATGGCTCTCGGCACTTCTTCACCGCCCCGTACCGGTATCTCAATCTTGGCGCGTGCCTGTGGCGGCGCAGCACGTTAACCGAAGTGGGCTTGCTCGACGCCGATTTGCGGCTTTGCGAAGACCTGGACCTGATGCTCCGCTGCTGGGAAAGAGACATCCCCAAGGCGGAGATCGACGAGGTGACTCTGCACTACCGCCGGCACCCTGGAAACATGACGGCCGGTCTGTCGGGCGCCGGTTTCGGAACGTTGAGAGCCTACCAGAAACGGATCGATCGCATTCGTTACGGAAAATTCCAAAACACCGAGCCGCGCCGCTTCGTGCAGAGCGCCTATCTGGGTTCCGGGCCTGTGCACCAGGACGGCCCGTATCGCAGCCGGCCTCCCAAAACGGACGCTGGGTAGCAGGAGCGGATGGACGACCTGTTGTTCCTCACCCCGGTGCTCCCGTTTCCCACCGGAAACGGCTCGGCGATGCGCGCCGGTATTGCCGTCGAGCTCCTGGCGGAAACGCATCGCGTCCTCGTCGTTCATCCCGAGATATGGGGCGGGCCGCACGAAGTGTTTAGGGAAGACTGGGTGCGCCGAACCGCGGCAGGCTACGTCCGGATTCCGAGTCCGGTGCCGATAGGGGCAGCCAGCGATCTGCTCAACGCGAGCCTCTCCGGATCCAATCCCCAAGCCGTCTACGCCTTTCGAATGGCGGTGGCGCCGCTCGCCGCGCAGATCATGGGCCTGCTTGGAAATCCACGGCTGCGGAGCGTCCTCGATCTGGACGACAACGAGCATGCGCGCGGAGTCCGTTTCGCGGAACTGCACCAGCTCCAGGGCAACTCGGCAATGGCGGAGCAGGAGCGCGGCGCACTACCCAGAATCCGCATGTCCGAGAGGTTGTTGCTTCCGCGGTTTTCCGTCAGCCTCCTGGCCGGCATGGAGGATCGAGACGCCTTTGCCGCCCGGTACCCGGCGCTGCAATTCGTCCACCTGCCCAACGTCGTACGGCTGCCCGCCGCACTGCCCGCCGCACTGCAGGACGCGCCCATGGACCCCTCGGCCCTTCTGTTCGTGGGCACGCTGAACTATTTCCCGAACGCAGACGGCATCCTGTGGTTTTGTGAGGCCATCCTGCCCCTGATCCGGCAGCGGCAGGCAAGCATGGCCATCCGTGTGGTGGGCACCGGGGCGCCCCCGCGTGTCCTCGCCCTCGGCGATCTTCCGGGGGTCACGGTTGCCGGCGCGGTGCCGGATCTCACTCCGGAGTACGCGCGCTGCGGAACGATGATCGTCCCCCTGCGGGCCGGCTCCGGCACCAGAATCAAGATCCTCGAGGCGTTCAGCTACCGCATACCGGTCGTGTCCACCTCCGCCGGCGCCCACGGATTGGAGGTCGCCCACGAAGAGCACCTCCTCCTCGCGGACACGCCGGAACAGTTCGCCGCCGCCTGCCTGCGCCTGGCCGCCGATCCTGTCCTGCGCGACAGACTAAGGGAAAATGCGTTCCGCTGGCTTCGGGAGCACCACTCGATTGACCGCGCCCGCGGTGTTCTGCGGTCACTTTACCCCGCGGCCGGTTGAAAGGCCCGGGGATGCGGAAGGAGCGCGGAGAGCTCCTTGCACGCGCTCCTCCACGAGTCGCCGAATTGCCGGTCCGATTTCTCGCTGAAGTAGAGGAAATCCATGAATTCGCGGGAAGATCCGGCCGCTGCGTCGAGGTGGGTGAGGGTGGTTTCGAAGGTGTCGATCAGGAATCGGCAATCCGGCCGCCCCAAAGACCTCGCCTGCTCGCGCACGGCAACCAGATGCGCGCGCGCCGCCGCCTTGATTTTAGCCGGCAACATCTGAATCGACAGATACGAAGGCTCGAACAGCGGCGACAACTGCGGGATCGGCGAAATCTGACGGAAGTGATTCGACAGGTAGTTCAGAACGGGGCCGACCTCGAGGACGTTGTAGGCCTGGACGGTGGTGTTGACAACCACGCTCCGGAGCTTCCATCGTTTGAAGTTCTGCTCGATCAGATGAAGATTGCGGTCGATGTCGCGCCACTTCGAAGGCCGCCGGATGTATTCGTTCAGCGGGCCGAAGCCGTCGATACTCACAATCAGGGTGACTCCGGCAAACTGCGGCCACAGGCTGGTAACCTTCTCCGGCAGTAGGGTGCCGTTGGTATTGTAGGTAAGCTGAATCTCGCCGGCGCGCCCGGACTCGATACACTGGCGCAGCGCTTCCACCATTTCCGGTCTCATCATCGGCTCGCCGCCCGCGAATATCAGGGCTTCCACCGTTGGCAGGCATTGCTCGAGCAGTGCCCGGACCGGCTGGCTCTTCACCCAGTTGTCATCGCGCATCGTAGCTAGAATTTCCACGGGGAGCCGGTGCCCTGGCGGCTGGACGGCATTGTAATGCTCCACCCACGGGCGTGACGCGCCGGGTCCGCACATCCGGCATGTCAGATTGCACAAATTGCCCAATCGGATATCGGCCGAACGGACCACCGGCCGGGATAGCGTGCCATCGGGAGAAGTCTGTGCGAGCAGCTCCGGTTTCCAGCGCCCGAACCGGTGCTCGTATCCATGGCGGGCGCTGACGCCACCGGACTCTTCCACCTCCCGGCACCGGCGGCAGGCGTCCGGCCATTCGCCGCGCAGCATTCCCGCGCGGATCGCCTTCAAATCCGGCGAGTTCAACACCTCCGCATCGGAAAGCAACTGTCTGATGTGCAGCGGTTCCCCGTCCGCATCGCGGAGCGTATTGGTTTCGCCCACTCCAACGCAGCACAACTGATGAAGACCCTGTTCGTTGGTGAACCGGTGAAGCCATGCGGCCAGGCAAAGGCAGTTCGAGTCGCTCATGAGGCGATACTCTCATGCACCCAGTAGCGTTCCCAGGGGCCGGCCTCATTGAACGGATTCGAGGTTTCCCGATAGCCGTTCGCCGCGAGCAAGGCGGTTATGGGCTGGGCGATCCTTCCATCCACCTCGAGACTCAGGGCCAAAAACCGGTACTCTTCGAACGGAAAGTCCCGGAGCGCTTCGTACTCGCTTCCCTCGATATCGAACGCGCCATACTCGATCCGCCTGGGCGCGCCGTGTTCCCGCAGCAGATCCACCAGCTTGGCCGCTCGCCGGCGGCTGCTGACACCGGTCGCTACCGATTCCTCCCCGCCCGCCTTGCAATGGAGCAGCGCGCCGCGGACACCGCTCAGATAAGGCTCTCGGGCTTCCACGAAATCCACCGTGCCACCGTGATTGGCCAGGCACAGGTTCACGCAAACGCTTTTCGGTCGATTCTGCTTTAGCTGAGGAAAAAAACGCGAACTGGGCTCGATGCAGATGCCCGTCCACCCGAGGTGACGTTCCAGCACCAAACAGGAACTGCCGCCGACGCCATCGGCCGCGCCCGCTTCGACGAAATACCCATTCCGTTTCCCCGGGAAAATCACCTCGCGGATCCACAGGTCGTTCGCCCACTCGTTCCAGTGGAATTTGCGGACGCCGCCAACCATGAGCGATCTCACGGGACCAGAATATCATCGCCCGTCCTGGTGCCAATTGCGGCGGCGTCACGCCTCCAGCGGCGCATGGGTTCGATCGTCGCCGACCTGCCCAATCCGGCGCAAACTGGTGGCCGATCATGGCATGGTATCGTTGCAAAAGGAGGCGAGGCCGGTTTGGAGAATCGAGGCTATCGGATCAATGATCCGGCGGTGATCTATCAACTTTTTGACGAAGAAATCGTCGCGATTCACATCGCCAGCGGGACCTACCACAGCTTGACCGGCATCGCCGGCGAGGCGTTCTTGTGCCTTGGCGTCGGCGGCGCCACCCGCTCCGATGTAGCGGCGGCACTTGCGCTGCGGTACGACGCTCCAGCCGAGACCATCGAGCGGGATCTCGAACGCTACTTCGCGAAGCTGGAGGAGGAAATGCTCATCGCGCCCGTCGATCCGGCGCCCCCGTTCCAACCTCCACCCGCCAATGGGCATGCGCGCATTGCGTACAATGCGCCGCAATTCCAGACGCATCGTGACCTGCAGCAGCTTTTCCTGCTCGATCCCGTCCACGACGTTGCGGCCGAGGGCTGGCCGAACGTTGCGCCGGCCGCTGCCGCGGGCGGCGCCGGGGCGAATTTGGAGTGCCGCTATGCGGGATCGCACATCATCTTCGAGAAGATGCCCGAGGAAACCGTCGCCATGAACGTGGGTACCGGAGCCTATCACAGCCTCTCCGGGCCTGCCGAAGACGTGTTTCTTCTCCTCGAACATGCACCCTCGGTCGACGAATTGATCGCCGCCCTCGCTGCCAAATACGAAGCCCCCCGGGCGGAAATCGAAGACGCTCTTCGTGACTTCCTCAACACGTTGGGCGCCGCGGGCCTGATCGTCATGCAGCCGGCCGGGCCGGGGCGCGAGTCGCGCGATTTGACGATCAGCCGACCCGGAACTGGGCTGGCTTTTTCGCGGATGCAGTTGGAGTCGTTTCAGGACGCGCCTGCTCCAGTGGATTTGTCCCAGGATGCCGGGCAACCTGCTCAGGGCCGGTTCCGGCTCCGGCACGAGGACCTGCTGGCCGGCAGTGCCGGCGGCGAATCGGTGGTGGCCGACCGGGAATTTGGCAACTATTACCGCCTGAACCAACCCTCCTCCGACGTGTTCGTTCTCCTGCGCCAGCAGGCCATGAGCACGCAAGAGATCACCGCCGCGCTCCTGCGCAAGTACGATGTGAACGAGCGGAACCTCACGTGCGGAGTGATGATCCTGCTCCGCAATCTGGTCCGGGTGAACCTGCTCGTTTACGAACCCGGTGAACCGCGGGACCGGACCGTGGTTCCGGACTTGCCCGCGCCCTCCACCAAAGTCGCCTTCGAGGGCTTCGTATGCGCGATCCACAAGGATCTGCGAAGCTTGATGACCCCGTTCAATACCGGCGAGTTTCGCAAAACAGCGCCGCGGGCTTCGACCGCCGATTGGTTCCTGGATTCCCTCCGCGGCCATTTCGAGGAAGCGGCCGCACGGACGGTCCCCATGGTCGAGCGCTCTCTCAGAGCGGGTGGCAGCCTGATTCGACTGCGGTCCATTGGCGACACATACATTCACGACCTTGCCAAGGCCTGCTCGCACCTGGAAATTCCAACGGGGGCCGAATCTGGCGGCCTCACCATTCACATCTGGGACGCCGCGGTTCCTCCGTCGGACTCCTATTTCGCCGCGGCTCTCGAGAGGCTGTTTGTCGACTGGCCGAGACAATGCGGCCCCCGGGGTGAGGTTACCGGAATCGATGGCGGCCGGTTGGCCGCGATCTATCACCCTGGCCCCGATGTCCTCAGTGTCGTCGACAAAGAGGCGGGCCAGGCGTACTTCCTGAAGCGAGACCAGTCGCCGCTGCCATACTGGGAAATCGGGTCGCCCTTCCGCTACGTCTTTCACTCCTGGTTCGCCTCCAGGGGGCAGCAGTTCATTCACGGCGGCGCCGTTGGCACGGCGGATGGAGGTGTCCTGCTCGCGGGAAAGGGCGGCTCCGGCAAGTCCACCACCACCATGCTCTGCGCGGCCGATGGAATGTCGTTCGCGGGCGATGACTATTGCCTTGCCGATCCGGCAACGGGATTCCTCAGCAGTCTCTACAACACGGGCAAACTCACCGGCCCCGAGGATCTCACCCGTGTTCCCGCAATGGCGGGACGATCCCGTAATGCCGACAGCTTCGAAAATGGCGGAACCGGAAAAGGCATCTATTTCCTCTCCGAGGTTTGGCCGGAGCGGATATCCTCCGGCTTCCCGCTGCGCGCCATTCTGATTCCATCGGTCACCGGGGAATCGGCGAGCCGGCTGGAGCCATGCGCCAAGGGAGATGCCCTGCTCGCGCTTTTGCCGAGCACCGTCGCCCAGCTTCCCGCGGCGGACCACAGCGATTGCGAGCGCATGGCCCGCCTGGTCGAACGGCTGCCGGCCTACTATCTGCACCTGGGGAAAGACACTGCCCAAATACCCGGTGTGGTGCGCAGCGCGCTCCGTTAGGCGATTCGCGCCGACAAAAACAAAACCGGCCGGTCGTCTGGTCGACGAATCCGGCCGGTTTTGTCTTGATCGGAGCAAGCATTCGCCCGCCCCGCGGTGTCAGACTACTTACCCGACTGCCGCGTGGTGCTTGGCCATAATCAGGCGCATCTGGTCTTTGGCGTGAAGTTTGAGCTTCTTCAAACGGACCTCTTCCAACAACTCGTCATCGGTGAGATGTTCCTTTTCTTCGAGCGCCATCAACTGGCGATCGTAGGTGGTGTGCTCATCCGACAATGCGCGGAAATCCGGATCCGTCTGGATCAGATGCGCCTTCAACTCTACTTCGTTGGTTAACTCCATGTGCGTGTTGCCTCCTTTTGATGTGAGGTCGCCACGCCGGGTTCTGCGCCGGCCATGGACCGTGCCGGCCCTTCCCCCGGTGGGTGATCTTTTCTTCGTACCAACGCATGGCGTTTAGCCATGTTCCGTCCAAACTTTAACACGTCCGTAACCGCATGACAATCCCCGCTTCCACTGGTTTCTCGTAGTACGCTGGCCGCAGTCCCACCGGTTGAAAGCCGTAGCGTTCGTATAGGGAGATCGCCCGGACGTTGGACTCCCGGACCTCCAAAAACATTTCTTTGCCTCCCCGTTCCACGCTGTGCGCCACGCAGGTTTCGAGCAGCCGCCATCCCACGCCCTGCCCGCGCCACTCCGGCGCAACCGCCAGGTTCAGCAGCTCATGTTCGCCCGGCCCCGTTTCGCGCATTGCCGCGAATCCAGCCGTCTTGCCCCCCACCTCCGCCACCATCACACGATACGGCGCGTAGTCGCTCGCGGACCATTGCGCGGCCTCCGGCGACGACTCCTCCAGGCGCTCGATGACCTCGTCGTCATCGCGCGTACCCGGCCGGATCCTCAGCCGGAGCGGAGCGAACTCGGCCCAAAGCGCTCGCTGGCGGCGTCCAAGCGCGGTCCACGAGAAATTCGCCTCGGCATGCCGCCGCGCCCCTCCGCCAATCGGCGCCGCAGGGCTCATCGCGCAGCAGCCGCGCGATGCCCGCCGCGAACGCCTCCGCGCCGTCGCCGATCCAAACGCTCTCGCCGTGCTCCAGCCCCAGCCCGCCGCACCCGCTCGAAGTGGAAACCACCGCGCGCTCCATCGCCATCGCTTCGAGCACCTTCACGTTGGTTCCCGCCGAGACCAACGTCGGCGCCAGCACCACGTTCGTTTCTTCGTAGAGCGGCCGTACGTCCGCCACAAACCCCAGCAGCCGCATTCCAGGCGCCTCCGGCAGCGTCCGTTCGCCCCAGTGCAGCAATGGATCCGGCCCACCCACCACCACCAGTTCGGCGTCCGGAAATTCTTCCCGGATCCGGGGCCAAACCTCATCCAGCAGGAAACGAAGCGCCACCCGGTTGGGAAAATGCCGGAAGGATCCGATGAACAGCAATCGCGCGCCTGCGCCCTCAGGTGTGGGCCGGAATCGGTCGAGATCCACACCGTTGGCGATCACCGTCGTCCGCGGATGCGCCACCAGCCCGGCGTCTTTTTCCGACATCACCACCACCGCAGCCTTGCGCGCCAGCGCGATTTTTTCGTAGACAAACCATCGCCACCAATCTCGCCATGCACGCAGCGTGGGACCGGCCCGATAGATCTGGGCGTACAGATCGAACGTCACATCGTGCTCCACCAGGATCTGCCCCGGGTACTGCGCAAGCTGCGTATATTCCACTTGCACGAGCGCGGGCGCATACTGCCGCAGCAGCGCGCGCATCGCCCGCGACCGGTATTCGCCCACCTCGGGAGGCCGCAGCGTGGACCAGCGCGGCTCCCGGTACCGTGGCTTGGGAACCAGCACCAGCCGCTCGCAAAAGCGCAGCAACTCGGCAAACTCCGCCTCGGTCTCATTCTCGACGAAGGAGAACAACGTAATGTCGTAGTCGATCGACGCCTGCTTCAGCAGGTTGTACATCCGCACCGCGCCCCCATGCGACAACGGAAATGGGAAGAACGGCGTCACCACGCCCGCCGGCGCCCGCGTGGCGGACCGGGCGCGCCCTTCGAGCATTCGCGGCTCGCCCGTTTCCCGCGTCCGGTCGTCCCAATACCACGGCCAGAACCAGGGCCGGATCCAGATCCTGTCCAGCGGAACGCCACGCCAGAACAGCCAACTCGCCACCGGCGCCCGCGGATGCAGATGGTGCCGCTCCAGCCGCCCGTTATACGCCAGCACGCGCAGCGGCGCCATCAGGAACGCCGCCAGCCGCAGCCGCCGGTGCGCGGCGGTGCCGTCGAACAGCACCGCCGCCATGCCGATCCGCAGTCCGCGAAATCGCCGCCGCAGCTCGAGCCATATCGAGAACACCGTGCGGTCCGCCGGAAACGGCTTTACTTCGAAGTGCCGGTGTTCGGGCAGCAGTTCCCGCACCTCGGCGCGCATCGCCGCCACAGCGTCCGGTTCTCCGCTGGCAAAGGTGATCACCACCGCGTCGGGCTCCAAGCCCCGCAACCGGAACCAAAATTGCTTGAATGACGAAAGACTCAGTGACATGAACCGGGCTTGGTATCAGGATTCGAAGTCTAGCAGACTCGGCAGTCCCGCGAGGAGCGCGGCGGTGTCCCGCCGTGCCTTGGTCGCGACCCCGTGCTGGCGTCTCCCCTACTGGCGTCTCGAGCCCCGCCCGACACCGCCGACGCTCCGGACCTCGCCCATTTCTTCCGCGCCTTCCTCCGCGACGAGGCCGAAGCCTCCGCCTCCTTGCGCGAACGCGAACGCTCCTGGCGCGACGGATATGCAACCGGGCTGCTCGAACAATTGCGAGTCGAGAAGTCCGGCGGCGCGCGATGCAGCAACGTTGGGTATGGTCCCTGCCCTACCGTCCGCATCCACGCTACGCCGAATTCAAGGCGCAGCTCTACGGCAATTTTGACCCGCTCATGCGCGGCTTCTTTGCCCCCCGGCGTCAAGTCCGCCATCCGGCTCGATCAGGTCCAGCGGGGCGGCGTTCAGGGGAACGGCATTCCATCGCTCGTCAATCCGAAGACCATCCCGGCTGCGGAAGCCTCCTACCTCAGCGGCTCGAACGTCGTGTTCGTCATCGAGATCGATGGCCACGCCCGCGCTTATCCCAAGCGCATCCTCGCCTGGCACGAGATGGCCCGCCACTCGATCGCGGAGTCCGGCCTCGCCATCGTCGATTGCACCCTGTGCGGCGCCGTCATCCCGTACCGCGCTGCCGCCGCCGGACCAACATTCACTCTGGGCGCCAGTGGTTTCCTCTATCAGTCGAGCAAACTGATGTTCGACGAGGAAACGATGTCGTTGTGGTCCACTCTCCAGGGCAAGCCCGTCATCGGGCCGCTCACGGGGTCCGGCGTCGAGTTCGCCTTCGTCCCCGTCGTCACCACGACATGGCGGGATTGGCGCGGCGCGCACCTCGGGCACCACCGTTCTTTCGCTCGACACCGGCCATCGGCGTGACTATTCCGAAGGAGCCGCCTACCGAAATTATTTCTCGACAGATCGATTGATGTTCGAAGTCTCCCGGCATGACCGGCGCTTGCGCAACAAAGACGAACTACTCGCCATCCGCCTCCCGGGCAGGACTCCGCTTGCCATCGCCGTGAGCCGCCTCCGCAAGAAGCGCGAATAGGCCGTGGATCACGAAGGGCTGCCCTCACCATAGTCACCACCGCCGCGTCCCGGCGCGTCGCGCGTTCCGGTTCGGCTGGCACGCGCAGTTTCCCAGAGGCTCGCCTGATCCGCCAGGTCTCGAAATTTTTTCTGCGTCCGGTTGTCGATCTCCAGAAACTCGAACGTCGTCAGGGTGAAGGAGAACTTACCCATGACGCAAAACAGCGTTCCCACTTACGCGCTCGGCGCCCTCGCCGTCGCAGGACTCATGATCGGCGCGGCCAGCCCGGCCGACAGCCTCGCCGCCGAAGACAGAAGCCGCGGAATCCGTCACCTGGAGCATTCGGCCTCAGAGGTGGACCGCCTCGTGAAAGGACTTACGCCCACCCAGTGGACCTTCCGCGAAGGTCCGGACCGGTGGTCGATCGCCGAGATCGTCGAGCACCTCGCACTGGCCGAAGAAGTGCTGCTCGAAAACGCCAGAGGCATGATGCAATCGCCCGCCGGCGCGCCGGACCGCGACATCCGCTCCATCGATACAATGGTGCTCACCGTGATTGCGGACCGCACCAATAAGGCCACCGCCGCCGCCCCTACCGTTCCCACCCGGCGCTGGACGCCCGCGGCCGCTCTCAGTCGCTTCCACGAGCGTCGCGATCGGACCATCGAGTATCTGAGGACAGCCGAAGGTCTTCGCGATCATGTTGCCGCCTCGCCGCTCGGCCAACCGATGGACGCCTACCAATGGCTGCTGTTCCTCTCCGCACACACGGAGCGGCACCGGAAGCAGATCGCGGAGGTGATCGCTCATCCCCGTTTTCCGGAATAAGGAGCCCATCCCATGCAATACATGTTCTTGATCTATGGCAGTGAGGCGGCGATCGCCGCCTCCACCGAATCGGAAATGGCGGAGAGCGTCGCCAGGAATCAGGCTGTCATTGAGAAAGCGTCGGCCGAGGGAGCGCTGGTCGGTGTGGGGGCGCTTCTGTCCACCTCCAACGCCACTACGGTCCGCTTGGAGCGGGGCATCGCCCTCACCACCGACGGCCCGTTCGCCGAAACCAAAGAGCAACTGGGTGGCTACTACATCCTCGAGTGCAAGGATTTGGACGAAGCCATCGCCTGGGCCGAACAAATGCCGGCCTGCGGCGGCGGCTGTATCGAGATCCGGCCCATGATGGAGTTGCCCGGGTAGCACCGGCGACACCGGAGCTTGGCGATGGAGCAGGCCCGCAGTGCCGTGGAAACGATCTTCCGGCAGGAGTCCGGACGCATCATCGCCACGCTCATTCGGCTCACCGGATCGTTTGATCTGGCCGAAGAAGCAATGCAGGATGCTTTCGCGTCCGCGCTGGCGCAGTGGCCATCCGGAATTCCCGTCAATCCTGGAGCCTGGATCACCGCCGTGGCGCAGCGAAAACTGGTGGACCATTTTCGCCGTGAGCGGACGCGGCTCGAAAAGCAGCCCGAGCTCGAACGCCAACGGCAACCCTTCTTTCAACCCGAACTCGCCACGCTCGAGGACACCTCCGTGACCGTTGCCGACGACAGATTGCGTCTGATCTTCACCTGCTGCCATCCCGCCATCAACCCCGCCGCGCAGGTCGCCCTCACCCTCCGAACCCTGTGCGGCCTTTCCACCGCGGAAATCGCCCACGCGTTTCTGGTGCCTGAAGCCACCATGGCACAGCGCTTGGTCCGCGCCAAGGGTAAGATCCAGGCCGCGCGCATTCCCTACCAAGTGCCGCCGCGCCACCAACTCGGCCCGCGGCTGGCATCGGTGCAAGCGGTGGTCTACCTGGTATTCAACGAAGGGTACTCGGCCGCCGGCGGCGCGAGTCTCATCCGCTCGGCGCTCGCCGACGAAGCCATTCGTCTGGGCCGCCTGCTCTGCGAACTGATGCCCGGCGAGCCCGAAAATCTCGGGCTGCTGGCCCTGTTGTTGCTGCAGGATTCGCGCCGCGCGGCTCGCACCACGCCCAGCGGCGATCTCATCCTGCTGGATCATCAGGATCGCGCACTCTGGAACCGCGCCCGCATCGACGAAGGCCTCGCCACCCTCCGCGCCGCTCTCGGACTCGGCCCCCCAGGGCCCTACCAACTGCAGGCCGCCATCGCCGCCCTCCATGCCGAAGCACCAACGGCGGCCGGCACGGACTGGGCCCAGATCGCCGCGCTTTACGGCGAATTGCTGCGGATCGTGCCCACACCCGTGGTGGCGCTCAATCGCGCCGTCGCCGTGGCCATGAGTAACGGTCCGGCCGCTGGGCTGCTACTCATGGACCGCTTGGAGGGGCTCGAATCGTTCCATCTGTTCCACGCCGCGCGCGCCGATCTGCTGCGGCGATTGCACCGCACCGAAGAAGCCGCCGCTGCCTATCGCACCGCCCTCGATTTGGCCGGCAACGCCGTTGAGCGGAGGTTCCTCGAACGCCGGCTCTCGGAAATCGGCAGCGAAACTTCGAAGCCGCCAGAGGCGAAGTAGCGGATATGAGAACACTCTTGCTCCTGATTTCCGCGGCTGCACTCGCGGCCGGCCCCGTCGATCCCATCAACACCAATTCCAAGGGCGTCGCCGTCGAAGGCTATGACGCCGTCGCGTACTTCACGGCCGGAGAGCCCACCAAAGGAAGCCCTGCCTTCGAACATACTTGGCAGGGCGTGAAGTGGCACTTCGCCAACGCCGCCAATCTCGAGGCGTTCAAAAAGGACCCGGCCAAATTTGCGCCCCAGTACGGCGGCTACTGCGCTTACGCGGTGAGCAAAGGATCCACCGCCGGCATCTCCCCCAAAGCCTGGCAAATCGTTAACGGCAAGTTATACCTCAACCATCGCTTCGCCAAGGGCAAGTTCGACAAGGACGTGCCCGGCAACATCGAGAAGGCCGACCGGAACTGGCCCTCGATCGCCAAAAAAGAGGCGCAACCGTAGGTACGTCTCCCACCCCGGCCGGTCCACCTTCCGCCCGCCATGGTAAACTTACATCTGCCCCGATCGGAAGGGGACCAAGAAGTTCCAATCCCAAGGTCGACTATGACCGACACGGCGAGGGGGCGCTATTCAAACAGCGCCCCCTTTCCTTTGCATTCCGCTATCATGCCCAGAATCTTCCTTGTTCTCCTGTTGGCCGCCACAGCGGCCACCGCCCAGGACGCTGACCGCGCGCCATCCGCCAAGACGTTCAACGAACTTCGTTTTCGCCCGCTTGGCCCCGCGCTCGCTTCCGGGCGCGTCACCTCCTTCGCCGTCCATCCCGGCAATCCCGCGTTATTTTTCGCGGGCGTTGCCTCCGGCGGCGTCTGGAAAACCACGAACGCGGGAACCACCTGGACTCCGGTCTTCGACAAGGAAGGCTCGTACTCGATTGGCACAGTGGTGCTCGATCCCAAGGATCCCAACGTCGTCTGGGTGGGCGCGGGAGAAAACAACAGCCAGCGCAGCGTCGGCTATGGCGACGGTGTCTACCGCTCCGCCGATGGCGGGCGGACGTGGCGTAATCTCGGCCTGAAAGCATCGGCCCACATCGGCCGCATCGTGATTGACCCGCGCGACTCGAATGTCGTCTATGTCGCGGCGCAGGGACCCTTATGGTCCGCCGGCGGCGATCGCGGTCTTTACAAGACCACCGACGGCGGCGCCAACTGGACCCGCATCCTCGAAATCGACGAGAATACCGGCGTCACCGACATCGCGCTGGACCCATCCAATCCCGACGTCATCCTCGCCGCAAGCTGGCAGCGGCGCCGCCACGTCTGGACCCTCATCAACGGCGGACCCGGCTCCGCGCTCCACAAATCCACCGACGCCGGCAAGACCTGGCGCAAGCTCGCCACCGGGCTCCCCACCGAGCAACTCGGCCGCATCGGCCTCGCCTTTTCGCCCGCCCGGCCCGGCCTCGTCTACGCCCGCGTCGAAGCCGCCAATAGCGCAGGCGGCGTCTTCCGTTCCCTCGACGCTGGCGAATCCTGGGAAAAACGCAATGGCTTCGATGAACTCGCCATGTACTACGGACAGATCATCGCAGACCCTCGGGATCCGGACCGCATCTTCGTCATGGCCACCAACGCCCGTATCTCCGAAGACGGCGGCAAGACTCTGCGTGTGCTCGGTGACCGCAACCGCCACGTCGACACCCACACCGTTTGGGTCGATCCCGCCAACACCGCGCATCTGATCACCGGGTGCGATGGCGGCATCTACGAATCCTGGGATCGCGGCGCCATCTGGCAGTTCAAAGCCAATCTCCCGGTAACGCAGTTCTATCGCGTCGCCGTCGATAACGACACGCCCTTCTACAACGTCTGCGGCGGTACGCAGGACAACCAGACCCTGTGCGGACCGTCACGCACCCGCTCGATCAACGGCATCGTCAACGGTGACTGGTTCGTTGCCACCGGCGGCGATGGCTTCCACGTCCGCATTGACCCGGCGGACCCCAACGTCATCTACGCCGAATCCCAATACGGCGGCCTCGTCCGCTATGACAAACGCACCGGGGAACGCATCGCCATCAGCCCAATCGAAGCGCCCGGCGAGGCACCGCTGCGCTGGAACTGGGATTCGCCCCTGGTGCTCAGCCCGCACGATCATCGCCGCATTTACTTCGCGGCCAACCGCGTCTACCGGTCCGGCGATCGCGGCGATTCCTGGCGCGCCGTAAGCCCAGACCTCACCCGCGCACTCGATCGAAACCAGCTTCCCGTGATGGGCCGTGTCTGGGAGCCTGATGCGGTCGCTAAGAACGCGTCCACCTCGCTCTATTCGAACATCACCGCATTGAGCGAATCGCCGCGCAAAGAAGGCCTGCTTTATGCCGGCACCGACGACGGCCGCATCCAGGTCACTGCCGACGGCGGCGCCACCGCTTGGAAGGCGATCGACAGCGTGCCCGGAGTCCCCGAACGAACCTACGTCGCACAGATCGCCGCCTCCTTGCACCAGGACGACATCGTCTACGCCGCTTTTGACAACCACAAGAACGGCGACTTCAAACCCTACCTGTTCCGCGGCCGTGATCGTGGTGCCGCATGGGAACCCATCCAGGGCGACTTGCCTGTCAACGGCCCCGTTCTCGCCTTCGCCGAAGACCCCGTGAATCCGTCGCTCCTGTTCGCCGGCACCGAGTTCGGAGTCTTTTTCACCATCGACGCCGGCGCGCACTGGACCCGCCTCCAAGGCGGCCTGCCGACCATCCCCGTCCGCGACATCGCCATCCAGCCCCGCGAGAAGGATCTGGTGATCGCTACCTTCGGCCGCGGATTCTTTGTGCTCGATGACTACTCGGCCCTGCGCACCGCCACCCCGGAAACCCTGGCCCGCGACGCCGTCCTGTTCCCGCTGCGCGACGCGCTCGCGTATGTGCCCACACGTCCGCTCGGGCGCGGCGACAAGGGATGGCAGGGAGAAAGTTACTACACAGCCCCCAACCCGCCCGCCGGCGTGCCAGTGACTTACTATCTGAAGGAGACCATCCAGACCGCGCGCGAGCGCCGCCGCGCCGCCGAGAAAGAAGCGGCGAAGAAGGGCGAGCCGATCCCCTATCCCACGCTGGACCAGCTGACGCGCGAGGCCCGCGAAGAAGCCCCCGCAATCCTGTTCGACGTCGCCGACGCCTCCGGCAAGGTAGTCCGCCGGCTCACCGGCCCCGTCACGGCTGGATTGCATCGCATCCACTGGGACCTCCGCGCCCCGGTCGCTGTCATGCCCGCGCCGGCCGGAGCCGATGACGACGACGATGGCCCACCGCCATCGGGACCGCTCGTCCGCCCCGGCCGTTACACCATCTCCATGGCCAAACGCATCGACGGCGTCGTCTCCGCGCTCGGGGAGTCGCAATCGTTCAACGTCACCGGAGAATCTTCCACCCTCGAACAATCGGCTGCGTTTCAAGAGCGACTGGCGCAACTCACCCGCGCCATGGCCTCGACCATGGATACCGTACGCGCCACGCGAACCAAACTCGACGCCATCCGCCGGGCCGTCGATCATTCCGCCGCCCCAGCCAGCCTGCGGACCCGGGCCGGCGCGCTCGCCGAGCGTCTCCGCGCCATCAGCCTCGTGCTCGAAGGCGACCCCGAAATCCGCCGCCGCCAGGAGAACCAGCCGCCGTCGCTCTCGGACCGCCTCGGCTACATCCGCTTCGCGCTCGCCAACACCACGCAACCACCCACCGCCACCCACCGCGAGAACGAAGGCATCGTCCGGGCAGAGCTCGAAAAGCAGATCGCGACCCTGCGCCGCCTCACAGAGACAGACCTGAAGAAGCTCGAACAGGACCTGGAATCGGCCGGTGTTGCGCCAACGCCCGGCCGCCTGCCTCAACTACGGTAGGTGTTTCAGGCATCGGCCTGAAGACGGGGCGGGCAACTCAAAAAGTGAGTTTCAACCCCAACTGCATCGAACGCGCCGCTTGCGCCGCCGTCAGCACGCCGAAGTTCGGCGATCCCAACGCCGTGCCCGGCTCCTCGAAATTCGCGCGGTTGAACGCGTTGAACGCCTCCAGCCGGAACTGCAGGTTCCAACTCTCCCCGAACTTGAAGTTCTTCAACAGCGAAAGGTTCGTGTTCGCCAGCCCCGGCCCGGTCAGCAAAGACCGGCTCGCGTTGCCGAACGTGAATTGGGGAGGAGCCGCCACCGCCGCGGTGTCGAAGTACCGCTGCACCGTGCGTTGACTGTTGGGCAGTTCCGGATCGCGCAGCACGTTCACGCGCTGGCCGCCGGAAAACGCGTTGAGCGTATTGTTCTGCGTGGTCAGCCCATACGGGCTGCCTTGTTGGAGCGTAACAATTGCGCCGATGTTCCAGCCGCCCAGGATCACCGCCGCGGCCCCGTCGGAGAGGTATTTGCGGCCCTTCCCCCACGGCAGTTCGTAGACGCTGCTGAAGGCGAACCGGTTGCGGACGTCGTTGCCCGAGAGCGCTTTCTCCGCCCTACGGTCATAGTAGCTCTGCTGCCCCGGCGCGGCGCCCACCTCCTGGGCCGCGGGCACGTCGTCAATGAACTTCGAGAACGTGTAGTTGGCGAGTAAGTTCAATCCATCGGAGAAGCGCTTCTCATACTTGAAGTTCACTCCGTGGTAACTCGAATTTCCCCACATTGGAGCAACCGTGGTCACGTTGCCGAATTGCGGGAACGGACGCCGCGACTGCGCGTTCCCCGCACCCATCAGCTCCGGCCGCACCTGGTTGATATTGATGTTGGGTCCGTTCAGCTTGTGCCCCACCGTCCCCAGATACGCCACCTCCACCACGGAATTCCGGCCCATGTCTTTCTGCACCGAAAGGTTCCATTGCATCGTGTAGCCCAGCCGCCGGTTCGGCTCCACGAAGTCGAATGCCAACGCCGCGGCTTGTCCCACCCGGACGGCGCCGTAGCCTGGACCGAGATCCGGATTGGCAAGCCCCCCAGGAAAACCGTCGCGCATATAGAAGGGAGCCGTGATGCCGTTGTCCGGAGACGTATAGTTGGCCTGCGCCGCGAACCCCGCGCTGTTGTTGTTGGAGCCGGGCAAAGGCACTTGATAAAAGAGGCCCGCGCCGGCGCGAATCACCGTGCCCGGCTGCCCGGCGGGTTTCCACGCGATCCCGATGCGCGGCATGAAATTGTTCCAGTCCCCGTTGTAGAGCTGGCTCCCTACGCCGTCGCGCCCGGCGAACGTGATGATCCCCGGCGTGCCCGACACCGGGTTGATCGCCGCCGGATTGAATCCATTCATCCGGTTGTTTGCGTCGAACTTCGGCGTGTGCGCCTCCCAGCGGAGCCCGAGATTGATGGACAGATTCTGCGTCAACTTCCAGTCGTCCTGCACGAACAGCGCGAAAAACTTGCTGCGCCGGTCGAGTAGATCGGAATCGAGCACATTGGCCGCATTCGGAAAACCGAGCAGCAGGCTCGCGAACCCGTTTCCCGTATTGGCGCTGGCGGCTGGATTCGCCGTCGACTGCAAGGCGAAGGTGAACTGGCCAGACATGAATGAGTTCAGGTCGTCCACGTTGCGCGCCAGCCGGATCTCGCCGCCCGTCTTGATCGCATGCTTGCCCCGGAACAGCGACAGCGTGTCCACAATGTCGGTGTCGTGAATCGGCACCTGCACCCGCTCCTGCGCCGTGGACCCAAGCGGCGCGTACGACGCCGTGTTGATCCGCGGAAACGCTCTCTCGGAAACCCCCTTCAAACCCAGCTTCGCCGGCCAACCCTGGTCGATCGAAAGTGTCGTCGGGTGGAAACTCCGCGGCTGCCAGTTGAAGCGGAAGTCGTTCATCATGCTGCCCCCGAAGGTGTGCGTCTCATTGATGAGCAGCGAATGCGCGCGCCGCACCGTGTTGCTCGCGTTCGGATCGGCGGCCGGTTCGTCATAGGCGGGCGTAATGAAGGTTGGAAAATCGTGCAGCACGTAGCGGACGCTCACCCGGTCGCGATCGCTAAAGATATGGTCGCCCTTGGACGTCCACGTCGTAATGTTCAGCGCGCTTACCGCGTTCCGGTTGAAGTTCTGCGCTCCGGCGAGGTTGGCGGGCGCATTGGTGGCCAGAGGAAAGTATTCCGCGATCTTCGCCCCAACCGGGTCAAACCGCGACGCCGGAATCACGTTGTTCGGAAATGGCGTCCGCTGCCGCGTGGACGCCACATAGGTGGCCGGATCGTAAATCCGCGTGAGCGCCCCCGCCGCGTTCGTCGTGGCCGAGAAGTCGCCCTGCCGCTGCAGCGCCGTCGGTACCGTGAGGTTGCGCACCACGCCCACCCGCTGCCTTTGAAATTCAACGTGCGAGAAGAAGAAGGTCTTGTTCTTGATAACCGGCCCGCCCAGCGCGCCACCGAAGACGTTCCACCGTAGCGGCGGCTTCGACGCCGCGAAGAAGTTGCGCGCGTCCAATTTGTCGTTCCGCAGGTTCTCGTAAAGCAGTCCGGAATACTTGTTTGTGCCGCTCTTGGTGGTCATCGCCACCACTCCCGACGACGAATTCCCGAACTCGGCCGAATACGCGCTCTGCTGGATCCGGATCTCCTGCACCGCCTCCACCGGCGGATTGAACAGCGCTTGCGGTACCTCCAGCGCGATGTTGGACGAGTTTACTCCGTCAAGCAGCCATTGCTGCTGGTCCGCGCGCCCGCCGCCGATCGATACACGCGGCCGGATGACGTCGCCGCGGATGTAGACGCCGTTGCCCATCAACCCAAGCAGGTCACCCACTCGACGTCCGTTGAGCGGCATATCGGCGATCGTCTTGTTCTCGATGAACTGGCCCACCGTCGCGGATTCGGATTCAATCAGCGGCGCCGCGCCCGCAACCTCAACCGTCTCACTCACCGCGCCCAGCGTCAGGGCGATGTCGATTCGCACTGTGCGGCCAAGCTCCATCACGATGCCGGAGCGCGTGCTGCGCTGAAATCCGCCCATCTCCACTTCCAGCCGGTATGACCCGGAAGCCAACAGCGGAAATGTGTACTCACCCGACGACGTGGTAGCCGTCGTAAGCACCACCCCGGTGCCCTCATTGGTTAACCGCAGCGCGGCGTTGGCCAGCCGTGCTTGCGACGGATCCGTCACAAGACCGGTCAGCGTTCCCGTGGAACTCTGTGCAAACAGCGCGGCGGCGCTCATCAAACTCACGAAGATGTAGCGAGACATAGACTCCCTTTCCAATGCGGGCATTATATCTGCTTTGTGAGCCGGCATCGATCCCGCGACGCGACCCTAATGAAGGAACGTTTATAATCAAAAGTGAGCCCGGCGCCATAGGGGGAGCGGGCTCCACGAAACAACAAAATACGACGCAAGGGGGATCATGCTTTCATTCCTTCCTTCGAGGGTTCCGTGCAGTTTATCTGTTTTGGTGTTCGTCGTCTCAGCGTTTGGCGGGCGTGCAAGTGGCGCCGAGGCCGTCACGTTGGACCAAGCCCTCGAACTCGCGAATCTCTATCACCCGCAACTCGAAGCCGGCGCCGCCCGCGTGGATGCGGCGCGGGCCGGAATTCGGACAGCCCAGGCTTATCCCAATCCCGAATTCTCCACCGGCGTGGGCCGGCAGATCGTCCGCGTGCCGGGGAACGTGCCGGGCAATGTTGCCGTCTTCGGATTTTCTCAGCCGCTCGAGTTGGGCGAAATCCGGCCTACTCGAATCAAGCTGGCCGAGCGCACGGTCGACACCAGTGAACTGGTGCTTGCGCTCACGCGCCTGGGAGTGTTGTCGGGAGTCCGGCGGGCGTTCTTTGAAGCGTTGCGCCGGAAGGGCGAAATCGGAATCGCCGAAGAGAATCTGAAGCTCGTCGAAGATTTGCGCCAGCGCATCAAGGTGCGCGTCGATGTGGGCGAGGCCGGACGGCTCGAACTCATCCGCGCGGACGCCGAGGTGGCGCAGGCCCGAACGTTGCTCAATACGGCCAGCTTGCGTTTGGTGACCGCCGTCGCCCAGTTCCGCGCCGCGGTGGGCGCAACCCTCGCCGACGACATCGTGCTCGATGGATCGCTCGACCCCCCGCTCTCGCTTCCACCGGTCGAAGAACTCGAGCAGCAGGCCCGCGAGCGTCATCCGGCGCTGGTATTGGCGCGGTCCGAGGTGAGACGTTCGGAAGCCAGAATCGCCTATGAGCAGGCGCTGCGGCGTCCCCAGCCCTCGCTGCGATCCGACGTGGAGCGCTATCCGGACGTGCCCAACTTTCGCTTCGGAATCTCGGTGCCGTTGCCGTTCTGGAACAAGCGCGAAGGTCCCATTGCCGAAGCCGTGGCGGAACAGCGCCAGTACGCCGCCCTGGCTCGCGCCCGTGAGTTCGAACTGCTTTCCGTTCTGGAAGGCGCCTATGGCCGCTATCAGCTCGCCACCCAACAGTTGGCCGCCTTCGAACAGGGGCTCTTCCAGGAAGCGCAGGAAGCAGTGCGGGCGGCGGAGACCGCCTACCAGCTGGGCGAACGCGGCATTCTCGATGTGCTCGATGCGCAACGCGTCTTGCGCAACGTCCGCCTCGATTTCCTCAACGCACAGTATGACCGCCAGGCCGCGCTGGTGGACCTGGACGAGTTGCGCGCCGTTGACCCGCTCGGCAAGACCGACGGCGCCGGAGCGGACGCCACGGGCGGCACGCCCCTGATACCCACAACGAAAAGCGGTACGACACTATGAGCAGCAACAAGGCACTCCTCGCAGCCGCGATCGCGGCGTTTGTGGTGGCGTTTACCGGATGCAGCCGGGGAACGTCGAGCCCGGACGTGGCCGGCGCTCCCGACGAAGCCGCGGATCAACGGCAGAACCCGATGGAGATCGCCGCCACCGAACGGCTGAAGTCCATGGTCCGTGTCGGGCAGCCCAAGTGGGCCAACGTGGGGACCAGCATCAGCGTTTCGGCGCGCGTGGAGGTGGATGAGACCCGCGTCACCCGCGTCGGCTCTCCCGTCATGGGCCGCGTGAACACGCTCCGATTCCACGAAGGGCAGGAGGTCCATCGCGGAGACGTGCTGGCGCAAGTCACCAGCACCGGCCTTTCCGACGGGCAACTGCAATTGCTCAAGTCCCTTTCCCAGCGCCAGGTGGCGCAGCGCGCCGTCGATCGCGCGCAGATCATGCTCAAAGCCGATGTGATCGGCGTGGCCGAATTGCAGCGGCGCGAGGCCGAGTTGGCACAGGCAAGCGCCGAGTTGGCCGCCGCTCGCGATCAGTTGTCGCTCCTCGGAATGGCGCGGAAGAATCGATCCGCGAGCTGGAGCGCCGCGTGTTCGCTGAACTCCGTGTCGAGGGTGCTCGCGCCGATGGATGGCACCGCGCTCGAGCGTCACGCCACGCTCGGGCAGATGGTCGAACCCGCCGACACCATGTTCGAACGACCGTCCAACGTCTGCTGGTGGCCGACGTGCCCGAGCAGATCGCCGGCAACCTGGTGAACGGACAATCCGTGGACGCCGAGATCGCCGCGTTGGCCGGCATTAAGATCCAGGGGCATCTCAGCTTCGTCAGCGCCACCGTCAATCCGGAGACCGCACCGTGCAGTCCGCATGGACCTTCCCAATCCCCGCCGCAAGTACAAGCCGATGCTCGCCACGATGGTGCTGCACGATCAGCGCGAACGCAAGCCAGGTCCCGGCCACCGCCGTGGTGCGCGACGGCGATGACCGAGCACGTCTTCGTCAGTGGATGAAGATTGTCTACGTTGCGCGAGGTGGAGCTCGGCGAGCTCTACGGCAAGCGCCGCGAAGTGGCCGCGGGGCTGCAGGAGTCCGAGGACATCGTCACCGAAGGCGCTTTCCACTTGAACAACGAACGGCGGCGCCGTCTGTTGCGTTCGGCGGAGGGCGAATAAGCGGTGCTGCGCGCAATCGTCAAGGCCGCCCTCGAACAGCGCATCGTCGTGGTTGTGGTGGCGTTGATCGCGCTCGGTTTCGGAATCGATGCCACGCGCAAGCTGAGTGTGGACGCGTTTCCCGACGTCACCAACGTGCAGGTGCAGGTGGCCACCGAGGTCCCCGGCCGCTCACCCGATGAAGTGGAGCGCATCGTCACCATCCCGGTGGAGATCGGTATGACCGGCCTCCCTGGCCTCGAGGAAATGCGCTCGCAGAACGAACCCGGCCTCTCGATCGTCACGCTCGTGTTCGAAGACGGCACGCCGATCTACTTCGCCCGTCAGATGGTCGGCGAACGCCTCGGCGAAGTACGGTCTCGCCTCCCTCAAGGCCTGAATCCCATTCTCGGACCCGTACAGTCGGCCCTCAGCGAGGTCTACCAATACACGATCGAACATCCCCGCGACGGTGAGCGGGCCCTTACCAAACAGGAGCTCGTGGACCGCAGGATCGTCCAGGACTGGGTGGCCCGCCCCCTGCTGCGCTCCATCCCAGGCGTCGCCGAGATCAACTCCACCGGCGGCTACGTCAAGCAGTATCACGTGCTGGTGGACCCGATCAAGATGCGCTACTACAAGGTCACGATTCACGACGTCCACCAGGCGCTCGAGCGGAACAACGACAACTCGAGCGGCGGCATTCTTCCCCAGGGACCCTCCTTTCTGCTCGTGCGCGGCATTGGGCTCATCCGCAATCTCGAAGACATTCGCGGCATCGTTCTCAAAGAGGTGCAAGGGACGCCGGTCTACATCCGCGACGTGGCCGAGGTGAAACTGGGCGAAGAGGTGCGCTACGGCGCCATGGTCAAGGGCGGCTACACGGAAGCCGTGGGCGGCGTGGTGAACATGATCTCGGGCGGCAACGCCAAGCAAGTGGTGGACCGCATCAAGGAACGCGTCCATGAGATCAACACCAAGGCCATGCTGCCCGACGGTTTGCAGATCGTGCCTTACTATGACCGCTCCGAACTCGTGGACGCGGCGCTGCAAACCGTCAGCAAGGTGCTACTCGAGGGAATCGTACTGGTGGTGATCATTCTGTTCCTGTTCCTCGGCGATCTCCGCTCGAGCCTGATCGTAATCGCCACTCTGATCCTCACGCCGGCCCTCACCTTCCTCGCCATGAACCACTACGGTATGTCGGCCAACCTGATGTCGCTCGGGGGGCTGGCGATCGCGATCGGGCTCATGGTGGATGGCTCCGTGGTCGTGGTGGAGAACGTCTTCGCACGGCTCAGCCACGGCCGTACCAATGACCGTATGCGCACCGTCCTCGAAGCCGTGCTCGAGGTAGGCGTGCCGGTGATCTTCGGCATTTGCGTGATCATCCTGGTCTTTCTCCCGTTGATGACGCTCGAAGGGATGGAGGGCAAGATGTTCGCGCCCCTTGCCTATACGATCGCGATCGCACTCGCCGTTTCGCTGCTCATCTCGCTCACCCTTTCTCCCGTGCTCGCCTCCTACATGCTCGTGGGCGGCGACGAAAAACCGACGCTGCTGGTTCGCATTCTGATGAAACCCTACGGCGCCGTTCTCGGCATGGCAACCCGCCATGCGCTGCTGACCGTGGTGGCGTCGGTGGCGCTGTTTGCCGCTACGATGTCTCTGTTCCCTTACCTCGGTACGTCGTTCATCCCGGAATTGAAGGAAGGCACGATTTCGCCGAACATGGATCGCGTGCCCGATATCTCGCTGGACGAATCGGTGGCCATGGAGATGGAAGCTATTCGCCTCATGGCCGATGTCCCCGGCATCAAGCACATCGTCTCCCGCCTGGGCCGCGGGGAATCGCCTGTCGATCCCGCCGGCTACAACGAAGCCGACACGATGATTCAGCTCAAACCGCTCGGGGAACGCGGCGGCATGACCCAGGACGCCATCGCCGACATGGTGCGGGAGCGCGTCTCCACCTTCCCCGGCGTCAACGTCGTCATGGCACAGCCGATCTCGGACCGTGTGGATGAAATGGTCACCGGGGTGCGCGCCGACGTCGCCGTCAAGCTGTTCGGCGACGACCTGGACGAACTCGTCCGAAAAGGCGCAGAAGTGGCCCGCGTCGCCTCCACCATCCGCGGCACCAGCGATATCAAAGTGGACCGCATCACTGGCCAGCAGAACATCAACGCCCTGATTGACCGTCAGGCGATCGCCCGCTTCGGGATGAACGCCACCGATGTGCACGACATCATCGAAGCCGCCGTCGCCGGCAAAGCCGCAACCGAAATCTTCGAAGGTGAGCGCCGCTTCCAGGCCGTGGTGAGGCTGCCCGAAAAATTCCGGAGCACGGCCGAGGATATCCGCAATATTCTCGTCCCCGGCGCCGGCGGCGTGCGCGCGCCGCTCTCCATCCTCGCCAGGATTCAGGTGGAGGAGGGATTCTCGCAGATCAAGCGAGAGTCCGCACGGCGCCGGATCATCGTCGGCGTCAACGTCCGGGACCGCGACCTCGGCGGCTTCGTCGCGGAACTGCAGCGCGAAGTCTCTCGCCGCGTCACGCTCCGGCCCGGCTACTTCTTCGAGTGGGGCGGCCAATTCGAGAACATGCAGCGCGCGCGCCGGCACTTCATGGTGATCGTGCCTATCACCATCGGCGCCATCTTCTTCCTGCTGTTTCTTCTGTTCCGGTCCCTGCGT
>JAWKHI010000017.1:0-125803 GCA_041394885.1 Bryobacteraceae bacterium | reverse complement strand
GCCGGATGCGGAGCCGGTGGGGCCGTTCACCACAACCTGATGGGCGAGGTTGGGCGCGATGGTATAAGGGACCACGCCGTTGACCTGCGAAAAAGCGCCGAGGTCGGCCGCGAAGAAGAGCGGGACGGGCGTTCCTCCGATGCGCACCGAAGTCCCGTTGAGATCGGTGGGCAGGGGCAGTGTGGCCGAGGTGCGTCCGCTGGCAAGGCGGGATCCGAACAGAGCAATGATGCCTCCGGCGGCGAGGGGGCGGTAGGGAGCGAAGCTGGCGGTGCTCAGGACGGCGCCGGGCGGGAGGACCGGTGTGGGAGACGCGTCAATGGTGACGGGCAGGGACAGGCAACCGTTGATGCCGCGGGCTCTGTCTTCCGCGTAGAAGCTGAGGACAGCGGCGCCTTCCAACCCGTCGGGCACCGGGACGGTGGCGGCCCAGGATCCAGGGGAAAGCATTCGCAGGGCCGACGAGGCGCCTCCGAGCGAAGCCGAAATAGCTCCCGTCTCAAAGCGGGCGCCGGAGCGTTCATAGGCGGCGAGCATCACGGGGATGCCAGCGGCGGCGCTGGCGCGGAATCCGTAGGGGACCGAGGCCGAAGCCAGAACGATGCCACCGGGCGGGCAGACGGCGTCGATTTGCCTGACGTTTTCCGAGCCGGGGGAGGCGGCTCGTCCGGCGGTGGAGGGCACCCAAAGCAGATCGACGGGGTGGACGAGGGAGTCACTGGACGTCTGGATGAAGAGCGTAGCGCGGGAGACGTTGGTGGGCAGCCGTGAGGGGTCCGCGGTAACGTCGAGTTGGATCTGGCCTCCGGGCGGCACAGTGCGGCCGGAGGGAGCGGTAACATTCCAAAGAATGGAGTCGACGGCGAGGCGGAAATCGACATCGAGGGGAGTGGTCAGGGGATTGCGGATGGTGATGGCCCCTCTGGGCACGGCGCCGTCGGAGCGTGCGCCAACCACCAGCGCGGAAGGTTCGATGGAAGGGGCGGCGAGCGACCCGGGCGCGCGCACGTTCAGAGAGACGAGAATGGTGCGGGGCGAATTCACTCCGCTGGTGGATACGACGGTCACCTCGCCCCGGTATCGCCCTGGAGCAAGACCTTGCGGGTTGACACGGAGTTCGAGTTGGGACGGCGATCCGGAGGAGGCGCGGCCGGATGGAGTGTCAAGGGAGAGCCAGTTCCGCGCCTGCACCAGTTGATCGGAAGCGGAGGGTTCGACGCGGGCCTCCCACCCGGCACTGCTCTCGCCTGGGGCGCCGATGGAGACGCGGACGGGATCCGGGGCGGCCAATCCGGCCACAGCATCGAAGCCGATGTTGCTGGGCTCGACGAGGATCGCTTCGCGTGAAGCGCTGACGGCGAGCGTCACCGGTACGTCGACGGCCTCCTCGGAGTTCGGGTTCTGATTCCGGATGCGCAGGTTCGCACGATATACGCCGGGTTCGAGCGCGCCGGGAGCGATGCGGAGCGGCAACTGCATGGAGCCTCCGGGGCCGAGGCTCCCCGAAAGGGACGGGGCGTCGATCCAGCCCTGGCCGCTCGAGACGGTGAGAGTGGCGGCGATGGGAAGGGATCCGGAGCCGCGGTTGGCAATGGTGACGATCCGGTCCGCGCGGGAGGTGGCGGCGGGGACAGCAACGAGAACGCCGGCGGGCTCGGCGGTGAGCTTGGGAGGCCGGGCGGCGGTGACTTCGAGCCGCACGCCAACGCCAAACGACTGTTGAATGGATCCACGGGTGAGCACGGTGACCGATCCTTCGTAGCTGCCCGGGGCGACGCCAGTAGTATCGGCGGTGACTTCGATTACGCCGGGGACACGTCCATTGGCAGGCGTAGCGCGGAGCCATTCACCGCCGCCGAAGGTGGAAACGCGGACGTCCCACGATTGGCCGGAGGGTTCGGCGACGAGATGAACGATTTGGGGAGCGACCGGTTCGCCACCGGAGGGAGCGCGAAAAAGCATGGAGGAAGGCGAGAGGCGGAAGGGCGCAAGGACGCGCAGGGCGCATTCCTTTTCGGCGGAAAGGGCGCGGGAATCCGTAACGCGCAGGGCGAAGGATGCGGATCCGGCGGAGGAAGGAGCGCCGGCGATTTGTCCGCCGGGGGAGAGGGCGATACCGCCGGGAAGTGCGCCGCGGGCGATCTGCCAGGTAAAGGGCGGTGTGCCACCATCGGCGGTGAGCGCGGCGGAATAGGGTTGGCCCTGGCTGGCGTCGGGCAGGGGGCAAGAGGTGGTGATGGAGAGCGTGGCGCGGATATCGATGGAGCACTCGCGGGCAACGACGGCGCCGGCGGCATCCGCGAGGCGGAGGGCGAAATTGGATGTACCGGCCTGGGTCGGAGTGCCGGCAACAACCCCGTTACCCGCGAGCTGCAAGCCAGGGGGCAGGCTACCGGACAACAGGGACCAGGAATAGGGGAGAGTGCCTCCGGCGGCGGTGAGAGTCTGGGAATAGCCGATGCCCACCGAACCCGGTGTGAGGGGGCAGCCGGAGGTGATGGTCAACTGCGGAACGCAGGCGCGGACTTCGGCGGCCACTCGCCCGGCGGTGGTCTCGGGGGCGAAGTAGGGCCGGGCGGCGGTGGCGGAGGTGAGGGTGGCGCCGGCGGGTCCGTACGCGGCATTGACGGCGACCGAGCCGTTGACGGTGGAAGCGGCGGGAATGGAGAGGACTACGCCGAAGGCGAGACTTTCGAGGGCGACCTGATTGGCGTCGAACACTTCCCAGACGGCCTGGGCCACGCCGCCGGACACATCGAGGCGGACGTAGGGTCCGAGGGAGGGATTCACGCGGTTGAAGGCGCCGTCGCCGGACGCGTCACTGGTGGCGGTGAGCGCGGCGGTGATTCCGGTTCCGGAGGTGCCCTGGAGCACAGGCTGAACGGTGACCCAAAGTTGGGCGGTGGAAGGAATGCCGGTGAAGCGGGCGACGAGGCGCGTGCCGGCGGTGGCCTGACCGGCCTGATTCATGCCGGATACCGATGGGAACGACCGGTTGACGAAGCCGCTTTCGGTGCCGGAGCCGAGAATGGACCCGAGGTTGTTCTGGTCCGCGACGACGGTTGGATTGGCGAGCGAAGAAGCGATGTTGCGCTCGCGAAAATCGTTGGCGAACGATTCCGTGAATTTCACGATGAAATCGCGCTCTGTCTGCGGTGTGAGGGTGGTGTTGTTGCCGAGGCAAGCGTCGATCGAGGCGGAGTAGCCGGCAAGGTCATTAGCGGCGCGGAGGGAGAAGTCAAGGCCCGCTCCGACGGTGCCTACGATCTGTTGCGCGTTGTTCAGAACGATCGGGACCGGCGCGTTGATGGATACGGTGGCGGTGATGGAGGCGCCGTTGCCGAGCAGGGATGCGTTGGCGCGGAGATTGACGATCCGGAAGATCTGGCGTTGGAAACCCGTGACGTTGTCGGGCATCAGGGGAACGCCGGAGAACTGGACGGAATTGCCCGATGTCTGGACGCCCTGGAGCACGTTGGCGCCGGGAATGTTGGCGCCGATGGGTTGGCCGAGTTGGTCCTGCGGGCTCGGTTCGTTGATGAGCAGCAGGGCTTCGCTGGCGTTGTTGAACGTGGAGGTGATACGGCTGGTGATGGGGGTGTTGAGGGTGACGGTCACGGAGCCGATGATGCCGTTAGAGGGAGCGGAGCCTTCGCAGGAGAGGAAGAAGTCCGCTACGAGGTCACTTTGGGCGCGTCCGCGAAGTGGACTGGGCTGACCGGTGGAGCCGAGAGTAGTGCTGCATACGATCTGCGCGGAAGCGGCCGAACATAGGAGGACCAAGCCGCCGAAGGCGCGCCGGAGGTTAAAAAGCATCTCCCTATCTTAGACTCTCGATGGCGGCGGCGCGACCGGAATCCGGGTTTTGGCGGACGGATTCCGGTAGGGATCCGGCGGCCGATCAGGCGCCGGTTGTGCGATAGGTGGAGGCCATCCGCTTGACGGCGTCGTCGTTGATCTTCACCTTGCCGGACGCCTTGAGCTTTTCGAGGAGCCCTTCCTCGAACAGATCGCGGCGCTCAGACAGTTTTCGATCCTTGATCGAGTTCACGATATTGGTGCGCTCGGTCTCGAGGCCCGACGTGGACCCCTTTTCTTTTTCGACGATGCGGAAGAAATAGCGGGCCGATCCGATGGTATAGGGACCGACGACCTTGCCGGTGGGATTTACAAACGCCTGCTCGCCGAAGTAGGCCTGCGGCCCCACGTCTTTCATCTGCCCACCGCGGGCAAACAATCCGGTGTCGACGATCTTGACGCCGGCCGCGGCGGCCGCGGCGCGCAAATCATCGGGGGACGATTTCAGCTTGGCCTCAATGGATTTGATGCGGGAATCGGCCAATTCGCGGGCTTTTTCCTCGACGATGGCGGCACGGACGAGGTCTTCGACGTCGGCGAGCTGCGCCGGGCGCTCCGGAAACACTTCCTCGACCACGGCGATAGCGAGCTTGTTGTCGGAGGTCTGGACCGGTTCCGAGACGCCGCCTTTTTGCAGGGGCATCACCTGCATGGCGAGTTGGCGGTTATCGCCAATCACAGGGAAGGCGTCCGAGGGTTTGAGCTTCTCGCCGCGGACGTAGGTCAAGTTGAACTTCGCGGCAATTTGCGCGGCCTGGTCCGGCGCTTTGACGAGTTCGGCGCGGGCCTGATCGACGATGGCGGGCATCTTGTCGAACAGTTGACGCTTGCGCATCTCGCTGAGCAACTCGCCGCGGACTTCGTCAAACGGCTTGGTGTGCGAGGCTTCTTTTTTCAGGGGCTGGATGATGTGATAGCCGAACAAGCTCTCGACAACGCCGCTGAGTTCGTTCGGTTTTAGGGAGAAGGCCGCGTCCTCGAACGGCTTCACGGTCTGTCCGCGGGTGATCCAATCGAGGTCGCCTCCTTTTTGGGCGGAGCCGGGATCCTCGGAATTCTTCTTGGCCAGGTCCGCGAAGTTGGCTCCGGCGCGAAGCTGCTTGAGCAGATCCTCGGCCTTGGCCTTGGCCTTAGCTTTCTCTTCCTTGGACGCCGTGCCTTCGGCTTTGATGAGAATGTGGCGAACGTTGACGCGCTCATCGACGCGGAAGCGGGAGATCTGGCCGTCGTAGGCGGCCTTCAATTCGGCGTCGGTGATTTTGAGCGATTCGCCCATCTTGTCGGCGTCGGCAATCAGAAGGCCGACGGTACGTGTGGGCGGCACCTGATAGCCGGCCTGATTTTTGCGAAGATGATCCAGCATCTCTTCCCGCGTGGGTTTGAACTGGCCGCGGAGTTCAGCTGCGTCCACCTTGATCACTTCCAGCCGCGATTTCTCATTTCGCTTCTGGTATTCCGATTCGACTTCGGCCGGCGCGACGATGATGCCGTCGAAGGCGAGCCGCTGCAACTTATCGAGGAGCACCTGCTGGCGGACCTTGCCTTCGAACTCGCCGATGGAGAGGTTCATCTGCGAAAGGTAGGCCTGGTAGGCTTCCTTGCCGACAAATTCGCCGCCCTGAAACAACTGCGGCATGAGCGTCTTGATTTCGGAGACGACTTCGTCGTTGGAGACGGAAAAGCCCATCTGTTTGGCCTGGTAGGCGGTGGCCATTTCGCCGACGATCTTGTTCACAACCTGCGGCAGCATCATCTCCATGGCCTGCATGGACATCTGCTGGTTGCGCATCTGCTGTTGGACGACCTGCGAGACCATCCGCGCGGTGACGGGCTCACCAGCGACTTCAGCCAAAACCTGATCGGTGCTTTCCATACCAGGGGATCCGAAACCGGGGATGAGGGTGATCACCATGGAAAGCGCGACCAGGCTCAACAGTGCCATCAGCAGGTAACGCACGGAATTGGTGCGCGATCGGAACAAATCAAACATGGGGGTGGAAACTCCTGGAGTGGCTTACAGCCATCTTTCAGTATAGCGAAACGGCACGCATAAACGAAACCGGTTTGGAGGCAGTGGGTTACCGGCTTGACCGGGCCGGCCAAACCACGCCCTGATCCTTTTGTTTGACGGGCGCCAAACCGCGGAAGGTGAACTTCTGGAGGCGCTGCCCGCGATAGGTCTCGGTGGTGTAGATGTTGCCCTTGGAGTCCGTGGCGATGCTGTGGACGGCGTAGAACTGGCCGGGCTGGCGGCCGCCATCGCCGAAAGTGGTGAGGATTTTCAGGCTGTCGCGATCGAGCACATGGACCTTCATGTTGGAACCGTCGGCCACGTAGAGGTACTTCTGCCCGGGATCGCGAGACAAGGCGACGTCGAAGGTGGAGCCGTCGCCGAGGGTATCCTTTTCCACCCAGGCTTCCTTGACAAAAGTGCCATCGGTTTTGAAGACCTGAATGCGGTCATTGGTGCGGTCACACACATAGAGGAGCCCGTCGTTGGCGAGGGCGACGGCGTGAACAGGTGTGCGGAACTGCTTGGAAGGCGGATCGGCGGGATTGTAGGGTGGCAACTGGGTATCGTCGGGCTTGTTGCCATAGGCCCCCCAGTGCCGTTTGTATTTGCCGGTGTCGGCGTCGAACACGATCACGCGCCGGTTGCCATAGCCATCGGCGACGTAGAGCTCGTTCGTCTTGGGATCGACGAGAGTCTTGGCGGGTAGCCGCAGGTTGGCGAGATCGTTGCTGCCCTGGCTCTGGTTGGGCTTGCCGATCTGCATGAGAAACTTGCCGGACTGGGAGAACTTGAGCACCATGCTGTCGTGCACCGAGCCGGGGGCGGCCATCTTGCTCTCGTCGTGGGCAAGGCGCGCCTTGGTGAGCGTCCGGCCGTTGCCGCCGATCCAGACGTTGCCTTTGTGATCGACGTCGATACCGTGGTTGGACGACGGCCAGTCGTAGCCTTGGCCTTCGCCGCCCCAGTGGCCGACCAGGTCACCGGCTTGGTTGAATTCGAGCACGGGGGGCGCGGGCACGCAGCACTGGGACGCCTTCGGAGTCCAGGTGGCGTATTTTTCCTTGTCTTCGAGGGAACCCTCGCGGTGGATGACCCAGACGTGATCGCGAGAGTCCACGGCGGCGCCGATGACGGCGCCCATCACCCAGTGGTTGGGGAGCGGCTTGGGCCACATGGGGTCCACTTCGAATCGGGGCGCCATCTCACCGGCGGCCTCCACGCGCGCTTTGCGGTCCATCCAAAGCGACCCTGCCACCAAAGCGGCGATCGCCGCGCCCCACCCGATCCAACCGGCCGAAATACGTTTCATCCTGTCTCCCGTGGAACTGGTCGTCCCGTCGAATTGAACGTACGGTATCATACACGATTCGTTCCGCCGTGCACCAATCCGCCATTCGCGCCGCTGTCCTCGCCGTGACTTTCGCGGCGGCGTGCGCGGCCCACGATATCCCGGCCGGCGCGACAGTGCGTATTCTGATCGAGCCGACCGGATCGAGGCTCGAGATGCTGGTGCGCGTGCCGCTGGCGGCGATCCGTGATGTCGATTTTCCGGTGCAGGGACCGGGCTACCTCGACCTCGAGAAACTCGCGCCTTTGCTGCCGGACGCGGCGTCGTTATGGATCGCCAGCTTTGTGGATCTGCGCGAGAACGGAACGCGGCTGGCGAAGCCGCAACTGGAGGCGTTGCGGATTTCCCTGCCCTCGGATCGCTCGTTTGCATCGATCGAGCAGGCGCGCCGCCACTTCGACGATCCACCGCTGACAAACGGATCGAACGTGCTGGCGTCGCAGGTGTTTCTCGACGCCGCCTACCGCTACGCGATCGGGTCAGACCGTTCGGCATTCGCGATACGGCCTGGCCTGGCGCATCTGGCTGCCCGCGTAACGACGGTGCTACTGTACTACCCGCCGGGCGGAGCGGTCCGCGCCTACGAATTCGAAGGAGATCCGGGGTTGGCGCCGCTCGATCCGGGTTGGACGCAGGCGGCGCGGCGCTTCGTCGAAATGGGGTTCTTCCACATTCTCGACGGCGCGGATCATCTGCTTTTCCTGGCGTGCCTGGTGATTCCGATTCGCCGCCTGGCGCCGCTGGCGTGGATTGTCACCGCGTTCACGGTGGCGCACTCGATCACACTGATTGCGTCGGCATACGGATACGCGCCAGGTGCGCTGTGGTTCCCGGCGTTCATCGAAGCTCTCATCGCGGCTTCGATCGTGTTCATGGCGATCGAGAACATCGTGGCTCCCTCGTCGCGGCGGCGTTGGGTGTATGCATTCGGATTCGGACTGGTGCACGGCTTCGGATTTTCGTTCGCACTGCGAGAGACGCTGCAATTCGCGGGGTCGCACCTACTGACGGCGCTGTTGTCGTTCAACTTGGGGGTCGAGTTGGGGCAACTGACGGCGCTGGCCGTGTTCGTGCCGTTGTTGGCGGCGTTGTTTCGCTATGCGGTTGAGCCCCGGCTGGGGACGATTATTCTTTCGGCGCTCCTCGCGCATTCGGCGTGGCACTGGATGACGGAGCGTGCGGAGCAGCTCTCGCAATACACCTTCCGCGCACCGGATCTCGATGCCGCCTTCTTGGCGCCGGCGATGCGGTGGGTGGCGGCTGGGCTGGTGGTGGGGGCGATCGTACGCTGGTGGACTAAGCCGAAATGAGGTCCGGCCCGCTCATCGGCCTGTGTAGCATGGAGCAAGGGATCTACGCGATGAACGAAATCATTTTCCTGGTGGAAGATTCGCCAGACGGCGGGTTTTCCGCAAGGGCTCTGGGCCATTCCATTTTCACCGTAGGTGACACCGAGCAGGAACTCCGCGCGATGGTGAAAGATGCCGTCGCCTGTCATTTCGATGACAGAGAAGCTCCTCAGATTATCCGGCTGCATTACGTTCGCGAAGAAGTGATTCACGCGTAAAGCTCCCCCGGGAGCTGAATGGTGCGAGCCTCGTCGCAGCACTGAAACGATTGGGTTACAAACAAACACGACCGACGGGCAGCCATGTCCGCATGACGATTTTCAGGGGGAAAGAAGGCCATCTCACCATCCCCCTGTCCAGGCCGATTCCCGCAGGAACTCTGGCGGCGCTAGTCAAGGATGCGGCCGACCAGTTGGAGACAACCGTCGAAGACATACTGACTGTGATTCGGTGACTCCGGCTCTAGGCGCCCAAGTCCGGCTTGCGCCAGCCCGGCTCCACCAATTGCGGCGGATCCTCGCGGCAGGTTGCGAGGTAAGTCTCGATGCGCTGGACCACCTCCGGATTCGAGCCCGCCAGATCCTTGGATTCCGCGATGTCGGCGGCGAGGTCATAGAGTTCCAGCGGGCGGCCTGGTTCCAGGCGCACGGCCTTCCAATTTCCGGCGCGAACGGCTTGGACGAGCTTTCCCCGGCGGGTGGTCTCCCAATATAGAAAATCGTGCTCGGTCTGCGGGCGCCCAACGAGCGCATGGACGAAGGAAAGACCATCGGCAGCCGAGGCTGGCGCGCTTGCGCCGGCCAAAGCGGCGAAGGTCGGCAGGTAGTCCCAGAACGCGCAGGCGTGCGAGGAGCGGCCGGCGGCGACGCTCCCGGGCCATCGGGCGATCATCGGCACGCGGATGCCGCCTTCGTAAAGGTCCGTCTTGAAGCCGCGGAGGGGAGCCGATCCGTCAAAGGCATCCACGAGCGGCTGGAAGCTGCCGGCTGCGCCGTTATCGCTGGTGAAGATGACGAGCGTGTCGCGGGCGAGCCCGAGCGAGTCCACTTCGGCCAGAATGCGGCCGACGTGCGCGTCGAGGCGGGTGACCATGGCGGCGAAGGCGGCGACGGGCTGTGGCTGGGCCGCGAAACCGCGATCCTCGCGCACAAAGGGCTCTTCGCGAAATTTGCCGGTGTACTCGGCCATGGCCTCGGCGGGAGCCTGATACTCGTGGTGCGGAATGATCGAGGGGTGATAGAGAAAAAACGGGCGATCCTTGTGGCGGCGCAGGAAGTCCACCGCGCCATCCACCATCACGTCCGGCGCGTACTGGTTCTGGCCGCCGTTGCGATTGCCGGCGAGGGCGAGCGGCGCCTCGTTTTTCCAAAGATACTCGGGGTAATAGTATTGGGCGTGGACCTGATGAAGCGGCCCGAGGGCTTCGTCAAAGCCCTGGCGGGTGGGGATGCCTTCGGTGCCCATCTCGCCGAGTCCCCATTTGCCGAAGATGCCGGTGGCGTATCCGGCATCGCGCAGCACCTCGGCCATGGTGACCGAAGCGGCCGGAAGCGGGAGCCCGCCCTCGTTGCCGCGCACGGGTGTGTGTCCGGTGTGCAGACCGGTCATGAGGGCGCTTCGTGACGGTGCGCACACGGTGCATCCGGCATAAGCGTCGGTGAACAGGAGACCTTCCTGGGCCATACGGTCGAGATGCGGGGTGCGAATTTTCTCCTGTCCGTAGCAGCCGAGATGATGGTAGCCGAGGTCATCGGCCATGATCAGGACGATGTTGGGGGGACGCTTTTTCTCCCTGGCGCCGCATGCGGCCATGGATGCCGCGGCGCTGGCGGCGATCCACTCGCGCCGGGTCACCGGTTTTCTCCTTGGCGCAAACGGTCGACGACGGCGCGCGGGGCTCGAAATACGGTGCCGTGGCGGGCCCCTTCGGGCATGCGGATGCGACCGGTGACGTCCTCCCAATGAGTGAGGTCGCGGGAGCGGACGGCGCCGTACCTGTGATCGCGATATTTGTCGAAGTAGATGTACCAGTAGCCGCCGATGCGGACGGGGCTTGGGCCCTCGGCCCAGTCCGGACCGGATATGGGCGGGCCGGGCTTGGTCCAGGGGCCGTCGAGCGAGCCGGAATAGGTAAGAAAGAGATTCTTGGCGGGCGGGGTCAGGGTTTCGTTCTTCACGACCATCGCAAACTCATGGCCGGAGCCGGGACGGAACAGGGCTGCGTCAATCACGATAAAGCCGGGGTCATAGAAGAGCTGCGGCGGGGTGAAGGCGCGGAAATCGCGTGTGCGGGTGGCGTAGATGCGGTGATTGTTCTGCCGGCTGGCGGTCCCGAGTGTCTCCGGGAATCGCCCCCTGACGGTGGACGCCCAGAGGATCACGAACTCGCCGCGATCCTCGAACAGTTCCGGAGCCCAGCAGTTGGCCACTCCGTCGATTCCGGCCATCGCGGGCACGGCCTGTTGGGGCGACCAATGAATGAGGTCCGGGGACGAGGCGTGGCCGATGGTGGCGCCCCCCCAGGCCGTGGTCCAGACCATGTGGAAGACGCCGTCGGCTGCCCGGAGAATGGAGGGATCGCGCATGAGTTTGGATTCGCCGACTTGGGGGCGGAGGAGAGGGCGGTCGCCATGAAGGGCGGTCCAGGTGAGCCCGTCGTCGCTCGAGGCCAGGTACAACCCGTCCTCGCCATTGTTGCGAAAGAAGGAGAACAGGAGCGGATCGGCGGCGTGGAGAGCGGGAACGGTCGAAACCAGCAACGCGGCGAGAGGCACCCGTGGTAGTACTTTCACGGGACCAGTATATCCGCCGCGCTGTCGCCTCATTCTAAAGGCGGTACGGTTTCCGCCCGATGGAAGGACGCAGCGCTTTCTGCATTTTCAATGGCTGGGGTTCGATACGCAATCGGCGCGTGGATAGTCCTGTTGGCGGGGCTGGGCTGGTTGTGCGCCCCCCTGCGGGCGCAGCGATACCAATTCCGGTCGTATGGACAAAGCGACGGTCTGGCGAACCTGAGCGTCGAGTGTTTGTACCAGGATCGGGACGGGTTCCTTTGGGTGGGCACGCAGAACGGGCTGTTCCGCTACAACGGCCGCCGTTTTCAGGACTACGGACGCGAGCGCGGGCTGGTGGGCAACTACATACAGTCGCTGCATCAGAGCGCGGACGGGGCGCTATGGGTGGGCACCGACCTCGGGGTGTTCCGGCTGACCAACGGGCAGTTTGAACCGGCGGGAGTGCCGCTGCCGGCGAGCGGAAAGATGTTTTTCAAAAACGGCATCGGCTCGGACTCGCGCGGGGTAGTCTACGCGGCCGTGGATCAGGGCGTGGCGGTGGTGAGCGCGGGCAGGGACCGGCGTGTGACGATGGCGATGCTGCCGCCGGACGCGTCACGCCTGCATTCGCTGTTCGTCGACGAGCAGGACCGGGTTTGGATGGGGTGCGGGGAGCGTCTGTGCCGGCTGGAGCAGAGCGGCGAAAAGCCTGTGATCGTCCGGGCGGCCGCGGACGCGCAATTGCCGGGCGGCCCGTGGGAGGTGATTGCCTCCGACGGCAGCGGGAATCTGTATATCCGGAGCGAGAAGAGATGCTTCGTACACAGGGCGGGGGCGGCCGAAGGGGGGCCGGCCCGAGGTTGGGAAGATCTGGGCGATCCGCCTGAGTTGATCACGGACCGCCGGGCGGCGATCGTGTTCGACTCGCAGGGAACGCCGATTCTCACCTCGCGCGACGGCCTGGCGATGCTGCACGGCGGGAAGTGGGTGCAGGTGGGAGTGGCGCAAGGCGTGGCGACGCGCGCGGCCGGGGCGCTGCTGGTGGATCGGGAAGGCGGGGTGTGGATCGGCACGGTGGGCGCCGGGGTCCAGCGTTGGCTGGGGTATCTGGAATGGGAGAGTTGGACCGCGCGGGACGGGCTGGCCGACGACTATGTCTGGTCGATCGCGCGGGATGCCTCCGGCGCGCTGTGGGTGGGCGCCGACAACGGCATCTACCGCTCACGGACCGATGGGGCGAGCGGCGTCGTGACGCTCGAGCGAGCCGTCACAGGGCCGCCGGCGGCGCACTACGCCCTCACCGTCACGCCGGACGACGCGGTGTGGACGGGAGACAACCGGGGGAATCTCTACCGGCTTCCAGCGGGAGCGCGGACGCCGCGGCGGTTCGGTCCCGAAGACGGCCTGCCGATGCGCGGCGTCCGGCGGCTGCTGGCGGACGACGACGGTCGCCTTTGGGTGGCCGGAAGTTTCGGGGTCTTTCGAACCATGCATCCGCAGACGCCGGCGACGGCCAGCAGACGAGCGGCATCGGCACAGCGCGCGGGGGCCCGGTTCGAGCGAGTGCTGCTGCCCGGCTCCACCGACCGGGAGATCGTGTACGACGGCGCCAAGGACAAGCAAGGCAGAATCTGGCTGAGCAGCAGCCGCGGACTGTTCGTGCACGACGCCGGGGAGTGGCGGCATCTCACCGCCGCGGACGGTTTGCGGAACAGTTTTGTCAATACGGTGGCTGTTTCGACCGACGGCGAAACCGCGTGGGTGGGCTATCGGGAACCGGGTCCGCTGAGCCGGCTGCGGCGGGGGCCGTCGGGTGCGTGGCGGGCGGAAACGGTGTCGGAGGCGGGCAGCCCGGTCTCCGGGTATATCGTGTCCCTGGCCGTGGACGTGCGTGGTTGGCTGTGGACCGGCACCGACCGCGGAGTGTTCGTGTTCAACGGCGAGCGGTGGCGCCGGTACACGTCCGAAGACGGGCTGGTGTGGGACGACTGCAATAGCCGGGCGTTATTCGCCGAGCCGGATGGCTCCGTGTGGGTGGGTACCAGCCGCGGATTGTCGCGCTACCGGCCGGCGGAGCCGGCGTTGCCATCGCCGCCGCCGCATGCCTTGATCACGTCGTTCTCGTTGGGGGAACGCACCTTCACCGCGCGCGAGTCCCCGGAAGCGTCCTATGACGAGAACCTGCTGCAGGTGAACTTCGCCGCGCTGTCGTACCGGAACGAGAACGCGGTCCGGTTCCGATACCGGCTGACCGGGACGAGCGTATTCGGGCAGGTGTTCCGCACCGGGTGGGAGGAGAGCGAGCAAGCGGGGTTGCGCTACCCGAACCTGGCGCCGGGCGAGTACGAACTCGAACTGTTCGGGGAGAACGCCGACGGCGTCCGCAGCCAGCAGCCGGCCCGCATCCGGTTTCATATTGACCCGCCGTGGTGGGGCTCGCCGTGGTTCTACGGATTTTCGGCCCTGCTCATCCTGACTGGGGCGTATTCGCTCTGGCGGTACCGGGTGGCGCGGCATGAAGCCGACCGGCGGCGCCTGGAGGCGATCATCGCCGATCGCACCCGTGAACTGGAGCAGGCCAAGAATCGCGCCGAGGAAGCCAGCCGGCTGAAGAGCGAATTCCTGGCCAATGTGAGCCACGAGATCCGAACGCCGATGAACGGAATCCTGGGCATGACGCAGCTTGCGCTGGCCACCAATCCCGATCCGGAGCAATGCGAGTACCTCGAAACGGCGCGTTCCTCGGCGGAATCGCTGCTGGCGGTGCTCAACGACATCCTGGACTTCTCCAAAATCGAAGCCGGGCGGCTGGAGATCGCATCCGAACCGTTCGACCTGCACGAATGCGTGCGCGAAACGGTGCGGAGCCTGGAAGCCAACGCCATCCAAAAAGACATCCGCCTGGTGTGCCGCATCGACGCGGCCACGCCGGAGATCGTGGTGGGCGACTGGCTACGCCTGCGCCAGATTCTGGTGAACCTGGTGGGCAACGCGATCAAGTTCACCGAACATGGCAGCGTGGAGATCGACCTTCGGCCGGGCGGCCCCTCGCAGCCTCTGTGCTTCTCAGTCACCGATTCCGGCGTGGGCATCCCGGCCGAGCAGCAGGCCGTTATTTTCGATCGCTTCCGCCAGGCCGACGGATCCACCACGCGGCGCTATGGAGGGACCGGGCTCGGGCTGGCCATCTGCAAGCGGCTGGTGGAGATGATGGGCGGAACGATTGCCGTGGAGAGTCCGGCTCTTCCCGGCGACGGGTCCAGCGGGGACGCAGGCGGGCGCGGCAGCCGTTTCCGATTCGAACTGCCGCTGCCGGTGGGAGAGATTCCAGCGGCCGCGGCCCCCTCGCCCGTTCCCGTGGCGACACGGGCGGAAGGGCCGCTGCTGGTGTTGCTTGCCGAGGACAACCTCGTGAATCAGCGCGTGGTGCAGGGGATGCTCGAACGAAACGGCCACAGCGTCACCATCGTGGGCAATGGAGCAGCGGCGCTCGAGGCGCTCGAACGTCTGCGCTTCGACGTGGTATTGATGGACGTCCAGATGCCGGTGATGGATGGGTTCGAGGCCACCGAGGAACTGCGGCGGCGGGAGGCGCGAGGCAGCCCGCGGACACCGGTGATCGCGCTGACGGCGAACGCCATGAAGGGCGATCGCGAACGGTGCCTGGAGGCGGGGATGGACGCGTATCTGAGCAAACCGGTCCGCATCGACGAGTTGCTCAACGCGGTCCGATCGGTGACGGCGACGATCGCGGCGGGGTAGTTGCGGCGCGGGGCCGGTCTGCAAACGGCGGTCCGAACGAAGCAATTCAACGTGAAACAATTTCCGGCAACGGCAGTCCACGTGCAAGGATGCAAGAAGAGGCCACGTGCGAACCAAAGGAAAACCTTCTCCTTTGTCCTGCCGCGCCGGGACGATATCGCCACGGCGGGTGCGTTGGTTCGCCACACCCATTCCGAGGGAGATTCCATTGAAAAGACTCGCCGCAGTCCTTCTGCTCACCGCCGCCGCCGCCCTTCCGCAGAGCCTTCCGCGGCCCACGATCGTTTCGATGAGCCCGTCGGCGGTGACCGCGCCGAGCCCGGGCATTACACTGCAGATAACGGGAACGCGATTCCGGCAGGATTCGCGTGTGGTGTGGCGATACGGGAGCCTGGGCGCCACGCCGCTCGAAACGACGTTCCTCGGTGAGACGCAGCTTCGCGCCGCGGTCCCAGCTTCGTTCCTTCAGGACGCCGCCCAGATCCCGGTGGCGGTGACGCAGCCGGGCGCGCCATTTGAAACCCTGGTGTCGAACGTGGTCAGCTTCGCGGTGTTCTCGGGACTGTCGGTGGCTACCGGCTGCCCACTCCCGAGCGCGATCGTCGGCCAGCCTTACACGCAGAGTCTGACGCCCAACGGCGGCGTCCCGCCCTATAGCTGGACGCTGTTCGGCGGATCGCTGCCGGCCGGGCTGTCGCTATCGCCGACGGGAGTGATCTCGGGCACACCGGCCATTGCACAGACGACCACGTTCACGCTGCAGGTGGCCGACGCGGCGGGGAGCACGGCGCGAACCGGCTGCGCGCTCACCACCATCGGCGGCACGGCGTCACAAACGTTGTTCATCACCGCCCTCCAGCCTCCCGGCGTGCTGGCTGGATCCGGCGCCACCTCGCTCACCATACGCGGACTCGGCTTCACACCGTCCACCATCGCCGTGTGGAACTTCGGCGGAAGCCCGGTGGATCTGGCGACCACGTTCGTCGACAGCACGACACTGACGGCCGCGATCCCGGCCGTGCTCACCGCCGCGCCCGGCACGTATCCGATCGCGGTGCGGCAGACCGTACTCACGGCGCAATCGCTGTCGAACACGCAACCGTTCACCGTGTCGGCTCCGCTCACCATCGGCAACGGATGCCCGTTGCGCGACGCGGTTGTGAACTCGGGATATTCGGAACAGTTGACCGTCACGGGCGGGTTCGCCCCGTATGTATGGTCCATTTTCGCGGGCCAGCTGCCCCCGGGTCTCGCGCTGCAGCGCGAAGGAACGCTATCGGGCACGCCGAACGTCGCCGGGGGCTTCGACTTCACGGTGGCGGTGACCGATAGCCGCGGCAATGCGGGCGCGCGCGCCTGTTCGATCCGGGTGCTGGGGCCGGTGTCGACCTTCCCCACGTCACTTTCGTTCACCGCCGACGCAGGCGGGGAGTGGCCCGCGCTACGCGACCTCAGCATCGTGGCGGCGGCGCCCAACGTCGCATTTTCGGTGACCGCGTCGGGAGGGTCGTGGCTGCGCGCCTTCGCGGCCACTTCGGCCACGCCCGGGGTGGTCCGCGTCTCGGTGGAGCCCGGCGGGCTGCCGGCGGGCCAATACGGCGGAGTGATTACGATCCGCGCCGACGCGTCGAGCAACCAGGCGCTTTCGGTACCGGTGAGCCTGATTTTGCGGGCCAACCGCGATTTCGCGCTAGTGCCGCGACCGCGGGCGCTTCGGTTCTCGTCTCCGCGCGAAGGCATGCGGGTGCAGACGCAACTGCTGGCCGTGGGCGCGGCTGCCCCCGGGGCAACACCGTTCACCGCCGCCGCGGAATCGGCGGGGAATTGGCTCACGGTATCGCCGGCCGGCAACGCGTCGCCGGGCGTACCGGCGACGCTGCGGGTCACCGTTTCCCCCGCCGGGCTGGCGCCTGGCACCCACACCGGCGTCATCCGGCTGAGCCCGGCGGCCCGTCCGGAGCGATTCGAGGTGCCGGTGGTCCTGGTGATCGGCTTATCGCTCGAAACGCTACAGGTCTCGCAAACGGGCATGACTCTCACCGCGGTTGCGGGCGGACCAACGCCTTCCAACCGTAGTGTCCACGTGGCCTCGGCGGGACCCAACGGATTCTTCTGGGACGCGGGTGCGGCCACCACCGTGGGCGGCGACTGGCTGCAGGTGGCGAGCACGGCCAATACGGCCCGGGCCGGCCAACTCTCTTCCGCGGAATTGCGGGCGCGTACGGCGGATCTGGGCGCTGGGATGTATTTCGGCGATTTGCGCTTCACGACGGCATCCGCCGATCTGCCACGCAGCACGGGCATCGCGATGGAGGTGATCGGGGCCGATCGCGCGCTACCGCTGGATCTTTCCGCGGGCGGCCTCCTGTTCACCGCGCCATCGCCCGCGCCACGGGCGCTCACGGTGCGGAACATCACCCGCGCCGCGGTGCAAACCGTGGTCAGCCTCAACGGCGATCCGCGAATATGGTCGGTGACGAACGCCGATTTCCGTACTCTGCTGTCGGGGGATTCGCAAACGGTTTCCGTCATTGCCAACCCCGCAGGACTCGCAACGGGCGTCTACCGTGCTCTGCTTCTATTCCAGGCGACGGGTCCGCAGGCGTCGGGACAAACCCCGGTGCAGCAGGTGGAACTGGCGCTGCTGGTCCCCCCGGCCGATTGCGCCTCGGCGCAGTCGCCGCCGCTGCTAATGCCGGTGTTGCCGGCATCGGGCTTTCGGGCCACAAGCGGTCTTCCGGTGGCAGTGGAGTTCGACCTCGTGGATGCCTGCGGCCAGCCCGTCGAGGGCGGCGCGGTGAGCATGTACACACCGGGCGCGGGTTTGTCGGGAGTGGCGCTGCAGCCGTTCGGCGCAGGGCGATACGCGGGGACCTGGAACGTTCCGGACCGCGATCCGGGCCCGGCGACGCTCGCGGTGCACGCCTGGGACGCGGCCGGCCGCGTCGCGCAGGCGCACAATCTCACCGGCTATGTGGAGGCCAATCCGGGAGTGCCTGTCATCGGCGAGGACGCCATCGTAAGCGCCGCGGCAGTCCGCGTAGGAGCGCCGCTGGCTCCTGGCGGGATTTTCTCGCTGTTCGGATCCTTACTGGCCGATCGCGGCCTCGCCGCGCAATCGGTCCCGCTGCCCAACCAGATCGGCGCCACGAGCGTTTCCGTGGACGCGGCGGAGAGCAGCGGGACGCCGTCGCCGCTGTTTTTCGCGGGTCCCACACAGGTGAACGCGATGCTGCCGTTCACGCTGCTGCCGAACGCGATCCACCAGTTCTCGGTTCACCGAGGCGCGATGCGGTCGGCGTATGTCGACGTCCCGATCGCATCCACGTCGCCGGCGGTATTTACGTTCGCCCAGACCGGTGTGGGCCAGGGCATCGTGGTGGACGGCGAGCGTCCATCGATTCTCGCGGCGCCGGCGAACCCGATTGCGCGAGGCGGCGTGGCGGTGATCTATTGCGAGGGGTTGGGACTGACCGACGCGGCCGTGATCGCGGGCCAGGCATCGCCGGGTTCGCCACCAGGACAGGCGCTGGCTCCGGTGACGGTGACCATCGGCGGCCAAGCCGCGAACGTGGTGTTCGCCGGATTGACGCCGGAGTCGGTGGGCTTGTTCCAGATCAACGCCGTCGTGCCGGAAGGCATCGCGCCGGGCGATGCGGTTCCGGTGGTGATCGGGAGCGGCGGCCAGTTCAGCCGTCCGGTCAGCATCGCGGTACGGTAGAGGCGCTGTCCGGTCTAGGTGCGAGGCCTACGATAAGCTGATACAGGCAGCTTCTGCCCGACATCATGCGTATCTTTCTGATTGTTTCGATCGCCTGGCAACTCGCGGGAGCAGATTGGCCGGAGTGGCGCGGCGCGGGCCGGGGCGGCGTCTGGATGGAGTCCGGAGTTCCGGAACGATTTCCTGAAAACGGGCTGACGCCGGTGTGGCGGACGCCGGTGGAGGCGGGATTCAGCGGCCCGGCGGTGGCAGGCGGACGCGTGTTCGTGATGGATCGCAAAGCGCGCGCGGACTCCGCGGCGGCTCCCATGGACGGGGTGGAACGGGCACTCGCCCTGGATGAAGCCACTGGGAGGGTACTCTGGACGCGCGAGTGGCCCGCGAGCTACCTGGGGTTGGCGCGCAACTACGCCAGTGGTCCGCGGGCGACGCCGACCGTGGATGGCGACCGCGTGTACACGCTGGGGGCGAAAGGGATCCTGCACTGCCTCGACACGAAGACGGGAGCGGTCCGCTGGCGGCGGGACTTCGAGAAGGACTACAAGACGCAGGTTCCCGGATGGGGAATGTCAGGCGCGCCGATCGTGGCAGGGGAACTGCTGATCGCCATCGTGGGCGGAGAGGACAACGCCAAAGTGGTGGCGTTCAACAAGCACACCGGCGAAGAGGCATGGCGGGCGCTCGCGGCGGATTCCGAGCCGGGATACTCGTCGCCGATCCTGACCGAGGCGGGCGGACGGCGTCAATTGATCGTGTGGCACGCCGGCGCACTGGTTTCCTTGAATCCGGCGAATGGCGAAATCTACTGGCAGCAACCGTTCCGCACCAACCTGGGATTGTCGGTGGCCACCCCGGTGCGAAGCGGACCTTGGCTTTTTGTGTCGGCGTTCTATGACGGGCCCATGCTGATGAAGCTGGACGGGAGCGCGCCGCGGGCGAAGCTGGCATGGCAGGGCAAAAGCCGGAGCGAGATCGACACCGACGGGCTGCACGCCCTGATCAATACCCCGGTGATTGACGGTGATTACATCTACGGGATCTGCAGCTATGGCCAGATGCGATGCGTGCGGTTGTCCACGGGCGAGCGGGTTTGGGAGACGCTGGCGGCGACGCGAGAAAAAGCGCGTTGGGCGACGGGCTTTCTCGTGAAGAACGGAGACCGGTATTTCCTGAACAATGACCGGGGAGAGCTGATCCAATGCCGGCTGAGCCCGGCCGGATACGAAGAGCTGTCACGGACCCCGTTGATCCGGCCGACCTCCACGATGGGAATCGGGAAGAGGACCCTGGGGGCGGTGAATTGGTCTCATCCGGCGTACGCGAACGGGCACGTGGTGGCGCGCAACGACGAGGAGATCGTGCGCGTCCGGCTGCGGTAGTGGACCGGGCCCACGAAGGGTCCTGGTACGGCAGAGCGAATTCCAGGCGTGCCGGTTCGGATGTGTGCTATTCTTTTACGGAATAGACAAACTGAGAAAAAGGAAGACGAGGAGTTCGTAGTTTCGAATGGCACTGGCGGCAGAGTTCAAACAGCGAGTTATCGGGGATTACAAGACCCACAATACCGACACCGGTTCACCGGAAGTGCAAGTTGCGCTGTTGACCAACCGCGTCCAGCAGCTCACTGAGCACATCAAGGCGAACAAAAAGGATCACCACAGCCGGCGCGGGCTGTTGTTGATGGTGGCCCGGCGGAAGAAGCTGCTCGAGTATCTCAAGCGGCACAATCCGCAGCGTTACAAGACGCTCATCGATCGGCTGGGTCTACGCCACTAAGCCACGTGGCCGGAGTCCGGCGCCATCGGTAGTGGTCGTTCATACCCCTACACAAAATCCAACCTCCAAAGTCTACCTTGATCGGTATTCACGATTAAGGAGAAGTCAATGGTTCATTCAGTCACAGTCGACCTGGAAGGGCGGCTGGTCACCCTCGAAACCGGAAAGTTGGCCAAGCAGGCCGGCGGTTCCATCATCATCCGTTACGGCGAGAATGTGGTGCTGGTCACCGCGTGCGGTAACGAGGATCCGCGGCCGGGCGCGAGCTTTCTACCCCTCACGGTCGACTACCGCGAGTACACCTACGCCGCCGGCAAATTCCCGGGCGGCTTCATCAAGAGAGAAGGCCGGCCGAGCGAGAAAGAGATCCTCACCAGCCGCCTGATCGATCGTCCGATCCGTCCGCTGTTTGCCGAGGGCTACGCGTGCGACACGCAGGTGATCGCGCTTGTGATGTCGGCCGATCCGCTGCGGGACCCGGGTCCGCTGGCGATCACGGGCGCGGCCGCGGCGCTGGCGATTTCCGATATCCCGTTCGACCATGTTCTGGCCGGATTGCGAGTGGGTCTGGTGAACGGCAAGTTGACGCCGTGCCTGAACTACGAGGAAGAAAAGGAAGCCGATTTTTCGATCGTGGTGGCCGGCACCCGCAGCGGCATCGTGATGGTGGAAGCGGGCGGCAAGGGCGTAACCGAAGACCGCGTGGTGGATTGCATCGAATATGGCCACCAGTGCTGCATCAAGCTGATCGAGGGAATCGAAGAGCTGCAGAAGAAGGCCGGCAAGGCGAAGCGCACCTACGTTCCCGCGCCGATCGACCAGGAGCTTTACGGCAAGATCGAAAAGCTGGTTCGCGTGGATCTGACCGATGCGCTGGACACCAAGAAGTATCCCAAGCTCGAAAGCTACCGGAAGGTGGCCGAACAGAAGAAGCGTGCGATCGAGAGCATCCCGGAAGAAGATACGGCAGCACGGGCGGCGGCGCCTGGTCTGTTCGACCGTCTGAAGGAGAGCATCTTCCGCGACGAGATGCTGAAGAAGAAACGGCGTCCGGATGGCCGCAAGTTCGACGAGTTGCGCGACATCGCCTGCGAGGTGAGTCTGCTGCCGCGGACGCACGGATCGGGCCTGTTCACGCGCGGCGAAACGCAGGCGCTGGTGACGACCACGCTCGGGACCAAGGAAGACGAGCAGCGGATCGAACTGCTGGATCCGGAAGGCGCGGTCTCCAAGCGGTTCATGCTGCACTACAACTTCCCGCCTTTCAGCGTGGGCGAAGTGGCGTTTCTGCGCAGCCCCGGGCGGCGTGAGATCGGGCACGGAATCCTGGCCGAGCGTGCACTCTCGGCGGTGATTCCCGACGAGAAAGCCTTCCCTTACACGCTGCGCGTGGTGAGCGACATTCTCGAATCGAACGGATCGAGCTCCATGGCGTCGGTGTGCGGCGGCAGCCTGAGCCTGATGGACGCGGGCGTGCCGATCTCGGCGCCGGTGGGCGGCATCGCCATGGGCCTTGTGCTCGAGGGTGACGACTACGCCATCCTGACCGACATCGCCGGAGCCGAAGATCACTACGGCGACATGGACTTCAAGGTGGCCGGCACCAAGGACGGCATCACGGCGCTGCAGATGGACATCAAGGCGCCCAACATCAGCACCGCCATCATGCGCGAGGCGCTGCAGCAGGCCAAGAAGGCGCGTTTGGAAATTCTGGACAAGATGAACGCCGCCATTGCGGAACCGCGTAAGGATCTGTCGGCGTACGCGCCGCGCATCTACACGGTGACCATCCCGACCGACAAGATCCGCGATCTGATCGGACCGGGCGGCAAGATGATCCGCTCCATCACCGACGAAACGGGCGTCAAGATCGACGTGAGCGACGACGGCACGGTGAACATCTTCGCCGTCGACGGCGGATCGGCCGAAGAGGCGCTGCGCCGGGTGAATGCCATCGGCGCGACGGCGGAGATCGGCAAGACGTACCTCGGGAAAGTGGTGCGCATCGTGGACTTCGGAGCGTTCGTCGAGATCTTCCCGGGCACCGACGGATTGCTGCACATCAGCGAAATTTCCGAGAGCCGTGTGAAGACGGTGCAGGATGAGCTGAACGAAGGCGACCAGATTCAGGTGAAGGTGCTGGCCATCGAAGGCAACAAGATCAAGCTGAGCCGGAAGGCGGTCTTGAAGGAGTTGCGGGAGAAGATGAAGGCTGGCAAGAGCGCGTCGGACGAATAGAAGGTCCGGCCAGAGTTGGTTTGGAAAGAGGGACGGCTTCGGCCGTCCTTTTTTTGTTGACACCTAGGCTTGTAAAGTATACTATTTGTGCAGGAGGTAGTGTTGTCTATGTCCGTACTCGACGTAATTGAAGTGAAGGTGGCCGACGAAGTATTCATCGCCACCGCGCTTCTGCACCGCGAAAACCCCAAACGCTCCGACTTCCTGATTGGGGAGATCGTGGCGCGAGCCGCTGTGGAGGATCTCGCCGGTGAACTGAGAGCCGGAGTTCGCGTACACGCTTCCCTGCACTGCGTGGCGAACCGTGCGCCGAATCCTGGAAAGTACGCGATGCTGTTCGAGACGGGCAAGAACCGGCGCCGGCTGCTCCTGGCCAGTGATCCCGTACACCCGGAGCGGACGGGCAAAGTCTTCCCCGATCCGGGTGACGTTCCCGAGCGGTACCACGAACTGATCGATTGGGCGCGGCACCGGTATGGGACGGAAGAACCGAAGTCGCGGCCCGTCCAATGGCTTTCTGGCGTGTTCGAGATGTTCGGGCTCGGGAAGAACCTTTGGAGCGACGAAGATCCGGACGAATACATCCGGAAACAGCGTGAGGGATGGGATTGAGCCGGGTTTTTTTCGACTCGAATCTGTGGATCTACATGATCGAGGACACGGGCGAGCGCTCCGCCCGTGTTCGATCGATCGTGGAACGGATGTCGGTCCGCCGGGATGAGCTGCTGACGTCGACGCTGACGCTGAGCGAGGTTTTGGCGAAACCGGTGGCGATGGGTGAGACCGCATTAGCCGAGCGGTATGAAAGTGTGTTGAGCGGGCCGGGCATCTCCGTCTTAGCGTTCGACCGGGCTGCGGCGCGGATCTTCGCGGAATTGCGGAAGGACAAGTCACTGAAGCCACCGGACGCGATTCAGCTTTCCTGCGCGGCCACGGCCAGGTGCGACCTGTTCATTACGAACGATGAGAGGCTGAGCCGGAAGGTGGTTCCGGGGATTCAGTTTATTGCGTCGCTAGAGCGGGCGTTTCTGTAGGCCCCTCTCTCGATAGAGCGGGGTTCACTCCGCCCGCAGCGTGCACGCCGGATCGACACGCGCGGCTCGGCGGGCCGGAGCGGCCATCGCCACCGTGCCCACGATCAGCAACACGACGCACACCAAGGCCAGGGTCACCGGATCGCCCGGTTGCACCTCATACAACTGCGCGCGAAGGAGGCGGGTGAGCGCGGCGCTCGCGGCCGCTCCAGACAGCAGCCCTACCGCTACGAGCGCGAGTCCACGTGAAAGAAAGAATCGCGCGATGCGGGCGGGCGTGGCACCGAGAGCGAGGCGGATGCCGATCTCCCGGCGCCGCTCGGCGACGTTGTGGGCGAGGAGCGCGTAGAGTCCGGCGGCGGCGAGCAGGAGAGCGATGGCGGCGAACGCGGTCAGCAGCACCGCATAGAATCGCGGACCGGCTACCGAATCGGAGACGACGGCATCCATGGTGCGCACTTCGGCCACGGGGTGATTGGGGAACTGCTCGCGCAGCAGTTTGCGCAGCGGCGCGGCGAGCGATTCCGGAGGCGGACCGGCGGTGCGCGCCACGAGCGTGGTTCCATGCAGGCCAAACATGAATTGCGGGAAGGGGCTGTATGCTTGCGGCCCCGGCGGCTCGCGCATCGCGCCGCGGCGGATGGCGCCGACCACTCCAACAACGGTGACGGGTTTGTTTCCAGCGACGCGTTTGCCGACCGCATCCTCGCCGGGCCAATACTTTCGCGCCGTGACATCGTTGACGATCATCACGCCGGGCGCGGTGGCGGTGTCTCGCTCGTCGAAGAAGCGTCCGGCGAGCAAGCGGATACCCATGACGCGAAAATAGTCCGGGCTGATGGCCTGGAATTGCACGTATTCATCGTTCCTGGTGGGACGGCCCTCGGCGGCGAACGAGATGCTCGCCGACACGCGTCCCAGCGGAAGCACGGTAGTGATGGCGGCGTCGCGCACTCCGGGGATGGCACGGACGGCTTCGAGCACGGCGCGATAGTGCGCATCGTGTGATTCATTGCCGCGCTGCCCGAGTTCGAACGGCATCGGGATGCGCGCGGTAAGGATCCCTTCGCGGCGATATCCAGGGTCGGTTTCGAGCATGTGGGCGAGGCTGCGCAGAAGCAGCCCGGCGCCGGTGAGCAGAATCACCGAAAGGGCCGTCTGGAGGATCACGGCTCCGGCGCGAAAGCGCTGCGCGCCGCGGGTGCCAGTGCCGGATCTCTCGCCGAGAGCGGCGGCCGGGCGAACGCGCAAGGCCGCGAGCGCCGGAGCGAGAGTGGCGGCAAATACGCTGACGGTGGTAGCAACCAGCGCGACGGCGAGTGCCCAGGCGTCGATCGAGGTCTGTTCGAGTCTTGGCAGTGGGACGCGCTCGGGAAGGATCGACGTCAATGCATGCACCATCGTCCAGGCAACGGCGGTTCCGCAGAGGGCCGCGCCAATCGATAGCACGGCGCTTTCAGCCAGCACGGGACCGAGCAACTGCCATCGGCTGGCGCCCAGCGCCGCACGGACGGCTGTTTCCTGGCGACCCGCCAGCGCGCGGGCCAGCAACAGGCTCCCGGCATTCAGACACGCAATCAGCAGCACCAATCCAACTGCCCCGAGTAGAGTCCAAAGAACTGGACCTGGGTCACCGATGTAGCGGTCCCGAAGCGTTTCTACCTTCGGATGGAGGTTCTTATTCGCGCCCAGCGATTCCCTTTCGACGCGCGCGGCTAGTTGCGCCGCTGGCACGCCTTCCGTCAAACGGATGATGGTGTTGCCGTTGTAGCCGCGGTGTTTTTCCAGATCCTCCCGTGTGAACCGCCACGGAGTCCACATTTCGAAGATGGGATTGCCCGACGCGAATTGCGGCGGCATCACGGCCCCGATCGTCCACGCCTCGCCGTTGATGACGATCGCGCGTCCCACGATGTTCGCGTCGCCGCGAAAGCGCCGCTGCCAGAGGCGATGAGAAATCACGGCATCGCGGTCGCCATTGGCGAGCCGGCCGAGCGCGGGATTCACGCCATAAACGGCGAGCCCATCGCCGGCCAGACGTTCTCCGAATACGTTTTCCGCGCCTTCGGGACCCGTGAGCGTCACCGCTCCCGACGCCGAAAAGGAAATCGCGGCGATGCCGGGCAAGGCGCGGACGCGATCGAAATCGGCGAGGGGCAGGCCCGACTCCCGCCCTGTCTGATCCGTGGTCCGGATCTCGAAGAGACGCTCGGGCTGATGATACGGCAGCGAACGCAGGAGCACGGCGTTGAGCACCGAGAACATCGCCGTGACCGAACCGATACCGAGTGCGAGCACGGCGACGACGATTGCGGCGATGGCGGGCGCGCGGGCGAGAGTGCGGAGGGCGCGTGGCATTTTTGTCTGACTAGGCTGCCTGACTACATCAGCCTGAAGTTGACCTCGATGGTGGCTGCCACCGCGACCGGTTTCCCCCGGCGCCTGCCGGGTTCGAAACGCCATTGCTCCACGGCAGCCATCGCCTCCCGGTCAAGGCCGGCATCGAGGCTGCGCTTCACCTGGATGTTCTGCGCGCGGCCGTCGGCGCCGACGACGACAGAGAGAATGCACGTGCCCGCGATTTTGGCTTCTCGCGCCTGTTCGGTGTATTTCGGCTCGACCTTGGACACCAGGTGCGGGCCGTCGGTGACGTCGGCCATCTTGTAGACCCGCTTGGATCCACAGGCGGCGATGGGCAACAGGAGCAGAAGGGTGACCGCGGCACTCGAAGTGAGGAAGCGCCGGGAGGCGGAGCGCCGGTCGACGCCGGGGTCCAGAATCGCGCGCAGCCTCCGCTCGAGCGAATCGGTAGCCGATAGGACAGCAGCCGAGGACGCAGCCCGCGCGCATTTCAGCAGCGCGTCCGCATAGTCGACGCCGCGCGCGTTTTCGAGAACGCGGTCATCGCATGCCCGTTCCCGCTCTTCGGCGGACTTGGACGCGGCCATCCACACCAGCGGATGAAACCAGTACACCGCGCACGCCACTTGCGCGAAAAGCAGCCAGAGCCCGTCGTGGCGATCGACGTGGGCCTGTTCGTGACGCAACACGGCCGGATGCACATCGCCGGGAGGAAGCAGAATCTCGGGACGAAAGACGCCCCAGGCGATGGGCGCCGCCACCGCGCCGCGCCGGCGCACGGTTCGCCACAACAATAGGTGAGACAAAGCGACCCTGGCGAGAACTAGGAATATACCGGAATACCAGATGCGCACCAGCGGGTCCGCCGCGACGGTGGAATCGGCGTTGGGAGCCCCCGCCGCGCTGACGGCATAGACGAAGTCCGGGACGGCTTCCCACGCGGGCAGCAGCATCGCGAGGGCAGGCATCGCGAGCAAGCCGGCGAATGCCGCGGTCCAGACGGCATGACGCGACGCCGCCGGCCGGGCCGCCCAACACGCGTTGATCACGAATGCGGCCGCGAGAATCACGGTCGCCTTGAGAGCGAGTTCGAACATCATGACCTGCCTTCCTTTCTTGCCTTTTGCACAATCGCTGCCAGCCGATCCAGATCCTCTCGAGAGAATTTGGCATCGGGTGAACCCAGCAGCGCCATTGCCGCATCCATGCGAGAGCCCGCGAAGAACGTCTCCACCAGACCGCGGAGAGCTCCGCGCCGCGCTGTTTCCCGCGACACCGTGGGTGAGTAGACGTAGGCTCCTTCGCGATCCTGATGCGTCACCAGCCCTTTCTCTTCGAGAATGCGAAGGGTGGCGCGCACGGCCGAGTATCCCGGCGGATCGGGAATCGCATCGCGAACCTGGGCCACCGTGCCCTGCCCCGCCCGGAACAAGGCCTCCATTATCTGGCGTTCCCGGCGGCTGGTCTTTTCCAGAGGTTTCCGGTCAAGCGGCTTGCGGTCCATATGCTAAAAATTTAGCACACAGTGCAGCGGTCCCGTGGGCGGGGCTGGCGGTGGCCGCGGTGGCCGGGTTTTTTCTATGGCGTCAAATCCAGAACGGCTCGCCATCCATCAACTGCGACCGCAAATAGTCATTGTTCGGCTCAAAACCGAGTCCGGGACCGTTGGGGACGGTGAGATGGCTGGAGCGTACCTGCGGAGCGCCGTTGGCCGACATCTGCTCCACATGGCGCGTAGGACGCCCCAGCGCGCTTTCGGAACGATAGAAATTGAAGATCGCGGAGCCGAAGTGAGCCGAGGCGTAGCACAGGATCAGACTGCCGACGTTGTGCAATGCGAGCGGGGTGCGGGTAAGCATGGCATAGTCGGCGATCTTCTTCGCGCCGGTGAAGCCGCCGGCGAAGGCGAGATCGGGGTGGATGATGTCGGCGGTTTGCGAATCGAGAAACGGCTGGAAGCCGCGAACGAGTTCGAGCTTCTCACCGATCAACAGCGGGATCCGCGTGTTCTGTCCCACGGCGCGCCAGCCCTCGGAAAACGCCACCGGGAGCGGATCTTCGATGAACAGGGGATTCATCGGTTCCACGGCCTTGGCCACCTGGATGGCGCTGGTGGTGTCGAGTTCGTTGTGGCAGTGCACGGCGATGTCGATGGAGTCTCCGGCGGCCTCGCGCGCGTTGGCGAACCCGCGAGCCACCCGGCGAAGCTGATCGCCGTCGAGCGAGACGGCGTAGCGCGCGGAGGGAACGCCGATCACGCGATCGATACCGGCTTTGAACGCGGTGAAGCCTTCCGGGGCTGCCTTCACTTGCGCCGCCCAGTCACGGAGTTGCGCCTTGTCCTGCAAGTCTCCCGACGGCCCGTGTGAGTAGAGCCGGATGGCGGGACGGAACGGGCCACCGAGCAGGACGTTGACAGGCCGGTCGAGGATCTTGCCCGCGAGATCCCACAGGGCGATGTCGATGCCACTGATGGTGGGTATGTGCGCCATGTAGGTGTGCATGAGCGACGTCATCTCATGAAAATGCCTCTCGATGGAAAGCGGGTCCTGCCCGATGAGGAAGCGGGAGGCCATGGTGTCGATGCGGGCGCGCGCCATCGGTCCGGTGGCGCCGGCTTCGCCATAGCCGGTGAGGCCGGCGTCTGTCTCGATGCGGATCAGCGAATTGCCGGCGATGTTTTTGATCTGCATCGCTTTGACGGCGGTGATTTTGACCTTACCGGAATGGGGCGCGGCGAGCGCCTGATAGCGCGCCATCCAGGCGGCGGCGGGAAGGGCAAGAGCGCGGCGCAGGAACGACCGTCGAGAGAATGGTTGCATCATGGGGCGATGACCTCCTGAGGCATCCTATCAATTTTCGGACGCACGCCGGTTCCCCGCCCCGATTTCCGGATCAGGCTGAGAAGTTGCCTTGCACCTCGTAGACCCGGACCTCCATCAGGACCTGCCCTTTTTGCGCCGCCGCCTGCATGCGCCGGCTGCCGACGCTCTGGCTGAGACCGCTGTGAATGGCTCTCGTCAACTCCGAGAATCGGGCGTTGGCCTGATCGAGAAAAGGCCCCGGGGGAGCGTGCAGATTTCCGATTTGAGTGGCGAGCGCATCGGGCACCAGGCAGCAGGCGATGGTGGACGGATTGCCGACTCCGTTTTTCTGAATCTGCAGATTGGTCTTGCCGACCGGGGGATTCTGGCGATCGACCCGCCACATGGCATTCTGTTTGATCGTGCCGATGGCGCCGACGTAGCTGCCGGCGTCAACCAGGCTGCAGGCGGCTCCCGCGCCTTGGTTGGATCCGGTATAGGCGTTCTGCCAGTGTTGTGTGGCCAGAACCGTAATTGGCATGTCGTGGTCCTCCTGAGGTTCTGGTACGCATTGTACCCAAAGGCGCGGCGCGATGGGGCGGCTAGCGGCGCGACAGCAGGGACACCACGCGGTCCGCGGCGGCGACCCCGCGGAACTGTGCTTCTTCGAACAGCGAAAGACCGCTGAGGTCCGAATTGGCGAACACGAGGCGTCCGTGAGCGCGGGCTGCATTGGCTCGCGATTCCGACGACACGAAGCCCACCGCCGGACGGATCATGGCGTGGCCCATCCGCATCACGTCGATCCGTGAAACGCATTGGCGAATGTCAGGGTGAGCGCGCTCGAGGTCCGCGAGAATGTCTTCGGTCCAGGCGGACCAACTGCGTTCGAGCAGGAGCTTGCGGGCTTCCGCGGGAGGCCGGTCCGCCAGCGCCCAATAGTAGGTCCAGACGCGGCGATCGCGATAGAGCCGCAGCGATTGGTGCGTCGCGTCCACGTAACCGAGGGCGGGCGAGCGATAGATCACACTGTCCCAGGCCTGGGCAAAGCCCTTCTGCGCGGGGAGCCGCTCCAGCGTGAGATTGGCGGTGAGCCAGGGAGAATACTCGCCGTTCCAGTGCGGAGCGTGATCCATGAGGTGGCGGGCGAGATAGGTGGGCGCGGCGAAGATAATGGCATCGGCGCGATACTCGGCGTCACCGGCCAGGACGCGGTAGCGCGCTCCGGCGGACTCGATGCGATGGACGAAGGCTCCGGTCCGGACGCGATCCCCCACCATGCCGAGCAGCTTCTTCACGATCCAGCCGTTCCCTTCCGGCCACGTCAAAGGCCCGCGCTCGGCCGAGCCGCGCGACGCGAAGTAGTGAATCCCGGCCCAGGCCGAGACACTGCGCGCGGCGGCGCCATAGTCATCGCGGCACGAGTAGTCGACCAGCCAGCGCAAGTAGGGCGATGTGAACTGGCCGGCGTCCATCCAGGCGGTCATCGAAAGCCGGTCCAGATCCTGGCGCTTGCGGATTCCGGTTTCCATGGGCACGCGGAACTCACCGGAGCCGGCGAACTCGGCCATTCGTTCGTGGAATCGCTTGTACTGATCACGGTCGTTCCGGGTTACGCCGAGTTCAGGCTCGAGGCCTTCCTGCCACCGTCCGTGCAGGAACAGGCGTTCCTGGGGCGCGTGGCACAGGTGACGCTCTTCCCACACACCGTCCCGCAACAAGCCGACCTCGGTCATCAGTTCGCGCACCAGCGTGGATCGGACGTCCGGCACCGGGATGTAGTGGGCGGCCCATGGATAAGCGCTGACCTCGTTTTCGCCATAGCGCGAGTTGCCGCCGGCCGATTGCTCCATGTCGAGGATGAGGAACCCGTCCACGCCGCGCTTGCGGAGCCGCCAAGCCGCGCACAGCCCGGCCATTCCGCCGCCGACGATGAGCACAGGGGTCTGCACGGTCCGTTTGACGGACGGAAATCCGCCACCGTCGCGGAGACGATGGCCAGTCAGGTGCGAGTTGTCCACGAAGCCGCCAGCGAGACGCCGTTCGCTCTTCTGGGTGAGACCGAGGAGACCTGCGCTGAGGAATCGGCGGCGGTCGACAGGCGGAAGCATCAGTTACCAGACTAAACCCACTTGCACGAGGTGGTTGGTTTGTGATCTGCTCGAAGGATCGCCCGATGGCTAAAAACGGATTGCCCACCCTTGAATTCGAACAATTCTGGCGCAGGCTGCAGCAAATCGGACTCAATGCCTACGAAGCCCGCGCCTACATGGTCCTGGTAGGACACTCGCGCTTCAAGGCGCTGGAGTTGGCGGCGCGTGCCGACGTGCCGCGCCAGAAGATCTACGAAGTGCTGGACTCCCTGGTGGAGAAGGGCTTCGCGCGTGTGATTCAGGAAAAGACGAAACTGTTTTTGGCGATCGAGCCGGGGCTCGCGATTCCGCACTACGTGACCCGGCGCCAGGAGTTGCTGGAGGCCGAGCAGCGGCTCCAAAACCGGTCCGCCGAGGATCTGGTGGAGGATCTCAACCGCGCGTACTCGCAAGGCCAGGAAGGCCGCGGCACGCTGGACTTTCTGCGCATCGTGGCCGAGCCGGGACACACTGCCGCACACTACCGCCGGATGATCTCAGGAGCTCAGAGCGAGTATTTCGAATTTTCGCGGCCGCCCTATGCGGTGGATCCGGCCGAAGACAAGCTAGTGAAAGAAGCGAGGGCGCGCGGCGTGATGTGCCGGCTGCTGTTTGAATCGGGCCAGCCGGACCCACAGCATGAGCAGCGCCTGACTGATTACGAGGAGGCCGGTGTGGAGATCCGGCGCCTGGACCGGCTGCCGATGAAGCTGGCCGTATTCGACGGACATCGCGGCATGGTGGCGCTACTCGATCCGCTTGTGACCAAACCCACCTGGACGGCGGTGATCTTCGATCATCCGGGCATGGGCGAAGCGATGCGGGGCCTGTTCGAAGAGTACTGGCGCCGCGCGCAATAGGCAGCGGCTTACCAGTTGGTGAAAGAACCATCCGGACGGCGGTAGATCTGGGTGCGCTGGGCGTGCCGCGTGACTTCGAAAAACACTTTCAGGCCGTTGGTGTCCAGTTCCACGCCCAGGCCGGGACGCTCATTGGGCCACATTTTCCCGTCGCGAAAATCGTAGTACTTGGGCAAGTATGGCGGCTTCTTGGCCACGCTGACGCCGTACTCCATCAGGCAGGGTCCGGAGAACACGGCGCAGCAATGGACGAGAGCCGCTTCACTCACCGGCCCGGTGAAATGCGGCGTGAGGCCGACATAGTGTGTTTCGCACAGCGCGGCGTGCTTCCAGAATTCGGTGAGGCCACCAGAATTGGGAATGGTGACGCGTGAGAAATCGAAGAGCCTGTTTTCGATCAGCTCATTCGCATCCCAGCGGTCGCCGAACTGCTCTCCGACGGCGAGGGGCACTTTCACCAGCGCGCGAACCTGTTTGTAGACGCCGGGATTTTCGCTGCGCACCAGATCCTCCACGAACAGCGGGGCGAGCGGTTGAATCATGTCGGCGAGGCGAACGGCGTCCGCCAGATCGTAGCGGGTGTGAAAATCGATGGCCCAGTCGCCTTTGGGGCCCACGCCTTCGCGGATGGCGCTGCAGTGGGCGAAGGTCTTCTCCACCATGCGCCTGGAATCGAATGGGAGAAACTCGCCGCTGGCGTTCTTACCCGGATCGGCGCCGTGGGTGCGATAGGCGCGGAAGCCGTCGCGCATACAAGCGGCCGCGCTTTCCGGTAGCGTCGCTTTGTCGGGGTAGCTCGTCGCGTAGCACTCCACGTAGTCGCGCGCTTGTCCGCCGAGCAACTCCCAGACCGGTACGTTGAGCGCCTTTCCCTTGATGTCCCAAAGCGCAAGGTCCAGCGCGCCGAGCGCGTGCAATTTCTCGCGGCCCGCCGGATAGAAGTAGCCGCGATACATCTGCTGCCAGAGCGCGTCGATCCGGGCGGGGTTCTGGCCGATGAGTTGTTCGGCCATCTGCTTCATGAGGTCCGGCGAGCCGCCTTCGCCGATGCCGGCGATACCGGCGTCTGTCTCTATGGTGACCAGATGATGGCTCTGATTGACGATGGGGCGATTGATCGATTCCGGTGCTTCATACATGCGGATCCGCGTGATTTTCATCTTGCGGATGGCCGCTTCGGCGCGGCGCTGAAGGGCGGCGGAAGCCGTGAGCCCGAGGACCGCGGATTGCAGCAGGGTTCGGCGGGAAAGGAGGCGCATAGAGATACGCTAGCAGCTATTTGCGCTTCGACGAGGCCGGTGCGAACTGGCGGAAGAAGCTGTCCTTGTTCCACTCGGGACGCTTCTTTTCATTGGCGATGCCGAGGGCGAGTTCGCGAATGAGACGATTGAAGGTCACGGCCGCGTCGAAATCCACCGGCTGCGCGGCGTCGTCGCCGGGGGCGTGATAACGCGTGCGGATCCACTCCTTCTGCAGTTTCTCCTGCGGCGAGCCTTCTTCATAGCCCACTTTCAGCGCCAGCGCGGGAATGCCTCGGAGGATGAAGTTGTACTGATCGCTGCGTATGAACCGGTTGCGAAGCGGCTCGGGGTCCGGCTGCACGCGCAGCCCCAAGCCCTTGGCCGCCTCTTCGAGCGGTTTGCGCAGCGTGGATTCTTCCAGCCCCATCGCCATCACCAGCGTCATCGGATGCAGGGGAAGGAACATGTCCATGTTCACGTTGGCCACCATGCTGCCGGCGGGCACCGGCGGTCGATTGGCGAAGTAGCGCGAGCCGAGCAGGCCTTTCTCTTCGGCGGTGACGGCGACGAAAAGGATGGACCGGCTAGGCCGGCGCAACACCCGTCCGGACGACAGGTCGCGCGCGGTCTCGATCAGGGTGGCGATGCCGGACGCGTTGTCCATGGCTCCGTTGTTGATCTGATCGCCTTTCAAATTGGGGTTGACGCCGATGTGATCCAGGTGTGCGGTGAGCACGACGTACTCATTGCGCAGCCTGCGATCGGAACCTTCAAGCAGGCCGACCACATTGTCGCTGGTGAGCGATGCGCGGCGCACAGCGGCTTTGGCGCGCACACGGAAGGCGAGTGGAAACCCGGGGAGTTTCTCGCGGCGGTCCGCAATGGCCAGCAACTGCGCGAGCGATTGCGGCGCGCCCTCGAACAGCATCTGGGCGTGGGCAGGATTGAACGCGGCGCCGAACCGGAGCAGCTTCGAGGTGTCGAGGGCGGGATCCGCGAGGGTCATGGCGGGTTGGAGGCGCGCGCCCGACGCCCGCTCCCACGGCAGATCCTGATTCTTCGGATTGGAAATGGCGATGGCTCCCACCGCGCCGGCATCGGCGAGCGCCTTGGCGCGAACCGCGGACGAACTGTTATGGGCTTGCACGGCGCCGGGCAGCGTGGATGGCGCGCCGGAGATGTAGACGACGACCTTCCCTTTCAAATCGAGCCCGGCCAGATCGTCATGATTCTCAGACGGGACCGAAAGTCCGTTGCCGGCAAACACGAGTGGGGCATCGATCTCCGGCGCGAGATCGATCCGGACGTTGAAATACGCCTGTTCTCCGAGCTTGACAGGCACTTCCTTCCCCTGCGCGTCGATGAGTGCGATGGAAGAAGAGGCCTCGTCGATGGCCCGCGATTCCAGCGCCACCGGCTGCAGAAACTGCCCTTTGTTGCCGGGTTCGAGCCCGGCGGCCTTGAATTGGCCCGCAACGTATTCAGCCGCGGTGCGATGCCCTTCACTGCCTGCGTCGCGGCCCTGGAGCATGTCCGACGAGAGCGTGGTCACGTGGCTCCACCAGCGCTTGCCGGCGGCGGAGGTAGGATCGGAGCCCTGCAGCGCGAGAGCCGCCAGGACGAATGGAACGGCAATGGCGCGGCGCATGTCAGTTCTTTCCGTACCAGCCGCGATCCCACGGGGCCGCGAAGGTTGGACGGTTGGCGTAGCGATTCATCTTGAACACGATGCGCGAGTGCCTGCGCCCGGCTCCAGGCGCACCGTGAGCACGGGTCCATTGATCTGGGTGGTGGCGCCATCGTTCGTGGTGGCGCTGAGAAATTGATGCTCGCCATATCCGCCCGATTGCACCGACACGGTGCGGGCATCGAGGGGGTTGGTGTTGACCAGCGAAAGGGTGGCCGAGTCCGGACCAAGCTTCTCGACAAGCGCCCCGACATTTTCCGGGAGACCCGCGCGGCGGCGCTCGGGATCGAAGTACCGGAAGCGGCTGTGAAGAACCCAAACGCGTCCACGGGCGAAGTAACCGCCGAGGGTAAGATTCACGAGCGCGTTGGTGGCGGCAGGATTGAGATCCAACAGATAGTCCGCCAGCCGGGTGTCGGCGGTGGTTTGATCGGTGCGCATCATTTCCATGCGGCGGCGCACCCAGTTGAGGTCGTCACGAAGGGCTTTTTCCGGATAATCGGCGATCTTGCCTTCGAGAAACCCGAGCCACGCCGAGCCGCGATCGGGCCCGCTGTAGCCGTCGCGGTTACGCTCTCCGGGCTCGTAGGAAGAAGCGACCGGAACACGATCGAGATCCTTTCGGTTCATCGACCATAAGTAGATCTCGGTGAGCCTGTCGGTGAATAAGTTATTCGTGTAGTGATACCAACTCGGCGGGCCGTTGAACTTATAGCCTTTCGGATCGCCGTACATTTGGGGCAGCAGAGTCCGGCCGTTTTCCACTTTCTTCTGGGCGTAGACGTTGTCCATCTGGCGGCGGAGCACGTCGACATAAGACTGGTCGCCGGTGAGCAGCAGTGCATTGGAGAAACCGGGCCAGGCGCCCTGGACGAAGTAGTTTCGATGGGCGATCTGGCCGAGTTCGCCGTCGAAAATCGTGAAGTTCCAACCGTAGGTTCCCTTCCACCATTGGCCGTTGTATTCGCCGCCGAGCTTGCCGTCGAGACCGATATTGCTCGGGATGTTGCCGCCGGCCTGCGCGGTTCGCTCTTTCCAGGCGTTGACGTACTCGATCACCCAGTTCCTGTATTTGTCGTCGCCGGTGAACATATACGAATTCAGCGGTAGGATTGTGGCGGCGAGATTCAGATTGTTATCCCCCGCGCTATCGAGATATTCGGCGCAGTGGGCAAGCATCTTGTCGTAATGGGTGTTCATATCGAGCATCTTGCCGCGGCCGGCGGGATTGTGGAGCAAGTGATAAACGCCCGGAACGGGGTCGCCCACCCAATCGTAGACGGTGGCCTTGCGGAGCATGGGTCCCTTGGACCCGGTCCAGATGCTCTTGATGATCTTTTTCTCGGGATCGTAGTTCGGCGCCTCGGGATCCTCGTTCATGTAGAAGCCGGCGAAGCGCTGCGTGCGCCGGCGCAACGTATCGTTGTTCGGTTCGGCCAGCCCCTGCAGCAGGAAAGCGCGCATGCCCTCGCCGGTGTGGAACCAGTCTGACTGCGTGATGAACTCCTTGTGGTAAGCGCCGTTGGCGGCAAGATCGGTGAGCTTGGTGCGGAGTTCGTTGTACTGCAGCAGGTGGCCTTCGTGCGCTTTCTGGTAAAGGTCGAGCACCGATTGCGATCCGCCGAGCGCGTAGAGAAGAGTCCAGTTGAAGAAGGTCTCGATGGCGTCGTCGGGCCCGTCGAGCGTCCCCCAACGCGGTGTATGGGCGAGATAGCCGCGGCTGTCGAGGTAGCGTTCGGCGAAGCGCTCCACCGCTTCCGAGTTATAGCGGAGCAACTCCTGTTCGAGAAGAGCCCAGGAAGGCGGCGCCATCGGCGTCTTCACGTGGATGGTGGGCTGGGCCAAGGCGGCCGAGGCGATCAGGAACAATGCGGACGAAATCCGTTGGAAGCAAGTCATCTTCCATACGGTATCATCAAGCGCGCGGAACCCGGCCGCGCGCTACCGGGCAGGCACGCTGCGATCTTCCCGCTTGTACTTCATCAGCAGAGCGCGCATCCGGGCGACCCGTTCCGGCTGCTGCGCGACCAGATTTTTCGTTTCTCCCAGATCGTCTGTCAAGCGATAAAGCGCCTCGCCGTGCTCCGGCTTCGCGAGCGAGCGCCGTGCCCGCCACCAATCCGGCTCCGCCGCGCTCCAGCTATCGTTGGATTCGATGTAGACCCAATCGCCCTGCCGCAGCGCATACTCATTGCTCAAGCTGTGATGAACCGTCGCTTCGCGAATCGGCGCGGCGCGCGGCTTGCCGAACAGCGCGCCGCCGATGTCGTAGCTGTCTTCCGCGGCCCCGGGCGGCAGGCGGTAGCCGACCATGTTCGCCGCGGTGGCCATGAGATCGGTGAGGCAGACGACCTCGTCTTCCACCTTGCCCGACGGCACACCCGCGCCCCATGCCAGAAACGGCACACGGTGTCCGCCTTCCCACAACATCCGCTTGGCGCCGCGCAAAGAGCCCGCGCTCGCATGGTCGAATTCCTTCAGCACGGGATAGGTCAGATTCTCCGGTCCGTTGTCGCTGGTGAAGATCACCAGCGTGTTGGCCGCGGCGGGTGACCGGCGGATGGCGTCCATCACTTGCCCGACGGACCAATCCACCTGATACACGAAATCGCCATAGCGGCCCGCCCGGCTCTTACCGAGGAAGGGGTCGTCGGGCGCGATGGGAGTGTGCGGCGCCGTCAGAGGGAGATAGAGGAAGTAGGGCGATTGGCGAGCGCCACGGTTCTCGATATGAGCCACTGCGCGTCGCGTCAACGCGGGTAGCACGTTCTCCAATCGCCAGCCTGGCGTCATCGCGCCCGGCCAGCCGAACATGGAATCCGGCTTTTGTTGGGATGGCTCGGTGAGAAGGCGATCGTTTTCGATGAAGGCGTAAGGCGGAAAGTTCGGCAAGTCCACGCCGTAGTAGGAATCGAAGCCGCGGGTCAGCGGGCCTTCGGCGATCGGCTGGTCGAACCGTACCTTTTTGGCGAACTCGTTGCGGATCTCGCGCTGCGGGTCCCCGATGCCTACCAGGCTGTTTACTTTGGAACCGTCGGTAGTGGGCCAGTCCCAACCGAGATGCCACTTGCCGATACAGGCGGTGTGGTAGCCGCGTGTGCGCAGCATCGCCGGCAGTGTCAGGCGCTCTTTTTCGATGAGCGGCTTGTCCCACGGCCACAGCACGCGGGACTTCAACTCGCTGCGCCACGGGTAGCGTCCGGTGAGCAAGCCGTAGCGAGTGGGCGAGCAGACCGCGCACGGGGTGTGGGCGTCGGTGAACCGGACCCCTTCCCGCGCCAGGCCATCGACGTTCGGCGTCGGGATGCGCGAATCGGGATTGTAGGCGCCGATGTCACCGTAGCCCAGATCGTCGGCGAGGATGATCACGATATTAGGCGGCGGCGTTGTGGCTGCCGATGCGCCGGATGCGAGTCCGACTGAAGCGGCGAGAAGGCTCCGCCGTGAGGTGAGGTTAGCCATCGGGCCAATTCTATCCATAATAAAAGTTGCCCACCAACTCCGGCCCAGCCTCGCAAACACTGTCGCTCGGTACGGCGGGCAAGATCGCACTGCGCGACTGGACGGCCTCACGGGGCAAGTTTCTTTTGGTGGCGCTCGCGGTGGCGGTGGGCGTTTCCGCCATCGCCGGTGTGCGCGGCTTCGGCCGCGCATTTCGCGCCATGCTCCGCAGCGAGGCCCGGACTTTGATGGCGGCCGACCTTTCCGTGCGCGTGTTCGATTTGCCGACTCCGGAACAGATCGCCGTTCTCGACGACCTGACCCGCCAAGGGGCACGCCGGACGCAGGTGACCGAAACCCTGTCGATGATGAGCATCGACAACCCTTCCGCCGGTGACGCCGCCCCGCCGCCGGCGTTGATTTCGTTAAAGGCGGTAGACCCAGCCGTCTATCCCTTCTACGGAACGCTGGCACTGGACCCCGCGGTGAAGCTCGACGCCGGAAGCATCGCTATTGCCGAGGACGTGATGGTGCGGCTTCCGGTGCGCACCGGCAGCCGCGTCCGCATCGGCGACGCGGTGTTCCGCATCGCCGCCATCACACGGGGCGAGCCGGACCGCATGACCGGTTCCTTGAACGTCGGCCTGCGCGTTCTGATGACGCGGGAGGGCCTGGATCGTGCCGGCATCATCGGCGAAGGCAGCCGCGCGGCGCAGCGGCATCTGATCAAGGCGGATCCGGAGGCGATGCCGGTGGAGGTCATCCGCGACAAGCTCAAAGCTGCGTTCCCCGGCGCGCTGATCGCCGACTATCGCGAGACGCATCCACTGATCACCCGCGGGCTGGACCGCTCCGAGCGCTTTCTCAGCCTGGTTAGCCTGATCGCGCTCATCATCGGCGCACTCGGGGTGGCCGCCACCATGCGCGCGCACATCGAGCAACGGCTCAACACCATCGCGATCCTCAAATGCCTGGGCGCGCGATCGGGGCAGGTCTCCCGCATCTACCTGATACAGACGCTGGCCACCGCGTTGGCTGGGGCGCTGCTCGGCTGCGCATTCGGCGCCGGGGTCCAGGCCGCGTTTCCACTCCTCATCCAGCGCTACTTCGCCGTGGCGCCGCCGTTCCGGCTGGATCCCATCGCCGCGCTCGAAGCGCTGGCCATCGGCATGCTCACCGCGACGCTGTTCACATGGCCCGCGTTGCTCGCCGTGGAGCGAATCCGCCCGCTGGCCATTTTCCGCCGCAACGTGGAACCGCTGCACAGCGGCCGCGGATCGGCGGCGGTGTGGATGGTCCGCGTGTGCCTGTGGTCGTTTGTCGGGCTGCTCGCCGCGTACCTGACCGGCGGCCATCCCCGCACCGCCGCGTACTTCGCCGGTGGACTATTGACAAGCCTCGCCGTCCTAGGCGCCTTCGCTTGGATGTTGTTGCGCGGACTGCGGCGTCTGCCTTTGCGCGGGCTCTCCTCCACGCTACGGCACGGCGTGGCCAATCTGCACCGGCCGGGCAATCAGGCGCAGGCGGTGCTGGTGTCGCTCGGCGTGGGCGTGATGTTCACCCTGACGATCTATCTGGTGCAGTTCGGCATGCTGGATCAGATTCTGGCGAGCGCTCCGCCGGACATGCCCAACGTTTTCCTGATCAACATCACGCGGGGAGACCGCGAGGGCGTGGAGCAAATGCTGGCGCGCGCCCGTGGCATGACCGGCAAAGCCGAAGTAACGCCCACCGCCGCGGCGCGGCTGGAAGGGGACGTGCCCCCACGATTCCGCAGGACCCGCGGCGTGACATGGCGTCTGGACCCGTCGCCCGGGATGACCATCGCCGAAGGCGGTTGGTGGGACCATGACCACCCGCGCCCGAATCTGGTCTGCGTGAGCGAGGAGGCGGCGCGCGAACTCGGCACCAAGCCCGGGGCCCATCTCCGCTGGACGGCCGGACCGGCCGAAATCGAAGCCGAGGTGGCCTGCGTTTTCCAGGCCGAGGAGGTGCGCATGGGCGGGAACATGGCCTTTCTCTTCTCGCCCGGCACGCTCGATCACGTTCCGCTCCAGTACTTCGCCGCGATTCGCATGGATCCGGGCGCGGTGGCGGAATTCCAGCGCGACGCATTTTCCCGATTTCCATCCGTGACTGTGATCAACGGCGCCGATGTGGTAGAGATCATCCAGGGCGTGGTGGATCAGATCGCGCTGGTGGTCCGGTTCCTTTCGGCGTTTGCGATCTTCGCCGGAGCGATTATCCTGGCGGCCAGCGTCGCGGCCACGCGGGTCGGGCGCGCGCAGGAAGTGGCGATCCTCAAGACGCTGGGTGCGCGGTCACGCCGTATCGCAACGTTGTTCTCGGTGGAATTCACGGTGCTCGGCGCGGCGGCTGGCGCAATGGGCAGCCTGCTCGCAATCGGCTTCTCCAATCTGCTGCTAACCCGGCTTCTCGACGCCAAGGCCCGCTATGATTGGGCGCCGGCCGCGGCCGCCATTGTGCTAGCCATCGTGATCGCGAACGCCGCCGGGTGGCTGGCCAGCCGCCACATCCTGTCGCAGAAGCCGCTGGCCGTTTTGCGCGGCGAGTAAAGGCACGCGCTTCCCGGTCAGAATTTGAGCGTCGAGGAAGCGGTGAATTTCCGGTAGTTCCGAAATTCCGTCACGTTGCGCGTACAGGCTCCGCCATTGGCGCAAGCCTTGGTCTCGGTGCTCGAGGGGAGAAAATGCTGCTTCCCTTCGATCGCCGCGCTGCCATAGTCGAGAACGATCTCCACATCGCTGATCGGGAAATTAGCCGGGATCGATCGCGTCTCCTGCTCAATACGGAGGATCCGCCGGCTTGCCGGATCCACGTAGATGGCGCCTCCGTAAGCCGCATTGTGTTTTCGGCCGTCTGGAGCCACTAGCGTCCATTGCGAGTGCGGTTGATCCACCTCATAGCCGAACACGACCACACTGTGGCCCTTGAGACGCGAGTCCGGCTTGCGGTCAAACCGGGCGCTCGCGGCAACCGACAACACCTGCTCGAGCGTGGTTCCGAACTCGCCGGTTCCCCATGCGCCGCTGTCGGGCGGGCGCGCCACGGGTTGCCCATCGACACGGATGTTCCGCAGTTCTTCCTCGCCGCTCGCGTAGGCGATCTCGGCGGTCACCACGTCCAGTTGCCTCCAATCGCCGTTGATTTGCGCAAAGCGAGTCGTCTTTTGGTCTGCAACATAGTCCGGCAGGGACGCCGTGAACATCGCCGCGGCCTCTTTTACCTGGGTCAGAATTTCGGTGTCTTCGGCTGGCAGCGTTCTCGCTTCCTCGGGAGTGAGCGCTTCGCTATTGTCTCCCCGCGAGTTCTCGCCGCGAGCGCCCGCCGGCGCGCTGTCTTCGGCGGCGTCCCCGGTGGCTGCCTCGGGGCCGGGCTCATGGAGGGTTACCGTGCGGGCCTTGCCGGTGTCGGACGCCGAAGGCGCGCGGACTCTCGCCATGTCGACGGGCTTGGACGCGTTGGCGCGCTCCTGATCCTTGCCCGCGCGGTTGAACACGACACGGATTGCCGTTTCCTCGTCTTCGGCGTCCACCAACACCGACAGCTGGTCACCGGGATTGAGCAAGGAGTCCCGCATCGGCTTTCCGGACTTGTCGGTGAACTCGGTCTTGCCGAGCAGACGAAAACGGAGCACGTCGCCGTTCTTCACTTCTAGGAGCAGACCTTTGGGGCCAGTTCGCGGAGAGCGCCATCCACCGGCGCGAGCTTGGTCTACCGCAGCTTTCGCCGTCTTTCTTCCCAAGCGCTTGGGCCATCCGATCTTCGGGATCGGCAATCCGCCGGGTCCGGTGTTACCCGGATACTGTCCGGGTGGGTACTGCCCAGGTGGATACTGCCCGGGCGGATACTGTCCGGGCGGATATTGACCAGGCGGATACTGACCCGGGTACTGGCGGGGCGTCTGCGCCGGCGCGCCGGAGGCGGCAAGAACCAGCAGGGCAGCAAGGGCAAATCCCTGCGCTTGCGAAAGCCGCCGCACGGGAACCCGGCGCCGTCGAGTGACCATGCCCGAATTGTACTAGGAATCCCCGGCGGCTGCCTCAGACGGCGAGTCCGGGGATGGCGGAGAAACACTCGGGTGGATGACGGGCGAGCGCATCTTCAATGGCGGAAAGTAGCTTGTCCATGTCGATGGGCTTGGCGACGTATCCGTCCATGCCGGAAGAAAGACACCGTTCGCGGTCACCGATCATGGCATTGGCCGTGAGCGCCACAATGGGGGTGTGGCCGCCACCGGTTCGCTCCCGGCTGCGGATCTCGGCCGTGGCGGCGAGCCCATCGAGGACCGGCATCTGGAGGTCCATGAGAATCAAGTCCGGCCGAGTGACCTCCCATTTCTCGAGAGCCTGCTGCCCATCGCCCGCGGTGATGACGCGATACCCCCGCTTCTCGAGAAGACGCTGCGCCACCCGCAGATTCACCGGATTATCCTCAGCCACCAACACGAGCGGCATGCCCGAGCCGGGCGCGGCCTCGTCGCCCGGCCCCCAATCGGGTTCGTTGGCGTAGGAGCTAGGAGCGGCGAGGAGACGGCCGGTCTCGCCCGATTCGTTGTGCGCGGGCGTTGCGAGACGCTCGGCCTGCGCCGCGGGCTTGGGTGGAGGCTCGCGCAGCGCCGCCCGCAGGGCGCGGTGCAGTTCAGCCGGCGTGACCGGCTTGTTGAGGAATCGTGAGATCGAGAGCGCCAGCAGCGCGCGGCGGTCCATGGGCCCCGACGCCGAGCTGAGCACCAAAACAGGCAAGTCCCGCCAGGCAGGGTTCTCGCGCAGGGCCGCGACCAGAGAAAGGCCGTCGCGGTCCGGCATCAGCAGATCCGTGATCACGGCCGCGGGCCGGGGGCCCTCGGCGAGCATCCGCAGCGCCTCGTCGGCGCCGGGAGCCAACCGCGCCACGGCCCCGCATTGCGCCAGATACTTCTCGACGATCCGCCGGTTGGCGGCGTTGTCATCCACCACCAGCACCTCGGCCCCTTCCAGTCCGCAGTCGCGCTGGGGCGCGCCGGAGGCCGGCGGAGCGGCACTGAACCGCGCAGTGAAGGAAAAACAACTGCCCCGCCCGGGTTCGCTTTCGAGATGGATCTCTCCGTCCATCAACCGCACCAATTGGCGGGAGATCGCCAACCCGAGTCCAGTGCCGCCGTAGCGCCGCGTGGTGGACCCGTCGGCCTGAGTGAAGGCAGCGAAGATGAGTTGCTGCTTATCCTTCGAGATTCCGATTCCGGTGTCGCTGACCTGGAAACGCAGGCGGACGGTATCCGCCTTGCTCTCCACCGCCGACACCGTCAGGCTGACCTCGCCGCGCTCTGTGAACTTGAGCGCGTTACCCACCAGATTCACCAGCGTCTGCCGGAGGCGGCCCGGATCGCCCACCACTTCTTCCGGAACCGCAGGATCGATATCCACCAGCAGTTCGACGGCCTTCTGGTGCGCGCGCAGCGCCAGCGGCCGGATCATCTCGGCGATGGTTTGCCGCGGCGAGAACGAGACGCTATCGAGCGTCAGCTTTCCGGCTTCGATCTTGGAGAAGTCGAGAATGTCGTTGATGATCGACAGCAATGAATCGGCCGACCCCTTCACCGTGCTCACATATTCCTGCTGCTCGGAGGAAAGCGGAGTGTCGAGCACCAGTTCGGTCATGCCCAGGATCCCGTTCATCGGGGTACGGATCTCGTGGCTCATGTTGGCGAGAAACTCACTCTTCAACCGCGAACTCTCCTCGGCTTTCTCCTTAGCCAGTTGCAACTCCCGGTTCAGATTCACCAGGTCCCGCGTCCGGTCGATGACCATGGTCTCCAGGGTTCCGCGCTGGCTGGCGATGGCCTTGTCGCGCTCCTGCAACTGTCCCAGCAGTTGTCCAAAGGCGCGGGTGAGCACTCCGATCTCGTCGCCGCGCGGCTGTTCGGCCCGGACCGCCGCGGTCAATTCATAACCGCCGCGCCGCGCGATGTCATCCACCGACGCCGCCAAGGCCAGTAGCGGGCGCGAGATCACCGCCTGCAGCCGGGAAGACAGCGCCGCGCCAACCAGCAAAGCCGGTATCCATACGAACAACACCAGGCCCAGGTAACTGCGGGCCAGTACCGGCCACGCCGGCAGGGATCGCTCCACGAAGACCACCCCGCCGCCTCGCATCTGCGCCTTGGCGAGCATCAACCGCCGCCCGTCCACCCACGTTCCCAGCGGCGGCGCGCTCTCCGGCACCGGACCGCCATAGGCAGCTAGCAATGAGCCGTCGGCGCGGTATAGCGCCGCCGCCGTCGCCTCCGGCTTGAGCGCCAGCGCGGCCAGTACGCCTCGCGCTCCGGAGGCATCGTCAAAAACCACCGGCACCGAGGCGTTGACGTCGATCGTCGCCGCCAGGCAGGCCAAGTCCGCGCGGGCATCCTTCTCGTGCCCTCGCACCTCCACCACCAGAAATCCAACCAACGCGGCCACCATGGTGATCAGGTTCGACGCCAGCAGTAGCGCCATCAGTTTGTGGCGGATTGGAAGGGCATGCAACCGTTTCATGACTTCCTCTCCCGGAGGGCGCTGTGCGTCGCGTGCATCATTCGGTAACTGGCCAACCTATCGCCCTTATCGGCGCGATTTTCGGGGATAGTACGCGAAGTTAGGACAATCGCGAAATGGGGAGGACGAGTTACCCGCTACCTGGGAGATTCTAACCGCGGCCGCGAGTTACTCGACGGCCGGGCGCTCGATTTCGCGCCCCCCCGGGAGATAGGGCTCATCCCGCAGCCCCGCCGCGTTCAGGATCACGATATCCACGCGCCGGTTGCGCCCGCGGCCCTCCTCGGTGTCGTTGTCGGCCACCGGCGCATTCTCGGCGTAGCCGCCAATCGAAAACCGCTCGCGAGTGAGGTCACAGCAGGTGGCGAGCGCCTCCATCATCGCGATCGCGCGCGCCGCCGACAATTCCCAGTTGCTCCGGAAGCGCCCGTTGCCACGCAGTGGAACCGAATCGGTGTGCCCTTCGAAACGGACCGGGTTGGGGACGTCGCGGATCACATCGGCCACCTTTTCCAGCGCCGCGAGCGATTCCTCGGGCATCTCATCGCCGCCGGAGGGAAAGAAGGCCGCCTGCTGAAAGCTGATTACCAATCCCCGCGGATCCATGGAGACTTCCACTTTCCTGTCCTCGATTTCCTGGTCGAGCAGTTCCGTCAATTGCTTTTGCGCTTGCTTGAGCTCGTTGCCGGGTTTATCTTCTCCGCCCTGCCGCGCGCCGCCGGGGCCCTTCATCTGCGCGTTGCCCTTGCCGTCATCCTCGGAGGAACCACCGAGAATACTCGCGAGCTTTTGGACCCGTTGGTCCTCCTGCAGCGCGCCTTCACCGACTGCTCCATCTCGGCGGTCTTGCCGCGGTCGGTTTGAACTGGCGAACATCACGACGAAGAAGGCGAACAGGAGCGTGATGAAGTCGGCATAGGAGACCAGCCAGCGTTCATGCGAACCGTGCTCGACGTGCTTTTTCCGCCGGGCCACCCTCAGCCTGCCTTCTTCTTCTTACCCTTCGCCGGCTCCGGCTCGAGGTAGGATTCGAGCGCGCTGCGGATGAGCTTCGGGTTCAGCCCCTCCACGATACCGATGATGCCGGCAAGAATCATCTCACGCATCCGGACCGCGTCCTGCGTCCGGGAGCGGATCTTGTTGGCGGCCGGCAGCAGGAAGATGTTGGCCACCGCCACCCCGTAGACGGTAGCCACGAAGCTCACCGCGATGCCATGGCCCACCTTGTCGATGTCGGAGAGGTTCTTCATCACCTGGATGAGACCCATCACCGCGCCGATGATTCCTATGGTGGGCGCATACCCGCCGGCCACCTCGAACACCTTGGCCTCGGCCTCGCGGCGGTGCTCCTCCATGTCGATTTCCACCTCGAGCATCTTGCGCAGTTCCTGAATGTCGGTGCCGTCGACGGTGAGGGTGAGGGCTTTCTTGAGAAACGGATCGGTGGCCTGGCCGGCGTCGGCCTCGAGGGCGACCAATCCGTTCTTGCGCGCCCGCGTGGCGTAGTCAATCAGGCTATCGACGATCGCTTCGGCGTTATCTCTCTTCTCGAAAAATACGTCGCCCAGCCCGCCGATGGCCCCGCGCACCACCCGCAGCGGTGTGTTGATCAGCACCGCGCCCGCGGTTCCGCCCAGTACGATGATGGCGGCCGTGTACTGGGTGATGTCGCCGAGTTCGCCGCCCTCGAGCAGCAACCCGCCGACAATCCCCACCAGCGCAAATCCGAAGCCTCCGATCGTGGCAAGATCGGGCCCCCGTGCGGCTTTCTTCTTCCCGCTACCGGCCATTTGCATCCTGCCGCGCGCGGATGGGCGCGGACGGGTTTCCGCCCTCGTCAAGGCCGGGGCGTGGTCCGTTCACCAGCCGGCGGTATTCGATGACACGATCGATCACCTCGCCGGTCGTTTCCAGAACGACGAACTTCTGTCCACCCGTCATTGTGATCACCGTATCCGGTGTGCCCTCCATGTGTTCGATCAACTCGGCGTTGATGACGATGGGCTTGTGGTTGATTCTGGTTAACCGCAGCATGAGCAGCGAATCTCGTCTATCTCATCGGCCAGTGGTTTCGGCCTATTAGCGGTGCGATGGCGAGATTTGCCTCTCATCGCCGTCCGCCGCTCCGATAAGCACTTCGATGAGAACCATCGCCGCCACCACCTGGCACGCCGAAGCCCTGCTGCATCACGCGTCCGGCAGACCACTCGATTCGCTCCCGGAAACGGTCGCGGGAAGCGGACTCGCCGCCGCGCCCGGCAATCGCATGTGCGCTTTTCAGGAAGAACTCGAAGACGCCCTCCGCGCCGTCCACGCCGACCTCACCGGCCGCCCGCCCGCCGCGGCCCACCGGAGGCTGCTCGCCCACATCGCCACGCGCTGACGGCTCACCCGCCAGCCGTCCCGCGCCGCATGGAGAAAAATGGCGTCCCGCGCCCGGTCGAGCCCCCGCCCGCGCTAACTCAACACCGGCTTCACCACATTGCCATGCACATCCGTCAACCGGAACCAGCGCCCCGCATACTTGTAAACCAACTTCGTATGATCCACGCCGAGCGTATGCAGGATCGTCGCCTGTAAGTCATGGACATGCACCGGATCCGCGGTGATGTTATACGAATAGTCGTCGGTCTCCCCGAAGGTCAGCCCCGCCTTGACCCCCGCACCCGCCAGCCATACGGTGAAACAGCGCGGATGATGGTCACGGCCATAGTTATCCGCCGTAAGCCGCCCTTGACAATACACCGTACGCCCAAATTCCCCGCCCCATACGATCAAGGTGTCGTCCAGCATTCCGCGCGCCGCCAGATCGTTCACCAACGCCGCCGCGGCCTGATCGGTCTGCTGACACAGCTTCGGCAAGCCCTTCGGCAGATTCCCGTGATGGTCCCAATCCCGGTGAAATAGCTGAATGAAGCGCACTCCGCGTTCGGCCAGACGGCGCGCTAGGAGGCAGTTCGCCGCGAAGGTTCCCGGTTTGCGGGCGTCCTCACCATAGCGCTCGAATGTCGAGGCAGGCTCCTTGGACAAGTCCGTCAGTTCCGGCACCGACGCCTGCATCCGGAACGCCATCTCATACTGCGCGATGCGTGTTTGTATTTCCGGATCGCCCGTCTCGGTATATTTCGCTTCGTTCAACTCGGCCAGCGTATCCAGATATTCGCGCCGTGTGCCGCGATCGAACCCGGGCGGATTGGACAGGTACAACACCGGATCACCGGCGGAACGAAACTTCACCCCCTGATACCGCGTGGGCAGGAATCCGCTGCCCCACAACCGGTCATACAAGGGCTGTCCGCCGCCGCCGGTGGGAGAAATCATCACCACGAACGCCGGCAGTTCTTCGCTCTCAGCGCCCAATCCATACGCGAGCCAGGACCCCATGGACGGCCTTCCGGCAATCTGCGATCCCGTGAGAAAAAACGTAATCGCCGGATCGTGGTTGATCGCCTCGGTGTGCATCGATTTGATGAAACACAACCGGTCCGCGATTTTGGCCGTGTGGGGCAGCAACTCGCTCACCCAGGCGCCGGACTCGCCGTGACGCGCCATCGCGAATCGAGACGGTACGGTGGGGAACGCCGATTGCGACGCCGACATCTGCGTCAACCGCTGCCCGCGCCGCACCGATTCCGGCAGATCGGCGCCGGCGAATTCGGCCAGCCGGGGCTTGTGGTCGAAGAGCTCGATCTGCGAAGGTCCGCCTGACATGAACAGGTAAATGACGCGCTTGGCCTTCGGGGCGAAGTTTGGAAATCCGGGTAGCCCCTTGCCCGTTTCAGCGCCCAACAAAGTGGCCAGCGCGGGAATCCCAAGCCCCGCCGCGGTGCGGGAAAACAGCGAACGGCGGGTGATTTCCAGGCTCACGGTAACTTCAGTTTACTTTGAATCGGGTCCAGCAGTCTGTGCCAGGGGCGCACAGTTCGTGTTAGGGGCGCGCGGTCCGTGCTGGTGGCGGAGCCGCGAAATCGTAGAGCGACGACGCGGTGCGCACCCAGATGTGGCCCGCGTCGATGGCCGGCGTCGCGAACACCTCGCCGTCCAGTTCGCCGGTGGACACCACGGCCCAAGGCGATCCGGCCCGCAGCACCGTGACATTGCCATTGCGGCTGATAAAGTAGACCTTGCCGTCTCCGGCCACCGGCGACGCGTAGTATTCATCCATTCCCTTCTCCAGCCGCCCCTGCTGCAACAGGCGGCCCGTGGCGGGCGCCAGCGTCTGCAGAATGCCTCCGTTGCGGATCAGGTAGAGCACGTCGCGATAGAGCAGCACGGCGGGGACATCGGGCAGCGACTTTTGATACCGCCACACGACAGCGCTTGCGGTGATATCGCCTTCGCCGGCCAGATTCACCGCCATCGCCGCGTTGGACGAAGTGCGCCGCATGCTGTAGTAGCGCCAATCCTTGCCGTCGAGCAGGCCGTCTTTGTCGAGATCCTGCATGTCCCAATTGCCGGGATGCCAGTTTTTGGGAACCTCCGCCTTGGAGAGCTTGCCATCCTTGTCGGCATCATGGCTGCGCAGCATCGACTCAAAGTCCGGCAATTCGATGCGCTCGGATGGCTCGCCGCCGGGCGCCCATCCGTTGAAGTACAGCGTATCGCCATCCACCACCGGCACTGACTTCACTTGATAGGTGAGGCCGCCGAGCTTCCAGATCAGTTTGCCCGACGCCGCATCGTAACTCGTCATTTGGTAAGACCCGGGCACGATCACCTGCGTCCGCCCCTTGCCGTCGCGATACACCACCGGCGTGGAGAAGCTGTGGACCATCTCCGGCCGTTCGGCGCGCCAGACGGTGCGCCCTGTCCTGGGATCGACGGCAATGAGAAACGCGTCCTGATCCTGATCGCAAATCAGAATCAGGTTGCCGCCGGCGAGCACCGGCGAGGCGCCCATGCCGTGGAAGTTGGTGAACGGCCCCAGCGGGCGCCGCCATTGCTCCTCTCCATCGAGAGTGTAGGCGACCAATCCGTAGCCGGCGAAAAAAACGTAGACGTTCGCTCCGTCGGTGACCGGCGACGGAGCGGCTGGGTCATTGAGCGTGTGCCTCTTCTCGGGGCGGTGGCCGGGCGCCTCGCGGCGCCACAGAAGCTTGCCAGTGGCGCGGTCCAGCGCGAATGTCTCGAGCTTCCCATCGCGATGACCGGTGAGAAAAATCCGATCGGCGGTGAGCACGGGAGACGATTTCCCAAGCGGGATCGCGGTCTTCCACACCACGTTGGCGCCTTCGCCCAACTCCTCTGGCAGGGCCGCGCCATCGGCCACGCCGGTGCCGTTGGGTCCGCGAAACCGCGTCCAGTCCCCGGCGCTGGCCCCCGGCGCGGCCAGTACGGCCAAAAGAATAAGGGAAGAGCGCTTGGCTGGCATAGGATCGACTCTACCGCAACTGGGGACCCCCTCGCGCGATAGCCTAGGCCAGGCGCTGTGCTATTCTCCTTTCTGTTATGGGACCTCAATACGGTGCGCGCCGCCGCGGCGGATTGAAGCTTTTGCCGATACTGCTGTTCGGAATCTATCTCGTCTACTACTATTTCAGCAATCAGGAAGTGGTTCCGCTCACCGGACGAAAGCAACTGGTGGACATGAATCGGCAGCAGGAGGCCGCGCTGGGCTATCAGTCCTACCAGCAGATCCTGCGCGAATCCGCCGTGATGCGTTCGGGACCGGAAGTGGATATGGTCCGGGGAATCGGACAGCGTCTGGCAAGGGTCGCCGACGATCCGGGATTCGAATGGGAATTCAATGTGATTCGAGACGATCAGGCCAACGCCTTCTGCCTGCCGGGAGGCAAGGTGGCCGTCTACACGGGGATTCTACCGATTACGCAAAACCAGAACGCGTTGGCCGCCGTGATGGGGCATGAAATCGCGCACGCGATTGCGCGCCACGGCGCGGAGCGGATGGCACATCAGAAACTGGTGCAGATCGGCACGCTGGCGGCGGGCGTGGCGCTGAGCGACATGGATTCCACCGCGCAGCGCGCCGTGATGGGAGCGCTCGGCGTGGGTGCGCAGTTCGGCGTCCTGCTGCCGTTTTCCCGCGAGCACGAATCGGAGGCCGACTACATGGGGCTCATCTACGCCGCGCGGGCCTGTTACGATCCGCGGGAAGCGCCGCGTTTGTGGGAGCGGATGGGCGCCGCCAGCGGTGGACGGTCACAAGCGGAGTGGATGTCCACGCACCCGGCGCACGGAACGCGCATTCGCCAATTGGAAGAATGGATGCCGAAGGCCCTGGAAGAGCGGGCCCAGCACTGCGGCCAATAGTTCCGGCGAGTGGGACTCAGGCCAGCGCTTTGCCATAAAGCGCGAGCAAACGGCTCCACGCCTTCTCCGCCATCGGCTCACTGTAGACCCGCGAATCAGGCGGGCACCAGCCGTGCGCGGCGCCGGTATACACTTCGATTTCCGCGGTCAGGTTCGCTTTCGCGAAGGTCTCCTTCAACACGTTCTTGTCGTCCGGAGAGCGCTTGTCGTCGTTATCGGCGATCGCCACCAGGAACTGCGCCTTGGACTTCGCGGCCTGCAGGTGCGGACTCTCTGGCGTGTCTCTCACCAACCCGCCGCCATGAAAGGACGCGACGGCGCCTACCCGTTCGGGTACGGCGGCGGCGGTGCGAAACGCCATGGGGCCGCCCATGCAGTAGCCTTGGGTTCCTACTTTGCGATTTTTCGCCACCGAGGATTGCTGGTCCAGCCACGCGACGAACGCCTTGGCGTCGGTGAGGTGTGTGGTGGGGTTGAGACTCTGCGCGAGCGGCATCACCTGTTGGATCGGGGTGGCCGCGCCCGCTTCGGCGGTGGGCGCTTTCTTGGTGCGGTAAAACGGATTCACAACCAATACCGAATAGCCTGATTCGGCGAGCCGCTTGCCCATCTGGCGGAATGACGGACGGAGTCCGAAGATGTCCGGCCACACCAGAACGCCCGGCGCCGTGCCGCTGGCGGGATGCACGAAATAGCAATCGGCCGTGCCGTCGGGCGTGGTGACGGTGACATCGGACTCCACCACGGCGACAGCGTTGGCCACCCGCGGCAGCATCATGGAAGCGCCCGCTCCCAGCAGGACGCCGAATTGCTTTCGCGTCACCAGGCCGCGGGCTTCGAACTCCTGGCGGTCGTCCTCGAAATGATTCTGATCACACATACTCGCTCCTTGCGCAAACGCTCATTGTAACTCCGGCCGAAGGCGCCCGTTCGGCCATGGCGTGGCCGGCGAACCGGCGCGCTCTGGCGTACACGCGATATGGTGTTAGGACACATCATGCTTCGATCCATCGTCTTCCTCCTCGCGATCTGCGCTTTCGCCCAGGACCGCACGGGCACGATCCATATCCGCGTCTCCACGGACCGCGCCGATTGGCTCTACGAGCCGGGTCAACCGGTCCGCTTTCATATCACGGCCATACAGGATGGCCATCCGGTCACCGGCGCCAAAGTGTCCTACCGGATCGGCCCGGAGATGATGGCGCCGCGGATCGAACGGACCGCGACGCTCACCGGGGACGGAGTGACCGTCGATGGCGGCACGATGAACCAGCCGGGCTTTCTCCGCTGTATCGCCACCATGGAGCAGAATGGAAAAACCTACCGCGGCCTCGCCACCGCCGGTTTTCGCCCGGAAGCGATCCGGCCCACCCAAAAAGATCCGGCCGACTTCGACCGGTTCTGGGACGAAGGCAAGGCCGCTCTGGCCAAGCTGCCGATCGACGCCAAGCTCACGCCTCTCCCCGAATACGGGAACTCCGCGGCAGACTGCTTTCAGGTGAATTTGCAGAACGTCGGTATGGGGAACGCTCCTTCGCGCTTCTACGGCATTCTGTGCGAGCCCAAGGCGCCCGGGAAATACCCGGCGCTGATAAACGTCCCGGGAGCAGGGGTTCGGCCATATCGGGGGCAGGCCGCGATGGCGGCCCGGGGCGTCGTCACGCTTCAGGTGGGTATTCATGGCATCCCTGTCACGATGGATCAGATTCTCTATGACTCACTCGGCGCCGGCGCGCTGGCCAATTACAACACCTTCGGGCTCGACAACAAAGATCGCTATTACTACCGGCGTGTCTATCTCGGCTGCGTCCGCGCCAATGACTTTCTGACCAGCCATCCCAAGTGGGACGGCGCTCATCTAGCCGTTACCGGCGGCAGCCAGGGCGGAGCGTTGTCGATTGTAACAGCCGCGCTGGACCCGCGCGTCCGGGGGTTGGCGGCCTACTACCCGGCCCTGTCGGACGTCACCGGTTACCTCGAAAATCGCGCCGGCGGCTGGCCGCACATGTTTCGCGCCACCGAGGGTCCGCGCTTCCACCGGTCACCGGATCAGATCGAAACCTCGCGTTACTACGACGTGGTTAACTTCGCGCGCCGCATCAAAGTACCGGGCCTCTATACCTGGGGTTTCAACGACGAAACTTGCCCACCCACGTCGATGTATTCGGCCTACAATGTAATTCCAGCGCGGAAGAAGTTACTGCTGGCGCTCGAAACGGGACACAACAACGTTCCCGAGCAGGTGGCGCAGGTGGAGGCGTGGCTGCTGGGGCTGCTGGAAGTCGCGCATTGATCGCAGAGGCTATGCCTTCTTGCCAGGGCCGCCATACGCCTCGTCCAGCAACTCGACGACGTGCATGACCTTCTGGCCGTGGCCATGAATCCGCGCTCCGGCCGAAAGCTGAATGATGCAGCCCGGATTCGCGGTCGCGATCGTATCGGCTTTCGTCCGGTTGACGGTGGCCATCTTCTTTTCGAGCAGCGCCATGGCCATGTCATTGTGGACCACGTTATAGATCCCAGCCGACCCGCAGCAGATGTCGGAGCCCGCCATCTCCTTCACCACCAACCCCGGGATGGCCTTCAATAACTTCCTCGGCTGCGCCCGGATCTTCTGGCCGTGGCACAAATGGCACGAGTCCTGATAAGTCACCAGGCGCCGCACCGGCGACATCGACGTGTTCAGCTCGATCGAGGCTAGAAATTCATTGACGTCTTTCACCAGTGAGGAGAAGCGATGCGCGCGCTCGCCCAACGCCGGGTCCTGTTCGAACAGGTCGTGGTATTCCTTCAGCGTGGAGCCGCACCCGGACGTGTTCGTGATAATCGCGTCAAAACCGCTGTCGGTCATCGCCTCGATATTGCGCAACGCCAGTTTTCGCGCTTCGCCGCGGATTCCGGCATGGACATGCAGAGCGCCGCAACAGGTCTGTTCCCGCGGCACGTGCACCTCGCACCCGTTTTTCTGCAGCACGCGCACGGTGGCTTCATGCAACCGCGCGAACGAGATGTTGGCGATGCAGCCGCCGAGCATTGCTACCTTGTACTTGCGCTCGCCCTCGGCCGGAAACACCTTGCCGTACTGGCTGAAAAACGTGGGCAACTGCGCGTCCGGCGAAAGCTGCTCCAGGTTCCCGAGCGTACCCAAGGACTTCAACACACCCGTGGAACGAATCAGGCTCTTGAGCCGAGTCGCCTGGTAGATCCACAACAACCCGGCCATCACACGCAGGTTGGTGGGCGACGGCAGCAGGTGCGAGAAAACGATCTTACGAACCATGCGCTCGAGAAACGGACGCGGCGCCGCATTCTCGATTTCCGCTCGCGCCGCTTCGATCAGCCGTCCGTACTGCACGCCGGACGGACACGCGGATTCGCAGCCGCGGCAGGCTAGGCACAGGTCCAGATGTTGGATGTAGGATTCGTTGATCTCGGCCCGTCCGTTGGCAACCTGATTCATCTGATAGATGCGCCCGCGCGGGGAATCCATTTCGATGCCCAATTCGCGATAAGTGGGGCAGGCGTTCAGACACAATCCGCAGTGGACGCAACGGTCCAGATCCCGCTGCTGCGGCTTGTCGATAGCGGCGAGGGCGGAGGCTTTAGATTCGGCCATAAAGGCGTCCCCGATTCAAAAGATAGTGAGGATCGAACATCTGCTTGACCTTCTGCATGACAGCAAGGTCACTGCCGGCATTGGGCCATTGTTCATCGGGTGAGCAGGAGCGCGGAGGAATGAACTCGAGCACGCCCGAGTAGCGCGGCAGCCACTGCGCCGCGGCCTCCACGTCGGGAAAATATCCATAGACGATGCCGTTTCCGGCGCGGCACACGGCAGGCACGGGAAGATCCTGCAGGATGGGCGCCACGCCCTGGATGGTGGCGGAAAAGCGGGCCACGGCGCCGTCGGGATGCCCAGCCAGAAAATCCGGAGTGAATTCGCGCACCTTGGACCAGAACGCGGTCTCGGCGTCGCCGTCCAGCCGGTCCGCGCCCTCGAACTCCGTGGTGTAACGCTCAATGACGCGCTGATTGCCCGACGCCTGTACGGCGAGCACCCAATCCCGGCCGCCGACTCGCGTCGCCGCATGCGGGTTGAGAATGTCGAGCGCGGCCGGCTGCAAGACGCTACCGAGGATACGATCCCGGCCGGCGAGAGCGGCATCAGCGGTCTGGAAGTGAAACAGAAAGGTACGGGAGACCGGCGGGACAGGCGTCAACTTGAAATTCGCCACCACGATCGCGGCCAAAGTACCGAACGATCCGATCATCAGCTTGCCGATATCGAGCCCGGCGACGTTCTTTACAACCATGCCGCCCGATTGCACCGTGACGCCCTCGAGCGTGACGAACTTCATCCCGATTACGGCGTCGCGCGGACCGCCATACAGCCTCCGCCTGGGGCCGCAGGTATTGGCGGCCAGCACGCCGCCGACGGTGGCCTCGCCATAGAAGGGAGGATCGAGAGGAACGGTCTGATTGTTGGCGCTCAGTATCTTTTGCAGCTCAGCCCATCGCATGCCCGCTTCCACGGAGATGGTCAGGTCCGCCGGTTCGTACTCGAGCAGGCGATGCAAGCCGAGTGTGGAAATGACTGCACCGGCCGGCTCCACCGCGCCGCCCATCCGGGCTTTGCTGCGCGCGCCCTCGATTTGAATTCGCGTTTTCGACGCCGCCGCTTCGGCCAGCGCCGCCGCGAGTTCTTCGCGGGTGGAAGGGTTAAGCGTTCGCATCGTCGTTCACCGCGCGGGCCTAACCGCGCAGGACCTTGCTCGAAATGATCAGCCGCTGCGCGCCGCCTTCCAGGTCCTGCATTTCCGAGTGCGGGAACCCGGAATTGGCGAACATGGATTCGTACTCGGCGAAGGTATACGCATCGCCGTGGCCGGTGCTGGCCAACATGGTGAGGGCGAAGCCGGCCTGCATCGGCGGCGTCACGCGGCCGGCGTCCGGCACGAACTCGAGCGTCACCGCGCGGCCATCGGGCGTCAGTGCCGCGTGCGCCTTCCGCATTAGCGCTTCGCACCGCGCCGGTTCGAAATGATGAAAAAAATTGGTGAATAGAACCAGATCGAAGCCAGTTCCCCATTCCACGTCGAACGCGCTTCCCGGCAACAAGCGATGGCGATCGCCCACGCCCGCCGCGTGCGCGTGCTCATGGGCCACGTCCAGAACCGCCGCCCAGTCCAACGCGTGGACTTCCGCCTGCGGGTTTCGCCGCGCGAACGCGATGCCGAACAAGCCGTGGCCGGCAGCGACGTCGAGAATCTTGACAGGTCCGGAAGTAGGAACAGCACCGGCGATGAATTCAGCCGCGGGCGCCATCATCGGCACCATCGCGCGGGCGAAGTCGCGCCAAACCGGATGATCGGGATCCATGGTCCCTTCTCCGTGAACGGCTCCGCCGTGGCGAACCGCAGCCGGAAGATCGCGAAAGGCGTCACGAATCGTGTCGCCCAACAGAAACCGCAGTGTGCCGCCCATGTAGGCGGGCGACCGGCGATCGAGAAAGACCGCGCTGTCGGGTGTGAGACCGTAGGAGCCATCGCTCTTGGTCAGGAAGCCCGCCAGGGTGAGATAGTCGCACAGAATGCGGACGCCCTTCTGGTTGGCGCCGCAACGCGCCGCCAGTTCGTCCGTGGTGGAGGCGCCCGCGGCGATCGCACTGAACAGGTCCAGTTCCACCCCGGCACGGAGAGCTTCCGTGCGCTGATAAGCGCTCGCAGTCTCGAAAAAAAGAAGGGGTGAGGGGCCCGGCATCCTTATCACTATAGCCGACCCGCTCGCGCCCGGCAGGCGGAGTTCGGCCGCCTGCATGCTACCCTAGTGTGTTGTCAGGCTCCGGGCTCCGTGCAATGAGCGGCCGCGAACCCCGCCAGGTCCGGAAGGAAGCAACGGTAGTGGTTTAGCTTGTGTGCCGCGGATCACCCGGGGTCTGGCAATTCGCTCTGGAGACCCTTTTTTGGCCGCCCCCGCCCCAGTCCCGTATCAGGTCATCGCGCGTAAGTATCGCCCGCAAACGTTCTCGGAACTCGTAGGCCAGGAGCACGTCCGCACCACGCTCGGCAATGCAATTTCGCAGCGCCGCATCGCGCACGGCTACATTCTTTCCGGCCAGCGCGGCACGGGGAAAACCACCGTCGCACGGATCCTGGCGCGATGCCTCAATTGCGAAAAAGGACCGACACCGGAACCATGCATGGTCTGTTCGGCCTGCACCGAAATCGCCGCCGGAAACGCCGTGGACGTGATCGAAATCGACGCCGCGTCCAATCGCGGCATCAACGAAATGCGCGAGTTGCGGGAAAACGTGCGGTACCGGCCCGCGCGAGGCAAATTCAAAGTCTTTATCATCGACGAAGCGCACCAGATCACCACCGAAGCCTTCAACGCGCTGCTGAAGACGCTCGAAGAGCCGCCGGAATGGGTGGTGTTCGTGCTGTGCACCACCGAGGCGCACAAGATCCCCACCACCATCGCTTCGCGCTGCCAGCAGTTCAGCTTTCGCAGCGTGGACTTCACGGAACTGGTGGAGCGCATGCAATGGATCTGCGAGCAGGAAGGCATCAAGGCGTCGCCGGAGGCGCTCGGCGTGGTGGCGCAGGTGGGCGAAGGCAGCGTGCGCGATTCGCTCTCCGCGCTCGATCAGGCCATCGCCTGCTGCGGCGACACGCTCGAAGAAGCCGAGGTCCGCGAACTGCTCGGCCTGTTCTCCCTCGATTCTCTCGGCGAAGTATCCACCGCGCTCGCCGCCGGAGACTCCAGGCGGATGCTCGAGATCGTCTACGAACTCGAACGCAACGGCCGCAATCTGCAGCATTTCTGCCGCGAATTGGCGCGTTACTTCCGCAACCTTTTGGTGTCGCGGGTTGCAGGCGACCGCAGTCCGCTGATCGCGGCGTCGCAGGCCGAGCAGGAGAAACTGGCCGCCATCGCCGCGAATTTCTCCGAGGAAGATCTCACGCGCTACCTCCAGATGACGCTCGACCTCTACCGCGAGCTCCAGTATTCTCTGCAGCCGAGATTGAATCTCGAGATCGGGCTGCTCCGTCTCATCCATGCCGGACGGATCATCAAGATCGAAGAGGCGTTGGCCGGGTTGTCCGGCGGAGGCAGCCCGCCGGCGCCGCCCTCACCGCCGAAGCGAAATCCGCCAACGGTGGGAGGCGGGTCCGGGTACCGTGCCTCGGGCGCGCCGCCGGCAAGACCGGCCCCGGCCTCGATGGCGCAACCGGCCGCGGCGCCGCAGCGCACGCCGCCGCCGGTCACTTCGTCTCGTGAGGCGTCCACTCAGGCGCCGGCCGTCGAACCCGGCAGTCTGAAAGAACGGCTGCTGAACCACCTCCGCGACACCGGACAAACCCTACTCGCCGATGCGGTCGAGTTCGCCACCGTCACCGAAGCTCCCGGCGAAATCCGCTTCGCCGCGCCACGGGAATTCAAGCTTTCCTTTCGTGACGCGGGAATGAGGAACGCCGTTCAGTCAGTGACCGGAAAGCCGCTTCGGATCCAGTTTCTCGAGGCCGATTCAAGCGATTCCGGCCCCTTGCCGCCGGCCAAAGCCGCACCCGCCCAAGTGGACGAGCAGGCCGCCGAACGCGCGCTGTCGAATCCGGAGGTGCAGCAGTTCCAGGAGAGGTTCCCCGGCAGTCAGGTGCGCGCGGTGCGAAATTTGAAAGACTTGAATTGAGGACTCCAACATGAAACTACCCGGCAATATGCAGTCCATGATGAAGCAGGCCCAGCAAATGCAGGAGCGCCTGAAGCAGGAAATCGCCGCCATTCGCGTGGAGGCCACCGCCGGCGGCGGCATGGTCACCATCCAGATGGACGGCGACAAGCACGTCCACGGCGTCAAGATCGATCCCGAAGTGGCCGGCGACGTCGAGATGCTGCAGGATCTGGTAATGGCCGCCGTCAATGAAGCGGTGAAGAAAGTGGAGGACGAGGCCGGCGGCAAGATGCAAGGCATGCTCGGCGGGATGGGCCTTCCCAAGGGTCTGTTCTAAAAATTTATGGCGGACTTCGCCGAGCCCCTCGCAAGGCTCATCACCGAATTCAAGCGCCTTCCCGGCATCGGCCAGAAGTCCGCGCAACGCCTCGCTTTTCACGTGCTCCGCGCCAATCGCGACGACGCCGAACGTTTCGCGAAGGCGATCATCGACGTGAAAGACACCCTGGGGCTGTGCTCGCTGTGCAACAACATCAGCGAGGGCGAGTTCTGTCCTTACTGCAAGGATCCCGGCCGTGACCCCGGTACGCTGTGCGTGGTGGAGGAACCGGTCAACATTCTGCCGATTGAGACAACCCGCACCTTCAGCGGCCTTTACCACGTGCTGCATGGAGCCATCTCACCGTTGCGCGGCATCGGGCCGGAGCGGCTGCGCATCAAGGGCCTGCTCGAGCGCGTGGCCGCGGGCAACATCACCGAGATCATCATCGCCACCAATCCGAATGTGGAAGGCGAGGCGACGGCGGTCTATCTGTCGCGGCTGATCAAACCTCTCGGCGTCCGGGTCTCCCGCATCGCCATGGGCATCCCCGTCGGCAGCGACCTCGAGTACGCCGACGAGGTGACGATGTCGAAATCCCTCGAAAATCGACGGGACATGTAGACGGGCGCGTTATCCTGAAGGTGGCTATGGTACCTGCCGATATGAGTATCTTCTGGCTACGGGTGGCCGTGGTCCTCTACGCCGCCGGGTTGATTCATGCCATCGTGACCGTGCTGCGGCGCCAGCCGGCCTGGTTTCGCCCGGCACTGGCCGCCTTCGCCGCAGCCAACTTGCTGCACGCGGTTTCAATCACCGAGAGCTGGTTCGCCACGGGGCTGCTCCCGGCCAATAATTTTTTCCAATCGGTTTCCCTGTGCGCATTTCTGATCGGCGTCTTTTTCCTGTTCGTCTACTGGCGCTATAGCTTCGCGTCGCTATCGGTGTTTCTGTTCCCGCTCGTGTTTCTCATGGCGCTGCTCGGCTCGACGGAAGTTCCCGTTCCATCCTGGAGCAACGACGGTGTTCGCAGCGCCTGGCTGCTGATGCACGTCGCGCTGGTGCTCCTCGGCTACGCGGCGCTGATCCTCACCGCGGTCGCCAGTATCATCTATCTCATTCAGGAGCGCCGCCTCAAGACCAAGACCGCGTCCAGCCTGTTCGATAAACTTCCCCCGCTCGGCACGCTCGACAATCTCATCAATCGCTCGATGGGCCTGGGGTTCGTGCTGCTCACTCTCGCCACCGTAGCCGGCATGACCTGGGCTTTCATCGAATCCGGCACACGGTGGATCGGCGACGCCAAGATCGCTATCTCGCTGCTCACCTGGTGGCTGTGTCTGGTGATGGTGTTCCTCAGGACCTCGGCCGGATGGCGCGGACGCAAAGCCGCCGTCATGTCGCTCACCGTGGTGGGATGCTCCGCTCTCACGTGGGCCGCGCACGTCGGCCTGCGGCCAGAGCTGATGAAATAGGACACTCTATGCGGCTGGCGATCACTGGTCTCAATCACACCACCGCACCCGTGGAGGTCCGCGAGCGCCTCGCCGTCAGCGCCGATGCCCTGCCTTCGCTGCTGTACGACCTTCGCCACGTCCCCGGAGTCACCGAATCGATGGTGCTGTCCACGTGCAATCGCGTCGAGATCGCCGTAGCCGCCGACGAGCAGTGCGACACCGAGTCCGCACTCGCCGGGTTCCTCGCCAAATCCAGAAACCTCGAAGAGGCCTGGATCCGCCCGCACCTGTATCATTTCCGGGATCGCGACGCCATTCGCCACATGTTCCGCGTGGCCGCCTCGTTGGACTCGATGATCGTCGGCGAACCGCAAATCCTCGGTCAGCTCAAAGACGCCTACGACGCCGCGCGCACCTCCGGATCCATCAACGGCTTTCTGGACTCGGTGGTGACGCGCGCCTTCAGCGTGGCGAAACGCGTCCGCACGGAGACCGAGATCGGCCAAAGCGCCGTATCGGTCAGCTACGCCGCCGTGGAACTGGCGCGTCAGATTTTCGGATCGCTCAAGGGCACCAAAGTGCTGCTCATCGGCGCCGGAAAAATGTCCGAGCTCGCCGCGCGGCACCTCGAACGCGCCGGCGCCGGTGAAATCGCGGTGACCAACCGGTCACCGGAACGCGCCCGGGCGATGGCGGAGCTGTTCCGCGGCCGCATTCTCGACTACACGAACTTCACCGGGCAGCTCCATGAGATGGATGTGGTGATCGCTTCCTCCGGCGCGCCGCATTTCATCCTCACCCGGGACCAGATGAAGAAGGTGATGGCGGCCCGGCGGAACCGGCCCATGTTCCTCATCGACATCGCGGTGCCCCGCAACATCGAGCCCTCCGCTTCGGAATTGGACGGCGTTTTCCTTTACGACATCGACGACCTGCAACGCGTGGTGCAGAACAACGTAACCTCGCGCCAGACCGAAGCCGGCGAAGCCGAAAAGATCGTCGCGGACGAAGTGGAGCGGATGATCGCGCGCCTGAAGGCCAGGGAACTCACTCCAACCATCGTCGGGCTGCAGCAGTATCTCGAAGGCATCCGGTCAGCCGAAATGGAACGGATGCGCGGACGCTTCGGAAATCTCACTCCGCAACAGGAAGAGGCCCTGGATGCCCTCACCAAAGCCATGATGAACAAGATCGCCCACGCTCCCATCGCCGAGCTTCGCCGGCAGGCCGGCTCCGGACAGCACCACCACTTCCTCGATGCCTTGCGCCGTATCTTCCATCTGAACGAAGGCTGATTCCATGAGAGTCATCATCGGTTCCCGCGGCTCACAACTCGCGCTGTGGCAGGCGCGTCACATCGAAGCCCGGTTGCAGTCGCTCGGATGCGAAACCGCGATCGAGATCATCAAGACCACCGGCGATCGCATTACCGGCGTCGCGCTGTCCAAGGTCGGCTCGAAGGGATTGTTCACCAAGGAGCTCGAAGACGCCCTCCTCGAGGGACAAATCCACCTGGCGGTCCACTCGCTCAAGGACATGCCCACCGAGCTGCCCGCCGGGCTCACGCTCGCCGCGATTCCCGAACGCGAGGATCCGCGCGACGCCCTGCTTGGCCGCACTCTCGCGCAACTGGAGCCTGGGGCCATCGTGGGCACCAGTTCCCTTCGCCGCTCCGCGCAGCTTGCGGCCTTGCGTCCCGATCTCACCATCGAATCGATCCGCGGCAATCTCGACACCCGCATCCGCAAGATGGACGAGGGCCAGTATCAGGCGATTCTGCTGGCCGCCGCGGGGCTCCGCCGCCTGGGATGGGAGTCGCGAATCGCCGAGGTGCTGGAGCTCGAAACGATGTGCCCCGCCGTTGGCCAAGGCGCCCTCGCCGTGGAGACCACCGTCGATTCCCCCGCGGCCGCCCTGTGCGCCTCGCTCAACCATGCACCGACGCGCGCAGCCGTCACCGCGGAGCGCGCTCTGCTCGCCGCCCTCGGCGGAGGATGCCAGGTTCCGATTGGCGCACATGCGGTGATCGAAGGCTCCACGCTCCATCTCCACGCCGTGGTGGCGTCGCCGGACGGATCGGAAATCGTCCGCTCGCAGGCCTCGGGCGAGGCCGAGGACGCCGCCAGCCTCGGCGCGGGCGTCGCAGCCCAGCTACGCCGCCAGGGCGCGGACCGGATCCTGGGCGGAGCCGCTTCCGCCGAATGAGACAACCGGGCACCGTCTATCTCGTGGGAGCCGGCCCCGGCGATCCGGACCTGATCACCGTTCGCGGCCGCGAACTGCTCGCCGCCGCCGACGTCGTGCTCCACGACCATCTCGCCAATCAGGACCTTCTCTCCTACGCGCCCACCGCTGTCCATGTCTACGTGGGCAAGAAGAGGGCCGACCATGCCCTGGCGCAGGACGCCATCGCGGCGCTGCTGGTCGAACACGCGCGCGCCGGACGAACCGTGGTGCGGCTCAAAGGCGGTGACCCCTATCTGTTCGGGCGCGGAGGCGAAGAAGCCGAGGCTCTCGCCGATGCCGGTGTCCCGTTCGAAGTGGTTCCCGGCGTCACGTCGCCTCTTGGCATCGCCGCTTATTGCGGCGTGCCGCTCACCCATCGCGACCACACCTCTTCGGTCACCATCGTCACCGGACACGAGCCGGACCGCATCGATTGGAAGACCGCCGGCGCCGCCGAAACGCTGGTCATCCTGATGGGGCTCACCACGATCGGCGACATCGTCACGCGCTTGCTCGACGCCGGAAAGGACCCGGCCACTCCGGCTCTCGCGGTCCGCTGGGGGACGCGCCCATCGCAGCAGACAGTAGCCGCGCCGCTCGGCGGACTGCCGGCCGCGATTGCGCGCCAGCGCCTGAAGCCTCCCGCCACCGTAATCGTGGGCGGCGTTGTTTCGCTGCGGGAGAAGCTCAACTGGTTTGAGCGGCTGCCGCTGTTCGGACAGCGCATCGTGGTAACGCGAGCGGCCGCGCAGGCATCCACATTCACCACGCGCCTCCGCCATCTGGGCGCCGATGCGATCGAGTATCCCGCCATCGAGATCCATCCGGCGGCGGACTACGCCCCGCTCGACGCGGCGATCGCCGGACTCGAAGACTACGATTGGCTGATATTCACTTCCGCCAACGGAGTGCGGTTTTTTCTCGAACGCCTCCGCCATTCGTCCCGGGATTTGCGCGCCATTCGGGGGCGCCTCTGCGCCATCGGCCCGGCTACCGGCGCCGAACTCGCCGCCGCGCATCTCAAAGTGGATCTGATGCCGCAACGCTACGTCGCCGAGTCCGTGCTCGAAAGCTTCGCCGCTGTCGACTTGGCCGGCAAGCGCATCCTGCTTCCGAGGGCCGCCGTGGCGCGCGATGTAATCCCCGTGGAGCTTGGACGGCGCGGCGCACGGGTGGATGTCGTCGAGGCCTATCGCACGCTGCGGCCGGAGAGCGACCCGCTGCCGGCCGCCGGGAACATCGACTGGGTGACATTTACCAGCTCGTCGACGGCGCGCAACTTCGCCGCCATGGCCGATCCCGCAACCTACGCGGGCGCGCGCATCGCCTCGATCGGGCCGGTGACCTCCGCCACCCTGCGCGAGTGCGGCTTCACCGTCGGGGTGGAAGCCGATCCCCACACGGTGGAAGGATTACTCGACGCGATCGTCGCGGCGTCCGCCTAAGGCGGTGCGAGTTCATCCACGCGCATGCTGCGAGCGCGCGGGAGCCTTGTAGCCCGCCGCGCGCGCGCTCAGATGCGGCGTCTCCAGACGCTTGCCGCCCTGATGCCGGGACTGCAAACAGCTCTCGAGCATCCCGCTCACGATCAGCGTCCTTTGCACCGGGTACGGCGCCTTGCCGGTCACGAACATCTCCACGATCTTGCTCACCAGGCACGCCGAGTAAGTGACGTTCGGCGTGGGCGAGAGGAAAAACTGCGTCGACACGATCCCCTGCCCCGCCACCCGCGCCGCGAAGGTGTAATCTTTCACCGCGCCATTCAGCATCAGCAAGGTGGTCTTCAGGCCGTCGTTCCGCTCGATGAAATACGCGGCCGGATTCTTGACCAGCTTCGGCAGGACTCCCGAACCAACCAGATCCTGCGGACGCGGATCGGTCACGCTGATCCCCTGCGGCGTATCGCTCCGCGAGAGCGCCGCCTCGAGCAGCCGCTTGGACCACCGGCCATCCTCGCCTGCCTTCCAAACCTCGTCGCCGTCGATCAACTGCACGCTCCGGATGCCGGTTTCCCCGCCCTTGCGGCGCTCCACCATGCACTGCATGGCTTCGAGTGCGTGGTAATCCATCGGATCCGATCCACCCACGCCCACCATCAGCGCTTCTTCCACTTGCGCGCCCAGGGGAATCTCCACGTCGGGCAGCCGCCACGTCACCGGCAGCGAGGAACCGGCCAGCATCGGGAACTTCAGCCGCTCGGATTGATCCACCATCCACCGCGCCTTGTCGAAGCTATAAGAGAGGTGCTTGTCGTTATACACAGGCACGGCGCGCTTGTCTTTATCGAACACCGCAACGCATTGCTGGAAAAACTCGTGGCGCGGATACAACACCTGCCCCAGGTCGTTGCGCGGATAGTCGCCATGCTCGGCGATGATCAACACCGCGTCCACGGCGAGAGTATCGCCGCCCTGCCGCAGCGCTTCGGCGATGGTGGGGTAGACCTTGAACCCGAACTCCTTGGCCCGCTCCTGGCTTTGATCGCCCTGTGGCTTCTGATCCACGTAGAGCGAAACCACCTGCAAATCCGGCTTGTGCCACTCGCCTTCGTGCGGATAGCCGATCAGCAGCCGGTCCCCCATGTGCTGAGCGTGAGACAGATACCGGTAGACCGTGGTCAGGATCGCGACGCGTTTGGCCATCTACTGGATTCTACAATCGAATTCGGATGCCGGGCGGACGCCACGTCAGTCGACGTAGGCGATGCAGTCGATCTGGAGAAGCTGCCCACGCCGCCGGAAGCCCGTCGCGCCCCAATACGATCGCGCGGGTCGGTCTTTCAGGAAGAACTTGTTGTACTCCTCGTTCATCGGCTCCCAGTTGTTCTCCGGGTCCACCAGCGACACGGTTACCTTGAGCACGTTCTCCATGGAAGACCCTGCTTTTTCGAGCGCGCCTTTCATCGTTTCGAGCGCGGATCGCGTCTGCACGCGGACGTCACCGGCGTCTTTCCGGCGATCCGGATACCATCCGCCGATTCCGCTGAGAAAGAGCAGGTGTCCGGACCGCACCGGCCCGCCCGCGTTCGATTTCTTCGGAGTCCACTCTTCCGGCGCGGCGCTCGCCGAGGCGGCTCCGGCGAAGCCCAGCACGGTCGCTTGCATCAGCGCACGGCGCGAGTTGGTCGATTTGCTCTGTTTCGGCATGGCGAAACAAAGTTTATCATTGTTCAGCGCACCTGCTTCATCTCGCGGATGCGGATGTTGCGGAACCAGATCACGCTGAACCGGTCATGCAACTGCAGCCCCACCGGACCCGTCTTCGGACGTCCCGGCTCGCCCGCGAAAGACGCCACCAAGTGCCCATTCACCTTCACACGGATCGCATCGTTTCTGGACTCGATATCGATCGCGTTCCAGTCATTTTCTTTTTCGTGCCCGAACTCCGCCGCCGCGAACAGATAGACGCTTCCCGACGGCCATTTCGTCTTCACGCCGTTCAAGATCTGGATTTCGTATCCGAAGTGCGCGGGCGTTTTCGAATAGTCCGGACTCGGCCCGATCGCATAGCGGCCCCGCGTCGAATCCCGGATGGAAATTCCGCTGTTGCCACCCGCCGCCGCCAGATACTCCACATGCAGATCGTACTCGCCGAACTCCGCTGCTGTATAGAGCCAGGATTGTGTCTGCCGCCAGTCACGATACTGTTTCTCCTCGATCCGCGCCGGGTAGCCGGAGGGAAACAGGCTCTTATCGGCCGAGGTGGCCTGCGCCATCAGGATGCCGCCGGCCAGCACCTTCCAGCTTCCGTCGCCCTTCACTTCCCATCCGTCCAGGTTGCGGCCGTTGAATAAGTCCCGCCAATCGGCCGCGCTGGCCACGCTGGCCACGGCAAGGCACACCAGGATTCCGCTTCGCATCGTTGTCCTCATTGCATCGTTGCCCTCATTTGCATCGTTTTTGGCCGGTTAAGGAGATCTGCCGTTCGAAACTCATTCCCACGGCAGCCGCAACGACACATCGTTGGCATACCGCCGCATCTCGAGCTTTACCTGCCCGCCGGCGCCCGGCGCCAACAGCACCGCCACCGATCGCGCCCCGCCGTGCCCGGTGAACTGATGTTCCCCGTAGCCGCCCGCCTGCACGATCACTCTTCGTGGATGCACGTGGCTCAAGTTCACTAAAGTCAGCGTCACCGAATCCGCCGTGATCCGCTCCACCAGCGCCGCCACGTCCTCCGGCAATCCCGGCCGCTGCCTCGCCGGATCGAAATACCGCACCGGAGCATGGAACGACCAGATGTTCCCCGACAGGTACGCCCCCGTTGTCAACTTCACCAAGGCGTCGGTGGCCGCCGGGTTCAGCCCTTGCACATAGTCGGCCAGACGGGTATCGGTGGTCGTCGTATCGTTGGCCATATCGTTCACACGCCGCCGCACGAATTCGAGATCGGCCCGCAACGCTTTCTCCGGATACGACGGGTCCTTGCCTTCCAAATAAGCCACCCACCCTTCGATCGGAATCCGCTCCAGATCCTTCCGGTCCATGGACCACATGTAGATTTCCGTTAACCGGTTGGTGTGCAGATTGGGCGACCATTGATACCACTCCTCGCGCCCCGTCTCCTTGTGCCCGCGCGGATCGCCGTACATCTGCGGGATCTGCACTTTACCATCGATGGTCTTCTTCTGGGCGTAGAGATTGTCCATCTGCTTACGGAGCGTGGCCAGGAAGCCCGCGTCACCCTTGCTGGCAAGGTAGGCGTTGGCGAACCCGGGCCAGGAACCCGCCGTGAAAGTGTTCCGGTGCGCCACCTGATCGATTTCCCCGTCGTAGATGGTGAAGTTCCATCCGTATGTGCCCTTGTACCAGCGTCCCCCGTACTCACCGCCCACTTGTCCGTTCAGCCCGATGTTCGTGGGTATGTTACCGCCGTTGGCGTCTGTCCTCTGCTTCCAGGCGCCCACGTATTCGAGCACCCAGTCTTTGTACTTCTTCTCCCCGGTCAGTGCGAACGCGTTCAGCGCCAATCCGGTGGAGGCCAGATTGAGCGGATGGTCGCCCACGCTATCCAGATACTCGGCACAGTGCGCCAGCATCTTGTCGTAGACCGATTCCAGGTTCACCAACTGCCGGCGGCCGCGCGGACCGTGTAGCAGATGAAAGCTCCCTGGCACCGGATCCCCCACCCAGTCATACGTGGTGGCCTTGTGCAGCATCGGACCCTTCGACCCCGTCCAGATGCTCTTGATCACCTTGTGCACCGGATCGTAGTTCGGCGCCTCCGGATCCTCGTTCATATAGAAACCGGCGAACCGCTTCATGCGCGCGCGCAGCAGTTCGTCGTTGGGGTCCGCCAGCCCCAGGAACATGAACGCCCGCATCCCCTCGCCGGTATGAAACCAATCGGATTGGGTGATGAACTCCTTATAGTAGGCGCCGTTTTCTGCGAGCTTCGTCTTGACGGTGCGCATCTCCTTGTACTGCTGGAGATGCCCTTCGAGCGCCTTCTTGTATGTGTCGAGCACCACCTGAGACCCGCCGAGCGCATACAACAGCGTCCAGTTGTAGAAGGTTTCGATCGCGTCGTCGGGCCCGTCGAGGGTTCCCCATCGCGGGGTGTGCAGCAGGTAGCCGCGCGAATCGAGATACTTCTTGCCGTAGCGGTCGCACCCCTCCGACGCCTCACGCAGCAACTGACGTTCGAGCAGCGCCCATGTGGGAGGCGAAAGCGGCTTGTCGATGACGATTTCGGCGCGCAGTCCCAGCGCCAACAGGCAAACAACGGCGGCGGTCTTCATGACTTGCCAATCTATCACGGTCCGCCCACGCGGCACGAGCGGCCGCGGCTGGGAACCGGTCAGCCGCGTCGCCGGATCAACGCCAGCCCGGCCAGCGCGAGGCCGCCCAGGTAGAAAGTAGACGGCTCCGGCGTTGGCGTCAGCGGACTCAGATCGTCGAACGAAATCGACGGACCGCCCAGCGCCGCGTCATAGAGAACAATCACGTCCGAGTCGTCCACCCCGGCCAGAGCTCCCGCGATGTCGATCGACGCAATCACACCCGCCAATCCGGTCACCACGAGATAGCCGTTACCGCTGGACCGGATACCGTCGATCATCGACGTCCCCAGCCTCGCCAGCCCCCCGGCGCCCGCGCCGATTTCGGCGGAAGAGATCAGCAGCCCGCCCACGGAAAGCCCCGGATTCCAGAAATAGATTTCTCCGGTCACAATATTGGTGCCGAACAGCAACCCGGACCCGGGATCGAAGTCGAGTTCGTCCGGGCCGTCGCCTGCGGGCGCAGCGGCCAGTCCGGTGAGATGGGCCACCGGCGCCGCCGTGTCCCAGACGCCCCCCGCCAGTCCGATGCTGAACAACGCGCGCGACGCCGGATCGCCCGGGTCCCGGGCAAAGAAGTAGAGCCGCCCGCCCACGATCTCGATCCCTTCGAAGTTCACCAAGCCTTCCGATGCTCCGTCGAACACCACCTCCGCGGTCCCCGGAGGCCCGCCGATCGGCGTCCGCATGATCCGATGCGTGGGGCCTTCGAACCCGAACTGGTTCTCGATGTAGTAGACATGCGTCGGTGTGGAGAGCACCGTCGAAGGGCGTGTGCCCGCGCCTGTGGCGGGAATGAAACTCCCGAGCTTGGCTCCGGTGGCGACGTTGAACTGCGAGATTTCACCAGGGCCCTGCGCGCCCACCGCCACCAGACTCGTGGAACCGGGAAGGAAATCGATCCCGTCCATGCGCACGGTATCGGTGGCGGCTACGCCGATCGAGGCGCTGAATGCGGCAGCCGGGTCCAGCGTGACGCGGAATATCGTGTCGCCAAGCGGGGAGTCACCGGTGACGTAGGTAGTGAAGGTAGCCGCATCGGCGTGCAGCGCAACAAAAAGCAGTCCAGCCACTGCATGGCCGGCGCGAATCCGGCGTGGAAAGGAATACATCTTGCGATCTCCTCCGCCCAGTGGGGCAAGCATCCTGGAACCCGGGCCTTGGCCCGAATCGATGGTTAAGGAGAGTATACATGCCAGAGGAGACGGTTTCAAACGAAAATTCAATGAATCTTCAGAACTTACGCGACCACTCCTTGGGCCAGCGCTCCACCACCACCTTCTTATCCGTATAGAATTCAATCGCGTCGCGCCCCTGTCCGTGAAGCGAACCGAGGAAGCTGTCCTTCCACCCGCTGAAGGGAAAATACGCCATCGGCGCCGCTACGCCGATATTCACTCCGATGTTTCCCGCCGGCGTTTCGTACCGGAAACGGCGCGCCGCCACGCCGCTCGTGGTGAAGATGCTCGCCGCGTTGCCATACGGATTGGACGCGATCATCGCGATCGCTTCGTCCAGATCCCGCGCATGCACCAATGACAACACCGGCCCGAATACCTCCGTGCGCCCGAGTTCTCCATCGAACCGCGAGTTGTCGAGTACGGTAGGCCGCAGAAAGTAACCGTCGCCGGGCGCGTCCCGCCCGTCCACCACGGCCACCGCCCCCTCGCCGATTCCCTGCCCGATACAATCGGCGATGCGGGACTTGCTCTGCGCCGAAATCACCGGCCCCATCTGCGTCGCTGGATCCAGCCCCGGGCCCACGCGCAGCGACGACGCCGCCGCGGCAATGGAATCCCGGAAGGGACCCTGCGCCTCGCCCACCGTCACCGCCACCGACACCGCCAGGCAACGCTGTCCGGCGCATCCGAACGCGCTATCGCTCACAATCTTGGTCGTCATCCCAAGATCGGCGTCCGGCATCACCACCACATGATTCTTCGCTCCCCCCTGGCATTGAACCCGCTTCCCGTTGGCCGCCGCACGGGCATACACCGCACGCGCCGCCCCCGTGGACCCCACGAAGCTGATCGCCCGCACCAGTGGATGATCGATGAGCGCGTCCGCGGCATCGCGGCCGCCGTTCACCAGGTTGCACACTCCCGCCGGCAGCCCCGTCTCGTGGATCAGCGCGAAGATCCGCTGCATCGTCATCGGCACCCGTTCGCTCGGCTTCACCACCAGCGTGTTGCCGCAGGCGATCGCATAGGGAAGAAACCACAGCGGAATCATCCCGGGAAAGTTGAAAGGCGTGATCGCCGCCACCACGCCCAGCGGCTGCCGGATCATGATCTCGTCGATCCCCGAGGCGACATCTTCCAGGTTGTAACCCTGCATCAGAGTGGGGATGCCGCAGGCTACCTCCACATTCTCGATTCCCCGCGCCAGTTCCGCCGTGGCTTCGGCGAGCGTCTTTCCATTTTCTTCCACCAGTACGCGTGCGATCGCGGTTTGATTTTCGATCAGCAGGTTCCGGAGGCGAAATAAATATTGGATGCGTTCCTGGGGCGGAGTCCGCCGCCACCCCGGAAAGGCAGATCCCGCCGACTCGATCGCCGCCGCCGTGTCGGCTGCCGAGGAAACCGGGAACTCGGCTAGCGTCTGGCCGGTAGCCGGGTTATGGATCCGGAGGTGTTCATCCCCGGAGGGTGCTGTCCATTGGCCGTTGTAATAATTGCGGATCATACTCAATCCGTTAGTGTATCGGAGCGGGCCTCCTCCCCCATAAAGGCGTACTGGCATTCTTCCGATGAACCACCTAAGGTGCTATCCGCGATTTCTTTTCCGCTCTGCCCAAGCGCAAGATCTACGTTGCTGCCGGAATCTGTTTCTGTGCCGCCGTAGCAACGGTTGTGGTCATACAGCAAACTTGCTGGGAGGAGACCGTCGGCGTCCAACAGGAGGTCGCCTTTCCCGGACGCGCCTTCCCCCGGCTGTGGTTTGACAGCCAGGGCCGCATGATCGCCGCGGGCGAGGCAGCCGGTCCACAAACCGGTGATTCCGCTCCGGCTTCGGCGGGCATCGAATGGAAAGCACTCGCGGCGGATGGAACCGAGTGGGCCGCGGGCGGCCTGCTCGCCGGTCCCCCGCCCGGCGCCCCCTGGTCCATGGATCGCGACGCCACGGGACTTGCCTGGTTGGATACGGACCGGCTTTGCAGCGTCCCTACCGCGGGCGGATCTCCTACCTGCGTCGCCTTGCCGCCGGCCGACGCGCCTGTCCGCGGTGTCCTCGCCAGAGCAAAAGGCGGGATCGGCGTGGTCCGCGGCAATGGAGAAATTCAGGATTGGGCTCCGAACCGTACGCCAGCATGGACCCGGCAGACACTCACGGTAAAGGCTGTGGATCAAATCGCCCAGAGCCCGGAAACCCTCGCCGTCTATTCGAGAGCCGATCGAGCCCTCGCCGTTTACCGCCTGGACCAAGGCTCGGGCGATCCCAAACTCGTCGAGACGCGCCCGCTGTCCAAGGAGCCAACCGGCCTCCTCATCACCGCTCCCGGACAAGTGGCCGTTAGCGGTCCCGGGGCCGTCCAGTGGCTCAGCCAAACGCTCACCACGCCGGGCGCCGTTGCCCGCGCCACGGCCACGCCCATGGGGTCTCTACTCGCCATCGGCGCCTTCGGCGGCCTCCGTGAACTGCGCGACGGCGCGGAAAACCGGATCCTGGTGGATACCCCAGATCCTCTCACCGCGGTCGCCATCGCCGATTCCAGAGTCGCCTATAGCGGCCCCACCGGCACCGCCCTGGTCCGTCTGATTCGTGGTCAGGCGCTCTCCCGGAGAGGTTCGATTCTCATGCGAGTGGCGTCCTTCCTCGCCTCTCTCTCGGTCATCCTCGGATTGTTCGGATCCGTGCTCGGCGTCTTTGCCAACTCCAAGCGCCTTTCCAAGCACAAGAAACTCTCCACCCCGGGCCCCGGACAGTTGCCGTTTCCGAAGCCGGAAATGATCGCCGCCCTCGGCGCCCGCGGTGGAGTGCTCTGGGCCGGCGCCGGACTGAGCGCGCAGAGCGGCTTGCCGCTCTGGCATGACTTCCTCTCGAAACTGATCGAATCGGCCTTCTACGAAAACTGGATCCCGTCGGCCGACGGCAGCCGGCTCAACGAGAAAGCGCGGAGCGGCCACCTCGATGAGGCCGCCAACGAAATGATCCGGCGCGCCAAGCCCAATCGAAACGACTTGATTTCCTATTACGAGAGCGTCTTTGACCGCTACGCCCCGCTCTCGGATTCGCATCGCTTTCTCACCCGGCTGCCGCTGGTAGGCGCCATCACCACCTGCTATGACCAGCAACTCGACAGCATCGGCGCCGACGAAGTCATCCTCGATCACAATGGCCACCGGCTGATCGAATGCGAGCAAAACGGCGAATTCTTCCTCATCAAACTCTATGGCGACCCTCGCCGCAAGGCCAACATCCTGCTGTCCCGCGAGGAGTTCCAACTGGGATGCCGCGAGAAGCCGGACCTCCGCGCCGCCATCGGAGCACTCATGGCCAAGCGAAGCCTCCTGTTCGTGGGCGCCTCCCTCCAAGGCCTGATCGACGACCTCACCGCCCTCGGCGCACCGCCCTCCGCCGGCGGCCAAATCCATCATTTCGCCATCACCGGCGTCCGCGGAGACTGGGAGCCGCAGGCGGAACAACTACGCCGGCGCTGGGGCATCGAAGTCTTCGCTTGCGACATCGACCAGATCGCCGCCGAACTCCCCCGCTTCCTGGAAAAAATGGGCGATCTCCACGCCGCCAGTCAGTCCGCCGCCGCAATCCAGGGCGACCTGAACGGCGAGGATGAGACCGACACCGATTTCCTCGATGACGTCTTCCTCCCCACGAAAGAAGAAGAACCCGACAACGGTCCCTCTATTTCCTTTTGACCCAGATCGGGCTTGACCACGCCATCTCGTCGTCGGCCTGCTGCACCCGCACGTAGTAATAGCTTTCGCCCGCCAGTGGCTCGGCGTCCTCGAAAGTGAACTGCGCATCCCGGCCCGGATGATGCACAGTGTGAATGAATTGGTTGGAACGGATCACGTCGATCTGTCTCACATCCGAAGTCCCCAGCACCTTCACCCACAGCCGCACCCGATCCGCATCCTCCACCGCGTCGCCCTGAATGTACTCTCGCCCGCCGGTCTGCATCCGGTAGTCCAGCACGATGTTGTCGGTGGCTGCATAGGAGTGGCGCTTCTTCATCGCCGCGATCAATCCCTCCCGCGTGAACTCCTCGGCAATCGTGCACGCGTAGGAAATGTGCGTCGACAGATGATCCGAACTTGCCTGCACCCCCAACTTGTACCCTTTCGCCCACGCGTTCCAGATGAAGCCTTTCGGCTTGTATCCGCCTTGCTGCGTCTGCGGACGATCCGGATTCGCCGTCTTCGGCGCCCCTGCATACTCGGCCGACACACGGTCGCCCTGATACATTTCGACGAGCGGCTCCACGTCGGGATCGTTATCCCGCCAGTCGGTTCCCATCCCCGTCGCCGAGGTGTGAGAAATCGCGATGGCTCCGTTTTGTTTCAGATACCGGTAGAGATTCGCCGCGCCGGTCAAGCCCTTGGCCTCGTCTTCGGGAACCCGCAGCGCCGGTATGCCGCGGCGCGCCGTCAAGATGTTCCGATGCCCGTTCGGATAGCTCAAACCGCGCTCGTAGGTAAAGATCGTCGCGAACGTCCGCGGCAGATGAAAGATGTCGGCGATCTGCGGCAGCAGCCAGTTGATGTAGTCCACCTCCTGGCCGCCTTGGTTGGAGTGATCGCTCACGCCCAGATAGTCCAGGCTCGCGGCATCGATCGCGTAGCGGTAGGTCTCGATCAACGATCCGTCGAACATCCCATCCGCGGAGAACTCCGTGTGCCGGTGCGTGTCGCCGCGATAGATCCGGTAGGTCTTGCCCTCGCTCCCGATCGTATAGTTACGGATGCGCGCCGTGTCGGCGGCCTCGTTGGGATGGATCGGATACGTCTGAACCTCCCGCTCCACGTGCGGACGCAGCACCGGCTCCCGCGCCGTTCCGGGGTAAGCCGGAATCCGGCCCGCCATGATCTCGGTCTTGCGGAACAGATAGTCGTCGGCATCCCGGTTATCGGTGGGCCACGACGCCCATATCGCCCCGCCCGCCGCGTTCGTTACTCCCCAACGAACGTCCTGCCGGTTGCGGCTAAACGGCAGCAGCACCGGCGCCGCCCATTGCCCGCCCTCGAGCGCCGTCCCATAGATCTCCCACGCCGCGCGGTGCGCCGCCGTGAACGACGGGGTGTCCGGGCTCCGCAGCGTCCGATGCCGGAAGAACAGCCACATCCGCCCCGCTCCATCCTTGTGCAGCACCGGCAGGTCATTGTACTCGCGCAATTCCGCCGGGAGCCCCACATTCACATCCGGCGGATCCATCCGCGCTCCATTGGCGAACACGCCTACCTGGATGCTCCGCCACGAATACAGCCGCGTCCCTTCCTTGATGATCAAAAACCCGGTGTCTTTCCCCCACTCGAACCCGCTCTCGTTCCACGCCGCCCATAGCCGGTTGGCTCCGTCGCACGCCAGGCGGACATGCGCCTCAAACCGCGGCGTGTTCGCAATCGCGGCCACCTCCTCCCACTTACCGGCCCGCCACCGGCGCATCAGGATGTCGTAGTTCCCCTTGTCATAGGTGTCCCACGCCACATACACACTCCCCGCCCCGTCGGCCGCGATCGCAGGACTCCAATCGTTGGCCGCCGACGTCGACACCCGTTCCTCCACCGACCAAACCGCTCCGTCGAACCGCCGCGCGAACACATCCGCCCGCCCATCCCGGAACCCCTGCCACGCCACCCACAAATTGCCCGCCGAGTCCGTGGTGAGCACATGCTCCACATCGCTCTGCGGACTCTGCGTCAGACGCTCCTCCCCGGACCACTGCCGCCCATCGAAAGACTTCGCATAGAGATCGAAATTGCCGCTCCGCTGCTCGCTCCACACCGCCCACAAGCGTCCTTTCCCGTCGCGGCCCAACTGCACCCGATAAATGTCGCCGGGGCCCGCCACTGCCATCGCCTCTTCCCACTTGCCGTTGCGGAGGCGCCGCGCCATCGCCGTCACCGCTTTGTCCCGGTAGGCCGTCCACGCGGACCAGACGCCGCCATCGGGATCGGCCGCCATCGCCGCGAAGTCATTCTCGTACTCGGCCGCCGACACCTGCTCGGCGTTCGCCACCCGGTCCACCAACACCGCGCCGTTCAGATACACCTCCGCCCTTCCGACTCTCATCTGCCCGGCCGGAATCGAAAACTGGCCCTGCGGCGTCGTCACCGTGAGCCGCGCGTTCGACGCTCCCTGCATATCGATCACCACCGCCGGATGGTAGACGAAAGGAATGGTCCCCGCCGGATTCTCTTCCTGGTACTCGCGCCGGGGATAGTTCAGCCCCTTGCGCGTGGCTAGTTTCCAACTCGCCGTTCCCTCCCCCGCCGGCGCCACTACGGACTCGCTCGGATGCGGCGACAGGTTCCGCACGCTCGTCACCGTGCCGTTCCGCGCGCGAACCCCGCCGTCCCACCGTCGCGGAGCCTCATCGGTCATACCGAAACGCAAACGAATGGACAACGCATCCTGCCCGGCCACCGATGCCGTCACGGCCATCGAAACGCACAGGAGCCGGCACAATGCGGACCACGAGGATAAGGACGTCACGCTCATCGTTGCATTGTGTCACGATGCTATCGACTGCCGATAGCCGCCAATACCTCGCGCGCCCGCGCCGCCACCGCCGCATCGGGCGCCCGCGCCGCACGCTCCAGACAAACCCGCGCCCGCGCCAAGTCGCCCTGCTCGGCCGATAGCATCCCCAGCAACAACTGCGAATCCGCGCGCGATGGATTCAGATCCGCCGCCTTGCCGGCCTCCTCGAGCGCCTCCCGCTTCCGCCCGGCCTGCGCCAGCATCACCGCATATCCGTACCGCGACCCCGCATGCCGTGGGTCCGCTCTCACCGCGTCCGCGAAGGCCTGCAGCGCTCCGGCCGCGTCGCCACGGGACTCGAGCGCCGACGCCAGGGACGCGTGAATCTCCGGGGCATCCGGATCCGCCCTCGCGGCCTCTCGCAGCATCCGGATCGCATCTTCGTGACGGCCCTGCTGCGCGTAGTTGCGGGCAAGATCGTGCATCGTGGCCGCGTGTCCCGGCCGCACCGCCAACGCCCGCTCCAGCAATTCCGCCCCGCGCTTCCACTCACCGCCGATGGAAAGCTGCGCGCCGTAGCTTCGCAGCGTCGGCACATGCCGCCCATCCATCGCCAGCGCCCGCTCGGCCGCCCGCGAGGCGTCCGCCACTCGTCCCGCCTTCCCGTATGCTTCCGCCAGATCGTAATAGCAATCGGCGCTACAGGAACCTGTTTTCGCGAGCGCGGCAATCTCTGCCTCCAACTCCGGAAGCCCTTTCCCCAGATTCGCCCCCGTCCGCACCTGCGCCAACGCCACGCTCATCCTGTCCGGCTTGGCCGGATAGTAGGGGACCACCTCCCCGCGATACGGCCGTGTGTCCCGCTCGGCTCGCCGCGCCGTCAGATCCCCGCGCGGAGCCCGCCGCACGATCTTGTGATCGGTCATCACCACTTCCACAACATCCTCGGCGCGCCGCCGCGGCATATGGCAGCTCACGCACTCGTTCTTGCCTGCGTGAATCGATCCTGCCACCGTCCCGTGACACACCCGGCACGCGGCGCTCGCCTCCTTCACGGCCGCCGCCCCTCGCGTCACCGCATGGGGATCGTGGCAGGTGGTGCAATCCATTTTGCTCGACCGGAAACACGCAGACTGCCGCAGCCGGTATGCCGCATGCGCGATTTCGAACTTATCGTCGTACCCCGCGCCGCGCGCATGATCGAAATGAGAAACATAGTCGCCGAGCGGCTCTCCGGCGCGAAAACTGAATACGCCTCGTCCCGGCCGGATCACCGCGTGCGGCAGTGACCGGCTGGTCGATTGCAAATGGCACTGCATGCAGATCTCCATGCGCTGGTCCCGGTCGAGGCGCTCCGGATTCACCACGCCCGCCCGGATCACATCGGCACTCGCGCCTTCTTGGGCTGCCTTCACATGCGCCGACGCCGGCCCGTGGCACCGCTGACAATCGATCCCCTCCGGCAGCGTCTTCGGGTACACGGCGTCCGCGAAAAACGAATCGCCCGCCACCCCGCCCGGATACGCATTGTGGCAAAAGAAACAGTCGTAGGAGATACGCCGCCGGAAGTCTTCATGATCGGCCCGGTCATAGTTGGGATTCATCGCCCAATACCCGCTGACCTCGGTGTACCAGGCCACCGGCAACTCCACCAGTTCGCCCCGCGCGGTTCGATGCAGAAACGTTTGTGCCTTATGTCCGGACCCCACGATGTAGTCGATACGCTTCTCCACTACGTTTCGCTCCGCCCCATCCGGACCGACCTGATAGCGCCGCATATACGCGGACCCATTTCGCATCGTCATCCGGTAGTGAAAATCGGAGGCCTTGTGATAGAAGTGGTTGCGCCCCTCGAAGTGCGCCGCGGTCCCATCCCGGCGAAATCGCGAAAACGCCCGCCCCATGCCCGTCCCGGCGTAGGTCTTTGCGATCGTTGCATGGCACCCGGCGCAGGAATTCGCCGGAGCGTAGGCCGCCGCGACGGGAACGTCCCCAGGCCGCGAACACGCAAGAGTCCCTAGCAAACTGAACGCCAACAGGACTCTTCTTCCGTTCACTTGCGGCGCATCCGTCGTGCCGTCCCAAAGGCACTTACAATAACTTATACTCCCCCGGCACCGGCAGCGGCGGCATCGGCATCTTCTCGTTGTAACCGAACGACGCCGGCGTACGATCGAGCTTGCTTTCCATCATCTGATCCCAAGTCACCTCGTGCCCCGAATAGGCCGATTCACGCGCCATGATGCACGTCATCGTGCTCTCGGCCACCTTCATCGCATGGTTCACATAAGGACCATCGCCGCGAATCGAATCGATCATTGCCCGGTGCTCGGCCACATACGGATTCTCACCCTTGGTCCCCAGATCGCGGCAATTGCTGCGGCCCTTGGTGCCGATCACCAGCTCACTGACGTTCCGGTACATGGACCGGTCTGGAAACTGCCGGCAGTAACTCGACATCCGGACTCCGTTCGCAAATACGAAATCCGATGCGATGTGATCGTAGATGGTCCCGTAAATCACTTCCCGTGGGCGCCAAGCCGCGCCGCCATAGGCCACCACGCTGATCGGATGCGTTTCCATCAGCCAGCAGATCACGTCGATATTGTGCAGGTGTTGCTCCACAACCTGATCCCCGCACAGCCACACATGCGAGTACCAATTCCGGTGGTTCCACTCCATCTCGCCCAACTTCGGATCCCGCGCCTTTTGCTGGATCACGGGCGTCCCCACCCAATACGCGTAGGTGGCCGTCACGTCCCCAATCACGCCGTTTTGGATCTTATCGATCGTCTCCAGATACTCCCGGCTGAACCGGCGCTGCGCGCCCGACATCACGGTGAGCTTCTTCTCTTCCGACTTTTTCGCCGCCGCCATGAATCGGCGTACGCCCACCGGGTCGGTCCCAAAAGGCTTCTCGCAGAACACATGCTTGCCCGCCTCCACCGCCGCTTCGAAATGCATCGGGCGATAGCCGGGCGGGGTGGCCAGCATCACGATGTCCACGCCGGAGGCCACCAGCTTCTTGTATGCCTCGAACCCCACGAACCGGTGCTCGGCATCCACCTTCACACGGTCGGCGATCTTCGGATCCTTCGCTTTCAGCCACGCCAGATTCCCCTCGAGCTTGTCCTCGAAGATGTCGGCCATCGCCACCACTTCCACGTTGTCTGACCCCGTGATCAGATCCACCACCGCCTGGCGTCCACGGCCGCCCACTCCGATCAGCCCGGCTTTGAGCTTCTCCGCCCCCGCGCCCCGCACCAACTGCGGCCGGATGATCTGGAAGGCCGTGGCGGCGGTACCGGCGCCGCTAAGCAAATCGCGTCGTGTAACTTCACTCATGCCGGAATAGTACCTTATCCAAGCCTCCAAAGGGTAGGCCGGGGAAGCCTGCCCGGGCCGCCCGATGCTATCGTGAAGATCGAACCATGAACAAGACGGCCGCTATCCTGTTCCTCGCCACCGTGGCGAGCGCCGCCCAATTCCCCGAAGCGCAAATCTCCAACGGCGCCATCACCGCGCGTTTCTATCTGCCGGACGCCGAAAATGGATACTATCGCGGCACCCGCTTTGACTGGTCCGGCGTCATCTACAGCCTCAAAACGGCGAAGCATGAATACTTCGGCCAATGGTTCCCCAAGTACGACCCCAAACTCCACGACGCCATCATGGGGCCGGTCGAGGAGTTCCGCACTGACAATGCAGGCCTCGGCTACGACGAAGCCAAACCCGGCGGCACGTTCATCCGCATCGGCGTCGGAGTGGTCAAAAAGCCCGATGAGCCCCAATACCAGGGCTTCAGGACATACGACATCGTCGATCACGGCCAATGGCGCGTCCGCCCCGGAAAAAACCGTATCGAGTTCCAACATGATCTCCGCGACGGCACAGGCTACGCCTACCGCTACACCAAGCGGATCCGCCTGGAACCGGGCCGTCCCGTGATGGTCATCGAGCACGAATTGAAAAACACCGGACGCAAGCCCATCGTCACCAGTCAGTACAACCACAACTTTTTCGTGATCGACGGCAAGCCCACCGGCCCCGCCACCCACGTCAAGGTCCCGTTTCCCCTCGACCCGGTACGCGCCTTCCGCGACGATATCGCCGTCGCCGAAGGCTCGCGCATCCGCTACAACCGCGAACTGGAGACCGGGCAGAGTGTCTTCGGGGAATTTCGCGGCTTTGGCCCCGGCGCCGATGCCTACGATATTCGCGTGGAAAACTCAGAGGCCCACGCCGGCGTCCACATCACTGGAGACCGTCCGCTCTCGAAGTTCGTTTACTGGTCCATCCGCACCGTTTTCTCGCCCGAACCCTACATCGACCTCTCCGTCGACCCCGGCAAGTCCACCGGCTGGACCTACCGCTACGAGTTCCTGGACCTCCCCTGAGCAAAGATGATCGACACCAACGTCTATCTTTCCCGCTATCCCTTCCGCCGTCTCTACGGCGACGAGCCCAGTGAGCTGCTATCCACCCTCCGAAAGAACGGCATCGCTCAAGCCTGGGCCTCGAGCTTCGACGCTCTCCTGCATCGCGATCTCGCAGCCGTCAACGCGCGCCTCGCCGAGGATTGCCGCCGCTACTCCAACGGGGACCTCCTCCCCATCGGCTCTGTCAACCCGACCGCGCCGGACTGGAGAGAGGACCTCCGCCGCTGCATCGCCGAACATCGCATGCAGGGCCTCCGCCTCCACCCCGCCTACCACGGCTACGGCCTGGACCATCCCTCCCTCGCCGAATTGTTCGGGCTCGCCGCCGAGCGAAACATATTCCTGCAGATCGTCTGCACCATGGAAGACGAACGGACCCAACACCCGCTCGTCAAGGCCGCGCCCGTCGCGCTGGACCCGCTTCCCGGCGCTCTCCGCCGCGCGCCCAACCTCCGCGTACAACTCCTTAATTGCCGCGGCGGAAGCCCGGAGTTACTCACCGCGCTCGCCCTCACGCAGCGCGCGTATTCCGACTTCGCCATGATTGAAGGCGTCCACGGGCCCGCCCGCTGGAACGCCGCTCTCGGTTCTGACCGCGTGGTGTTCGGATCCTACTCACCCTTCTTCTACTGCGAGGCCGCCGTGCTCAAGGTCAAGGAAGCCGGCATGGACTCCAAGACCCTCGACCAAAACGCCAAACGCCTCCTCGGAGCCAAACGATGACTATTTGGGATCTGCACTGTCATCCGTCCGGATTCGGCGGCCGGACTCCGGAAGAGTCCATGGCCGAAGTGGTTCGCATCGCAGATCGTATGGGCGTCGAAAAGCTGTGCATCTACCTCGGCTCGCTGCGGGAAACCGATCCCGATCCAGCCCAGATGCGCGCTCACAACGACTACATTCTTCGGTGCGTGCAACACTGGGCTCACCGCGTTTATGGCTTTGCCTACGTCAACCCGAACCACGTGGACGCCAGTCTCGACGAAATCCGCCGCTGCATCCGCGATGGTCCGCTGGTGGGCATCAAGCTCTGGGTGGCCCGCCGCTGTTCGGATCCCGCGCTGGACCCCATCGTCTCCGCCGCCGCCGCTCTCAAGGCCGTAATCTTCCAGCACACCTGGCTCAAGACCACCGGCAATTTGCCCGGTGAATCTTCTCCCATCGACATGGCTACCCTCGCCGCGCGCTTTCCCAACGTACCCATGATCTGCGGACACACCGGCGGCAACTGGGAATTCGGCATCCGCGCCGTCCGTGCCTACCCGAACGTATCGGTGGACCTCGCCGGGTCCGACCCCACCAATGGCTTCACCGAGATGGCCGTCCGCGAACTCGGCGCCGGCCGCGTCATCTACGGGAGCGATTCCGGCGGACGCGGCATGGCGTCGCAACTCGCTAAACTCCACGGCGCCCGAGTCTCCGCCGCGGCCAAGGACCAAATCGCATCCGGCAACCTGCGCAGGATGCTGGAACCGATCGTCAAGTCGAAAGCATGATCCGGCAATGGCCGTTGTGACCTGAAGCACAAAGTGCAACCAGCGCCACTTTGTGCTGCCGTCCCCCACAGTGACCGCGACCGGGCTTGGACAAGTCGTCGTGTTAAAATGACGCTGTCTTGTATAGATGTCCAGCACACACCCGCCGCGTCTCATCGGCTCTGTGTCTGGCCGCTTTAGTCGGCGCGCCGACTTCCGTTTTCTCCCAGGCAACCAAAGCGGAGTTGTTTGGAACCGTCCGCGATCCCGCAGGTCTGCCGGTGGTGGCGGCTGAAGTGGAACTCACCAATGCAGGCACAGGCATACGCGCTCGATCCAGCACTACGGCAGAGGGGAGGTACCACTTCTTCACTCTGCCGCCGGGCCCGTACCAACTCGCGGTGGCAAAGCCAGGCTTTGCTGTCCTAAAACGGGACGGAGTCGTTCTGCGAACCGGGGATCGAGTCGAACTGCACCTGACCCTGCAGATCGGGGACCTTTCGCAAGCCGTGGAGGTGAGAGCGGAAGCGCCGCTGTTGCAGACGGCGCGAGGCACAGTCCGGCTCACCGTTGAAGGGGAGAAGATCGTCAACCTTCCCTTGGATAGCCGCAACTTCGTTCCGTTGATCGCGCTGTCGCCTGGTGTGAGCCTGCCTCCCGGTTCCACGCTGCCGCGCATTAACGGCGGCCGACCCAGGGTGAGCGAATACATTTATGATGGCGTCAGTGTCCTCCAGCCCGAGCCTGGCCAAGTAGCGTACTTCCCGATCATCGACGCGATCGGAGAGTTCCGGGTTGAGACCAACAGCTACTCGGCGGAGTACGGCCGCGCGAACGGCGGCGTGATTATGGTGAGTCAGAAGTCCGGCGGTAACGATCTGCACGGGACGCTGTTCGAGTTCTTCCGGAACGAAGCCTTGAATGCGCGCAACCTGTTCGCGGCAGGGCTGTCGAGGCCCCGCTTCCGGCGGAATCAATACGGATTCGTTTTGGGTGGGCCGATTCAGAGGAACCAGACGTTCTTTTTCATTGACTGGCAAGGCACTCGTCTTCAAAACGGAGTGGTCCGCTTGAGCACGGTCCCGGCCAGTGCGCAGCGATCCGGGCGATTTTCGACGCCGATCTTCGATCCGGCTTCCACACTGATGACCGAATCCCGTTACTCACGCGCCCCCTTTCCTGGCAACACAATTCCGGTCGCGCGCTTCGATCCGGCCACCATGCGGGTTCTCGACCGCTATCCAACCCCAGACGCCGCCGGCGGGAGTGGCCCCGAGACCACCGCGAACAACTATCGCCGCATCGGCAACGAGGATGCTTCGCAGGACCAGTTCGACGTGCGGCTCGATAGATACTTCGCCAGCCGGCACCGCCTCTTTGGGCGATACTGTCACCTGCTCGATTTCGCACGGCCAGTGACGCCGCTGCCCGACGGAAGCGGCAACATCGGTTCGGGCGTCCTGGGCGAGACGCTGACGCGGGCGGACAGCGCGGTCGCGGAACACAATTGGACCATTGACACAAACCGCGCTAACCAGGTTCGCTTCGGTCATACCCGCCGTGGCTTCATACGCACATCACTGCGTACGGGGAAACCGGCGCCCGAAGTCTCCGGCGTTCCGAACCTCCCCACATCGTCTTTCGGAGACACTCTTCCGACCTACGATGTCGTCGGGTTTCAGATTCTCGGACCACCAGCCAACAGCAACGCCGAATTCACGACATCGGTGACTCAGTTCATCGACAATCTCACCTGGGTGACGAGGCGCCACAGCCTGAAGCTTGGAACCGACATTCGGCACCAGCGGCTGGACGTGCTCCAGCCGCCCAGCCCGTCCGGGAGTTTCCAGTTCACGAATGTGCTGACGGCGGGACTTGCGCTGTCTGGAACGCCGGCGCCCAATACTGGCAGTAGCGTTGCGTCATTTCTGCTGGGCCACATTCAGAACTTTCAGATTGACGTGCAGAAGGAAGTGCTTCGGCCGCGAGCGAATACCGCGGAGTTCTACCTGCAGGACGACTACCGCGCGACTCGCCGTCTCAGCCTGAACCTCGGCGTTCGGTACACGCTCAACTTCCCGTCGACGGTGGCCGCGGATCGCGGCTCGGTGTTCAACCTGCGGACGGAGGAACTCGATTTTCTGGGGCGGAACGGATTTCCACGGTCCGCGCGCGATCTCGAGCGGGGCAACTTCGGGCCGCGTCTCGGTTTGGCCTTCCGCGCCTCCGACTCGCTCGCGATTCGCGCGGGATACGGCATGACATGGATTGAACAGGCTGGCATCACCACGCCGTTCACTACTCCCCTCTTCCCATTCGTTCGCACAGTGCAACAGTCCTCGCTCGACAACCTCAACCCGGCGTTCGTTCTATCGCAAGGGCCGGCGATCCGTATTGATGAACCCAATGCCAACAGCGGTCTTGGACAGGGGGTCTTTGGCGTTCAGCGCGATCAGAAAAGCGGATACGCGCAGCAATGGAATCTGTCGCTGCAAAAGACCTTTGGGACGAACTGGAGCGTCGAGGCGGGATACCTGGGCTCAAAGCTCACTAACCTGGGTGTGCCGGACGTGAACCTGAACCAGTTGCGAGCGGAGCAACTGGCGCTCGGATCGCAGCTCACCGAGCCCGTATCGAACCCTTTCTTCGGTGAGATTCCGATCGAATCTTCGTTGGGCAGGCGGACGATCGCGAGGCAGCAGTTGCTCCGTCCTTTCCCTCGCTTCACCGGCGTGACGCTGTATCGGAACAATGTCGGTCACTCCAGCTACCACTCGCTGCAATCCCGTGTGGAGAGGCGATTCGCGCAAGGGCTCACCTTCGTGGCGGCCTACACCTTCTCACGTCTGATCGACGATGCCGGTGCCGTGTTCGACGCGGCGATTCTCACAGGCCCCGCCGTCAGCTATCAGGCTGCGGACAGCTTCAACCGGCGCCTGGAGAAGGATGTCTCCACCGGGAACATCCCACACGTCTTTTCAAGCAGCTTTGTCTACGAACTTCCCTTCGGGCGTCACCGCCGCTGGCGCACTTGGAAGGACCTGCTCGGCAGCGGCTGGCGGGTTGCTGGGATTCTGCGAGCACAATCAGGCAGTCCCCTCGCGGTGACGCAGCAGCCGAACCTGAACGCGTTTGCAGGATTTGGAATTCAGCGGCCGGATCGCCCTCGCGATCCCAATCTGCCCACTGATCAGCGCAACACGGGACGTTGGTTCGACACATCCGCGTTCACCGCCGCGGCGCAGTTCACGCTCGGAAACAGCTCGCGCAATCCCGTCCGAGGGCCGGGCTATCGCACGTTCGACGTGATGGCGGGCAAGACGTTTTCGTTGACTGAGCGGTTGAAGACCGAGTTTCGGGCGGAAGTATTCAACATGACCAACACCCCTCCGTTGCGAAATCCGAACGGAGCCTTCGGAACAGCCGCGTTCGGAACGATCACCACAGCTCTCGACCCTCGTGTGTTCGAGTTCGTACTGAAGGCGCAGTTCTGACAAAGGAGAACGGCTCGCATGTCTCAGGGTGTTCAGAATCGACTGGCAGCGATTCGGAAGAGCCGCGGTGTCGGCGCCGCCGATCTAGCGCGGAGGGTTGGAGTGAGCCGCCAAGCCATCTATGCGATGGAGGCGGGCACGTACGTTCCAAACACGGAGGTGACGCTGAGGCTGGCGCGCGAACTCGAGACTTCCGTAGAAGAGATCTTCACTCTTGCGGGTGACTCGCCGAACGCCTCCGCGCCGCTCGCGACACGCGTTCTGAGTCGTGACCAGATTGCCAAGTCTAGGCCAGCGCGCCTCGGCCGAGTCGGCGAGCAATGGGTCAGCGTGCCGGTGAGCGCCTCCCCTTACTATCTCCCTCAGGCTGACGGAGTGATCTCGAGCCTGGGCCGAACGGGAAGGAAAGCCGACGTGCTCCCTTTCTCGGAGGATAACGCGTTTCAGAAGCGCTTGATCATGGCAGGGTGCGATCCGGCTACGAGTCTGCTCGCGGCCACACTCGAGAAGACCACAGGCATTGAGGTAGTGACGGCGTCGGCGTCGAGCAAATTGGCGCTGTCCTGGCTCAAGGAGGGTGTCACACACATTGCCGGATCTCACCTCGAGGATCCTGAAAGCGGTGAATTCAACCTGCCGTACCTGCGCCAGCAGTTCCCCAACGCAGACTTCGCGGTTATCACATTCGCTCAGTGGGAAGAGGGCCTGGCCGTCGCGCCCGGCAACCCGAAGCGGATCACGAAGATTGAACATCTCGCCAACAGGAACGTGCGCTTCGTCAACCGGGAAACCGGCTCGGGCGCCAGGGAATTGGCCGATCGCCTGATGAGACAGGCGGGTGTCGTGGCCAGCCGTGTGCGTGGTTATCGGGTTGAGGCCCAAGGTCACCTGGCCGCGGCGTATGCTGTGTTCGCCGGCGACGCGGACTGCTGCCTTGTCACTCGATCAGCGGCGCAGGCGTTCGGGCTCAACTTCGTTCCCCTGAAGGGCGAGCGATACGATCTGGTCATGCACCGGCAGACGCTGCAGCTATCGGCGTTACAGTCCCTCTTGGACGTGCTGCAGCGCGCTACTCTGCGTCGGCAGCTAGAGACACTCGCCGGCTACGATACACGCCAGACCGGTGCCACCCTCGCGTAGCATTATCTGCGCGCGGGAACACCAGCCAATGCGCTTTGTCGGCGCGCGGGCACAGCCAGTACCACTGGAAGGACCCGCACATGCTGATTTACTCAAGGCTTCCTCACGGCAGGGTCAACGGACCGGGACCACGAGCACTCGTGTGGTTTTAAGGACGCAGCTAGGCTGTCGCGGCTGCTGCAACAAACTGAGCCAAGAGTACGACGCCAGCCGCGAGATTCCGTTGCAAGACGTGGGTCAGTGGATTCTCTCGTGTCCCGGTATCGAGGGCGTGACCTTTTCGGGAGGCAAACCCTTCCAGCAAGCTCCCGAACTGCGGGGAGTTTGTGAGTACGGCAACTCGAGGCAGCCGCGATTGTCGATCGGGCTGTTCAGCGGCCACAGTGTCCCCGAGTTGGCCGAGAGAGGCGCCCGACCTCCAATGCCAGGATGGCAACTGGTTCAAAGGCGATTCCCGGCTGTTCGGTGAGATCAAGCAGTTCTTGGATTTCGGCGTCTTCGGCCGGTTCCGGCGGAGCATGGCTTGCCACGATCAACGCCTTGCGGATCCCGGAACCAAGAAGCCGTCTTCTTCAATGAACGCTATTCCGGGCGCGACTTGGACCCTCGAGAGTACGAGTCACTATCGGTGAGGACGGCGGAAGCACGGCTCTTGCCGGCTTCTCACCCCGTGTCGCTGTGCGACTCTGCGAGATCCCGTCGGGCCGATCAATTCTGCCTTGTTCGTTTTTGGTTCGTAGTTCGTTCTCGCTGCCGCCGGACTGGAGGTGTGCTGTTTAACCACCGCCCGATGCTCGATTTAACCGAAGTTCTCAGCCTCTACTCGCCGCCACCTTATGCATCCCCCCTTGGAATCGCTGCGGCCGATATGGTTCCCCGACACAGCGGCCGACCTTGGCGTGCATGGAATGGTTCCTGCCACGTTATGCTTCATCGTCGTGCCACTTTATGGTTCAAGGCACACTCGCTATAGCGGAATGTTCCCGTGCTTTTTCCGGGGCATCGTGCTCACCTTGTTCTCGAGCATCCGCAGCGCCGCGATCACCTTCGGACGCGTCTGACGCGGCTCGATCACCGCATCGATGAATCCAGCCTCGGCCGCAACGAACGGCGACGCGAACCGGTCCCGGAACTCATCGATCTTTTCGCGACGCGCCTTTTCCGGATCAGCCGCCCCGGCGATCTCACGGCGGTGCACGATGTTCACCGCGCCCTCGGCCCCCATCACCGCGATCTCCGCGGTGGGCCATGCCAGATTCACATCGGTGCGGATGTGCTTCGATCCCATCACGCAATAAGCGCCCCCGTAGGCCTTGCGCGTGATCACCGTGATCTTGGGCACGGTGGCCTCCGCGTACGCATACAGCAGCTTCGCGCCGTGCCGGATGATGCCGCCGAACTCCTGGCCCGCGCCGGGTAGAAATCCGGGCACGTCCTCGAGAGTCAGGATCGGAATATGGAACGCGTCGCAGAACCGGACGAATCGCGCGCCTTTCACCGACGAGTCAATATCCAGGCAGCCGGCCAGATGCGCCGGCTGGTTGGCAACGATCCCCAACGGACGCCCGTCCATATGCGCGAACCCCACCACGATGTTCCGCGCGAAATGCTCCTGCACTTCGAAAAACACCCCGCCATCCACGATCTTGTGGATCACGTCCTTGATGTCGTACGGCAGGTTCGATTCCGCGGGCACGATCGTGTCCAACGCCGCATCCTGCCGGTCCGCGGCGTCCGTCGCGGTCACGCGTGGCGGATCTTCACGGTTGTTCTGCGGTATGTAGTGCAGCAAGGCGCGGATGTGCCGCAGGCAATCGGCGTCCGACGGCGCCAGAAAGTGCGCCACTCCGCTCTTGGTGTTGTGCGTGGTGGCGCCGCCCAGCTCTTCCTTGGTGATCTCCTCGTGGGTCACCGTCTTCAGCACGTCCGGACCGGTCACGAACATGTAGCTCGTGCGGTCCACCATGAACGTGAAATCGGTGATCGCGGGAGAGTAAACCGCGCCACCCGCGCAAGGCCCCAGGATTGCCGAAATCTGCGGGACCACGCCACTCGCCAGCGTGTTGCGGAGGAAGATGTCCGCATACCCGCCGAGCGACACCACACCCTCCTGGATCCGCGCTCCGCCGGAATCGTTCAGCCCAATCACGGGCGCGCCGTTGTCGAGCGCCAGGTCCATGATCTTGCAGATCTTCCGCGCGTTGGCCTCCGACAGCGATCCCCCGAACACGGTGAAGTCCTGCGCGAAAACGTACACCAGCCGCCCATGAATGTAGCCCCAGCCCGTGACGAAACCGTCGCCGTCCACCACCTGGTTCTCCATGCCGAAATCCCGGCAGCGGTGGCGCACCAACTTGTCCACCTCTTCGAACGTGCCTTCGTCCAGCAGCAGATCGATCCGCTCACGGGCGGAAAGCTTCCCCTCTTCGTGCTGGCGCGCGGTGCGCTCCGGCCCCCCTCCGGCTTCGGCGGCGGCGTGACGCCGGCGGACTTCCTCAAAACGGTCAATCGACATTTGGAAACAACTAAGAGTATCAGGCAAGAATGGAGGAATGCGACGATTACTTCTTCTCGCAGCCACGCTGGCAGCCGCGCGGGCCGAGGTTCACACCCTGACCTTGCGCCAAACCGCGGACCTGGCTCTGCGCCAAAGCCCCGATGCCCTTCTGGCCCGTCTCGAGCAGAAAAAAGCGGCGTCGCAGGTGGACTTGGCGCGCGACGCCTTTCATCCCAAGATCTACGCAGGCAGCGGCCTCGCCTACGTCTATGGTTTTCCGCAAAGCATCGAGGGCGCAGCCCCGAGCGTGGTGCAGGCGCGCGCCGTGGCGTCCATCTATGACAAGCGCCAGAAACTCCTCGTCGCCCAAGCGCGCGAGAACGTCCGCGGCGCCGGGGAGGCCGCCGGTCGCAAAAGCGAACGAGCCTTGGCCGAAGCCATCGGCCTGCATTTGGAAGCCGAACGCATGCAGCGCATGGCGGTAAGCGCCCGCGCCATCCAGGAGGGATCGGCGCGCATGGCCGCGATCGTCGAGGCGCGCGTGAACGAAGGCCGAGAAATTCGCCTCGAGTTGGAGAAGGCGAAGCTCGAAGTGATTCGCGCCGAACAGAAAATCGCAGAATGGGATGGCGCCCGCGAGCATATGGAAGCGTTGCTGGCCGTCGCGCTCGGCTTCCCCGAAGGCGACCGCGCCCACCCGGCCGGTGAGGAACGCACGATGCCGGAAGTTCCCGCCTCCCTGGACGCGGTGGTGGAGAGCGCCGCTCAGGAAAGCCGCGAGATTCGGGAACTCGAGTCCGCCATCGCCGCCAGCAGCCTGCGCGTGGAAGCCGAGCGCGCCGCCCGCTACCCGAAACTCGATCTCGTCGCCCAGTACGGATTATTCGCCAAGTTCAACAACTACGAAGATTATTTCCGACGCTTCCAGCGCAACAACGCCCAGATCGGCGTGTCGGTGCAAGTACCGTTGTGGCTGGGGCCGGCCGCCAAGGCTCTGGTGGCGCAAGCCGAAGGCGACGCCGCCGGTGCGCGCGTGGAACTCAACCGCGCCCGTGGACGCATCCGCGTGGAAGCCGAGCAGCGCCTGCGCGAGGTCCGGGAGGCGGAGACAGCGCAAACGGTCGCCCGCCGCGAGTTGGAAGTGTCGCGGGCAGAGGTGTCGGTGGAGTTGGCCCGCATGGAAGAAGGCCGCACAACCATGCAGTCCGTGGAGCGCGCCCGCATCGCCGAACAGGAACGCTGGGCCGCCTACCTTGCGGTGCGCGAACGCGCCGAACGTGCCCGCTATGCCCTGCTCGAACGTACCGGCGGGCTGGTTGCGGCCTTACAGTGACACCCGAAATGAAACCACGGCGTCCCTCGCCGCGCGAATGTGCTTTGCGTGCGAGAGCCGCTTTGCCCTGCCTACTTTCCCTGAATCCGGGAACATTCGCCCCCCGGGCATCGTATCGTTGAGGTAGATATGCAAACGAGCAGCGGTGCGTCTTTTGGCGAAGCCGTCCGCCTCGCGCTAGCCTCCCTGCGCGACGCCAAGCTTCGCAGTTTCCTCACTCTGCTCGGCATCATTCTCGCCACCACCACTCTCATCGCCGTCATGAGCGTGATCCACGGCATGGACGTCTATATCGCCCAGAACGTCTCCGACATGGGCTCCGACGGTTTCCGCATCGTTCGCATGGCGTTCATCGGAAACTGGGATCCCAAAAAATTCCTCGAACTTGTCCGCAAAAACCCGCAATTGAAGCGCGACGAGTACGACTTCTTGCGGTCCCGCGCCACCCTGATCCGGGACATCGGCATGCAGAACTCCCGCCGCGTCAACTCCGCCGCCGAAGGCGAAAAGCTGGACCAGATCCAGTTGCGCGGCGCCACGCCGAACATGGCCTCCATCGCCAACACCCAGATCGAACTCGGCCGCATGTTCACCGAAGGCGAGAACGCGCGGCACATCGCCGTGGCGGTGATCGGCAACGATCTCAAGGAGGCCTTCTTCCCCAACGTAGACCCCTTGAACAAGTCCGTGAAGATCGACGGCCGGCCCTTCACGGTCGTTGGCGTCGCCAAAAAACAAGGCAGCGTGTTCGGCCAATCCCTCGATAGCTTCGCCCTCATCCCCATTGAGACCGCCTTCAAGATTTACGGGTCCCGCGAAGGCCTTGGCTACATGGCGCAGGCCATTGACAACAAGCACCTGTTCCAGGCGCAGGACGAGATCCGGATGCTGCTGCGCGCCTACCGCCATGTCCGGCCCGGCCAGGACGATAACTTCGCCATCGTCTCCTCCGATTCTCTGGTCGCCGCTTGGGACAAAATGACCAGCGCCATCGCCGCCACCGCCGTCGCCGTCGTCTCCGTGTTCATGGTGGTGGGCGGCGTGGTGATCATGAACATCATGCTCGCCGTCGTCACCGAACGCACACACGAAATCGGCATTCGCAAGTCGGTGGGCGCGCGTAATCGCGACATCCTTTGGCAGTTTCTGGTGGAGTCCGCCACCATGGCCTCGACGGGCGGATTGATCGGCGTCGCCATTGCCGCCGCCACAGCCGCTATCGTGCGCAGCGCCACCCCGGTGCCCATGGCGATGCCGGTATCCGCCGTGGTCATCGGTGTGGGGCTGTCCACCGTCGTCGGCTTGTTCTTCGGCATCTATCCGGCGCGGCGCGCCTCGCTGCTCGATCCCATCGAGGCCCTGCGGGTGGAACGATGATCTCCTCCTCGCTGGCGTCGGGCGTGCCCTTGGCTCTCCAGACTATCCGCCAGCACAAGCTCCGCGCCGTGCTCACCGTCTTGGGCGTCATCATCGGCACCGGCACCATCATCGGAGTGGGCTCCATCATCGCCGGTCTCGATGGCGCCATCACCAACATTCTCCGGTCGTTCGGAACCAATACGCTCATCGTCTTCAAATTCAAGGTCGGCTTCCGTGCCGGCAACCTTTCCGCTGAAGAGCGCACCCGCAAGCCGCTCACGCTGGATCAGGCCCACGCCATCCGGGACCGTTGCCCCTCGGTGGAACATGTCAGCCCCTATCTGTTCCCAAACTGGAACCAGATTCACCGCGCGCGCTACGGCGGCAACGACGTCTATCAGATTGACCTCGGCGGCACCGAACGCGGCTACGCCGACGGCGGCAACGCGGAGATGATCTACGGCCGCTTTTTCACCGAGGTCGAGAATCTCCGAAAATTGCCCGTGGTGGTCATCGGAGAGGATGCCCACAAGGCCCTGTTTTCCACTCTCGATCCCGTCGGCAAATGGGTGGAAATTGACGGACACCGCTTTCAAGTGATCGGCGTCATGAAGCGTCCGGCAGCGTCGCTACCCGGACAGAACGACAACCGCTTCCTGCTGCCGTACTTCACCATGCGCAAGATGTTTCCCAATGCCGAGGAGCACATGCTCATCGTGATCGCACTCCCGGACAGGCTCGCCCAGGCCGCCGACGAGGTGCGTGGCGTCCTGCGGCAGGAGCGCCGCGTCCCGCACGATCAGCCCGACAACTTTGCCATCTCGTCCGCAGACCAGATGATCGAGGACTTCCGCAAAGTCACCGCCACTACGGCCGTCGTCATGATCGTGCTCAGTTCCATCGGGCTCCTGGTGGGAGGCATCGGCGTCATGAACATCATGCTCGTCTCGGTCACCGAGCGCACCCGCGAGATCGGCGTTCGCAAAGCCGTCGGGGCGCGCCGGCAGGACATCGTCGTTCAGTTCCTCACCGAAGCGGTGGTGCTCACCTTCCTCGGCGGACTCGTCGGCATGGCCTTCGGATGGTCCATCTCCCTAGCCGCCCGTTTGGTGTTTCCCTCGCTCCCCACCGCCGTCCCGGCGTGGGCGGCCGTCCTCGGCGTCGTCGTCTCTGTGGGCGTCGGGCTCTTCTTCGGAATCTGGCCCGCCAACAAAGCCGCCCGGCTGGACCCTGTCGTCGCTCTCCGCTACGAGTGACCAATAATAGGGGAGGACTCGCTCACTCCCTGCGCAATGAAGATCACCAAAATCCTCACCCATCACCTGGAAGCCTCCCTCTCCAGACGCTTCGGGTGGTCCCTCGATTGGACCTCCACACGCCGCGTCACGCTCGTCGAGGTCCGCACCGATGCCGGAATCACAGGATGGGGCGAAGGCCTGCCCGGCGCCAACGCCCACCGCGCTCTTGGACGCTCCCCCCACGAGCTTGCCGCTATTTGGGAGGAATCCCGCCCCGCCTCCGTATGGCAGAGCCGCCGCGGCGCGCCCACCGCCGCGGGACTCGATATTGCGCTCTGGGATCTCGCCGGCAAAGCTCTCGACAAACCCGTGTGCGAACTCCTCGGGCCCGTCCATCGCCGCCGCGTCGAAGCCTACTGCACCGCGCTCTATCGCCAGGATTGGCCAGACCTCGCCGCCGGGCTCGCCGCCGAAGCACGCTCTTGGGTCGACCGTGGTTATCGCCGGATCAAAATGAAGATCGGCTACGATCCTGTCACCGACGTCGAAATCGTCGCCGCCGTTCGACAGGCCATCGGACCCTCCATCGGCCTTGGCGTTGACTCCAACTGCGCCTACGACGCCGCTACCGCCATCGCTATCGCGCGCCGCCTCGAACCCCTGGACCTCATGTGGTGGGAGGAACCCCTCCTGGCCGCCGATCTGGGCGGCTATGAGCGTCTCCATGACGCAACCTCCATTCCCATCGCCGCCGGCGAAACCGAGTCCACGGACTGGCTGATTGAGAACTACGTCCAGCCCAAACGAATCGACATCCTCCAGCCCGACCTCGTTTGGACCGGGCTCACCGGTTTCCGCCAACTCGCCTACGCCTGTTGGCTCAATCGCCTCCGCCTCATTCCGCACAACTGGGGTACCGGCCTCCGCACCGCCGCCACCTTGCACGCAATGGCCACTTGTCCTCCGCTCACAGAAGCGCTTAATCCGCCGCCCCTATTGTTTGAGTTTGACCGAACCGAAAGCCCGTTCCGCGACGCGATCCTCGCTCAGCCCCTCGACATCGATCCCGCCGACTCCGCCATCGCCGTCCCCGCCGGACCCGGCCTCGGCGTCGAGGTCCTTCCCGACGAAGTGGCACGGTTCCGCGTCGGGCTCGAGGAGATCAGCGGCTAGCTGACCGCCGGCCGGCGCGGGCCAAATGTAACAATAGCCGCATATGCTCGCCCTCGCCCTCCTGCTGGCCGCCCTGGACTTCGCGCAACTCGAGCGGCAATTTCAATACGACGCTGCACAGCCCCTCGCCATCGAGCAGAAGCTCCTGTTCGACCGCGACGGCGTCCGCGTGTACGACCTCACTTACGCCAGCCCGAAAGGTGGACGCGTCACCGCCTATCTCACAGTCCCCGCGCGCCCCGGAAACTACGCCGGCATCGTCTTCGGACACTGGGGTCCCGGAAATCGAACCGAATTCCTGCCTGAAGCGCAGATCTACTCCCGTGCCGGGGCCGTCTGCCTGATGATCGACTATCCCTGGACTCGTCCCGCCCCCTGGCACGCCGACGCCGACGATATCGAGGAGCCCGCCAAATCCGTCGAGCTCCAGACCCAGGCCGTCATCGATCTGCGCCGCGGCCTGGACCTCCTCACCGCCCACGAAGGCGTCGACGCCAAACGGCTCGCCTACGTGGGACACAGCTACGGCGCGCAACTCGGGGCCATCCTCAGCGCCGTCGACAAACGCCTCCGCACCGCGGTCCTGATGGCGGGCATTCCCGATAACGGCGCCGTGGCGCTGGAGGGAAACACCGTCGGCATCGCAAAATGGAGGGAACGGACGGGCGTCGCGAAAATCGAAGCCTCTTTGGTAATCCTGCGCGCCACCGCCGCCATCGAGTACGTCCCGCACGCCGCGCCCACCCCGCTTCTATTCCAATTCGCGCGCCTGGAAACGAGCTTCAGCACCCCCGCGATGGAGCGCTTCGCCGCAGCGGCGTCTCACCCGAAGACGGTTCTGTGGTACGACACCGGCCACGAACTCAACGATCCGCGCGCTCTCGGCGACCGCGCCCGATGGCTCGCGCGCCACCTGACGCTTCGCTCCGTGGACCGGCAACTGCGCACGGCCCCGGGCCGGGAATAAGCCCCACGAATAACTCCCTGCCGCCGGTGCAACTCCCCTGCCGTCAACACCGTCCCATCCAGTAGCCCCACATCGCCCTCCCCGCGACAGATCCCATTCCACCCCATATGGAATAATGAGACAGGCATCATCCGCAACCTGCACTCGATGAAAAAGTTCTACCTCACCACGCCAATCTACTACGTCAATGCGGCCCCGCACATCGGTCACACCTACACCACCATGGCCGCCGACACCATCGCCCGGTGGAAGCGCATGCAGGGCTTCGACGTGGTCCTCACCACCGGCACCGACGAGCACGGCCAGAAGATCGAACGGGCCGCCAAATCCACCGGCCGCTCCCCCCAGGAATTCACCGATCTCATCTCCGCCGAGTTCCGCCAAACCTGGGAGAATCTCCACCTCGCCATCGATCGCTTCAAGCGCACGTCGGACCCCGCGCATCACGCCGTCGTGCAGCGCCTCTTCCTCGACTGCAAGAAGAACGGATACGTCTACAAGGGTGCCTATACCGGCCAATATTGCGTTTCGTGCGAGCTCTACGTCAATGAAGCCAAGCCCGGTGATCCCTGCCCCGATTGCGGACGCCCCACCGAAACCGTCACCGAGGAAAACTACTACTTCAAGCTCTCGGCCTTCCAGGACAAACTCCTCGAGCTCTACCAGTCCCAGCCCGATTTCATCCAGCCCGATACGCGCCGCAACGAGGTGCTCGCCTTCGTCAAAGGCGGACTCTCCGATCTCTCCATCTCGCGCACATCGATCAAATGGGGAATCCCCGTGCCCGAGGAAGACAAGCACGTCTTCTATGTCTGGTTTGACGCCCTCAGCACTTACTTCTCCGCGGTGGACGGCGAGGATCGCTGGCCCGCGGACCTCCACCTCATCGGCAAGGAAATTGTCCGCTTCCACGCCATTTACTGGCCCGCGTTCTTGATGGCCGCCGGCTGGCCGCTTCCCAAGAAGATCTTCGCCCACGGCTGGCTCCTGTTCGACAACGACAAGATGTCGAAATCGAAGGGCAATCTCCTCCGGCCCATGCCCATCGCCGAGGTATGCGGCATCGAAGCCCTGCGCTATTTCCTGCTCCGCGAAATCCACTTCGGCGCCGACGGTAACTTCACCCTCGACGCTCTCATCGCCCGCTACAATGCGGACCTCGCCAACGGACTCGGCAACCTCGCCAGCCGCACGTTGAGCATGATCCACCAGTACCGCGAGGGCCGCATTCCTGCGTCCGCGATGGACCCCGCCATCGCCGCCATCGCCGCCCAATCGATCGCCGGCGCATCCGCCGCCTTCGACAATCTCCAGTTCTCCAAGGGTCTCGAAGCCATCTGGAATTTGCTCTCGGCGGTCGACAAGTTCATCGTCGAACAAGCCCCCTGGAAGCTCGTCAAATCCGCCGATGCCGCCGATCAGGCGCGGCTCGACGCAACGCTCTACACCGCCGCCGACGCGGTCCGTCTGGCCGCGATTCTCCTCGCACCCGTGCTCCCGGAATCCACGGCCAGGATTTGGACCCAGCTCGGCTACACGGACCCGGTCTCCGCCAATCCGGTCGATTCGCTCGCCCCCGGCCAACTCCCCGCCGCTCAACTCACCGGCAAACCCGAGCCCATCTTCCCCCGCATCGACGCCAAGGCCGCCCTCGAGAAAATGAGCGATCTCGAGGACAAGGAGAACATCCGCCAGGCAGCCATCATGGGCAAGACGCCCCCCCCCGCCGCCGGCCCCGCGCCCTCGCCCATCGACGCCCCCATCGCCATCGACGATTTCGTGAAAGTGGATCTCCGCGTGGGCCAGGTGCTCGAAGCCGCTCCCGTCAAGGGCGCCGACAAGCTGCTGCATCTGAAAATCGACATTGGGGAGCCCCAGCCCCGCTCCATCGTCGCCGGCATCGCCCTCGCCTACGAGCCTGCTCAATTAATCGGGCGAAAAGTAGTAATCGTCGCGAATCTGCAACCGCGCAAGTTGCGAGGCATCGAATCACAAGGAATGATCGTCGCCGCATCGCTCGAAGGGGGGAGCCCCGTCCTCGCCGGATTTCTCGAGGATGTCCCCATTGGGGCCCGCCTCAAGTGACACCGCCGCTGCCACACACGGAACTGACACCGCCCGTGATTGTGGATTCACACTGTCACCTCGACGATGACTGCTTCGCCATCGATCGCGACGCCGTCATCGATCGGGCTCGGGAAGGCGGCGTCACATGCATGATGACCATCGGCACCGGCTCCGGCCCGCCGGATCTCGAAGCCGCCGTCCGCCTGGCCGATAAATACGCCTGCGTTTTCGCTACCGCCGGCATTCACCCGCACGACGCCGCCAAGTCCACCCCCGATTCCCTCAAGCGGCTCGAGCAGATCCTGCGCCATCCGAAGGTGCTCGCTCTCGGTGAAATCGGGCTCGACTATCACTACGATCACGCACCCCGCGATACCCAAAAGGCCGTCTTCAAAAGCCAACTGGCCATCGCCCTCGCCGCCGGCAAACCGGTCGTCATCCACACTCGAGAGGCCTGGGAAGATACCTTCGCCATCCTCGCCGAACACTGGATACCAGAGGCCGGCGGCATCATGCACTGCTTTTCCGGCGGTCCCGCCGAGGCCGAGCGCTCCCTGGGCCTCGGCTTTCACTTGAGCTTCGCCGGGATCGTCACCTATCCCAAAGCCGTCGAAGTGCAGCAGGCCGCCGCCATTACCCCCCTCAGCCGCCTTCTCGTCGAAACCACGCTCTATCTGTCGCCGGTGCTCCACCGTGGGTGCAAAGTCGCAATGAACCGGCCTTTGTCGTCGAAACCGCGCGCCGTATCGCCGAACTCCGCAACGATTCCTACTACTCCGTCGCCCAGGCCGCCGCACGCAACTTCGCGGACCTGTTTCGTGTCACGAGTTTGCCATGAACGAATCCAAGCGGGTAAACTGGATCAATTCCATGAGCATCAGCCGCATTGGGCAGGCTCTCACAGCCCGGGAGATTCGCGATTTGGTGGGAGCCGATCTTGCCCGCGTGGAGCGTGAGATCAATCTCGAGTCGGTCGCCTCGGTCGACGCCGTTACCGCCATCAGCAAGTACCTCCAGTCCAACGGAGGCAAGCGCCTTCGTCCCATGCTTCTGCTGCTGTGCAACAAGCTCTGCGGCGAAACCACCGATTCCGCCATCCGCTTGGGCGCCGTCGTCGAAATGATACACGCCGCCACGCTCATCCATGACGACGTGATCGACGAAGCCGCCTCCCGGCGCGGAAAGCCCTCCGCCAACGTCCTGTGGGGCAACCAGACTTGCGTGCTGTCGGGAGATTGGCTCTACATGCAGGCCTTCCAGGTGGCCCTGCGCCAGCGCAACTTCGCCATCCTCGACGTCCTGATTTCGCTCACGCAAATGATGGTGGAGGGTGAACTCCTGCAGTTGCAGCGCATCGGCAAGATCGACCTCACCGAGGCCGACTACATGGAGCTGATCGACCGCAAGACCGCCAGCCTGTTTTCAGCATGCGCCCGCCTCGGCGCACTCGTCGCCGGCGCCGACGAGGCCACCGATTCGCGCCTGGGAGACTACGCCTGGAACCTCGGCATGGCCTTCCAACTCGTCGACGATATTCTCGACTTCACCGCGCGCGAATCCATCCTCGGCAAACCAGTCGGCAACGATCTTCGCGAAGGCAAAGTCACCCTGCCGCTCATCTACGCCCTCGCCGACGCCACGCCCGGCGAGCGGGATCTCATCAACGCGGTGCTGGCGGACCGCCACTACGAGCGCGTTCCTTTCTCCCGCATCCTCGGCATCATCGGCCGCTACGACGGCATCCAGCGCGCTCGTCTGCGCGCCAACGCTTTCACTGAGAAAGCCCGCGCCCTCATCGCCACTTTCCCTGAGTCCCCCTACCAGCGCGCGCTCCACACCGTGACGGAACTGATCACCGAACGCGATCACTGATTTCGACATTTTGCGGAACTCTTCCGCACCCGTGTACGTCTAACTTACGACTCGTATGGACGTTCAACGCACCGACGTAAATCGAAGAAAGTGGATTCGCCGTTTCTTCGTCTTCGCGGTGCTGGCCATCGCGATCCCGGCTATCACTATCGGCCTCGCCCGCCTCAAGCCCGCCGCGCCCCTTGTGGAAGCCTCCTCGGTGTGGCCTGGCGACGTGCAGCGGGGCCGCATGATTCGCCAGGAGCGCGGCCTGGGAACCCTCGTGGCCGAAGAGGTTCTGCTGATACCGGCGGTGACCGACGGCCGCGTGGAGAAGATCCTGGTGCGTCCGGGCGCCACCGTCGGTTCCGGCGCCGTGCTGGTCACGCTCACCAATCCCGAACTCGAACAACAGACCCTCGACGCCGAGTATCAGGTCAAAATGGCCGAAGCGCAGTTGCGAGACTTGGCCGTCCAACTCGAGAGCCAAACCCTTACCCAGAAGGCCGAGCTGGCCCGCATCGAATCGGAGGCCAATCTCGCCAAGCTGCGGCTGGACCGTGACGAGCAGCGCTTCAAAGAAGGCCTGCTCGTCGCGCTCGATTACAAGATCATTCAATCCACTGCCGAGGAATCCAAGCGCCGCGCCGTGATCGAACGGGAGCGCCTCAAGATTCGTCAGGACTCGGTGGACGCGCAACTCGCCGTGCAGCGCGCCCAGATCGACAAATACAAAGCCGTGTACGATCTGCGCAAGAGCCAGATCGACGCACTGCAGGTCCGCGCCGGCGTCAACGGAGTGCTCCAGGATCTGCCCGGCGCCGCGCCCAACACCCAATTGCAGATCGGGCAGCGCGTAACCGCTGGCACGATTCTCGCCAAGGTGGCCGAACCGCGGAAGCTGAAGGCGGAGTTGAAGATCGCCGAAACGCGGATTCCCGAAATCCGGATCGGACAGTTCGCCGAAATCGACACCCGTAACGGCATCATCCCGGGCCGGGTCGCCCGCATCGATCCCGCCGCCAAGGAAGGCACCGTGCTCGTGGACGTCCGCCTCGAAGGAGCCCTACCGCCTGGCGCGCGGCCGGACCTGAGCGTGGACGGCGTCATCGAAATCGAGAAACTCGACAACGTCCTTTTTGTCGGCCGGCCCGCCTTCGGCCAGCCCAACAGCACAGTCAGCATGTTCAAATACGCGCCCGGGAACAAGGAAGCAACCCGGGTGCAAGTCAAGTTCGGCCGGGCTTCGGTGAATACCATCGAAGTGCTCGAAGGCCTCAACGCCGGCGACAAGGTGATCCTTTCGGATATGTCGCAATGGGACGCGTACGACCGCGTGCGCCTCAACTGAAACTGAACCAGCAGGGATGGAACAGCCATGAACGAAGCGTTATTGAGTCTGGAAAGCGTCAAGAAGATTTTCTATACCGACGAGGTGGAAACCCACGCGCTCGCCGGCATTGACATGCAGATTCACAAAGGCGAGTACGTCGCCATCAATGGGCCTTCCGGCTGCGGCAAATCGACCCTGCTCTCTATCCTCGGATTGCTCGATTCGCCCACCAATGGCAAGTACATGCTCAAGGGACAGCCGGTGGAAAGCCTCAAGGCGAGCGATCGCGCAAGGATCCGGAACCGCGAGATCGGTTTCATCTTCCAGGCCTTCAACCTCATCGGGGACCTCACCGTCTACGAAAACGTCGAGCTCCCGCTCACCTACCGCGGCATGGGCTCAGGGGAACGCAAACAGCGTGTCCTCGACGCTCTCGAAAAAGTCGGTATGTCGCACCGCGCCAAGCACTATCCGTCGCAGCTTTCCGGCGGCCAGCAGCAGCGCGTCGCCGTGGCCCGCGCCCTGGTCGGCGATCCGTCGATTCTCCTCGCCGACGAGCCCACCGGGAATCTCGACTCCAAAAACGGCGAAGCCGTCATGGACCTGCTCCGTTCGCTCCACCAACAGGGCTCCACCATCTGCATGGTGACCCACGACACCCGATTCGCCAGCTATGCCGAACGCTCCATCCACTTGTTCGACGGGCGCGTAGTGGAGGAAGACGAAGCCGGGCATGAACTCCCGCCAAGCCAGCCGGAGCGCGCACAGTGACCCGCGGCCTGTGGCTGGCCGCCTGCTCCTCGGTTTTGCTGGCGCACACTCCGTCGGTGTTCGAGTCTGATCGCGAGTTCCGCCTGCGCACGCATCTCGACGCCGGCCTCGCAATCGAAATCGAGGGCGTCAACGGCGATCTGGTGGCCGAGACATCCACCAGCGGCGACGTCGAAGTGCTGGCCATTCGTAAGAACGGAAGCGTGCGCCCAATGCGGCTTTCGGTGCGTGAACACGGCGGTGGCACCACCGTTTCCGCGATTCAGCATGACACCGGCGACATGGAGATCCGCTTTCACGTGCGTGTGCCGGCGGGCGTTCGTTTCGTCGGCCGTACCCAGAACGGCCGTGTGCAGGTGAAAAAGCTCCGGAGCGCCGTTCGTGTGCGCACCGTCAATGGCGACATCGATATCGAGTCCGACAGCTCCGGCCAAGCCGAGACGGTGAATGGATCGATTCGCGCTTCGCTCAAACAAGGCGGACGCCTCGAGACTGTCAATGGCGATGTTACCGTGCGACTGCCCGCCACACCCGACGCCGAAATCGACGCCCGCGCCGTTTACGGGTCCCTCACCGCGGCCATTCCCTTCACCCACGTCAGCCAGTTCACCCACAATCACTGGCATGGACGCTTCGGCGGAGTGCCCGGCGGCCCCACCTACGACGTCCGCACCGTGAACGGCGACATCCATCTCGAGGCCGCCGCTCTCTGATGATTCGTCTCGCCAACGTCGAAAAGTATCACGAGACCGCGGCCGGCCGCTTCTACGTGCTGCGGCGCATCAACCTGCATGTTCGCGAAGGCGAGTTCATCACCATCATGGGGCCGTCCGGCGCGGGCAAGTCGACGTTGCTCTCGATTCTCGGCATGCTCGATCACAACTGGTCCGGCGAGTACGAACTGTGCGGCGAGCCCGTCCATCGCATGAAGCCCAAGCAGCGCAATGAGTGCAACAAGAAGTACATCGGCTTCGTGTTCCAGAGCTACCATCTGCTCGACGACCTCACCGTCTACGAGAATCTGGACGTGCCGTTGTCTTACCGCAACATCCGTTCGAGCGAACGCGCGGCGATCGTGTGCGATACGCTGGACCGGTTTCAGATCGTCGGAAAGAAAGACCTTTTTCCGAATCAGCTCTCCGGCGGCCAGCAGCAGTTGGTCGCCATCGCCCGCGCCGTCGTGGCCAGCCCCAGGATCATCCTCGCCGACGAGCCCACCGGGAATCTGCATTCGGCGCAGGCCAAGGAAATCATGGAGCTGTTCCGCAAACTGAATGACGAAGGGACAACGATCGTCCAGGTGACCCATTCGGACGTGAACGCCTCCTACGGCCATCGCACGGTGGTGATCCGCGACGGCTGGGTGGAGTCCGACGAGCCCACCGGCAGGCCGATGCCCGCCGTGAGCGCCTGAATAGCGGCAGCCGGATCTCAACCGGTCACGAGCAAGCTCGCGAGGATCTCGGCAGGGTGACGCGCCGTGGCCCCGGCGAGATCGGCCACCTGATGCCGGCACGAAGTCCCTGCCGCTGCCAGAATATCTCCTTCTCTCATCCCACGCGCCGCGGGCAGCAGTTTGCGCTCCGCGATTGCCCGCGAGACATCGTAGTGCTCCCTGGCGTAGCCGAATGAGCCGGCCATCCCGCAGCACCCCGCATCCAAGTCCACCACTTCGGCTCCGGGGATCCGCGCCAGAAGGGACTGTGCGGACGCGACCAGCCCCATCGACCTCTGGTGACAATGGCCATGCAGCAGCACCCGCTTGGGGCCGGAACGAAAATGAAGCGCATCCGCGCACTCCCGCAGCAGAAAATCCTCGAGCATCACTGCCGATCGCGCCACCACGCGCGCCTGCTCCTGCCGCTCCCCTCGCAGCAGGTCTGGCGCATCCTCGCGGATCGCCGACAAGCAGCTCGGTTCGCAGAACACCAGCGGCACCCCGCGCGCCGCGGCGTCATGCAGTAAGCGGGTATTTCTGGCGGCCAGTTCCCGCGCCGGGTCGAGCAGCCCCTGCGAGATGAGAGGCCGTCCGCAGCAGACGTTAGGCGCCAGCGCCGCCGGACGTCCCGCTGCCTCTAGCAATTGAGCGGCGGCAACGCCGATCGACGGGTCGTAATAGTTGGTGAAGGTGTCGTTGAACAGCAGCACGCTCGCATGGAAGGGGGGCCGTTTGGCGAGCCGCTCCGTGAGCGTTTCGCCCGCCCACGCGGGCAGCGGGCGCCGGCTGTCGATCCCGAGTAGATCGTGGTTGACCATGCGCGCCAGGCCGCTCGATGCCAGGCGATTGGCCAGCGGCGACAGACGGCTCCCGATCTCGGCCAGCAAGCGCACATTGCCCAGCACACGCGCGCGAAGCGGCGTCCCGTTCCGCTCCCACCGCCGCGCGAGGAACTCACTCTTGAAACGCGCCATGTCCACGCCCACCGGACATTCCGATTTGCACGCCCGGCACTCCAGGCAGAGGTCCAGCACGGCGGCGATTCCATCGTCGTCGAGACCGGCTTCGCCGAGCCGCCCCGACATCGCCAGACGAAGCGCGTTGGCGCGGCCGCGTGTCGTGTGCATCTCTTCGCCCGTCGCCATGTAGGACGGGCACATGGTGCCGCTCAGTTTCTTTCGGCACGCGCCCAGCCCGCTGCACATCTCGACCGCACCGGCAAGTCCCCCGTGCTCGCCGAAGTCGAAGTAGGTTTCCGGGCTCGCCGCCCGGTAGCCGGCGCCGTAGCGCAAGTTCTGGGTTAACGGAGGAGCGTCGACGATTTTTCCGGGATTGAACAGACCGTGTGGATCGAACGTGCGTTTGATGGTTCGGAAGGCCTGGTAGAGCACAGGGCCGAACATCTTTTCCATGAACGGTCCGCGCACCAGCCCATCGCCGTGCTCCCCCGAGAGCGCTCCTCCGAATTCGAGCACCAGATCGGCCACCTCATTGGCGATCGCCTCGAACTTGCGGACCCCATCTTCGGTTTTGAGATTGACTACCGGGCGCACGTGCAGGCATCCCACCGAGGCGTGGGCATAGACGCCTGCCACCGTATCGTGCCGCCGCACGATGGCGAGGAATCGTTCGATGTAGTCCCGGAGACGCTCCGGCGCCACGGCGGTGTCTTCGACAAATGAGAGCGACTTGTTGTCGTCCTTCATCGCCATCGAAAGGCCAAGCGCGGCTTCCCGGATGCCCCACACCCGCGCTTGCGCCGCGGCAGTGGTGGCGGTGTAGAAGTGTTCGCCCCACCCGCGTACGCGCATGTCGGCTTCGAGCGCTTCCAGCCGCGGCGGCAACTCCGCGGCGTCATCGCCGTAAAACTCGATACACAGCACCGCGCCTGGGTCGCCTTGAATGAACGTCTCGCGCTGCCGGTGCAGCGCGGGATTCTGGCGCGTATGGTCGAGGATGAAGCCATCCATTACTTCCACCGCCGAGGGGCGATGCGCGAGGATCGCGGGCGTGGCCGCCAGAGCGTCGAGCAGTTCGGCGAACTGGATCGTCATCAGCGCCTTGGCCTTCGGCAACGGGACGAGATTCAGTTTCGCTTCGAGAATCACGCCGAGGGTGCCCTCGGAGCCGACAATGAGTTTGGAGAGGTTGAACGGCCGCCCCGGATCGGTGAATTCGTCCAGGTTGTACCCGCCGACGCGCCGCAGCACCTTCGGGTAGCGGCGCTCGATCTCGCCACGCAGTTCCGCGGCTAGGTTCCGGACCGCGCGATAGCCATCGGCGGCAATTCCCTCCCCCGTGCACGCACGATCGAGTTCATCCCCGTCGAGCGGGCGCAGCCGATGGATCTCGCCGTCGGCGAATAGGACCGTCTGCTCGAGTACGTGATCGATCGTCTTGCCGTACAGCACGGACCGCGCGCCAGCGGAGTTGTTCGCCATCATCCCGCCAACCGTGGCGCGGCTCGCCGTCGAGATATCCGGTGCGAATCGCAGCCCGTGCGGCTTGAGCAATTCGTTGAGTTCGTCCAGTACGATTCCAGGCTCGACGCGCGCCCATCGCGCCTCCGCGTTCACCTCGAGCAGCCGGTTGTAGTGTTTCGAGGTGTCGATCTGGATGCCTTCGCCGATCGCCTGGCCCGCTTGGGAGGTGCCGCCGCCGCGCAGAGTAACCGAACACCGGTGCCGGCGCGCGATGGCGACCGCGCGGACGATATCCTCGCGATGGCGTGGAATCACCACTCCGCGCGGTTCGATCTGATAGACACTCGCGTCGGTGGAGTAGAGTGCGCGGCTGATGCGGTCGAAACGGACCTCGCCTTCGATGGCGGCGGTGAGGTCGGCTTGGAGCGTGTTCGCTGCGTTCTCAATGCCGATCAGCGGACCCGTCATCGGTTTCGCTCCGCGCCGAGCGCCTCCAGCCCGCCCCGCAAACGGCCGAGTCCGCTTTGCAGCGCGGCCCCACCGCTCGCGAACGAGATACGGAGGAGGCCTTCGCCGCCTGGTCCGTAGGCCGAGCCGTGCGCGACGACCACTCCGGCATCATTGAGCAGCCGCCGCCGGACTTCGTTCGAGGGCAAACCGAACGGAGTGATATCGGCCATTGCGAAGAAGCCGCCTTCGGGAGCAAGCACGTGGCAGCCGCCTGCGCCGTCCAGTTGACCGGTCACCTCGGCCCGGCGGCGTGCATACTCGACGCTCATTTGGGCGACGCAATCCTGCGGCCCTGTGAGCGCCGCCACGGCTGCGTCCTGGACGAAGGTGGCCGGGCCGCGGCTGGCCTGCTGGAGAACAAGCAGCATCGGGCCGATCAGCTTCGAGGGTGCGGCGCAGTAGCCAACGCGCCACCCTGTCATGGCGTAGGTTTTCGACAGGCTGTTGATGAGTACGGTTTTCGCGCGGACTTCCGGAGAAAGCGCAGCCGGAGACAAGTGGGCCGCGCCATCGTACAAAATTGTCTCGTAGATCTCATCGCTCAAAAGGACGAGGTCTTTTTCGAGAACGAACGAGGCGATCGCTTCCAACTCCGCCTTGGTGAAGACAGTGCCCACGGGATTCCATGGCGTATTCAGGAGAAGCGCGCGGCAGGCCGGTGTCCAGGCCTTCTCGAGCGCGTCGCGATCGATCAGGAAACGGTCGTTCTCGCGGCGCGCCGTCACCGGGCGGGGATTCGCCCCAGCCAGACGGATCGGGGAGAGGTAGGCGTCGTAGACCGGATCCGGCAGCAGGACATCGTCGCCCTGGTGGAGCAGAGAAACAAGCGCAGCGTAAATGCCGAGCGTGGCCCCGGTGGTGACAAGGATTTCGTCTCCCGCGTCGTAGGCAACCCTGTTGTCGCGGGCCAGTTTGGCTGCCACTGCTTTGCGGAGACTGGGTTCGCCACGATTGTCCGGGTATCCCGTGCGGCCATTGTGGAGGGCCGCTACCGCGGCTTCGACGATGTGGGATGGAGTGGGCAGATCCGGCTCGCCGCGCATGAGCGAGACCGGGGCGCCGCCGCGCTGCCGGATTTCGTTGACTTCGGCGAGTATCGAGTTGACGGCAGTTGGAGTTAGGGCGGCGACGCGCTCGGGCAGACAAACCACTTAGCTAGTATGCCTGAGTGCGCCGCCGCCGGGGACGCTGGTTCCGCGCCTTGCTAGTCGAGCAGGTAGCTGATCCCGACCAGCGGCGTGATGTCGTGGACGATCCCCGAGATCTTCGCGCCGGGCGAGGGCAGAATCACGGACTTGGGGAACGGAGTGACGAAGTCGCGCACTTCCACCCGAAGCAGCATTTTCGCATTGAGCTGCCACTTCAGGCCGGCGCCGAGGCTAAGCATCGGCTTCCACTCCGAGGTCTTGGTGAGGATGGCGAGGTTGCTGAGTGGCTGGAAGGCCCGTTCGACTCCCGTTCCACGGTAGCCCTTCAGACCGCCGCCGATGGCGAAGAAGGGCCGGACCGAGTCCTCGGCCGTCTTCATATGGATCAGGAAGTCGTAATGCATCATGTGCGACTGACCGCCGAAGGTATGGGTCTCACCGCCGGAGGCCACCTTGAGGCTGTTCAGTTGGAACAGGTAGCGGACTTCCCCGCCGTAGCGGCCGCCATTGGTATGGCCGAGCCAACCGCCCGCGCTCAAGCCGGGCCGGAATCCGGCGGTTCCGGAAGCGCCGGCGCCGGTGACGGAGTTGTTCAAATAGAACGCTCCCCCGCCAAGGGCCCCAACCTCCCATTGCTGCCCGTGGGCCGTGGCGGCCAGCAGGGCGATTGCACAGAATGCGTACTTCATTTCGGACTTCCTCCTCGGTCGGTTCAGTTTGCGGCCGCGGTTTCAAATCCGCGGTCCTGTTGCCTTGTATCGCTGCGGAGTGGGCCGTCTTAGTCGACGACCCGGACGCTGATTTCGGTGGAGCCGGTGGCCTGCTGGATCAGCAGCGGCTGATCCAATCCAAGCGGCACCGCGCCCGGAACCGTGGCGTTGATCTGATAGACCCCGACCTGGCCAGGGCTCAGACCGGCGAAGCTCACCGCCAGTTGCTGCCCGCCGAGAGTGACCAGCGGTTCGTTGAGAACCTGGAGCGGAGGATCGCTCGGCGCGGGAACACCGGCGTCGATGGCCGGGCTGGTCCGCCCGAGACCGGTCAGATAGATCGTGATCTGATCACCTCGATGGATCGGGTTGGAGAGTGTTGCCACCTCGCCGTTTTTCTGACGGACTACCGTCGCCACGGCCGCATCCTGAGGACTACGGAACACGCTCGGCGCCGAAGGCCGGACGGTGAGATTGAAATTGTCGCTGACGCCGCCCGGAGTCCGCAGGATCATTGTGACGCTGCCATCCACGTTATAAGGAATCTGCGCGTTGATCTGCGACGGGGAAACGAACAGGACCGGCGAGGGAACACCATTGACGGTCAGGCAGCTCTCTCCGAGTGCGGTAGGCAGCGGCAGTTCCTTCGACACCACGTTTACCGGGCTCAGGTTCTCGCCATAGACACTGATCAATCCACCGGTGGCCAGCGCAGAACCCCCGTCGGCCGCATTGGTGATGCGATCGATGCGCGGCGCGGCCACGGCCGCGTCATAGTTCCACGGCAGCACCGTGAAGCCGGACGTGGTGAGATTGGCGATGACGTTCCGGCTGTAAAGCGGAGCCAACGTGCGGGTGAACGGGAAGTCGGCGGTGCCGAGGTAGGGCGCTTCCACCATGCGCGTGGGCCGGATTCTCTGGCCCGCTTCGGCATCGATACGCTCGATCACGCCCGGACTCGCCGAACTGACCGCCGTGCTCCGCAGGCCCTGCGTCTCGACGAAGGCGAATCCGGCCGATTGAGCCGTGCCGCCATCGAAGGTCGCCACGGGAACCAGCGACGCGTTGAGCAGCCTGTTTCCGACCACGAAACGGTCGTAGCTCGAGGCGGCGTAGGCGCCGGAGAGTTTTTCGCCACCCACCGCCACCTTCCGCGAGATGGTGAACGTATCCGCGTTGGCGTCGTACAGCAGAGCGTTGCCATTGGCCTGGACCGCCATGATCCGGCTACCGTTGGCCGAAGCCACTAGCGCCGTGCTCTGATCGATGTCGTTCTCGTAAACGCCGAGAGTAGGCAGTTCGACAGCGGTGCGGCTGATGAGATCCACGCGATCGATCTTGTTGACCGGGCCGGCCACACGGTTGGCAGCCAGGATCGCTTTGCCCGAAGCGGCGATCGAGCGTGGATAGTGTCCGCCCGGCATGATCACCGGCGCCAGTTCCTCGAGCGTTTCGAGATCGTACACCGACATGATCTGCGCCAGGTCATGGCCGACCAGCAGGTAGCGCTGGTCAAACGTCACCGCCATTTGGGTTGGGCCATTGGCGGTCTTCAATCTGGCCTGGAGGCTGTAGCTGTTGCCACCATAAACCAGGACCTCGTTGGTGTCTTTGCGCAACAGATAGAACCGGTCCCGGGTTGGATCCGACAGCATATCGACAATCTGGCCCGGCACGTTGACCACCGTTCCGCGCTGGTCTGGCTCGCGGTTGTTGATGAGAACGCGGACTGGCTTGGGCACCGAGATGGACCCGTTCGAGCGGATACTGATCGAAGCGGTCACTGTCCCCTTCAGATTCTGGAAGGCATTCGGGTCGACCGTAACGCGCACTGTGGCTGGTGTGACGCCGCTCGAGGGCGTCAGCCGGATACCGGCTGTGGCGGTGGAAATCGAGAAGTCGACCGGGGCGCCGTTCGAGCTGACGACAGCGAATTCCTGCCCCGAGACGCGCCGGTCGCAGAAGTTCCCTCGAAAGATCAGGTCCTCGGTGGTGGCCGCAATTCGCGGCGCATCGTCCAGCGCGCCTACCGGGAAGATCGTAACTCCGCTCGCGGAAATCGAATACACGACCGAGTTGTCGGAATTGATGACACTACGCCCGGAAAGCGGCTCGGCCAACTGCAGGCGTTCGCGGACGGCGAGATTCTTCGCGTCGAGGACCTGCAGAACAGGGGCCTGCGTATCGACAGCACCGCCCGTGCTGGTCGGCAATTGCGAGTAGATCACGCCACGGCTCGAATCGTAGGCGTGGCTTCCTACGTCGAGCGTGCCAAGTACGTCGGCGAACTGAGAAATGTTATCTCCGTTCCGGTTGTGGAGCACCCATCCGGCGATATAGGACGAGCCATCGCTGCTTACCGAGACGGCGCGCGGCCCCATCGTGGGCTCCGAGGTGTATCCCCGGACGTTGATCCGCCTCGCCTCGACGTCGTAGCGGAACGTGAACTGATCCGTGAGCCCGTACACCCAGCGGCCGTCCGCCGAAGTGCTGAGCGCGGCGGTGGTGATGGCCGGTGGCGCGGTATTGGGTTTGGCCGGAAGCGCCTGAATTTGCGCATCGGCGATAGTGGTAAGCACGCGCGTGGCGCCCGACACCGGCTCGAACAACTCGAAGTCGGCCGTAGTCATCACCAGGGCGCGGCCGTCGATGCCGAACGCGACTCCGAGCACGGGGAAACCGAGAGCGAAGGTCTGGCGCGCGCGTGTGTTGAGATCGATCAATGTGAGCGCATTGTTCGGCGAATTCGGCGCGGCGAAATTGCCATAGTGGCCCACGAGAAGGTAGCGGTTGTCGGGCGATAGCGCCAGGGAGTTGGGCTGCGCCGACAAGTTCATGGAAGTCTGGATCGACCCATCGGAGAGAGACACGATCTCAATTCGATTGGCCGTGAAGTTGGCGACATAAAGGACATTCCTCGCCTCGTCGAGGGCGAGATCGGAGGCATGGCCGCCGATGGCCACCACCCGGCCAAACGTCGCCGCTCCGGCCGTCGCGGCCAGGCAGCTCAACCCGAGAACGGCGGCGAGCGCCGCCAGGGATACTCGCATCTTTATCAAGAACCGGCTCTCCATAGTTCTCACTCCCCAAAAGGCAAATCGCAAAATCAAATTCCTAGTTACGTCCGACAGATTCAAAGCACGGACATTTCGTCCCAAAGATCCATCGGCTGGTTGCCCGCTTTCCGACAGGCCCCGCCGTCGAGGCCTGCCGGTTTTGCGGTTCTGTCCAACCGACGGCCGGAAGTAGATGCTCTACTCAGGGCTCTTTTTCCGGCGCATGACAATCAACCCCAAGAACAGAATCGCCAAGACTGAGCAGGCGATTCGAACCATTGTGCTATCCATGTGACCTCTCTCCTTTCCGGGAACTAAAGTCTCAAACGTTGTTCATCATCGGCAGCAGGTCGCGAATGATCTTGATCACCATCGGGCCCACCGTCACGACGAACAGCGAAGGCAGAATACAGAAAAAGATTGGGAAAACCAGCTTGACGCCGAGCTTGGCGGCCTTCTCCTCGGCGGTCTGCCGAGCCTGAACGCGCATGAATTCCGAGTGCGCACGCAGACTCTGGGCGACACCGGTGCCGAAGCGGTCGGCCTGAATCAGAACGGCCACCAACTTCTTGAGATCATCGACGGCAGATCGCTCGGAAAGATTCCTGAGCGCGTCGATGCGCCGCTTGCCCGCCTTCAACTCGTAGTTGACCATCGCGAATTCTTCCGAAATCTCCGGGTGGGCCTGCTCGAGGTCCTTCGCCACTTGCACGACGGCCTGATCGAGACCGAGGCCGCTTTCCACGCAAACTACCAGGAGGTCGAGCGCGTTGGGCAGTCCGCGCCGGACCTCTTTTTGCCGGCGCTTCGCGCGGATACTTACGTATTCGTTGGGACCGAAAAATCCGGCGGCGGCGGCGGCCATCACCGCCATGACCTTGTTCGTAGGGTCGGCGGGGGAACCGGCTACGGCCAGGCTCATCAGCAGCGGACAGAGGCCGCCGAAAAGGACCTTGGAACCGTAGAAGAACTTCATCGCGTTGGGATTCCGGATTCCGGCTCGAATCATCCGGCGCTGAATGACGCCGGCGTCGCGCGGGTTCACCGGCATGATGTTGCCGAGTTTCTTGACCAACTCGTGGAAGACCAGGCTCGGATGAGTAGGCGCTTCCTCGACATGGACGTGGCCGGTTCCGGTTACACGCTCGATGGCCTCTTTCGGGCGGACCCACATGCGCATCCCGATGCCGGCGCCGGCAACCGTGATACCGACAAACAGGAGAATGGCAATGAGAATCATCATGGGGTCAGACCTCGATGGTTACGATCTTTCGGATGATCAGGTATCCGATCACCTGGAGCGATATGGCGACGCCCACCATGATGTTGCCGATCTCATCCTCGATGAAGAAGTTGACGTAGCTTGGGTTGACGTAGAACATCAGCACCGCGACGCCGACCGGAATCATGGTGAGTGCGATGCCCGTCATCCGGCCGTGAGCGCTGATGGCGCGGATCTTGCCCCGGAGCTTGAAGCGCTCCCGGATGACGTAGGCCAGCTTGTCGAGAATTTCCGCCAGGTTGCCGCCGGTTCGCTTCTGCAGGAGCACGGCGGAAACGAAGAAATGGACGTCGAGCAGCGGGATCCGATGCGAGAGTTTCAGCAGGGCCTGTTCGAGTGGAAGGCCGAGGTTGTGCTCGTCAAACGATCGTCGAAACTCGCCGGCCAGCGGCTCTTGAAACTCCCGGTGAATCATCTCGAGAGAAACCGAGAATGCGTGACCGGCGCGCATCGATCGGGCTACGAACTCGAGACTCTCGGGGAATTGCTCCTCGAACTTCCTCATCCGCTTGGTCTTGGCACGCAGAATGTGCAGGATCGGGAGCGAAGAGACAACGGCGCCCACCAGGATCTGAAGACTGACGTAGGGCACGTACCCGCTGAGCCTGGCGACGAAGAAGCCACCCAGAAACAAGGCGAGGCAGGTGTGGACCACGCGCGCCGGACGCAGTTTCAGTCCGGCCTGTTCGATGAGGGTCTCGAGCCTCCGGTTGAGATCGGCCCGGGCGAGAAGCCGCATCACCAGCCGCCCGGTTGATTTGTCCTCGGACCGAATCAACTCCGGGGTGGGGGCGGCGTCCTTGTCTTTCTTCTCTTTCTTGCTGGCCGTTTCTAGAATACGGCTCTTCATACGGTCGACATCGGCGTTCTTGAACGCACGCGTGATGAACCACCATACGCCGACCGAACCGAGCCAGATTGCGAGAAACGCGAGTAGGAATGTCATGGGGTCCTCAGATCTCCATCACTTCGTCAAACAGGTCTGGGCGCAGGCGGATACCGGCGGCGAGCAGCTTCTCGTAGAACTTCGGCCGGATTCCGGTCGCCGCGAAACGGCCCACTACTTTACCCTCGGGATTGAGCCCGCGTTTTTCAAAGACGAAAATGTCCTGGAGCGTGATGACTTCGCCTTCCATGCCCGTCACCTCGGTGATGCTGATGACGCGGCGAGAGCCGTCGCTCAAGCGCGAGGCCTGCACGATCAAATTGACCGCGCTCGCGATCTGCTGGCGAATGCTGACCAACTGCATATTGGAATTGGCGAGTGAAACCATGACTTCGAGTCGCGAGACGCCATCGCGCGGGGAATTGGCGTGGATGGTTGTCAAGGATCCGTCGTGGCCCGTATTCATGGCCTGGAGCATGTCGAGGGCCTCCTCGCCGCGGCACTCGCCGACGACGATCCGGTCCGGCCGCATACGGAGGCTGTTCATCAGCAATTCGCGCTGCCGGACCGCGCCGTTGCCTTCGAGGTTGGGCGGCCGGGTTTCCAGCCGCGCGACGTGGGGCTGCTTGAGCTGGAGTTCGGCGGCGTCCTCAATCGTGATGATGCGCTCTTTCGGATTGATGAACGAAGACAGGCCGTTGAGCAAAGTGGTTTTGCCGGCGCCGGTGCCACCCGCGATGATGATGTTGAGGTGCGCTTTGACGGCGGCCTCGAGGAGCTCCATCATGCCCGGAGTCATGGCCCGGCGCTCCACCAGGTCGGCCGGCATCAGTTTGTCCTGGCTGAATCGGCGGATGGAAAGCAGTGGACCGTCGACCGCCAGCGGAGGAATGACGGCGTTGACACGGGATCCATCGAGGAGCCGCGCGTCCACCATCGGCGTCGATTCGTCGATGCGGCGTCCGACCTGCGACACAATCTTGTCGATGATTCGAATCAAGTGGGCCGAATCGCGAAAGGTGACGTTGGTGAGCTCGAGCAGGCCCTTGCGCTCGACGAAGACCTGTTTGTGTGTATTGACGAGAATATCGGAGATCGTGGGATCGACCAGCAGCGGCTCGAGCGGACCCAGCCCGAAGACCTCATCCAGAACCTCGTCGCAGATCTGCTGTTTTTCGACCGAGCTAAGCAGAGTTTGCTCGCTGTCGACCAACTGCATCAGTGCGTTTCGGACTTCGCCGCGCACGCGCTGGTTGTCGATGGTAGCCAGAGCCTCGAGGTTGATCTTGTCGAGGAGCTTGCGGTGGAGGGTGAACTTGAGCTCCTGATATTCGGGCTTGAGAGCCCCCTTGGAGCGGCCGGCTCCCTTCATCAGCCGCTGCTCCCAGCTCAACTGCTGGCCCGTATTCGATCTGGAGTCGATGCTCGGCAACATGTCTTTCTATCGTTCGTCCCTGGTAAATTCCTTATGTCTGGGAGAAGGCCGGACGCTGTTCCGCCGGCGGTAACGGAGATTTTTTCTCATCCGGGGGCGTGGCGATCCGCGCGGCCAGATTCGCCAGAGCCCGTCCCAATTCGCAGTCAGCCGCCAGCGGCTGGCCAAGAGAGATCACCCGATGCAGCGGGAAGTAGTCGTTCGGCAGACTGGCGAACACGGGACTGTTGAAGATTTTTTCGATATCGCTGCCACCGATGCCATCGCGCCGGCTCAGGCGATTGATCACCACCTGGTAGCGTTCCTTGGGTAGACCGAGCTGATCCAACATGTTGACGGCCTTTCGGGCCAGGTGGAGACTGGCGAGGTCACCGGTTGAGACCAAAAACGTCTGGTCGGACTCCGACAGCGCCATGAGGCCGTGTCGATGAAAAATCGTGGGCGCGTCGATGATGACCCAGTCATACATGGTGCGGGCGAATTCGAAAAGCTCGTGAACGCCACCCGGATCGGCCGGTTCGTTATAGGGGTGGTCGGGCGCCGCCAGCACATCGAGTCCGCCGGAGGAAGAGACCATCGAGGTCCAGGGCCCCGGCTGAAGGTCACCGGCGCTAGAAAGCGCATCGACGACCGAAGAAGAAGGCTGGATCTTGAGATAGAAGGCGATGGTGCCACCTTCGAGATCGAAGTCGACCAGCAGCACCCGCTGCCCTGTCAGTTTGCGGACGGCGTGCGCGGCGTGGGCGCTGATCGTGGAACTACCGGCCCCCGGTTTGGCCGACGTGAAAACGATCACTTTGCCGAGTTCGACCGGTGTTTCCCGTTCCGGCTGCCGGAGGCGGCGCAGTCGCGTAACGCCTTCCCGTTGCTCCTGCGGATCGAAGGGGCTGTAGAGGAACTCACTGGCGCCGGCGCGTAGAACATTGACGACGGCCTGGCTGTCGTTGACGCGATGCAGGCCGACCACCTGCACGATGGGACGGTAGGCGGCGACGAAACGGATCAGTTCGAGGGCCTGACCCGGATCGGAAAAGACGTCGATGAGGAGCACATCGGGTTTCAACTGGCGCAAGCGGATCTCGAGCGTATTTTTCGGAGGATAGGCATTCAGATCGGCTAGAATCTGAAATGCCCGGCTCTCGGGAAGCGTCGCGCTCAGTTGGCGCGCCAGTTCCCGGTTGGGCGAGATCAGCAGTGCGGCGAGACTCATGGTGGCTCCGATCGAAAGAGAGCCCACGTGGGCTCCCCATCACGATCATTCTTTGTGATCGGTCCCCGCGGACGAACTATCGCCAACGTTGGAAGGCGCACCGGAGGACGGAGCGTCGGCAGGGGTGGTAGACGCAGCCGGCGAAGCAGGCTCCGGTTGCGGTGCAGCCTCCGGGGAAGCTGCCGATTCCTCAGTGGTGCTCACCGCCTCTTGGGCCGCCTCTCCCGTCGGCGGTGTGGACGCCTCAACACGCTCACCGGCGGCAGCCGGTGTAGACGCCGGGACTGCCGGATCGGCCGCTGCGGCGATGATGATCTGTTGCTCGATGTGATCCTCGACGGCCTTCACGGTCGCCGGGTCCAGTTTCTTGTCCTTGCCCATGCGGCGGGCAAACCAGCCCTTCTTGGCAGCGTCCTTTTCCGGTGAGGTTTGCGATAAGGGAGCCAGGAACTCATGCGGCATCTTGGGCAGCGGCTTGGGATCGGTGGGATTGAGAGGGTCGACGATCTCGGGTGTGACCATCACCACCAACTCGGTTTTGCCCTTGCTCTGGTTGCGGGACTTGAAGAGTTCGCCAAGGATCGGAATCGCCGACAAACCCGGAATCTTCGTCATGGAATCTTCGAGGCGATCGTCGATGAGGCCACCGATCACGAAGCTCTGCCCGGGCGCGAGTTCGATATTGGTATCCATGCGCCGGGTGGAAAGGGCGGGAATCCGGAATCCGCTGAAGTTCACCGAATTGGCGAGGTCGATCGAGGACACCTCGGGGCGCACATACATCTTGAGCGTCTTGTGTGGCGTCAGCAGCGGATTGAAGGTGAGCCGGATGCCGTACTCCCGGAACATGATCGTCACGGCGGCATTGGAGCCGCCCTGGAGGATCGGCACCGGAAATTCGCCGCCGACCAGAAAGCTGGCTTCCTTCCCGTTGGTAGTCACCAGATTGGGCTCGGCCAGAATCTGAAGCACGCCATTGGATTGGAGCGCCTTGATGGTCGAGGCGAGGTTCAGATCGGGGCGGAAGGCGAAGATGTTCAGTGCATCGGTGATATTGAAGGCTGATTCCGTGCCGGTGAGACCGCCCGGGATGCCGCCTTTGACCGATGTGGTCGAAGGCGGTCCGAATTGGCCCGTCGAAATGGAGCCCGGAGTGTTCAGGGCGCCGGTGGAGATGAGATTGAATCCGAACTGCTGGGAGTAGTTGCGGTCCAACTCGGCGAACTTGACCCGGAGCAGGATCTGCTTGTCGACCGGGGTAGGATCGACGACGAGGTTGTTGACGACCGTCTTGGCGAGCGACGACACCAGCGCGGTCGCTTTATCGCTGGACGCCTGATCGCCGATCCGGCCTACCAGGACCACCGAGTCGCGCGCCGACTGCAGTTCGATGTTCTGGTTGGGAAACGATTCCGACAACAGCTTGCGAATCGGTTCGAGGTTATGCTCCACCGACACGTTGTAGAAGGTGCGCTGGCCGGTTTTCGCCCAGATCACTACCGTGGACACACCGTGCCCCTTGGCGTGAAGCAGCACTTCGCGCGTGGATACGGCCACCGCGTCCACCACATCGGGATTGCTCGTTGAGATGCGCCCGATGTCGGTCGGGTAGTCAATGACGACGCTTTTGCCGACCGTGATCTTCAAATCCTCGGCGGAGGACTGAGCCGCGGCTGGAGCCACGAGAGCGGCCGGTGCGGCGGCGAGTGTGAGTGCGAAGACAATATTGCGGGTAGTCATCAGTTCCTCCCTGTGCGGGCGTTGGTTACCACTTCGACGGATTTCTGGTTACCGCGGATTACCACCACCTGATCGGGCGGTGGAGCGGCCGGGGCCGGGGGCAGCGGTGGCGGCTCCGCCAGCACCGGAGTGGGCCTGGGCCTGGGCTCCGGCTCCTCCCCTTCCCCTTCTCCCCGCCAGCGGCCTTGCGATTCCGCGCTGCGGACCGGCTTCACCCGGTACAGCTCATACATCTTCTTGCCGGGGGTCTGGGACCGGGATGTATCGGAGGCGTTGCGGAGCACAAGTTGGATCCGCGCCTCGTTGCCGGCCAGCGTAAGGGCCTCGGCCTGCTCCGGAGTCACCAGGAGTGTGACCACGGGAGCGTTGATGGCCTGGCCTCGCGGGTCGGCCTGCATGGCTTGTCCCGCGCTGAGGACAGTGATGTCCTGGAGAGCGGTAGTGGTCATGGTCGCCGCGTCGGCGCCGGGGGGCCGCCCCGTTACCAGAACATCGACGTGCATCCCGGGCAGTACGAACCCTGCCACGCCGACCACGTCGTTTACCCGCACAGACACCGCGCGCATGCCCACCGGAATGACCGGTGCCAGCCCGAGACCGCTGCCTCTGGCCGCGAGTCGGCCTTCGAGCACCGGTTCTTCCAACAGCACATTGCTGATCACCGGCCGGTCGATGACTTCCTCGGGTTTTGAGAACGCGCCCTTCGGGAAAGCGCTGGAGGGAATCTTGACGACCTTGATATCGTCGGGCTTGATGGTAACGCCTACCGGCAACGGCTTGGCCGCGACGACGACATCTTGCGTATCGACGTTTTGCGCGGGACCGCTCGAGCCGGCGCGTGCCGACAATTGATAAAAGATGCTGGAGACCACCAGCGCGAAGACCAGGCTTACGCCCAGTACAGTCAGAAACCTCCGGTCCATACGACTCCTCTCCTCACTGGCTCGACAAAAGAGTGAGCCAAACTCCCAAAACGATCGCCGGGGCGTAGGGGATTACCACGGGCGTCTTGTTTTTGTTTTCGTTCGAACTCGAGCCGGCGCGGGCTCTCAGCGCGGCTACTCCAATCACAACCGCCGCCAGGATCCCGCCGGTGAGGGCGGTCCAAAAGGCGAACTTCCAAAGGCGGGAGACGCCGAGAAGCGCTCCGAAACCCGACATGAGCTTGACGTCGCCGCCGCCCATGCCTCCGAGCAAATAGAACACGAGAAATACGGCGAAGCCGGCTACGGCGCCCAGAAGCGCCCAGCCCAGACCCGCCCACCCTTCGGCCAGAATATGGCACACGATCCCACCCGCCAGCGCCGCGATCGCGAACCAATTGGAAATCGTCCGCCGAAGCAGGTCTTCGATGGCGGCGCCACAGCCGACCGCGGCCGTGATCCACATCTCCAGGTTGGCGATTTCGGCGGGGTTCCACTGCGTCATCGGGCAATCCCCCGGCTGCGGCTCCCCGTCGAGTGCGGCTCAGAAGAATCCCGCTGCTGCAGAGCCGGTGTCCTGACGAAATCTTGACGGCTCCCGTACCGGGCCCGATGACGCGGGGGCGTGAAGCCGGCCAGCGCGCGTGATGATAACAGCATCGAAGCAGCCCAGCTTCCGCGCGCAATAGCGAACTCCGCCATCGGCTGACCGCCAGGTAGGCGCCAACCTGAGGCGGTCGGCGGCACGTGCGTGGAAGCAGTCTCGGGTTTCATCGCGATACGTTCTCCCTTAGGACTTTCGGATGAAGCTGGGGATTTCATTAGCGGGGTAGCCTTTTTTTGAGGGCTCGCGCGAAATGTTGGTCCGCGGGCGCGGGCCCTGGCTCCCCAGACCCCACCACGGCGGGAAACTTTCCTTCGGTTCGAGCAACAGTGCTCGGCTTGGCTTCGCCAGGGCCATCCATTCGTCTTTCAAACATCAGACATTTCCCGTCGTCCTCGATCAGTCTCCAGTCCGGATGCTGCTTGAGCAGGCTCCCCAGCGACCACTCCACCGGGATCATCGCCAAATCGAACCCGTGCTCGTCCAAGATCTCCCGCCAGTCATGCTGGCCACTCGAGACACGGACATACTGCTTGCCGAGGACTGGGCCGTAGAAGTCGCTGCGGCCGTCGATAAACACCCGGTGCGATGGATAGAAACGATAGATCAGGTAGTCTCCCCACTGGTCTGTGGTGAGCACCCGCGCCGTGCGAATCCGCTCTTCATGCTTCTCGATCAGTTTCACCGGAAATAGCAGCGCCGGAAAATCGCGCGGCCAACGAATGGGCAAGGCATCCACCAGCAGCAGCCCGGCCACGAACAGGACCGGCAAGGGGCTGGTCCACCGGAAATTGCGCCCCATATCGGTGGCCAGGGAATCCAGAATACCCTGCACGCTTTTCTTCGATGCACCCTCCACCGCCCGGCGCCAAAGCCAAGTTGCCTCCATCGCAACAATCGGCGCCGCCACGGTGACGAAGACGGTCACGTGACGGACCGAACCTAGCGATTGATGCGCCCAGAAGAGAATCCACAGCGGACCCACCAGACGCCGTCGCGCCAGTTGGGACGCCGCCGCCAGCAGACCCGCCAGCAGCAGCATCTCATACTGAAGGAGGTTCTCGGCTCGGAAGCTCGGCGATTGAAATTCCTGGACAACGGTACGGATCCAATCCGAATTGAGGTACGCGGCGATATGGGAATGAAGGTGGTAGCCATACGGATTGACGAAGGTCGCCAGACCGCACAGCACAAGCACGATCGCATAGCGGCGCGGCTGATCCCAATCGGCGGGCTCGCCGCGCCAGCGGCTCCACAGCGCCTCGCCGAAGGTTCCGGCCACCAATAGGCCGGCGAAGGCGATCAGAGCCAGGAATCCGCCATGCAAGTTGGTCCATGCGATGGTGATCGGAACCAGGGCCCACACCCGGCGCGACGGCTTGCGCCGGTCCGCCTCGATGATCCAAAGGCAAATCGGCAGCAGCATCAAGGTGAACAGATGCGGACGCGCGAGGTAGTGGAGCGAACTGGCCCCCACGGCGAGCATCGTAGCCGCGATGGTGATCAGCGTGTTGGCGCCGCTCCACAGTGTCAGGCGGGCGATCAGGGTGGCGAAAAGGCCGATCTGTGCGGCCGCCAGCACCACGATTCCCTTCAGTCCCCACCACTGGTGCAGCTTCGCATAGATGATGTCGGCGCCCCATTCCCACGCAAACCACGGTTCGCCATTTTTTGAAAACGAAAACAGGTCGTGACTGGGCACTTGGCCATGTGCCAGGATCCATTCCCCGGTGCGGATGTGCCAACCCGTATCGCCATCCAGCAGAAGCCGGCTCCAGCTATCTTCCCCGAACAGGAACAGCCAAGCCACAATGGCAAGGAACAGAAAGTCGGAGAATGACGGTGCTAGGGACTTGGGCAAACGGCCTCCAATGGGTACTATCGACGGGCGAGGCGGCGGACGTTAGCGGAGGACGAGGGAATAGTCCTGGAGGGATCGCGCCGATTCCGGGCGCAGCCGGTCAGGCGGAAATGGAGCAGGAGCGGGTGGAGTCCCACTTCCGCCCGCCCCTTTTACTAAACGTAGCCCGGATGGCTCGGACTACCGGATGTCGGTGCGGCGGTACCGCCGCTGCGATTCCGGCAGGAAACGCGACAGGTCCGGTCCAGGCGTCGCTTCAATCACCTTCGGCCCATCGGTGCCGGAGGGTTTGAAGCCGCCCGTAATGTCGCATAGGGTGTGCCAGTTCGGGACGGTGACGCTTACCGGTGGGCTGGGATTCCCCTCCGCGTCCACCAGAATCACTTCCAGCGGTACACCGCCCCGCAATTCCGTCACATAATTAAACGTCTCGCTGAGGCTGATGCGGCCGGACGTGAGCCCGGGTTTGTCGAGGAAAGTTCCTCGCCACACGTCGCCGCAGTTGAAGACGTTGCCGCCCACTCGCGGCACGATGATCAGCCGGGTAAAGCCGGCTGCCCGGATGTCGCCGTTGGGATCGGTGAAATCGAGGCTGGCCTGCTGTGTCGCCTGATTCCGGTTGGCCACCGAACTGGCTTGGACGTTGGAGATCGACGGTGAGCGATTGGCCTGCGGCCGCAGGTCGCAGTCGGTGTGATAGAACGGCACGTTCACAACCACCACGTTGCTCACGTTGAACTTGGAATCCAGCAGGAACACGGCCAGGTTCACGTTCCGTAATTCGGTCACGTATGTGAAGGTATTGCTGATTACGATCTGACCCGATTTTTGGTCGGGACGCTCGAACACGTTGCCGCCGAAGAAATCCGAGCAGCCGCGGTTGTTGGGCGAAAGCGGCATCACGAACAGGCCCGACACCAGATTGGCCGGTTCATTCCAACGGATGTCACCGTCAGGATCGGTGAACCGCAGCCGGACGCTTTGGGTGGCGGAGCCGGCATTGGCGCTCGAACTCACAGCCACGTCGGTGATCGTTGCCGGCTTGGGGCCGTCGGCGGCCGGAGGATTGCCGCTGGCCGGCACCACCACGTACTGCACCGCGTTGGAGTCTCCCGCCGGTGTGCTCACCGAGACGTTGCGATAGCCGGGTAGCGCCGACTGCGTCAGACCCACTCGTACAATCACCTTGGTGGAGGTCACCTGCCGGGCGCCAACGACCACGCCGTTGCCCCATTGGAAATCCACCCGGTAGGTATCGTCCAGATTCTCGCCAGTCAGTTCCATGTCGACGATGCCCCCCGCCGGTATGAACCGGGGCGAAACGGAAGTCAACTTGGGGAGCTTCGGCGCCGAGGCCCCGCCGGTGGGCGCGGTAACGGTCAGCCGCACAGGTACGTTGATCGGTGTCCCACCGGTGGTGGCAATGCGGACCTGTCCATCGTAGGATCCCGCCGCGAGACCGGTCGTGTTGGCCGCCACCGAAAGTGTCGCCGGCGTGGAGCCCGTCACCGGCGAAACGGTCAGCCAGTTGCCTCCGCTCGTCGTTGATTGGGTGACGGTGAAGCTCTGGGCCACACCAGTGGTGGTCACGTTCAGATTCTGCGCAGCCGGCTGCGCGCCGGCAACGGCGGTGAAGCTCAGGTTGGCGGGATTGACGCTCAGGGCCGGCGTCGTTACCGGACCGGTCACCGTGAAAGTTACCGTGATCCGGCGCGGCGGGTTCGACGCGACGCAGGAACTGACCACCACCACCGCCGTGTAGCTGCCGGGAGCCAGGCCGGCCGGATTGGCGGTGATCGTGATCGGAGACGGCGTCGTACCCCCCTTGGTCACACTCAGCCAAGCCGGCTGAGGCGATGCTTCAATATTTGTCACGTAACCCAATGGCTCGCCGGAACTTGCTATGTGTACGTCTTCACTCTGCGCGCCCCCGCCCACAGCCGCGGCAACGGCCACCGCGTCGCGCGAAATGCCCAGGCTCGCCGGCGCGTTCGCGGCGATGCAGAGGTAGAGGTTGGGCTGCGAGCTCACTCCACCCGATTGGGCCGCGAACGGTTGATCGCCGGCTTCGACGTCTGGAAGAAACATATTGAACTGGTCCAGCCCGGAGCCGGTCCGCCCCGCGAATTCGAGTGTGACCGGCCGCCGTCCCAGCGTCACCGCGGGAGGAGCCGAGAGCGGAGCCGGGCCAGCCACGATCAATCCGGCAGGCAGCGCGGGCGTGGTGCCGCCGAAACCCGATCCGAACGCGAGCGCGCGGCCGCCGCGCACGAGCGGCCGGACCGTAACGGCCCCGTTGTAAAGGTTCGCCGGACCAGCGAGCGTTCCATCGGGATGGACCACCGCCGCGTACATCCGGTTCATAGGTTCGAACGTGAAAAAGCCCGGCGCCACCGGTTGGACCCGGCCGCGGGTGCGTGCCGTTCCACCCGGCGTGGTGACCTCGATGTCCACCAGGCCAGAGCCGGCGTCATCCGGCGCAAGAACGTTCAATTGCGTCGGGCTCACGAAGTAAATGTAGGCGGCGCTACCGTTGATCTTCACGCTAACGCCCTCTAGCGATTCCGGGAGGCGGTTGCCGTTGAAATCGGCTCCTGCCCAAATTCGGGTCACTGTCGTAAAGTTGGCCCCACGGATGGTCACCCATCCCCCCGGGGAAATGGCATCGAGAAACGTCGCGCCATGGACAACGGGTCTGTCGGCGGCTAGCGTGGGCGTCTGGGCCTCGATCGCGGGCAGGAAGGTGGCCGCGAACAGGAGTGCTACAACGGAAGATCGGGCGTTATTCGGGAGCATTTTTCCTCGCAATAGACGATGACGCGAATATATATCACTTTTGTCCGGGAATCAACGATCGCTGAAAAAAAAAAGTGATACCCTTTTCCGGCTCACGGCACGCACCCGGAAAGCGTTGGCCGGCAGCTTGCGGGTGGGCGCGAAATGCTATGATTGAGGCGAACCTGAGGAGCGGATGTGGCGAAACTGGCAGACGCGCCAGACTTAGGATCTGGTTCCCGAAAGGGAGTGGAGGTTCAAGTCCTCTCATCCGCACCAACAGTCCAATTGCTCTCCCCACGGTGCGGCGCTATGGCCCGCCCATGCTATCCTGACCTCTACTACGATGATCCCGGATACGGTTCCTGAAGGTCTTACTTTCGACGACGTCGTCCTGGTCCCCTCCCGCAGTGCAATCCTGCCTGGCGAAGCCGACACCCGCACCTGGTTCACCCGCAAGATCGCGCTGAACATACCGGTCACCAGTTCGGCCATGGATACGGTGACCGAGTCTCACTTGGCAATCGCACTGGCGCGCGAAGGCGGAATCGGCATCATCCACCGCAACATGTCGATCGACCGCCAAGCCGAGGAAGTGGACCGCGTGAAGCGCTCCGAAGCAGGCATGATCGTGGACCCGGTAACCATCTACCCGGACCAACGGATCGCCGAAGCCCTCGACGTCATGCGCCGCTTTCGGATTTCCGGCGTCCCCGTCACCGATAAAGCCGGAAAACTCGTCGGCATCCTCACCAATCGGGATCTGCGCTTCGAGACCCGGTATGATCTGCCCGTAGCGGACGTGATGACTAAGGATGACCTCATCACCGTCCCCGTCGGCACCACCCTCCAACAGGCCGAACAGATCCTGCACCAGCACCGCGTGGAAAAGCTCCTCGTGGTCGACGACGCCTACATGCTCAAGGGTCTGATTACCGTCAAAGACATCCAGAAGAAGCTGAAATATCCTAACGCTGCCAAGGACGATCAAGGCCGCCTTCGCGCCGGCGCCGCCATCGGCGCCACCGGAGATTTTCTCGAACGCGCGCAGGAACTGGTGAAGAAGAAGGTGGACGCCATCGTCATCGACACCGCCCATGGCCACAGCGAGCGCGTCATGGAAGCAGTGGTCGCCGTAAAGCGGGCGCTTCCCGATGTCCAGTTGGTGGCCGGTAACGTCGGCACGTACGAAGGTGCCCGGGACCTCATTGCGCTCGGAGTCGATGGTATCAAGGTCGGCATCGGGCCCGGTTCCATCTGCACCACGCGCGTGGTGTCGGGCGCGGGTATCCCCCAGATCACCGCCATCGCCGAATCCTCCAAGGCCGCCCGGCCCGCCGGTGTTCCCCTGATTGCGGACGGTGGCATCAAGTATTCCGGCGATGTTTCCAAGGCGATTGCCGCCGGCGCCGATTGCGTCATGATCGGCAGCCTGTTTGCCGGCACCGACGAGAGCCCCGGTGAGACGATCCTGTACCAAGGCCGGACTTTCAAAAGCTATCGCGGCATGGGATCTTTGGGTGCCATGAGCCAAGGCTCCGGGGAGCGCTACGGGCAAGCCGGCGTGGCCGCCTCCAAACTCGTGCCGGAAGGAATCGAAGGCCGCGTCCCCTACAAAGGGATGCTTTCCGATCTCGTCTTTCAACTCGTCGGCGGGCTGCGCGCCGGCATGGGTTATTGCGGTTGCGGCACGGTTCCGGACTTCCAGCAGCGCGCCAAGTTCCTCCGTGTGACCGTGGCCGCCCTGAGGGAGAGCCATGTTCACGACGTCATCATCACCAAAGAAGCACCCAACTACCGGGTGGAGTAGATTCGCACCGGCTGCCGCGTCCGTAGTCGCGGTTTCGCTGTGCGCACCCACGTTTCTCGCGCCCCCATCGTTCGCACAAAGAGGCGGCCAGCCCCCCAAAGTCGAGCTGCTGTGGCCCGGCGGAGCGCCCGGCGCCAAGGGCACGGCCGATGCCGACAAGCCCACTTTATCCATCTACCGTCCGGCCGCGGCAGCCACCGGAACTGCCGTGGTTGTCTGCCCCGGCGGCGGATACCGCAATCTGGCCATTGACCACGAAGGCGATCAGGTGGCGCGCTGGTTGAACTCGCTCGGCATCACGGCGTTCGTGCTGAAGTATCGGCTCGGTCCGGTCTACCATCACCCCATCGAACTCGGCGACGCGCAGCGGGCGATTCGGATCGTGCGCTCACGCGCGGCCGAATGGGGTGTCCAGCCGGACCGGATCGGCATCTGGGGATTCTCTGCCGGTGGCCATCTCGCGGCCACCGCGGCCACCCACTTCGACGGCGGCCAGCCAGGGTCGGCCGATGCGATCGAACGCGTGGGCTCGCGTCC